>CAVXGN010000026.1:0-76642 GCA_963761245.1 uncultured Alphaproteobacteria bacterium | reverse complement strand
GCGCTGAGTTGAATGTCATCACCGGGCCGCCGCGGAGCGGCGCGACCCGGTGATCCCGCTTACGAAGGCACGCGCTGTGCCACGTGAATCGGGATGGCCGGGACAAGCCCGGCCATGACAGACGTTACGCCAACCGCTTCACGCTCTCGCGCGCGGCGCGGATGACATCCGGCACGGCCGCGTCATTGTTCGGCGCCATGATGTGACAGCCGGCGACGTAGGGGATGTCGGCGAACTCCCGCACCAAATCGAGGCAGATGCGGCGACCTTCCGCGATGGGATCGCTTGCGCCGTCCATGCGCGCGATCAGCGCGTCGGGAATGATGGAACCGTAGAGCTTGTCCTTGATCCAGCGCGCCGATTTGGCCGAGCGCAGCGGCACGATGCCGACGATAAGATAAACTTGCTCGGCGAGCCCAAGCTCGGCAAGCCGCGCGACGTAGCGGTGCACCACGCCGGCATCCATGCAGAACTGCGTCTGCACGAATTGCGCGCCGGCCTCGATCTTGGCCTGCAGCGACTTCGGCTGCCAGCCGGGCGGCGGATCGATCGGATTGTCGGCGCCGCCGAGGAAGAAATCGGCGCGGCCGGAAATCTTGCGCCCCGTCGGCAATTCGCCCTGATCGCGCATACGCCGCGCGGTCTGCAGCAGCGCGCGGGTGTCGAGATCGAACACCGGCTTGGCATCGGGCTGGTCGCCGGCGCTAGGGTCGTCGCCGCGCAGCATCAGCAGATTGCGCACGCCGGCGGCAGCGGCGCCGAGCAGATCGCTCTGCAAGGCGATGCGGTTGCGGTCGCGGCAGGTGATCTGCAAGATCGGCTCGATCCCCTGCTCGACCAGCATGGCCGCGGCCGTCACCGCGCCGAGATGCGGCCGCGCGCCGGCGCCGTCGGTAATGTTGACCGCATCGGCCAGGCCCTTGAGCGGCAGCGCCTTGGCCAGCAATTCGTTGCGGTCGGCGGAAACCGGCGGGGTGACTTCGGCGGTGATGACGAAACGCTTGGCCGCGAGCTTGTCTTGCAAGTTCATCGTCATTTCCTTGCGCATGATCTTTTCCGAAAACCGGTGCCCATCCCCGATCGATGTCGAGGACATGCTTTTCGGGATCATGCGCTGGCGATCAGGTCGCAAAATTGTCTCGCCCTGGCAAGCATGTTATGCGGATGGGCATGGCCCAACTGGCGAAATCGCTCGACGAAGCGCTCACCTCGATCCGCGACGGCTCAATGCTGGTGGTGCCGCGCGAAGTCTCGGGCGTGCCGATGGCGGCAACGCGCGCGCTGATCCGCCGCGGCGTCAAGCGCCTGCATCTGGTGGCGCTGCCCACTTCGAGCCTGCAGGCCGATCTGTTGATCGGCGCCGGCTGCGTCGAGACGCTGGAGACCAGCGCGGTCAGCCTCGGCGAGTTCGGTCCGGCGCCGCGCTTCAGCGCCGCGATCACGTCGGGCACGATCAAGATGATGGACGCCACCTGTCCGGCGCTGCATGCCGCGTTGCAGGCTTCGGAAAAGGGCGTGCCGTTCATGCCGCTGCGCGGGCTGATCGGCTCCGACGTGCTCAAATACCGCGACGACTGGAAAGTGATCGACTCACCGTTCGGCAACGCCGATCCGATCGTGCTGTTGCCGGCGATCAAGCCGGACGTTGCGCTGTTCCATGCGCCGATGGCCGACCGCTTCGGCAATGTCTGGATCGGACGCCAGCGCGAACTCGCCACCATGGCGCATGCGGCGGAAAAGACTGTCGTCACCGTGGAGAAGATCCACGACGGCAATCTGCTCGACGATCCGGTGCTGTCGGCCGGCGCGTTGCCTGGCTTCTATATCGAGAGCGTTGCGGTGGCCGAGCGCGGTGCTTGGCCGTTGCCATTGCCTGACTACTACGCCGCCGATGCCGAGCACCTCGCGCTTTACGCGCGCATGGCGGGGACGGCGGAAGGTTTCGCCGAGTATCTCGACAGGTTTGTCTATGAGAAACGCGCGGCGTGAATTTTCTTATCCCTCCCCGCTTGCGGGGAGGGTGGCGAGCGGAGCGAGCCGGATGGGGCCGCTCTCAGTCGATCTCGTCGGTAACCCCACCCCCGGCGCTTCGCGCCGGACCCTCCCCTTTCAGGGGAGGGATTAGTGCCTGACTTCCGCTCCGAGGAACTGCTCGCCGACGTGATCGCGCGGCTGATCGGCGACGTACGCCATGTGGCGGTTGGCAATGCCTCGCCGATCCCGGCGACTGCCGCGCTGTTGGCGCGCGAGCGCGGGCACGGGCGGCCTTACGTGTCGCTACTGGGCAGTCCCAAGAACACGTTCTGGACCGACGGCGCGCGCGAGTTGTTCGACTGCGCCGGGCAAGGCCGCATCGACGTGTTCTTCCTGTCCGGCGGACAGATCGACGGCCAAGGCAACGTCAATCTGGTGTCGACGGGCGACTACGAGCACCCGCAGGTGCGCTTCCCCGGCTCCTACGGCTCGGCCTATCTCTATTACGTGGTGCCGAAGGTGATCCTGTTCCGCACCGAGCATTCGCGCCGCACGCTGGTGCCGCATGTCGATTTCATCAGCGCGCCGGGGGCGAGCGACAAGAACGTGTTCCGCCCGGGCGGGCCGATCGCGCTCATCACCAACCGCTGCCTGTTCGATTTCTCCAATGGCCGCTTCAGCCTCGCCAGCGTGCATCCCGGCCACACGGTCGAGGAGGTGGTCGAGAACACCGGCTTCGACTTCGACCGGCCGGCGACGGTGCCGGAAACGCCGGCACCATAGCCCTGAGACGCTGAAGCTCATGCGCGAGGTGGTGGCGCCGCAACTGGCCGAGGTCTATCCGCAGTTCGCCGCCCAGGTTTTCGGCGTCGGCCAGACGGCTGTCGCCGGCTGAAAATCATTGCCCTTCCAGTCACTTTCCGCGTGGGCTAGTGTGCCGCCCGCGCGGCCGGCCGGCCGCGGCGCTCACAAAAGAAACGCGGGGGATTGGGTGAAAACGGTTGAAGCAGCGGTGATCGGCGTCGGCTGGGTCGGCGGCACCCGCGCGGAAACGCTGGCGCGCACGGCCCTGGTCGACAAGCTGCACCTGTGCGAGATCCGGCCCGACCGGCTGGCCGAGGTGAAGGCGCTCTACAAGCCGGCGACGGCGACGCTCGACTACAACGACATCATCAAGAACCCGAACATCTCGGTGGTCTACGTCTCGACCACGCCGGAAACCAACCACCATCCGATCTGCCGCGACTGTCTCAAATCCGGCAAGAACGTGATGCTGGAGAAACCGATCGCGCTGGAGCTATGGGAAGCCGACGAGCTGATCGAGCTCGCCAAACGCAATGGCCTGAAGTTCACCATCGGCTACTCGCAGCGCTTCAATCCGAAGATCGCCTACGCCAAGAAGAAGATCACCGACGGCACGCTCGGCAAAGTCGTCTCGGTGCTGGTCAGCCGCAACTTGTCGCGCAGCCTCGGCAAGAAGATCGCCGGCCGCGTGCGGCTGTCGCCGGTGGTGATGGAGTCGACCCACGATCTCGACTTCGTGTTCTGGCTGTTGGAGCCGGCCAAGCCCGTGCGGGTCTATAGCCAGGGCGCCTTTGGCTACATGGAGCCGGTCAACGGTTCGCATGACGTCATGTTCACCACCGTCACCATGGACAATGGCGTGGTGGTGATGATCGGCGGCGGCTGGAACCTGCCGCCGAGCTTTCCGAACTATTGCGCGACCTGGATCGAGATCACCGGCACCGAGGGCGCGCTCATTCTCGACGACACCCAGCGCGACAACTGGCTGAACACGATGAAGGACGGCCAGCAGTTCCCGATGTCGACCATGCCGGGCGAGCAAGTCGGCGAAGTGTTCGCCGGCGGCATGGGCCCGGAGACCATCCACTTCCTGGAAGCCTGCATCCGCGACACGCCGGTGATGGTGTCGCCGGAAAGCGCGCGCCGGGTGATGGAAACCTACAGCGCGGCGGATTTGTCGGCCGACCGCAACGAGCCGGTCGACCTGCCGCTGACAAACCAGACGATTTCAGCCATTGCGGAATTCAAAGAAAAAAATCGGTCAGGAGCCAATCCAGCATGAAGAAATCTGCCAAAGGCGTCGGCCTGGCGATCATCGGCGGCGGCCGCGTCGGCCTGTTCCGCGGCGAGGTGGCGGCGCGCCATCCTTCCGTCGAGTGGATCGGGCTCGCCGAGAAGAAACCCGAACCGCGCCGGCGAAGTGGCGCCCAAGATCAGCGCCGATTTCGTCACGCAAAGCCATGTCGAATTGCTCAAGCGGCCGGAAGTGACCGCGGCGATCATCGCCACCGACGAGCATCTGCACATCGACCCGATCATGGTGGCGCTCGAGCGCGGCATCCCGCTGCTGATCGAAAAGCCGCTCGCCACGCGGCTCGACGAATCCGCGCGCGTGCTGAAGGCGATCCAGGACGCCAAGGTCGACGCCGTGGTCGGCTATACCCAGCGTTTCCGCCGCCGCTGGCTGGCGGCCAAGGAAAAATGCCTCACCGGCGCGCTCGGCGACGTGACGCTGGTCACCTCGCGCGCCTTCATGAACCGGCTGGTGGCGATCGACAATTACAAGCGCACCGACGATCCCTCCACCATCTCGCCGATGGTGATTTCCGGCACGCATGCGCTCGACATCTGCATGTGGTGCCTCGAGGGCAAGAAGCCGGTCGAGGTCTATGCGCGCTCGATCGACAAGGTGCTGGGGCCGCTCTACAAGGGCATCGACGCCACCGCCGGCATGATCATTTCGACGACGGCACCGTCTATCATCTCAGCATTTCCTGGGCGATGCCGGTGACCTGGCCGGCGGCCGTCTATTCGCTCGAAGTCGGCATCGTCGGCACCACCGGCGTGCTCACCATCGACGACACCCACCGCGACATCGTGCTGGCGGTGTCGAAGCCGCAGTCGGAAGGCTACAACCCCGACTCCACGCGGCTCGTGGACTTCATGGGCAGCTACCCGCCCGGCGACATGGCGCTCGGCGAATTGCGCGGGCCGATGGCGCTGGAGACCGATAGCTGGCTCAATCGTGTCTCGCTCGGCCTGCCGACCGCGGCGGCGACGGTGGAAGAAGCGCACCGCGATCTGATGCTGACCAAGGCGCTCGATCTGTCGGCCAAGCGCAAAGCACCGGTGAAGCTGCCGCTCGATCCGGACGAGGTGAAGGCGGCGGCCTAAGCCGCCGACCGCCCGAAGCGGGTCGTGCGCGCCGGTCTGTTCTTGGAGTCGAGCACTTGCCGCGCGGTCGCGGGATTGAGCCGCGAGAACGTGCCGAGGCACTGATCGAGCTCGCCCGGCGAAATGCCGCGTTCGCCGGCGCGCAGGCGCAGGATGGCCTTGACCGTCGCCCACGGCAGCCCAATCGCCTTGGCGATCACCAGCACGGCCTCCGGCCCGTCCTGCACCATCGCCCGATCGACTTGCTCGATCGGGATACCGCTGAGCAGCGCGAGCGCGGCGGCCGTCTCCTCGAATTTGTTGGCCGTCGCAAAAGCCGCAACTTCGCTTTCGTCGAGCCGGCCGCCGGCCTGCCGCGACTCGACATGCTTACGGGCCGCAGAATAATCCCGCGATAGCGTGCTGGTTTTGTCCAGGATCTTGGTCGCGGCCTCGGCGACGGCCTCCTGAATCGTCTTCGCCATCGCCGGATGCGCGGCTTCAAGCTTGAGTTGCACGTCACGCGAGGCCCTGACCAGCAGCCTCGCTAGATGTTCGCGCGGCATATCGGTCCGCAGGGCGACGCGCGTCGTGAGCTCGTCGTCTCCGTCCGAACGCTTGACCAGGTTCTTATAGCCGTTGTCGGAAAACCGCGCCTTCGGATTGGCGGCCATGTTGAGCATGACCGGCTTGTCACCGCGCTCGACCAGCACGTCGGTGACCGCTTCGTCGAGCGCGCTGCGCCGCGAGATGGCGAGCAGATGGTCTTGGCTTTTGGTGCTCGCGGCCACGACCAGGGTGTCAATATCGAGCAGTTGGGAATGCTCGAGCATCGGCGCGGCGACCGCGATCTCGTCGTCACATGCCAAAGCACGGCTGATCATCGCCGGTGCGCGCGGATCCTTTGCCAAGCGATCGGCCAAGGCGGCGCGCGCCGATACTTCGATCATGGCGGCGATGCGCATGAAGGCGTCGTCGAAGAACTCGATCTGGCCGGCGGAATAGCCGGCCGATCCGCCCACGAAGACATCGGCGACACGCCCAACGATTTCAGCGCGCCGTTCGGGCACACCTTCGGCGACGGCGTTACTGAGTTCGTCGAGCAAATCGGGGAAGCTCATGCGGGCGGAAGCTACCCAAAAAAAATGGGCGGCCTGTTAAGACGCAAAAAGACAGCGGGACGAATTTTGAAACGGTTAATTAATGACAAATCAAAGTCCGCTGCCGTGGCCCGGCAGCGGACAAAATGTGCGTAAACCGAAGGCACTCGTTCGCTAGCGCGCCGCCAGCGGCCTGATTGCGAGCTCCCCCGCGAGCTTGTCGAGCTGCTTCAACAGCTCCGGCGGCACCGCCAAGCCGTTCGTCAAGCGGTCGGCGCGGCGCTTGGCGCGCTCCTCGCCGGGCAGCCGCACGCTCTGCCCGGGCAATGTCTTCGACGTGCGCAAGCTCCGGATATGGCGGTCGACTTCCGCCTTGAAGTGGTCGAGCGGCTGGAAGCGCGCCGGATCGAGCGCCACCACGAATTGCCCGGTATTGGTGACGGCGGCTGGATCGGCATTGAAGTCGACGGTGTCGCGGCCGTAGCGCGCGCTGTTGAGCACGCCGCTGAGCATGCCGAGGATCAGCGCCAGCCCCGCGCCCTTATAGCCGCCCATCGGCAGCAGCAATGCCTCGTCGCTTTTCTGCGGATCGGTGACCGCCTCGCCGGTCTTGGGATCGACCATCCAGTCGTCCTTGAGCGGGCGATTGAGCATCTTATGGTTCTTGATGGTGCCGTAGGACACGATCGAGGTGGCAATGTCGAGCACCAGCGGCGGCTCTTCTCCGGCGGGGATAGCAATCGCCACCGGATTGGTGCCGAGCAGCGGCTCGGCGCCGCCGATGAGCGGCATGTGATTGGCATTGGCCTGCGCCGAATAGATGCCGATCATATTGGCCTTGAGCGGCAGCGCCGCGTAGACGCCGGCCGCGCCCGCGTGGTTGGACATGCGCACACCGACCCAGGCGACGCCGCAGGTGCCCGCGAGCTCGATCGCGGTCTCCGCCGCGCGCGACACCACCAGATGGCCCATGCCGTTGTCGCCGTCGACCAGCGCGGTCGCCGGCGCCGTTTGCTTGACCTTGATGTTGGGGCGCGGATTGGTCGAGCCCAGTTTCAGCCGCTGCACGTATTGCGGCAGCCGGAACACGCCGTGCGCGTCGGCGCCGATGAGATCGGCTTCCAGCATCAGCTCGGCGACTTTGGCGGCATCGTCGGCCGGCAAGCCGTTCTTGACCAGCGCGTCGGCGATCAGCCCGGTGATGGCGCCAACCGGGATGCGCACCGCTTTGGCGTTTGCCTGGACGTTCATGACGCCTTCCCCGACAACAAAGCTTCCGCGTGGCCGCCGAGGATGGTGTCCTTGTCGGCATCGGAGATTTTCAGCGCCCGCACATGGGCAACGCAATCGAGCATCGCCATGTCGTAGGGGTAATCGCTGCCGAGCATCACGTGGTCGACGCCGACCAGATCGATCATCATCTCCAGCGTGCGGTCGGAATGCAGGATGGTGTCGTAGAAGAAGCGGCCGGCAATGTTCTTCGGCTCTTGCGCGATGTTCTTGTGCGGCTCGGGCCGCACCCGCCAGCCGTGCTCCCAGCGCGCCGCCTGATAGGGCGTGAAGCCGCCGCCATGGGCGAGCATGACGGTCATCTTGGGATACTTGTCGAGCACGCCCCCGAAGTAGAGCGAAGCGGCGGCGATGGTGGTGTCGAGCGGATTGCCGATCAGATTGCGGAGATAATAGGACTTGAGGCGATCGGCGCCGGCGACGTTGTTGGGGTGAATGAACATGAAGGCGCCGAGTTCGTTGGCGGTCGCCCACAACGGTTCGAAGCTCGGGTCGTCGAGATTCTTGCCCATCGCGTTGGAGCCGATCATGGCGCCCTTCAAGCCCAGCTTGGTCATGACGCGCTTGAGCTCGTCGGCGGCGCGTTTCGGGTCCTGTATCGGCAGCGTGGCGATGCCCATGAAACGCGTCGGATGGGCGGCGATGTGTTTCGCCATCTGATCGTTCTGGATCACCGCGGCAGCGGCGGCGAGCGAAGCGTCCTCGTTGTACATGTAGGTCTGCGGCGTGGCGGAGAGCAGGTGGACGTCGACGCCGGTCGCGTCCATGTCGGCCAAGCGGCGATCGATATCGAAGCCGCCGCGCGGAAAGGGCTTATAGCTGACCCCGCCGACGTCGAGCAGCGCGATATCCTTGTCGATATCGGTGATGGTCACCGGCACCTTGGACACTTCTTTGGTCAGCAGGGCAGCGGTCTCCGCGGCCAGCACGTGGGTATGGGTATCGATGGTCCGTTGGGTCATTTCGTCCTCTGAAAATGGTCGTGAGCGCGCTATCCCCCTCGCGCACGATCCGGTTTGGGGAACCGGTGCCCACCCTTTTCGAGGCGATGCGCAGCTGGAAGAGCGCCTCAGTGCCGCACCCGGAAGGCGGACGCAAGCCCCTGTCGGCATCGGCGCTTTAGGCTATAAACGGGGCCCTGCCATCCACTCCCCAATAGCCGGACCTTGCCATGACAGCGACCGACACTGCCCGCACCCGCCATGAGCCACGCGTCGAGGACGATGCCCTGGTGCGCGGCGCCGGCCATTTCATGGACGATCCGCGGCTGCCGAACCAGGCCTATGCCGCTTTCGTGCGCTCGCCGCATGCGCATGCTCGCATCTTGTCGGTGAACGCCGACGCGGCGCGCAAGGCGAAAGGCGTGCTCGCCGTGCTTACCGCCGAGGACGTCAAGGCGGCCGGCATCGGCAGCATCGCGCGCCACCCGCCGGCCGTCGGCCGCGGCGGCGCCAAGATGGCGATGCCGTCCCGGCCGGCGCTGGCCGGCGACAAGGTGATGCATGTCGGCGATCCGGTGGCGATGGTGGTGGCGGAGACCGCCGCAGCCGCGCTCGACGCCACCGACCTGGTGCAGGTGGATTACGAAGAATTGCCGGCCGTGGTCGATCTGGATGCGGCGATGAAAGGCGAGCCGCAACTTTTTCCGGACGCGCCGGGCAATCTTTGCGTCGACTGGCCGGGCTGGGCTGAGAATACAGAAAACGAGCGCGAGGTGGCCGACATCATCGCCAAGGCGCCGCATGTGGCGCGCGTCAGCGTTGTCCACCAACGCCTCGTCGTCGCCTCGATGGAAACGCGCGGCGCCACCGGCGATTACGACAAGGACAATGACAGCTACACGCTGCGCGCCTGCTCGCAGAGCGCCGACGGCTTGCGCAACCAAGCCGCCTCCATCATGGGCCTGCCGAACGACAAACTGCGGGTGATCACCGAAGACGTCGGCGGCGCCTTCGGCATGAAGACGACCGTCTATCCGGAATACATCGCGGTGATGGTGGGCGCGCGCAAGGTCGGCCGGCCGGTGCACTGGCAATCGACGCGTTCGGAAGCTTTCATGAGCGACTGCCAGGCGCGCGACGCGCTGACCCATGTCGAGCTTGCGCTCGATGAAAAAGGCAAATTCCTAGGTTTGCGCGTGCGGCATCAGTGCAACCAGGGCGCCTACGTCGGCAACGCCGGCATCAACATCAACACCAATAATTTCGCGCGCTGCTTTCCCGGCATGTATCGGGTCCCGAAGATCGACGTCGGCGTTGCCTGCTATTTCTCCAACAAGGTGCCGATCGCGCCCTATCGCGGCGCCGGACGCCCCGAAGCGAACTACGCGCTCGAGCGCGCGGTGGAAGAAGCCGCCCGCATCGTCGGCATGGACCCGGTGCGGCTGCGCAAGAAGAACCTCATTCCGCCGTCGGCCATGCCGTTCAAGACGCCGATCAACACCTATGACAGCGGCGACTTCCCCGGCATCGTGGACAAGGCGCTCAAGCTTGCCGACTACGACAATTTCAACAAGCGCAAGCGCGAGGCGGCGCGGCGCAAAAAATATCGCGGCATCGGCATATCCTGCATGCTGGAGCATGCCGGCGCCACGCCGACCGAAATGGCGTCGCTGGCATTTCCCGACGGCGACAGACTGATCGCTCGGCTTGAACGTGCAATCGACCGGGCAGAGCCACGCCACCGTGTTCGGCCGGCTGCTCGCCGGCCGTCTCGGCATCGACCCGGCCAAGATCGAGCACCGTCACGGCGACACCGCGCTCGGCCTCACCGGCGGCGCCTCCGTCGGCTCGCGCTCGGCGATGACCGCCGGCACCGCCGTGGTGCATGTCGCCGACGTGATGTTGGCGAAAGGCAAGAAGATCGCCTCGGCGGCGCTGGAGGCCGCCGAAGACGACATCCAGTACCGCGACGGCCAATTCGAGGTGGTCGGCACCGACCGCAAGATTTCGCTGTTCGAGACCGCGCGCCGCGCCAAGGAGATGGGCGAAAGCCTCGATACCAAGGACAAGGCGGATGCGCCGCTCACCTTCCCCAACGGCTGCCATATCGCCGAAGTGGAGATCGATCCCGACACCGGCTTTGTCGATCTCGTCACCTATACGGCGGTGGACGACTGCGGCAACCCGCTCGACACAACCATCGTCGAGGGCCAGGTGCACGGCAGCCTGGCGCAAGGGCTCGGCCAGGCGCTGACCGAAAACACGGTCTACGATTCAGCGAGCGGACAATTGGTGTCAGCGGCTCGTTCATGGATTACGGCATGCCGCGCGCGCACAACATGCCGATCGAACTGCGCGAGGCGCTGCATCCGGTGCCGGCCAAGACCAACCCGCTCGGCGTCAAGGGCACCGGCGAGGCCGGCACCACCGCTTCGATCGCCGCGGTGATGAACGCGGTTTCGCACGCCATCCCCAATGGCGCCGCCGACCACATGGACATGCCGGCGACGCCGGCGAAGGTGTGGGAGGCGTGCCGGAAAGCGGCAGGAAAGTAACAACCTTCGGCTCGAACCGTTCGCCGTTTGATTTGCGTCAACGACCGGCCGCCCGGCGGCGCCACCATATGGCATGAAATTTTCCCGCCGCGATCTTGTATTGGGAGCGAGCACGACGGCGCTCGGCTTTCTCGCTTTGCCGCGCCACGTGCGGGCGGCCACGCGCTTCGTCAATCCGCTCAAGATCCCGGCGCTGATCGAGGGCCAGACCGACGGCAGCGCCGGACACCGCAGCTACAATCTCGATATCGCCGCGGGCACGTCGAATTTCCTGCCGGGCTTGTCGACCCCGACGCTCGGCATCGACGGGCCTTATCTCGGCCCGACAATCCGCTGCCGGGTCGGCGATCGTCTAACCCTCCGCGTGAAAAACAATCTCGCCGAACCGACGACCCTGCACTGGCACGGCCTGCATATTCCCGCGCGCTACGACGGCGGACCGCATCAGGTGATTGCGCCCGGGCAGACGTGGGAACCGTCCTTCACGATCAAGCAGAAGGCGTCGCTGTGCTGGTATCATTCTCACCTGGTCGAGATGACCGGCGAGCAGGTCCTGCGCGGACTCGCCGGCCTGTTCCTGATCGAGGATGAGGAAACCGAGGCTCTACGCCTGCCGGCGGAATACGGCGTCGACGACATTCCGCTCATCATTCAGGACCGCCGTTTCAATGCCGACGGCAGCTTCGAATACATGTCGACGATGGGCGACGCCGAGGTCGGCTTCCTGGGCGACGTCATTCTGGTCAACGGCACGGTCGACCCTTATCTCGAACTACGCCGGCAACGGACGCGCTTGCGCATTCTGAACGGCTCGAATTCCCGCATTTACATGCTCGGCCGCGACGACGGCGCCGACCTCATGGTCATCGGCGCGGACGGCGGTCTGCTCGAGCGCCCGACGCGCATGAAACGGGTGAAGCTTGCGCCTGCCGAGCGCATCGAACTGCTCGTCGACATGCGGCCCGGCCAGACTGTCACCCTGATGAGCTATCCGCCTATCGCGGGTGCAACCGGCTCCGGCCTCATGGTGCGCGGCGCCGAAACCAACGGCGACACGTTCCCGATCGTGCAGCTGCGGGCGGGCAAGCTGGAACCAGCCGATGTTTCGATGCCGGAGCGGCTCATCCGTGTGCCGTCCTGGTCCCCAGCGCAGGCGGCGCGTACCCGCACTTTCACGCTCGACATGACCACGATGTCGCTCAGGCGGCGGCCGCTGCCCGACATGGAGGGGCCCATGGGCATCAATGGACAGTCAATGGACATGAACCGCATCGATGTGCGGGTGCCGCTCGGCAGCGTCGAGATCTGGCAGATCGAGAACACGACGACGCTGCCTCACCCGTTCCATATCCACGATATCCAGTTCCGCGTGCTCGATCGCGACGGCGCGCCGCCTCAGCCGCACGAACAGGGACTGAAAGACACCGTCCTCGTCGAGTCCGGCTCCAAGGTGCGCGTGATCGCGGAATTTGCC
Source organism: uncultured Alphaproteobacteria bacterium (assembly GCA_963761245.1). Classification (GTDB taxonomy): domain Bacteria; phylum Pseudomonadota; class Alphaproteobacteria; order Rhizobiales; family Xanthobacteraceae; genus Pseudolabrys. The sequence continues at coordinate 64,131 of CAVXGN010000026.1, read as the reverse complement.
GATTTCGCCGATCCGGTACACCCTTATATGTTTCACTGCCACAACCTCGAACACGAGGATGCCGGCATGATGGGCCAGTTCGTGGTCGTTTGACTGCGCGGCCGCCAAAAGAAAATGGCCGGGACAGGCCCGGCCATCTTCATTTCCAATCGCGATCGCTCAGGACTGCGAGATGAACTTGGTGTTCATATAGGCTTGCAGGCCCTCGATGCCGCCTTCCGAGCCGTAGCCCGACTCCTTGACGCCGCCGAACGGCGTCTCCGGCGTCGAGACCATGACGCTGTTGACACCGACCATGCCGGACTGGATGGCGTCGCCGATCGCAGCCGCGGTCTTGTCCGACGAGGTGAAGGCATAGGCCGCGAGCCCGTACTCGAGCGAATTGGCGCGCTCGACCACTTCGTCGAAGGTCTTGAACGGCACGATCGGCGCCAGCGGACCGAACGGCTCCTGCGTCATGATCTTGGAGTCATCCGGCACGTCGGTGATCACCGTCGGCTCATAGAAGAAGCCCTGGTTGCCGTGGCGCGAGCCGCCGGTGACGATCTTGCCGCCGCGATCCTTGGCGTCGTTGACGAAGGTTTCCATGGCGTCGAGCCGGCGCGTATTGGCGAGCGGGCCTAGGGTAATACCTTTCTCCAGCCCGTCGCCCATTTTGAGGCCCTTGGCGTATTCGGTGAAGCGGGCGAGGAATTTGGGATAGGACTTTTCCTGCACATAGAAGCGCGTCGGAGAGATGCAGACCTGGCCGGCGTTGCGGTACTTGAAGCCGGCGATGATGTCGGCGGCTTTTTCGGGATCGGCGTCGTCGAACACGACGACCGGCGAATGACCGCCCAACTCCATGGTGGTGCGCTTCATGCCCTTGGCGGCAAGACCGGCGAGATGCTTGCCGACCGGAATCGAGCCCGTGAAGGAAATCTTCTTGACGATCTTCGAGGGGATCAGGTGCTCCGACACATTGGCCGGCACGCCGAACACCAGATTGAGCACGCCGGCAGGCACACCGGCATCGGCGAAGCATTTGACCAGCTCGACGCAGCCGCCCGGCGTTTCTTCCGAGGCCTTGATAATGAGCGAGCAACCGGCGGCGAGCGCGCCGGCGATCTTGCGTATCGGCGTCAGCGTCGGGAAATTCCACGGCGTGAACGCCGCCACCACGCCGACCGGCTCCTGCAGCACCAATTGGCGCACGCCTTTCTGCCGGCCGGGAATGACGCGGCCGTAAGTTCGGCGGCCTTCCTCGGCATACCAGTCGATGATGTCGGCGGAGGTCAACACCTCGGCGCGCGATTCGACATAGACCTTGCCCTGTTCCTGCGTCTGCACCTTGGAGATGTGGTCGTAGCGCTCGCGCACGAGGTCGGCGGCCTTGCGCATGATCTTGGAGCGGTCATAGGCCGAGGTCGCCCTCCAGACCTGGAAACCCTTCTCCGCCGCAGCGAGCGCGGCGTCGAGATCGGCGGTCGAGGCATGCGGCAGAACGGCAAGCGTCTTGCCGGTCGCCGGATTGATCACGTCTTCGCCCTTGCGGCCTTCGCCGTTGAGCCATTTGCCGTCGATGTAAAGCGCGAGCTCGGAATACATAGCAACCTCGTTGTTACCCGGAACGATCTTGATGCGATCTTGGGCGGTGGATTAGCACTTTCGGACGGGTGCGGCCACCCTGACCGGCAGACCTGCTATGACCCGAGATAGGCCCCGCCGCTGACGTGGATGGTCTGCCCGGTGACGAAGCGCCCGCCGGGGCCGCATAGGAAGCGCACCATGGCGGCGACATCGTCCGGCTTGCCGCGCTCGCCGGTGATGGTGCCGTGGGTGAGATGATGCGCCGGATTGGGCGAGGACGCCGGCCGCGCCGTGTCGATCGCGCCCGGCGCCACGCAATTGGCGGTGATGCCGTCGGCGGCGAGATCGTGCGCCAGCGCGCGGGTAAAGCCGACCAGACCGGCCTTGGCGGTCAGCACATGCGCGCGGTTCTTGGCGCCGACATGGGCGCTGACGCCGCCGATATTGATGACGGTGCCGCCGTTCTTCTTCAATGCCGGCAGACACGCTTTCACGCCATGGAACGCCGAGTCGAGGGTGGCGTCCATCACTTCGCGCCAGTCGGCGTAAGACATGTCGCCGATCGGCTTCTCGCGCCGCAGCGCCGCGTTGTTGACGAGGCAGTCGATGCGGCCGAACGCTTTCGACGCCGCATCGGCCAGCGCAGACGCGGTTGCCGGATCGGACACATCGCCGACAACGCTCAGCCCCTTGCCGCCGGAGGCTTCGATGGCGCGCACGACATCGTCAACCTCGCGCTTGTTCGAGCGCACATTGACGACGACGGCGGCGCCGCCTTGCGCCAAGGCCAGCGCGATGGCGCGGCCGATATTGCGCCCGGCGCCGGTCACGATGGCGACCTTGCCGGCGAGTTCGCTTCCGTCTGTCATGCTATTCCGGACTGCCCGTTAAAGCCGGCTGTTGATCTAACAGCTTCCCGTCCGCCAAACCATCACCACGCGGCAGGACCGTCTGCCACAGCCACAAGGCGGACATCACCGTACCGAGCGCCAGCGGCACCCAGAGACTTAGCAGGTAGCGGGGAATCCCGATTCCGGCCAAAGCGGTCAGCGCACAGGTCGCATGCACGGCAAGCCCGCAAATCCCGCCGGCGGCCAGCGCAACACCGGGGCGGCGCCGGCGCATAACGACGATCAGCAGCGCCAGCACGGCGGCGGCGAGCAGCGCCGCGACTGCCAGCATGGTCCAGCGCACCAGCAAGGCAGCCGGCGGCAGCCTCACCGCCGACAGACCCGGCAGAATGTCGGCCTCGAACGGCAGCGGCCGATGGGACGAGAGATAAGCCTTGAACGCTTCGCGCTCGCCGGCGCTGGCCGCGCTCAAGGTCCACAGACAATAGACCTCGTCGAGGCTGAGCCGCAGATAATCCGGCACGCCATGACGCAAGCGCGCGAGCCCGATGGCCGCCAAGGCGCGCGGACCTCGTGTCGCGGTCGCCAGTTTGCGCTGCTCCGGCGCAAAGCGGTATTGCACGAACGCTTCATAGCTTTCGATCAGCTGGCAGCGCGCCGCCTCGTTGGGCGCCTGTGCGATCAGGCGCCGGACCGGCGCCAGCGTCTCCTGCAGCGCCTGCATCAGCGGCCGGGCATCGGGCCGTGCGGCGGGCATGAGCGACGCAGCGTCCGGCGCTTCAACCAATCCGGCTTTGCCAAGGATCTGGATCGGCGCCAGGCTTTGCCGCGGCCCGGGATGGTAGGCCCGATAGTAAGCCGATTCCGACGCGACCACCGCCAGCATCGGGACCAACGCCGCCGCCAGCAATCTCGTCACGGCCGGCCGGCCGCCTTGCCGGCAAAACGGCAGCACCAGCAGCGCCGGGACAAATCCCAGGCCGGTCGGCCTGATCGCGATCAGGGCCCCGACAAACAACGACGCCCCGATCAGCGGCGTGAGCCTTGCACTGCGCAGATAGGCGAGCGCGCAAGCCAGAAACAGCGCGCTCATGCTCAGGAACAGCGATTCGGTCAGTATGGCGAAATGGTAGCGATTGACTTCAATATTGAACAGCAGCGCCAGCGCGCAGACCGACGTCACCAGCGGGCGGCCGCTGCAGCGAAGCAATTCGATGCACAGCAACAGAACGCTGACGGCATAGATCACCCGCTGCGCGATTGTGTCGTCGCTGAGCTTGACGAAGGGCTTGAGCAAAGCGAGGAAAAACGGATAGCCGCCGCTGCGCTCGGCGGCGAATGTCAGATAGCTCTGCGAGTCCGGGCTCAGCAGCGGCTGATGCGGCGAATAAAAACTGTACAGCAGCAGGAAGGCCGCCGTCGCCAGCCAGAGCGGAACGGCTTGCCGCGATATAAGACAGCGCCAGAAATCAACCGACATTGCCGGCCTCAGGCCGAAGACACTCCAGCGCACGACCGAAACAACGGCTTCGTGTTGAGCGGCCGTCTGCAGCGGTCATGAACCGGTGAATCGCGGCTTGCGCTTCTCCATGAAGGCCTGGCGGCCTTCGATATAGTCCTTGCTGGCGAAGCATTGCGCCACCAGATCGGCGCATTTCTGCAGATTGCGCTCGCTCTCGCCTTTCACCACCTCGCCGACAATATATTTCACCGAATTGACGGTGAGCGGCGCGTTACCGCCGATGGTCTCGGCGTAGTCCTTGACGTATTTCTCCAGCTCGTCCTGCGGCAGCACGCGGTTGACCAAGCCCATGACCAGCGCCTCGGCGGCGGTGAACTGGCGCGCGGTGTAGAAGATCTCCTTGGCGAAGGACGGCCCCACCAGGTCGACCAGCTTTTTGATGCCCTTGAAGCCGTAGCCGAGGCCGAGCTTGGCGGCCGGCACGCCGAATTTGGAGTTGTCGGAGCAGATGCGCAGATCGCAGCACAGCGCGAGCCCGACGCCGCCGCCGATGCAATAGCCGCGGATCATGGCGATGGTCGGCTTGGGAAACTCGTAGACCGCGGTGTTGGCCTCATCGACCGCCACGTTGTAGCGCTCGATTGCCTCCTTGTTGGAGCGCTCGCTCTCGAACTTGGAAATGTCGGCGCCCGAGACGAAGGCCTTGCCGCCGGCGCCGGTCAGCACCGCCACGCGCACCGATTTATCGGCAGCGAAATCGGCAAGGATGCCGGAGGCGGCCTGCCACATTTCCAGCGAGACGGCATTGTGGCGCTCGGGATTGTTGAAAATCAGGTAGCCGACGCCGCCCTCTTTGCGGGACAGCATTTTGTCGGTCTTGATCGGCGCGTTCATTTCTCATCTCCTTGTCCGTCATGGCCGGGCTTGGCCCGGCCATCCCGCTTAGAAAGGCATTGCGTCCCTCAGCGGGATGCCCGGCACAAGGCCGGGCATGACAATCGATAATATTACACCGCCTTGGTTTGGTGCAGCGCGGCGATTTCCTTGTCGGCGAAACCGAATTCCTTGAGCACCTCGTCGGTATGCTGGCCCTGCTCCGGCGGCGTGGCGACGATCTTGCTCGGCGTGCGCGACAGCGACACCGGCTGACCGACGAAGACCTGCTCGCTGCCGTCGGGTCGTTCGGCGCTTTGCGCGATGCCGAGGTGCTCGACCTGCGGGTCGGCAAACACCTGATCGATGGAATAGATCGGCCCGCAGGGCACGCCGACCTCGTTAAAGATGGCAATCCAATCCGCGCTCGGCTTGGTGACCGTTTGTTTTTCGATCTCGGCGTTAAGCGCGTCGCGGTTCTTGGAACGCAGGTCGCCGGATTTGTAATCGGCGTGATTGATCAGCTCCGGCGCGCCGATGGCGTTGCACAGCCGCTCCCACATCACCTGCCCGGTGGAGGCGATGTTGATGTGGCCGTCCTTGGTCTTGAACACGCCGGTCGGAATGCTGGTCGGATGATTGTTGCCGGCCTGCTTGGCCACCTCGTGCATCTGCAGCCAGCGCGCGGCCTGGAAATCGAGCATGAAGATCTGCGCCTGCAGCAGCGAGGTGGTGATCCATTGCCCCTCGCCGGAGACCTCGCGCTCGAGCAGCGCCACCATGATGCCGAGCGCACAGAACAGGCCGGCGCAGAGATCGGCGACGGGAATGCCGACGCGCACCGGGCCCTGGCCCGGCAGGCCGGTGATCGACATCAGTCCGCCCATGCCTTGCGCGATCTGGTCGAAGCCGGGCCGGTCGCGATAGGGGCCGTCCTGGCCGAAGCCGGAAATGCTGGCGAGGATGATGCGCTTGTTGACCTTCTTCAGCGTCTCGTAGTCGATGCCGAGCCGGTCCTTGACGTCGGGGCGGTAATTCTCGACCACGATATCGGCCTTCTCGACCATGCGCTTGAAGGCGGCGAGGCCCTGCGGCGATTTCAGGTCGAGGGTGATGCTGCGCTTGTTGCGGTGCAGGTTCTGGAAGTCGGCGTTGCTGCGCGGCCCGCCCGGGCCCTCGCCTTTTTCCAGATGCGGCGGCTGCTCGATCTTGATGACATTGGCGCCCCAGTCGGCGAGCTGGCGCACGCAGGTCGGGCCCGAGCGCACGCGGGTGAGATCGAGAACGGTGAAGCGGGAAAGAGCCTGTGAGGCCCGGGGAAATGGCATTGCAGCGGCTCCGGAACTCGTAACGGGCGGTCTGGACGGATTTTGCGCCCGACCTTCCCCGATCTAAAGCGGGTTGTCTATCGCACCTCTGTCATTCCGGGCGCCGAGGCCGGAACCCGGAATCAGAAACTGATTTGGTGCTTGTATCTGGATTCGGGTTCGCTCGTTCACTCGCGCCCCGGAATGACATTGGACAGACCCATCGGGCAAAACGGCCCGTCCGCGACCACTTTGTTCATCATTTAGCGGAATAGTCGCGCGACCTGCCTTGAAAAGACCATCAGCACCTGTCATATGAGCGCCAACGGACGAACGACCCGATCTCGGGTTTGCGGGCTGCGTGCACGAAACTCAATTAATACGAATTTCGCCCCGCCTCCTCCGTTTTCTCCAACCGACCGACAACCCAGGCAACGCGGGATGTCTTAAAGCCCGCGATACCGCCGCCCGCATCAGCGCGCCGGCCGTTTCGCCATATAAGAAAGAGACCTTTTGACTTCATTTAACGACTTCGGCCTCGCAGAGCCGATCCTTCGCGCCCTCGCCGAAGAGAAATACCTCACTCCCACCCCGATCCAAGCCCAGACCATTCCCCTCGCCGCGCCAAGGCCGCGACGTCATCGGCATCGCGCAAACCGGCACCGGCAAGACCGCGGCCTTCGCGCTGCCGATCATCAATCACCTCCACACCAAACGCCTGCGGCCCGACAAAAAGGCTTGCCGCGTGCTGGTGCTGTCGCCGACGCGCGAATTGTCCGGCCAGATCGCCGACAGCTTCCGCGCCTATGGCCGCCACATCCGCCCGCTCGCCATCGCGCTGGCGATCGGCGGCGTGCCGATCAACAAGCAGATCCGTTCGCTGGCGCATGGCGTCGAGGTGCTGGTGGCCACGCCCGGCCGCCTGATCGATCTGGTCAACCAACGCGCGCTGCGTCTCGACCAGGTCGAAGTGCTGGTGCTCGACGAAGCCGACCGCATGCTCGACATGGGCTTCATCCACGACATCCGCCGCATCGTGACGATGCTGCGCAAGGAGCGGCAGACGCTGTTCTTCTCCGCCACCATGCCGCAGGAGATCACCAGGCTCGCCGACCAGATGTTGCGCGATCCGGCCCGCGTGGCGGTGACGCCGCAGGCTTCGACCGTCGAGAAGGTCCAGCAGCGCGTCATCCTCACCGAAAAAGCCTCGAAGCCGGCGCTGCTTGCCGAACTGCTCAAGAGCGAACAAGTGGACCGGGTGCTGGTCTTCACCCGCACCAAGCACGGTGCCGACAAGGTTGTGCGCGCCTTGCAGAAAGCCGGGCTCGCCTCCGAGGCGATCCACGGCAACAAGTCGCAGAGCCAGCGCGAGCGCGTGCTCGCCGCCTTCCGCGACGGCAAGCTGCGCACGCTGATTGCCACCGACATCGCCGCCCGCGGCATCGACGTCGACGGGGTCAGCCATGTGTTCAATTACGATCTGCCGAACATTCCGGAATCCTACGTCCACCGCATCGGCCGCACCGCGCGCGCCGGCGCCGACGGCATCGCGATCTCGTTCTGCGATCACGAGGAGGCGCCGTTCCTGCGCGACATCGAGCGGCTGATCCGGATGGTGATTCCATCCACCAACCGGCGCACCGGCGGACGGCCCAACCCGGCCCCGCAACAGGCGGAAGCCCGCCAAGGCGGCCGGCCACATCGCGGCAACCAGCAGCGCGGAAACGGCGGCGGCCATGGTCGCAACGACAAAAATGGCCAGCGCTCGCGTAATGGCGGCAGCGGCCATCAATCCCGTCCGAGCCAGAACGGTCACCACGCCGGCCGCGCGCAGGCCCCCCGGCATGAGGCAACCTCAGGGGAGCCAAACGGCATTGGAAATGTTACATTCCTCCAGCGCCCGAACGAGCCGCGCCGCAATGCCGGCTTTCGCGGGCCGCGCTAGCGCATGATCCCGAAAAGCCCGTCCCCGGCTTGAACGGGGATGGGAACCGGTTTTCGGATAAGATCATGCGCCAAGCAAAATAGCTGACCGGGAGAGGACTGGATGGCGAAGGAAGAACTGCTGGAGTTCGACGGCACGGTGACCGAAGTATTGCCGGACGGCAATTTCCGGGTGAAGCTCGACAACGAGCATGAGGTGCTCGCCTACACCGCGGGCAAGATGCGCAAGTTCCGTATCCGCACCGGCGTCGGCGACCGGGTGATCGTGGAAATGTCGCCCTACGACCTCAAGCGCGGACGCATCAGCTTCCGCCACAAGGGCGACGCACCGACGCCTTCTCCGCAGCAGCGCCGGCCGAATTTCCGGCGGCGCTAGCACGACGCGCATGACATCGGGTTTTATCCTCATAACCCGGGATTGCCGAACGCGGCTTTGACAAGCCGCAAGGCGACGTCTCGCGCAGGCGGCGGCACCAGAGTTCCAAAATCCGATGTCGACAGGTCCGAAGCTCGTCGTTCGTTTCAATCTCTGGCTAGACCCGGCCATGGCCGAACGATTTGCCCGCGAGCCGGACATCGAGTTTCGGATTTGCGATCTCAAGGGGCCGGAGACCAGCGCCTGGTCAGCGCTCGGCGAGGCACACGTCTATCAGATTTCCTCGGCGAAAGACGAGTTCCCCCGGCAGTGGTTCGCGACCGCCGCCTTGCTGGAACGTTGCCCCAAGCTGCTGTGCGTCTCGACCAGCGGGGCGGGCTATGACACGGTCGATGTCGCCGCCTGCACCGAGGCGGGAGTCATCGTCGTGAACCAGGCGGGCGCCAATGCGCAGGCGGTGGCCGAGCACACGATCGGCATGATGCTCGGGCTCGCGAAGCGGATCGACGAATGCGACCGGCGCTTGCGGCGCGAACGCGGCTTCGCGCGCGAAGAACTGATGGGCCGCAACATCACCGGCAAGACGCTCGGACTGATCGGGCTAGGCCATGTCGGCACGCGCGTCGCGCACCTCGCGCGCGCCTTCGATATGACCGTTCTGGCCTACGATCCCTATCTGAGCGCGGAGGAGATCGCCCGGCGCGGCGCCCGCTCGGTTACGATGAACGAACTTCTCGAACAATCCGACTTTGTCTCGGTTCACTGCCCGCGCACGGACGAGACGCTCGGCATGATCGGCGCCCAGGCCTTTGCCCGGATGAAGCCGGGCGCCGCCTTCGTGACCACCGCGCGTGGCGGCATCCATGACGAGGCGGCGCTGTTTGCGGCGCTGCAATCCGGCCGCGTGAGCGGCGCCGGCGTCGACGTCTGGGACAAGGAGCCGCCACCGCTCGAGCATCCGCTGCTCACGCTCGATAATGTGATCGCGACTTTTCACACCGCCGGCGTGACCGCCGAAGCGCGCCGCAACGTGGCCCAGGTCGCAGCCGACCAGGTTGTCGGCGTTCTCAAGGGCGAACGCCCGCCGCGTCTGGTCAATCCGGAAGCGTGGCCGGCTTATTGCGCCCGGTTCGAAGCCATCATGGGCCGGCCGATCTGATCAAGTCGTCCGCTGTCATGTGACGCGAGCCAAGCCGCTCACGCCCGCGTCGGCGGACCCGCAGCGTCAATCCCCAGCAGTTTTCTGAACAGCAGATTGGTTGCAATCACCAGGCCGGCCGCCACCAGTGTGGCGACGAGGCGATCGATCAGCACCGCGGGCTCGGGCGGGCGGCCCATATCCAGAAGCAAAATGATCAGCGGCGTCATCACGGCGGTATAAGCGAGAAAATTGCGCGCGCGTAACAGCGGCCGTAATCCCGCGAGAACGCCGACGGCGACAACGACGGCCCAGGCGGGCGGCGGATAGAGGATGAGCAATCCCGTCGCCAGCACGCCGAGCGCCGCGCCGAGCGCCCGTTGCGTGGTGCGCACGGGAAAGGCATCGATCTGCCGCTCGGCCAACAGCGCGACGGTGAGCGCGATCCAATGCAAATGATGATCGGGCCATAGCGCGCGCAAGCCGCCGGCGATCGCCAGACACAGCATCAACCGGAGCGGATATTGCCAGCCGGCGAAGCGCGCCAGCGAGCGCCGCCAGCGCGCGACGCGTTGCTTCGTCGGTAATTCAGGCGGCGCGACTTCCTCGGAAGCGACCTTGTTGGCCGGCCGCATGCGCAGCAAGGCGCCGATCAGCAGACTGGCGCCCGAAGTCCACAGCGCGCCGGCCGCCATCAGAAGCAAGAGCCCGCCGCGGTCCGGCGTATTTTCAGTCACCGTGACGGCGATGAGCAGCAACAGAATGAAACGCACCGCGATGGTGGCGACCCGGCGGCCAAATCCGATCAATGCCGCCGCCGCGCCGGCAAGCAGCGTCACCAGGGCGTCGGCCAGCCAGCCATGGCCGGCGACAAGCGCGGCAATGATCGATGCGGCCGCCGCCGGCATGAGCGCGCCGATCAGTTCGTTGAGTTGAGACTTCCAATCGCGGTTGGCGCCGATCCCACCCACCAGCAGGCCGCCGACCGAAGCCGCCAATCCGGCCGGTAGGTTGCCGGCGGCCGCGCCGATCAGGATCGGCACCGCCATGCCGAAGGCCGAGCCGAGAATCGCCGTCCAGTCGAACGGCGTTTCGGTCGACCAGCCGAATGCCTTTGCCAAATGCGGCTTTTCGTCCGTCGGCTGCATCACCTTCGCCGTTTGTCGCTGCGGCGCGATAGTGCCGCCGCCCCAGTTTCCCCACAATGCGGCCGGTTAGATGCGCGCCATGACAAAAGCCAAAATCCTCCGTCTCGCACTGGCGTTCGCGCTCGTCGGCACGCTCGGCACGGCCGCCGCGCAAGAGGGCGGCCGGCAAGGCGGCGCCAGACAGGCGCCGCGCGCCGAGCGTCACGAGGTCACCGGCAAGGGCGTGCTGCGGCTGTTGCCGGCCGACGCCGTCACCGAGCATTCAATCGACACGGCCAGCGGCAAGCTTGCCTATACCGCAACCGCCGGCACGCTGCCGTTCTTCGATCAGTCCGGCGAGCAAAGCGCCGCGGTGTTCTACACCGCCTATGTGGCGAAAGGCGCCGGCGCCGAGCGACCGCTGACCTTTGTGTTCAACGGCGGGCCGGGCGCGGCTTCCGCCTTTCTGCATCTCGGCCTGGTCGGGCCGCGTGTGCTCGATCTCGGCCCGGACGCGCGCGACGCGGCGCCGGCGACGCTGCATGACAATCCCGACACCTGGTTGCGCTTCACCGATTTGGTGCTGGTCGATCCGATCGGCACCGGCTGGAGCCGTACCATCAAGCCAGATGACACCAAGCATTTCTGGAGCGTGCGCGCCGACGCCGACGCCATGGCGAAATTCATCGCGCTCTACGTCGACAAGAACAACCGCGTCGCCTCACCGAAATATCTGTTCGGCGAGAGCTACGGCGGCTTCCGCGCCGCCAAGACGGCGAGCGCGCTGCGGCGCGAGCAGGGCATTGCCATTTCCGGCATCGTGATGTTGTCGCCGATGCTGGACGGCTGGCTCACCTTCGGAGACAGCGGCTCCGCGCTGCGCTCGGCGCTGCGGCTGCCGTCGCTGGCGGCGGCGGCGCTCGAGCGCAGACACGCTTTCAGTTTTGACGCGCTGGCGGCGGCGGAAAAATTCGCCATGACCGACTACCTCACCACGCTGGCGGGAGCGCCGCCGCAAGGCGACAAGGCGCGCGCGTTCTATCAGCGCGTGGCGCAAGTCAGCGGACTGCCACTGCAAACGGTGAGCAGGACGCGCGGTTTCATCACCGGCGCCTATATCAAGGCGCTGCGCTCGGCCGACGGCAAGATGGTCAGCCAGTACGATGCATCCTTCGCCATCGACGATCCGTTCCCGGAATCGCGCGCGGCGCATGGCAGCGATCCGATCCTCGACGGGCTCGCGCGCGCCTATGGCGGCGCCATGGCGGCTTACGCGCGCAACGAGCTCGGCTTCAAGACCGAGATGACCTATACGCTGCTGGCGCACGATCCGTCACGCCATTGGGAATGGGGGCGCGGCGGGCGGCTGCAAGCCGATGCGGAAAGCGATATCCGCGAAGAGCTTGCTTTCAGCCCGACGTTCCGCCTGCTGATCGCGCACGGGCTGTCCGACATGGTCACGCCCTACGCGATGACGCGCTACGTGCTCGATCATCTGCCGCCGTTCGACCCGCCCGGCCGCGCGCAGCTCAAGCTCTACCGCGGCGGCCACATGCTCTATATCGACCCGCAATCGCGCAAGGCGTTCAGCACCGACGCGGCGGCATTCTATCGCGACGGGGAATAGTCATTCGAGCACGGCGAGCCCGCTGTTTGAGTCTCACGCTTGGCCGCCGAGCTTAAGACCGCCGGCGCCGTTGCCGCTCCAGCCGCCGTCGACCGGGATGATGGCGCCGGTGATGAACAACGTTGAAACGGCGATCATCGTTGCGCTGGGTCCCCGCTGTCGCGGGGACGAACGGCGGCCCTCCGTCCAATCGGACGCTTCTCCTTGCGCCGAAATCGGCCGCATGCTCCCTTTCGCACGAGCCGCGACGACGGTTGTCTGTTCCGAGGAGAGCGCATGAGCGATCTGACGCGCAAGGCACTCAATATACAGGATCTGCGTCGTATGGCGCGCCGACGCCTGACGAAAGCGGTGTTCGAGTTCTGCGACCGCGGGAGCGAGGACGAGATCGCGATGCGCGACAACCGCGCCGCGCTGGAACGCATAAAACTACTGCCCCGTGTGCTCACCAACGTCTCCGGTCGCGACCCGGGCATCACCCTTTTCGGCAAGAAGCACGCGCTGCCGTTGCTGATCGGCCCGACCGGAATTGCCGGCTGGGTCTGGTACCGCGCCGAGATCGCTCTGGCGCGGGCCGCGGCGGAAGCCGGCATCCCCTTTACCCTGGCGAGCACGTCGAGCACCGCGATGGAGAAAGTCCTGGCCGAGGGCGGCGGCACCCAGTGGTATCAGCTCTATGTCTGGCGAGACGCCGAGGCCGCGCTGGTTACCGTAGCGCGGGCGCGCGACGCCGGCTTCGAGGCGCTGGTCCTCACCGTCGACTCGCCGACCTACAACAACCGCGAATTCGATATTCGTAACGGCGCCAACTTTCCGCCGCGGGTCACGCTGCAGAGCGCGATTGACGGACTCACCCATCCGCGCTGGCTTTTCGGTACGATCGGCCGCTACGTCCTCGCAGAGGGAAGCCTGCCGCGCTTTCCCAACATCCATTTTCCGCCGGAGGCCGCCGGCGAGAAGGACTACACGGCCGGCAAAGTGGCCGGCTTCATGGGCCGCAACGACACGCTCGATTGGGATTATCTGCGCCGGGTGCGCGATCTTTGGCCGCGGCCGCTGATCGTCAAAGGCATCCTGCATCCCGACGATGCGGTGAAGGCTGCCGCGTGCGGCGCCGACGGCATTATCGTCTCAAACCATGCCGGCAACGTGCTCGATGCCGCGGCCATTCCAATCGAGATGCTGCCGCACATCGCCGCGGCGGCCGGCAAGCGACTGACGATCATCGTCGATTCGGGCTTCCGGCGGGGCAGCGACGTCCTCAAGGGTCTGGCGCTCGGTGCCGACGCGGTAGCGATCGGACGCGCTGCGCTCTACGGCGTCGGAGCAGCGGGTGAGCCCGGAGCACGCCGCGCGATCGCCATTTTCGATGCCGAGATACGCCGCACCATGGCCAATCTCGGCGTTCGCGATATCGCGTCGCTTGGCCGCGACAATATCGTCCTGCCGGGACAGATGCCGTCGTTCAGTGCGCCGGGAGGCGGTCCTTCCGTTTCAGGAGCAAACGAAACGCGCCCACGCACCGTCATCCAACGCTAACGCTATTGACAATGGCGCTTGACGGACAAGCCAACCGCGCCGGATCTCTTGTCGCCGGTTGGATGTCCAGTGGATTTTTCAGGCCATTCAACGCAGGTTTATGGGTTCACGCCTTAAAAACAAGTCCTTCAGCGCCCCGCCGCGTAGCCTTGCATGCCGCGCGGATTGGCCGCCGCGCGCCGGCGCGTGCCGACGCGCGAAGCCGCGGTCAGCCGGCCTTCCGACCAGGCCGCACCGACTTCCACCTCGTGCCCGCGCTTGCGCAATTCGGCGACGCGTTTCCGCCGGCACCCGCTACTCGACCACCATCACGCCGGGACGCGCCATGCGCGGCCAGAACGACGACGGGAAATGCTCGGAATGCCAGGCCGGCGCATCGATCGCCTCCTGCAGGTTCATGTTGGCGTGCACGTGGCGCAGGAAGAACTGCGTGATCCACTGGTCCTGCTGGTCGCCGCCGGGCGAGCCCCAGGCGAGGTAAGGCGCACCGTCGCGCAGCGCCATCGTCGGCGTCAGCGTCGAGCGCGGACGCTTGCCCGGAACGAGCGCTGCCGGATGATCCTCGTCGAGCCAGAACATTTGCGCGCGGGTGCCGAGGCAGAAGCCGAGCTCCGGAATCACCGGCGAAGAATGCAGCCAGCCGCCGGACGGCGTCGATGAAACCATGTTGCCGTCGCGGTCGATGATGTCGAAATGCACGGTGTCGCCGGGGATCGCGCCGGCGCGCTCGGGCTCGTGGCGCTCGATGCGGCCGACGGTCGGCTCGCCGGCGCCGGAACTCGACACCGCAGCGCGCTCGCCTTCGGCCAGCCGCACGTCGAGTTTCTTGCCGAAGCCCGGCACGGTGCCGGGCCGCAGGTCGAGCGAGGCGCGATCGGTGATCAGCTTGCGGCGCTCGGCGTTGTAGGCGTCCGACAGCAGCACATCGACCGGCACATCGACGAATTTCGGATCGCCATAAAAAGTGTCGCGGTCGGCGAAGGCGAGCTTGGTCGCCTCGATCTGCAAATGGATGAAGTCGGCGCTGGTCGGGCTCAGCGCATCGAGGTCGTAGCCTTTCAGCAACGCCAGCGTCTGCAAGGTCGCGAGACCTTGCGTCCAGGGACCTGCCTTCATCACCGTGTAGCGGCCGTAGTCGTAACAGATCGGCGCCTCGACGGTCGCCTGCCAGCCGGCCATGTCCTGCCCGGTCAGCACGCCGCGATGACGCTTGCCCGAAGTATCCATGACCTCCTGCGTGCGGCAGAAGCGATCGATCGCTTCGGCGACGAAGCCTTGCGACCAGGTCTTGCGCGCGCGCTCGATTTCGGCCTCGCGGCTGCCGCCGCCGCTCTGCGCCTCGCGCAGGATGCGCTCGTAGGTTTCAGCCATTTTCGCATTGGTGAAGATGGTACCGGGCGCCGGCACCTTGCCGTCGCGCAAATAGACCGCCGCCGAGGTCGGCCAATGATCGCGGAACTGGTCCTTGACCATGTCGATGGTGGCGCTGATGCGCTCGACCAGTGGATAGCCGTTCTTGGCGTAGCCGATGGCGGGCGACAGCACATCGGCGATACGCATGGTGCCGTAGTCGCGCAGCAGCGTCATCCAGGTGTCGAAGGTGCCGGGGATGCAGGCGGCAAGCAGTCCGGTTCCGGGCACGAGATCGAGGCCCAGTTCGTCGCGGTAGTATTTGATCGTGGCGCCCGCCGGCGCCGGCCCCTGCCCGCAAATCACTTCGGTCTTGCCGCGCCTGACGTCGTGCACGATCACCGGCACGTCGCCGCCCGGCCCATTGAGATGCGGCTCGACCACTTGCAGCGTGAAGGCGGTAGCCGCCGCCGCGTCGAAGGCGTTGCCGCCCTTCTCCAGCGTCGCCATGCCGACCGCGGTCGCGATCCAGTGTGTCGAGGTGACGACGCCGAACGTGCCCTCGATTTCGGGCCGCGTGGTGAACGGGTTCGGATTGATATTGGACATGCGGGCGGGTGGCATTGCGGACCTTACGCTGTTTGGCTTTCACGCTTTGTAGCAGAGAATTCGCCCTAGCGCAGGTGACAGGCGACCAATTGCCCGGGCTTCACTTCGCGCAATTCCGGCGGCTCCGTCCGGCAGCGGTCGACCGCGTAGGGACAGCGGGTGTGGAAGTGGCACCCGGACGGCGGCTTGATCGGGCTCGGCACGTCGCCTTGCAGCACGCGCTTTTCCCGTTTGACGCTCGGATCGGGCACCGGCACCGCCAGCAACAGCGACTCGGTGTAAGGGTGCAGCGGCCGCACGAACAGCGTGTGCTTGTCGGTATATTCAACGATACGGCCGAGATACATCACCGCGATGCGATGGCTGATGTGCTCGACCACCGCCAGATTGTGCGAGATGAACAGATAAGCGAGTCCCATCTCGCGCTGCAGGTCCATCATCAGATTGAGCACCTGCGCCTGGATCGACACGTCAAGCGCCGACACCGGCTCGTCGCCGATGATCAGCTTCGGCTGCAAGGCGAGCGCGCGCGCAATGCCGATACGCTGGCGCTGACCGCCGGAGAACTGGTGCGGGAAATTGTCCATCTGCGCCGCCCGCAGGCCCACGCGCTCGAACAATTCGGCCACCCGCTTGCGCACGTCGCGGCCATGCGCCGTGCCGTGCACGCGCATCGGCTCGGCGACGATATCGCCGGCCGACATGCGCGGATCGAGCGAGGAAAACGGGTCCTGGAAGATGATCTGCATCTGCCGGCGATAGGGCCGCAGCTCGGTCTTGCTCAGTTGCGTGATGTCGCGCCCGTCGATGCTGATGCTGCCGCCGGTCGGCTCGATCAACCGCAAGATGGTGCGGCCGACCGTCGACTTGCCGCAGCCGGATTCGCCGACCAGCCCGAGCGTCTCGCCGGCATTGATCGAGAAGCTGACGCCGTCGACCGCGAACACGGTACCGGCGGCGCGCTGCAGCAGGCCTTTACGGATCGGAAAATGCTTCTTGAGCCCGCGCACATCGAGCACGGGCGTACTACCGGCCGAACCGTTGCCCGCGTGCGCCTCAGCCATCGCCGTTTCCATAGAGCTCGCGCGAGCGCCAGCACGCCGCCCAGTGACGCGGACGCTTCTCCTCGTAGTCGGGATAGGTGGCGCGGCAACGGTCTTCGGCATGGGCGCAGCGCGGCGCGAACACGCAGCCTGGCGGCAGATTGCTCAAGGCCGGCACCATGCCGGGAATTTCCTGCAGGCGCCCGCCGGGCTCCTCGTTCTGGCCGCGCATCAGCGCCAGCCGCGGTATCGAGGCCATCAGCCCGCGCGTATAAGGATGCTGCGGGCGGGCAAACAGCTCCTCGACCGGCGCCTCCTCCACCTTGCGCCCGGCATACATCACGATCACGCGCTGCGCGGTCTCGGCCACCACGCCGAGATCGTGCGTGATCAGGATGATGGCGGTGCCGAGCTTGCGTTGCAGGTCGAGCATGATGTCGAGGATCTGCGCCTGGATGGTGACGTCGAGCGCGGTGGTCGGCTCGTCGGCGATCAGCACTTTCGGATTGCAGGCAAGCGCCATGGCGATCATGGCGCGCTGGCGCATGCCGCCGGACAGTTGATGCGGATATTCCTTGACGCGCTGCTCGGGCTCCGGGATGCGCGCCAAGCGCAACATATCGATCGCCTTGTCCCAGGCCTGCTGCCGGCTGATGTTCTCGTGCAGCAGCAGCACTTCCGCGATCTGGCTGCCGATGGTGAGCACCGGATTGAGCGAGGTCATCGGCTCCTGGAAGATCATGGCGACGTCCTTGCCGCGCACGCCGCGCATTGCTTCCTCGCTGAGCGCGAGCAGATCGACGCCGTCGAGCAAAACCTTCCCGCCAGCGATGCGTCCGGGCGGATCGGGCACGAGGCGCATGAGAGAGAGAGCGGTGATGCTCTTGCCGCAGCCGGATTCGCCGACGATCGCCAGCGTCTCATGCGGCGCCAGCGCAAAGCTGACGCCGTCCACTGCTTTGACGGTGCCGTGGCGCAGGTCGAAATAGGTGCGTAGGCCCTCGACCGCGAGCAACGGCTGCTCGTTGGAAATATCGGCCGGCGCCGGGGTACCCGTCTCGCGCTCGTCGGTCGTGATGGTCATGGATCAGTTACGCAAACGCGGATCGAGGATGTCGCGCAGCGCGTCGCCCAAGAGGTTGGTGCCGAACACCGCCAGGCTGATGGCGACGCCGGGGAAGATCACCAGCCACGGCGCGGTGCGCACATATTCGGCAGCCGATTCCGACAGCATGCGGCCCCAGGACGGGTGCGGTTCCGGCACGCCGAGGCCGAGGAACGACAGCGAGGCCTCGGTGAGGATGGCGGCGCCGAGCTGGGCGGTGGCGATCACGATCAGCGGGGCGAGCGTATTCGGCAGTACGTGGCGCAGCGCGATGCGCAATTCGCTCATGCCAACCGCACGTGCCGCCTCCACGAAAGGCTGCTCGCGCAGGCTCAGCGTATTGGAGCGGATGACGCGCGCCGAATAGGGGATGAGCGGGATGGCGATGGCAACAATGGTGTTGTCGAGCGCCGGTCCGAGCGCAGCCGCCATCACCAGCGCCAGCACCAAGAGCGGCACCGCCTGCAGCACGTCGACAATGCGCTGGATGACGAGATCGACCCAGCCGCCGAGATAGCCGGAGGCAAGACCGAGCGCGACGCCGACCGCGCAACCGAGGAAGGTCGAGCCCAAGCCCACCGCCAGCGAGATGCGCGCGCCGAACACGATGCGGCTGTAGATGTCGCGGCCCATGGCGTCAGCGCCGAGCAAATGATGCTCGCTCGGCGGCAACAGCGAGATGGCAGCATTGGTGGTGATCGGATTGTAGGCCGTAATGAAATCGGCGAACACGGCGGCGAAGACGAACACCGCCATGATGATGGCGCCGACCACGCCGAGCGGATGCGATGCGGCGTAGTAGCCGATCTTCGACCATAGGCTTTCCGCCGTTTCGGCGTCGGCCGGAATTGGGGCGATGTCGATGCTGGCCATGACCTATCCCCTACCCGGCATATTTGATGCGCGGATCAAGAGCCGCGTAGAGCAGATCGACCAGGAAGTTGATCACCACCGCCACCACGGCGATGAACATCACCAGGTTCTGCACGATCGGATAGTCGCGCCAGCGGATCGCCTCGACCAGGAAGCGCGCGACACCGGGAATATTGAACACAGTTTCGGTGACGATCAGCCCGCCCATCAGGAAGGCGGCCTCGATGCCGATCACGGTGACGACCGGCAGCACGGCGTTGCGCAAAGCGTGGTGGTAATTGACGCTGGCGTCGGAGGCGCCTTTGGCGCGCGCGGTGCGGATGTAATCCTGCCGCAGCACTTCCAGCATCGAGGAGCGCGTCAGCCGCATCACCAGCGCCGACGAGCGAAAGCCGACCGCCGCCGCCGGAACGCTGAACAGCCACAGCGAGTTCCAAAAGCCCTTGGGCGGATCGGTATAGATCGGGATGCTGCCGAACCAGGCAACGAACGCCATCAGGATCAGCAAGCCGAGCCAGAAGGCCGGCATCGACAAGCCGCTGAGACTGACCACTCTCAATAGGTAATCAAGCGGCGTGTTCTGCTTGACTGCGCTGATCACGCCGAGCGGAACGCCGAACACGATCGAGAACAACAGCGCGAGCCCGGCGAGCTTGGCGGTGATCGGAATGCGCGGGAGGATTTCGTCGATCGCCGGCTTCTCCGACACGTAGGAATAGCCGAGGTCGCCGTGTGCCAGCCCGTCGATCCAGTTGACGTATTGCACCGCGATCGGCTTGTCGAGCCCCAGCTCATGTTCGAGCTTGCCCTTCTCGGCGGTGTCGATCATCCCGGCCGAGTCGAACAGAATGTCCGCGATGTTGCCGGGCACGATCCGCAGCATCACGAAGACCAGCACAGAGATTCCGAACAGCGTCAGGAGCATCAAAAAGAAGCGCCTGATCAGATAGGTCCCCACCCTGGCCTCCCGTCATGCAGGGAAAGGCGCGCTTGGCCGCCCCACGATCGGCCAAGCGCGCCGAGGCGAGACGCGGCGACGGCGGCCGTCGCCGGCTCTCGCGATACTGGCCGTCACTTATCCAGCCAGATGTCCTCGTAGCGGTAGCCGTTGTAGGAGCTGTTGCTCATGATCGTCATGTTCTTCACGAAGGGCTTCCAGCAGGTGCCCTCGCGCGCGTGGAACAGGATCGGCCGCGCCACGTCTTCCTGCAGCTTCTTGTCGATCTCCCACACCAGCTTCTTGCGCTTGGCGACGTCGGTCATCTGCGACTGCTCGTCGAACAGCTTCTCCAGGTCCTTGTTGCAGTAATGGGTGTAATTGCGCTGCGAATTGCAGGCGTAATTTTCGTAGAACGCCTGGTCGGGATCGTCGATGCCGTTGCCGGTCAGATTGAGGCCGACGGCGTAATCCTTGCGGGCCACCTTGGCGAACCAAGCACCCGACTCCACAGGCTCCAACTCGGCACTGATATAGATTTCCTTGAGCTGGTCGATGAGCACCACGGCGGGATCGCGGTAGGTCGCGAGATTGCGGGTCGACACTTTGATCTTCAGCGGGTTTTCAGGGCCGTAGCCGAGCTTCTTCATGATGGCGCGGGCCTGCTCGCGGTCCTTTTTCACGTCGCCGTAGCCCGGAATGGTCTTGAGCACCTCCGGCGGCATGCCCCAGACGCCTTCCGGCGGCGGCAGCAGTGCCCCGCCGATGTCGCCATGACCTTGCAGGATGATGCTGATGAAGGCCTTGCGATCGAGCGACATCGCCATGGCTTTGCGCAACTCGATGTTATCGAACGGCGGCTTATCGCGATTGATGATGAGATTGGTGCTGACGTTGATCGGCTCGAGATCGCAGACCGCCGTCGGGTCTTGCTTCTTGACGTCGGCAATCAGCGCCGGGGTCAGATGCGTCGGGAAGACCATGTCGACCTTGCCGGCCACGAAGGCGAGCACGGTGGTCGCACGGTTCTTGATGATCGAGTATTCGATGCCGTCGAGATAGGGCAGCCCCTTTTTCCAGTAGTCGGGATTCTTCACAAATTTGATCGAACTCGTTCTGCTTCAACTCGACGAACTTGAACGGTCCGGTGCCGATCGGATGCGTGCGCATCTGCGCGGCCGAGACGTGGCAGGGATAGATCGGCGAATAGCCGGAGGCCAACATCGCCAGCAGCGAAGGCTGCGGCCGCTTGAGATGGAAGGTCGCCTGGAATTCGTTATCGACGCTGACGTCGGCAACGTTGTCGTACCACCCCTTGCGCGGGTCTTTACGGAACTTGTCCTTCGCTTTGCCCAATACCAGGTCGAAGGTGCATTTCACGTCATTGGCGGTGAACGGCTTGCCGTCGTGCCATTTGACGCCCTGCCGCAGCTTGAAGGTGAGCGCGGTGCCCGCCTTGTCCCAAGCCCAGCTGGTTGCCAGCTCCGGCTGAATGTCGTCCATGCTGTTTTGTGGCTTGTGCTGATCGTAGTCGATCAGATTATTGAACACCGCCATCATCGGAATATTCACCGAGAAGGTCGCCTCCTCGTGAATCGACAGGCTGGGCGGTGTCTCGCGATGCTGAATCCTCAGGACGCCGCCGTGTTTCGGCTCTGCCGATTGAGCGGCGGAGTATGTCACCGTCGTAAGAACGATCGTCGCCAGCGCGAGAAGCTTTGTCGCCATTGTACCCTCCCCAGGGTGCGCGGCTGCCAAAGCCAATGGCCTTAGCGGCCGTTTCTTGGTTATTTTGACGATCACGCTACCCGGTATGCTACCCCCGATCAACCGCAGACAAAGGCGCGGCGGAACCTGCCGCTTGCCAAGCCTGCGCACGCGCCGCACCATGTCCGGATCGAAAAGCCGGGGAGCGGCAATGGTGACCGAGAGCGACTCGATCGTCGCAGAAACCGCGGCGCGGATATTCGCCGACCTTGCCGATCCGCAGACCATCAATCACGCCGCCGACGCGCGTTGGAAGGAACCGCTGTGGCGGGCGCTCAGCGAGGCCGGGCTGACGCTCGCCTGGGTGCCGGAGGAACAAGGCGGCGCCGGCGCGAGCCTTGCCGACGGCTTCGCGGTGCTCGGCGCGGCGGGCCGCTCCGCCGTCGCGGTGCCGCTGGCGGAGACGCTGCTCGCCGGCTGGCTGTTGGCGCGCGCTGCCATTGCTTGTCCTGACGGCGCCATGACAGTCGCTCCGGTACGGCCGCGCGACCGGATTTCGGTCGATGCCGACGGCCGCTTGAACGGGCATGCCAACGGCGTCCCTTTCGCCAGCGAAGCGCACCATATCGCTGTCGTCGCGCAGGACGCCAAAGGCGCCGAGATCGCTTTGGTGAGAACCAAAGATTGCCGTTTGAGCGACGGCGAAAATCTCGCCGGCGAGCCGTCGAATGTCGTGGCGCTCGAAGGCATCAAGCCGATTGTCAGCGCGCGGGCGCCCGCCGGTTTCGATGCATCGGCGCTGCTCTTGATGGGCGCGGTCGTGCGCAGCGTCGAGATCGCCGGCGCGCTTGAAGCAATATTGTCGCTCAGCGTGCGCTATGCCGACGAGCGCGTCGCTTTCGAGCGCAAGATCGCCAAGTTTCAAGCCGTACAACAGAACCTGGCGCGGCTGGCCGGCGAGACCGCCGCCGCGCTTGCCGCCGCCGGTTCGGCCGCCGACACGGTCGCGACATTTGATAAGTTCGACGATTTCGTGCTGCTGGAAGCCGCCTCCGCCAAAATCCGTTGCGGCGAGGCGGCGGCCGAGGGCGCGGCCATCGCGCACCAGGTGCATGGCGCGCTCGGCTTCACCAAGGAGCACATCTTGCATCGTTTCACGCTGCGTCTGCTCGGCTGGCGCGACGATTTCGGCAATGAGAGCTATTGGGCGGCTACGCTCGGCAGCATGGTCGCCAAGCAGGGTAGCGCCGGCTTCTGGCCCATGCTGGCGTCGCGATAGGATCGCACACGATGAGCACCAACCTCAGCTTCGACCAGATCCGCCTGCCGCCCGAATGCGAGAGATTGCGCAGCGAGGTGCGCACCTTCATCGCCGATGAAATCTCGGCCGGCACCTTCAATCCGGACCGGCCTTGGGACGTCGATTCGCAGGATCGCGCTTTTAGCAAGAAGGTCGGCGCCAAGGGCTGGATCGGCATGACCTGGCCGAAGAAATACGGCGGGCACGAGCGCAGCTTCCTCGAGCGCTACGTGGTGACGGAGGAATTCCGCGTGGTGAACGCGCCGGTGCGCCTGCACTTCGTCGCCGACCGGCAGAGCGGCCCGATCCTCATTAAATACGCGCCCGAGCACATCAAGGCCGACATCCTGCCGCGCATCTGCCGTGGTGAGCTGTGCTTCGTCATCGGCATGAGCGAGCCGGGCTCCGGCTCCGACCTGTTCGCCGCCAAGACCAAGGCGACCAAGGTCGATGGCGGCTGGAAGATCAACGGCACCAAGATCTGGACCAGCAACGCGCATGTCGCCGATTACATGCTCGGCCTGTTCCGTACCTCGCCTGCGACGAAGGAAAACCGCCGGCATGGGCTCACGCAATTCCTGGTCGACATGAAGTCGCCCGGCATCACGGTCAATCCGATCTGGAACATGACCGGCCAGCACGATTTCAACGAGGTCGTGTTCGACGATGCCTTCGTGCCCGACGACCACGTCATGGGTGAAATCGATTCCGCCTGGAAACAAGCTACCAGCGAGCTTGCCTATGAGCGCAGCGGCCCCGAGCGCTTCCTGGAAACCTTCTACGTGCTGGCCGAACTGGTGCGCGCGCTCGGTCCCGAGCCCGATCTGCGCAGCGCCGAAGGGCTGGGCCGGCTGGTGGCGCAATTGCACGCGCTGCGCCGCATGTCGGTGTCGGTCGCCGGCATGTTGCAGGCCGGCAAGGAGCCGGTGGTGGAAGCCTCCATCGTCAAGGATGTCGGCACCATCTGGGAGCAGAAGCTGCCCGAGCGCGTGCGCGATTTGAGCGCCTTCCTCGAACCGGAAGCGACCAACCGGGTAACGCTCGACGAGCAGCTCGCCTTCGCCTTCAAGGTCGCGCCCAAATTGACCGTCCAGGGCGGCACCACCGAGATCCTGCGCGGCATCATCGCGCGCGGCTTAGGTCTACGGTGAACGGAGCGTAGCGGTGCCTGACATCGGAAAGCTGCTCTCGCCCAAGACCGTCGCCGTGATCGGCGCTTCGTCCGACCGCAAAGGCCTGCGCGGCCGCATCCTGGAAGTGATGCTCAGCCATCCTTTCGCCGGCACCATTTATCCGGTGAGCCGCAGCGCGGCCAAAGTGCAAAACCGCAAGGCTTATTCGTCGGTTGTCGCGCTGCCCGAGCAGGCCGATCTCGCCATTCTGATCATCCCGGCGGAATTCGTGCCGGAGGAGCTGGAACGCTGCGGCCGCAACGGGGTCAAAGCCGCGGTGATCCTGAGCTCCGGCTTTGCCGAAGAGCCGGGCGAAGCCGGCCTGCGCATGCAAGCGGCAATCCGCGCCACCGCACAGCGCTACGACATGGCGGTCGCCGGTCCCAATTCCGAAGGCTTCGCCAATATCGCCGCCGCGCTTTGCCCGACGTTCAGCCCGGCCATGGATGTGACCGCCGGCCCGCTGCTGCCCAAGCGGGCGCTCGGCGGCGAGGTTTCGGTGATCTCGCAAAGCGGAGGCCTCGGCTTTGCGTTTTTCGATCGCGCGCGCGGGCGCAATCTCAAGTTCCGCCACATCGTCACCACCGGCAACGAAGCTTTTCTGGAGACCGCCGATTTCCTCGACTACATGCTCGACGAGGGCAAGACCGATGTCTTTCTGCTGCTGCTCGAGGACATCAAGACGCCGGCGAAATTCCGCAACGCCGCCGACAAGGCGCTGCGTCTCGGCAAACCGCTGATCGTCGCCAAGATCGGTCAGACCGAACCCGGCCGGCGCGCGGTCGCCTCGCACACCGCCGCGCTTGCCGGCTCGCATGCCGCCTATCGCGCGATCTTCCAGCATCACGGCGTGATCGAAGGGCACGATTTCGACGAGATGATCGATCTGGCGGCCGGTTTCCTGTCGTGCGGCAACAAGCTGCCGGCCGGCAAGCGCATGGCGATCTGCACCTCCTCGGGCGGCGCCGGCGTGTGGATGGCGGATGCCTGCGTACGCGCCGGGCTCGAAGTGCCCGAGCTCGATGCGGATACGCGCGCAGCGATCGACGTGCATCTGCCGTCCTACGGCACCTCGCAGAACCCGATCAACTCAACGGCACAGGGCGTGCACAAGCTCGGCTACGCCGAATTCGCGCGGCTGGCGGCACAATCGCCGCTGATCGACGGCGTGATGACGGTCGTCACGGCGCGCCGCTCGGCCTTTCTGGAAGGCGATCAACCCAAGCTTATGGCGCTCGCGCGCGACTGCCATAAGCCGGTGTTCATGTGGACCTATACGCTGCCGTCACAACGCAGCGTCGAGATTCTCAACGAGGCGGGCTATCCGCTGTTCATCAACGCCGATAGTTGCGCGCGCACCATGCGGGCGATGGCCGATTACCGCAGTTTGCGCGAGCGGCTGTTGAATTCGGCGGCAGCCGACAAATCATTCGCGCCCGATCGTGCGGCCGCGCGCAAACTGCTGGCGGCATCGCCCGACGTGCTGTGCGAGTGGCAGGCGCGGCCGTTGCTCGCGACCTATGGCATTGCCGGCGGCGAGGCGGGCGAGCTTGCCCGCTCCGCCGACGAGGCGGAGGTGGCCGCGCGCCGATTTGCGCGGCCGGTCGCGCTTAAAGTGCAATCGGTCGATATCCCGCACAAGACCGAAGCCGGCGCCGTGGCGCTGCATCTCAACGGCGCCGATGCCGTGCGCGCCGGCTATTACGGCGTGATGGCGTCGGCGAGAGCCTATGCGCCACGCGCCTTGATCGACGGCGTTTTGGTGCAGCCGATGGCGCCGGGCGGGCGCGAAGTGATCCTTGGCGTCAGTCGCGATCCGAACTGGGGACCGCTGCTGATGGTCGGTTTAGGCGGCGTGCTGGTAGAGGCGCTCGGCGACGTCGCGCTGTCGCCGGTGCCGCTCGACGATGCCGCCGCGCGCGCGATGCTTGGCCGGCTTAAAGGCGCGGCGATCCTCGGGCCGCATCGCGGCGCGCCGGCGGCCGACACCGACGCGCTGATCGATCTGATGGTGCGGCTGTCGCACTTCGCCGCCGATCTCGCCGAAGACGTCGCCGAAATCGACCTCAATCCGGTGATCGTGCATGCCAAAGGCATTTCGCTGGCCGATGCGCTGATCATCAAATCGTCGCGACCGGCGCAAGAGCGCGCGGCCGAGTAAAGGAAAGCGTCCCATGGGTCCGTTCAAGGATATCGCCGTCGAGATGACCGGCCACGTGGCCTTGATCGAGATCCGGCGGCCGCCGAACAATTTCTTCGACATCGCGCTGATCCAGGAGATCGCCGGCGCGCTCGAGGCGCTCGATGACGACGTCAATTGCCGCGCGACCGTCCTGGCCGCGCAAGGCAAGGCGTTCTGCGCCGGCGCGAATTTCGGCGACGGCTCGACACTCAACAAAGAAGGCCAGCGGCCGGGCGAGCTCAACCGCGAAAAGGCGGTGCAGCATCTTTATCTCGAAGCGGTGCGGCTGTTCAAAGCCAAGAAGCCGATGGTCGCCGCGGTGCACGGCGCAGCGGTCGGCGGCGGGCTTGGCTTAGCGATGGTGGCGGACTTCCGTGTCGCCTGCCCGGAGGCCCGCTTCTGCGCCAATTTCACCCGGCTCGGTTTTCACCCTGGTTTCGGCCTGACGGTGACGCTGCCGGCGGTGATCGGCGTCACCAAGGCGGCGCTGATGTTCTACACCAGCCGCCGCGTGACCGGCGACGAAGCCTACGCCATGGGATTGGCGGACGTGCTGGTGCCGCAAGACCAAGTGCGCGACGCGGCGATGAAGCTCGCCGCCGAGATCGCGGAGAATTCACCGCTCGGCCTTGTCTCGACGCGCGCCACGTTGCGTGGCGACCTCGCCGAGCGCGTGCGCGCGGCAACCGAGCACGAATTGAAAGAGCAGACGAGGCTGCGTGCGACCGACGACTTCAAAGAGGGCGTCAAGGCGATGGCCGAGCGGCGCGTGCCGAATTTTTCCGGGCGCTAGCGCGGCGGCTCGCCGCGCGCGTCCTTGCCGCGCCGCGCCACCACGATCTCCGCCAGGATCGAGATCGCGATCTCTTCCGGCGTGATCGCGCCGAGATCGAGCCCGGCCGGCGCCTTCAGCTTGGCGAGGCGCTCGGGCGCAACGCCGCGCTCCGTCAGCGCCGCTTTCAGCACTTCCGCCTTGCGACGGCTACCGACAAAGGCGATGTAATCGACATCGAGCGCGAGCGCGGCCAGCAACGCGGCCTCATCGCCGCGCCCTTGCGTGGAGACCACCACATAGCGTTGCCCTGCCTCGTCGACCGGCAGCGCATAGCCTTCGATGCGCCGGTCGACCTCGCCGAAGGTCGCCTGCTCGACGGCCGGGGCGCACACCGTCACGGCAAAGCCGCTGCGGCGCGCGAGATCGGCAACCGCGACCGCCACCGGGCTGGCGCCGCAGATCACGACCTGCGGCCGCGGCAGCACCGGCTCGACGAAAATATCCATGGTGCCTTGGCTCGGGCACATGTTCTTGGCGAAGCGCACGCCGCCTTTCTCCTCGCCGGCCTTCAACCCTTGCTCATCCAACAAGTCGGGCGGCTGCACCGAGACCAGTCGCGACTTGCCGTCGGCGAGCGCATCCTTCGCCGCCTTGAGCACCGCCGCGCGCGCGCAGCCGCCGCCGATCCAGCCTTCGGTCATGGAGCCGTCCGGCAGGATCACCGCCTTGGCGCCGGCCTTGGCGGCAGTCGCCGCCACCGTGCGCACCACGGTTGCCAGCGCGAACGGCTCGCCGGTCGCCTGCCGCGCTGAGATGATGCCGAGAATGTCGGATGCGCGTTCCATCATATCCTCGCGAGATAAGGCTCAAGCGCCGCCAGGCTTTCGATATTGTGCGCCGGCGCGAACAGATCGACATAGGGCAGCGCCGCCTGCATGCCGCGCGCCTGCGGCGAGTAATCGCGCCAGCCGATCAGCGGATTGAGCCAGATGATGCGCCGGCAGCGCTGGCGCAGGCGGCGCATCTCCGCGGCGAGCTGCCCGGGCTCCCCGGTGTCGTAGCCGTCGGAGACGATCATCACCGCGGTGCGCGAATTGATCACGCGCCGCGCGTGCCAGCGATTGAAGGTGGCAAGGCTCTCGCCGATTCTGGTGCCGCCGCCGATGCCCTGCGCCATCAGCGCCAGCTTGTCGACGGCGCGCGTCACGTCGCGGTCGCGCAGCGTCGCCGACACATGGGCGAGCCGGGTATGGAAGACGAAGGCCTCCGACTCGCGGAAGGCATCGACCACGCCGTGCAGGAAGCGCACGAAGAACGCGGTGTAGAGGCTCATGGAGCCGGAGGCGTCGAGCAGGAAGACGAGCCGCAGCGGCCTGATTTTGCGCTTGCGCCAGGCGAGGTCCAACAGCGTGCCGCCGTGCGAGACGTTGCGATGGATGGTGCGGCGCAGATCGAGCCGGCGTCCACGCCGCCGCACGCGCTCGCGCCGGATCAGCCGCGCGCGCATCACGCGCGCCAGCCGCTCGGCCAGCGCATGCGCCTGCAAGACGTCGGCCGGATCGGCAATGTGACGCAGATCGGTGCCGGCGAGGTTCTCGAAGCGCGAGGCGCCTTCGCGCTTGCCGCGGCCGTCGCCGGCAACATCGCCCTCCTCGTTGCGGCGCTCAACATGATCGGGCAGCCCGGTCTTTCCGCCGCGCGGGCCGACATCCTTGAGCTGGCGCGCGGCGCTACGGCTTTCGAGCGCGGCGCCGGCCAGGGTGCGCGCCTGGCGCAGGCCGCGGCTCAGCCAATAGGCGTCGAAAATCTCGTCGAAGCGGTCCCAATCGGAATGCGTGGCGCAGAACAGCGAACGCAACGCCGGCTTGAGCGCGATCGGTCTCGCCGCGAGCGGACGTCGTCAGAATATCGAGTGCATCGCCGGTTTCCGCCAGCCCGACCTTGAAGCCGTTGTCGCGCAGCGTGCGCGCGAAGCCGGCCAGCCGCCGCCGCGCCGACGGGCCGAAGGCTTCACTCCGTTCGTCCCCGCGCAGGCGCGGACCCGGTGCTGGATTCCCGCTTTCGCGGGAATGAGCGGAGAGCTGCTGCTCGCGTGTCATCACGCCACCTTGCCCAGCAGACGGTCGCTCACCTCGCGCGTCACGCGCGCGCGATCTTCATGGGTCTTGAGCAGGCACATCATGGTCTCGTGCACGACTTCCGGCTCCTGCCGCAGATCGTGGATGTCGAGCCCGGCGAGCGTCGCCGCCCAATCGAGCGTCTCGGCAACGCCCGGAACCTTACGCAAATCCTCCTTGCGCACGCTTTCGACCATGCGGGCGATCTGCAGCGCCAGCGAGGTATCGATGCCCGGCGTGCGCGCGATAATGATTTTTGCTTCGCGGTCGACCTCGGGGAAATCGACGTAATGATAGAGACAGCGCCGGCGCAGCGCGTCGGACAGTTCGCGCGTGCCGTTCGAGGTCAGCACCACGCGCGGGATGGCGGTCGCCTTGATGGTGCCGAGCTCGGGAATGCTGACCTGAAAATCCGACAGCAATTCGAGCAGGAAGGCCTCGAATTCCTCGTCGGCGCGGTCGACCTCGTCGATCAACAGCACCGGCGGATCGATGCGGCGGATGGCGGCGAGCAACGGCCGCTCCAGCAGATAGCGCTCGGAGAAAATGTGCTCTTCGATTTGGTCGGCGTCCTCGCCCTCGCGCGTCTTGATGGCGAGCAACTGGCGCTGATAATTCCATTCGTAGAGCGCGGCGTTCTGGTCGAGACCCTCGTAGCATTGCAGGCGGATCAGCTCGGCTTTGTGGACAGCGGCGAGCGCTTTGGCCACCTCGGTCTTGCCGACGCCCGCTTCGCCTTCCAAGAGCAGCGGGCGCTTGAGGAAATCCATCAGCCACAGCGCAGTCGCGATATCGCGGTCGGCGATATAGCCGACACGGCGAGACGGTCGGAGATGGTGTCACGATCTAGCGGCATGTGCTTGCTCTGCGTGTCCCGGGCGCGGCGCAGCACAAGCGAAGCGCAGTGGTGCGCCGCTGACCCGGGACCCCGGTGACATTATAAAACATATAAGAGCCCAACCGGGGTCCCGCATCTGCGGAGCAGCGCTTACGCGCTGCTCCGCGTGCGGGACACGAGGCCGCCTCAAGCATGCAACCCGAGCTTATCCGCCGCCGTCCAGGTGCGCCAATTGTCATGCGGCATCTGGATATGGGTGGAGCCTAGGAACTTGAAGGCGTCGTTCACCGCATTGGAGAAGCACGGCACGCTGCCGACATTGGGGCTCTCGCCGACGCCCTTGGCGCCGATCGGATGATGCGGCGACGGCGTGGTGGTCCAGTCGGTTTCCCAATGCGGTGTCTCGACCGCCGTCGGCAGGAAGTAGTCCATCAGCGAGGCCGAGGTCACGTTGCCGTCCTCGTCGTAGTGGATCTCCTGGCCCATGGCGATGCCGAAGCCTTCGGTCAGGCCGCCGTGGATCTGGCCCTCGATGATCATCGGGTTGATGCGGGTGCCGCAATCGTCGAGCGCGTAGAAGCGCCGCACCTTGACCGAGCCCGTATCCACATCAACATCGAGAACGCAGATATAGGCGCCGAACGGGAAGGTGAAATTGGGCGGGTCGTAATAATCGACCGCCTCCAGCCCGGGCTCCATGCCGGGCGGCACTTCGTGATAGGCCGCCCAAGCGAGCTCGGTCATGGTCTTGAAGCGCTCGGGATTGCCCTTCACGCGGAAGCGGTCGACGTCCCATTCGAGATCGTCGTCGTGCACTTCCAGCATATAGGCGGCGATCATCTGCGCCTTGGCCTTGATCTTACGGCAGGCCATGGCGGTGGCGGCGCCCGACACCGGCGTCGAACGCGAGCCGTAGGTGCCTAAGCCATAGGGCGCCGTATCGGTGTTGCCCTCCTCCACCATGATGTTGTCGGCGGCAATGCCGAGTTCGGTCGCGATGATCTGGGCATAGGTCGTCTCGTGACCCTGCCCTTGCGACTTGGTGCCGAGCCGGCAGATGCCCGAACCGGTCGGATGGATTCTGATCTCGGCGGAATCGAACATGGCAATGCCGAGGATGTCGCAATTGCGCGACGGGCCGGCGCCGACGATCTCGGTGAAGAAGGCAACGCCGATGCCCATCAGCTCGCGCGTCTCGCCGCGCTTGAAAGCTTCCTGCTTTTTCTTTTGCTCCTCGCGCAGCTTCTTGTAGCCGACCGTCTCCATCGCCTTGTTGAGCGCGGTCTGATAGTCGCCGGAATCGTAGACCCAGCCGAACGCCGAGGTGTAGGGAAACTGCTCGCGCCGGATCAAGTTCTTCATGCGGAATTCGGCCGGGTCCATGCCGAGCTTCTGCGCCATGATGTCCATGGCCCGCTCGATGGCGTAGGCCGCTTCGGTGACGCGGAATGAGCAGCGATAGGCGACGCCGCCCGGCGCCTTGTTTGAGTAGACGCCGTCGACCGAGACATGCGCGGCCGGGATGTCGTAGGAGCCGCTGATGATGCTGAACAGGCCGGCCGGCCATTTGGTGGCGTTGGCGCAAGCATCGAAAGCGCCATGGTCGGCGATGGTGTAGCAGCGCAGTCCGGTGATCTTGCCGTCCTTGGTGCAGGCGATTTCGGTCTCCATGTGGAAGTCGCGCGCGAAGGCGGTGGTCGAGAGGTTCTCGATGCGGTCCTCGACCCATTTCACCGGCCGCCCGGTCACGATCGAGGCGACGATGGCGCAGATATAGCCCGGATAGGCGCCGACCTTGTTGCCGAAGCCGCCGCCGATGTCAGGCGCGATGACGTGGATCTTGTGCTCGGGGATCTTGGAGATCAGCGAGCCGACCGTGCGGATGACGTGCGGCGCCTGGAAGGTGCCCCACAGCGTCAACTCGCTGGTGATTTTACTGAATGAGGCGACGCACTGGCAGGTCTCCAGCGGGCACGGGTGCACGCGCGGATAGACGATCATCTCCTTGATGGTGACATCGGCTTTGGCAAAGGCCGCATCGGCCGCGGCCTTGTCGCCGGCCTGCCAGTTGAACACGTGGTTGTAGTGCTTGCGCGGGCCGTGCGCGCCTTCCTTCTTGTCCTTGATGTCCTCGCGGATGCAGGGCGCGTCGGGCGCCATCGCCTTGAGCGGATCGACGTTGCAGGGCAGCGCCTCGTATTCGACCTCGACCAGATCGGCGGCATCGGCCGCGGTGTAGCGATCCTCGGCGATGACGAAGGCGACTTCCTGATTCTGGAACAGCACCTTGCCATCGGCCAGCACCATCTGCACGTCGCCGGCAAGCGTCGGCATCCAGGCGAGGTTGACCGTCTTCAGCGTCTCCGCCGTGATGACGGCGACCACGCCGGGAACGGCGGCGGCCTTGGTGGTGTCGATCTTCTTGACGCGCGCATGCGCATGCGGCGAGCGGGTGAAGTCGCCATAGAGCATGCCGGGCAACTTGAGATCGTCGACGTAATTGCCTTTGCCTTGCACGAAGCGGATATCCTCGACGCGCTTGCGCTTGCAGCCCATGCCTTCAAGCTTCTCGGCGCGCTCGGCGGAGGTGGGGGTCTGGTCGTTCATTCTGCGGCCTCCTGCACTGGCGCCGCGTTGAGCTTGGCGGCAGCGTATTGAATGGCTTTGACGATGTTCTGGTAACCGGTGCAGCGGCACAGGTTGCCGGAGATGCCGAAGCGGATTTCCTCCTCGCTCGGATTGGCGTTCTCCTGCAGCAGCCGATAGGCGCGCAGGATCATGCCGGGCGTGCAGAAGCCGCATTGCAGGCCGTGCATCTCACGGAAGCCTTCCTGCAAGGCGTGCAGTGTGCCGTCGGCATTGGCCATGCCTTCGATGGTGCGGATGTCTGAGCCGTTGGCCTGCACCGCGAACATGGTGCAGGACTTCACCGACATGCCGTCGAGATCGACGGTGCAGGCGCCGCAATGGCTGGTATCGCAGCCGATATGCGGGCCGGTGATGCTTAATTGCTCGCGCAAGAAGTGGATGAGCAGCATGCGCGGCTCGACCAGCTCCTCCACCTTCTTGCCGTTGACGGTCATCGAAACCTGGGATTTGGCCATTGTCGTTCTCTCCCGGATATCAGGCGCGGGCGCGCTCTTTGGCGCGCGCGAGGGCACGGGCGAGCATCACACCCGCCATCTTGGTGCGGTAAGCGGCCGGCCCACGGCCGTCGGTTGCCGGTGACGTGATCGCTTCGGCGGCGGCCACCGCTTTCTTCACGGTGGCGGCGTCGAGCGCCGAGCCGGTGAGGATCTTGCTCGCTTCCTCGGCCCACAGCGGCGTCTCGGCGACATTGGTCAAGCCGATCGAGCAGCCGGCCACCTTGCCACCGCTCATGCTCAGCACCACGGCCGCCGCAGCAGTCGCGTAGTCGCCGATCTTGCGCTTGAGTTTCTCATAGGCGTAGCCGTGGCCGGCCGCCGGCGCCGGAATGCGCACGGCGGTGACGATCTCGCCCGGCTCGAGCGCGGTGAAATAGGCGCCCTGGTAGAAGTCGCGCGCCGGAATGTTGCGCTCGCCGGACTTGCCGACAGCATGATAGCTCGCGCCCAGGCACATCATCACCGCCGGCATGTCATTGCCGGGATCGCCGTTGGCGACATTGCCGCCGAGCGTGCCGACATAGCGCACCTGCGGATCGGCGATCTGCAACGAGGTTTCGCGCAGGATCGGAACCTTCTTGGCCAACAACTCCGAGCCGACCAGTTCGTGCTGCGTGGTGGTGGCGCCGATGACAATGGCGCCGCCCTCCTCGCGAATGCCTTTGAGGTCGGCGACGCCTTGCAGATCGACGAGATGCGACGGGCTGGCGAGCCGCAGCTTCATCATCGGAATGAGACTGTGTCCGCCGGCGATCGGCCGTGCGTCCTCGCCCAATTGCGCGAGCAGGCCGACGGCTTCCTTGACGGACGACGGGCGATGATAGGCGAATGAGCCTGGAATCACGGGCATCCTCCCTCGGCGCCCGCCGCCGGGTTGTTGCCCGGTTGCGCCGGCGCGCCGTTTGCTAGTTTCGTTATTTTTTCTTGCCGGGAAAATTGCCTCGTTGTGCTCCGCAGCAACAAGCGCAGGATGCACCAACAACGCATCATTTGCACGGACAGCAGCGACCTCGCACGAATTGCGTCAATGCTCCTGACGTAAATCGGTCCCGCCGTTTTTTTCCTTGATGCGCGATTTCAGCCAGCCGGCGCGGCTGCGGCTGACCGGGACCGTGTAGGGGCCATCGGCAGCAAGCTCGACGATCTCGCCGTCGCCGGACTTCTTATAACCGACCACCCGGTCGATATTGATGATGTGGCTGCGGTGCACGCGCATGAATTGGCTGCGATCGAGCCGCGATTCGACCTCACCGATGGCAAGCGGGCAAAATAATTTGGCGGTGCCGTCAAAGAGAAACGTGTAGTGCGCATTGGCGTGGACGGCGACCACCTCCTGCACCGGCAGGAACTGGGTGGCGCCCTCGCGCTCGATCGGCAATTGCTCGGCAATGCGCGGCGGCGGCGCGCCGACGCCGCCCAATGGCGCGTAAATTCCGCGCCGCAGATCGGAATCGCCGCTGCCGCTTGCTTCGACCATGACAGGGACGCTTTCGGAGCCGTTTTCGGCGGGCGCCGGCATCGTTGCCGCACCCGCGAACGTATCAGGCCTCGCTTCGACGCGATCCGGCACCAGCAACAACAAAAACATGCCAACAACGCCAAAGGCGACCACGGCCACGACGATGGCAAGAGTACCGCTCGACATCGCCGGCGCCGACGATGGGATCGGCTGCGGCGTCAGCGTCAGCCCCGCCATGAGAGCGTAGTGAGACGCGAAAACGGCAACGGCGAAGGCAATCGCCGCCAGAACCGGCGACAACCGCCCCTCCCGCCCGGCCGCCAGCCAAAGCGCCAAACCGGATAGCGCCATCGCGATCACCAGGCTCGCTACGATCGACGCCGGAGCCTGCGTCATCGCGGCGCTCGCGCCCAGCGCGCCCGCGCCGATGTCATGCATGAAAAAGACACCGATTCCCATCAGGCCGGCGGACACGATCAGGCGCGCCAGCGTGGGCGGGCCGCTGCTGACGGCAAAGACCGCAACGCCGATCAAGATGACGCAGACCAAGAAGGAGAGCAGCGCCGGGAAGACCAGATAGTTGACCGCAAATGGCAGACGCGCGGCCAGCATGCCGGTGAAATGCATGCACCAGACCGCCACCGCGAACACGACGGCGGCGCCGGCAAGCAGCATGCGCTTGTGCAGCCCGCCGGC
This sequence comes from uncultured Alphaproteobacteria bacterium, assembly GCA_963761245.1. Lineage (GTDB taxonomy): Bacteria > Pseudomonadota > Alphaproteobacteria > Rhizobiales > Xanthobacteraceae > Pseudolabrys. The sequence goes on along the minus strand of CAVXGN010000026.1, from coordinate 29,009 downwards.
GGCGCCAATCTGCGCCGTCAGACCGAAGCCCACATAGCCGCCCAGCGCCGTCACGATAAATGACAGCACCAAGAGCCAGGGCTCATAGGCGACCTGCATAGGCGCGTTGTCCTTCCCGGTCCGCGGCAGCTTCTTATTGAGCGCTTGGAACAAGTATAAAGAGAAGGTGGCGTCACGCCGAGGCCCTATTTGAGTGCCAAGTTATCCAGAGCCGCGCCTAAGCCGTTGCATGTGCGACATATTTTCTCGCACACGATCCATGACTCATCGTCTTGCATTGGCTATTAAAGGTGGTCGCATCGCATCCGTGTTGCGTGGGCCAGGGATTCGAGGATGGGGTTTGCCGCGCAACGACATTCTTGGAGCTACGCCGCGCGATGTCTTCTTTGTGGCGCCCTGCTCTGGCCGTGCAGTGCGCAAGCTTTCGACCCGTTCGGACTTTTCGCGGATAAGCCGCCCGCCGTCTCGCAGCGCGCCCTGCCCTATGCGCTCACGTTCAAGGTGTCCGGTGGATCATCCAATCTGTTCGGCTCATCGACACTGATCGAGCCGCTGCAGGAAGCCTCCAGCCTGTACAGGCTTCGGCAGGACGCGCCCATCGACGGCCAGAGCCTGGTGCGGCGCGCGGCAAACGATTTCGCGCCGATGCTCGATGCTTTGTGGGGCGCCGGCTACTACAACGCCAAGATCGAGATCGAGGTGGCGGGGCATCATCTTCGCCTCGGCCGGCCGCCGCCGGCCGGCATTGTGGCCGCCGCGGAAGCCTACCGGGCGCGCGAACCGGTGCCGATCCAGGTCGCGGTGAAGGCAGGTCCGCTATTTCACCTGCGCCAGATCCGGATCACCGATGCGCGGACCGGCCGTCCGTTTCCGCCCACCATCCTGCCGCCGCGCGCGATCAAGCTCGCCCCCGGCGACCCTGCCCGCGCCGCCGTCATCCGCGCAGCGCGCGCGGCGCTGGTCGACTGGTTCCGCGCGCAATCGCACGCGCTCGCCAAAGTCACATCAATCAAGCCGGTCGTCTATCACAGCAAGCAAGCGATGGACGTCGCCATCGCCGTCGACCCGGGCCCGCGGGCGGCGTTCGGCAGCGTCACCGTCACAGGCAAGTCCCAGGTCGATCCTCGGGTCGTGCGCTCGCACGTCTATATCGAGCCGGGCTATCTCTATTCGCCCACGACCATCGCGGAAACGCGCAAATCCATTCTTTCGCTTCCGGCGATCAGCTCGGTGCGCATCCACGAGGCCAAGGCCCTGGACGCCCAAGGACGCTTGCCGATCACCGTCGACGTGACCGACCGCAAGCGGCACGTCGTCGGTTTTGCGGCGCGCTATTCGACCCTCGACGGTCCCGACGTCAGCGCCTATTGGCAGCATCGCAACTTGTTCGGCGGCGGCGAGAGCCTGCGGCTCGAAGGCGAGGCGTTCCTGCCGCCGCAGACCTATGGCTCATTCATCGACAGCCTCGACACGTTCGGCTGGTCCGACCTCGGCGGCCGCCTTAAGGCCAGCTTCGTCAAACCGGCGCTGCAAGGTACGCGCAACGATCTGCTGCTCGATGGCGTGATCGAAAAAGATCGCACCGGCGGAGACCGCTTCGGCGGTTATACCGCCCGGCGCGACCAAGCCAGCGCCGCCATCCGTCACCGGTTCAGCGGCTCGTCCTCGGCGCAAATCGGGTTCAGCGCCGAGAAAGGCGAGACCACCGACACGCTCGGCACGGTGGACTATCGTCTCTACGGCATTCCTGCCTCGGCGATTTACGACTCCACCGATCGTCCGCTCGACCCGACCAGAGGCGTGCGGGCGAGCGGTTCGATCGCGGTCTACCCGACGTTTTTCGGTTCGTCGGTCGGGCTCGTCGAAAGCAAGGCGCGAGGCTCGGCCTACTACGCCGTCGACGATGACGCGAAGCTGGTGCTGGCCGGGCGCGCCACCGTCGGCTCGGTCGCCGGCGCCTCGCTCGCCGCCATTCCGGCCAATCACCGTTTCTATGCCGGCGGCGGCGGTTCGGTGCGCGGCTATCGCTATCAAAGCCTGAGCCCGCTCGCCGCCAATGGCGAAGTGATCGGCGGCCGCAGCCTGTTCACCGCCTCATTCGAGGCGCGATGGCGGGTGACCGACGTATTCGGCGTCGTGCCGTTCCTCGACATGGGGCAAGCATTCAACGCGGAATTCCCGGACTTCAGCCAAACGCTGCGCTTCGCCGCGGGCATCGGCTTCCGCTACTACACCGCCGTCGGCCCCATTCGCGTCGACTTTCGCCTTCCCGCTTAACCCGCGACCTGGCGACGCATCCTTTGCGTTCTATGTCGGCATCGGACAGGCGTTCTGAGATGAGGCTTGCAACACGATCAGCGCTGATCGGTGCAATCGCGGTCGTGATGATCGCGATCGGCCTCACGATAGTCCCGTCTTTGGTGGGCCGGAGCGCCGGCGATGAAAAGGGCGTTCTCGCCGGTCTCCTGTCGCGCGTGCTCTCGACGCCGACAACGCAGGTCTCGATCGGCCGTGTCGACGGCGCGCTGTCGTCCGACGTGACCGTGCACGACATCTCCATTTCCGATCGCGATGGCGTGTGGCTGCGGCTCGACAAAGCGCGCTTGGTGTGGAGCCGCACGGCGCTGCTGCTGCATCAGCGGCTTGACGTCGACAAGCTCGATGTCGGCAAACTTCAGGTCTTGCGCCGGCCGTTGCCGTCGGATGAGGCGGTCGCCGACAGCGACCAGCCGATCTTGCCGCAACTGCCGGTGAAGGTGGCGATCAAGAGCTTCACGCTGCATGAATTGTCGCTTGGCGCGCCCGTTGTCGGCGAGGCCGCGCGCTTGAGCGCGAGCGGCGCCACCACGCTCGGCGATCCGGCGGAAGGGCTCGATCTGAAATTCGACGCCAAGCGCCTCGACGCGGCCGGAAGCCTCACCGCGCAGCTCACGCTGGTGCCGAAGTCCAATCGCTTGACGCTGAAGCTCGCGGCGCAAGAGCCCGCTGGCGGCCTCCTGGTGCACGCGCTGAGCGTGCCGGGCCTGCCGCCGGTCTCGCTCGACCTCAATGGCGCCGGCACGCTCGATGCCTTCGCCGCGCAACTGGCTTTCGATGCCGGCAGCGAGATCGGCGCCACCGGCTCCGCGCATGTGCAGCGCGCCGCCGATGCGCGTCGCCTGACGCTCGATCTCAAGGCGCGCATCGCCGGGCTGCTGCCGGCTCCGGCGGCGCCGGTGTTCGCCGGCATCACGCAGCTCAACGGCACGGTCGATTTCGCCGACAGCGGCGCCATCGCCATCAAGCCCATCACCGTGGAGTCGCAGACGGCGCGGCTTGACGTGCAAGGCACGCTGTCGCCGGAGCAGGTCGCCGATCTGACGATCTCGGCCCAAGCCCGCGCCAATGCCGGTGGCAAGACGGCGGCGGGCGAGGCGGAGATCGGCAAGCTCGCCTTCAATGCCACCGTCGCCGGGCCGATCATGCGTCCGCGCATCGAGGCCAAACTCGATGCCGCAGACGTGAGCGTGCCGCAAGGAACGTTGAAAACGCTTTTGGCCCGTTTCGCGACCGCGCCGGCGACAGGTGCGGCGGCGGATGCCGCGCCGATCCCCTTCACCGTCCGCGCGCAGGCGAGCGGTGTCGCCTTGCGTGACCCGGCGCTGGCACGCGCGCTCGGCGACTCGTTTACGCTCGCTGCCGACGGCTCGGTCGATAAAGGCATCGCCGATGTCCGCGTCGCGCAGCTGCACACGTCGACCGCCGATATCGGCTTCGCCGGCCGGATCGGCGAGCCGGAGCTGCACGGCCGCCTGACGGTGCGCGCGCCGGACCTTGCCCGCTTCGGCGATCTGGCGACGCTGAAGTTGCGCGGCGCGCTGACGCTGTCGGCCTCGCTCAGCGGCGTGCCCAAGGACGGCCGTATCGAAGCAATGCTCGACGGCCGCGCCGAAAAATTCGCCAGCGGCATTGCCGCTATCGACGGCCTCGCTGGCGGCCAGCTCGCGCTTAACGGCAGCGTGCGCAAACTTGCGCACGGCGGCTTCGGCTTCAACAATTTGCGTATCACCGGCGTGCACGCCAGCGCGCGCGCGGACGGCGAAGCCACCGCCGAAACTGCCGGCATCGATGTGCTTCTTGCCATTCCCGCGCTCAAATATGCCGACAAGCGCCTGACCGGGCACGCCGAGGCCGCCCTGCACCTAACCGGTTCGCTGACGCAGCCGAACGCCGCCGCTACCATCACCGTGACCGACGGCAGCGCCCTCGGCCGGCCGATCCCGCATCTGGCGCTCGACCTAACCGCGACAGACCTGACCGGACAGCTCGCCGCGCAGGCCAAGCTTTCCGGCTCGGTCGGCGGCAAGCCCGCGCAAGGAGCGCTTCATCTCGCCAAGCTCGCGCAGGGCGGCTGGCGGCTGGACAATCTCGGGCTGCAGGTCGGATCGGTGACGGCGCAAGGCGCGGTCACGCTCACCGCCGACTATTTCACTTCAGGCCGTCTCGTCATTGACGCGCGCGATCTCGACGACATCTCGCCGCTCGTCCTCACCAAGGTGTCGGGACGCTTGCATGCGGACACGACCTTGACGGTGGCCGACGGCGGCCAAAGCGGCACGCTGTCGGCGCAGGGCAGCGCCATCAGGTTCGGCGACTCGACGCTCGACAAGCTTACCGCCGACCTGCGCGTGACCGACCTCTATCGCCATCCGTTCATCGACGGCGAGCTGGCCGTCGGCCGCGCCCGCTTCGGCGGCGAAGACATCTCGCATGTGCGCCTGACCGCGCAAGGCGCGGCCTCGGCCAGCGCGATCGTGCTCACGGCACGCGCCCGCGGCTTCGCCATCGACGCGCGCGGCAACCTCTATGCCTCGCCCGCCCGGCTCGCGCTCAGTTCGTTGACCGCACGGCGCGACCAACACAGCATTGCGCTCGCGCATCCGACGACGCTTACCTTCGGCGATGGCGGTGTAGAGGCCAAATCGCTGCTGCTGACACTCGACCGCGGACGCCTCGGCATCGACGGCCGCATCGGCGACACGCTCGATGTGGAAGTGCACGCCCAGTCGGTGCCGCTCGCGGTGTCCGCGGCCGTGATGCCGGGCCTTGGGCTCTCCGGCACCTTGAACGGCGAGGCAAAGATCGCCGGTACGGCAAGCGCGCCGACCGGCGCCTGGCGCCTGCGCATCGACCGCCTGGTGACGGCGCAGACGCGCGACAAAGGTCTGCCGGCGATCGATATCGCCGCTGCCGGGCGCCTCGCCGATCGCCGCACCAGCATCGACGCGACGCTGCGCGCGGCCGGCGCCGGCACAGTGCGGGTCAAAGGCACGGTCCCGCTGCAAGGCGACGGGCTTGATCTCGCCGTGCGCGGCCCCATCGATCTCGGCGCGGTCAATAAAACGCTGTCGGCGAGCGGACGCCGCCTCACCGGCAAGGCCGACATTGATATGCGTCTGCGCGGTAGCTTCACGCAGCCAAAAGTGGACGGCACGGCGCGTATTGCCGGCGGCGGTTATAGCGATGCCGGCCTCGGTGTCCGCCTGAGCGACATCGCCGGCCTGCTTTCCGCGCACGGCGATGACATCCGCATCGACCGCCTGAGCGCGAAGACCTGGGACTCCGGCACCATTTCGCTGCAAGGCCGTGTGCGCATCGCGCCCGACGCGGGCTTTCCCGGCAGCATCACCATCTCGAGCCGAAACGCTAAATTGGTGGCAAACGACGTCGTGACCGCGGTGGCAAACCTGTCGCTGACGCTATCGGGCCCGCTGGCGCGCGACCCGCGCATCGGCGGGCGCGTCGATGTCGTCTCTCTCAACGTCACCATTCCGGAGCGCCTTCCGACAACCTTGCAGCCGATCGCCGGCACTGAGCACGTCGACGCTCCGCCGGAGGCCGCCGCGCGGCTGGCGCAGCGCGCGAAAGCGGAAGCGCGCGCCCGGCGCGGTCCCGCCTTCGACGCCGCGCTCGATCTTTCGATCAGCGCCCCCAATCGCGTGTTCGTGCGCGGCCGCGGCATCGACTCCGAGCTCGGCGGCGACCTGCGGCTGCATGGCCGGCTGTCAAACCCGGTGACCGTCGGCGCCTTCGAGCTGCGCCGCGGGCGGATGTCGGTTGCCGGCACGCGGCTCGATTTCACGCAAGGGCGGCTCACTTTCGCCGGCAGCCTGACGCCGGAGCTCAATTTCGTCGCGCAGACCCAAACGACCGACACCACCGTCACCATCACCATTACCGGCCCGGCGACCCAGCCGAGCTTTGCCTTCAGCTCCGATCCCACCTTGCCGCCGGAGGAGATTCTGTCGCGCCTCCTGTTCGCGAAGGCGAGCGGCGGGTTGTCGCCGTCGCAGGCCTTGCAGGTGGCGCAGGTCGCGGCGCAATTTTCCGGCGGCGGCGGCACCGACGTCTTCGAGCGCGTCCGCCGCGCCCTCGGCGTCGACAGCATCGACGTCTCCCTCGGCAGCGGCGGCGACCCCAAGCTCGGCGTCTCGCGCGCGATCAACCGGCGCATCAGCATCGGCGTAAAGGCCGGCGCTCAGCCGGAAGACAGCGGCGTTTCCGTCGACATCGACGTCACCCGGCATGTGCGGGCGCAAGGCGAGGTCGACCGCAACGGCAGCACCTCCGTCGGTGTCGGCATGGAATGGGAATACTAAGCCAAAGGCCGTTCAGGGCGCTTTACGTCGTGCCCGCGACTTCCCGATAGCCTCGACGGCGACAGGGTGAAACGCAAACCGAAGCTTGTTTCATCCGTCAATCAGCACGTTCGGCTTGGCAAATCTCTGCAGTGCCGGCAGATCCTCGATAACGATGTCGCGGCCGGAGCGCTTCACGCCGTATTTTGTCAGCAGCGCCAAATTGCGCGACAAATTCTCCGGAGTCATGCCGAGGCGCGAGGCCAGCGTACGCTTGTCGAAGGTCAATTCGATGTTGTGGCCATAACCCTGCGTGGCATTGGTCTCCAGAATCCAGTTCGCCAGCCGCTCGGCGCTGGTGCGCAGTTTTTCGTTCTTTAGCGCGCGAACGATGCTGCGGTAGCGCTCCGCCAGCTCATTCACGATTGCGCGGGCAAAGGCGGCATCGCGGTCGAAAACATCGCGCACGGTTTGCGCCGGGATCATGAGGATCTGCGCCGGCGAAAGCGCGCGCGCCGACTTGAGATAGACCGCGTCGCGGATCACCGCGGCCAGAATGAATGTGGTCACCGGCCGCATGATGTCGATGGTGGTTTCGTGGCCGTTATGGACGCTGAACATCTCTACTGAGCCGTCGATGACGATATGCAAAAAATCCGGCAGATCGCCTTCGGTGATCAATGTGGTGTGCTGCGGGAAGCGTTGAAGAAATGCGGCGTTCACCAGCTCCGCGAAATTCTCCTCGCTCATGTCACGGAACAGCGGCAGCGCGCGGATGAGTTTCCGGTCGGTTTGGCGCATGGCTTCTCTCCCGGCTCGGCTCTTGGCGGCAAATAATAGCGTATGCCATTGGCGATGTATCGACTTGATAATTATCAAGCCGTAATATCACTTAAGTCAAACTAGTAGATGACATAAGTAAATCGAGGGTAGTCGCGAACAAAATCGCAAGTATTATTGATAAACGTCAAAGCATTCATGGCGAGCTTCCTGCCCTTTGTCGGTCGCTGAAATTTTTTTGCAGTCGACAAATAGGGGCGCCGCTCGTGCCAGCCGAAACAGCCACCAGCTTCGCAGGTCAAACCCGCGCGGAGACTGGTGAAAGCCCGCAGGCCTACCAACCCGCAAGCAATATTCCGTCCTGGCCATGAACACCTTGGCCTTTACGGTCAATTTTGCGGTGTGGACGATGTTCTCGGTCATCGGCATCCGCATCAAATCCCAGCTCGGCTTGAACGACACCGAATTCGGCTTGCTGGTGGCGACGCCGATCCTGACCGGTTCGATCACACGCCTGCCGCTCGGCATTCTGACCGACCGCTTTGGCGGCCGCACCGTCTTCTTTATTCAAATGATCCTAGTGGCGATTCCGACCTACGGCTTGGCGTTCGCGACCCAGTATTGGCAATACCTCGCGATCGGCCTGTTCATCGGTCTGGCCGGCGGCTCGTTCGCGATCGGCATCGCCTACACCTCGGCCTGGTTCCCGAAAGAGAAGCAGGGCACCGCCATGGGCATCTTCGGCGCCGGCAATGCCGGCGCGGCAGTGACCAACCTGGTGGCGCCGCTGATCATCGTGGCGTTCGGCTGGCGCATGGTGCCGCAGGTTTATTCCGTCGCCATGCTGGCGATGGCGGTGCTGTTCTGGTTCTTCACCTATCCCGATCCGAAGCTCGAAGAACGCCGGCGCAAGAAGAGCTTCCCCTCGCTCGGCGATCAGCTTGCACCGCTGACGGAAATGCGGGTCTGGCGATTCGGTCTCGCCTATTATTTCGTCTTCGGCGGGTTCGTCGCGCTCGCGCTCTGGCTGCCGAAATATTACGTGGCCGAATACGGCCTTTCGCTTCGCTCCGCCGCTTTCATCACCATGTTGTTCACGCTGCCCTCCGGCCTCATTCGCGCCCTCGGCGGGTGGATCTCGGACAAGTTCGGCGGCAGCACCACGACCTGGTGGGTGTTCTGGGTCAGCATCGTCTGTCTGTTCTTCCTCTCCTATCCGCCGACCACGCTGGTGGTCCACGGCATCAAGGGTGACGTCAACCTCCATCTCGCCGTCGGTGTTACCCTCTTCACCGTTCTCGTCTTTGTGGTCGGCATGTCGCTCGGCATCGGCAAAGCGAGCGTCTATCGCGAACTCGCCGATTATTATCCGGCGAACATGGGCGCGGTCGGCGGGCTGGTCGGCGTCATCGGCGGGCTCGGTGGCTTCACGCTTCCCATCATGTTCGGCATCGCGTCGGATGCGACGCAGGTGCGCTCCAGCACCTTCATGCTGATGTATGCCGTGGTCGCCGGCGTGATGGTCTGGACCTGGCTGGCCGAAAAAGGCGAGCGCGCCGCCGTGCTGGAGCGCGAACCGGCGTTGCGCGACCAGATGGTGAAGGAGCGCCTGGTCGGCGTCAGCGCCGTTGGCCGCTGGCTCACCAATTGGCGTCCCGACGACGAAGCCTTCTGGCAGAAGCAGGGCCGGCGCATTGCCTTGCGCAACCTGATTCTGTCCATGCCGCCGCTGTTCTTGTCGTTCGCGGTGTGGATGGTCTGGAGCGCGGTGGTGGTCGAGCTGCCCAAGATCGGCTTCAAGTTCTCCACCAGCGAACTGTTCTGGCTGGCGGCGGCGCCGGGCATCTCCGGCGGCGCGCTGCGGCTCGCTTATGCCTTCGTGGTGCCGATCTTCGGCGGCCGCAACTGGACGGTGTTCAGCACGGCATCGCTGTTGCTGCCGACGCTGTGGATGGCGCTCGCCATCCAGGATCCGAGCACGAACTATGTGGTGTTCGTCGCCATCGCGCTGCTGTGCGGCCTGGGCGGCGGCAACTTCTCCGCCAGCATGGCCAATATCAGCTTCTTCTTCCCGAAGCGGATGCAGGGCACCGCGCTCGGCTGGAACGCGGGCCTCGGCAATCTCGGCGTCGGCGTCATGCAGGCCGTGGTGCCGCTCACGATCTACGGTGGTGCACTCTGGTTCATGGGCGGCACGCCGCAGACCTACACCGGCGGCGGCGCCGTTACCAAAGTCTGGATGCAGAACGCCGCCTATATCTGGGTACCGTTCATCCTGATTGCGACCATTGCCTCCGCGTGGGGCCAGAACAATATCCGCGACGCGCAGGCGAGCTTCAGCGAGCAGGTCGGCATATTCCGGCGCAAGCACGCCTGGATCCTGGCCTGGCTCTATACCGGAACGTTCGGCTCGTTCATCGGCTTCGCCGCGGCGTTCCCGCAACTGCTCGACACGCTGTTCCCGGATTCGCGGGCCAAGCAGTGGGCCTTCGTCGGCCCGCTGCTCGGTGCGCTGGTGCGCCCGCTCGGCGGCTGGCTGTCGGACCGGATCGGTGGCGCCAAGGTCACCTTCTGGAATTTCGCGGTCATGCTGATTGCCGCGATCGCGATCCTGGCCTGCCTGCCGTCGAGCCCGAACGCGGCCGCGCTGCCGTGGTTCTTCGGTGCCTTCGTGCTGCTGTTCGTCACCACCGGCATCGGCAACGGCTCGGTGTTCCACGTCGTTCCAAAAGTTTTCATGAAGCTGCACACGCGTGCAGCTGGGAACGATGAGGCGGCACAGGAACGCGCCGTCGCCGAGGGCGAGATCGAATCCTCGGTCGCGCTGGGCTTCACCGCCGCCATCGCCGCGCTCGGCCTGTTCTTCATCCCGGCGCTGATCGGCATCTCCATCAACACGACCGGCACCGCCGTAACCGCGATGACCGTCTTCGTCGTGTTCTACGTGACCTGCTTCTTGGCGACCTGGTGGTGGTACCGGCGCCGGGACGCCGAGGTGCAATGCGACTGAGTAGCAACGCGTGAATAACAGCGACGGCAAAATTTCATAAGAGGACAATAAAATGCCCAATCTGAAAACGTGGAATGTGGAAGACGAACAGTTCTGGGAATCGACCGGCAAGCGCGTTGCAAATCGCAATCTTTGGATTTCGATCCCGAACCTGCTCTGTGGCTTCGCCGTCTGGGTCTACTGGGGCATCATCACCGTCCAGATGCTCAATCTGGGCTTTCCGTTCACGCAATCGCAGTTGTTTACGCTCACCGCCATCGCCGGCTTGACCGGCGCCACCTTGCGGATTCCGAGCACCTTCTTCATTCGCATCGCCGGCGGCCGCAACACCATCTTCTTCACGACGGCCCTTCTCGTCATTCCGGCGATCGGTGCGGGATTTGCGCTGCAGAGCAAGGAGACGCCGCTGTGGGTGTTCCAGATCCTGGCGCTGCTGTCGGGCATTGGCGGCGGCAATTTCGCCTCCTCGATGTCGAATATCAGCTTCTTCTACCCCAAGCGGATGCAGGGGCTCGCGCTCGGCCTCAATGCCGGGCTCGGTAATGCCGGGGTCACCACCATGCAGATCGTGGTGCCGCTGGTCATGACGTTCGCCTTGCTCGGCGCCTTTGGCGGCGATCCGATGGTGCTGCAGAATTCGTCCGGCACACTGATCGGCAAGATACCGGCCGGCGCCCATACGTGGATCCAGAATGCCGGCTTTGTCTGGGTGCTGGTCCTCGTTCCGCTCGCCATCGCCGCCTGGTTCGGCATGGACAATATCCTCACCGAGGAAGTGACCCCGAAGATTGCCGGCGGCGCGCTCGGCGCCTTTGCGCGCATGTCGGCGATGCTGCTGGTCGGCTTTGTCGCCGCCGCGGTCGGCCTCTACTTCATCCTGCCGGCGCCGACCGGTCTGGGCCTGCCGGCGTGGACCAAGTGGTTCGTGCTCGCCGGCATCATCGCGGCGACCGTCGGGCTGCTCTACTACGTCTGCTTCTTCGTGCGCGACAATCTGAAGCGGCAATACCGCATCTTCGGCAACAAGCACACATGGGTCATGAGCATCATCTACACCATGACCTTCGGTTCCTTCATCGGCTATTCGGCGGCGTTCGCGCTCGCGATCAAGGTGGTGTTCGGCTATCAGCACCTGATCGTGAACGGCGTGCTCACGCATAATACGCCGAACCTGAATGGTCCGAGCGCGCTGACCTATGCCTGGATGGGCCCGTTCATCGGCGCCTTCATTCGGCCGCTCGGTGGCTGGATTGCCGACAGGTTGGGCGGTGCCCGGGTCACGCAGTACATCACCCTTCTGATGATCGCGAGCGCGCTGGGTGTCGCCTACTTCATGAAGGCGGCCTACCAGTCGGCGACGCCGGAACAGTATTTCCTGCCGTTCTTCATCCTGTTCCTGTTGCTGTTCGCCGGCTCCGGGATCGGCAACGGCTCGACCTTCCGCACCATCGCGATGGTGTTCCCGAAAGAGCAGGCCGGCCCGGCGCTCGGCTGGACGTCGGCGGTCGCCGCTTATGGCGCCTTCGTCATTCCGCAGGTTTTCGGCGAGCAGATCAAAGCGGCGACGCCAGAATACGCGCTCTACGGCTTCGCGCTGTTCTACTTCGTCTGCCTGTTGCTGAACTGGTGGTACTACCTCGGTCCAAAAGCGGAGTTCAAGAACCCATGACGTCGTTGGTTCGCTCACATCGGAAACTGCAGTTGCGAAGAATAAGGAAAAAGCGATGAGCCACTTTCTCGATCGTCTGAAGTTCTTCAACCGCGTCGCCGAAGAGTTCTCGGACGGGCACGGGATTACCACGCGGGAAGATCGCCGCTGGGAGGACGGCTACCGCAAGCGCTGGCAGCACGACAAGATCGTGCGCTCGACCCACGGCGCCAACTGCACCGGCTCGTGCTCGTGGAAGATCTACGTCAAGGGCGGCATCGTCACCTGGGAGACGCAGCAGACCGACTATCCGCGCACGCGGCCGGAACTGCCCAATCATGAGCCGCGCGGCTGTTCGCGCGGCGCCAGCTACTCCTGGTACCTCTATTCCGGCAATCGGGTGAAATATCCGCTGGTGCGCTCGCGCCTCTTGAAGCTGTGGCGCGAGGCGCGCGCGCTGCGCACGCCGGTAGCGGCCTGGGGCTCGATCGTCGAGGACCCCAAGAAGCGCGAGGCCTATACGGCGAAGCGCGGCCTCGGCGGCTTCGTGCGCGCGACCTGGGACGAGGTCACCGAGATCATCGCGGCCGCCAATGCCTATACGATCAAGAAGCACGGCCCCGACCGGGTGATCGGCTTCTCGCCGATCCCGGCGATGTCGATGGTCTCCTATGCGGCCGGCTCGCGCTATTTGTCGCTCATCGGCGGCGTCTGCATGTCGTTCTACGACTGGTATTGCGACCTGCCGCCGTCTTCGCCGCAGACCTGGGGCGAGCAGACCGACGTTCCCGAAAGCGCCGACTGGTACAATTCCGGTTTCCTGATCCTGTGGGGCTCGAACGTGCCGCAGACGCGCACGCCCGACGCCCATTTCTACACCGAGGCGCGCTATCGCGGCGCCAAGAGCGTGGTGATCTCGCCCGGACTATTCGGAAGCCTCCAAATTCTCCGACCTGTGGATCTCGGTGAAGCAGGGCACCGATGCCGCGCTCGCCATGGCCATGGGCCACGTCATCCTGCGCGAGTTTTATCTCGATCGGCAGGCCAAATATTTCGAGGATTATGTCCGGCAATATACCGACATGCCGATGCTGGTGCGGCTCACGCAGAAGGACGGTCATCTTGTACCCGACCGTCTGCTGCGCGCGTCCGATTTCGCCGACAATCTCGGCGAGGCCAACAATCCGGAATGGAAGACGGTCGCCTATGACGAAACGTCAAAGACAATCGTCGTGCCGCGCGGCTCGGTCGGCTTCCGCTGGGGCGAGAAGGGTAAGTGGAATCTGGAAGAAAAGAAGTCCGACGGCCGCGACACCAAACTGCAACTGAGCCTCGCCGATAACAAAGACGAGCTCGCCGACGTCGGCTTCCCCTATTTCGGCAACCGCGAGCACGATCACTTCGCCGGCACCGATCATCCGAGCGTGCTGGTGCGCAAGCTGCCGGCCAAGCGCGTGCAGTTGAAGGACGGCGATGCGCTGGTCGCTTCGGTGTTCGATCTTTTCCTCGCCAACTACGGGCTCGATCGCGGCTTCGGCGGCGAGCATGTCGCCAAAAACTATGACGACAACGTGCCCTATACGCCGGCCTGGGCGGAGAAGATCAGCGGCGTGCCGCGCGACCAGATCGTGACGGTGGCGCGCGAATTCGCGCTCAACGCCGAGAAGACCAAGGGCCGCTCGATGGTGATCATCGGCGCCGCCATGAACCATTGGTACCACTGCGACATGAACTACCGCGGTGTCATCAACATGCTGGTGATGTGCGGCTGCGTGGGACAATCGGGCGGCGGCTGGTCGCATTACGTCGGCCAGGAGAAGCTGCGCCCGCAATCGGGCTGGCTGCCTTTGGCTTTCGGGCTCGATTGGGCACGGCCGCCGCGCCAGCAGAATTCAACTTCGTTCTTCTACGCGCATACGGATCAATGGCGTTATGAGACGGTTGGCGTCGAGGAGATTTTGTCGCCGACCGCGCCTGCCGGTCCGTGGGACGGCGCGCTGATCGACTACAACGTGCGCGCCGAGCGCATGGGCTGGCTGCCATCGGCACCGCAACTGCGGCAGAATTCGCTCGATCTCGCCAAGCAAGCACAAGCCGCCGGCCTCGAGCCGAAGGACTATGTGGCGAAGTCGCTCAAATCCGGCGAACTGCAGCTGGCCTGCGAGGACCCGGACCATCCCGACAACTGGCCGCGCAACATGTTCGTGTGGCGCTCCAACTTGCTCGGCTCATCGGGCAAGGGGCACGAATATTTCCTCAAGCACCTGCTCGGCACCGCGCACGGCGTGCAGGGCAAGGACCTCGGCGAAACCGGCAAACAGAAACCGCAGGAAGTCGCCTGGCACGACGAGGCGCCGAAAGGGAAGCTCGATCTCCTGGTCACGCTCGACTTCCGCATGTCCACGACCTGCGTCTACTCGGACATCGTGCTGCCGACCGCCACCTGGTACGAGAAAAACGATCTCAACACCTCCGACATGCATCCCTTCATCCATCCGCTCTCCGCGGCGGTCGATCCGGTGTGGGAATGCAAGAGCGACTGGGACATCTACAAGGCGATCGCCAAGAAATTCTCCGAGGTCGCGCCGGAAGTGCTCGGCGTCGAAAAAGACGTCGTGATGACACCGATCCAGCACGACACGCCGGCCGAGATCGCCCAGGCGCTCGACGTCAAGGACTGGAAGAAAGGCGAAGTCGAGCCGATCCCCGGCAAGACCATGCCGGCGGTGACCGTAATCGAGCGCGACTATCCCAACACCTATAAGCGTTTCACCTCGCTCGGCCCGCTGATGGAAAAGATCGGCAACGGCGGCAAGGGCATAGCCTGGAACACCGAGCACGAGGTCGATCTGCTCAAGCGCCTCAACGGCGTGGTGACCGAGGAAGGGGCCTTCAAGGGCCTCGCCCGCATCGACAGCGATATCGACGCCACCGAAGTGATCTTGTCGCTGGCGCCCGAGACCAACGGCGAAGTGGCGGTGAAGGCCTGGGAAGCATTGTCGAAGACCACAGGCCTCGACCACACCCATCTCGCCATCCCGAAGGAGGACGAGAAGATCCGTTTCCGCGACGTGGTGGCGCAGCCGCGCAAGATTATCTCCTCGCCGATCTGGTCGGGACTGGAGTCGGAGAAGGTCTGCTACAACGCCGGCTACACCAATGTGCACGAGCTGATCCCCTGGCGCACGCTCAGCGGCCGCCAGCAGCTTTACCAGGATCATCTGTGGATGCGTGCCTTCGGTGAGGCGCTCTGCGTCTATCGCCCGCCGGTCGATCTCAAGGCGGTCAAGCCGGTGATTGATTCCAAGCCGAACGGCGAGAAGCAGATTGTGCTCAACTTCATCACCCCGCATCAGAAGTGGGGCATCCACTCGACGTATACCGACAACCTCTTGATGCTCACGCTCTCGCGCGGCGGGCCGATCGTGTGGGTCAGCGAGAACGACGCCAAAAAGGCAGACATCGTCGATAACGACTGGATCGAGGCCTACAATTCGAACGGCGCGCTGGTCGCGCGCGCCGTCGTCTCGCAGCGCGTGAAGGACGGCATGTGCCTGATGTATCACGCGCAGGAAAAGATCGTGAATGTGCCCGGTTCCGAAATCACCGGACAGCGCGGCGGCATCCACAATTCGGTGACACGCGCGATCATCAAGCCAACCCACATGATCGGCGGCTACGCCCAGCAGTCCTACGGCTTCAACTATTACGGCACGATCGGCACCAACCGCGACGAGTTCGTCATCGTGCGCAAGATGGCGAAGGTCGACTGGCTCGATAAGCCGACCGCCGATCAGCCCGAACCGCTTACCGCCGCTCCTAAGTTGGAGGCCGCAGAATGAAAATCCGCGCACAAATCGCGATGGTGCTGAACCTCGACAAGTGCATCGGGTGTCACACCTGCTCGGTCACCTGCAAGAACGTGTGGACCAACCGCGAAGGCATGGAATACGCCTGGTTCAACAACGTCGAGACCAAGCCCGGCATCGGTTACCCGAAGGACTGGGAGAACCAGGACCACTGGAACGGCGGCTGGCGTCGCAAGAGGAACGGCAAGATCGAGCCGCGCATGGGTTCGAAATGGCGCGTGCTGGCGCACATCTTCGCCAATCCCGACTTGCCGGAGATCGACGACTACTACGAGCCCTTCACTTTCGACTACGAGCACCTGCAGACCGCGCCGGAACTCGAAGCCACGCCGACCGCGCGGCCGCGCTCGCTGATCACCGGCGAGCGCATGGAGAAGATCGAGTGGGGCCCGAACTGGGAGGAAATCCTCGGCACCGAATTCGCCAAGCGCTCCAAGGACGTCAATTTCGACGGCATCCAAAAGGAAATCTACGGCCAGTTCGAAAACACCTTCATGATGTATCTGCCGCGGCTGTGCGAGCACTGCCTCAATCCGGCTTGCGTGGCGGTCTGTCCCTCCGGCGCCATCTACAAGCGCGAAGAGGACGGCATCGTCCTCATCGACCAGGACAAGTGCCGCGGCTGGCGCATGTGCGTGTCCGGCTGCCCCTACAAGAAGATCTATTACAACTGGTCGAGCGGCAAATCGGAAAAGTGCATCTTCTGCTATCCGCGCATCGAGGCCGGTCAGCCGACGGTGTGCTCGGAGACCTGCGTCGGCCGCATCCGTTATCTCGGCGTCGTGCTGTATGACGCCGATCGCATCGAGCAAGCGGCAAGCGCGGCGAACGAGCAGGACCTCTATCAGGCGCAGCTCGATATTTTTCTCAATCCCAACGACGAAGCGGTGATGGCGCAGGCGCGCGCCGACGGTGTTGCCGAGAATTGGCTGGAGGCGGCGCGGCGATCACCCGTCTACAAGATGGCGATGGAATGGAAGGTCGCCTTCCCGCTGCATCCTGAATACCGCACGCTGCCGATGGTCTGGTACGTGCCGCCGTTGTCGCCGATTCAGTCGGCGGCGCAGGCCGGCAAGATCGGCCATGACCGCGAGATGCCGGATGTGCGCTCGCTGCGCATCCCGCTGAAGTACCTCGCCAACCTGCTGACCGCCGGCAAAGAGGAGCCAGTAGCGCAAGGGCTCGAGCGCATGCTGGCGATGCGCGCCTATATGCGCGCCAAAACCGTCGACGGCGTTATCGACGAAACAATTGCCAAACGCGTCGGCCTCTCCGCGCTCGCCATCGAAGACATGTATCAGATCATGGCGATCGCCAACTACGAGGATCGATTCGTCATTCCTACCGCGCATCGCGAGATCAACGAAGACGCTTACGACCTGCGCGGCTCCTGCGGCTTCTCGTTCGGCAACGGCTGTTCGGGCGGCGTGAGCGAAACCAATCTGTTCGGCACGCCCAAGCGCGCCAAGACGCCGATGGAGGTCGTGTGATGAATAAGACTATTCAAAGCGCTATCGGCGCTGCTCACCTATCCCACGGCCGAATTGCAGGACGCAGCCGCGGACATCAGCGAAACGATTGACAGTGAGCGGCTTGTGCCGGGCGCTATCCGCGATCAGTTGCATACGCTGCTCGCCGAGTTGGCCGGCGGCGACCTCTACGATCTGCAGGAGCGTTACGTACTGCTGTTCGACCGCACGCGCTCGCTATCGCTGCATCTGTTCGAGCATGTGCATGGCGAGAGCCGCGACCGCGGCCAGGCCATGATCGACCTCAAGGCGCAATATGAGCGCAATGGCCTCGCCATGAGCGCGGCCGAGCTGCCGGATTTCCTGCCGCTGTTTCTGGAGTATCTGTCGACGCTGCCGTCGCCCGAGGCCTGCGACATGCTCGGCCAGCCCGCACATATCTTCGTCGCCCTGGCCGAGCGATTGCGCAAGCGCCGATCGCCCTATGAGGCGGTGTTCCGCGCACTCATTGCGCTCGCCGCCGCCAAGCCGAAGGCGGACGAAGTCTCGGCGCTGCTCGCGACGCCCGATCCCGACGCGTCCGATCTCGCCGCGCTCGACGCGGCCTGGGAAGACGAGCCGGTGAGCTTCGGCCCCAATGCCGTGAGCGGCTGCAAGG
Organism: uncultured Alphaproteobacteria bacterium; assembly: GCA_963761245.1. GTDB lineage: Bacteria > Pseudomonadota > Alphaproteobacteria > Rhizobiales > Xanthobacteraceae > Pseudolabrys. Next base: position 10,958 of record CAVXGN010000026.1, on the reverse strand, counting down.
ACGGGCTCATCGCCCGCGTTCGCGGCGCTTTGCGTCCCGCGCCCGATATGCCCGCCGCAACCCGCAACAATCTGCGCCAGTGAGGAAGCGACCATGCGCGACCTGATCACTTACATCGTGTTCGGCTGGTACCCCTATCTCTGCCTCACCGTCTTTCTGCTCGGCAGCCTGTTGCGCTTCGATCGCGAGCAATACACCTGGCGCAGCGGATCGAGCCAGTTGCTGCGCCGCCGACAACTGATGTGGGGCTCGAACCTGTTCCATCTCGGCGTCCTGGTCATTTTCTTCGGCCACTTCTTCGGCTTGTTGACGCCGATCTGGGTGTTCGATGCGCTTGGCATCTCGCACACGTTCAAGCAATGGATGGCGATCGGCATCGGCGGTGTTTCCGGCATCTTCGCGTTCATCGGCCTCACGCTCCTGCTGCATCGCCGGCTGTTCGACGCCCGCATCCGCACCACCTCGTCGTTCGGCGATATCGCGATCCTGCTGCTGCTTTATGTGCAGCTCATCCTCGGGCTTTCCACCATCAGCGTATCGCTGCAACACCTCGACGGCCACGTGATGGTGAACTTCATGACCTGGGCGCAGGGCATCCTGACGCTGCAGCCGGGCGTCTCGGCGCTGATCGCCGATGTCAGTCCGATCTTCAAGCTGCACCTCTTCCTCGGCATGACGATTTTCCTGGTATTCCCGTTCACGCGACTGGTGCACATCTGGAGCGCGCCGATCTGGTACATCGGCCGCCGAGGTTATCAGGTGGTGCGCACCAACCGAGCGGCGGGCTCGACCATTGCGACGCGCGGCGTCGTGCCAGCGGAGTGACAGCGATGGGCTGCACGGTGCATGTGCAATTTCCGACTGGAAAGCCGGTAGAGGTCAGCGTCAACGGCGTGGCAATTGCACGCGACGCGATCGTTCGCGAAATACAGCACCATCCGGCGCCCAAACCGACCGCGGCTTGGCAGCAAGCCGCGCGCGCGCTGGTCATCCGCGAGCTGCTGTTACAACGGGCGCGCCATCTTGGCGTTGCGCCGGAGCCGACTGGCGACGACGAAGGCCGTCGCGAAACCGACGAAGAAGCGATAATCCGCGCCCTGATAAATCGTGAGGTTTCGGTCCCCGAGCCGGACGACGACACCTGCCGACGCTACTACGCACGCAACCAGGCGCGATTTCGCTCGGCCGACATTTACGAAGCCTCGCACATTCTGTTTGCCGCAGCGCCGCCAGACCACGAGAGCTACGCGCTGGCGCGCGCGGATGCGCGCGCAGTGCTTGCCACGCTGCGAGAAAATCCAGATTGCTTCGCACAGCTGGCGCGGGCCTATTCGCGTTGTCCGTCGGCGGCGCAAGGCGGCAATCTCGGCCAGATCACGGCCGGGCAAACGACGCCGGAATTCGAACGGGCGCTCACCACGCTCGAACCCGGTCAGCTATGCGCGGAGCCGGTTGCGACGCGCTACGGATTTCACATTATCCGGCTTGACCGCAAACATGCGGGCCGCACGCTGCCCTATGAAGCGGTCGCCGGCCGCATCGCCGACTACCTGCGCGCAAGCGTGCGGCGGCGGGCCGACGCACAATACATCGCCCGGCTGGTGACGGCGGCGCAGTATCGAGGGCGTCGATCTCGCCGGCGCCGACGCGCTGCGCGTTCATTGAGGGCATCATCATGCTCGGCGATATCTTGGCAACGTTGACCGACGAGACAACGGCGGTCGAAGCCATTCTCGGCACCGGCGACGTGACGTTGCTGGCCGCGGCGCGCGAACGCGCCGCCGCCGAGGGAGTTGATCTTGCCGCCTGCGTAGTCGGAACCGTGCAGCGTTACACCGCGCGGGCTTCCGATGAAGAATGGTTGACGCTGATGGGAATGCTCAATCGTTCACAAAATCCCGGCATGACCTGCCTCAAACGCGCATTCGCGCACGCCCTGTAAGATCAGTCATGAACGCGATCCCTCGCCTGCGAGAATTTCAAGGTCCGGCGCTGCTGTCTTACGGATTCCGGCCGTTTTTCCTGTTCGGCGCCATTTATGCCGGACTTATCGTGCTCGCTTGGTTGCCGATGTTTCATGGCGAGCTCGAATTGTCGACTGCGTTTTCGCCCGTTGATTGGCACGTCCATGAAACGCTCTACGGTTTTCTGCCCGCGATCGTGACCGGGTTCCTGCTCACGGCCATCCCAAACTGGACCGGGCGCCTGCCAATCCAAGGCACGCCACTGCTGACGCTGGTCGCGGTCTGGATCGCGGGGCGCGTCGCGGTCACTTTTTCCACGGAAATCGGCTGGCTCGCCGCCGCCATCATCGATAATTGCTTCATGACTTTGGTTGTCGTGGCGGCGGCGCGCGAGATTATCGCCGGCAGCAATTGGCGAAATCTCAAGGTCGTCGGCATGGTGACATTGCTGCTCGCCGGCAATATCGCGTTTCACGTCGAGGCGCATTTTCAAGGCAGCGCCGAATACGGAGCCCGCGTCGGCATAGCAGCAATCATGTTGCTCATCGTGATGATTGGCGGTCGCATCGTTCCAAGCTTCACCCGCAACTGGCTGGTGCGAGAAAACCCGGGCCGACTGCCGGTTCCATTCGCGCGCTTCGACGTCGCGGTGATTGGCTTCAGCGCCGCGACGCTGCTGCTATGGATTATTCAACCCTTTGGACGGCCGACCGCGACCGCTCTGTGCGTCGCCGGCCTGCTCCACGTCGTGCGACTGGCCCGCTGGGCCGGCGATCGGACGTGGCGCGATCGTCTGGTACTCATATTGCACATTGGATATTTTTTTGTGCCGCTCGGTTTTCTGCTTGCCGGCGCAGGCGCTATCGATCTCGTTCCGATGGACGCCGGCATTCACGCCTGGACCGTCGGCGCAATGGGCACGATGACCCTCGCGGTCATGACGCGCGCCAGCCTCGGTCACACCGGACAAACGCTCGCCGCCTCGGCTTTCACCCAGGTGATTTATGGCGCAATCGTCGTCGCAGCGCTTGCCCGCATCTGCTCGTCGATGGAGCCCGACTGGAACTCGCAGTTGCTTACTCTCGCCGCGCTCGCCTGGTGTACGGCGTTCTTCGGTTTTGCAGCCTCATTCGGACCGCTGTTGCTCGGCGCGCGACCGCGAATGCAATCGCCAGGGAACTGAAGGACAGTGGCTCCGTCGGGCCTGTCCGTCATCGAATGCTTTGAGACAGATGGCGGTGTGAACGTCAGGATCGACCGGCCCATCTAGTTTTAGTTTATGCGGCTTTCTTTTGGTGCTGCAAGCGTCGTTTCTGGATTGTGTTCCGTTTGATCCTTTCTCTTTCCAGCAGGATTGTTTGACCGCGGCCGAAGTACACATCGGCCGGTGTCAGATTGTTCAAGCTCTCATGATAGCGCCGATGGTTGTAGTGATCGACGAACCGGCCAATGCTGACCTCAAGATCACCCGGCAGGTAATAGTTTTCCAGGAGGATGCGGTTCTTGAGCGTTTGATGCCAGCGTTCGATCTTGCCCTGTGTCTGCGGATGATACGGCGCGCCGCGAACGTGGCCCATGTTCTGTGCATCCAACCAATCTGCCAGATCAGCCGAGACGTAACTGGAACCATTATCACTGAGCAGGCGCGGCTTATGGACGACCCGCGCCTGGTCACAGCCTGAGGCCGTGAGAGCAAGATCCAGCGTCTCGGTTACGTCCTGCGCCTTCATCGTCGTGCACAGCTTCCAGGCGATGATGTAGCGCGAGAAGTCATCCAGGACCGTGCTGAGACCCGCCGAAATCCCTCGCGCGCTATCTCAACCACGGTATGGGCCAGCCCTACTTCGCAGAACGCATCGAATACCGCCTGCGGCTCGCCACGCCTTGTCTGGAGGCGTCGCGACGGACGGCGATCAGTGCCGATCGAGTACCACACGGCCAAAGCTCTTTCGGGGAGCGGTCCCGATCCGGTGGCGATCCGCAGGAGATCAGGCGTGGCCAAGGCGGCCAGGTCGAAGCGGGTAGCCAAACGGGGGTTCAGGGCGCTCCCCCAATGTTTCCCGGAATAAGTCTTCGAGACGGAGTTTTGTCCCGGCCCTGTCTTCGCCCAATTTCGCGCATGAGTGATGTTTGGGAACCTGTAACAATTTTTCGACCCACTCCGCAATTAATTGCATTGGAGCCATGCGGGTCTTGTGTCGGGGTTGGTGAAATTAGACCTTCGTCAATTCAGCCCGATGGCATCCATATTTGGATCGCACTGCGAACGCTGTCGTGAATTCTCCCAAGTCTTACGCGCGCCGGCCTGTGGGTAGGTCCACTGGAACATTCCACATTCACCTCTTCAATCTGGACGGCTTCAGCGGATCACTCGTCCTCAGCGAGACCTTGATCTCGCATCTCCTTATGCGCGGGACGAGTTGGCGCGGCACCGCTATCCGCAAGTAGAAAACCGCACCGCAGCGCCACCAAATCGAATAACTGATTGCAAGTTGGCTTCCCGCTGACCCAGGTTTCTGTACCAGGGATCGGAAACCGCCAGTTTTAGACCTTGGAAAACTTAAGTGTATGAACGCCTTACGGCCGTATTGGCGGAGAGGGAGACCGCCTAGCTGCTTTGATATTACACGCTTTTCTATCGATTAAGGGATCATACCCACGTTCTGACCCACGTCGGACGGACGCATAACGGCGAACGGCAGCGAACCGTGTAGGCGGTCTTGTCAGAACGCGGCAAAAGCGCAAAAAACGTGATGATGAGGTCGAAGACATTTGCCGCCGCCACAGGTGCCGCGGCGTTCTGGCTGGCGACGATTTATTGCCCCGCCTTGGCGGAGACGCGGGCGCCGGATTACGCCCGGACGCAAAATTGGGCGAGCCTGCCCAAGACGCCGAGCAAGAAGGTGGACGTGTTTTGGGTCTACCCCACCGCCTACAACGGCAAAGCGGTCGTTGCCGCCGTCGACGACGCGCAAATGCGCCAGGGCGCCGCGTTCAGCCTGCTCAGCCAGGCCAGCGTGTTCGCCGACAGCGCCAATATCTTTGCGCCGCTCTACCGGCAGGCCAACATCTCGGTGTTGTCGATGGAGGCCGCGGCACAGAAGCGTTATCTCGGCGTCGGACTTTCCGACGTGAAGGCGGCCTTTGCTTATTACTTGCAACACCTCAACCATGGCCGCCCCTTCATCCTGGCCGGGCACAGCCAGGGCGCCAACCTGCTGACCGATCTCGCCCGCCAGGAACTGAACAAGCCCGCGCTACGCAGAAAGCTGGTGGCGGCCTACCTGATCGGCTGGTCGATCACCCGGCAGGATCTGCAGCAATACCCATTCCTGAAAATCTGCCGCTCCCCCGGCCAGACCGGCTGCATCGTCACCTACAACAGCATAGCGGCGGGTTTTCAGAAGAAGGCGCCCACCATCCTGCCCGGCGCCGTGTCGGTGAACCCGCTGTCGTGGCGCACCGACGGCAAATTGGTCCCGGCATCGGAGAACCTCGGCGCGGTCATTTTTGACGCCGATGGCAAGCGACACACCATCGCGCACTTCACCTCGGCCCGCAACGTCGACGGTGCGCTGGTGGTGACGCCTAAGTCCTCCGCGCTGCTCACCGACCTGCCCTTCGGGCCCGGTGTCTACCATGCTTACGATTACAACTTGTTCTACGAGAACCTGAAAGCCAATGTTGCCCGGCGCATCAAGGCGTTCGCGGCCGCCGCCGAAAGAAATGACAAGCCTCGCCCGGATTGTGTGAAACGAAATTCGCGGCCGGCCTTGCTGCTCGTCCCGGATTTCGCCGGCGCTCAAACCGGACTACCCTCTCTCCGCCGTAAAAGACATTTGCCGATTGAAGGCAGCTTATCGCCCTCTGGGTAATGTGCCGAATCGGGGCGAAAGGAGGTTAGTCCACGGTTTCCATCGTGATCGCGGCATAAAGCTTCAAAACGGGCCGGGCACGCGCCGTGATAGTCGAGAATCCGTTCGATGGTACTTCACCGAATTGCGGGGATGTCGGGGCTTTCAAAATTGCTTTCGCCGGTAAATTCGTCACGCCTCATTCGCCTTGAATGTTGCGCTTGCCCCATGCCAACAAAGCCTCGGCATCGTCGGCAGGCATTGGATCTTCGTCGATGTTGTCGATTAGCGTCGGATCGTCGCTCGGTGCGCGCGAACTGTTGACACCGCTGATCATGCTGCTCAAAGGACTGGCGACGCGTTCATATTCGCTACGATCGATGCGCCCATACGTTCATGTCCGCAATCTGCATCGCAGCAACCGTCATCTTCTGGCTCTAATCAATAAGTCCTGAGCCTAGGTAAGCCATTAATTGGCATCATGTTACCCGTATCGCAACATGATGTTCGTATACATGTCCTCAAATCCTCCCAGATTCACTTCAATATTGCCCACACAGTATTACCTTAGACCGCCGAGTTTTTGGAATGGTTCAATCTTGAACAGACCACGCTCGGCGAATCAGCGCGTACTTTTAGTAACGACGTCGGCGCGAATTACGCCGCCGATAAGCTGCCATCGCAAGGCGATCGGCGCTTATGTCTGGGTTGCGTAGCAGCACGCGTTCTGTTTTCGCGGTGCACGTACCAAACGGCATCAGACGAAAGAGGTACATCGTGCACAGTCCAGCAATTGCGCGGGCGCTTAGGCCCGGCCAAAATCTATTTTGCCGATGCGCGCAATGTTCTCCGCAATGACCGGCGGCCGGAATTCAACGGCAATCGTCGAAGTCCGTCATCAAGAGGTATCGTGCGCAGTTATTAGCCTGTACTGCGCTCGCGAATATTGCGGCCACGGCCCTTTTCGTAACGGCATTTATTCTGCCGCCGGTTCCCGCATTCGCTGATGGCGGCGCCGGGGGTGCCGGCGGCGGCGGGGCCGCCGCCGGTGCCGGTGGTTCGGGCGCTGTCGGAACAGGGGGCGATGGAACCGCGGGAACCGGGATTAATGGTGGCGGTGGCGGCGGCGGCGGGAGTGCTGACGGTTCGGGCGGTGCTGGCGGAGACGGCGGTGGCGCTAGTGTGCTCGGTGGCGATGGCGGCCCTGGCGGCGCAGCCGGTGCCGTCGGTACAGCTGGCGTGGTTGGTACCGTCAATCTTGGTGGTGGCGGTGGTGGCGGTGGCGCCGGTGGCGCCAGTGGCAGAAGTGCAGCGAGTCTTCCCGGTGGAGCTCTGACGGGCGTCGACGGTGGTGCCGGTGGCGCGGGCGGTGCTTCGTCCGGCATCGGTAATGGCGGCGGCGGCGGTGGTGGTGGCTCCGGCGGCTTCGGCGCCACTGTGACGGGAACAGGACTCAACACGAACACCGTTCTCATTCAGGGCGGCACGGGTGGTGCCGGCGGTGCCGGCGGCGCAACCACTGGCACCGGCGGCAGTGGCGGTGCCGGCGGCGATGGCGGCATCGGCATCTTTTTCTCCGTGCCGGGCGCCTCTCTCACCAACGACAGCACGGGCATCATTCAGGGTGGCGCGGGTGGCGCCGCTGGGGCGCTCGGAGCCGGCACCGTGGCCAACGGCACCGCCGGTGCCGGCGGTGCTGGTGGGGTGGGCGTCGTCGGGAGCGGGCTCACGATCATCAACAGCGGCACTATTGCGGGCGGCTTTGCCAGCGATGGTGTCATGCGCGCCAATGCGATCACGTTCACGAGCGGCGACAATAGCCTGGAAATACAAAGTGGCTCGATGATTTCGGGCAACGTCGTCGCGGTCCTCAACGGCACCAATACGTTCGCCCTCGGCGGCGGGACCGATAGCGACTTCGATACGTCGCTGATCGGGGATCAGTATCAAAACTTCACCAAATTCAATAAGACCGGTGCGAGTGTGTGGAAACTCACCGGCACGCCGGTTCAGACGACGCCTTGGCTGATTTCGGACGGGACACTGAAGGCGGGCGCCGCCACAGACGTCTTCGGATCCACGAGTGCGATTACCGTCACCTCGCCTGGCATTCTCGATCTCGCCGGCACTAGCCAGCAGATCGGCTCGCTCGCGGGAGACGGCACCGTCACCAATAGCAATGCCGCGAGCGCCACGCTGACGACGGGCAATGCCACCAACACCGCCTTCGGTGGCGTGATTCAAGACGGGGCCGGCCAGACGGCCCTAACCAAAGAAGGCACCGGCACATTTACGTTGAGCGGCACCAACATCTATACCGGTGCGACCACGATCAATGGCGGCACGCTGGCGCTGATCGGTGCCGGCAGTATCGCCAATTCGAGTGGTGTCAACCTCGCCAACGCGGCCGGCATCTTCGACATCACCGGCACAACCACTGGCGCCAGCATCACGACGTTGTCGGGTGTCGCCGGCAGCAGCGTAATGCTGGGCGCCAAGACGCTGACGCTGTCGAACGCGTCAACCACCTATAACGGCGTGATCAGCGGGACCGGTGGCGCACTGTCGCTTTCTGCCGGCACGCAGACACTGGCCGGCACCAACATCTATACCGGCGCAACCACGATCAATGGCGGCACGCTGGCGCTGACCGGTGCCGGCAGTATCGCCAATTCGAGTGGTGTCAACCTCGCCAACGCGGCCGGCATCTTCGACATCACCGGCACCACCTCCGGCGCCAGCATCACGACGTTGTCGGGTGTCGCCGGCAGCAGCGTAATGCTGGGCGCCAAGACGCTGACGCTGTCGAACGCGTCAACCACTTACAGCGGCGTGATCAGCGGGACCGGTGGCGCACTGTCGCTTTCTGCCGGCACGCAGACACTGGCTGGCACCAACATCTATACCGGCGCGACCACGATCAATGGCGGCACGCTGGCCCTGACGGGTGGCGGCAGTATCGCCAACTCGAGCGGCGTCAACCTCGCCAGTGCGGCCGGTATCTTCGACATCACCGGCACAACCACTGGCGCCAGCATCACGACGTTGTCGGGTGTCGCCGGCAGCAGCGTAATGCTGGGCGCCAAGACGCTGACGCTGTCGAACGCGTCAACCACCTATAACGGCGTGATCAGCGGGACCGGTGGCGCACTGTCGCTTTCTGCCGGCACGCAGACACTGGCCGGCACCAACATCTATACCGGCGCAACCACGATCAATGGCGGCACGCTGGCGCTGACCGGTGCCGGCAGTATCGCCAATTCGAGTGGTGTCAACCTCGCCAACGCGGCCGGCATCTTCGACATCACCGGCACCACCTCCGGCGCCAGCATCACGACGTTGTCGGGTGTCGCCGGCAGCAGCGTAATGCTGGGCGCCAAGACGCTGACGCTGTCGAACGCGTCAACCACTTACAGCGGCGTGATCAGCGGGACCGGTGGCGCACTGTCGCTTTCTGCCGGCACGCAGACACTGGCTGGCACCAACATCTATATTGGCGCGACCACGATCAATGGCGGCACGCTGGCCCTGACGGGTGGCGGCAGTATCGCCAACTCGAGCGGCGTCAACGTCGCCAGTGCGGCCGGTATCTTCGACATCTCAGGCACCTCCACTAGCGCCAGCATCACGACGTTGTCGGGTGTTGCCGGCAGCAGCGTAATGCTGGGCGGCAAGACGCTGACGCTGTCGAACGCGTCAACCACTTACAACGGCGTCATCAGCGGGACCGATGGCGCGCTGTCGCTCTCGGCCGGTACGCTGACGCTGTCGGGCACCAATACCTATAGCGGCGCGACGACAATTAATGGCGGCACACTGCGCATCAACGGATCGCTGATGTCCTCCGGCGTGAGCGTCGTCAATGGCGCAACACTGGGCGGCATCGGCACCATCACCAACGGCGTGACGGTGGCAAACGGGGGCGCGCTGGCGCCAGGCAACAGCCCGGATCTCACGGTCGGCTCCCTGACGCTCAACCCGACTCGATCCTCGACTATGAACTCGGCGCGCCAATGTGATCGGCGGCGGCACCAACGATCTGACGATGGTCACCGGCAGCCTGGTGCTCAACGGCGCGCTCAACGTGACGGATCTCGGCGGCTTCGGGCTTGGGGCCTACCGGATCATCGGCTATGGCGGTGCGCTGACCGACAACGGGCTTGCCATCGGCACGCTGCCGGGCGCGTTCACGGGCCTGATCCAGACCACCATCCCGGGCCAGGTGAACCTGATCGTGACCACCCCTGGCACGCTGGTCCAGTACTGGGACGGGGCGGACACCACCGGCAACAATGTGATCAACGGCGGCAGTGGAACTTTGGAACACCGCCAACACCAACTTCACCGCGCCTAACGGTGCGATCAACGCCTCCTGGCAGTCCGGGTTTGCAATCTTTGCCGGAACCGCCGGAAGCGTGACGGTGACCGAGCCGGCGACCTATCAGGGTCTGCAGTTCTCGACCGATGGCTACGTGGTTGCGTCGACCGGCACCGGAGAACTCAAGCCGACCGGACTGGCGATGATCCGGGTCGATAACGGGGTGACGGCCACCATCTCGGCCCCGATCACCGGCACCGGCGGCCTCGACAAGACCGATCCGGGCACGCTGATCCTGACCGGCGCCAACACCTACACCGGAGGCACGACGATCTCGGCCGGTACGCTGCAGATCGGCAACGCCGGCACCTCAGGCTCGCTCACCGGCAACGTCACCGACAACGGCATCTTCGCCTTCAACCGCACCGATACCGTTATCTTCGGCGGCAACATCTCCGGCACCGGCGCGTTCCAGCAGAACGGCACCGGCACCACCAATCTGACCGGCACCAACATCTATACCGGTGCGACCACGATCAATGGCGGCACGCTGGCCCTGACCGGTGCCGGCAGCATCGCCAACTCGAGCGGCGTCAACGTCGCCAGTGCGGCCGGCATCTTCGACATCTCCGGCACCACCTCCGGCGCCAGCATCAAGACCTTGTTCGGTGTCGCCGGCAGCAGCGTAATGCTGGGCGCCAAGACGCTGACGCTGTCGAACGCGTCAACCACCTATAACGGCGTGATCAGCGGGACCGGTGGCGCACTGGCGCTTTCTGCCGGCACGCAGACACTGGCCGGCACCAACATCTATACCGGCGC
>CAVXGN010000025.1:0-145645 GCA_963761245.1 uncultured Alphaproteobacteria bacterium | reverse complement strand
GAAATACTCCGGATGTTCCTTCTCGACCTGCTGCATGAACTCGGGCCGGAACAGGCTCGGCACGTCAAGCCGCGGCGCGCCCTTGAGCGTGTTCATCAGCACTTCGTCCTCGGCGTTCTCGAAGGCGTGCAGCACGTTCGGCGACATGCGCGGATCGAAGTGGATGTTGCGGATCGCTTTCTTGCCGATGGCGACATCCGTGCCCGGCACCCACTTGGCGAAGATCTCGACCGCCTCGTCTGGATTATGGCGCGTGAAATACGAGGACTGCGCCAGTCCCGCGGCAATGCTCTTGATCACAGCCGGTTTCGACTCGACCGTCGGCCCATGCGCGACCGCAACCATCACATAGGACATGTGCTGGCCGCCCCGGATCACTTCGTACGACTCTGGCACTTCGGTGAGCGCCTGCGTCACATAGGGCTCCCACGTCACGATGGCGTCGACCTTGCCATCCTTCAGCGCAGGCGCGAGGCCGAACTGCGACCAGATGTTCTCAATGGTGACATCTTCATACTTCACGCCGGCGCGGCGCAGCACCATCTTGAAATATTCGTCGGAGGTCTGTCCCTTGGCGAGGCCGACTGTCTTGCCGACGAGGTCGCCGATCTTGCCGACATTAATGCCCCTGCCCTTCTTGGTGACGATGGCGAGCGGGGTATCGCAACGGTCGTTGGTGGCGTCGTTCATGATAAGGCCGATGACCTGGAACGGATTGCCGGAGTGCACGGCCTTTAAGTAGGTGGTCGTGCTCATGTCGCCGACCTGCGCCAAGCCGTCGTGCAGGGCGTTGACCATATCGGTGCCGGTATCCACGACCTTGAAGCTGGCGTCGACGCCGTGCTCCTTGAAGAAGCCCTTCTCTGCCCCGATGAACATCGGCAGATGGCCGAAATTGTTGGCGATCACCACGTCGAGCTTGGGCAAGTCTGCCATTGTTTCCTCCCGTCACGCGCACTGCTGGCGCTTTGTGTCGCCATTCAAGCCTTGCAGGCGGCCGATTGCAATTCTGTGACTTGCCTATTGTCATTACCGGGCCGGCGCGAAGCGCCGTCACCCCGTGATCCCGCGTAGGTTGGCAAGTGCCCACCTAGAGCGGGATGGCCGGGACAAGCCCGACCATGCAGTTATCTTTACTCAACACCTCCGGATTGACGCAATTCGGCGGCACGCGGCCGTCGATCAGCGCCTCGATATTGTCGACCACGATATTCGCCATCTTTTCGCGCACTTCCATCACCGCGCTGCCGAGATGCGGCGTGATCACCACGTTCTTCATCTTGCGCAGCGCCGGCGAGATCTTCGGCTCGTGCTCGAAAACGTCGAGCCCGGCGCCGGCGATCTTGCCGCGCTTGAGTGCGCGCACCAGCGCCGCCTCGTCGATCACCGGCCCGCGCGATGTATTGACGATGAACGCGGTCGGCTTCATCAGCGCGAATTGCTTGTCGCTGATCATGTGTCGGGTCTCTGGCCGCATCTGCGGATGCAGCGAGATGAAATCGGCTTCCGCCAGCAAAGTTTCGAGCGGCACGTATTCCGCGTTGAGCTCGGCTTCGGCCTCGGGCTTGCGGCGCGGGCCCCAATACAAAATCCTCATGCCGAAGCCGCGAGCGCGCCGCCCGGTCGCCTGGCCGATGCGTCCGGCGCCGATCAGGCCGATGGTCTTGCCGTGCACCAGCCGACCGACCAGGTGGTTCGATTGCGAGCCGGGGAACTTGCCGGCGCGCGCCAGGCGGTCGCCTTCGACGATGCGGCGCGCCACCGCCAGCAGCAGTCCGAAGTGAATGTCGGCGGTCGCCTCGGTGACGATCGCCGGCACCACGGTAACCGGAATGCCGCGCTTGGTCGCTTCCTTCAGGTCGATATTGTCAGGCGTGATCGCCATCGAGCAGACCGCGCGCAATTTCGGATTGGCGGCCAGCACCGCGCGGTCGACCTTGTCGTGCAACAGCGAGATCAGAACGTCGGCCTTGCGCAGGCCGGCGATCAGCTTCGGCTTGGCGATGATCTTACTGGAGTTGGCGTTGATCTTGACGTCGGTAATGGCCTTCAGGCGGGCGAGCGCGCTGGGCGCAATCGGCTGGCTGACAAAGACGCGCAGCTTGCTCATCGTAACCACCTCACGATGCCGGCGACGCCGTCGACCGCGCATTGTGCGCCGTCGGGAATCTTGGTGGTGGCGCCCAGCACACCAAGAACCATCGGGATGCCGCGCTCGCGCGCGAGCGAGGCAAGATGCGAGGTCGACCCGCCGAGCTCGGCGACCACGCCGGCAACGCGCGGCAGGATTTGGCTGAGCGCCGGACCGGCCACCCGCGTCACCAGCACGTCGCCGGGCGCCACGCGGCTCAATTCGCATTCGCAATTGACCACCACCGCGCGGCCCGCGCCCCAGCCGATGCCGGCGGGATGGCCGTTGATGCCGGGATGTTGCAGCCAGATTTCGTCGGGCACGATGGCCGGTTCGACATGCAGCGGACGCGATTGCAACAGCTTGAAGCCGCCCTCGTCCATCGCCCATTCGATCTCGACCGGGCCTTCGGCCAGCCGCTCGCATTTGCGGATCAGACGGCCGAGCGTCACCGCCTCGCCCGGCGTCAGGCACGGCTCGCTCACTTGATCTTCCGGCACCAGTTGCGGCGCGGCGACGCCGTGCTCGCAGGTGTCGCGATGCGCTTTGCGGCCGGCTTCGACCGTGCGCAGGAAGCCGTTCTTGCTGAGCACGATGCGGTCGGGCACCACCTCGCCCTGCGCGATCGCCGAGCCGAGGCCCCAGGTGGCTGAGATCAGCATGTGGCCTTCGGCGGTCTCGCTCAATCCGCCGCCCGAGCTGCGCGCCGAGATCAGCGGCTGGATCAGCACGCCCATGGCGGTGTCGGCCGGCGACAGTTCGTGATTTTCCATGTAGCGGCGCGCGTGCGACGTCCATAGCGCCGCCCAGCAGGCGCGCACCGCGGTCAGGAATTCGGTTTCGTCGCTCAAGCCGAGGAAGCTTTCGAACTGGCCGGCGAAATTGGCGCCCTTGCGGTCTTCGATCAGCGCCGAGGAGCGCACGGCGCCGAGCGGCGCCTCGGCGCGCTGCGCGCGCCATGCGGCGAGCAGCGGCTCGTGAATCTCGGGCGCGATCGGCTCCTGATAGAGCTTGAGGCGGATGGCGATCGACAGTTTGCGCGAGGCCGGCAGATCGGCCTCATTGTATTGCCGCAGCAAGTCCTCGATGCCGAGATGGCGCAGTTGATGCCGGTAGGCATGCGCGGTGAGCGAGAAGCCGCCCGGCGTCGGCAGTCCGGCCTGCGTCAGCGCCGCCAGATTGGCGGCCTTGGGGCCGACCTGTTCGGGGTCGGTCGCAAGCGGATCGCTGAGCGGGAGGATGAAGGCGGTCATGCGCGTTTGGTCCTCAGCAGTGCCACAGTGTCAGCGCGCTCCCTATCCCCATTGGGGAGAAGGTTGGGGTGAGAGGGTTCAGACCTACCGATTTCGGTGACCCCTCACCCGGACCGCTTCGCGGTCCGACCTCTCCCTATGGGAGAGGTGACAGTCCTGCTTGGCGCGCCGAAGTTACTTCACGTGATCGCCGTAGCCCGGCAGCGGATCGACCACCGTGATCTGCTTGACCGGGAAATTCGACACAATCTCGATCTCGTTCTTGTGCACGATCAGCATCTCTTCGATGCGCACGCCGTAGCGGTATTTCTTGCCGTGCTGGGTTTCGAGCGCGAAGGTCATGCCTTCCTGGATGTCGATCGGGTGATCGAGCGACCAGATGCGCGAGATCACCGGCGGATCGTATTGCGCAAGGCCAAGGCCGTGGCCCCACAGATTGGCGGCGGCCTGGTCTTCGTCTTCGTAGCCCCAGGTCTCCATCGCCGACGGCCATTTCATGGCGATGTCGCGCGTGGTGGCGCCGACCTTCACCGCGCCGATCGAATCGTACAACCATTCGAGCGCGGTGCCGTAGGTGTCCTTCTGCTCCTGGGTCGGCTCCTTGCCGACGCAATAGGTGCGGTAATAGCAGGACTTGTATCCGTTCCAGGTGATGGCGGCCAAATCCATGAACACGATGTCGCCGGGCTGGATGATGCGGTCGGAGAAGTTGCGCCAGTTCGGCCAGGTGTTCGGGCCGGACGACACGATCACGTCCTCGACGTCTTCCATGCCCGGGAAGTTGTAGAGATATTCCATCAGGTGCGCGGTCACCTGGTTCTCGGTGACGCCCGGGCGCAGGAACTTCATGCATTCCCAGTGCGTGGCATCGCCGATGGCGCCGACGATGCGGAAGCATTCCTGCTCGTCGACGTTCTTGACCGCGCGCGCTTCCATCATCGGGGTCATGCCGTCGACCCAATTGATGCCCTTTTCCTTGAACACGTTGATCATATTGATGTCGATGAAGTCGCAACCGAGCTTCTGCCCGGCGACTCCGTTTTCCTTCATCGCCCGGATGACGGCGTCGGCAAACTTGCCCACTTGCTGGACCGATGCCGGACCGGCCGCGCCTTTGATCCAGGCGAACGAGTGACGGACGTTTTCCTTCGGGATCCACGGGCTATGGCGCTCGACCTGCATGCCGATGTCGCCCTGTTCGAACAGGATCGGCCGCCCGTCGCCGCACAGCATGGCGTAGCGCAGGCCGGGCTTGAGCCGGCACCAGCCGGGGGTCAGCGTCGCGGTGATGTAGCGCACGTTCTCGTCGTACATGCAGAGCACGGCGCCGAGCCCGTGCTTCTTCATCATCGTGCGCGCGCGCTCGATACGGTATTCCCGCAGCCGGTCCCAGTTGACCCGCTGCTGCCAATCCATACCGACAGTGCCGAAATTCGCAGTGCCCATGGCGTTCCTCCGACAAGGCGCATTTTTGCGCCGCTTGGGTGTTGATTTGCCCGGATTTTAGGCCCGATGGCATGTCAAAAAGAAATAATATATTCTGCCTTGGGTCATTAGGAATTTTGATAGGAACAGCGAGGGCCATCCCCTGCCAAGCGGCGGGAAGGGACTAAGAAAGCCGGGCTTTCATGCGCAATATCCCGCTCCGCCAAGTCCGCGCCGTCATCGCGGTCTGTGAGGAAGGCTCCTTCACCCGCGCGGCGGCGCGCGAGAACGCCACCCAATCGGGCATCTCGCAGCACGTGGCGGCGGCCGAGCGCAAGCTTGGCGTCAAGTTGTTCGAGCGCACGGCCGGCCGCGTGACGGCGACACCGGCGGGCCTGCGCTACTACAAGCGCTGCGTGGAAGCGGTCGGCGCGCTGGAGAACGCCGCCGAGGAGGCGCGCTCGCTCGCCGGCACGGTCACCGGCGAATTGCGCATCGGGCTGATGCCGACCTTCACCCGCGCGGTGCTGGCGCCGGTGCTCGACGACTTCGTGCCGCGCTGCCCGGAGGTGCGCCTGCACATCGTCGAGGGCTATAGCGCGCTGCTCACACAGATGGTGCTCGATGACGAATTGGATTTCGCGGTGGTGCCGGCGTTCGAAGGCACCATCGGGCTGAAGTCGCGTCTCTTGGTGCGCGACCGCGAGATGATGATCTCCGGCCCGCGCCGCGGCATGCGGCCGCTGGCGCCGACGCGGCTCGCCGACGTGAAGCCTTTGAAGATCGTGCTGCCGGGGCCGGACAATATCCGCCGGCGCAACCTCGACACTTATTTCCAGAGCCACGGCGTCGAAGTCGACGCCATGCTGGAAATGGACGCCATGATCGCCACGCTTGAATTCGTCGCGCGCTCGGATTGGGTGACGGTGTTGCCGAGCGTGATCTCGATCAACGACATCGGGCGCGGCGAATTGATCGTCAATCCGCTTGTCGCGCCCGAGTTGCACGCCGAGTTCGTGGTGATCCAGCCGACGCGTCGCACGCTCACCACCCAGGCACGGCTGTTCCTCGAGCGCTTCGAAGCCGAGGTCGCGCATATTCACGACGTCGTGGGACCAGGCGATTGGGCAAAACAAGCCGCGCAAATTGCGCGCAGCCAATTGACGGCGCGCGCGGACATGCGGCGGACCGCCCTCACCCGAATGCTGCTGTGTTGCGCCGTGCTTCTGCTCGCCATCACGGGCGTGGCGCTCGCGCAGCAAGCGCCGTCGCGCGAGGTCGATCTTGCGCTGGTGCTGGCGGTCGACGCCTCCGGCAGCGTCGATCAATCCCGCTTCGATCTGCAGAAGGAAGGCTACGCGGCCGCCTTCCGCACCCGGCAGGTGCTTGACGCTATCCGCTCCGGGCCGACGCAATCGATCGCCGTTACCATGGTGCAATGGACCGGGCCGACGCTGCACATCCAGGTGGTGCCGTGGATGCGCATCGGCGATATCGACTCAGCGGAAGCCTTCGCCAACGCCATCATGGCCTCGCCACGCCAACTGTTCGGCGGCGGCACGTCGATCTCCGGCGTCATCGATTATGCCATGACGCTGTGGCGCGAGAGCCCGTACACGGCGCTGCGCCGGGTCATCGACATTTCCGGCGACGGCGTCAACAACCGCGGGCGCCCCGCGTCGTTCGCACGCGACGAGGCGGTGCGCGCCGGCGTCGGCATCAACGGCCTGCCGATCCTGTCGCTCGATCCGGGGCTCGACTTTTACTACGAGGCCAATGTGATCGGCGGGCCCGGCGCCTTTGTCGTGGCCGCGCAGAACTACGACACCTTCGCGGCGGCGATCCTGCGCAAGCTGATCACGGAAATCTCGATGAATACGGGCGCGAAGCGCGTCTCGGGACACTGATCCGCGTCACGCGCGCGCGGTGCGCAGACGATAGGCCTCGATCTTGTCGCGCAACCCATCCGGCAGCGGCACCGGCTTGCCGGTTTCAAGCGACATCATGGACGTGACCATGTGGGCGCGCAGCCGCTCCAGCCCGTCATGATGGCAGACAATGGCAATACGGAGCGAGGAGCGGCCGACCCGCTCGACCAGCAAGGTCAGCTCGATGAGGTCGCCCATCCGGCTCGGCATCTTGAAGTCGCAATCGATGTGCACAAACGGGAAGCCGAACTTGCTGCCCATGATCAGCTCGGCGTAGTCGTAGCCGAGCTCCTGCCCGTACCAATCCTCGATCAGCCCGTTGAACATGTCGAAGTAGTGCGGGAAGTAGACGATGCCGGCGGGATCGCAATGCGAGAACCGCACCGGAACGCTGCGGGTGAAGGCGCCGTTCGGCGGCACAAAGCGATCCTGGAGCATACGACAAGGCCCTGCTGCGACGTCTTGATGCAATTGGCGCGGCCGCAACCGGCCGCGCGACGGCCGGATGCCTAACGCGAATGGCCCGCCGGCGCCATAGCACGCGCGACGTCAGCGCCCGCTATCGGCTCACGCACTTTGCTCGCTGCCGGCCCGAGCTTTTTGGGATTCCCGAGCCTGCGCCTTTTTCTCGGCGCTTTCCTCAAGCGAGCGGCGGATGCCGTAATAGAAGGACCAGCCCACCGCCACCAACAGCACCAGCCCGACCGGCCGCATGAGCAACTCGTGATACTTGCCGTCATAGATCCAGATGGTTCGGCGCAAAGTCTGGTCGGCCAGCGGGCCGAGGATGAGCCCGAGGATCAGCGGCGCGAACGGATAGCTGGCGCGATACAAAAGATAGCCGACGCCGCCTGAAATATACATCACGCCGATGTCGAACATGGAATAGGAGGCGGCGAAGGTTCCGATCAGGCACAACAGCACGACCGTCGGCATGACAATCGCGGACGGCAGCGAGAGTAGATAAATGCTCGGCCGGATCAGCAGGAACGCCACCGTGTACATGAAGAAATTGGCGATCAGCAGGCTGGCGTAGATGAAGTGCATGAAGCCCGGATGATCCATATTGATGCCGGGGCCGAGCGTGATGCCGTGCAGGCTGAGCGCGGCGATAATCAACGCGCAGGAGCTGTTGCCGGGAATGCCGAGCGTGATGGTCGGCAAGAGCGCGCCGCCGCAGCAGGCGTTGTTGGCGACTTCCGAGCAGACGACGCCCTCCACGTCGCCCTCGGTGAACTTCTTGCCGGTCGCCCGTTCGCCGAAATTATAGGAGACGAAGGCGGCTATATTGGCGCCGGCGCCCGGAATGGCGCCGATGACGGTGCCGACCGCGCTCGAGCGCAGCGCGCTCTTCCAGTATTTGCGGAAATAGTTCCATGGCGGCAGCACGCGGCCGACCTCGCTCGGGATCGGCACCGGCGTGCGCCGGCTCAGCACGTTGAGCACCTCGGTCAGGCCGAATAGCCCGATCAGCACCGGCAGATATTTGATGCCGGCCATGAGATCAGGAACGTTGAAGGTGAAGCGCTCGACGCCGTGCAATTTGTCGATGCCGACCATGGCGATCATCAGGCCAAGCCAGCCGGAGGCCCAGCCCTTGAGCGGCTCTTCGCGGCCGGTGAGCGTGCCGGCGATGGAGACGCCCAGCATCACCAACAGGAACATCTCCCAGGAGCTGAAGCTCAGCGCCAGGGCGATCATTACCGGCGCCAGCGTCACCAGCACGATGAGTCCGGCCCAGTTGCCGACCATCGAGAAGGTCAGCGCGGTGCCGATGGCGAGCCCGCCCTCCCCGCGTTTGGCGAGCGGATAACCCGCCATGGCCGTCGGCACGGCCGACGGCGTCCCCGGAATGTTGATGAGCACGGCCGAGATGGCGCCGCCGAACTCGGTGGCGATCCACACCGAGATCAAAAAGATCACCGAAATTTCAGACGACAGCGAATAGGTGAAGCCGACCAGCAGCGCCATCGCCATGTTCGACGACAGGCCCGGCAATGCGCCCCAGATAATGCCGAGCGCGGCGCCGAGCCCGGCAACGACGAGCCCAAGCGGACTGAAGACAAACGTCCAGTCGAAGTCCATGCGGGCGTTTCCTAGCGGCTCACCATCAGGTATTGCGCCGCCAGCACCAAATTGCCCTGGCCCGGCAGCGGAAGCCCAAAACCGGCGGCAAAGCAAAGCGTGATGAAGAGCGGCAATGCGACCGCGATCGCCGTCCGGATCAGCAGCTTACCTTCCGGCCAAAACAACCACAGCATGGCGAACATAAAGAGGAAGGCCGCGGGCTCGAACGGCAGAAAGGCCAGTAGCCCGAAATAGAAAATCCCGATGCAGAGGAACGCCAGTCCGACACGCGTCGGGCTGCTGTCGCCGAACTCCGCCGCCAGACCGACGTGCAAGGCGTCCGACTTGATCGCTTTGACCAGCAGCACGGCCGACATGATGAAGAGACTGATGCCGAGCAAAACCGGCAGCATGCCGGGCGCCGTTTGCCAGCCGTCGGGATAAGGCAGCGCCAAGCCGCCGACCGCGAAATAGCCCGAGAGAATGAGCAGGGCGGCAGCGATGAGGACGCTCGTTGGCCCTTCGGCGGGCGGCGCGCTGGCAGCTTTGAGCCGCGCGTCGCCCTCGGTCTCTTGGGCCATGTCGTGCTGCGCCATGGTCAGATCGCCGGCTTATACCCCTTCGGCGGCCACCACTTGTCGAACTCTTCGATGCTGGGGATGTCGAGCTCCTTGAGGCTCTTCTTGTTGAGGCCGGCGTCGACCAGCAGGTTCGACGCCACGCAATCCCAAAGGGCGGCGCGGCGGTCCGCCGCTTCGCCGACCACCGGATCGGGGAAGCGCGGCTTCTTGGCGTCGAAGGCTTGGAACTCCTTGGAGTTGACGCTCTTCACCCAGGCATCGGCGAGCTGCTTGAGGACGGCCTTGTCGGTTTCGCGCTTGAGCGCCAGCGAGAGGCCGCCGCCGATCGGCGTCACCGACTTGAGCGAGGGCAGCCAATTGGTGATCGGCTGCAGCTTGACGCCCTGGATGTCGAGCGGCTCGGACACGGCGACCGCGAGGTTGCGCAGCTTGCCGGCCTTGATGAATTGCAGTTGCTCGTGCAGGCCGTTGCAGGTGACGTCGGTCTCGCCTTCCAGGCACGACTTCATCGCCGGGAAGCCGCCGTTGTACGGCACCTTGCGGAACTTCGCCTTCGAGGCGCGCTCGACCAACAGCGCGGCAAGATACCAAGTGCCGCCCGGGCCGTTGGTGGCCATGCGCAGCTTGCCCGGCTCCTTGCGTCCCTGTTCGAGCAGGTCGGCGAGGCTCTTGATCGGTGAATCCGGCAGCACGGCGATGCTCATATAGGACGTGTCGCAACCGAAATACTGCCAGTCCTTGTAGGTCACCGTGGTGTCGAGATTGAGAATGCGCAGGCCGCGGTCGAAGCCCGGGCAGGCAAGCCAGGTGTAGCCGTCGGCCGGCTGGCCGAACACGAACTTCGTGGCGATCGATGAGGTGCCGCCGGTCTTGTTGACCGAATTGATCGTCGCGTTGCCAAGATTGATTTTCATCTGCGCGGACACCGCGCGCGCGACGGTATCGACGCCGCCGCCCAGCGCCGTCGACACGACTTGCGTGATTGGTCTCGTTGGGTAGCCGGCGGCGAAGCTCAGATCGAGCGGCAGCGTCGCGGCGACGCCGCCCGATCCCATCAGTTTGAGAAAGTCTCGTCTGACTATGCGCATGATTGTTCCCTCGCTAGGTCGCTCTTCTATTTGATCGGCCACCGTATCGATGCCACATCGTCACGTTGGCCGTGGACCACTACCCGGTAACGCTATTCCCGCGCGGGGAAGCGGTCCAGTTCCTTGGCTTCCGGCGCGTCGAAATTTCCCCTCGCCAATTCTCACTGCGAGAGAATTTGATAGGTCCCGCAGCCTTGGCATTTTCACGCTTGCGGCTGCGTGAATGTCTTCTAGCGCCCGGTCGTGAGTATGCGCGCCCCGGGATTTGATCCCTGGAGGGCAAAACATTCTCGAAGAAGTGCATGCGTGTGCAAAGGTTTGCCGCGCAGCCCGCGGTGATGAATTCGCGGGCTGACGTCCAGTCGGCGCTTGGAAAGCGCGCATCGATTAAGGCAAACCGGAGCACGCGGCCTGCCGCGCGGGCCTCACGCGCGACAAAGAGACGCTGGCGGGGAGCGCCGAAAGCGCCGGCGCCGCCGCGCTGTTCAATCGACCGCGACCGGTTTTCCCGAGCTGGCCGACTTGCCGATCGCCTCCAGCGTGGCGATGCCATTGATCGCCTGGGGGCCGGTGACGACGAAGGCCCCTTTTGACTCGGCGGCCTGCGCAAAATTCTCGAGGATCGCGCGTTCCAGACTGGTGGCGTCGAAATCCTTGGTTTCAACTTTGCCCTTGAGGTCGGAGATGACCAAGCTGCGTTCGCCGCGCATTTCCGCCCAGCCGGCGCTGCCGAAGGCGTGGATGCGCCAGTAATTGGCGGTGGCGAAGATGGTCGCCAGATAGCCGGTGGTGCCGTTGGCAAAGCGCAGCAGCATGGAGGTCGTGTCCTCGATCTCCACGTCGATCTTGTGGCGATCGCTATAGGCAAACACGGATTGGACCGGCCCATTGAGCGCGATCATGCCGTCGAGCGTATGCAGACCGCGCGCCGTCATCGCGCCCGAGGGCGATTCCGCTTTGGTCGCGCGCCAAGTGTCCTTGCTGAGCTGATAGCCGGTCGGTCCGGAAAAATTGGCTTCAATGTGCAAGATGCTCGCCGATGCGTCCCTTGTGCAATGACTTGCTGCATCTCGAGGAAGGCGGGGGCGAGGCGCCGCCCGAAACCGATGCCGAGCGCCACGCCGGCTTGCTGGCAGGCGCTCACGGCGCCGGCCGCGTCTTGGCCGCTGAGCGTCATCGGCTTTTCGACGAAGACATGCTTGCCGGCCTTGGCTGCCGCCACGATCTCGCGGAAGTGCTGCGAATGGGGAGTGGCCAATACCACGGCGTCGACGTCCGGATCGTCGAGCACGGCCTGAAAGTTATTCGTGAGGGCGAGATGCTTCTTGTCGCCGAACTCGCGCGTGCGTCCGGGATCGCGGCTTACGCCGCGCACAAACCGAATCTTTTCGCTCTTGTCTTGCACCGATTCCACCAGGGTCTGTCCCCAGCGGCCGAGCCCGACGATTGCCGCTCTGATCATCCTGCTTCCCTTTCGACTGGTTGGAATGGCGGCGCGTGCGCCACGGTCACGGTCGCCCGCATTCCTGCGGTCGTGTCCAGATTTGAAATGGCAGGGACTATGATCACCGAAGGCAGCGGCCGATGTCTACACGGTCGTGCCGCCACATTCTCATCGACCGGGACCGAGCCGACAATGAGCGCAAGCGCCCCGCTCACACGCTCATCCAAGCCCCATTCGCATCCGCCGACTTGAACACCGCCTCCAGTGCGGCAGCGGTTTGCAAGATGCCGGCCGGTGGAATCGGGAACGCGCCCTGCCCCATCACCGCCTTGGCGAAATAATCGAGATTGCGCCCGAGATTGTTGTCGGCGGGTCGCTCGATCACCTCCGGTTCCTGCCCGGCGCGCCGCACGATGGCGCGCGTCTCGGAGACGCTTTCGGCCCAGCAGTTTTCGCCGAAGATCGCGATGCGCCAGCGGAACGGGGTCTTCATGGTGGTGCCGAGGGTACCGGTGGCGCCATTCTCGAATTCGATCAGCGCGGCGGTGGTGTCGCCGGTCGGCAGCTTCATCACGCGCGCCTTCGACAGCGCGCTGATACGTTTCATCGGCCCGACAATATCGCGGAAACAGTCGAGCACATGGATGCCCATGCCTGTCATGCCGCCGGCGCGGCTTTCCTCGGACGCGAACCGCCAACCATCGACCGGCCGGCTGGCGAGCCAGTCGTGGCTGTAATTGCCCTCGGCATGCATGATGGTGCCGAAGGCACCGGCCTCTTTCAGCTCGGCCAGCACGCGCATCGACGGCAGCAGCCGGAAATGATGGCCGACGCCGATCACCACGCCGGCGCGCTTGACCGCATCCAGCATGGCGACGGCGTCGGCTTTGCTGAGCGCGAAGGGCTTTTCGCAATAGATGTGCTTGCCGGCCTTAGCCAGCGCCTGCACTTGCGCCGGATGCTTGGTATGCGGCGTCGCCAGCACCACGGCCTGGATCGCCGGATCGCCGATCACCGCATCGATGGACGTGCCGATGCTGATTTTGTGCTCGGCGGCGAAGTCGCGCACGGTTTCGGGCTCGAGCGTCACCCCGCGCGTGAACGTGAGCGGCGCGCCGAAGTCGCGCGCCGCCTGCACCAGGTTCCGGCCCCACCAGCCGAGGCCGACAATCGCGGCGTTGATCATACCGACGCCGGGGCGCCGGGCTGCTTCATCGGATGCGCGCGCGCGAAGGCGTCGATGGCGAACAGCGTATCGACAATGCGCTTGACCGTGGGGAATTGCCCGACGTCGACCTTGAAGTAGACCGAGCCGGCCGCCTGCCCGGCCAAACAAATATCGGCGATGGTGATCTGGTCGCCCTGGCAGTATTTGCCGGTGTGCGGCGAGCCGGCGAGATTGGCCTCCAGCGCCTCCAGCGCCTTGGTGTGCCAATGCTGGCCCCATTTGACCACGCCGGCCTCGTCGACCTTGTATTCGTGCGCCAAATATTCGCGCACCCGCGGCACGATCAGCGGATGGGTGTCGCAAGCGATGATCTGCGCGAGGCCGCGCACGCGCGCGCGCGCCTTCGGCTCCTTCGGCAGCAGCGGCGGATTGGGATGCGTCTCGTCGAGATACTCCAGGATGGCGAGCGACTCGAACAGCACCGTGCCGTCATCCTCGATCAGCGCCGGCAGCGCCATCATCGGATTGATCTTGCGGTACGCCTCCTCGCGCTGCTGGCCTTTCATCAGATTGACGTCGATCACCTCGTCGGGCGTGAGCCCCTTGAGGTTGAGCGCGATGCGCACGCGGAACGTCGCCAGCGAGCGCCAGAAGGTAAAGAGTTTCATGGTGTCCCCCCGAAGTTACTTATTCTTCCGCTCGGCCCAGTAGACCGACATGCGCGAGCCGTCGCCGCCGCCGAAGCCGTGGCTGGTCGCGTCCTCGAAGCCGGCGAGCGCCGCCTTGGTCGCGATCATGTCGGCGCCCTGCGCCTCGCCGGCCGCCACCATGGCGCGCAGGTCCTTCACGCCATTGGCGATGCTGAAGGTCGCAGGCCCTGGTTCCTTGCCCTCGAACATGGTGACGATCATGTCGGCGCGCAGCTTCAACGCGTTGTTGGCGCCGTTGGTGGCGACGAACAAATCGAGCAGGCGCTTGGGGTCCCAGCCGACGCTGCGCGCGATGGCGAAAGCTTCGCCGTAAGCCTGCCAGGCGACCATCAGCGGCAGGTTGACGGCGAGCTTCATCGCCGCGCCGGTGCCGACCGGACCGCAATGTTCCAATCGCTGGGTGAGCTCTTCGAGGATCGGCCGCGCACGCTCGGCGTCGACCGGCTCGGCGCCCATCAGGCCGAGCAGCTTGCCGCCGCGCGCCGCCGCGTTGGAGCCGCCGACCGGGCACTCCACCAAGGCCGCGCCCTTGGCCCGTACTTTCGGCGCCAGATCGGTCTCCACCTTGGGCGGCACCGTGCTCATCTCGATGAACAGCTTGCCTTTGACGTCGCCGGACAACAGCCCGTTCGGCCCGTTGTAGACCGCGTCGATCGCCGCGCCGTCGGTCAGCATGCTGATCACGACTTCGCATGCGGCGGCGAGCGCCGCCGGTGTGGCGGCGACTTTGGCGCCGGCCTTGACCACCGGCGCGGTCTTGTCCGCCGTGCGGTTCCACACCGTGACCTGATGGCCGACTTCGATCAGCCGTTCGGCCATGGCTGCGCCCATCACACCGGTGCCTGCAACACCAATTTGCATTTTTGTCCTCCCGCGTATTGTTTGCAGGCGACGATAGGCGATCACGGCGCGGCATGAAAGCGCATTACAACCTTTGCCCACTCGACAGGGCTGGGCTATGAACGCATAAGAAGACGGGCAGCGCGAATAGGATTCGCGCATTTTGTTTGTTTGATATGGAGAAAATGGAATGGCCGCGGCCAAGAGGCATAAGGGTACGGTGGGCGTCATTGGCCTCGGCATCATGGGCGGCGCATTCGCCAAGAATCTGGCCGCCGCCGGCTGGCGCGTGGTGGGCTACGACATCAGCGCGGCACGCCGTCGCGAGGCCGCGCGCGCGGGCGTTACAATCGCGCGCAATGCTGCCGACGTCGCCGCCGAAGCGCCGACCATCCTTACCAGCCTACCGAAGCCGCAGGCTTTGATTGAAACCGCGCGTGCGATTGCCGCCGCCAAGCTTCCCCGCAAGGTGATTGTGGAAATGAGCACCTTCGCGATTTCCGATAAGGAAAAGGCGCAAACTGTTTTGCGCAAAGGTGGCCACGTAATGCTCGATACGCCGGTCAGCGGCACCGGTTCGCAAGCCGCCGAGCGCGACCTCGTGTTCTATGCCAGCGGCGATGCGCGCAGCATCAAGCGCATCACGCCGATGCTGAAGACGTTCGGCCGCCACGTCTATGACGTCGGCCCCTTCGGCAACGGCAGCAAGATGAAATACGTCGCCAATCTGCTGGTCGCCATCAACAACGTCGCCACCGCCGAGGCCATGGTGCTCGGCATGAAAGCGGGGCTCGCGCCGCAACTCATCTTCGACCTGATCAAAGGCGGCGCCGGCAATTCGCGCATCTTCGAATTGCGCGCGCCCATGATGGTGAAGAACAATTACAAAGACGCCAGCATGAAGATCGATGTCTGGGACAAGGACATGTCGGTGATCGGCGCCTATGCCCGCAAGATCAAGGTGCCGACGCCGATATTCGACGCCTCCAAGCCGATCTATCTCAAGGCGATGAAGGCCGGCCTCGGTGCGCAGGACACCGCCGCAGTCTGCGCCGTGCTGGAGAAGATGGCGAAGGTCAAGCGCAGCAAGACCAAGCGATAGGGCTGACGTCACAAGGGGACGACGCCCCCTATTGCGCCGAAAAGACAGACAAGCGGCAAAAAAATCCAGGCGCAAGTAATACGAACAGAAGCCATCGCGCCGCGTCGTCCAAGCAACGCATCGTTACAAAGCGCGCCTGCGGCCATTTGGGGTGTTCTTTCCTTGCAAACCTAAGGTAAGCTGCCCATAAACCTTCGAACTAACAGAAGGATGCGGGGGGAATGGGACTGAACTTCTGGGTAATCCAGGCCTTCAATGGCATCTCCTACGGCGCGCTGCTGTTCCTTGTGGGCAGCGGCCTGTCGTTGATTTTCGGCGTCATGCGGATCGTCAATCTCGCCCATGGCGCCTATTTTCTGTTGGGCGGCTATATCGCGCTGTCGGTGATTTGGGCGACTGGCTCATGGGCGCTGTCGCTGCCGGTGGCGGCGCTCGCGGTGGCGGTGATCGGGCTGCTGATGGAGCGCATATTCCTGCGCCCGCTCGGCTTCGATCCGTTGCGCCAGGTGCTGCTCACCGTCGGCTTTGCCTTCCTGTTTCAGCAGGCCGCGCTCGACATCTGGGGCGGCGACAACATGGACATCAGCCCCGCGCCCATCTTCAACACCAGCGTGGTGATCGGCGGCCTCTATTTCCCGCTCTACCGCGTATTCATGATCGCGACCGCGCTGGGTATCGGGCTCGTGATCTGGCTGGTGATGGAAAAGACGCGCATGGGCGCCGCCGTGCGCGCGACCGTGGACGACGCGCAGATGGCGCGCGGCGTCGGTATCGACACCAGCCGCGTCTCCATGTTCATCTTCGCGCTCGGCGCCTTTCTGGCCGCGCTCGGCGGAGTGATCGGCGGCGCCTTTCTCGGCGTGTATCCCGGCCTCGATTTCGAGATGCTGCCGCTCGCCTTCGCCGTGGTCATCATCGGCGGCATGGGCAGCCTGGGCGGCGCCGCCATCGGCGCGCTGGCGGTGGGACTGGCCGACAATTTCGGCAAGGCGCTGTTCCCCGAGATTTCCTACTTCACGCTCTATGCGCCGATGGTTTTGATTCTGGCGGTGAAGCCGACCGGCCTGTTTGGACGAGAGTGAGCGGCAAACGATGACCAGCCAGAAACTCAAGATCTTGATCGTCGCCATCGTGCTCGTGGCGCTCGCCTATGTCGTTCCCAACTCCAGCTCCTTCGTGGTTCTGCTGGCGACGCGCGCGTTGGTGTTCGCGATCCTGGCGATGAGCCTGGACATCCTACTCGGCTTCACCGGCCTCGCCTCGCTCGGGCAGGCGGCCTATTTCGGCGTCGGCGCCTATCTCACCGCCATCCTGGCGACCAAGTTTCATTTCGGGCTGGGCTGGGATTTCTGGCTGGTGGTGATCTACGGCATGCTGATCGGCGCGGCGCTGGCGGCGCTGTTCGGGCTGTTCGCGATCCGCGCCACCGGCGTCTACTTCCTGATGATCACATTAGCGTTGGGACAGTGCGTCTGGGGCCTGGCCTATCGCTGGAATTCACTCACCGGTGGCGACAACGGCATCAGCGTCACTGCGCGGCCCGCTTTCGGGCTCGACCTTACCAACGAGCGAACCTTCTTCTTCCTGGTCTTCGCTTTCTTCATCGTCACCTTGATCCTGCTCTACATCCTGGTGCAGTCGCCGTTCGGCCGCAGTCTCGCCGGCATCCGCGAGCGCGAATTGCGCATGCAGATCCTCGGCTACAATACCTGGCTGCATAAATACATCGCCTTCATCATCGCCGGCGCCTTCGGCGGGCTGTCCGGCGTGCTGTGGGCGCACACCAACGGCCTGGTCAGCCCCGAGACCGTGGTGCTGACCACGTCGGTCGACGCGCTCTTGATGGTCGTGCTCGGCGGCGCCGGCACGCTGGTCGGTGGCGCCATCGGCTCGGCGATTGTTTTCGGTTTACGTGAGTATCTCAGCACGCTGGTGCCGTGGTGGCAGTACGTGCTGGGCGGCGTCTACGTACTGACGATCCTGTATCTGCCGACCGGCTTGATGGGCATTCCGGCAAGACTTCGCCAGGCCCGCGGCTCGTCCGACAAGACGGCCAAACCGGCGGCACCGGAGAAATTGGCACCGACGCCTTCCTGACCAAACGCGGGAAGGCATAACAACAGGGAGGTACGACAATGACAAGAACATTGCGACAACGATTGCTTCCAATGCTGTTGGGCGGCGGTGTCGTGCTCGGTCTGAGCATGAACGCGCCGGCCAAGGCGGAGGAACTGCGCATCGGCTTCATCGCGCCGTTGACCGGCATCTTCGCGCAGATCGGCAAGGACATGTCCAACGGCTTCCAGATGTATCTGGACGAGCACGGCAACAAGCTCGGCGGCGCCACCGTCAAGTTCATCGTCGAGGACAATCAGGGCAAGTCCGACGCCGCGGTGACCAAGGCCAAGAAGCTGGTGCTGAGCGACAAGGTGAACATGTTCATCGGTGGCTTGCTGGCCTCGACGGGCTACGCGCTGGCACCGGTGAGCAACAGCGAAAAGACGCTGTACATCGCGTCGATCCCGGCGGCCGACGATCTCACCCAGCGGCAGGCCAGCAAGTATCCTTATTTCTTCCGCACCACCTGGACCTCATCGCAGCCGCATCATCCGATCGGAAAATGGGCCTGCGAACAGGGCCACAAAAAGATCGTCACCATCGCAGCCGATTATGCGTTCGGCTACGAAGTGGTCGGCGGCTTCCAGAAGGCGTTCGAGGACTGCGGCGGCAAGATCATCCAGAAGATCTGGCCGCGGCTGGGCGAAAAGGACTTCGGCCCGTTCATTCCGCAGATCAAGGGCGACGCCGACGCCGTGTTCTCGCTGATGGTAGGACCGATGGCGCTGCAATTTCCCAAGCAATTGCGTCAGTCCGGCTTCAAGAAGCCGATCATCGGCGGCGGTACCAGCTATGACGAGTTCATCCTGCCGAACATGGGCGACTTCGCAATCGGCGACGTCTCCGCGCTGCAATACAGCGCGGCGATCGAAACGCCGAAGAACGAAGCCTTCGTGAAGGCCTACCGTAAGAAGTACGGCAAGGTGCCGTCCTACTACTCGGAGGCCAACTACACCACGGCGGAGATCATCGACGAAGCGATGAAGAAGGCCGGCGGCAAGTATCCGGGGCCGGAAAAGTTCGTCGAGATCATGGGCGGGCTGAAGATCGACGCGGTGCGCGGACCGGTCCATTTTGAGGATCGCAATCCGGTGCAGAACATCTATATCAAGAAGGTCGAGAAGAAGAAGATGTTCGGCTATCCAAAAGCCGAGCTGTGGAACGTGGTCATCAAGACCTACCCGAACGTCAGCCAGTACTGGACCTACGGGAAAGAAGAGTTCCTCAAGCAGCCGGTGTACAGCCGCACCTACCCGCCCTGTAAGTACTGCGAATAAGCAACGCCACACCGGGGCCCGGCCAACGGGCCCCGGCATTCTCCTTCAGAGGAATTACGCGTGAGTAGCGAAGATTCATCGAACGACGGCGGCGTGCCGGCGCTCGAGCTCAGAGATCTGAGCAAGAGCTTCGGCGGCCTGCAGGCCACACGCGACGTGACGTTGCGCGTGATGGCGGGCGACCGCAAGGCCATCATCGGCCCCAACGGTGCCGGCAAGACCACGCTGTTCAACCTGATCACCGGCATCTATCCGGTGAGCTCCGGGCACGTGCTGTTGTTCGGCCAGGACGTGACCGAGTGGCCAAGCCACCGCCGCACCGCCTTGGGGATGGCGCGCACGTTCCAGGTCACGAGTTTGTTTCCGAAATTGACCGTGCTCGACAACGTGCTGCTGGCGATCGAGGGCGTACACCCGACGAAATTCGTGATGTGGCGCTTCCTGTCGTCCTACCGCGACGTCTACGACAAAGCCTATCGTCTGCTCGATGCGGCCGGCTTTCTCGACCGCAAGGACACCGAGGTGCGCAACCTGTCGCACGGCGAGCAGCGCCAGCTCGAGATCGTGCTGGGGCTCGCCAGCGATCCGAAACTCCTGCTGCTCGACGAGCCGGCCGCCGGCCTGTCTTCGGGTGAATCTGCCGACATGGCCAAGTTCCTGATGAGGCTCGATCCCAATCTCGCGATCCTGCTGATCGAGCACGACATGGACGTGGTGTTCGACGTCGCCGATCAAATCTCCGTCCTGCACTTCGGCGAAATTCTGGAAACCGGCACGCCGCAGCAGATACACGACAGCGCGCGCGTACAAGAAATCTATCTGGGGACTGACTGAATCATGGCGATTCTCGAGGTCCAGGACATCCACACTTATTACGGCGACGCCTATGTGCTGCAGGGCCTGTCGCTCGCGCTCGAGCAGGGCCAGATTCTTGGATTGCTCGGGCGCAACGGGGTCGGCAAGACCACGCTGGTCAATTCGATCGTCGGGTTCAATCCGCCGCGGCATGGCAAGATCGTGTTCAAGGGCGACGACATCACCCTGAAATCCTCATTCGAAACCGTGCGCACCGGCATGGGCCTGGTGCCGCAAGGGCGCCGCGTGTTCCCAACATTAAGTGTCGAGGAGAACCTCCTGGTTGCCCTGCGCAGCCCGGATCGCCACGGCTGGGGCCTCGAACGCGTCTACAAGCTGTTCCCGCGCCTGCGCGAGCGCCGCAACCAGCGCGCCAAAACGCTGTCGGGCGGCGAGCAGCAGATGCTGGCGATCGGGCGCGCCCTGATGACCAATCCAGACTGCCTGATCATGGACGAGCCTTCGGAAGGCTTGGCGCCGATCATCATTCAGGGTGTCTGGGAGGCGATCGGCAAGCTGAAGGAAGAAGGCCTCTCGATCCTGCTGGTCGAGCAGAACACCAACTTGGCGCTCAAGCTGGTCGACTTCGTGCATGTGATGAGCAAGGGCCAGGTGGTCTATTCCGGCAAGCCCGACGAGCTCAAGGCCAACAACGAGATCAAGTCGAGCTATCTCGGGATTTAGGCCGGCAAGCCGGCTGCCAATTTTGTAGCCACGACAAAGGCAACGGGAGACGATAGGATTTCGGCACCGGGTCGAGGCGAGCCCGTTTCATAGCGGGTTGCGGTGGCGATGCAGGACCTGAGCGCAGAAGATGTCGAGCGCGTGCGCCGCTCATTCGACCGGATTTGGTCGATCTCGGCGCACACCGCCGACTTGTTCTACGACCGGCTGTTCGAGATCGCGCCGGACGTGCGTATCTTGTTTCGCCACGACATGGACGAGCAGAAGCGCAAGTTCATGTCCACGCTGGCGGTCATCGTCGGCAGCCTGGACGACACCGGCAAGATTTCGCCGTTGACCGAAACGCTGGCCCGCCATCACTTCGATTACGGCGTCCGCCCCGCGCATTACGCAGTCGTCGGCGACGCCCTGCTTTGGAGCCTGGAACAGGGCCTCGGAAAAGACTGGACGGCACCGGTCGCGGCCTCCTGGAGCAAGGCCTACGGCGTCATTTCCGCCATCATGATCGCGCAGTCGCCGAACCAATAGCGCGCGCCGCATTCGCTGCTATTCTGCCGCCCGCCCGGGCGGCGGGCCGAAGTGTTGTAGGGAGACGGAGAATGCAACGTAAAGTAATGATCGCCTGTGCGGTGACCGGATCGGCGGATACACCCGGCCGCAATGCCGCGGTGCCGGTGACGCCGGCGCAAATCGCCGCCTCGGCGATCGACGCCGCCAAGGCGGGCGCCGCCATCGTGCACATCCACGTGCGCGATCCGCAGACCACGAAGCCGAGCATGGACCCCGCGCTCTATCGCGAGGTGGTCGAGCGCATCCGGGCGAGCGGCACCGACGTGCTGATCAATCTCACCACCGGCCCGGGCGCGCGCTTTATTCCCGGCGTCGACGATCCGCTCAAGCCCGCGCCCGGCAGTACGCTGTCATTGCCGGCGACGCGCGTACAGCATGTGGTCGAGCTGAAGCCCGACATCTGCAGCCTCGACATGGGCAGCATGAACATGGGCGGCCAGGTTTTCGTCAACACGCCGCCGCATCTCGAAGCCATGGCCGCGGCGATCCGCGATGTCGGGGTGAGGCCCGAGTTGGAAGTATTCGAGGCCGGTCACCTGATGCTCTCCAAGCGGCTGATCGAAACCGGTCATATCAAGTCGCCGGCCCTCTTCCAGATCTGCCTCGGCATATCCTGGGGGCAGCCCGCCACCTCGGAAGCGGTCAGCTACATGCGCAGCCTGCTGCCGCCCGACTGCATCTGGTTCGCCTTCGGCATCTCACTGTATCAATTCCCCATCGCCGCGCAGACCATCTTGCTGGGCGGCCATGTGCGTGTGGGCCTGGAAGACAATCTCTATCTGGAGAAGGGCAAGATGGCGCCCAGCAATGCCGCGCTGGTGGAGAAGGCGGCGAAGATCGTCAGCATTCTGGGCGATGAAGTCGCGACGCCGGCGGATGCGCGGCAAATCTTCGGAATGGCAGGAGCGCGCGCCTAACCGCTATTCCGCTGCCTGCTGCGATGGCGGACGCATGCTCTCGAGCCCGTCCGCTTCGCTGGCCGAGATGGTCGTGCGCACCATGTAGCGCGCCTCATGCGCCGGCCATGGCCGGCCGCGATGCATGGTGGCGCGATTGTCCCACATCACCACGTCGCCGCTTTTCCATTCATGCACGTAGCTGGTGCCCGGCGCGGTCGCCGTTTCCATCAACGCGTCGATCAGCCGCGTGCCGGCCGCGGCATCCATGCCTTCGACCGCATAGGCATGCGAGGCGAGATAAAGCGCGCTGCGGCCGTTCGCCGGGTTCTTCCACACCATGCGCCAGCACACTGGCGGCAACGCCGCGCGCTCCTCGGGACTGGCGAGATCGGCGGCGATCTGGCCGCGCGAATGCGCGTAGTCGTGCCAGGCAAAGGAATTGGCGAGTTTTGCCCGCAGCGCCGTATCGAGCCGCTCGAAGGCAAGCCGCGTCGAGACAAATTCGGTTTCGCCGCCGCGCGCCGGGATGATGCGCGCCGACAGCACCGAGGTGAGCGCCGGCACGCGCTTGAACGATGAGTCGGTATGCCAGAGCTGGTTGGCCTTGTTGCGCAGCGCAAGACGCGAATCGGGCGGCACGACCTTTCCGTCAGGCCCGATGGTCGTGAGAATCACAAAATGCGAGCCGGTGCCTTGCGAACCGACCTTGGTCACTTCCGGTTGCCCGAAGCGGCGCGAAAAGGCGAGCTGACCGTCGTCGGCCACCTCCTGATCGCGGAACACCAAGCACCGAATGCTCCTCGAACGCCGCGCGCACCGCGGCATAGACGGCATCGTCGGCAGCGACTTGCGTCAGCGTCACGCCGCGCAGCTCTGCGGCAAAGCCCGGACCCAGCGGCACGATCTGCATCGACCCATCCTCCGCAATTCGCATCAGCGCGGCTTGTCGCCGGCGAGCGTGACCCGGTGCATGACGCGGCGATAGCCTTGGTAATCGTTGATCGGATTGTGCAGCACGCAGCGATTGTCCCAGAACGCCAGCGAGCCGACGCGCCAATTGAAGCGGCAGGTGAATTCGGGGCGGACCTGGTGCTGGAAGAGGTAATTCAAGATCGGCGCGCTCTCCTCCTCGGTCATGTCCTTGAAGCGCACGGTATGTCCGACATTGACGTAAAGCGCCTTACGCCCCGTCTCCGGATGGGTTCGCACCACCGGATGCTCGCTGATGAATTCCCGCTTGGCGTCGGCCTTGCCGCCGTCGCGTATACGATCCTCGCGGGTGCGCGTGACGTCCGCCTTGGCCGAGTGATTGATCGCGATCATGCCCTCCAGCATGCGCTTCATGCCGTCGGACAATGTCTCATAGGCAAGAGTGGCGTTGGCGAAGAGCGTATCGCCGCCGCACGGCGGCACCTCACGCGCGATCAGCATGGTGCCCATCGGCGGCGTCTCGAGATAGGCGGTGTCGCTGTGCCAGATGCCGCCGAAATTTTTGGTCTCGTGCTCGAGCTTCACGACCGGAATGATTTCGGGAAATCCCTCAATGCCTTTCACAAAGGGATATTCGACCAATTCGCCGAACCGCTTGGCGAAGTCGATGAACTTGGCCGGCGGCAAATCCTGGTCCCGAAAGAAAATCACGCCGTGATCGAGCCAGACTTGGCGAATGGCGGCGATGACGTTGTGGCCAGGATCGCTGGCGAGATCGATGCCCAGTATTTCCGCGCCGATCGACCCGGATATGGGTCTGGCGTCAAATCCGTTCGTCGCCATCCTCCGCGCTCCCCGCTTGGTCGTTTCTTTTGCGCGAAAACTATCACGGGCAAGACGACCTGCCCACATTTGGCAGGGCCGCATATTAAGCGTGTGTCACCGCAGCGCAGCAACCGGGCTTTACATTATGGAAAACATTAGCAATTGATGGGGCCGATGCGGTTTGCCGCAACAGGCACCCCCCGGTAGCGATCTCTTCGCGCCGCATACGGCCACGCTGGCCGATAAAATGGCCGACGAACAAGGCCGCTCGAAACGTGGGCCCCCCAGAGGGGCGTATAAGGGAGGAATTGAGAATGTCTCGCAAATACACGCGTCGTAAATTCATGGCCGGCACTGCTGCCGGCGTAGCGGCGGCGACTTTCAAATTTCCAATGCCGGCGGTCGCCCAAGGCGCGCCGTTCAAGCTCGGCTTGCTCACCGTCAAGACCGGCGGACTGGCGCAGGGCGGCATCCAGATGGAACAGGGCGTGCTCACCTGGCTGAAGGAGCACGACAACAAGATGGCCGGCCGCAAGGTCGAATTCTTCTCCGCCGATACCGGCGGCAAGCCGGCCGGCACCAAGACCAAGGCGCAGGAATTGATTGAGCGCGACAAGGTCGACGTCATCCTCGGCCCGCTCGCCGCTTTCGAATTGCTGGCGATCGACGACTACATCAAGCAGCACAAAACGCCGACGCTCAGCCTCGCCGGCGCGGACGACCTCACTCAGCGCCGGCCCAACCCCTACTTCCTGCGCCCCTCGGCGACCTCCTCGCAGGCCATGCAGCCGATGGGTCATTACGCCGCGACCGAGATGGGTAAGAAGAGGGCCATCACCATCGATTGGGATTTCGCCTTCGGCTACGAGCAGGAAGGCGGCTTCCAGGCGGCGTTCGAGAAGGACGGCGGCTGCGTGGTCAAGAAGCTGTGGACGCCTTTGGGCACGCCCGACTATACGCCCTACATCGCCCAGATCAGCGATTGCGACGTCGTCTGCCAGGGCTTCCCTGGTGGCGTGCCGCTGCGCTTCCTGAAGCAGTACGCCAATTTCGGTGTCAAATTCCCGTTGGTCACCGGCGAGACCGGCGGCGACGACGCGCTGCTGCACTCATTCGGCGATGAAGCCATCGGCCAGATCAGTTGCTGCCCCTACACGCTCGACCTCGACACCGACGCCAACAAGAAGTTCATCCAGGCGATGCTCAAGGAGTTCAAGGTCGTCCCCGGCTTCTATGCCGCGGGTCTCTACATCAACTGCGACGTCGTCAATGCCGGCCTCGAGGCGACCAACGGCAAGACCGACGATAAGGAAAAGTTCATGGCCGCGCTCAAAGCCGTGAACCTGAAAGACACGCCGCGCGGGCCGATCAAGTTCGACCATCTCGGCAACGTGGTCGGCGACTTCTACGTCCGCGTCTGCGAAAAGCGGTCGGACGCGCCTTACGGCCTCAAGCTCTGGAACAAGACGGTCAAGACCTACAAGGACGTCAGCCAGTTCTGGACCTGGCCGGAGAAGGAGTTCCTCGCGCATCCGGTCTATTCGCGCAACTATCCGCCGCTGAAGAAATGCTGATCTGAAGAAACGATCGCCGCGGGCGCCGCTGATCCGGCGCCCGCGCGCATTCTTGTTCCGCTCATTCCCGCGTAAGCGGGAATCCAGAGTCCAGATTGCCGGCTTGGCGATCTTTCTCCTTGGGTCCCCGCGTTCGCGGGGACGAGCGGAAAAATGTGCACGACGCAGAAAGAATAAGCGGAAAGACGGCGGACATGACGTTCTGGCTGCTGCTGACGGTCAACAGCATCACCTTCGGCGGCCTCTTGTTTCTGTTGGCGGCGGGTTTCTCGCTGATCTTCGGCCTGATGCGCATCCCGAACCTGACGCATGGCTCGCTGTTCATGCTCGGGGCCTATTTCGGCGCAACCTTCGCCGGCGGCTATCTGAGCATGACGTTCAATTTCTGGGCGGCGGTGCTGATGGCCACCGTGCTGGTCGCGGCGTTCGGCACCGTGATCGAGCGCTTTCTGCTGCGCCAATTGCCGGGCCAACAAATGGCGCAAGTCCTGGTGACGCTCGGCATCTCCTTTATCGTCGCCGATTTCTGCCTGATGGTCTGGGGCGGCGATCCGGTTCGCGTCGACACCCCGGAAAGCCTCACCGGCTTTATTCGCTACGGTCCGCTGGTGTTCCCGCACTACCGGCTGGCGGTCATCGCCATCGCAGTAGTGGCGGCGGTCGGCCTCTGGCTGCTGCTCGATCGCACCCGGCTCGGCGCGATGATCCGCGCCGGCGTCGACGATCCCGACATGGCGCGGGTGGTCGGCATCCGCGTCTCGCAGCTGTTCACCATCGTGTTCGCGCTCGGCGCCGGGCTTGCCGCCTTCGCCGGTATCATCGGCGCGCCGATCCTGTCGGTCTATCCCGGTCTCGACCAGGACATGCTGCCGCTGGCGCTGGTGGTGGTCATTCTCGGCGGCTCGGGCAGCCTGCTCGGCAGTTTCGTCGGCAGCATCATCATCGGCTTCATCTATAATTTCGGCCAGGCGCTGCTGCCGGAGCTTTCCTACTTCGTCTTGTTCCTGCCCATGCTGATCGTGCTGATCGTGAGGCCGCAGGGCTTGTTCGGCAGGTTCGTGCCATGAGCGCGCGAATTATCGCCATCGCCGTCGGCTTGCTGGCGCTGGCGACGCTGCCCTATTGGATGCCCGGCATTTATTACCTCAATGTCTCCAGCCAAATCTTGTTCTACGCCGTCTTCGCCATTGGCCTGAACGTCCTTGCCGGCTACGGCGGACTGGTTTCTCTCGGCCATGCCGGCCTGTTCGGCATCGCCGCCTACGCAACCGGCTACATGTTGCAGCACGGTTTCGGCCATCCGGTCGCCATTCTCACAGCGCTCGTCGCCGGCATGGCGTCGATGGCGCTCTATGCGGTGCTGTCGCTGCGCGCGACCGGCATCGGCTTCATCATGATCACGCTGGCGCTCGGCGAAATCATCTGGGGCCTGGCCTATCGCTGGATCAGCATCACCGGCGGCGACAACGGCATCAATCTGCACGGCCGGCCGCATCCGTTCGGCATCGCGATCAACACGGCAACCTCCTTTTACTACACGACGCTGGTCGTCTTTCTGCTATCGCTGGCGGCGGTGACGGTGTTCGTGCGCTCGCCGCTTGGCGCCGCGCTGATGGGCACGCGCGACCAGCCGCGCCGCATGAACGCGCTCGGCTATCACGTCTGGGCTATCCGCTTCTGGGCCTGCATGCTCTCTGGACTGCTGACGGCAATCTCTGGCGTCCTGTTCGTCTACTACACCCAGTTCATCAGCCCGCAGGCGCTCGACTTGACCGCCTCGGCCGAGGTGCTGCTGATGGTGATCTCGGGCGGCGCCGGCACTTTGCTCGGCCCGATCGTCGGCGCGGCGCTGGTGGTCGTGGTCAAGAGCGTGGTCTCGGGCTTCATCGAACGCTGGAATATGCTGCTGGGTGCAATCTTTGTCGCCATCGTGATTTTCATGCCGGAAGGACTGGTACCCGGCAGCGTGCGGCTGTGGCGGCTGGCCTGGCGGCGAACTGGCGCGCGCGGCGCGGACGCCGCTGCGCCGACCGAGGCGGGGGCCGAGCCATGAGCGCGCTCACCGTCAAGAACCTGTGCAAGGCCTTCGGCGGGCTGCACGTGACGTCAAACGTCAATCTCGATGTCGAGCCCGGCGAGCGGCGGCTGATCATCGGCCCGAACGGCGCCGGCAAAACCACGCTGTTCAATCTCATCACCGGCGAAATTGCACCCGACTCCGGCTCGATCCAACTGTTCGGCCACGAAATCACCAAGGTGCCGAGCCGGCGCCGCCCGCATCTGGGCATGGCGCGCACCTATCAAATCATCACCCTCTTCCCGCAAGACACCATCGTGCACAATGTTTCGCTGGCGCTGCTTGGGCTATCGCCACTGCGTTGGAACCCGTTCATCGACATGACGCGGCAGGGCCACATTGTCGAGGATGCGCGCGCGGCGCTCGCCCGCGTCGGGCTCGCCGATATTGCCGAGCGGCCGCTGTCGCAGACCTCCTATGGCGAACGCCGCCGCGTCGAGATCGCGATGGCGCTGGCGCAGAATCCGAAGGTACTGCTGCTCGACGAGCCGTTCGCCGGATTGTCCATCGACGAGCGCCAGGACGTGCAGCAATGCTTGATGGCGATCCCGCGCGACGTCACCATGGTGATGATCGAGCACAACATGGACGTGGCGCTGGAATTCGCCGAGCGCATCACGCTTCTGCATTTCGGCGAGGTGATCGTCGAAGGCAATCGCGCCGAAGTGGTGGCCGACCCGCGCACCCGGGAGGTCTACCTTGGCCACTAGCGCCCTCACCTTGCGCGCGATCGAAGCCTATTACGGCGACAGCCATGTGCTGCAGAACGTGTCGTTCGAGCTCGGCGAAGCGCGCATGCTCGGGTTGCTCGGGCGCAACGGCGCCGGCAAATCGACCTGCATGAACGTCACCATGGGGCTGCTGCCGCCGCGGCACGGCGACGTCATGGTTTACGGCGATCGTGTCACGGGCCTCTCGCCCGAGGTGATCGCGGCGCGCGGCGTGGCGCTGGTGCCGCAGGGCCGCCGCATCTTCAAGAGCCTGACCGTGCGCGAAAATCTCGCGGTTGCCGGGCGCAAGCCCGATAACGGCAAGCATGCGCCGTGGACCGCCGATACGGTGTTCGCGATGTTTCCGCGGCTGGCCGAGCGGCGCAACCAGATCGCCGCCCATCTGTCGGGCGGCGAGCAGCAGATGCTGGCGATCGGCCGCGCGCTGATGGGCAATCCGCGCGTCTTGTTGATGGACGAGCCGTCGGAAGGGCTGGCACCGCAAATCGTCGCCGAGGTGATGGCCACCATCCGCAAGTTGAAGGAAAGCGGGCTATCAATCGTGCTGGTCGAGCAGAATCCAAGATTGGTGTTCGACATTGCCGACGACATCGTCATCCTCAACACCGGCCGCGTGGTCGTCGTCTCGACGCCCGCGCAACTCGACAAGGATGGCGTCGACTTGAGGCAGCATCTTGGGGTGTTCTAGGCAAAGCTGTCGTCCCCACAACAGCGGGGAGCCAGTGTTCGCGGCGCACACCATTGAAAATCGAATGCCCACCAGCTACTGGATCATCCGCCTTCGCGGATGATGACAGCCGAAGAAATAACAATCGAGGGAATGGCAATGGCGAACGTCTGGAACAAATACGCCGACACTGCGGCGCGCAAGCACGGAAAGCCGGGGCGCGAGGTGCGGCCGAAAAGCCTCACCGTGGACATGCACGCGCATGTCGCGGTGCCGCGGGTGGCCGAGATCGTCACGCCGCATCTCAAGAAGTCCAACGATCCGCTGGTTCATGATTCGACACCCGATACGCAGGAACTGATGGCAAAGCAGGCGGCCGACATCCGCACGCGCATCGCCACGACCGACGAGCGCTTCGCCGTGATGGACGCGATGGGCGTCGACATGCAGCTCATCTGTCCGGCACCGCCGCAAATCTACTATTACCTGCCCGTCGACGTCGGCGTTGAAGCCGCCCGCGCGCTCAACGACGGCATCGCCGAATATGTTCGCAAGCATAAGGATCGGCTGGTTGCGCTCGGCGGCGTGCCGATGCAGGACGGCAACGAGGCGGCCAAGGAGCTCGAGCGCGGCATGAAGCAGCTCGGCTTCAAGGGCGTCGAGATTCTCACCAACGTCAACGGCAAGGAGCTATCCGATCCTGAATTCGCGCCGTTCTGGAAGAAGGCCGAGGAGCTCGACGCGCTGGTGCTGATCCATCCGTCCGGCTTCACCCAACCGCAGCGCTTCGCGCGCTTTTACTTCAACAACGTGATCGGCAATCCGCTCGACACCACAATGGCGCTGCACTACCTGATTTTCGACGGCGTGTTCGAACGGCATCCCAAGCTTCGCGTTCTGGCCGTGCATGGCGGCGGTTTCCTCGGCGCCTACTCCGGCCGCATCGATCATGCCTGGGGAGCGCGGTCGGACGCGCACGGCAACCTGCCGAAGCCGCCGACGACTTATCTGCACCGGAACGTCTATTTCGACACGGTCGTGTTTACGCCGCACCAGCTCGAGGCGCTGGTGAAGACCTACGGCGCCGACCGCATCGTCATGGGCACCGACTATCCATTCGATATGCTGGAGAACGATCCCGTCGGCCACATCGCGTCGGTGGAGAGCTTCGACGATTCCACGCGCGCGGCGCTAGCCGGCGGCAATGCGAAGAGGTTACTCGGATTGTAAGCGCGCGCCGAGCGCTCGGTGTCATGCCCCGCGAAACGGGGCATCCAGTATTCTCCGCAAGGATGGCAATTACTGGATCGCCCGCTTCCGCGGGCGATGACAGCTGTAAGGTGCGGCGTATCACGCGTACAGAAAATCCAGCACTGCCGTCTCGGCAACCACCGCGCTGTCGGTGCTGTGCAGACCGGCGCGGGTCTGCTCCTCTTGCGTCTGCGTCGCCTGCAGATAGGCGCCGAGATGGCGCGCGCGCTCGATGATGCGATAGTTCTCCCTTAGCCGCGCCGCCTCGAAACGCTTAAGCGCGCTTTCCACATTGCTTTCCGCCTGCAACGCCGCAACCAGCGCCGCGGCATCGTCGGCCGCTTTCGACACGCCGGCCGCCACATGCGGGCGCGCGACAAAAGCCGCATCGCCGAGGATCGTCACGCGCCCGAACGCCATGCGCGGCGATTCCAGATCGTAGATCGGCTGCAAAATCGGCTCTTCGATCAGCCGCACCACCTGGCGGAACTGCGGCGCCAGCAGCC
The DNA here is from genome assembly GCA_963761245.1 of uncultured Alphaproteobacteria bacterium. Classification (GTDB taxonomy): domain Bacteria; phylum Pseudomonadota; class Alphaproteobacteria; order Rhizobiales; family Xanthobacteraceae; genus Pseudolabrys. The sequence goes on along the minus strand of CAVXGN010000025.1, from coordinate 114,944 downwards.
GCTCGGCATCGGCGCGCATCTCGGCGATCGCCTCGCGGCGGATCAACGGCGGCGGGATCGAGATCGCATGCGTCACGCCGCTCTCGTCGGTGAGCAGCCATTGCAATTTCGTCGTCTCGTCGGCCGGCCGGTACCAGACCACGTTGTAGCGGCGATGGCCGGGGCGCAGGTCGTTGTCCGGCCCCGCCACCGGATAGCCGAGGAACTGCTCGCCCGGCGGCAGGCCGAACCCCATGTATTCGAACAGGTCGCGGTGCACGTCGGGCGGAAACGCGTCCTCCGCGATCAGCGCGCGCCAGGCGGAGTAGCCGGCATAAAGCGGCAGCGCTTCGGGCAGCGCCTGCTGGCGCACGGTGGAGCGGATGCCGTCGGCGCCGACCAGGAGATCGGCGGCGATGCTTTCACCGTCGGAAAAATGCGCCGTCACGGCATTCGCGCCCGGCTCGAAATGGTCTAGCCCGCGCCCGCGGTGATAGTGCTCAGGCGGAAAGGCGTCGCGCAGCAGCCGGTACACCCGCTCCCAGGCCGTGAGCACCTGCGGGCATTCGACCTCTTCGGTCACGTGCCCCTGTGCATCGAAAATCTTGCGGGTGGTGATTTTCACGCCGAGCGCATCGGTGGCGAGACCGAGCGCACGCAACCGCTCGATCAGTTCGTATTGGGCGACGATGCCGGCGCCGCGGCCGGACAGCTCGCTGCCCACCCGCTCGTAGACGTCCACGTCCCAGCCGGCGCGGCGCAGCACCAAGCCGCTGAGCAGCCCACTCATCGAGCCGCCGATGACAATCGCGCGTTTGGACCCGGCCAATTCACTCACCTCAATCTTTAAGTCCGCCGGAATATGCTATATATGACGGCAAATAGCACTGGAGGAATTGCCATGGCCCTGACCATGCTCGATAAGGCCGCCGAAAAGAAAGACAAGTCCGCTTGGCCGGCCGACATCGCCGCCGAATTCGAGCGCGAGAGCAAGAACCCCAACCCTTGCGTCGGCACCACGCTGTTGTCGGAGAACGAGCGCACGCGCGTCTGGATCATCCGCCTCGCTCCGGGCGAACGCGTCGGTTTCCACCGCCACGTGCTGGATTATTTCTGGACCTCGGTCTCGGGCGGCCGCGGCCGCCAGCACGTGCATGACGGCACCACGGTCGAATACACCTATGCAGCCCGGCGAAACGCGCCACGAGACCTACGGCAAAGACGAGTTCAAGGTGCACGATCTGGAAAATCTCGGCGACAAGGAAATGGTGTTCATGACCGTCGAGTTCAAAGACAGCGCCAACAAGCCGATGCAACTGCCCGAGGGCGTGCGCCCACAAGCGGCGGCCTGAGCGACCGCGACCGAATGCGCCCACCGTCCGGTCCTGGGCGGGCTGCATCATCCGTATGTCCGAAACTGATTTACGACAGGCTCAGGCTCACCTTGGGCAATCAGACGCCAAGATAATACCGTTTGATCATATCGTTGTTTTCGAGATCGGCCGCGCTCTTGCCTTCGAATTCGATTTGGCCGTGAACGATAATATATCCGCGGTCGGCGATCTTGATGGCCTGGTTGAAATTCTGTTCGGCCATCAGGACCGTCAGGTTTCGGTCATCCTTCAATTCCTTGATCTTCGCGATCATGCGGCTGACCAGAATAGGCGCAAGCCCCACCGAAGGCTCATCGACAAGCAATATGGCAGGCTTGGACATCAGCGCCCGCGCCACCGCGACCATCTGCTGTTCGCCGCCGCTCATGCTCCCCGCCAACTGTTTGCGGCGTTCCGCCAAAACCGGGAATGCGGTGAAAACGAAATCCAAACTTTCTTTCAGGCTTGCCCGCGCCGCCGGCCGAAAGGCGCCCAGATTGAGGTTCTCCTCGACGCTTAGCACAGGGAACAAGCGCCGGCCTTCGGGCACAAGGGCGATCCCCAAATCGACGATCTCTTCCGGCGACTTGCCGATCAGGCTGGTAGTGACGCCATTGATTTCGGCGGTGATTTCGCCGGCCGAGGGTTGCACCAGGCCGATAATGCATTTGATCAGGGTCGATTTGCCGTTGCCGTTGGAGCCGAGCAGCACGACGGTCTCGCCGTCGCTCACGGTCATTGAAACCCCGTGCAGCACCCGAACCGATCCGTAACCGGCTTCCACGTTCTTGACGGTGAGGCTATGCGCCAAGATAAGCCCTTTCAACTTCCGGATTGTGCGTCACCTGGTCGGGCGAACCTTCGGCGATTTTCCTGCCCGCGTCCAACACCACGATTCGTTCCGAATACCGCATCACCGCACGCATGATATGTTCGATCATGATGACGGCGACGCCTTGGGCGTTCAGCACCATCAATATTTCCAGAATTTCGTCGACCTCGGAACTGGAAAGGCCGGCCATGGCTTCATCGGACACCAGCAGCGTCGGTTTCGCGGCCAGCGCGCGGGCGAGTTCCAGTTTCCGCATATCCACCTGAGTCAAGCCCGCTGAATTATCGTGGGCTCGGTCGGCGAAGTTCACCGTCTCGAGGATTTCCATCGCCTGTTCGTTGATATGGCGGTGGTCCGCCCGGTCCCAAGCGGCGTATTCCAGCGGGACGCACAGGTTCTCGAGCACGGTCATGGTCTTGAACGGCCTTGGAATCTGGAAACTGCGGGCGATTCCCAAATGGGCGCGCTTGTAGGCGGGCATCGACGTGATGTCCTGGCCGTTGAAGACGACGGTCCCGTCGTCAATAAACAGCGCGCCCGAGATACAATTGATCATGGTGGTCTTTCCGGACCCGTTGGGCCCGATCAGCCCGAGCCGCTCGCCCCGATCCAAATGAAGGCTAACGGAATCCAGCGCCACGAATCCGCCGAACCGCTTGGTCAGATTGGAAACCTCCAGGATGCGATCAGCCATCGGTTGCGCCTTGCCTTTTCTTGTAGTCCTCCACCAGCCCGACGATCCCCTTGGGCGCGAGCGTGATGAACATCACCAGCAAGATGCCGACGATCAGCAGGTTGAGTTCCGACGAAATAGTGACTGTCGTGGTCTCCAGTACGACACCCAGAATCAAAGCGCCGAGCACTGGACCGTACCAGACCGCGGTACCGCCGATCATCGGCATGGCGATGGCATTGACCGCAATCAGCAAGGAAAATGCCGACACCGGTTCGACGAAGGAGACGAAGAAGGGATACGGCGCGCCGGCGACGCCCATGAGCACGCCCATTGTCGTGGTCGAGATGAGTTTCAATTTGAGAGTCGGCACGCCCATGCATTCTGCGGCGAGCTCGTCGTCGCGGATCGCGGCCAGGCCTTGGCCCAAACGGGACGAGCTGACATAGCGCGAAACCGCCGTTGCGACGATTGCCAGGAACAGCATCAGCATAAACAGCAGTTCGATGAAATTATCGAAAATGAAGGAGTTCTTTGGCGGAAGAATATAGGTCCCCGCCGCTCCGCCGACATATTTCCAATTGTTGACGACGGTCTCGAACACCAGAGCCACGGCCAAGGTGGCAATCGCGAAATAGACGCCCTTGAGCCTGAGAGTGAGATAGCCCGCCGCCAGGCCCAAAAGCCCGCAAATGACTCCGGCGATGACCAGCGTCACCGGTAGCGGTAGGCCGAACGCCTTATTCAGCGAAACCGACGTATAGACCCCGACGGCAAAAAATCCGGCGCTGCCAAAATTCACATAGCCGGTGAAGCCACCCAAGATATTCCACGCCACCGCCATGATCACGCCCTGCAGGATCGTGTAGATCGCAAAAAAATAAAACTCGTTGTCGACCAGTTTGGTGAAAACGAACCCGAGGACGAATATGACGGCGGCTGATATCCAGAATTTGTCGAGCTTCATCTAGGCCCTGCCGAATATGCCTTGTGGCCGGACGGCCAGGGTCAAAAGAAGGATGCCGAAACCGACAGCCGGTGCCCAGGACGGACCATAGAATGTGGCGATGAAACTCTCCACGACGCCAATCAGAATGGCGGCGATGAACGTGCCGCTTATGCTGCCCATGCCGCCAAGAACGACAATCGCGAATATGCGCCCGATATAGGACCGGCCGACCGAAGGCTCGACCGGCTGAATGATGATCAACAGCGCGCCCGCCACCGACGCGGTGGCGATGGCGATGCCGAGTGCGATCCGTTTTACCTTGACGGGATCAGCGCCCATGAGCTGCAACGCCAATCGATCCTGGGACACCGCCAATATGGTTTTTCCCAGGAAGGTCTTGGACATATAGAGGATGACCGAGCCGGTCATCACGGTCGCGACGATCGCGGGAATCAGCATCCTGTAAGGCATCTCGACGACCCCGACATGCAATGTCTTGCCGATATAGGGCGCCGACACCAGCCGGTAATCGACGCCGAACGTCAGGATCAACACGACCTCGATGATGAACATGAGGCCAAAAAAAAATGCCAGGCCGCTCAATGATTCCTGGCCGGTTCTCTCGAAACTGACGTAATAAAATCGGTATAGGATCGTGCCCAGGAAATAAAAAACCGGCAGGAAGGCGACCCCGATCAGAATCGGATCGATACCAAATTTTCCATTCACTATATAGACGACGAATGAGCCCAGGATGACGAATGTCGGGTGGGCGATATTGACGATGTCGAGCTGCCCAAAGGTGATCGAGAGGCCGAGTGCAACCGCCGCGTAAAAAGCGCCAAGCATGAGGCCCGCAACGACAGCGTTCAAAATCAACTCTGGTGTGAACACTGTCGTCCGGGCCTCTGATGCCTTAGCCTTAACCTAGAAGCGATTTTTCGCTACTGCTTGTACGGATACTGGATCTTGCCGGATTTAACGCTTTCCGGATACAGAACGATCCGCTTACCCGGCTTGTTGAACTGCGCGAGGTCGTTGGGAGCGACGTCGCGGAACTGTACCTGCAGTGTGCGGGACTTTTCCCACTCGCCGTTCTTGCCGAATTTCACCTGCCCGACCACCGTGGTGAAAGTGGTCTTGTGGATGTATTCGGCGAGCTTCTTCTGGTCCAGACTGCCGACCGCGTTCACCGCGTCGCCGAGAACCTGCAGATAGGCATAGGCGTATGGCGGCAGGTAGTGGCCGAACGGATCGACGCCCTTACCCTTCGCGGCTTCCTGATACTTCGCCAGGAACTCCTTGACGCCCGGGAAGTTGAGGGTCGGTTCCGGCACCCAGAAGTCGTAGTTGACGATGCCATCGAGCATCGGACCCAAATTCTTCTGAATTCCGGCAAACTGCAGTCCGACCATGCCGCCGCCAAACATCTTGGCCTTGAGGCCGAGTTCATTGGCCGCCTTGACGAGACCGACCGAGCCGCCCGGATAGGATCCGACATAGACCAGATCCGCATCCGCGGCCTTGACCGCCCGCATGACCGAGGTTACGTCGGGCGAGCCGAAGGGAAACGTCTTGTCGTAAACGATCTTCAGGCCGAGACGTTTGGCGTGATGCCGGGCACCGGCGACAGCGGCCAACGCGAAGTCCGCGTCTTCCGCCAACAGCGCGATGGTTTTCGGCTTGGGATTCTGCTCCATGGCGATATCGAAGAACCCGCGGGACCAATCGTCCCCAGGCACCGGACCCGCCGGCATGATCTGGAAGTAGCGGTCGTAGTCGAACTTGTCGTTCACGGCCAAACCGAACAACGACATGAACACCAGTCCTTTTCGCATGACGAGCGGCATCGCCGGCGAAATTTCATTGGTGCCATAGCTGGACACGACCAGATCGACCTTATCCACATCCAACAGTTTGCTGTAGATTCCCGGCACCTTGGACGGCGAGGTAGCGTCGTCGTAATAGACAAAATCGACCTGGCGTCCCAGAAGCCCGCCCTTCTTGTTGATGTCGTCTTTCCAGATCTCCATGGCGATCAGGGCCGCCTTGCCGGCGCCGGCCAAGGGGCCGGTCAGCGCCATGCTGAACCCGAGCTTAAGCGGTTTCTTGTCTTGCGCAGTCGCCGGTGACAACAGCATCGCGACGGCCAGCGCCACGCCGCCGAGGCAGGCGATAGTCCGATTTTTCAGATAGTGAAGCATCATCTTGTCTCCTCCCAACTTATTTGCCTTATTGCGGCATCTTAATTTGTTTTCCTTATTGCGCATCTTAAGCGAATTGCGTCAATGCGCGCTAGTGGGGGCTGGCTGTCCACCGCGCCGGATATAGCGTCCCACCCTGCCCTACACGCCCTCCACCATGACGGTTTCCACCTCGCCCGCCCCGCTCCGGCGGAATGCCGCAGCCTGGTTGTATTCCGGCGATTTGAAACAGGCCACGCCCTGCTCCAATGTCGGAAACTCAAGCACGATAAAGCGGTGAAATTTGTCCGGTCCTTCCATGATCTGAAAACGTCCGCCGCGCGCCAGCACCTTGCCGCCGTATTTGGCGACGATGCCGCCTGCCAGGTCGGTGTATTTCTTGTATTCGACCGGATCGTTGATCTTGGAACGCGCTACCCAATAAGCCGGCATGTTTGTTCTCCTTGCCAAGTCTTGGTGGCGGCAAAGTCGCCGCCTTGACATCGGACGTTATTGAACTGGATGCTCGCCTACTTTGTCCACCCGCGACCTTCGCCGATCATGAAAAACCTCACCATCGATCCCGAGCGGCTGTGGGATGACCTGATGGAGACCGCCCAGATCGGCGCCACGCCGAAGGGCGGCATCTGCCGGCTCACGCTGACCGAGCTCGACCGCCAGGTGCGCGACTGGTTCAAGGCTCGCTGTGAAGCGCTCGGCTGCACCGTCACCGTCGACGACATGGGCACGATGTTCGCGCGGCGCGCCGGCCAGCGCGCCGACATTCCACCCATCGCCATGGGCAGCCATCTCGATACCCAGCCGACCGGCGGCAAGTTCGACGGCGCGCTCGGCGTGCTGGCCGCGCTCGAAGCGCTGCGCACGCTGCATCGCGCCGGTTACGAAACTTTCGCGCCCATCGAAGTGGTCAACTGGACCAATGAGGAAGGCGCCCGCTTCGCGCCGGCCATGATCGCCTCCGGCGTATTCGCCGGCGTGTTCGCGCGCGATTGGGCCGCGCAGCGGCAAGATCGCAGCGGCGAATCGTTCGGCGACGCGCTGGAGAAGATCGGCTACCGCGGCCCGCAGCGCTGCGGCGACCACAAGTTGTCGGCGTTCTTCGAAGTGCATATCGAGCAAGGGCCCTATCTCGAGGCCGAGAGCAAGGACATCGGCGTCGTCACCGGCGTACAGGCCATGCGCTGGTACGAAGTGACGGTCGTCGGTCAGGACACCCATGCCGGCACCACGCCGATGCGGCGACGCCACGATGCGCTGCTTGGCGCCGCCCGACTGGTCGAGACGGTCAATGCCGCCGCGCGCAAAAGTGCAACCGCCGTCGGCACCGTCGGCCTGCTCGAGGTCAAACCCGGCGCGCCTAACGTAGTGCCCGGCGAAGTCTTCTTTATGATCGACATGCGCGCTCCCGATCCCAAGGAGCTCGACCGCATGGAAAGCGAGATCGCGCAGGCCGCGAAAAAGCTGGAGGCCGAGCTCGGTCTCACCGTCGCCATCAAGAACATCTGGACGCAGCCGCCACAGGCCTTCGATCCCGCCTGCATCGCCGCCGTGCGTGCCGCCGCCCAGGTCTCCGGCTTCACCACCCGCGACATGATTTCCGGCGCCGGCCACGACGCCGCCTATGTGGCGCGCGTCGCGCCGTCGGCCATGGTCTTCGTGCCGTGCAAGGACGGCATCAGCCACAACGAAGCGGAATATTCCTCGAAGGAGCAATGCGCCGCTGGCGCACAGGTGTTGCTGCAGGCCGTGCTCGACTACGACCGGCGCCTGGCGGAGCAATACGGGGAAAAGTAAACGCCGTTACGCTGGCGCATTGCGCGCGTGCAGCGCCATCGCAGTCAGCGCCGAGCCGCCGAAAATCATGTTGATGCCGACCAACAGCCCGATCGCCCAGGCCGCCGTGCTCGGCAGGTGGGCGAAGATGAACACCGCCAGGATCAGATCGATGATGCCGCTGACCATCATCCAGCCCCAGCGCCCGGACAGCTCGCGCTTGTGATCGAGCGCGAACATGATCGAGGCCACGCCCTCGATGATGAAGAACGCGACCAGCAGGATGGTGAGCGAGAAGGCGCCCGCGACCGGCGCCGCCAGCAGCCAGATGCCGACCACGACACCGAGCACCGCCGAGATCAGCGACCACCAGAAGCCCGGCGCCTGCCGCATTGCGAATGTGGTGAACAGCCCCATGACGCCGCTGATGAGGAACAGCCAGCCGACCAGGATGGTCACCGCCAAGGTGGCGATCGGCGGAATGATGATGGCGATGGCGCCCAGAATAATGAGCAGGATGCCTTCGATCAGATAGAGCTTCCAATGCTCGTGCAACGCTTGCGCAACCCGGCTTTGAATGCCGGCGATATCCGGCTGATTGGTGGACATGGTTGCCTCCGGCTGTAGCCCCGAATTGGAATAGTAGCGCGCTTGCGGCCTATTTCTCCACCCAGTCGGCGCACTTCTGCACGTCGGTCTGCGCGCCCCAAGGCATAATCGGCACCGTGGATGTGGAATTCTTCGGCGAGCCCTCGATTATGCGGTCGCTGTAGACCATGTAGACCAGCACGTTGCGCTTGGTGTCGCAGCCGCGCACGATCTGCATCTTCTTGAAGAACAGCGAGCGGCGCTTGCGGAACATGTCCTCGCCTTGGGAGAATTTCTCCTTGATCTTGATCGGCCCGATCTGCCGGCAAGCGAGCGAAATGTCGGAGACCTCCTCGGCCACGCCGATCCAGCCCTTGATGCCGCCGCGCTCCGGCACGGTGAAATGGCAGGCGACGCCGTCGATCTGCGGATCGTCGATCCCGTAGGTGGCGAGCTTGTCGTTCGGCGTGAGCCACTTGAACACCGTCGAGCGCTTGAAGATGAGATCCGGATGCTCGGCGGCCGGCGCCGGGACGGCATTCAACATGACGAGACCGGCAATCAGGCAGGCAATGAACGCGCGCAAGAAACCCTCCAAATCACGGTGATTGGCGTTTCCTGCGAGATAGGCATCGCGGGCGAGCGCCGGAAGGGGCGTCCCCTTCCGGCTCGGTCGTCACGGCTAGCGTATCCAGGGGAAGAGATTGACCGGAAAGTCGACGGCGGAGCGCCGGCTCGGCGGCGGACGAAGGTCCGGCTGCGGGCTCGCCGCCGGCTCGACCACCTTGCGGTAGAGATGCCAGGTCGCGTGACCGAGGATCGGCAGCACCACCGTCAGCCCGAGGAAAAACGGCAACGAACCGAGCGCGAGCAGGACGGCGACGATCAAACCCCAAGCCGCCATGGTGAGCGGATTTGCCGGCGACCGCCCGGATCGATGTCAGCAGCGCGACGGCCGCTCCGACGTCGCGGTCGAGCAGCAGCGGAAACGACACCACGCCGATGGTCAGCACCAGAGCGGCAAAGCAGAAGCCGACGCCGTTGCCGACGATGATCAGATTCCACCCGGCGGACGTGGTCAGAACGTCGTGGGCGAATTCGCGCAACGAAGCCGGCGGCGCATAGCCGAAGTCCGCCATATAGATCGCGTTGGCGATGGCGAGCCAGATCCCGACAATCAGCAGCAGCAGAATGCCGAGCGCCGCGATGGCGCCGATCGACGACGATCGCAGCACGTCAAAGGCGTGGCTGGTCGAGACCTCGAGGCCGGCTTCGCGGCGCCGGCTCAGCTCGTAGAGCCCGAGTGCCGCCAGCGGGCCGATCAGCGCAAAGCCACTCGCCAGCGGATAGATCAGCGGCAGGATCGAATAGCCGAAGGCGAGCCGGCCCAGCACCAGGCCGATGATCGGATAGATGACGCACAGGAACATGGCATGCGTCGGCATGGCGGCGAAATCGTCGACGCCCTTGGCCAGCGCATCCTTGAGATCGGCAAAGCCGATGCGACGGATGGAAAGTTGTGCAGGAGTCGTCCCCGCACCAAGCAGAACGTGCGAATGAGCCATGACCGCCTCCTGAAACCCGGGTTCAGGGGCTCGCGGCGCTTTGCTGACTAAGGAGCCTTCGGCTCCGGTCATTCCCGCGAGCCACAGTCTAGCTTAACACAAGCGCGCCGCGTTGGTTCCTCAATTCGCCGCTGCGCTGCGGCAATAGCGCGACGGCACCTGAGGCGACAGAGCCGCTCACGTCCACAGCCGCTCTTTTTCCAGGCCTTTATAGATATCGGCGACATAGTCGCCATAGCCGTTGAACAGCAGCGTCGGCCGCCGTTCGCCGGTGCCGATCAATTCCTCGGTCGCCTGGCTCCAGCGCGGATGCGGCACCTTCGGATTGACGTTGGCCCAGAAGCCGTACTCGGAGGCCTGCAATTCCTCCCACATGCCGACCGGTCTCTTGTCGGTGAAGGTGAAGTGCACGATCGACTTGATCGACTTGAAGCCGTATTTCCACGGCACCGCCAACCGCAAAGGCGCACCGTGCTGCTTGTCGATCGGATGGCCATAGGCGCCGGTGACCAGGAAGGCGAGCTCGTTGGTCGCTTCCGCCATGGTGAGCCCCTCGACATAAGGCCAGGGGAACCAGGACATGCGCTGGCCGGGCGCCATCTTGGCGTCCATGAACGTCGTCATCTTGACGAACTTGGCCGAGCCCAAGGGCTTGGCGAGCGCGACCAGCTTGGCGAACGGGAAACCGGTCCAGGCAACCGCCATGCTCCAGGCTTCCACGCAGCGGTGGCGGTAGGTGCGCTCCTCCAATGTCATCTTGCGGATCAGATCGTCGATGCCGATCTCGAACGGTTTGTCGACCATGCCGTCGATCTTCACCGTCCACGGCCGGATGCGCAGCGCCTGCGCCGCCTGGGCGATGGTCTTGGAGGTGCCGAATTCGTAGAAGTTGTTGTAGTTGTCGTTGATCTTCTCGGCGGTGATCGGCCGGTCCAGCTTGTACTTCTCGTTGCGTTTGGCCGGGTAAAGATTGGCCGTCGGGTCCGCCAGCTTGGCGAGATCGCTCACGCGCTGCGCCAGCGCCGTACGCGGCGTCAGCGCCAGGGCCGCTGCGCCACCGACCAAAACGCTGCGGCGGTTGAACACCAAATGCTCAGGAGTGGCGAGGCGCTCGGGAATTTCCCAGCCGCGGCGGTGAATCACATTCATGGGCGGGCCCTCTCAGAATCAGGTCTCAAGGGGTACGGACCCCGCTGCTCACAGGCAAGTCACGGTTATGGGAGGCGCCGCAAATTCGGCTGTCATCGCCCGCGCAGGCGGGCGATCCAGTAATCACTGAGCCATCTGTGGCTACTGGGTCCCCCGCCTTCGCGGGGGACGACACTTCGAAAAGCTCTACTCCGCCGCGCGCCTGGCCGAGACGATCTGATCGGCCGTGCGTCCCGTCAATTCGGCCATGTGGTCGAACTTGAAGGTGAACGAGCCGACGCCGGCGGTGGCCGAACGCACCTCGATGATGAGGTCGCCAATCTCGGCTTCCGCCATCTGCGCGCGCACCGTGTCCCAGCCCGACCAGCCCTCGCGGGTGTCGAAGCCGAGAATCTGCCCGCGCCGGCCCGACAGGATGGCGTTCATCTTCGCCGTCGCGTCGGTCGGGCAGACGATTTCCACCAGATGGATCGGCTCCAGCAGCACCGGCTGGCACTGCGGTAGGCCTTCCACAATGGCGATGCGGCCGGCGATGCGGAACGCCATGTCGGAGGAGTCGACCGTGTGGTAGCTGCCGTCGACCAGCGTCACCGCCATGTCGACCACCGGAAAGCCGAGCGGCCCGTGCTTGAGCGCGTCGATGACGCCCTCTTCCACCGACGGAATGTAATTGCGCGGCACCACGCCGCCGGTGATCTTCTCCTCGAACTGGAAGCCGGAACCGCGCGGCAGCGGCTTGATCTCCAGCACGACGTCGCCGAACTGGCCGTGGCCGCCGGACTGTTTCTTGTGGCGGCCGCGGATGCTGATCGGCTTGCGGATGGTCTCGCGGTAGCCGACGGTCGGCGGCCGCGTGGTGACCGGCACCGCGTAGCGGTCGCCCAGCCGCTCGGTGGCGACGCGCAGGTGCATCTCGCCCTGGCCCCACATCACGACTTCGTGGCTTTCGGCGTCATGCACGATGGAGAGCGAGGGATCCTCCTCGGTGAGCTTGGTGAAGGCGGCGCCCAGCTTGACGTCGTCCTTGCGCTCCTTGGCCTGCACCGCCAGCGCGAGCACCGGCGGAACGGGTTTCACGTCGGCGAGTGCCGCATGCGCCTGCTTGCCGGTCGACAACGTATCGCCGGTCTTGGCGCCGTCGAGCTTGCCCAAAGCGACGGTTTCGCCGGCCGTCGCCGGCCCGCGCTTCTCGGTATGCTGACCCATCAGCTTGAAGATGCCCGCCACCCGGCCGGCTTCGGTTTCCGGCGTCTGGAAGGTGGTGCCGTCGCCGGCTTGCCCGGCGAGCAGGCGGACGACCGACATCTTGCCGCCGTGCGTGGTGTGGAAGGTCTTGAGCACCATCGCCAGCGCTTCGCTGTCGGTCTCGGCGCCGAGCCGCGCGGCGGTCTCCGCCACGCCCGGCGATTCATGTCGCAGCGCCTTGAGCAGACGCAAGACGCCGTTGGTGCGGGTGGCGACGCCGAGCAGCACCGGAACGACCAGCCGCTCGCGCAATTCCTTGGCCAGATCGTCGAACACCTTGTCGCGCGGCGGCTCGATGTCCTCGAGCAATTGCTCCATGAGCTGATCGTCGTGGTCGGCCAGCGTCTCCAGCATGGTGAAGCGCGCTTCCTTCTCGCGGTCGCGATCCTCGCCGGTGAGTTCGATCACCTCGGATGCCGCGTACTCCTTGTAGACATGGGCGCGCTCGAGCGCGAGATCGACGAAACCGGAGATGATGTCGCCGTTCCAGATCGGTATCTGCCGCAGCAGCAGCGGCACGCGCGAAGCCGGCTGCAACAGCTGCAGCGTCTCGCGCACGCGCTTGTCGGCCTTGTCGATCTTGTTGAGAAACAGGAAGCGCGGAATATTGAGGTCTTCCAATTCGCGCAGGATCAATTGCAGCTGCGGGACCTTCTTCTCGTCGGCCTCGCAGACCACGACGGCCGCGTCGACCGCCGGCAGCGCCGCGCGCATATCATGGATGAATTCAACGGAACCCGGGCAGTCGATGAAGGTGTAATTGTCGCCCATGAAATTGGTGCTGGCGACCGACACCTCGACGCTCATTTTGTGGCTGCGCAACTCTTTACCGGCGTCGCCGACCGTGGTGCCCGCTTCTACCGTGCCTTGCCGCTGGATCGCGCCGGTGCGGGCGAGTATCGCTTCCAGCAATGTGGTCTTGCCGCTCTGAAACGGGCCCACCAGCGCGATGCACCGGGGACCCTTGGGACCCGTGCCGTTCTGTCCCATAGATACCTCCCTTGCCGGCCGGGAGGTCGGACCTGGTTTTTCCCGGCCCTGTCATGGGATCGTCGCAGTTGAGAGCGGGACTGGCAAGACCCGGGATTATCCCTAGCTCTCGCCGCGTGCGCGCAGAGGAAAGAACTGCCTATTTCAAATTGCCGCAGAAGCGCTGAATGCGCCGGCAGGCTTCTTCCAGGTCTTCGGTCTTGGTGGCGTAGGAAATGCGGAACGCCGGGCCGAGGCCAAAAGCCGCGCCCTGCACCACCGCCACGCCTTCGGCTTCCAGCAACTCGGTGACGAAGTCCTCGTCGGTCGCAAGCTTCTTTCCGGTCGGCGCGGTCTTGCCCATGGTGCCTTCGCACGACGGATAAACGTAGAACGCGCCCTCCGGCGTCGGGCACTTGATGCCGTTGGCCTGATTGAGCATCGACACCACCAGGTCGCGCCGCTCCTTGAAGATCTTGTTGTGCTTGGCGATGAAATCCTGCGGCCCGTTGAGCGCCTCGACCGAGGCCCATTGCGACACCGCCGCCGGGTTGGAGGTCGATTGCGACTGGATCATCGCCATCGCCTTGATCAGCGGCTCCGGCCCGCCGGCAAAGCCGATGCGCCAGCCGGTCATGCAATAGGCCTTGGACACGCCGTTGACGGTGAGCGTGCGCGGATAAAGCGCGGGCTCGAGCTGCGCCGGCGTGGTGAACTTGAAGTCGTCATAGACCAGGTGCTCGTACATGTCGTCGGTCATGACATGCACGTTCGGGTGCTTCACCAGCACGTCGGTGAGCGCCTTGAGATGCTCGCGCGTATAGGCCGCGCCTGACGGATTCGACGGCGAGTTCAGCAGCACCCATTTGGTCTTGGGCGTGATCGCGCGCTCGAGCTGTTCACCCGTGATGCGGAAGCCGGTCGCCATCGAGGTTTCGATCGGCACCGGCTCGCCGCCGGCCAGCAGCACCATTTCGGGATAGCTCACCCAATAGGGCGCGGCGAAGATCACCTCGTCGCCCGGGTTCAGCGTCGCGACAAAGGCATTGTACAGCACCTGCTTGCCGCCGGTGCCGACGGTGATCTGCGACGGCTTGTAGTCGAGGCCGTTCTCGCGCTTGAACTTCTTGGCGACGGCGTCCTTCAGTTCGGCGATGCCGTCCACGTTGGTGTATTTCGACGCCTTGCCGTCGCGGATCGCCTTGATCGCCGCCTCTTTGATGTTGTCGGGCGTGTCGAAGTCCGGCTCGCCGGCGCCCAGCCCGATGACGTTGCGGCCGGCCGCTTTGAGCGCGCGCGCCTTGTCCGTGACGGCGATGGTCGCCGACGGCTTGATGCGCTTGAGGTTGTCGGCGAGCAGGGCCATCGAAAGTCTCCGAATCCGGGGGCGCGGCGCTTTATATAGTGTCGTAATCGGCCCGAACGGTGACAGCAAGCCGCAAAAAACGATGCATTCATCAAGCCTGTTGATGGCCCGGGCACCGGCAACTCACCCTTAAGCCTGCTTTGCTAGACCCCTGCCCCATGGCCGGATGGAGCGAAACCCTGCGCAGCGGCGCCTGGCTCACCCGCGAGCGGATGCGGCTGGTGGCGCTCGCGTTGCTCGTCACCTCGGTGATCGGCGCCGGGTTCCTGATCGCCACCTCGGACGGCCTCAACGACCGCTTCGACCGCCCGCTCGGCACCGACTTCTCCAACGTCTATGCCGCCGGCAGCTATGTGCTCGACGGCAATGCCGCCGCGCCCTTCGACCCGCGTCTGCAATACGCCCGCGAGAAGGAAATCTTCGGCGCGAAGACCGCATTCTTCGGCTGGCACTATCCGCCGTTTTTCCTCGGGCTCGCCGCGCTGTTGGCGCTGATGCCCTATGCGCTGTCGCTCGCCCTGTGGCAGGGCGTGACACTCATTCTCTATCTGCTGGCGATGCGCGCGATCCTCTCAGCCGCGTCATGGCCGGGCTTGACCCGGCCATCCACGTCTTTCTTTCCAGACCAGCAGCAAGGCGTGGATGCCCGGCACAAAGCCGACGGCACCCGTCTCCGACGCTGTGGCTGGGCAGACCATCGGCACCCAACGGCGCAATGACAAACTCTGGCTGCTGCTCGCCCTCGCCTTCCCGGCCGTGTTCGTCAATCTCGGCCAAGGTCACAACGGCTTCCTCACCACCGCGCTGATCGGCGGCGCGCTGGCGCTACTCGATCGCCGGCCGCTGATCGCCGGCGTGTTGATCGGGCTGCTCGCCTACAAGCCGCAATTCGGTCTGCTGATCCCGCTGGTGCTGGCGGTGAGCGGCCGCTGGCGCGTGTTCGCCGCCGCCGCCGTCACGGTGGCGCTGCTCGCGCTCGCCGTCACGCTGGCTTTCGGCGTCGATGTGTGGACCGCTTTCCTCGCCGTCCACCAAGTTCACCCGCCTGGTCATCCTCGAGCAGGGCGCCACCGGCTGGTACAAGATCCAGAGCGTGTTCTCCTGGGTGCGCATGTGGGGCGGCGGCATCGACCTCGCCTACGCGCTGCAAGGCGCGGTGACGATTCTCGTCGCCGCAGCGCTCGCCTGGCTGTGGCGCAGCCCCGCCGCTTTTCCGCTCAAGGCCGCGGCGCTGCTCATCGGCACGCCGTTGGCGACGCCCTATAGCCTCGACTACGACCTGATGCTGCTGGCGCCGGCCATCGCCTATTTCGCGCTTGAGGGAATCGCGCGCGGTTTCGGGCCTTACGAAAAAACCATCCTGGCCGCCCTGTGGATTGTTCCGCTGGTCGCCCGCTCGGTGCCGGAAGCAACACTGATTCCGCTCGCCGTTCCAACGATGTTGCTGGCCTTTATCACTTTGCTGCACCGCGCCATGAACGAATGCGGCGCGCCCAGGCTTTGGCATTTTGCGTTGCCGCCCTTAAAATAGCGGCAAGAGCCGGAATCAACGGCCGCAACCTTTTCAGGGAGCGCGCCATGAAGCTTTCCGCCGAGCAGCTCAAGGCATTTGACGAGCAAGGCTACGTCTTCTTCCCCAATTGCTTCTCCGAGGCAGAGATCGCGCTGCTGCGCACGGAAGCCGACAACATCCTCAAGCTCGACCGCCAGGAGGTCTGGCGCGAAAAGACCGGCGCGCCGCGCACCGCCTTCGCCGCGCACAAGTTCAATCGAGGTGTTCGAGGTGATGTCGCGCCACCCGCGTCTGGTCGAGCCGTTGATGCAACTGTTCGGCGAGAGCGTCTACGTCCACCAGTTCAAACTCAACGCCAAGGCCGCCTTCGAAGGCGACGTCTGGCAATGGCACCAGGACTACGGCACCTGGGCGCGCGACGACGGCATGCCGGAGCCGCGCGCCATGAACATCGCGATTTTCCTCGACGAGGTGATGCCGATCAACGGCGCGCTGATGATCATCCCGAAAAGCCACAAGCAGGGCGTGCTTCGAAGCCGGCCACGACAAGACTCACGACGTCCTATCCGCTATGGACGCTCGACAAGGAGACGGTGACGCAGCTCGCGCAAGAGGCCGCAGGTCCCGACGGCGTCGGCATCGTGGCGCCGACCGGCAAGCGCCGGCTCGGTGCTGATGTTCCACGGCAATCTGGTGCACGCCTCGCCGCCCAATATCACGCCCTACCCGCGCAAGATCGTGTACTCTGACGCTGTGCGCCTGCTCGAACCACATCACCAAGTTCACGCGGCCGGAATGGATCGCGCACCGCGATTTCACGCCGATTGCGCCGGTCGACGACGACGCCTTACTAGAGTACGCCCGCGCGCATCGGGTGGCGGCGGAATAAAATTATCGTATCGCTGCGTGGCTTAGCGCGTGCTGTTTGCAATTCGTTACAAAGTGAAAACGTTCTCAAAAAAGTGTTGCATGCCGGCCTTCTAATTGCCGGACTTTGACGGCCTGATGCGGTGTACGACATCGCGGATTCTTTTCGAGGACTTCTAATGTACACGCTCTATTCGATGCAGCGATCGGGCAATAGCTACAAGGTCCGCTTGGCGCTGGCCCGGCTCGGCATTCCCTACAGACTGGTCGAAGTCGACATTCTGCAGGGCGAGAGTCGCACGCCGGAATTCCTCGCCAAGAACCCGAACGGCCAGATCCCGCTGCTCGAAGTCGCGCCCGCGCGCTATATCGCCGAGTCCAACGCCATTCTCTGGTACGTCGCCGGCGGCTCCACGCTGGCGCCGGAAGACCGCATCGGCCGCGCCGAAGCCTTGCAATGGATGTTCTTCGAGCAGCACAGCCTGGAACCGAATATCGGCGCCGCCTATTTCTGGCTCGCCTTGATCAAAGGCGGCCGCGACCTTCAGCAACATGCGCTCGACGATTGGATGGAGAACGGCTATCGCGCCCTCGGCGTCATGGAGAAGCACCTCGCCGACCACCGCTTCTTTGTCGACGACCACTTCACCATCGCCGACATCGCGCTCTACGCCTACACGCACGTGGCGCACCAGTGCGACTTCGACCTCACGCGCTATCCGGCGGTGCGCGGCTGGCTGCAACGCGTCGCCGCCGAGCCCGGCCATGTGCCGATGGACTGGCAGCCGCAGCCGCTCGCCGCCGCCGAATAGCCTGCGCATTTGGCGCGCAAAGCGCCTGTTGCGCCGCTTTCTGTAGGCGTAAAGCAGCGCCGTTTTCGCTCGTTAATCGAATTTTTACGTTTCATTAACCATAATCATGAAATCGCCCTGGTTCGTTACCGCCTTTCGCCGCAGTCCGGCCGAAACGGCGCCCGCTTCGCGTGCCATGTATCAGCCTTGAGAACTTCGAATCGTTTGCAGGCTCGTCATGCGCAAGCACATTGATCAGACCGGTTTTGCCGCTCCCGTCACCCGTCCCCTCGGCAACGAGCGGCGCACGGTCGCCTTTGCCGAATTGATCACCATCTTCGCGCTGGCTCTTTCGACGATCGTGGTCGGCACCGTGGTGTCGGTCGGCATCGCCCGCGCCGACGTGGCCAGCGGCGTGATCGACCACGAAAGCAGCCTGTTCGGCGTCGCGCTTCTGCTCGGCCTCATCTTCCTCGGGCTCGGCGGCATGACCGTGATTCCGCGCCGCGGCCGTGTGAAAGAATAGCGCCCGACGGCGCGCGCTATCCCGGACTTGTCCACAGCTCCCCGTGACATGCCGATGTCACCGCCCCGTCACAGGCGCGCGCTATCCAATCCAGGCCTCTGTCGCTAGTTGCGTTCTGCGTACCCCTTTATGCGGTCCTGTGCGGCTGACCCTGCTCTCCCGGGACCGCAATTTTTTTGGTATGACCGCCAAGCGACCGCCACATAGTTCCATCGGCACCCCACCCCCATCCCGCCGTTTTGCGCCTGTGCTAGAATTCGGCTGAAGCCTTGGCCGCCAAAGGCGCGCCGGCAGGGCATCGATGAGGGGGCGACGCGATGCACCGTCTCATTATCATCTGCGCAATCGTGCTCGGCACCGCGCTGCCGGCCGTTGCGCAAAATCCGCCGCCGGCGCGGCCTTACAAGCCGGTGGCGATCACGCTGCCGCAACCGCTCGACGATGCGAGCTTCGAAGCCTTCCGCCAGAAAGTCGGCGTCGCGGTGCTGCGCAAGGATCGCGCTACCCTGGCGCGCCTGGTGGTCGCGCACGGCTTCTTCTGGGATCGCGACAAAGGCGACGCCGCCGATCGGCGCAAATCCGGCATCGATAATCTCTCGACCGCGCTCGGCCTCGCCAACAAGGAAGGCGCCGGCTGGGAGATGCTCGCCGGCTATGCCGAGGATCCGACCGCCGCGCCCTCGCCCGAACACAAAGGCGCGATCTGCGCGCCGGCCGATCCCGGTTTCGATCTCGCGGCCTTTGAAGCCTTGCTCAAGGCCACCGACACCGATGTCGCGGACTGGGGCTTTCCGGTGTCGGACACGATCGACGTGCACGCGGCGCCGCGCGCCAACGCGCCGGTGATCGAGCGGCTCGGCTGGAATTTCGTGCGCGTGCTGCCGGAGATGGATCCGGCCGCGCCGGCCTATCTGCGCATCGTCACGCCGAGCGGCAAGACCGGCTACGTCTCGGTCGACTCATTGGCGCCGCTCGGCAACGACCAACTCTGCTACGTCAAGGAGGCCGGCGGCTGGAAGATCGGCGGCTATATCGGCAACGGCGACGCGCAATAGCGTTATCCGTGGCGCAGCTTCATGCCGAGGATCACCGCCAGCGGCGCCAGCGTGAGCGCGCTGGAGCCGATCAGCGGCCAGTCGCCGATCGCCAGCCCGTAGATCAGCCAGAACAGGACGCCGAGCGTGAAGGCCGCGGTCGCCGGCAGCGACAGCGCCCGCGTTTCCTTGTCGCGGATCACCTTTACCGCCTGCGGCAGCCAGCACAGCGTGGTGAGCGCGGCGCCGGTGGCGCCGACGATGTCGATCAGGCCGGCCAACATGGCCTTGCCATAGCCGCGATTCAACTCTGCAATGTGACAGCCACGGAGTTCCCCGCATGACCGCGCCGATCCCGCAACCTCGCCGCCTCGTTTGCGCGCGCTGCGGCACGGCGTTCGACTGCGATCCGGCCGGCGATTGCTGGTGCAAGGCGGAAGCCTTTCGGCTGCCGATACCTGACTCGAGTGCGCGAGGATTGCCTATGCCCGGCCTGCCTGCGGCAAGCCGCCCAAACGCGTGCCCCGGTAAGGAAATAGCAAGGCTGACCGGTCACTTTGCCCTCAGCCAAAGGGCGGCTCCATGAGCGCTGCGACCCATCCCGAACCGGCGGACTTAAGCCGCGAGGTCATCAAGAGCTTCGCCATCCTCGGCGGCTTTTTCTTCGCCGTCGCGATCGGCACCTATCTCTACGGCTTGGACGTCAGCACGGCATTCCCGCGCGACGGCTCTACGCTGGTGGTCGGCCGCGACTTCCTGAATTTCTGGATGTACGGCCGCGCCGCTAGTCTGCCCGATCCCGGTCACTGGTACGATGCCGCCGCCTATCAGCACGCACTCGCCGCGCTGCTCGGCCCCGGCTATCCCGGACAGAACTGGTCCTATCCGCCGACCGTGATGCTGATCGCGGCGCCGTTCGGCCAACTCGGCTATCTGCCCGCGCTGCTGCTCTGGACGATCCTCAATCTCGCAGTCTTCTTTGCCGTCGCCATGCGCCACATCGCCGACCGGCGCACGCTGCTGGCGTTGATGATCTGCCCGGCGGCGGCGTTCTGCCTGATGTCCGGCCAGAGCTCGTTCCTCACCACCGCGGCGCTGATCGGCATTTTCGCACTTCTCGACCGCAAGCCGCTCGTTGCCGGCGTGCTGATCGGATTGCTGACGCTGAAGCCGCAGCTCGGGCTCTTGCTGCCGGTGGTGCTGATCGCATCCGGACGCTGGCGCGCATTCGCCGCGGCCGTCGTCACGACGCTTGTTCTCGCCGCGCTCGCCACCGCGCTGTTCGGCACGCAGGCCTGGATCGCTTTCATCACCCAAGGCCTGCCGACGCAAAACATCGTGCTGGCCGATCCGGAGGGCATCGCCACGCCCTTTTACCCGACCGTGTTCATGAACCTGCGCGGCATCGGCCTCGGCTATTCCGCGGCGATGGCGGTGCAAGTCTGCTTTGCGCTCGCCGCAGTGGCCGCGGTCGCCTGGGCGTTTCGGTATCGCGCCGACGCCGATCCGCGTCTGTTGTTCGCGCTGTTTACCGCCTGCTCGATGGCGGCGGTGCCCTATCTCCTGGTCTACGACACGCTGCCGCTTTGCTTTGCCGTGCTCGCTTTGCTCGCCGCCAACATGCTCGACAACCGCGGCGCCTGGCTCGCGCGTCTGGTGTTCTGGCTGCCGCTGTTGCAGATCGGCCTCGGCAATCTGCACGTCCCGGGGCCGGCGCTGATCGCGCCTTTATGCGCGCTTTATATTGTGCAGCGACTGAGAAGCGCGCCCACGACGGAGCGCAAACCGGTGTTGTCGCCGGCCTGAGCGACCACCGCCGGCGCTGCTGTCATCGCCCTGTCATAGGCGGCGGACCCAACTCGCCAATCGCCCGCGAGCCAAGGAGAACGCCATGTGGCGCTCGCCGCCGGCGCGCTCAGCTTTTGGGCGTTGCGCCGCATGCGGGCGTTTTGATTTTTCTCTCCGGCGAGGCGAGTGTGGGCGAAATCCCGCCCTTGCGGCACGCGGCTGAACACTGATAATGCCGCTCCTCCCAACGGGACCCGCCATCATGATCCTTGAAATCGCGCAGATCGACATCAAGCCCGGCATGGAAATCGAATTCGAAGCCGGCGCGACCAAAGCCGCGCCGATCTTCAAGCGCGCCAAAGGCTGCACCGGCATGACGCTGCAACGCTCGCACGAGCAGCCGTCGCGCTACCGGCTGTTCGTGCAATGGCAGACGCTGGAGAACCACGTCAAGGATTTCCGCGAGTCGGCCGATTTCCAGGAATGGCGCAAGCTGGTCGCGCACTGCTTCGCGTCGCCGCCCAATGTCGAGCACGTCACCGAGGTGGTGAAGGGCTTCTAGCAGGAACTTGTGAAATGAAACGCAGCAGCGACCGCATTCTCACCACCCACACCGGCAGCCTGCCGCGCACCGCCAAGGTGGTGGAACTGCTCTTGGCCGAGGAGAAAAACCCCGGCGCGCGCGCCGCCGAATTGCAGGCCGCGGTGCGCGAGGCGGTCAAGCATGTGGTGCAGAAGCAAGCCGAATGCGGGCTCGACATCATCAATGACGGCGAGCAGGGCCGCACCGACTACACCGTGCACGTGATCCACCGGCTCACCGGTTACGAAGGCCAGAGCGCGCCGCCCATGGGCACCGGCGACGAGGAATTTCCCGAGCTCGCGCAATTGCTCAAGCAGTTCGCCTCGCCGTTCCAGCATCGCCCCGCCTGCAACGGCCCGGTCGGCTGGAAGGACTTTGCGGCGGCGCAGGCCGACATCGACATCGCCAAAGAGGCGATGGCCGGCGTCAAGGCGGAGGACTTCTTCTACACTTCCCCCTCGCCCGGGCAGATCGCGCGCTATCTGAAGAACCGCTACTACAAGACCGACGAGGAATACATCTTCGCGCTCGCCGACGTCATGCGGCGCGAATACCAGGCGATCGTCGAGGCCGGCTTCATCCTGCAGCTCGACTGCCCCGATCTCGCGATGCTGCGTCACATGGTTTATCTGAATTTGCCGCTCGCCGATTTCCGCAAGATCATCGCCACCAATGTGGCCGCGCTCAATCAGGCAGTGCGCGATCTGCCGCCCGAACGCATGCGCATGCACGTGTGCTGGGGCTCGACCATGGCGCCGCGCCACAACGACGTGCCGCTCAGGGACATCGTCGACATCGTGCTGTCCGGCCGCCCGCAGGCGGTGTCGTTCCCGGCCGCCAACGGCGCGCACGAGCACGAATGGAAAATCTGGCGCGACGTGAAGCTGCCCGAGGGCAAGATCATCATCCCGGGCGTGATCGATTCCACCTCCAACACCGTCGAGCATCCCGAAGTGGTGGCCGACCGCATCCTGAATTTTGCGTCGCTGGTCGGGCGCGAGAACGTCATCGGCGGCGTCGACTGCGGCTTCGGCACCTTCGCCGGCCGCGTGCAGGTCGACACCAAGATCGTGTGGATGAAATTGGCTTCGCTCGCCGAAGGCGCGCGCCGCGCGTCGAAGGAATTGTGGAAGAAGGCAGCTTAAGCCGCCAACCCGCAGCCTTGCGGCTTGAACACGCGTTCGGTCGAAGGTGGATATTTTGCGAGCTTCTCTGCCGGCCGGATCGGCCGCGGCACTAGATTGCCGCCGCAGTTCGGACAGCATCCGCCGAGCTTGGTCTCCACGCAGTCGCGGCCGAAGGTGCATTCGAAGGAGCAGATCATGGCGTCGGCGGCGTCCGGCGGCAGGTCCTTGTCGCAGCATTCGCAGTTGGGGCGCAGGGCAAGCATGTTGGATTCTCCCACTTCAATCGACACAGCGTGCGCCATAAGCAAGCATCAATAACGCCAGAAAGGCTGCACATCGCACGTCCGGATACGCCGGCCGTATCGCCCTCTAACCAGGCCCGCGGCAGACGGCAACCGGCCGATGGAAGCTTGCAGAAACACAGCCCTTAATTGTAAACTCAATCAAAACACGCGGAAAGTACCGGGCTCAATTCCGGATGTCCAACACGAAGCGGAACCGCGTTCGCGTTGTTTGACCGGCCTCATCAGGCAGCAGGCGAGCGCCGTCAGGAGGTAGTTCGTGAGCGACGATACGAGCGGCCTGCGTTGGCCCCTGGCCTTATTCTTTCTGTTCACCTTGTGCGGCGGCGCGATTGGACTGGTAGCGCCATCCTGGTTCGGCTACGGTCGCATGATTCCAAGCCTATTGATCGTGGCGGCCCTGCTTGCGGGAGGCGCACTCTATTTCCCGCATTTCTGGCTAGCGATCAAAGTGCCGGACATCGGCACCATCAATACACACATTAATGAAATCCGCGCCGTCTTGCTCGGCCCAGCCGGCAATCAGGACAAGCTGCAGGCAATAACCGACGTGATCACCAAGCTGAGCGACAGCGTCGACAGGCTCAACACGCGGTTCAATCCCGGCGGCGACGTACGCAACGATGTTCAAGCCATCAAGACGTCGCTGGAGAGCGGCGGCGTCCACACCAGCCTCGACACGATCAAGACCCAAGTCAGCGCCGGCGGCGAGCTGCGCGTAAAGATCGACGAGATCGCGGCAAAGCTGCCCAAAACGCCATAGCGATAGGGGCTCGTCAGGGAGAGGCTTTCATGTTGCGTATCGGTCATTTGGCTACGCTGGCGTTTGCTGGCGCCCTATCGTTTGCGTTTGCTGCGGATGCTTCCTCCGCCGCAAAGCTCGGCCCGTCTCAGTTTTTGACCGACGTTCTTGCGGGCGGGACAACAAATGAATTCAGCATCCCAGCAAAACCGGAAGACGTGGACGCGCCAACTGCGACCGACGTGCTTTCAATCGATTGGAAAAATTGGAAGGACAAGAAGCCTTTGCCGCCAAATTGGCGGTGCGCGACGCCGCCCCCCAAGGAAATATCCATTCGCTCAAAGAACGCCGTCGAAGGCAATGTCACTAAGACACGGCTCTTGATCAGGATTCCGCCAGCCCCTTGCCTTTGGCCGTTCACTCAAACCGCGCACGTGACGATACATGCACAGGTGCTCGGCGCCGAACAACTCTTGTTCGATGAAGATGTCGACGTGAGCGTACACTGGCTCCCGCTGTTGGTGACCTTACTGGTGCTCGCCCTCATCTATCCCGGCGGTGCGATGGTTGCCTTCTATTTGAAGCAGCGCAACTACGAAAAGGACTGCCAGGTTGCGAAGGAGAAAAACGAGCCCAAACCGCCGGAGCCGAGTTTCATCGGCACGCTCGACCCCGTTCAGATCACAGCCAATGCGTATGGCCGCGGCAATCTCTCCAAGCTGCAGATTTTCGGCTTCAGCCTGATCGTGTTCGGACTGCTGCTCTACTATCAGCTTCGCTACGGCGTGTTGGCGGGGATGTCCACAGACGTGATGATGCTGATGGGCATCAGTGCGGTCGGCGCCGTCGGCGGCAAGCTCGCTTATGCCAAGACTCGCCGGCTAAGCCTGGAGAATTGGGCTTGGCTCCGCCGAAAGAAATGGCTGCCGACAGGCAAAGATGTGGCAGTGCGAGCGAAGTGGAGCGAATTATTCTTGGACAGCGATACCAAGGAATTTGACGTCTATAGCTTTCAGATGGCGGTGTTCAGCCTCGTGCTGGCGGTCGCGCTGGTCCGTTCGGGCCTGAGCGGGCTGGCGTCATTCAAGATTTCGCCCGAACTGTTCGCGCTGCTCGGCCTCAGCCAAACGATTTTTATCGGCGGCAAGGCGACGGAGACAACAGGGTACTCAGAGCCCAACAAGAAGTTGGACGAAGTGCGTCAGCAGAAAATAATATCTGGACTGTCCAAAGATGCCGACGCCAAAGAACAAGCGAAAACGCCCGTCGACCGGACGCTTTCCATACCAGCGCCCTGCAGGCGGCCAAATGTTCTGGTCGGTCTATATCCAGCAACTGGATTCGCGGCCGCGCAAAACCGAAAAGGATAAGGTCATCGCCATGGTACCGGGGGCAAATTGAGCATCCGCCCCCTTCCTCCTCCCCATAGGGAGAGGGATCGTCTGTACCGGCCTACTTTGTTACGCCGCCACCTGCGGCAGCGCGGCCAAAGCCGCCTGCAGCTCCGCCTCGTCGTAGGCGCGATCCTCCAGCTTGCCGGCGAAGTAATCGGTGTACGCCTGCATGTCGAAATGGCCGTGGCCCGACAGGTTGAACAGGATGGTCTCGGCCTTGCCTTCCGCCTTGCAGCGCAGCGCCTCGTCGAAGGCGGCGCGGATCGCGTGCGTTGCTTCCGGCGCGGCACGATGCCCTCGGCGCGGGCGAATTGCACCGCCGCCTCGAAGCACGGCAGTTGCTTCACCGCGCGCGCCTCGATCAGGCCGAGCTCCTTCAGGTGGCTGACCATCGGCGCCATGCCGTGATAGCGCAGGCCGCCGGCGTGGAAGCCGGGCGGAATGAAGGTCGAGCCGAGCGTGTGCATCTTCACCAGCGGCGTCAGATGGCCGGTGTCGCCGAAGTCGTAGGCGTATTTGCCGCGCGTGAGCGAGGGACAAGCCGCCGGCTCGACGGCGATGATGCGCACCGCTTTCTTCTCGCGCAGCTTCTTGCCGAGGAAGGGGAAGCTGAGCCCGCCGAAATTCGAGCCGCCGCCGGCACAGCCGATCACGACGTCGGGCCAGAAGCCGGCCATCTCCATCTGCTCGATCGCCTCGATGCCGATCACCGACTGGTGGATCAGCACGTGATTGAGCACGCTGCCGAGCGAATAATTGGTGTCGGCATTCTTGGCGGCGACTTCCACCGCTTCTGAAATCGCGATGCCGAGGCTGCCGGGCGAATCCGGATTCGGCCAGAATGGCGCTTGCCGGAATCGGTCTCGTTGCTCGGGCTGGCGATGCAGGTGGCGCCATAGGTTTCCATCAGCGCGCGCCGGTAGGGCTTCTGCTTGTAGCTCACCGCCACCATGTAGACTTTGACTTCGAGCCCGAACAATTGCCCGGCGAAGGCGAGCGAGGAGCCCCATTGCCCGGCGCCGGTCTCGGTCGACAGCTTCTTGATGCCGGCTTCCTTGTTGTAGAAGGCCTGCGGCACCGCGGTGTTCGGCTTGTGGCTGCCCGGCGGCGAGACGCCCTCGTATTTGTAGAAGATGCGCGCCGGCGTATCGAGCAGGCGCTCGAGACGGCGCGCGCGGAACAGCGGCGCCGGGCGCCACAGCTTGTAGACCTCGCGCACCGGCTCGGGGATCTCGATCTCGCGCTCGGCCGAGACCTCCTGCCCGATCAGCGCCATCGGGAAGATCGCCGACAGATCGTCCGGCCCGATCGGCTTTCCGGTGCCCGGATGCAGCGGCGGCGGCAACGGCTGCGGCAGATCGGCCGCGATGTTGTACCAGGCCTTCGGAATGCGATCTTCCGGCAAAAGAAACTTGACGCTGTCACTCATCACACCACTCCCGGGCTCACTTGACTTGAGGGTGGCGCCATTTTGCGCGTTCCAGGCGGCGAGCGCCACCCATGGCGAAGCATGACGCGCCCGCCCTTTCCTCCTCCCGCGGACTCGCCCCATATTCGAGGCGATGGCGAAATCCCCCGAAAAAGCCGCAAAAGAAAAAAGACCCGGCGCGGCCGACGCGCGCCAAGGCGGCGCGCCCGCAATCGGCGGCGACGCCGGAGCGCTCGCCGATCTGCTCAACCCGGCATCGACAAGGGCACCGCCGGCATGGGTTCTGGCACCGGCCTGCAGCCGCCGCCGGACAATTCCTTGGACCGCCGGCCGATTTCTCCGCCGCCCACAAGGCGCGCAAGTCGACGCAAAGGGTTTCGAGGAGGCGCCGCAGTGCGGATTTGTCGCGCCGCCGGTCGCGGCTCGATCCGCAGTTGGCGGAGGAACTTGGGCTCAGCGACGACTTGAAGCACTCGCCTGCCGCGCGCCGACCGACTGCCCAAGTACCGCGCAGCGGGCCGTCTGCCGTCGCAGCCCGGCGGCTTCGCCGCCGCCGCCAGCAGTCGCTGGAGCGCTTGCTGCGCGAGGGCCGGCGCGAATTCGCCGACAGGCAGGAGGCGGGAAGGTCTGGACGCCGCACCGCCCGCCGCGGCCGGAGAAATCCGAAGGCGGCATCACGCTCGTGATCGCATCCGACTTCGAGCCGCAGGGCGACCAGCCGCAGGCGATCCGCGAACTGGTCGAGGGCGTGCAACGCCACGACCGCACGCAGGTGCTGCTCGGCGTCACCGGCTCGGGCAAGACCTTCACCATGGCCAAGGTGATCGAGGCGACGCAGCGCCCGGCGCTGATCCTCGCGCCCAACAAGACGCTGGCGGCGCAGCTCTACGGCGAGTTCAAGTCGTTCTTCCCCGACAACGCGGTCGAGTATTTCGTCTCCTATTACGACTACTACCAGCCGGAAGCCTATGTCCCGCGCACCGACACCTATATCGAGAAGGAATCCTCCATCAACGAGCAGATCGACCGCATGCGCCATTCGGCGACGCGCGCGCTGCTCGAGCGCGACGACGTCATCATCGTCGCCTCGGTGTCGTGCATCTACGGTATCGGCTCGGTCGAGACCTATTCGGCGATGACCTTCACCCTGAAGCCGGGCGCGCAGATCGACCAGCGCCAGCTTATCGCCGATCTCGTCGCGCTGCAATACAAGCGCACGCAGGACGATTTCTCCCGCGGCACATTCCGCGTGCGCGGCGACGTGGTCGACATCTTCCCGGCGCATTATGAGGACCGCGCCTGGCGCGTGTCGCTGTTCGGCGACGAGATCGAGAAGATCGAGGAGTTCGATCCGCTCACCGGCGCAAAGACCGACGAGCTCGAATTCGTCAAGGTCTACGCCAATTCGCACTACGTCACGCCGCGGCCGACGCTGATCCAGGCGATCGCCGGCATCAAGCCGAATTGCGCGCGCGCCTCGACGAGCTCAACGCCGCCGGCCGCCTGCTGGAAGCGCAGCGGCTCGAGCAGCGCACCGTTTTCGATCTGGAAATGATGGAGGCGACCGGCTCCTGCGCCGGCATCGAGAACTATTCGCGCTATCTCACCGGCCGCAAGCCGGGCGAGCCGCCGCCGACCCTGTTCGAATATGTGCCCGACAATGCGCTCGTGTTCGTCGACGAGAGCCACGTCACCGTGCCGCAGCTCGGCGGCATGTACCGCGGCGACTTCCGCCGCAAGGCGACGCTCGCCGAATACGGCTTCCGCCTGCCCTCCTGCATGGACAACCGGCCGCTGCGCTTCGAGGAATGGGACGCCATGCGCCCGCAGACCATCGCCGTCTCGGCCACGCCGGGCCGCTGGGAGCTCAACGAAGCCGGCGGCGTCTTTGTCGAGCAGGTGATCCGCCCGACCGGCCTGATCGATCCGCCGGTCGAGATCCGCCCGGCGCGCACGCAGGTCGACGACCTCATCGGCGAAATCCGCCAGATGGCGCTGGCGCGGCTACCGCTCGCTGGTCACCGTGCTGACCAAGCGCATGGCCGAGGACCTGACCGAATACCTGCACGAGCAGGGCATCCGCGTGCGCTACATGCATTCCGACATCGACACCATCGAGCGCATCGAGATCATCCGCGACCTGCGGCTCGGCGCCTTCGACGTGCTGGTCGGCATCAATCTGTTGCGCGAGGGCCTCGACATTCCCGAATGCGCGCTGGTCGCGATTCTCGACGCCGACAAGGAAGGCTTTTTGCGCAGGGAGACGTCGCTGATCCAAACCATCGGCCGCGCCGCCCGCAATGTCGACGGCAAGGTGGTGCTTTATGCCGACCACATCACCGGCTCGATGCAGCGCGCGATGGAGGAGACCGACCGCCGGCGCGAGAAGCAGACCGCCTACAACACCGAGAACGGCATCACGCCGGAGAGCATCAAGAGCCGATCGCCGATATCCTGGACAGCGTCTACGAGCGCGACCACGTGCTGGTCGGCACCGGCGGCGCCGGCACGGCGGCGAGCTCGAGGACGGCGCCACCATCGGCCACAATTTCGAAGCGGTGATCGCCGACCTGGAGACGCGCATGCGCGAGGCCGCCGCCGACCTCAACTTCGAGGAGGCCGCGCGCCTGCGCGACGAGCTCAAGCGCCTGCGCGCCACCGAACTGGCGGTGATCGACGACCCGACCGCGAAACTTCTTCCCGCCCCCGCGCGCGCGCAAGGTGGGGGCGCGCTCCCGCGCCGCACAAGCCGGACCTCGACGAAATGGGCATCGCGCTATCACACGAGGTGAAGCCAGCGCGCTCCGGCGCCCGCGCTCCACGCTCGGCCGCCCCGGCATGCGCGGCGGCTTCAAGAGCAACAAGCGGCGATCGTAGCGCTAGGCGAAAGCCCCGAGCAGCCACGCCGACGTCGCAAAAAACACCAGCGCGACCACGTCGGCGATCCAGGCCGCGCCACTCGGGTTCTCCAGCGCCGAATTGGTCGGATCGGCGGGATCGTAATGCACGTCGACGGCGCTGTCGGCCGGATATTTCGCCGCCATGCGCCTCGCCATGCTTTCGCTGCCGCTGACTGCGTCATCGGCTTGATCTTGTTGCCGTGCAGCTTGAGGCCGTGCACCTCGTAGGCATATTCGACCACCGGCCGGTAGAACGTGGTCCAGCGTTTGTCGACGCGTTCCTGGTACGACTCGACCCGGCTCGCGACGATCTTGCCGCGCACCGACGGCCAGTTCGCCGCCTGCTTGGCGTAGCGCCGCGCGGCCAAGAAAATCAGCAGCGCGCCCAGCCCGAAACAAAAGCGACAGGATCGCCGGCTGCGGATTGGGCCCGGCCTTGGGGAAATGCGCTCGGATGAAATCCGGCCCGCGCGTGAACAGCCAGTAGATCGTGGCCCCGAACAGCGCGAGGATCGCAAGGCCGCTGACGCAGCCCCCGAACAATTCGCCCTTGGTGATGCCTTGCAGGCCGTCGCGCTCGAGCACGCATTGGGTCGGATCGGCGGCGTCGTAATAGACGGTGACATCGGCGCCGACCGGATAGCGCTCGAGCGTCGCTTCCAGGTTGGCGCCGCCGCTGTCGTCGCCGATGCCGATGCGGCTGCCGATCACTTTGCGCGCGCCGGCGCTGAATTCGTATCGAACCGCCGGCACGTTCGTGACGGTCTCCGGCTCGCCCGCGAACTGGTGATGGCGCACATCGGTCCCGGCGCTCAGGATGCGGCCGCTGGTCTGCACCCAGTTCTTCGCCGCGCGAAACTGGACGAGCTTGGTGACCGACGCCACCACCAACAGCGCAAGCATGGGAAAGAAAATCAGCCCGACCCAGAACAGATCGTGCTTGGCATAGGGAATGTACGCGGCGACGGTGCCCGGGCTCCAGCGCTCGATGGCGAACGGAAGCCAGGCCAGCGCGGTAATGACGACGATGACGATGATCGCCGGCAGCGGCGGCCGATCGCCGCTGCGCCCGCGCAAGGGGCGCCTATCGGGCACGAATTTTGGGCGCGGCGCGCTTGGCGCTTGGCCGTCGTGCTGCGCGCCCGCCGCGCCGGCGAGAAACGCGAGGTAGACCGCTTTCACCGCGGCGGCATCGACCGTCTCCGGTTTGCGCCGCTTGTCGTCGCCATAGGACAGGGTGAACGTGCCGTCGGCTTGCGCCTGCGCATCGAGCGAGGCGCCGGCCTCGTTGTCGAGCGCGATGTACCAGTCTGGCGGAAAGCTCGGCGCATCCAGCGCGCGGGCGATGTCGTCCGCGGCCGGCTGGGCGATGATCGTGCCGTTGACGTCGAGCTCCATGCGAGGAACTTAGCGAGGCGCGCGCACCGGCAATAGTGGGCCAGGCCAAAACAAATTCCGCGATTGACTTTTGAACTTTCAGCCATACCAATTTCAACCTATACCCCCGTGGTCGCCTGCCTCTGCGCCGATTTGGGCGCATGTCAGCGGGTACGCTTGGCCCGCGCGGGGCGATAAACCATTGGCCTTCTTTCGCGCGTTTATCGATAATTCAGCCACCGAAGATAGTGACCGGATAAATCGTCGGCTGTTCTTTGCTGGATATCTAAATAGGGCAGAAAATTGGGCGCTTTTTGCTGAAGCATGGGCCGAGGAATTGGCCGCCGCGCCAGCTATCGATTACCTTCATATGGTTGAAGCCCAAAATCTAAGAGACCAGTTTAAGGGCTGGACCGAGGTTGCAAAAAACGAAAAATTGCGTGGCCTTGCGCGCGTAATTCGCCACTTTGAGCCTCTCTCTTTTGAGATGTCCCTGAACAGGGATCATTTTTATCGAGAATTAAAACCTATATCCCCGCGTGCCTTAGCCCACCCGCATTTCTCGTGTTGTGGGGCCACAGTTGCTAGTATTGCAAAATTCGCCGCAGCCGCGAAGCTACAGGGTCAAATCGAATTCATTTTCGATAAACAGGACGGTGTAGATGAAAATATTGACTTATTTTTCGATCAAATGAAGCCGTGGTGGCCTAAAAAAGTTCAGAATATGATCGCGGGCAGACCATTATTCCGAAGTGACTCACAATTTACGCCACTTCAGGCCGCTGACATGCTCGTTTGGCATTTACGAAGAGAGCATGAAGTTGGGGAGGAATTATTGATGGCCTCTCTATTAAGAGGCCAACGAGGCCATTTGGTTTCTGAAATAGACGACAAAACAATTACTGCATGGGCACGCCACGAGAAGGAAATTCCTGGCACTGAGCTACTCAGAACTAAGTCACAGTGGAGGTCTTTCAAAGCTGAATTTACTCGATTGTCTGCCGCTGGTGTACCTCCGCATAAGATTGGACGTTTGTCGCTGCTAAGACGAATATTGGATAAGATACTGGCACTATTTAGTTGAACGGCGTTTCTTAGCGGGAACGATCTTTTTGAGAGCTTGGTCAAATTCTTTACCGCTTACATCAACACCAAGCTTCCGAGCAGTTTCCATGAACCGCTCGGATTGTTTTTTGTCAGTGTTTTTTGGGCCTTTTGACTTTGGTTTTGCCTTTAGGCGCTGGGCCATACAATTTAATCCCGCTCTTGAGTTGTTTCGTAAGTTAGGCGCTTACCAACCACGCCCTTTAATATCTTATCTGCTCGCGCTTCATCGTTCACGCCAAGCGCGATGCGATTATTATAGCGAAAATCAAATTCCGCCAGATAACGCTGCAAGTGCTTTTCCGCACAGTGTTGGTAGGTGCCTTTCATGCCGCGCTTGAACACACTGAAGTAACCTTCAACGGTATTGGTGTGCACGATGCGCTTCGCTTCATATCGGACGTATTCTTTGCCGGTGTGAATGACGGTATGGTGCCCAGCATATCCATGCTTGACGTTGTTATAGAGGCGACTTTCGTCGGTGTGAATTTCCGATGAAGGGCGAATGTTATCGGCCATGATTGCCATGACGGTAGAGGCATCGGCGCGCGCGACGTGGAAAGTACGGGCCGAACCGCCGCGCTCAACAAGAGACACGACCGAACGCTTGGACGAATGAGCCGCCTTGCCGCGTCTGGTCCGTTTGGTGACCTCATGCTTGTCGCCAAAGTAGGTTTCATCAACCTCGACAACCTTGCCCTTGCCCTTGCCCTTGCCCTTGCCGCCAAGTGGAGTGGTTCGTCCGGTCATGGCTTCCCGGATGCGATGGCCCATAAACCATGCGGTTTTGAGGGTAACGCCCAAGGTCCGGTGAAGCTGGTTCGTGCTGATCCCCTTCTTGCTGGACGAGATCAGGAATATCGCTTGCAGCCATAAGCGAAGCTGCACATGGCTCAACTCAAAAATGGTACCGACCTTCACAGTGAACGGCTTGCGGCACTGGTAGCACTTGTAGGTGCCAATGCGGGTGCTGTTCCCCTGCATCTTGGAAACGCGCTCCACACCGCCGCAATGGGGGCAGACAGGGCCTTCCGGCCACACTCGCGCCTCAACCCAGCGGTAGGCGGCGGCTTCATCGTGGAAGTGCTTATCGTTCAAAACGGACGGCATGGCCTATCTCCTTATGAGATAACCATACTCCGTTGATTTGGGTACGTCAAGTATAATATGCCGACTCAATTCCTATATGACTATATACCCATATGGTCCCATCCACCGAGGGGCGTCGTCGCGAGACGTCACGATGGCGGGGTGGGATGCGGCGCCCGCGCGCGGGGCTCGTAACCCCGCTCCCGGGAGGCCTCGGGCAGCCGTCCGGCCTCACTACGAAGGCCTGCCTTCAATGGCTGGACGTGACGCGGACGAGGGACGGCGAAAGCCGTCCGGGTCGGGTTGGCGCAAATGCCGCTCGTCGCCGCGTCGGGAAGCACGGCCCCGGGGACTGAAATCGCCGCCCGTGGAGCGCCGAGAGGCGCCCGTGCGCCGCAAGGCGCGCGGCACGGAAGGAATACGGCAGCGCCTCGCGGCGCTCCACGCCCCTCTTTTGCAAGAGGGAAACGGAAAGACAGGCGTTCCCGGCGCCTCGACAAAGAATACGGGCGATGACGCTTGGCTGTTTGACAATCAAATCTGGAAAGTGCGGAGCGCACACAGGCGCGTCACATTCGGCTGTCATCGTCCGCGCAAGCGGACGATCCAGTAATCACGGCTCTGTCGGTGTGTACTGGATGCCCCGCCTTCGCGGGGCATGACAGCAACAAGTGCAGGGCGCGAACGACTAATATCTATGCCGCCGCGCACGATAGGCGATCGGCCGGTCGTCAAACGGATAGTGATAAACGTAGTGGTACTCGGCATAGAGGCAGTAATAGCCGGCATAGGCGCAGCGGTCGCGCCAATTCGAGCGCCACGCGTACCTGTCGTGCGTGACGTGCCGCGCGCCGGGCACGGGCCCGAGATCGGCCGCGCGCGACGGCGCCGCAGCAACAACAACCGCCGCGCCCAGCGCGGCCGCAACCATCAGCCGTTTCATCGTGCGAACTGTCACGGAGCAGCTCCCTGCAAATCCGGCTGCCATGTCGCCACAAAGCGAAAGCGGATGGCAAATCAAAACGGCCGGATTGGTTAAGTATCGGCGCACGGTTTTCCTCAATAGGTATCCACGCAATGTCCGACATCGGTATCCTCAACGACCCGCTCGGCCTCGCCTTCGTGTTGCTGCTGTTCGGCGCGCCCGGCATTCCGCTCGGCGCCGTCATCGGCGCCTGGCAATGGCGGCGGCATCGCGTGTGGGGCGCGCTGATCGGCGCCGCCGTCGGCTACGGGTTGTGGCTCATCGGCTGGCTGGCGTTCACGGATAATCTGTGAGGCGAAGCCAATCCGGCTGCCGGCGGCGCCGCGCAAAAATCACCGCTGGCCCAGCGGGTTGCCGAAAGCCATTGCCGAGATGGGAACACTGCCGGTAAAGATCATGCATGGTCCGCGTCGGTCGGGCGGGGGTTCGTCGGCCAGCATGCAAGCCCATCGGGGGCGGCTGGAAATCCGCCGGAAGAGAAAGATGAATCGCTCACTGCTCATGGTGATGTTCGCCGGCCTCGCGCTTGCCGGTTGCGCGGCGTCCGGCGGCGGCGGCGCCGATCTCGGCGCCATGCAGGTGAAAGAGCCGATGACGCGTACCAAGGCGGCCGAGCTCTGCTGGATGTCGACCGAGAAGACCAGCGCGCGCCTGCCGCTCGACAAGCGCGCCGATCTGGTCGACCGCTGCATCGCCGAGAAGATGGGCACGGCGCCGCCCAAGCCGGCGGCCGAAGCGAAAAAGAAAACGGCGAGCACAGCCGACAGCAAAAAGAAGATGCCGGTCATCAACGGCAACAAGAAAAAGAAGCCGGCCATGGCCGACGCCAAGAAGAAGCCGGCAACGGCGAGCGCCAAGCCGGACGAAAAACCGAAGGACAACAAGCCGGCCGACGCCAAGAAGCCTTAACGCGCCTCTTGCCTCGCGCCCGCGGCCGTATCACATTCGCGCGTTCCGCCGTTAGGAGGTCGTCATGGCAAAAGGTCAGATGAGGGTTCCTAAGGAAAAGAAGAAACCGAAGGCCGACAAGGACAAGCCGAAACATGTGTCGGCCTATAAGCTGTCGCTGCAGCAAGGCAGCTCCGGCAGCACCGTCCTCGGCAGCAAGAAGCCCTAGCGCCCGCTGGGTCACTTCATCTTGTCGGCCGCGGGCAATTGCCTGGCCGCCTGCGCCATTTCCAGGCAGGTGAGCAGCTCCACGTAACTTGGGCTGCCGCCGGTATGCGACAGTTGCAGGCAGCGCTCGCGCTCGGTGGCGTTGAACTCGCCCCATTCTTTTTCCAGCTTGGTGCGGGCGGTGTGCTCATCCTGCAGGCAGCTCTTGGAATCGCGGCCGGGCATCACCGCGGTCGCGGCGGCGGCCTGGCAGCTCGGCTCGATGTCGAGTTCCGGCACCCGATCGGCGACCAGAACGAGGTGCGAGGCGAGCAGAACAGCGGGTAACAGCGCCGGCATAGCCCAATCCTCCTGCAATTCCTGGTAACGCGGAGCCCCGGCCTGCGGTTGCATGGATCGGCCAAGGGCTTGATTCGGCGCAAGCTTACGCCCGACCCGGCCAAATTGCAGCCGGCCATGCCCCATTTGAACCTTTTGGCCGCCGTCCCGCACTAATGGCTAAACAACGGAGGCTGCCATGGTCCGCCGCTTCGTCCTCTCTTTCCTGGGGTTTATCGGCCTTATCATACCGGCGACCTTCGCCATGGCCCTGTTGGTGGCGCCGGCCCAGCCCAAGCCGATGGGCACGACCATGCTGCCGGGCTGCGAGCGCAATCTCGCCGCCGTCAATGTCGGCCTCAGCGCGACGCAGGCGCGCCTCAAGAACCTCAGCAGCGCGCCCGGCCCCGCGGCTTGTTCGGCCACCCGGCTCTATTTCCTCGAAGTCGTGAAGGCGCGCGCGGTCACCGCCGTCTGCCGCAGCGGCCCCGAGCGCGAGCGCGAACTCGGCCGGCTCGATGCCAATGTCGAGCACATCAATAACGCGATCGCGACGCGTTGCAGCTACGGCCAAGGCAGCTAACGCGCTTTCGCGGAACTCGCCGAAATTTTAGGCTGGACGTTTCCGCAGCGCTCCAAAACTTCGCCCAAGTTCCGTGCGACAGCAAAACCATTGCTTAACCGGTTCGCTTGCAGCTTGGCAGGACGACCGGACAAGCACTGGGGAATAGTTCGCGCGATGCCAGTCAGCACGATTCGCGCCGCTCTGGCGGCGATGGTTGCGTTTGCCTGCGCGCTGGCCATGACGCCGGCCAGCCGCGCAAAGCGATTCGCCCGCGGGCGGCGCGCCGCTGGCGGTAAATCCCGACAATGCGCCGCCCGACAATGACGTGCCGGCCGACAGTTTAGGCCTCGACAATTTCCCGAGCTTCGATCCGGCCACGTTGGCGGAGACCAAGCCGGCCAGGCGGTTGCGCGTGCCGGAACTACCGCCGCCCAAGCCGCTTGACGTCACCCGCCGCGAGTCGCCCGACGGGTCGAGCACCGTCAAGCTGAACAAGCCTTTGCCGACGGTGTGGGACGCCAAGGTCGGCGCTGAAATCGGCTTGGCCGCGACGCCGCAGGAAACCTACCAGCCCGGCAAGCCGCTGCCCGGCACGGCCGACAATCCGGGCTCCGGCGCCGCCTGGGCGTCGGTCGACGTGCCGAGCGTCGCCTCGATCGGCGCGCGCATCGACCAAAGCAGCGATCAGAGCAAGTTCGGCACGACGCTCAAACGCGCCGTGCCGGTCGGCGGCAAGCTGTCGATCACGCTGCAGAACAGCTATTCGGTGACCGAAAACTACGCCGGGCCAAGCGGCGCCCAGATCAATTTACCGCTGATGACGGCGCCAGTGGCAACAACACCAACAACACCAGCACCCGCCCAAGTCTGGGGCGCCGAGCAAATGGTCAAGCTCGACGTCTTGCCGACCGGCACCAGTTTTGCCGCCGGAATCGACACCGCCAGCAACGACTCGGTGACCCATAACAAGTTCAGCGCCGATCAGAAGCTCTACGGTCCGCTGCACGTGACCACGTCGGTTACCGACGTCGGTCAGCCATCCAGCAACAAGAGCATCACGGCCGGCTTCAAATTGAATTGGTAACAACTCGACCGTTGCCGCCGCTGCCCTTGTTCCGGCCGCTAATTTGCCCCAGACTCATCTGAGTCGCGTGTGGCAATGAATGAGTTTTGCGGACCTTTGCGCAGCTGCGAATCAGTCAGGAGTCGACCATGGCGGCCATAAGACCCGAACGGCTCGAACTGGATAGGGTTGGTCAGGACGGCCCGGAGGCCTATGCTCCGCACCGAAGCAATCCTGAACGGCTAAATGAGATCAACGACCCTGCGACGACCGCATTCGAGGGCGAGATCCGCGAATTCGTCCGACGCGACATACCATTCCTGCGCCGTCCGTTGCAGGATGCCGAGCCGGAGAGCGAGCCGGCGTCGGAAAATCTGAACTCACTGATTCGGCGGATTTCCAACGCGTCGATGGAAGAGATCGACCGGGTGATCGTCGAATTGCAAAACGTGCGCGACATGCTGCGCCAAGAAGGCGAGCGCATCGGCCGCGAAATCGGCGGCTACGCCAGCCTGAGCCATGCGGCGCTCACGACGATGAAGGTCATCTCCGAAAGCCTTCAGCAGTGGCGCAATCCGCCGTCGGACGACGACCAGCGCTAAACCTATTGAGCCTCGGTGGATAGCGAGAATTCGGTGGGTAAGCTGCGGCGGGCTGTGGATTGCCGGAACAGCGGAACGGAGCACCACCGCGAGCGGAGCGTTGCCGCCTAGAGTGCCGCTGCTCGCAAGCGGCCAAATCGTATGAGGCCGCTTGAGGGTTGGGGCCGCTACGATCGGCGATCTCGGCTTTGAGCACTCCTCCCACAAACTTGAGCCCCGCTCCGGCGGGGCTCTTTTACGCAAGGCGCGACCGCCGGCAGCAGCGGCGCGGCAATAGCGCAGGCTCGAATTCAGTTGGCGATCGCTTTGCGCGGCAACGGATAGTCGGCGCTTTCATAGAGCTGGCGGATGCCATTGCCGTCGAAGCGCTTTTCTTCCACTTCCAGATAGGCGCCGAGCAACAACTCGGGCGGCAATTCCTCAATGGCAAAACGGATCGCCTCGGCGGCGGTGGGAAAGCGCTTGTAACCAATCGGACGCCGCGACTTGCGGCTGCGGCTAGGAAAAAGTTCGGACGGGGCGCGGTAATTGATCATCGACATAACGCATAACTCCTCGCCGCCTAATATGGCCCTAATAGCGAGGAAAATCCAGCACCTGCGGAACCGTGCATAGCCGCTGCGCATCATTGTTGGTAAATGCGTAATGCGGCCATAAACAGCGCGACCCGGTGCAAGAACGCCGGGCCGCGTTTTGTTGATTACGCCGATGACCCGATCAGTCGGCCTCACAGCGTATGCGGCGGCTCGTCGAGCAGCTTGAGCTTGGCGCTGAGTGTGGCGATGCGCCGTGTCGCTTCGGCGCGCGTGAGTTGCGGACTGAAGGCTTCCGGTTCGTAGGTCTGATGCGCCAGCACCTTGAGTTCGGTCGCCTGTTCCGTCGTCATGGGCTCGTCGGCGGTGCGCACGTCGCCGGATTCCGATGGCACTGGCTCGTCTTCGGCCTGAGGCCGACGCGGGCGAAACGATGTGGTCATGCTGCCCTCCTCCATCTTGCTGCATGCAAGCGAGAATGCGCGCGCGTCACGGTTCGTTCCGCTCAAAAGCACGAGACGCGCGGAAATAATGGCCTTGACTAGATTGACGGCCGGGCCGCGAGCGCTGGGCGCAAAGCAAGCGTGATCGGCAACGTCACCAGCACCACGGCGGCCACCACCATCAGCGCCGATGGCACGCCCAGCGCATCGCCGAGCAGACCGTAGAGCGCCGGCGACACCGCGCCGGCGCCGATGGTGCCGGTATAGAAGATGCCGAAGGCGCGCTGCCGCCGCGTCGGTTCCACCAAATCGGGCACCGAGCCGTAGAGCACTGACGAGGTTCCGTTGAGTGCGATGCCGACCACCGGCAGCAATATCAGCGCGGCATCGAGCGGAAGCGGCAGCATTAGTACGATTCCGAGCGCGGTCACCGTTTCGGTCAGCCACACCGTCGCCACCGCGCCGATGCGCGCGCCGATAAAGGCGCAGACCAATTTGCCGACGGCGCCGCCGGCGAACACCAAAGTGAGCGAAAAGCCGACAGTCGGCAGGCTTGCGCCTTTGGAGGTAAGCACGAACGGCAAGAAGGTGAGAAAGGCCATGCGGGTGGCGCTGTCGATGACGCCGACCGAGAGCAGCAAAGGAAAACCATACAAATTGGCGCCGCCACCGGCGCGCGCTTCGCTCTTGCGTGGCGGCGGCGCCTCGTTAGCAAAGCGGGGCATAGTCATGATGATGACAACGGCCGCCAGCACGCCGATGCCGCCGAGCAGGCCGAGCGCTTCGCGCCAGGGCATCACCACCATCAACAGCGAAGCCGCCGCCGGCAGCGTCATCTTGCCGATGTCGCCGGCGAAATTGTAGGTGCCGAGCGCTTTGAGTGAGCGCGGCCCGGCGAAGGCGCGGGCGACCAGCGACGAGCCAAGCGGATGCTGCGTGCTGGCGCCGAGCCCGCCGATGAACAGCGCCGCCAGTAGCAAGGCGAAGCCCTGGCTCAACCCGGCGAGGCAATAGCCAAGACCGGCCAGCGCGGTGCCGAGCGCCAGCACGATCGGCGCGCCGAACCGCTCGGCGATGAGCCCGGACGGAATCTGGAATCCGGCGAGCGCACCGGAGAACACGGTCTTCATCAGGCCGAGCACCGCATAGCCGATGCCGAATTCGTGCTGCCAGATCGGCAGCATGACGTAGATCAAGTCGGTGTAGCCGTCGTGCAGCGCGTGCGCGCCGCAGGCAACGCCGAGCGCGCGCCGCTCTTCGGTTTTGCCGTGCGCCGGCTCGTTAGCGACGCTGTCGCTTGATGCGGTCATGGCTTATCGCGCCGCTCAACGAACGTGGTGCTCACCAGCGAGATCACCGGTTCGCCGTTCTGGTTGACGCCGGTCGAGCGGAACGTCATCAGCCCGGCATGCGGCCGGCTGTTGGACAGGCGCATCTCGGTCACTTCGCTTTTGTACTCGACGGTGTCGCCGGCATAGACCGGCTTGAGCCATTTGAGATCGCGAAAGCCGAGCGCCGGGCCGATGCCGGCGATCGGCTCGCCGCGCGCGCGCATCGCCTCGTCCATGCGGCGGCGATGATCGATCATCAGCCGCATCCAAGCCAACGCAGTATGCCAGCCGGAGGCGACCAGCCCGCCGAAATGCGAGCGCGCCGCCGCCGCCTCGTCGACGTGAAACGCCTGCGGATCGAAGCGCACGGCGAAGGCCTTGATATTGTCGACGGTGAAGGTGTAGCGGCCCACCTCGAACACGTCGCCGACCTGGATGTCCTCGAAAAACTTCACGGCCGCGCTCTCGGTTCGCGGCGCCCAAGCATCGCCGTCGTGACCACGGTGGTCAGGCAGTTGTCGGCCTCGTCGAGCACCTCGTAGCGGAATTTCGTCAATCCCATTTCCGGCCGGCTGTTGGAGGGACGGCTTTCCAGCACCGTGGCGCGGATGCGGATATTCGTGCCCGGCCGCAGCGGCTTGTGCCAACGCACTTCGTCGATGCCGGGCGAGCCCATGGAGACTGGAATTGAGCACGAAACCGTCGGCGATCATCCGCATCAGCAGGCAGCAGGTGTGCCAACCGGAGGCACCGAGGCCGCCGAGCATGGTGGCGCTGGCCGCCGCCTCGTCGAGATGCATCGGCTGCGGATCGAACTCGGCCGCGAAGGCGACGATCTCCTCGCGCGTGACCAGGCGCGGGCCGTAGACGGCGACCGCGCCGGGCTGGAAGTCTTCCCAGTGGAGCTTTGGCTTATTCATCCCGGCAATCATCGCTTAGTACAACTGTCATCACCCGCGAAAGCGGGTGATCCAGTAACCACCTCGATCCAATATTACCGAAGGCGGTGGTTACTGGATGCCCCGCTTTCGCGGGGCATGACAAGTCTTTTGCATGGCTGGTCCGGTGGCGGAAGCCTAAGTCGCGAACCGGAAATGCATCACGTCGCCGTCGGCGACCACATAGTCCTTGCCTTCCAGCCGCATCTTGCCGGCCTCTTTGGCGCCGGCCTCGCCGCTGCTCGCAATGTAATCGTCGTAACCGATGGTCTCGGCGCGGATGAAACCCTTCTCGAAATCAGTATGGATCGTTCCCGCCGCCTGCGGCGCGCGCGCGCCGCGCGTCACCGTCCAGGCGCGCGATTCCTTCGGGCCGGCGGTGAAGAACGTGACGAGATGCAAGAGCTCATAGCCGGCGCGGATCAGCCGGTTGAGCCCGGGCTCTTTCAACCCGACGGCTTCAAGATAATCGGCGCGCTCAGCCGGCGGCAGCACCGCGATCTCCGATTCGATCTTGGCGGAAATCACGACGCTGCCGGCGTCTTCCTGCTTGGCGCGCGCTTCCACTTGGCGCGAATAGTCGTTGCCGGTCGCCGCCGAGGCTTCCTCGACATTGCAGACATAAAGCACCGGCAGCGAGGTGATGAGGCCGAGCGCATGAAACGCCTTCTCCTCCTCCGGCTTGTGTGCCAGCGCGCGCGCCGGCTTGCCCTCGCGCAGCAGCGCGAGCGAGCGCTGCACCAGGTCGAGCGTTTCCTTGGCCTCCTTA
Source organism: uncultured Alphaproteobacteria bacterium (assembly GCA_963761245.1). Classification (GTDB taxonomy): domain Bacteria; phylum Pseudomonadota; class Alphaproteobacteria; order Rhizobiales; family Xanthobacteraceae; genus Pseudolabrys. The sequence goes on along the minus strand of CAVXGN010000025.1, from coordinate 73,050 downwards.
TCGTTGCCCTTGGCCTTCTTCTCCAGCGCGTCGACACGCTTTTCCAGACTGTCGAGGTCCGCGAGCATCAGCTCGGTTTCGATGGTCTCGATGTCGGCGACCGGATCGATCTTGCCCTCGACATGCGTGACGTCCGAATCCTCGAAACAGCGCACCACATGGGCGATGGCGTCGACCTCGCGGATGGCGGCGAGGAACTGGTTGCCGAGCCCCTCGCCTTTGGAGGCGCCGCGCACCAGGCCGGCGATATCGACGAAGGTCAGCCGCGTCGGCACGATCTCCGCCGACTTGGCGAGCTTCGCCAGTTCATCGAGCCGCGGATCGGGCACCGCCACCTCGCCGACATTGGGCTCGATGGTGCAGAACGGATAGTTGGCGGCCTGCGCCGCCGCCGTCTCGGTCAGCGCATTGAAGAGCGTCGACTTGCCGACATTCGGCAGGCCGACGATGCCGCATTTGAAACCCATGGAATTGTCCGCGTCGTTATGTCGTCACTTGGAGGATGGCTCCTCCGCGCCCTCGCCGAAGCCTTTGGCGGCCATGGCGAGATGCACTTTGTTCTGGAAGCTTGCGTCTTCGCCCTTGGCGAGCAGATCGGCATTGTCGGCGACGCTGTCGCACAGCGCCGCGACCCAGGCCCGCTCACTCTTGGCAAAATCCTGCAGCACGTAAGGCTCCACCAAATCCTTGTCGCCGGGATGGCCGATGCCGAAGCGCACGCGGCGAAAATCATTACCGACATGCGCCGAGATCGAACGCAGGCCATTGTGGCCGGCATTGCCGCCGCCGGTCTTCACCCGCAACTTGCCGGGCGGCAGGTCGAGCTCGTCGTGGAAAACCACGAGATCGGAAAGACCGAGCTTATAAAAGTGCGCGGCTTCCGCCACCGCCCGCCCGGACTCGTTCATGTAGGTGCCGGGCAGCAACAGCAGAACCTTCTCGCCGCCAAGCGTGCCCTCCACCGCGACGCCCTGGAAGCGCCGGCGCCACGGCTTGATGTCGTGATGGCGCGCGATCGCCTGCACCGCCATGAATCCGATATTGTGGCGGTTGCCGACATAGCGCTCGCCCGGATTGCCGAGGCCGACGAAAAGCAGCATGGCGCCGCCGAAAGTTTAGGCTTTTTGGCGCATGATCTTTCCGAAAACCGGTACCCACTTTTCGGGATCATGCGCTGCCAGGAAAGCAAACGTCAGAGAGGAGGCGCGCAGGGCGCGCCGCCTCACTTCTTCTCGGCCGGAGCACCGCCAGCGGCCGGAGCACCGCCAGGCGCTGCCGCGGGAGCCGCACCAGGCGCGGCTTCGGCGCCGGGCGCCGCGCCCGCTTCGGCGGCGGTCGCAGCGGCTGCGGCAGCAGCGGCGGCCGCTTCGGCGGCGGCTTTCATTTCTTCGGCGTAGCCGGACGGCGGCACCACCGTGACCAGCGTGATATCGCCGCGCGCGATCACACGCACATCAGGCGGCAACGTCACGTCGCTCAGGTGCTTGGAATAATTGATCTCCAGACCGGCAATGTCGACGTTGATGGCGTCCGGAATGGCGTCGGCCAGGCAGCTCACCAAGACGGTGTGGGTGACGATGTTGACCGCGCCACCGCGCTTCACGCCGGGCGACTGGTCGGTGTTGAACACGTGGATCGGCACATGCACGCGGATGGTGGCGCCTTCCGACACGCGCAGGAAATCGACATGCATCGGCAGGTCCTTGATCACGTCGAGCTGGAAGTCGCGCGGGATCACGCGGTGCTTTTCGCCGTCGACGTCGAGCTCGTAGAGCGTGGTGAGGAAGCGCCCCGTATAGATGCGCTTCTTCAACTCGTCGTGCTCGAGCAGCACCATCATCGGGGGCTTATTCTCGCCGTAGATCACACCCGGCACTTTGCCGGAATAACGTGCTGCCCGCGCGGCCCCCTTGCCGGCTTTCGGGCGCACCGTCGCCTTCATTTCCTGAACGGTGGCCATTGTCGCTATCCTTGTCTAACCCAATGGAAAAAGGCGGCTTTTTGCCGCCCGCCAACGCGGCGAGCCTCCAGGGGTGCCGGGGGCCGCGTTGCGCGCGGGGTTATAGCGGTGGGGGGCGGAAAGGGCAAGAAAAGCGACGATTGCCGCGATTGCCTGCCGCCGGTCAGGACCGAGCCAAACGGAGGCCTAATCGGCCGGCGGCGGGGTGGTGGTCTTCTTGACCCTGGGCGCCCTGGCGGGCTTGGCGGGCTTGGCTTCCAGCGCTTCGATGCGCGCCTTCAGCGCCTCGTTCTCTTCGCGCGCCAGCCGCGCCATCTCCTTGACCGCTTCGAATTCCTCGCGCTGGACGACGTCGAGCTCGTGCAAAATGCGCTCGGCCTGCGAGCGGAATAATGTGTCGAATTCGCGCCGTACGCCCTGGGCGACGCCGGCGGCATCGTTCATCAGCCGCGCCATCTCGTCGAAGAAGCGATTGCTGGTCTGGGTCATCGACGCCTCCCACCACTATCCACTACAACAATGGCGATCCCGCCATCTCCCCGCAAGACCCGGCATGTGACAACCTGCTAGCATGCCCACACGGGCGATGGCTCTGCGCGAGCGAATTCGGAATCTGCAATGCCGGTGTCAGTCATCCCCTTTCCCGCCTTCGATCCCGTGCTGGTGCATATCGGCCCGTTCGCCATCCGCTGGTATGCGCTCGCCTATATCTTCGGCATCCTGCTCGGCTGGGTCTATGCCCGCGCCATCATCCGCTCGGAGACGCTATGGGGCCGCAAGGCGCCCTTCACGGTCGTCGATTTCGACGACTTCCTGCTCTGGGTCACGCTCGGCATTATCCTGGGCGGCCGCACCGGCTACGTGCTTTTTTACAACCTCCCGTATTTTGCCGCGCATCCGCTCGAAATAGTCGAGCTCTGGCACGGCGGCATGTCGTTCCACGGCGGCTTCACCGGATGCGTCTTGGCAGTGGTGTTGTTTGCGAAGAGCCGCGGCATCTCGATCCTGTCGCTGGGCGATGTGACCTGCGCGGTCGGACCGATCGGCCTTTTCCTCGGCCGCATCGCCAATTTCATCAACGGCGAATTGTGGGGCCGGCCGACCGACGTGGCCTGGGCGATGGTCTTTCCCGGCGGCGGGCCGCTGCCGCGCCACCCCAGCCAGCTCTATGAGGCCGTGCTGGAAGGGCTGGTCTTGCTGGCGGTGCTGGCGGTTCTGATGCGGTTCGGCGCCTTGAAGCGGCCCGGCATGATCATCGGCTGCTTCGCCGTCGGCTACGCCATAGCCCGCACGATTTGCGAATTCTTCCGCGAACCCGACGTCCAGCTCGGCTTCCTCTGGGGCGGCATCACCATGGGACAGTTGCTATCAATCCCATTGTTCCTCGCCGGTTTGTGTTTCATCCTCTATGCTTGGCAGCATCCGATAAAGACGCCATGAGCAACGACCTCAACCCGCTCGAGCTCGAGATCCTCCGCCGCATTTCGGTGGCCGGCCCCATGCCGGTCAGCGAATACATGGCGCTATGCCTCACCGAGCCCGAGCACGGCTACTACATGACGCGCGATCCGATCGGCGCGCGCGGCGATTTCATCACGGCGCCCGAAGTCAGCCAGATGTTCGGCGAATTGATCGGCATCTGGATGGCCGCCACCTGGCGCCTGATGGGCTCGCCGGAAAACGTGCGGCTGATCGAGCTCGGCCCTGGGCGCGGCACCTTGATGAGAGACGCATTGCGCGCGGCGAACGTGATGAAGGGTTTCGTCGATGCCATCGTGTTGCACCTGGTCGAGATCAACCCGATCCTGCAGACGCAGCAGGAAAAGACGCTGGAACGCGTTCCGGTCCCGGTCTACTGGCATCAGACACTGAACGACGTGCCGAAAGGCCCCGCTATCATCGTCGCCAACGAATTCTTCGATGCGCTGCCGGTTGACCAGGCGGTCAAGACCGCCGACGGCTGGCGCGAGCGCCGGGTCACCGTCGATTCCGCCGGCAACTTCGCCTATACGATCGCGCGCGATTCGATCCTGCATTTCGACAATGTGCTGCCGTCCGCGGTGCGCGAAGCGCCGGAGGAATCGATTTTCGAATGGCGCTCCGACATTCCCGCGATCGACCTCGGCCGGCGGGTCATGGACGACGGCGGCGCGGCCCTGGTGATCGACTATGGGCATGCGCAAAGCGCGGTCGGCGATACGTTCCAGGCGGTCGGGAAACACGCTTACGCCAATCCGTTAGCGGCGCCGGGCAACTTCGATCTCACCGCGCATGTGGATTTTGAGGCGTTGGCCCGCGCGGTCGAAGCGATGGGCGCGAAAGCCCATGGGCCGATCGACCAGGCGACGCTGCTGCGCCGTCTCGGCATCGAAACCCGCGCCGCGCGGCTCAAGGCCAACACGCCGTCGGCAAGAGCGATCGACGCGGCGCTGATCCGGCTGATCGGCGAAGGTCCCCAGGGCATGGGCCACTTGTTCAAGGCGATGGCCGTTGCTCATCCCAATTTGGAGAAGCCGCCCGCCTTCGACAAATAAGGCGCGCCGACCGCCGTGGCCGAACGCCCGCTCGGTCACTATGTTCGGGACTAACGTAAAGGCTCGGACGGTATTCGGTGCTGCAGGCTCCCTCGCTCGGTAAGTTCGCGCGCATCCGCCACGGCTTCTTCACGCGCAGCGGCGGCGTGTCGGAAGGCGTTTATGCCACGCTCAACGGCGGCGTCGGCTCCAACGATGCGCCCGATAAAGTCGCTGAAAACCGCGCCCGCATGGCCGAGGCACTGGGGGTCGCGCCCGATCATCTGCTCACCCCCTACCAGATCCATTCGCCCGACGTGGTGGTCGCCGAAAAGCCTTGGTCGCCCGAGGACCGCCCACGCGCCGACGCCGTCGTCACGCGCACGCCGATGCTGGCGATCGGCGTCTCCACTGCGGATTGCGGACCGCTGCTGTTTGCCGATCCGCAAGCCGGCGTGATCGGCGCCGCGCATGCCGGCTGGCGCGGCGCTCTCACCGGCGTGATCGAGGCGACCGTCGCCGCCATGGAGAAGCTCGGCGCCGAGCGCGCCCGCATAACGGCAGCGCTCGGCCCCACCATCCGTCAGGCGAACTACGAAGTCGGCCCGGAATTCATCGAGCGCTTCACCGCCGCCGATGTCGATAACGCGCGCTTCTTCGCGCCCTCCCCTAAGGCCGACCACGCCATGTTCGATCTCACCGGCTATATTGCCGACCGCATTCAACGCGCCGGCATCGGAGAATTCGAGGATCTCGAGCTGTGCAATTACGCCGATCCGGAGCGCTTCTACAGTTTCCGCCGCGCGACGCATCGCAACGAGCCCGACTACGGCCGGCACATTAATGTTATCGCACTGATCGAATAGCCGCTGTGAATATTCCCCGGCCTGCGCGCTGGACTCAGCACCATCGTTCCCGCTACGGTCGGAGCCGGCCGGGGGACGAAAATCAAGAAGCGCGGCCGCAGGGGTGTGCATGGCGTTCAGTTGGTGGCGGTGCGCCACTTGCGTTGCGGCGCGTGGAGTTTGTGGGTTCGGCTGGCTGATAGTTGCCGCCTGCGCCGTCGCGCTATCCGCCTGTGCCACCTATCAATCGCCGACCGCTTCGATCGCGCAGCCACGCGGCGCAACCGTTGCGTTCGAATCGATCGACGGCCCGCCGCCCGCGCAATTCCGCAAGCTGGTCGACGATCTGAATGACGAGGCGCAGACGCGCCGCCTGGCGGTGATCTCGCGCGAGAGCCCGTCGGCCTATCGCGTGCGCGGCTATCTCGCCGCCGCGCGGGAGAAGGGTAAGACGACCATCTCCTGGGTCTGGGATGTTTTCGATACCAAGCAGAACCGTGCCTTGCGCATCGACGGCGCCGAAGCGGTCAACGGCGGCCATAAAGACGCCTGGGCCGCGGCCGACGACGACATGCTGCGCCGGATCGCCCACGCCAGCATGGACCAGCTTGCCGTTTTCCTGACGTCGCCCGGCGTGGCGCCGGCTACCCCCACTGCGACGTCTTTCGTGACGCTGGTCAGAGACCGCTATCTGTCGCCGGAGGCCGCCGGGATATTCCGCATCTTCCGCCCCGATGCCGACCCGGTGCCGGGCGAGGCCGAAGAGACGCCGGCCGCCGCGGAGCCGGCCGGCTCGGTCCCGCTGCCGCGCCGGCGGCCGCCAGCCGTCGTCGCGTCTACCGGCCAGACGCTCACTTTGGCGGCCTCCAGCCACTGAGCCGCGCGGGCCGATGCCCGCGCACGAAAAAGGCCTGGGACAAGCGTTTCAACGCGTATTGCCGGGGCAATCCCGCCTTGTTATGACCACGCCGCCTGCCGGTAACACGAGGGTTTGAGGATGTCGGGCAATAACGGCGCGATCAAGCTCGTGGCCGGCAATTCCAACCCAGCGCTGGCCAAAGGCATCTCGGAATATCTCGACAGCCCGTTGACCAAGGCTGTTGTGCGGCGCTTCGCCGACATGGAGGTATTCGTCGAAATTCAGGAGAACGTGCGCGGCACCGACGTTTTCGTCATCCAGTCGACCTCGTACCCGGCCAACGATCACCTGATGGAATTGCTAATCATCGTCGATGCGTTGCGCCGCTCATCGGCGCGCCGTATTACCGCGGTGATCCCCTATTTCGGCTACGCCCGGCAGGACCGCAAACCCGGCCCGCGCACGCCGATCTCGGCCAAGCTGGTCGCCAATTTGATCACCCGCGCCGGCGCCGACCGGGTGATGACGCTGGACCTGCATGCCGGGCAGATCCAGGGCTTCTTCGACATCCCCACCGACAATCTCTACGCCTCGCCGGTGATGGTGCGCGACATTCGCGAGAATTTCGAGCTCGATAATGTGATGGTGGTCTCGCCCGACGTCGGCGGCGTGGTGCGCGCGCGCGGGCTCGCCAAGCGCATCAACGCGCCGCTCGCCATCATCGACAAGCGGCGCGAGCGCGCCGGCGAATCGGAAGTGATGAACGTGATCGGCGAAGTCGCCGGCCACACCTGCGTGCTGGTGGACGACATCGTCGATTCCGGCGGTACGCTGGTGAACGCGGCCGACGCTTTGCTCGCGCAGGGCGCCAAGGCGGTATACGCCTATATCAGCCATGGCGTGCTGTCCGGCGGCGCGGTGGCGCGCATTGCCAAGTCGCGGCTGAAGGAACTGGTGATTACCGACTCGATCCAGCCGACCAAGGAAGTGCTGGCTTGCGACAATATCCGTGTGCTGCCGATTGCCACTTTGATCGGCGAGGCGATCGGGCGCACGGCGCACGAAGAGTTGGTGTCGAGCCTGTTCGACTGAGCGATTTGGCGGCGGTAATTATCCACAACTGATTCAACTTGCCGCAGTCATTGGCTGTGGAGATTCCGTTTCCCGCGGTTGCCTATGACGGCCAAATCACTGCTCACTGGGGCTCAACGATGGCTTTGGCGGGCGGAATCGCACGGGGTATAGTCGAATCGCCTTAGTGATTCGCTGCCTTCGTCAAGGCACCCCGTATCCCCTGCGTCAAAATGCGGTCCGGGCCCTCACGGGTTGAATCCGTACCGTGCGCGTGTGGTGGCGTGCGTTTCCCTGGCTCCATTCGGCAAAGCGGAGACGTCATGTCCCTGACCGACTATACGGACGGACAACGAATCAACCCACTCGACGTGGTCGAACGGCTGGCCGCAGTCAATGAATGGGCCTTCGAGCGCGCCGGCGACGACGAGATCACCATCCTGGTCAACGGCAAGTGGACCGAGTACCAGGCCTCCTATACCTGGATGGGCGACATCGAGGCGCTGCACTTGGCCTGCGCTTTCGACCTCAAAGTGCCGGAGCGGCGGCGCGCCGAGGTGCAGGCGCTGATCTCGCTGATCAATGAGCAGATGTGGGTCGGGCATTTCGATCTGTGGATGCAGGAAGGCATCGCCATGTATCGCCATGCGCTGGTGCTGGCCGGCGGCTCGGAAGCCTCCGGCAGGCAGTGCGAGGCGCTGCTCGACACTGCGCTGCGCGCATGCGAGCGGTATTTCGCGGCCTTCCAGTTCGTGGTCTGGGCCGGCAAAAGCGCGCGCGAGGCACTCGACGCCGCCATGTTCGAGACCTCAGGCGAGGCGTAAAACACGCCGTCACCGCCGTCGCACCACGCCCTCTTGTCATGCCCCGCGAAAGCGGGGCATCCAGTACGCCGAAACGCCGCTGATTGATCTCGGATTCAGAGGCTACTGGATCATCCGCTTGCGCGGATGATGACAACAGAGAGTGCCATGACCGCCCGTAAAGCCCCCGCACGTCCCCTCGCCAAATTTCCCGGCAGCCTGCTGCTGGTCGGCGCCGGCAAGATGGGCAGCGCCATGCTCGACGGCTGGCTGGCGCGTGGGCTCAATCCAAAAAAGATCATGGTGATCGAGCCGCAGCCGGGCAAAGCAATCAAGGCGCTGACGCGGCGCGGGCTCACGCTCAATCCGAAGGGCAAAGTCGCACCAGCCGGTGCGATCGTCATCGCGGTCAAGCCGCAGAGCGCGCCGGACGCGGTGCCGCCGCTTGCGCCCTTCGTCGGCAAGACGACGCTCACGCTCTCGATCATGGCGGGCCGCACCTTGGCTTTCTTGCAAGCATCGCTGTCGGCCGAGGCCGCGATCGTGCGCGCGATGCCCAATACGCCGGCTGCGATCGGCCGCGGCATCACCGTCGCTGTCCCTAACGCCAAAGTCTCCGCACGCCAGCGCAAGCTGGCCTCCGATCTGCTCGCCGCCATCGGCGCGGTGGAATGGGTAAGCGACGAGCGCCTGATGGACGCGGTGACCGCCGTTTCCGGCTCGGGACCTGCCTATGTGTTCCTGTTGGCGGAGGCCATGACCAAGGCCGGCATCGCCGCCGGATTGCCGCCTGAACTGGCCGCGCGCTTGGCGCGCGAAACCGTGGCGGGTTCCGGCGAATTGCTGCATCGCTCGGACCTCGATGCCGCCACGCTGCGGCAGAACGTCACTTCGCCGGGCGGCACCACCGCCGCCGCGCTGGAAGTGCTCATGGGCCCGGGCGGCTTCGACGAATTGCTCACCAAGGCAATCGCCGCCGCCACGCGGCGCGGGCGCGAGCTGGCCGGCTAAGCCCGGTTTCCACCCTAGAACCGCCGCCATTGCGAGCCTAGATTAAGGGTACCGGAAATGCCCTGTGGGAGGCCGCCATGGCCCGTAAATCGAAAGCAAAGCGCAGCCGCAAAGCCCCGAGCGCACCGCCGTCGCGCGGCGCAAGCGACCGCGACAAGGCCGTCGACGCGCTGATGGCGCTGTTGACGGAGCATTCATTCGAGGACATCGGGCTTGCCGAAGTTGCCGGCCGCGCCGGCTTGAAGTTGTCGCAACTGCGCGCCGAATTCGGCTCGACGCTCGGCATCCTCGCCGCTCACATCAAGGACATCGATCGCGCGGTGCTCGCCGGTAGCGATCCTGAGATGACCGAAGAGTTGCCGCGCGAGCGGCTGTTCGAGGTGCTGATGCGGCGGCTGGAAACGCTCGCGCCCTATAAGGAAGCCGTGCGCTCGCTGCTGCGCTCGGCGCGCTGCAATCCCGGTTTGGCGCTGGCGCTCAACACCATGGCGATCCGCTCGCAGAAATGGATGTTGGAGGCCGCCGGCATCAGCGCGGCTGGACCGAAGGGCGCCATGCGCGCGCAGGGCGCGGCGCTGATGTTTGCCCGCGTGCTTGCGGTCTGGTTCGACGACGACGAAAGCCTCGACCGCACCATGGCCGCGCTCGATCGCGGGCTAGCCAGCGCCGAGCGCTGGGTCGGATTCCTCGACGATCTGTGCGCCATTCCGGCCTGCATCTTGCGCGGCCGCCGTCGGCGCCGCCGCTATCGCGATGAGGAAGAAGTGGAAGCGGCGTAGCGGCCGTCATTCCGGGGCGCGAACGAAGTTCGCGAACCCGGAATCCAGAAATGCGCACTGAGGTTGCATCTGGATTCCGGGTCCGGCGCTTCGCGCCATCCCGGAATGACAGTGATTTTACACCGGCACCCGCACCGTCGCCCGCAAGCCGCCGAGCGGGCTATCGCCGAGCATGATGTCACCGCCGTGCGAACGCGCGATGTCGCGCGCGATGGCAAGCCCCAGCCCGGTGCCGCCTTTGTCCTGATTGCGCGCATCGTCGAGCCGCAGGAACGGCTTGAACACGTCCTCGCGCATCTCCGGCGGAATGCCCGGACCGTCGTCGTCGACGGTGACGGTCAGATAGCGGTGATCGCGATGGCCGGTGATGGCGATCGAGGGCGCAAAGTGCGCGGCGTTCGACACCAGATTGGCCAGGCAGCGCTTGAACGCCGCCGGCCGCACGGTGACGATTGGCGGCCCGTGGAACACCACGCTCGCCTTGTGGCCGTTGCGCTCGGCGTCGTCTTTCAGTTCGTCGAGGAAGGCCGCCATGTCGGTCGGCGCCGATAGTTCGCCGAGATCGCCGCGCGCGAAGGCAAGATAGGCCTCCAGCATGCGCGCCATCTCATCGACATCCTTTTTCATGGCGTCGACTTCCGGCGTATCGCCGATCAAGGCCAGTTCCAGCTTGAAGCGGGTGAGCACCGTGCGCAGATCGTGCGACACGCCGGCGAGCATGGCGGTGCGCTGCTCGAAGGCGCGTTCGACGCGGCCTTTCATCTCGATGAAGGCCTGCGCCGCGCGCCTGACCTCGCGCGCGCCGCGCGGGCGGAAATTCGGCACTTCCCGTCCCTTGCCGAAGCTTTCGGCCGCATCCGCCAGCCTTAGGATCGGCTTGATCTGATTGCGCAGGAACAAGATGGCGACGGCGAGCAGCACCACCGAGGTGCCGACCATCCACAGCAGGAAGATTTGCGAATTGGACGCGTAGGCGGCGCTGCGGCGCGCGAACACGCGCATCACCGAATGGTCGAGCTGCACGCGGATTTCCACAACCGACGAGCGCCCGACGGTGTCGATCCAGAACGGCCGCCCGATCTGCTTGCGCAATTCCTCCGACAGCGACTGGTCGAGCAGCGAGAAAAACGGTTTCGGTCCCGGCGGCGGCATGTCGTTGAGCGGCAGGAAATCCACCACCAGGCCGAGCCGCTCCTGCGCGATGCGCCGGATCTGCGCCTGGTCGGCGTCCTGCGGATAACCGCGATAGACGTCGATCAATGCGGCGATGTCGGACACCACGCCAGCCGACAGCCGCTGGGTGACCAGGTTCCAGTGCCGCTCCATGAACACGAAGGCGACCACCGACTGCAGGATCACCATCGGCATGATGATGATCAGCAGCGCGCGGGCATAGAGGCCCTTCGGCAACACGCTGTTGAGCCAGTGACTGAGCCGCCGCCAGCCGGCGCGAATCTGGCCGAGCACGTTGACGATGCCGCGCACCGCGGCGAACTGATTGAGACGCTGCCACACCTCGGCGACACGGCCGACCATCGTGCGGATGGTGCGGATACCAATGTCGAGGCTGGTCATGAGGAGATCACCAGCCGGTAGCCGATGCCGCGCACGGTCTGCACGAACAGCGGGTTGGCGGGATTGCGCTCGATCTTGCGGCGCAGGCGGTTGATCTGCACGTCGACCGCACGCTCGCTCACCGTGCCGCCATTGCCGGCCAGCGCCGTGCGCCCGACCGTCTCACCCGGCGTCGCCGCCAGCATGCGCAACATCTCGCGCTCGCGGTCGGTCAAGCGGATGACCTCCTCGCCGCGGCGCAGCTCGCCGCGCGCGATATGATAGACGAACGGGCCGAAGCTGACCGATTCCGCCGGCTGCGGCACCTCGGGCTGCGTGCGCTTGAGGATATTGGCGATGCGCAACGACAATTCGCGCGGCTCAAACGGCTTCGCCAGATAATCGTCGGCGCCGATCTCGAGGCCCTTGATGCGGCTTTCGGTGGCGTCGCGCGCCGTCAGCATCAAGATCGGCACGCTGGAATTGCCGCGGATCGATTGGGCCAACTCGAAGCCGGTTTCGCCCGGCATCATGACGTCGAGGATCAGCAGATCAAAGGTGAGACCGGTGAGCTTGGCGCGCGCCTCCTTGGCAGTCTCAGCGGTGCTCACGCGATAGCCCTCGCCGGCGAGGAAGCGCGACAGCAGATCGCGGATGCGGCGGTCGTCGTCGACCACCAACAGGTGCGGCGCGTCGTCGGCGACCATGGCGGGCAAATTCATCAGCGTCGCTCCATCCCGTTCATTCCCGCGTAAGCGGAATCCGGGGCCGCGAGCACCATGCGTGCAGCTCCTGGGTCCCCGCTTACGCGGGGACGAACGGTCGGCAGGCAGCGTCGTCATCGTCTCTATCCTCTCGCTTTGCCGCGCCGCTCGATGAGGCTCAGCACGCCGTCACGATTTTCCGCGTCGATCATGGCGGTGAGAAAGCGGCGCGCCGCCTCGTGCGCGCCGGGCCCGAGCCCGGCGAAGGCGCGGTTGATGCGATCGGTCTGCAAGCCGGCAAGCCGCAGCGCCAGCGCCTCACCCTTCGGCGTCACATAGAGCAGACGCTGGCGGCGATCCTGCGCGCCTTCCTTCTGCAGCACATAGCCCTGATCGACCAGCTGCTTGAGCACGCGGCCGAGCGACTGCTTGGTGATGTTGAGGATGTCGAGCAGGTCGGCGACTTTCATGCCCGGATTGCGGTTGACGAAGTGCAGGACGCGATGATGCGCGCGGCCGAAGCCGAGCTTGGACAGCACTTCGTCCGGATCGCCGACGAAATCCCGATAGGCGAAGAACAATAGCTCGATGATGTCCCAGACCGGTTCGGCGGCCGCAGCAGCCGGTGCCGACCGCTCGGTCAAGCCCGTATTGGTTTCGGCGGCTTTCGCCGTCACATTTATGTCAGCCATGTTGACATATTTTGATGTTATGTTACAAAAACAGCCGCAAGGACGAAATGTTCGTACCGAAACGGCCCTTTTTTCCCGTGGTACGCCGCCAGAGCGGCGATAGGTCCGGTCCGGACCCATTCATACCGGGTGTTGCCCGGCGACGCAAAGTGTTGGAATGGACTTGTGAAATGCGCCATCAAGGCGGCAGAAACGACCGCTAAGGCGCTACGAGATAAAGGCGTCAGGAGGAAAACCATGGCAGCGCAGTCCTACGACCGGCTCGAAGGGGTCATCTGGTACGACGGCAAACTGGTGCCCTGGCAGGACGCCAATCTGCACGTGCTGAGCCATGGCCTGCACTATGCGAGCTGCGTGTTCGAGGGCGAGCGCGCCTATGGCGGGCAGATCTTCAAGACCACCGAGCATGCCGAGCGGCTCAAGCGCTCGGCCCAAGTGCTCGACTTCGAAATCCCCTACACCGTCGCCGAGATCGTCGCGGCCAAGAAGCTGGTGCTGGAGAAGAACGGCAAGAAGGAAGCCTATGTCCGCCCGGTCGCCTGGCGCGGCTCGGAGATGATGGGCGTGTCGGCGCAGACCAACACCATCCATCTCGCCATCGCCTCATGGGAATGGCCGAGCTATTTCGACCCCGAGCAGCGGCTCAAGGGCATCAAGCTCGACCTTGCCGAATATCGCCGGCCCGACCCCAAGACCGCGCCTTGCCTTGCCAAGGCGGCCGGCCTCTACATGATCTGCACCATCTCCAAGCACGCGCGCCGAGCGCAAAGGCTATGCCGACGCCATGATGCTGGACTGGCAGGGCCGCGTCGCCGAATGCACCGGCGCCAACATCTTCTTCGTCAAGGACGGCAAGATCCACACGCCGACCGCCGACTGCTTCCTCGACGGCATCACAAGGCAGACCGTGATCAGTCTCGCGCGCAAGCGCGGTTTTGAGGTGATCGAGCGGCGCATCATGCCGGAGGAGCTCAGCGAGTTTTCCGAATGCTTCATCACCGGCTCGGCGGCGGAAGTGACCGCGGTGTCCGAGATCGCGCAGTGGAATTTCAATCCCGGCGGCATCACCAAGACGCTGATGGACGACTACACCGCCGAAGTGCAGCCGAAAGCCGCCGCGGCGTAGGCTCTTACGCCACCTGCGTCGGCTCAAGCGGGCGCAGCAGCGTGACATAGCGCACGCGGTTATGCGCAAGGAACACCTCCATGCGCTCATCCAGCACGCGACGGTGACTTTCGGAGGCATGCCGCAGCAGCAGCGTGCGATCGCGCGCGAAGGCGATGAAGCCGGCGTGGAAATAATCCAAATTCGCGCGCTGGCTGACGAAGCCGATAATGTCGCCGGTCTCGAGCTTGGCCTTGTTGGCCAGCAACACGGCGCGCGGAATGACGTGCATCGCGAATGTCCGCTTGCTCAGCCCTTTCTGCGAATCGACCGTCTTCTTGATGTCGACCGCACCGGCCATGTCGATCCAGCGGAAGGTCTTGTTCTCGACATTGCGCTCGCACCATTGAAAGAAATAATGATTGCGCAGACTCCACCTCACAATGCCCTTGTAATAGCGGATCGCGCGCAGATGCGGCTCGAATTCGCTTGCCTTGCGCGCGATCGCCGCCGCCAGCACGGTCTCGCAATAAGTGACGCAGTCGAAGGCATCGTCGCGCACCACGAATTTCTCCGGCCGGTGCGGCCCGCCGATCAGCGTGTAGCCCTGGTAGCGCGTGCCGCGCAGCGCGGCCGAGATGAAGTCGATGCGCTTGGAAATCGTCTCGAAGGCGCGCGCCTTGACGATCAGGCGGTCGATGCGCGCTTCGCCGGCGTGTGCCGGCGTGCCCGCGGCCACAGCCGCGCCGCCGGCAAGAATTTGCAGGATACGTCGACGGCTTAACTGCAAATCGAACGGCATGATTTCGCTGCCGTGGTTTTGATCAATCTCTCACCACCACCAGGCGGTCGGTGCCCGACTCGGCCGCCCACAATTCGCCCTTGCGGCCGAGGATCTGCCGCACGTCGGCGCGCCGGCGGTTGCTTGGGAAGCTCTCGAATTTTTCGGTCGTCGGATCGAAGCGCAGGATGGCATTGGCCTGCCAGTCGCTCACCCAGACCCTGTCCTTGTCGTCGACAAAGACCGCGTAGCAGCCATGCGTCGTTTTCGGCAGGCTCCACACTTTCCAGGTCTTGGCGATCGGATCGAAGCGGCCGAGTTCGCCGGTGTTCCAGAAGCTCACCCACAGCAGCCCCTTGGAATCCGACCAGACGCGGCGCGGTCCGACGCCGGGCTTGGGCGGCGCCACCATCAGCGCGTCGCCGCTCACGGTGTCGATCTTGGTGATGTGATCGCCGGCGAGCGAGGCGTACCAGACGTCGCCTTTCGGCGTGGTGGTGATGCCGTAAGGGCCGACGCCCTTGGGCGCCTTCCAGGCATCGACCTTGCCGGTCGCCGGATCGACGCGGCCGTAGACGCCGTTCTGCCCGGTGAACCAGAGGATGCCTTTGCGGTCGAAGGTGGCGGTGTTGAGGTTGGCGTCGGGGAAATCCTTCGGCAGCGGAAAAATCTTCACCGACTTTGTCGCCGGATCGAAACGCGCGATGGCGTTCTGCCCGCCGTCGGTGATCCAGGCGGCGCGGTCGGGCCCGACGATGACGCCGTGCGGCGCCGAGTCCTTGCCGAGCGGAATCTGCGTCGTCTTGCCGGTCTTGGGATCGAGAATGCCGAGCGCGCCTTGCCATTGCGCCGTGTAGAACACGGTGCCGTCGAGCGCCGGCGCCACGTCGTGCGGATGCGCGCCTTTCGGCAGGTTGTAATAGGTGACGTCGGCGGCGAGCGCGCCTGGCGCGGCGAGCGCCAGCATCGCAAAGACCAGCATCACGATCCGATTCATCTGCCGCTCCGCGCGATCATTCCGCCGCCTGCTTGGGTGTGGTCCAGCGCTCGGCCGCCGTGTCATCGGCGGCCTTGGCTTCCACCCAGCTTTTGGCGCCCGCCTGCTCGACCTGCTTCCAGAACGGCGCGCGGGTTTTCAGATAATCCATCAGGAATTCGGCCGCCGCGAAGGCCGCCTGCCGATGCGCGGAGGCGGTGACGACCAGCACGATATCCTCGCCCGGCGTGATGCGCCCATGACGATGAATGACGGTGACGCCTTTGAGCGGCCAGCGCTCGACGGCCTCGGCGACGTGGCGCTCGATTTCGGCCTCGGCCATTCCGGGATAATGCTCGAGCGTCAGCGCCGCGATCGGCGCGCCCGCTTCGTCGCCGCGGCAGATGCCGGTAAAAGTCACCACCGCGCCGATGTCGCTACGCCCGCGCGAGAGCGCGGCTGCTTCCGCGGCGGCATCGAACGGCTCGCGCTGCAGGCGCACGGTCGAGGGTGTGGTCATGCGGCTAATCTAGCGCGCCCGCGCCCGCGACGCTAACCCCCCGTCATCGGCGGGAAAAACGCGATTTCCGAAGCTGTTCCGATCGGGGCCTGGGCGGTGACATGCGACCGGTCGATGGCGGCGCGGATCACCTTCGGGTTCTCGAAGGCATGGGCGTATTCCTCGCCGCGCCCGGCCAGCCACGTCATCAGTTCGCCGACCGTGGCGACGCCGGCCGGCAGTTCGAGCTCTTCCTCAGGCTTGCCGACGCGCTCGCGCACCCAGGCGAAATAACGCAGTTTCATACGCACTCCACTCATTCCCGCGTAAGCGGGAATCCAGCTCTTGATCGCATCTCTTTAGACCCCGCCCCTGGGTCCCCGCTTTCGCGCGGACGAGCGGTCAAGGCCTTTCAATCGATCATATAGCGCAGGCCGGCGCGCATGTAATCCCAGCCGGTATAGAGCGTCAGGATCGCGGAGAGCCACAACAGCGCGATGCCGATTTGGGTGGTCGGCGGCAAGATGCGGTTGCCGGCGACGCCCGCGATCAGGAAGCCGATCGCCACCATCTGGCCGATGGTCTTCCACTTGGCGAGCCGCGTTACCGGCACGCCGACCCGCAGTTCCGCCAGATATTCGCGCAGGCCCGACACCAGGATTTCGCGGCACAGGATGATGATCGCCGCCCATAGCGACCAGCCGCGGATGGTGCCGTCGGCCGCCAGCATCAGCAGGCAGGAGGAGACCAAGAGCTTGTCGGCGATCGGATCGAGCATGCGGCCGAGCGAGGACTGCTGCTGCCAGGCGCGCGCGATATAGCCGTCGAGAATGTCGGTGACGCCGGCGGCGATGAAGATCGCCAATGCCACCCAGCGCAACCACAGCCCGCCGTCCAACAAAGCCTGCCAATAGAGGCACGCCACTACCGCCGGCACCGCCGCAATCCGGCCATAGGTCAACAGATTAGGCAGCGTGAGCGAGCGTGACGGCGTTCCTTGGGTAGTCACGGAATTCATGTCCGATAGGAATACCCCTGGCGTGACAAGGTCAACCGGCGGCAGGCTTTTGTTCCCCGCTGATCACTGAATCGGCGGCTTCGGCAACCGGCTTTGGCCCGGCTCCATGACAAAAGTTTGATCGAGCGAATACCATTCGCCCTTCACGTCGGGGGCCGGCGCCGGCCCGTCATGGCGCACGAAATTACCGACCAGCGCGCGGGTAACGCCGAACTGGACATCGGTTTCCAGCTTGTCGTCGTCGTTAACGTAAACCTGCGACGTCAGCGTCTTGAAGCCAGGCTTGAAAATCAGGAAGTGCAGATGCGCGGGGCGGTAATGGTGGCGTCCGGTGGCGCGCACCAGATCGCCGACCGGCCCGTCGATCGGGATCGGGTAGCCGGCCGGCTTGACGCTACGGAAGGCGAAGTGACCCTGCGCATCGGTGATGAGCTTGCCGCGCAGGTTCATGTCGGCCTGCTTGGGATCCTGGTTGTCGTAGAAGCCTTCCGGCGAGGAATGCCAGACGTCGACCTCGGCGCCGGCGATCGGCTGGCCGTTGGAGTCGAGCAGCGTGCCGTTGAAGAACAGCGCCGGACCCGGCGTCGGCGAGCGCACGATCGAGCCGCCGTTCTCGGTGCGCGGCGAATTCAAGCGCCAGAACGGCCCGAGCTGGCTGGCGGTCGTTTCGGTCTGGCCGTTGTTGCCGTTGTTGAGCAGGCAGATCAGCGTCGAGAAGCCGAGCGAGCCGGACATCAGCACGGTTTCGTTGTGGGTGGCGGTGGTCTTCTGCCCGAGTGCGGTTATGTAGCCGATCGCCTTTTCAAATTCCTGCTCGGTCAGGTGCGTTTCGCGCGCGAAGGCGTGTAGGTGCTTGACCAGCGCGACCAGGATTTCGCGCAGCCGCGGATCCGCCGAGTTGTTGAATGCGTCCACCACCGCGATGGTGACGTCTTCCTGCCGCTGAATGATCATGGCCGCCGTCCCGGTTAGCTCGCTGCCTGCTCGTGGAAGAACTCATATATCTTTCGCGCGGTCTCCGCATTAATTCCCGGCACCTGCGCGAGATCGGGCAGGCTCGCGCGCTCGATGGCTTTCAGGGTGCCGAAATGGCGCAGCAGCGCGCGCTTGCGGGTGGGACCGATGCCGGGGATTTCCTGCAAGCCGGCCTCGCGGATGTCCTTCTTGCGCCGGGTGCGGTGCGAGCCGATGGCGAATCGGTGGGCCTCGTCCCGCAGCCGCTCGATGAAATAGAGCAGCGGATCGCGTGGCGGCAGCTTGAACGGGCTGCGGCCCGCCATGAAGAAGGTCTCGCGCCCGGCGTCTCGGTCCGGCCCCTTGGCGACGGCGATCAGCGGCAGGTCGGCAATGCCGAGGGCGCCCAAGGTCTCGGCCGCCGCCGTGAGCTGCCCCTGCCCGCCGTCGATGAGGACGAGATCGGGCCAGGGGGAGTCTGTTCGTCTTCATCCGCATCCGCCCGCTCACTTCCCTCTCCCCTTGTGGGAGAGGGTGCCCGAGCGGAGGCGAAGCCGAGCGAGGGCGGGTGAGGGGGCGGATTCCAATTGAAGCCCAGCCCCCTCACCCGGCTCGCTTCGCTCGCCACCCTCTCCCACAAGGGGAGAGGGTAAGACGGAGCTCGCCTCCCGCGGATCTTCCTCCAGCAGCCGCTTGAAGCGCCGCTGCAGCACCTCGCGCATCATGCCGTAGTCGTCGCCCGGGGTGAGCGCTTCCGAGCGGATGTTGAATTTGCGGTACTGGTTTTTGCGCAGGCCCTCCGGCCCGGCGACGATCATGGCGCCGACCGCATTGCTGCCGGCGATGTGGCTATTGTCGTAGACCTCGATGCGGCGCGGCGGGCGCGGCAACGCGAAGGTCTCGGTCAGCGCCTTCAACAGTTTCTGCTGCGAGGAGGTGTCGGCGAGCTTGCGCGCCAGCGCCTCACGCGCATTGGCAAGCGCATGCTGCACCAATTCCTTGCGTTCGCCGCGCTGCGGCACCGACACCTCGACCTTGCGCTCGCTCTTGGCGCTGAGCGCCTCGGCGAGCAGCGCGCGTTCCTCGAACTCGTGCGACACCAGAATGAGCCGCGGCGGCGGCTTGTCGTCGTAGAACTGCGCGAGGAACGCGGAGAGCACTTCCCCTGCCCCGAGCGCGCGATCGGCCTTCGGAAAATAAGCGCGGTTGCCCCAGTTCTGCCCGGTGCGGAAGAAGAACACCTCGACGCAGGTGAAGCCGCCGTCCTGATGCACGGCGAACACGTCGGCTTCCTCCAGGCTGCGCGGATTGATGCCCTGGTGCGACTGGATCGCCGACAGCGCGGAGAGCCGGTCGCGATAGACCGCCGCGTGCTCGAAATCGAGTACCTCCGAGGCCTTGTCCATCTCGGCCGCCAGTTCCTGCTGCACCGAACGGCTGCGGCCGGAGAGGAATTCATTGGCCTCGCGCACCAGCTCGCCGTAGCCGGCGTAATCGATCTCCTGCGTGCAGGGCGCCGAGCAGCGCTTGATCTGATAGAGCAAACACGGCCGCGTGCGCGCCTCGAAGAAGGAGTCCGAGCACGAGCGCAAAAGAAAGGCGCGCTGCAAAGCGTTGATGGTGCGGTTGACCGCGCCGGCAGACGCGAACGGCCCGTAATAATGCCCGGGCCGCGTGCGCGCGCCGCGATGCTTCAGGATCTGCGGCGCCCAGTGGTCCGAGGTGATCAGGATATAGGGGAACGACTTGTCGTCGCGCAGCAGCACGTTGAAGCGCGGGCGCAGGCGCTTGATCAGGTTGGCTTCGAGCAGCAGCGCCTCGGTCTCGGTCTTGGTGGTGACGAATTCCAGCGTCACGGTCGCTGCGACCATGCGCGCGATGCGCGCGTCGTAAGCCGTCGGCCGCGCGTAATTGGTGACGCGCTTCTTGATGTTCTTGGCCTTGCCGACATAGAGCACCTCGCCCTTGGCATCGATCATGCGATAGACGCCGGGCGAGGACGGCGCGTGCTTGACCGCGCGCGCGATCGCCGCGCGGCCGGCGGCGAGCGTGCCGGCCGGCGCCTCCTCGAGCTCAAGCTCCGGCAGCGCGGACTCGTCGTCCTCGTCCGGCAGCTCGCTTTCCGGGTCGATGTCGTTCTTGGTGCCGTTCATAGCCAAGGAATAATGTAATACGTGTAGCGAATTGTGCCATTCGGCGGCGCCGCCGGCGGTCAGCCAATGTCCGCTTTACCCCCCAAAAAGGACGCTCGGCAACGCGGGAAGCGTCGCGACCGGGGGCAGGCATCTGGGGATATTGCCAGCGAGGTTCGCCGCCAAAAGCCGATAAAGGCGAACCACTTGAAAATCGCCTCGACCGCGCCCGCGCCACTTGGAAATGGTCGGCGCGCGCGCAAGGCGGTCCGTGTGAGAAAGGCCTGCCGCGGCTTCGCGCCGCCGCAGCCCGCTGAGCGCCGTTACGCTCCCTTCCTCGGTTGCAGCAATTGATCGATATCCCGGATCAATTGCGCCAGATTGTTCTCGTGGTCACTGGCCGCATCGGCGACCGGGGCGTCTTCGCCGTTGCGACGGACGTAGGTCCGGCGGGTGTCGCCGGCGCGGAGCGATCGACGGGGGGCGTAATCGTCGACGGCCGGGACGAGCGAGAGGTGCGCATCCTCGATGAACGCTTCGCGTTGATAGGCCAGTTGATGCTGCGGCCGGCCGCCGATCCAAGCAAACTCGGCCTGATCGATGTCGATTGGCCGACTACGCCCGGCGGAGATTTTCATCACCAGGCGGAACAGAAGGCCGCCAACGATCAGCCCAAGCGTGACGACGATTAGAATTTGCGCAAGGGGCCCCGCAGGAGAGGCCGCATTGGCGGTGCGGATGGTCGGCGCACCGTCTCGCGCAGCGCCTTCAGACACATCGGATGGCCGAGCATCCGCCGTCGCCGGGACGGGAGCCGGTGGCGGTGCGACGGTGTCCGGGCGCGCATTGCTCTGAACCAAATTCGGCTTCTGCGGCTCAACCGTCCCGACCGCGGGAGGATCGGACCAGACTGTAATGGCGGCGAGTGCCGCCGCAGGCGCCTGAACGCCGGGCTGGGATGACGCGCTTGTTTGCGGGGCGGCCGCCTCCGGCTTTGGCGGCGTCGCACTTTCATTCTGGACGGATTGCCGGACAGGTTCGTCCGTTGTCGCGGTGCGCGTCGGCGCCGACTGCGGCCTGACCGGCGGCAAGGGCGGAGCTTTCACACTGGCGCTCGTTGATGCGGCAGTGTCGGCCGCCGCAGTCGCAGGCTTCTTGGCTGCATCGTCGTCAGCCGTCGACGATGTGTCCTTTGCCGCCGTGGCCTGCGTTGACGGGTCCAGCGCGCGCAAGAACCAACACTTGCGATGCTTCGCGCGATCCACGTGGTAGTACCAGTGGCTCCCCTTCGGCGCGGTGGATTTTGGGGAAGTAAGGCATTCGTCCGCATGCGCGGTATTTGCCGGCACTGCGATCCCTATGCCCAGGATTAGAAGCGGAACAGCAAGCGCGATCGCTCGGATTGAGATGATTTGACCTGACATGTCGCCTCCCCTACTGAACCGGCGAAATTTCCCTGTAAATTTCGATTGCAATGCGACCTAATTGTGGGCGTAGCGGGACCTTTCCGAGACGGGCGGTCGCCCTAAAGCCCGGTCCGATCAGGGAAAATGACGAAATAGGCCCCGCCCGACGCCGCCACGGGTCATCTTGTGACCGCAGGCCGGGCGTAACTTGAATTACTCCGCGACGTCGCTGTCCCGGGTGCGCCAGGCCAGATGCTGGCCGCCGTCGACCGTGACGACCGCGCCGGTGACGCTTGACGCGCCGGCGAGATAGACCACCGCCGCCGCGACGTCCTCCGGGGTCGGGCCGCGTCCGAGCGGCAAGGCCGCGGTCTGAGCGGCGAATTGCGCGGGCGTCTGGCGCGGGCTCGGCAGCGTCGGCCCCGGCGCCACCGCGTTGACGCGCAGCTTCGGCGCCAGCGCCTGCGCCAGAGTCGTGGTCGCGGTCGCGAGCGCGCTCTTGCTCAAGGTGTAGGAGAGAAAGCGCGGTGTCGGCTTGAACACGCGCTGGTCGATGATGTTGACGATCGAGGCGTCGGCATCGTCGGGCGCCTGCGCGGCGAAGGCCTGCGACAGGAACAGCGGCGCCGCCAGATTGACGGCAAAGGTGCGCTCCAAGCGCGCGCGCTCGAGGCTTTCGATATCATCCTCGTCGAATTCGCTGGCATTGTTGACCAACAGCGTCAGCGGCCCGAAGGCCGCAGCCGCCGGTATGAGCCCTTGGATCGCCGCATGCTCGGCGAGATCGGCCAGCACCACGTGCGCGCGCCCGCCTTCGTTCGCAATCTCCGTGGCAAGGCTTTCAGCCTCACCGCGCGAGCGATGGGCGTGCAGCACGACCGCATAGCCGGCGCGGCAAGCGCGCGCGCGGTGGCGGCGCCGATGCGGCGGCCGCCGCCGGTGATCAGCGCCGTGCGCTGCGTTTTCGCGTGACGGTCGGGCATGGCTGAAATTCCATCGCCTGAAGGCGGCGACGACGCGCTAACGGTTCCTTAAGGCTAATCACTGGGATCTCGTTAAGGATTCATAACCGTTTAACTTAAAATGCCCGATAAATCCTCCACAAAAATATCTTCACGTCCCCCTATTGGGCCGCCGCGCACATCGCGCGACCGGAACCGCGCTCAGCCAAGGACGCGAAAGACAACAGACCACGCCGCGATCGCCAAATCGCGGGAAGCCAGTGGAGGAAAAAATGAAAAAAATTGGCTTGGCCTTGGGCGTTGCGAGCCTTGCGGTTGTCAACACCAGCGCTGTCGCCGCCGACATCATGGGCGGCCCGACGCCTTATTATTCGAGCCCGGCGCCCAGCTACTACAATTGGGCCGGGTTCTATGCCGGCCTGAACTTGGGCTACGAGTTCGGCAAAGTCACCAACCTCAACATCGATCCGAGCGGCGTCGCCGGCGGCGCGCAGGTCGGCTACAACTGGCAGAGCGGTTCGTTCGTGTTCGGCGCCGAAGCCGACATTCAAGGTTCCGGCGCCGACGACACGTTCGCGCCTTACAAATTCTCCAATCCCTGGTTCGGAACCCTGCGCGGCCGCATCGGCTACGCGCTCAACAATATCTTGATCTATGGAACCGGCGGCTTCGCCTACGGCGATCTCACCGGCGAGCTCGGGCCCTTGAGCGAAACGCATACGCTGACCGGCTGGACCGGCGGGTTGGGCATGGAAGTCGGCTTCACACCGCACTGGTCGGCGCGCGTCGAATACCTCTACATGGATCTCGGCAACACCAACTTCGCGATCACCGGGATGGGCAACGGCTATCAGTCGAGCCTGCTGCGGTTCGGCATCAATTACCACTTCTGAGTAGCTGTGCGGCGCGCGTAAGCGACTGCTGCACGTGGCGGGGAACCCCGGGCTTCGCGGCCCGGGGTTTCCATTTTTTGGCGATGAAAATTCTGCGGCAAAGAATTCTTAGCCACGCCGCGACGAAGTCGCCGATTCATTTTCGGAATTGATCTCAATTCTTATTTTGAATTTGCTCGCGTCACGTCGACGCCGCAATTTTATTTTTAGTCGCGCGCCTCGTTCGTACGGCACCGCGCAATCGTTCGCGCGACTGCGGTGTGAATTCTTGACGGCGATTCAGTGGCGCAATGGTGACCGGTTCCCGCAGATTGAACTTTGTGTGTCCGATCGACCACACCTCCGCAATATCGAAAGTACGTGCGAGGAACCGCTGCCGCATCGCCTGCGTTGATCGCGCAATCGGGGGACGGCGCATCCGCGGCCGTCCAATGCTTTAGCAATGAGGTGCGTCATGAGAAAAGTTTTGCTTGCGGGCGTCGGCATACTGGCGCTTGGCGTCGCTTCGGCATCGGCGGCCGATCTGCCGCGCCGGCCGATGCCGGCCAAGGCACCGCTTTATGTGCCGCCCGCCTGGACCTGGACCGGCTTCTACATCGGCGTCAACGGCGGCGGCGGCTGGGGCCGTTCGGATTTCTCGGCACCCTTCGCCACCGGCTCGTTCGACACCTCAGGCTGGCTGGTCGGCGGCACGCTCGGCTACAACTATCAGATGGGCCAAGCGGTGCTCGGCATCGAAGGCGACATCGACTACAGCGACATCCGCGGCAGCGCGCCGTGCGCAGGCACCACCTGCGAGACGCGTAACAACTGGCTCGGCACGGTGCGCGGCCGGCTCGGCTATTCCTTCGGTCAATTCATGCCTTACGTGACCGGCGGCCTCGCGGTCGGCGACATCAAGTCCTCGATCGCCGGCATCGGCAGCGCGACCGAGACCAAGGCCGGTTGGACCGTGGGCGGCGGCGTCGAGGCGCATATCAGCGGGCCGTGGACCGCCAAGCTCGAATATCTCTATGTCGATCTCGGCCGCGGCGGCACGGTGCTGGGATCCGACTCGCGCTTCACGACCAACATCGTGCGCGCCGGTTTGAACTACAAGTTCTGAGCGGCAGACGACGCGAACACCAGAAAGCCCCGGCGCCAGCGCCGGGGCTTTTCAATTGTCTGAGTTGTTGCGGACTTTACGCGGTGACCTTGGTCGCGGCGAAAGCCGGCACCTGGGCGGCGAAGGCGTCGTGCCAGGCGTGCAGGCGCGGATGATCCTTGCGCCAGCCTTCGCCGAAGCGCAGGTCGCGATAGCCGAGCACGCAGGCAAGCGTGATCTGGCCGACATCGGGCGGGTTCGTGAGCGTCGGCGTTGTCGCCTCGAGCGCCGCAAGCCCGCGCGCCACCTTGTCGGCCTGACGGTCGATCCAGACCTTGCACGGCTTTTTCGGGCGGCCGATAGCGGCCCTCATAGACCAGCAGAACGCTCGCATCGAGAATGCCGTCGCATAGCGCCTGCAGCCGCAGCGCGGCAAAGCGCGCGTCCGGCTCGCGCGGGATGATGCGGCCGCCACCGGCGAGATGGTCGAGATATTCCAGGATGACGCGCGAATCATAAAGCACGTTGCCGTCTTCGAGCACCAGCGCCGGGATTTTGCCGAGCGGATTCTGTTTGCGGATCGAGTCGCCCGCATCGTTGAGATCGGTGTCGCGCACCTCGATCTTGTCGGTGAAACCCAGCACGCCAGCCGCGATGCGCACCTTGCGCACAAACGGCGAGCTCGGCGAAGAACGAACGATCATCATGGGGAATGCACCGATAGCGCAGGAGCGGGGCGGCAGCCCGCGGCTGCAAGGAGTGACGATGGAGCGCAGGTCGCGGCCCGGCGGCCGCGCCGCAGTCAACCGGTAACGACGAGATTGACGGCCTTGGGGCCTTTGCCCTTCTTGTCGGGCTCGACGTCGAAGCTGATGCGTTGCCCTTCGTTCAGTGTCTTGAGTCCGGCTTGCTCAACAGCGGTGATGTGCACGAACACGTCGCGCCC
Source organism: uncultured Alphaproteobacteria bacterium (assembly GCA_963761245.1). Lineage (GTDB taxonomy): Bacteria > Pseudomonadota > Alphaproteobacteria > Rhizobiales > Xanthobacteraceae > Pseudolabrys. The sequence continues at coordinate 47,503 of CAVXGN010000025.1, read as the reverse complement.
GCCGTCATCCGGCTTGACGAAGCCGTAGCCGCGCTCGGTGTTGAAGAACTTCACAGTCCCAGTCTGCGCCATCGGGAAAACTCCTCTCCCCGCACTGCTCCGCCGCCGGCCCCACGCACGGCGGCTCGGCCGGACATTCACATACGGGGAAAGCGTCGGCCGCCAACGCGGCCTCAGTCACTCCGCCGGCCCCCCAACCGGAGGCGGAACGTCACTGCCAATTGTAAGAACTAGACACCAACCCGGGCGTTGTGGAAAGGGGCAGAACGTCACCGGCCGCCTTCCGGGGCGAGCCAGTCGAGCCGGAAACCGCCTTTGCCTTGGCGTCCCAGGATGCCGGCAAGCGCCGGCAGCAGCACGGAAAGCTCGTTTTCGAGCGTCCAGGGCGGGTTGACCAGAGACCAGCCCGGAGCCGTTGAGCCGGGTCGGGTCGGTGAGCGGGGCGACGGTGAGCTCGGCGCGCAGGATGCGTGGGATGCCCGCCTTAACCAGGCGTTTGGCCAAGGCATCCGGCAGCGGGCGACCCTTGATCGGATACCACAGCATGTAAATGCCGGTCGCCCATTTGCGGTGTGCGGCGGCCAGTCCGCGCGTGAGGCGGCTGAAATCACCGTCCTCCTCAAACGGCGGATCGACCAGCACCAGACCGCGGCGCTCCTTGGGCGGCACATAGGCGGATAGCGCGGTCCAGCCGTCGATTGTCAGCGTCTTGATGCGGGGATCGCCGCGCAGATTGCCACGAAGCGCGGCCGCCGCCTGCGGCTCGAGCTCGCAGGCGATCAACCGGTCCTGTGGCCGCAGCCAGGCGCGCACCAGCGCCGGCGAGCCGGGATAGACCGTGAGCCGGTCCCGCTCGTTGAGCGCGCCGATGACCTCCAGATAAGGCTCAAGCAACGCGGCGACCGGCTGCGGCAACGGCGCGGCCATGAGCCGCTCGATGCCGTCATGCCATTCGCCGCCGCGGCTCGCCTCGGCTCCGGCGAGATCGTAGAGCCCGGCGCCGGCATGGGTATCGATCACCCGGAACGCCGCGGGCTTGCCGCGCAGATAATGCAGGATGCGGCAGAGCACTGCGTGCTTGCAGACATCGGCAAAGCTGCCGGCATGGAAAGCGTGACGATAATTCAAGCGCTGCTCGAAAATCTGACGAGCCGTCGGCCGACGGCGACGGTCAAGTCTACGTCAGAAAACTCAGCGCGGGCCGCCGCGCAAGCCGAAATGCGTCCGCGGCTTGACGCTCGTGAACCGGCCCGGAGCTTGCCACCGCTGTTGCGGGCCGGCCTCAGCCGGCGCGGAGACCGGCACCGATGTTGCCGCAGGCGGGCGGCGCGAACGCCTGAGAGCCTTCATCAGCACTTGCGCAATCACGATCAAGGCGGACATCGCGCCAAAGGCTTGCAGCGCGAACGGCAAGGGATGCGCCGACAGGCACAGCCAGCCGAGCAGCGCGAAGGCGTCGGCGCGGCAGAAGAGCGCGTCGCCGAACAGCCTGCCGCCGGCATGCGGCGAGGTTAAGAGCCACAGCACGATGGCGCCAAGGCCGGCGAACCAGATCACAAAACAAATGTAGTCCTTGTACCGATTCATCGGCGCCTCCCGCGCCAGCTTTCGCTTGCGCGCGATCCATCGAAAATGCGTCACCCACCGTCTCGGACCGTGCACAATTGGCGCGCAGAAGATTGCGGATTTCCCTTACGAGACTCTTGCGCCGATTCCAAAAACAGCGGGGTTATCCACATTACCCTCGCCGCGATCGTTAGTGCCGGATTAACGCGATCGCGGATTCGGCGGCCTTAATGCCGCCCATATTTATTCGCCGCGCACCGCCGGCATCGCGATGTGATCGCGCCGACAACTGCGCTGCGCAACTTGTGGGCAGGCATGGAAAGAAAAATCCTTGCCGAGACAAACCCATACTTCGCGCAAGCGCTTGCTCGAACACCCAATCGACATCGCCGCGTGCGTGAGACCGGGATTGGCCTTCACGAAGGCGTCGGCAATGTCATTGGGCGTGACGGAGATGGGCTTCGGCAAATCGCGATAGTCGGCCGGAATCGTCACCACCGCGCGCGCCTTGCGCACGCTGTCGAAATAGCCGGCGGCTTTCAGACCGCTGCAGGTGCCGTGGCGATCCCACTCATGATAGACGAGGCGCGGGCTCGGCATCAGATCGAGCATGGAATCCACGATCGAGCGGGCAAGCCGCGGCGCCGGTACCTCGCAGAACGACGGGAAGCCGTGCTCGAACTGCGGCCACAATCCATGCACCACAAACGAGAACGGGCGCCCGCCGCATTGCGGGTTGTTGTTGCGGCCGCGCTCGCGTTCGGCCGCGCAAAAGGACGGCGACCAGGACAGCGCCAGCACATAGAAATCGAATTGTCCCGGGGTGCTTGGCCGGCTGTCTTGCGCCAGCGCGGTGACCGCAAAAACAAAGACGAAGCTGATGGTGATGGCGGCGCTGCGCGCCAGCCGACGAACGCGATGACCGATCATGGGACGCCCCCTACAACGCGCGCGACACTGAGAACAAAGCGGAAATTGACGTGGCTCAACAGTTCCTTATGCGATTACCACGATTTTTAGAACATTTCAAGAACAAAACGAAGATAAATCAGGAGCGCGACTGCCGACTGGCTCGCCGGCAAGCGTCGGCCGACCGCCGCGCCAGGTTGCTGCGGAATGGCCAACTAAAAAGCCAGAAGAACCCGCCTCAGGGGCGCGCCATCTTGCAGGCCGGGTTGTAAGCCCAATTGCGGTCGAGGCCGATCACGCACCATTCCACGCCCCAACTCGCGCCGATCATCCCGGTATCCTCGCCGATCCAGTAATCGACGACACGCTTGCGGCCGTCGCTGACGAAGGCCCGCGCCCGGCAGAAGCGGCGCGGAATGGTGTGAGATGCCCAAGGGCGAAAGGCGATTTCGCGGACGTGATCGTAGCCGAGGATCGTCAGGCCGGATTTCCAGAACCTGCTTTCCTTCTCGGCGAAACGCCAGCTGATGGTGCCGAGCGCAGCCTCGCAGGGCGGCAACACGCCGTCAAAGCGCGGCCCCGACAGATAGAAGTTCTTTTCCAACAGGCTTGCCGCCTTTGCCGGCACGGCGGCGGCCAGGCCCGCCACGCTGAGCCCGATCAATAACGCCAGCGACCGAATGCCACGGTAGGCGCAGCGCATGGAAATTCCTCCGCTCGCGAATTGCGTTTCATCATAGGATTTTTCGCTGCGGCCGACTATTCCGGCGGCGTGCGCCAATCGCCCAACACCGCCTGAACCAGCGCGAGCGCCGCCACCGCGGCGGTATCGGCGCGCAGGATGCGGGGCCCGAGCGCCAGCCGCACCACGTTGGGATGCTTGAGCAGACTTTCGCGCTCGTGCTCGTCGAAGCCGCCTTCCGGGCCGATCAGCACCGCCAGCCGCGAGGCTTGCGTGACGGTCTCCGGCAGCAACGCCGTGGCCGTTGGCCGCAGTTTGGCGAGCGCCGCGACCGGGTCCTTCACCTCGGCGTCCTCATCGCAGAACACCAGCAACCGCTCGGGATCCGCCGTCACCGCCGCCAGCTTCGCCGGCGCGGCGATGTCGGGCAGGTTCAGAACTCCGCATTGTTGCGCCGCCTCGACCGCGTTGGCGCGCATGCGGTCGAGATTGACGCGTGCGACCTGGGTGTGGCGGGTGATCACCGGCTGCAGCCGCGAGGCCCCCATCTCGACCGCCTTCTGCACCAGATAATCGAGCCGCGCATGCTTGAGCGGGGCAAACAGGAAATGCAGGTCGAGCGGGCGCGTCTGGGCGCGGGTGCGCTCGCCGACCTCGGCGCTAAGCCCCCGCTTGGCGCCACGGGCAAGGCGCGCGCGCCATTCGCCCTCACGGCCGTTGAACAGCAGGATGTCGGCGCCGGGCTTGAGCCGCAGCACATTGGCGAGGTAATGGGCCTGATCGCGCTCGAGCGCTAGCGTCCGGCCCTCCGCCAGCGGCGCGTCGACATAGAGCCGGGGCGTTCGAAAATCGTAGCGGGACATGGGGCGCGACCTCGCCGGCGGCGGCTTGAGGGGGTTTACGCCAGCCGATGCCGCCTTGGCGAGGGGGCCGGATCTGGCGGTTTTGCCGCCTTCCCGACGCATTCACTAGGTTGGTATAAGCGGCCGGTCGCCAAGCGACCGCACTATAATGCCGGAGACGAGAGAGGATTCGCTATGAACCTGCGCCGGGCATCGTTCATTGCCGCCTTGATGCTGCTGGCTGCCGCCGGGACGGCGGCGGCGCAATTCCAGCCGGCAATGCCGCAGCAGCAACCGCCGCCCTGCGTCAAGGAGTTCATGAAACTGCGCGACGTCGCCGCGAGCAAAGCCAAAGCCATCCGGGAGGCCAGCGCGCGCAAGGCAAGCCCGCAAGAGGCCTGTCACCTGTTCAACGCCCTCACCACCGCCGAGGCCAAGATGGTGAAATATGCCGCCGAAAATAACGTGTGGTGTGGCATCCCCGAGCAGGCCGTGAAACAGATGAAGAAGGAACACGCCAAGGCAGCGGAAATGCGCACTAAGATCTGCCGCATCGCGGCGGCACCACAGGCGCCCCGGGCGCCGACGCTGAGCGACGCGCTCGGCTCCACGGTTCCCGACGCCAACAACATCAAGCCGGGGCGCGGCGGCACCTTCGACACCCTGACCGGCACACCGCTCGGCAGCCGATGAGCCAAAGCACCGGACGCGTCGCCGATGCGACCGGTAACTGGGTCGACAAGTTCGCCCCTGTCGTCATTCGTCCCTATCTGCGGCTTGCCCGCCTCGACCGCCCGATCGGCTCCTGGCTGTTGCTGATGCCGTGCTGGTGGTCGCTCGGGCTCGCCGGCATGTATCGCGGCGTGCCGCCCAGCCTGTGGCACGTCGTGCTGTTCTTCATCGGCGCCTTCGCGATGCGCGGCTGCGGCTGCACCTGGAACGATCTGGTCGACCGCAATATCGACGGACTGGTCGAGCGCACGCGCTCACGGCCGATTCCGTCCGGCCAGGTGACGGTCGTGCAAGCTGCCGCCTTCATGGCGGCGCAGGCGCTGGTCGGCTTGCTGGTGCTGATCCAGTTCAACCGCTTCACGGTGATGTGCGGCTTCGCCTCGCTCGCGGTGGTCGTGATCTATCCGTTCATGAAGCGCATCACCTATTGGCCGCAGATCGTGCTCGGCCTGGCGTTCTCGTGGGGCGCGCTGATGGGTTGGCCGGCGACCTTTGCCCGACTCGATTGGCCGGCGATCGTGCTCTATGCCGGCTCGATCTCCTGGGTGATCGGCTATGACACCATCTACGCCCACCAGGACCGTGAGGACGATCTCTTGGTCGGCATCAAATCGACCGCGCTGCTGTTCGGCGAAAACACCTGGCCGATGCTGACGGGCTTCTATGCCGGCGCGGTGGTGCTGATCGGCATCGCCGGCGCGCTGGCCGGCGGCGGCTGGATTTTCTATCTCGGGCTTGCCGCCTTCGCCGCGCATCTGGCCTGGCAAGTGCGCAGCCTCAACATTGATGATTCCGCGCACTGCCTGGTGCTGTTCAAGTCAAACCGCGATGCCGGGCTGATCCTGTTCGGCGCCATGCTGCTGGACGCGGCATTGTGACGGTTCCGACGGTCTTGACATATTGACATACTGCCAATATGTCTTGACATGTGATCGAGCGAACCACCGTCCGACTTCCCAAAGACCTGCTTCGCCATGCCAAACGCATGGCCGCCGATGAAGGTACGTACGTTGACCGCTCTGGATCGAGGATGGGTTGCGGCTGAAGATCTCGCAACGCGCGAAGGTGCCAACCTCGAAAAGAGCATTGCCGCGAGTGAGCAAAGCCAACAGGCGGTCTAATGCCCGGCATAGACATCACCAAGTTCTTCGGCTATCCAAGGTCAAGGACGATCTCGAATACGCTGAACGTATGAAACGCGGTTTTAAATGATTTTGCCGGACGTCAACGTTCTGGCTTACGCATTCCGCTCGAAGTCTCCGCATCACGCGCATTGCCGATCCTGGCTGCGCGCGCGTTGTCCTCGGCAATGAACGGTTCGGCTTATCGCCAATGGTGCTCGCCGCCGTTGTGCGCGTCACCACCGATCACCGAATTTACAAAGAACCGAGCTCGCTGGAGGACGCGTTCGGGTTCTGCGACGATCTGCTCGGTCAGCCGCATTGCCAGGTCGTCGAGCCGGGCGAGCGGCATTGGGAGATTTTCAGACGGCTCTCGCTTGAAACCGACACGCGCGGACGCCGCGTGACCGATACTTGGTATGCCGCGCTGGCGATCGAATGGGGCTGCGAGTGGATCACATTTGATCGCGACTACGCCCGCTTTCCCGGTTTGAAGTGGAGCTTGCCGCAAGCGGGGTAGCGCTCTCGACTCCGCTAAGCTACCGACGACATTACACCGCGGAACGATGTGCGCGGCCATGGTGATAGGATTGGGGAGAAGCCAAGCTCGGGCAAACCATGAATGGAACCCGCATCCTCATCTCCGGCGGCGGCATTGCCGGCCTGACGCTTGCGATCGAGCTCAAGCGCCGCGGCTTCGAGCCGCTGGTGATCGAGCGCGACGACGGGCTTCGTCGCGAAGGCTACATGATGGACTTCTTCGGCACCGGCTGGGACGTCGCCGAACGCATGGGCCTGATCGAGCGGCTACGCGCCGTGCGCTACCCGATCGACAGCCTCGAATTCGTCGATGCCGACGGCAAGCCTTATGTGCACATGCCGATCGAGCGGATGCGGCACGCGCTCGACGACAAGTATGTCTATCTGCGGCGGCCCGATCTCGAGCGCATTTTGGCCGAGCGCGCGGGCGAGGCCGGGGTCGAAGTGCGCTATGGCACATCTCTCTCTGCCATCGAAGATCGCGGCGATCGCGTGCATGCCCAGTTCGAGAGCGGCGGCGCCGACGATTTCGCGCTTGCTGTCGGCGCCGACGGCGTGCATTCGCGCCTGCGCGAACTGGCCTTCGGGCCGGAGCGCCAATTCGCGCGCTTTCTCGGGCTCTATGTCGGCGCCTTCCATGTCGCGCGCAATGGCTTCCCGATCGATCGCACGGTCAAGCTCTATGAAGAGACCGGGCGCGTTGCGTTCCTCTATCCGCTCGACGACGAACACCTGGATGCGACTTACGTGTTCCGCCAAAACGAAGTGCACGTGCCGCATGGCGAGCGGCTCGCCTTCCTGCGCGAGCGCTATCGCGACGCCGGCTGGATTGCCGGGGACGTGCTGCGCGCCTGCCCAGCCGATGCACCGATCTTTTTCGACAGCGTGACGCAGATTGTCATGCCGCAATGGCACCGGGGACGGCTGGCGCTGATCGGCGACGCCTGCGGCTGCCTGACGCTGCTCGCCGGCCAGGGCTCGCACATGGCCATGGCCGGCGGCTACGTGCTGGCGCAGGAGCTTGCGCGCCACAGAGACGACCACCGCGCCGCCTTCGCCGCCTACCAGGCATTCATGAAGCCGCCGGTCGACAAGCGGCAGAAAGACGCCGCGCGTTTCGTTGGATTGTTCGTGCCGACGCCGCGCTCGCGTCCCTGGCTGCGGCGCCTGACCATCAAGCTGTTCTTCAGTGCGCCGGTCCTGAAATTCGGTCTCGGCCTGTTCGGGTCGAAGAGCGCGCTCGCAGGCCGCGGCCGCGACTGAGCCGCGCGCGGCGCCGGACCTGCGGCAGTCAATAAGAATTCGGCATGCGTTCCATCGCGCGTATGGCGGCATCGCGGCTCGACGTCAGGCGTCGATGGTGCCGCTTTGGCACGTCGGCCGTCTTCGCGTCGGCAAGATCGCCACCGGCTTTCGCCTGATCGGCCTTCTCCGGCGTCTTTGAAATCGATCCGGTCGTCGCCGGCTCTTCGCCGTCATCCGGCACATAGCCGTCCGCGCCAGGAACGGCGATCGGCACCTTGCCGGTTTCAAGGAATGCCGCGATCGAACCGGTATAGGCCGGTCCGCGATGCCTGGCGGCGTAATGCGCGCGCGCCTTTGAGGCGACCACGTCGCCGGGAATCGCCTTCGGGCGGCACGGCCGGTAGCCGGGACGCCGATGCATCAAGTCGACATGGATGTGATTGTAGTGCTCGGGATTGTAACCGGGCGCCAGCACGGTGACGAATGTCTTGCAGGCGTAGAGCTGCACGTCATGCAGGAAGCCCTGCTCTTCCGGCGAGCCGTGCCAACCCTTCTTCACCGTGATCTTGTGGCCGTCGGCCAATGTGAAGCCGGCGACGTCGAGCGCATTGCCGAACGCATGCTCGGAAATGTGACTGGTGCCGGAGCCGACCATCTCGCGGCAGGAGTAAGAGCCGATCTGCTGGATCTTGGTGACCGGCTGGCCGAACCAATAGAGCGCGGCCGGCTGCACGCCTTCGCTCACCCAGCGGTCGAGCGCCGAGACCAGCGGACAGGCGAGCGTTGCCGGCGGCGATAACTCGGCGGCGGCGACTTGTTGTGGGGCGCGCGGCGGGCCGAGCGGCGGCGGTGAATATTGCCGCTGCGGCGGCTGATAGGTCGGCGCGTTATAGGTGCGTGGCGCGGACGGATAAGCGGGGCGCACCGGCGCATAGTCGGGTGCGCGGCGGCGTCCCGCCGGCAGAACGGCGTCGTCGGGTATATCGCTGGGCAATGGCGCCGCACGCGGTTGCTCCGGATAGGCCGCTTCGCTCGGCGCAACATCCTGTTGAAAGCCCGGCGGATCGAGCGACATCGGCTGTTGAGCCGGCGCGCTGGCCTGCGGCCGCTCGATGCCCTGGGGCCCGGGCACCCAGCGCAAGACTTCGCCATGCACCGGCGGAGCTTGGATCGGGCGCGACTGCACCGGCGCGGTTTGCACCGGCTCGACTGGCACCGGCGTATAGCGCGGCCGGTCCACCGGCCAGCGCGGCATCTGATTGGAGCCGGCATTGGGGATAGCTGCCGGCGGCCTCAGATCGTCGGCATAGGTCATGGCCGTGCCGTTCTCGGCGAGTTGCGATACCTTGAGCGGGAAATCCATGCCGCAGATACCGGGGCCTTCGATCGGTTCGATCTGCACCACACCTGCGCCGAGCTTGACCGCGCCCGATTTCATGCAACTGACCTCGGCGTCGTGGCGCCAGGCGTCGCGCTCGCCCGACGGCCAAAGTCCGCGGCCGCAGCCGGCGAGCGCAATCAGCAGCGCGCCCGCGAGATAAAATCGCAGTCGACCCTTCATGCTCGTGAAAATGCGAGCAGTTTCTTTAATGAGGCTTCAATGCTGTGCGGAGGGATTTTCGTTAAGGATAAGGAATCGTTGCCGCGCAGCGGGCGCGTGAGGCTGCTCGCGCCGCCGAGCACGCAGGCGGTCAAAGCCGGCGACGCGATTTGTGCAGTGCATTCATCGCATGCAATTTTGCCGGGATATCGAGATCATGCTTCTCGAAATTCGGTGAACTAACGCCGGTTGCCGCGAATTTCGGATCGAAATGCGGCTGCAGGCAAATTTTGCACTGCCGCTTTTTTCCGCAATCGAGTCTTTTCAGCTACACAATCAATATCTTGCTGCTGTCATGTCCGCCATGCATGACGTTTGACGCAAATTTCGCCCGACGCCGCTTGCAAGCCGTATCGGCGCGATTCCATTTTCTGGTAATGTCGCGCCACATCAACCAAGGGAGGCACCTGCCGTGGACCTTACCTTGAGACTGAATGTACTCGCTGTATGCGCCGTGTTTGTTTTCGTTGGCGCGATCTTGCTGGGAGCATTCTGAGTTCAAGAGGCCGACGACGACGCCAAACCAATAACTGCCGGTTACGAAACCGGCCAAGAGTTCAGACACCGGAGAGCGCGAGCTTTCCGGTGTCTTGTTTTCGCGGCGGAGCCAATGAGATTGCAGCAACCCCGCGTGCTATTTTTTCCAAGGGCTTGATCTCTTCCGAAAACCGGTTCCAGTCGCTGTCAGACTTGTTTGGGGCCGTGCGCAAATGCGCCGTGCAAGCGGATTAGAAAAGGCTGGCGTTGAATTGGCCGCGGTGTAAGGCATATTGGGATCATGGACGCAGCGAACCCTTCAGCCATCCCGACCTTCGCCAACCGCACGCCCTTGCGCATCGGCGCCACGGCGCTCGCCGTGCGCGACCTCGACCTGGTCGCCGGCTATTACCGCAGCCTGCTCGGCCTCGCCGAGATCGAGCGCACGGCCGACACGGTGCGGCTCGGCGCCGGCGGCGTGCCGTTCCTCACGCTCGAGCACCGGCCCGGCTTCAAGCCGGACGACCCGCGCGCGGCCGGCCTCTACCACAACGCCTTCCTGATGCCGACGCGCCTCGATCTGGCGCGCTGGATCGCGCACATCATCAAGCACCGCTTCCGGTGTCGGGCGCCTCCGACCACGAGGTGAGCGAGGCGATCTATCTCGACGATCCCGAAGGTAACGGCGTCGAGGTCTATTGCGACCGGCCGGCGTCGTCCTGGCGCTGGCAGGACAACATGGTGGCCATGGTCACCGAGCCGCTCGATGTCGAAGCGATCCTTAAGGAGCTCGATGAAACGACGCCGCCCTATGAGACCGCGCCCGAGGGCTTGCGGGTCGGCCACATCCATCTGCATGTCGGCGATGTCGGCAAGGCGGAAGAATTTTATAGCGGCATCCTGGGGCTTGACGTGGTCCGCCGGCGCGGCGGCGCCACCTTCATGTCGACGGGCGGCTACCATCATCACGTCGGCGCCAACACCTGGCGCTCGCCCGGCGCTGGGCTGCGCGATCCCGAACGCGCGGGCTTATCGTGGTTCGCGTTCGAAGCCGCGGACGACAAAGCCTATGATGCGTTCGCCGCGCGGCTCAAGGCCGCCGGCATTCCCACAAGCGACGGCGCGGACGGCCTGGAATTCGCCGATCCGTGGGGCACAAGGGTGAGACTGGTGAGGGCGTAACGCTGCTGGTCGCCTCAAACCGAGCGCTGCTCGTGTAGAATTGCCTCAATGCGGCGCGTCCTTCACACTTAACTCTGGAACAGCCAAGGAGCCTGCTATGTCCTGGAGCATCTATCTCTCCGGCGAAATCCACACCGACTGGCGCGAACGCATCGAGCAGGGCGCGGCCGCCGCCAGCCTCGACGTGCGGTTTGCCACACCGGTCACACATCACGAGGCATCCGACGATTGCGGCGTCGCGATCCTCGGCGCCGAGCCCAACAAATTCTGGCATGACCACAAGGGCGCGCAGCTCAACGCCATCCGCACCCGCACGCTGATCGAGCAGGCCGACCTCGTCGTCGTGCGCTTCGGCGAGAAGTACAAGCAATGGAATGCGGCGTTCGACGCAGGCTATGCCGCGGCACTCGGCAAGCCCATCATCGTCATCCACCAGCCCGAGCATCAACATGCCTTGAAAGAGGTCGACGCCGCCGCATTGGCGGTGGCGCAAACGCCGGAACAAGTGGTCGCGATGCTGCGCTATGTGATCAATGGCGAGCTCGACGGCTACACCGACAAGAGTCAGGTCGCCGCACAATAGGCAGAGGTGTGCTCTGGCGTCGGACAGCCCGCCTGCTCGCCCCTCACGCCGCCGCGATACTCGGCGCGCGGCGCGGATCGTAATTGAGGATCGGCGCCAGCCAACGCTCGGCTTCTTCGCACGCTCCAGCCCTTGCGCCGCGCGTAGTCCTCGACCTGATCGCGCTCGATCTTGCCGACGCCGAAGTAATGCGACTGCGGATGACTGAAGTACAAACCGCACACCGCCGCCCCCGGCCACATGGCGTAGCTCTCGGTCAGCTTGACGCCGATGCGCTCGCTCTCCAAGAGCTTGAACAGCGTGCCCTTCTCGGTGTGGTCGGGCTGCGCCGGATAGCCCGGCGCCGGACGGATGCCGCGATATTTCTCGCCGATCAGATCCTCGTTCGAGAGCGCCTCGTCCGGCGCGTAGCCCCAGAATTCCTTGCGCACGTTCTGATGCAGCCGCTCAGCGAAAGCTTCCGCGAGGCGATCGGCGAGCGCTGAGACCATGATGGCGGAGTAATCGTCGTTCGCACGCTTGAAACGCTCGGCGATAACATCCTCGCCGATGCCGGCGGTCACCGTGAAGGCGCCGATGTAGTCGGCCAGGCCGCCGTCGCGCGGCGCGATAAAATCCGAGATCAACTCGTTGAAGCGGCCCTCGCGCTTCGCCAATTGCTGGCGCAAGCCATGCACCACCGCGATCGGCTTATCGCGCGTCTCATCGGCATAGACATGCACGTCGTCGCCGACGGCGTTCGCCGGCCAGAAGCCCAAGGCCGCACTCGCCTTGAACCATTTCTCGGCAACGATCTTGTCGAGCATGGCGCGCGCGTCGTTGTAGAGCGAGCGCGCCGCCTCGCCGACCTTCGGATCGTCGAGGATGGCGGGGAACTTGCCGCTCAATTCCCAGGTCTGGAAGAACGGCGTCCAATCGATGATGTCGACCAGGTCGGCGATCGGGTAATCGTTGAGCACCTCGGTACCGAGGAAGCTGGGCTTCGGCGGCACGTAAGCGCCGGACCAGTCGAATTGCGGCGCATTGGCGCGCGCGGCGGCAATCGACAGCCGCACCTTGTCTTCCTGCGCGCGCGCATGGGCGTCGGCGATCCGGCGGTATTCGCCACGGAGCTCGGCAACATAATTGGCCTTCTGCTCGGCCGACATCAGCGCCTGCGCAACGCCGACCGCGCGGCTCGCATCATTGACATAGACCGCCTGCCCGCGCCGGTAATTCGGATGGATCTTCACCGCCGTGTGCACGCGGCTGGTGGTCGCGCCGCCGATCATCAGTGGCAGGTCGAGGCCCTGCCGTTCCATCTCGGCCGCGACATGGCACATCTCGTCGAGCGACGGCGTGATCAGGCCGGACAGGCCGATGATGTCGGCCTTCTCGGCCTTGGCGGTCTCCAGGATTTTCGCCGCCGGCACCATGACGCCGAGATCGACCACCTCGTAATTGTTGCACTGGAGCACGACGCCGACGATGTTCTTGCCGATGTCGTGCACGTCGCCCTTCACCGTCGCCATCACGATCTTGCCGTTGGAATTGCTCGTGGTGATGCCGAGCTCTTCTTTTTCCTTCTCCATGTAGGGCATCAGATAGGCGACCGCCTGTTTCATCACGCGCGCCGACTTCACCACCTGCGGCAGGAACATCTTGCCGGAGCCGAACAGGTCGCCGACGATGTTCATGCCGTCCATCAGCGGGCCTTCGATCACGTGCAGCGGGCGCTCGGCGCGCTGGCGCGCCTCCTCGACGTCGGCCTCGACGAATTCGGTGATGCCGTGCACCAGCGAATGCGCCAGCCGCTTCTCCACCGGCTGCTCGCGCCAGCTCAGGTCAGCGACCTTGGCGGCCTGGCCGTCGCCCCGGAACTTGTCGGCCAGCGCCAACAGCCGCTCGGACGCGTCGGGCCGGCGGTTGAGCACCACGTCCTCGCAGGCTTCGCGCAATTCCGGATCGAGGTCGTCATAGACCGCCATCTGCCCGGCATTGACGATTCCTAAGTCCATGCCGGCTGTGATGGCGTGATAGAGGAACACCGAGTGCATCGCCTCGCGCACGCGCTCGTTGCCGCGGAACGAGAACGACAGGTTCGACACGCCGCCCGAGACATGCACGTGCGGCAGGTTCTGTTTGATCCAGCGCGCCGCCTCGATGAAGTCGACGCCGTAATTATTGTGCTCCTCCATGCCGGTGGCGATGGCGAAGATGTTCGGATCGAAGATGATGTCCTGCGGCGGGAAGCCGACCTGATTCACCAGGATGTCGTAGGCGCGTTTGCAGATTTCGGTCTTGCGTTCGAAGGTGTCGGCTTGGCCTTTTTCGTCGAAGGCCATCACCACCACCGCGGCGCCGTGCCGGCGCACGATTTTGGCGTGCTCGATAAACGCTTCCTCGCCTTCCTTCATCGAGATCGAATTCACCACCGCCTTGCCTTGCAGGCATTTCAGCCCGGCTTCGATCACCGAGAACTTCGATGAATCGACCATCACCGGCACGCGCGCGATGTCGGGCTCGGCCGCGATCAGATTGAGGAAGGTCACAATCGCCTCTTCCGAGTCGAGCAGGCCCTCGTCCATGTTGACGTCGATCACCTGCGCGCCGTTTTCCACTTGTGCGCGGGCGACATCGAGCGCGCCGGCATAGTCGCCGGCGGTGATCAGCTTGCGGAACTTGGCCGAGCCGGTGACGTTGGTGCGCTCGCCGACGTTGACGAAGGGAATTTCCGGCGTGAGTGCGAACGGCTCCAGGCCGGACAGCCGCAGTTGCTGCGGCATTTCCGGAATGACGCGCGGCTTCTTGCCGGCGACAGCCTTAGCGATCGCGGCGATATGCTCGGGCGTGGTGCCGCAACAGCCGCCGACCACATTGACCAGACCGGCCGCGGCGAATTCGCCGAGCAGTTCCGCCATGAATTCCGGGCTCTCGTCGTAATAGCCGAACTCGTTCGGCAGCCCGGCGTTCGGATAGGCGCAGACGAAGGTGTCGGCGACGCGGCCGATCTCATCGATATGCGCGCGCATTTCTTTGGCGCCGAGCGCGCAATTCAAACCGATAGTCACCGGATTGGCATGCTGCACGGCGTTCCAGAACGCCGCCGGCGTCTGGCCCGACAAGAGGCGGCCGGAGCGATCCGTGATCGTGCCGGAGATCATCACCGGAATATCGATGCCGCGCTCCTCGCCCGCTTCTGCGATCGCATAGATCGCGGCCTTGGCGTTGAGCGTGTCGAAGATCGTTTCGATCAGCAGCAGATCGGCGCCGCCGTCGAGCAGTCCGCGGATCTGTTCGCCATAGGCGGCGCGCAACTGATCGAAGGTAATGGCGCGATAGCCGGGATTGCTCACGTCGGGCGAGATCGAGGCGGTGCGGTTGGTCGGGCCGAGCGCGCCGGCCACGAAACGGCGGCGGCCGTCTTCGGCCTCGGCGTCCTTGGCGGCTTCGCGCGCCAGCCGCGCGCCCGACAGGTTCAGCTCATAGGCGATGCCTTCCATGCCGTAATCGGCCTGCGCGATCGTGGTCGAGGAAAACGTGTTGGTCGAGACGATGTCGGCGCCGGCCTTGAAGTAGGCATAGTGAATGTCGCGGATCGAGCGCGGCCGGCTCAGATTGAGCAGGTCGTTGTTGCCGCGCACCTCGCGGTTCCAGGCGTCGAAGCGCGCGCCGCGATAGCCCTCCTCGTCGAGCTTGAGCGCCTGGATCATGGTGCCCATGGCGCCGTCAAGCACCAGGATGCGCTGCTTGAGCTGATCGAGGAATGCGGCGCGGGTCGTCGGGGGCACTGTCACTTCACTCAACTCCAATTTCAGGCGGCTTGCTCGACCGCTGGCCGCAAGCCCAGCAGATGGCAAATGGCGTAGACCAGGTCGGCGCGGTTCATGGTGTAGAAATGGAAATTGGTGACCCCGCGGTCGACCAGGTCGATCACCTGCTCGGCGGCGACCGCGGCGGCGATCAGCTTGCGCGTCGCCGGATCGTGATCGAGCCCGTGGAAGCGCTCGGCCAGCCACGCCGGCACCGAGGCGCCGCAGCGCGCGGCGAAGCCGGTCATCGCCTTGTAGTTCTGCACCGGCAGAATGCCCGGCACGACCGGAATATCGATGCCGCGCGCGCGCACGCGCTCGAGATAACGGAAGTAGAGATCGTTCTCGAAGAAGAACTGGGTGATGGCGCGCGAGGCGCCGGCATCGACCTTCGCTTTCAACATGTCGACGTCGGCCGCGACGTTCGGCGAGTCGGGATGCTTCTCCGGATAGGCCGACACCGAAATCTCGAAATCGCCGACGCGCTTGATGCCGCCGACAAGATCGGCGGCATTCTGATAGCCGCCCGGATGCGGGGCGTATTTGGTGCCCGGCCCGCCGACGGAATCGCCGCGCAGCGCCACGATGTGGCGCACGCCGGCCTGCGCTGTAATTGCGCACGATAGTGTCGACTTCCGCGCGCGTCGCCGCAACGCAGGTCAGATGCGCGGCCGGCGTCAGCGGCGTCTCGGCGAGGATGCGCTTGACCGTTGCGTGGGTGCGCTCGCGCGTGGAGCCGCCGGCGCCGTATGTGACCGAGACGAAATTGGGCGCCAGCGGCGCCAGGCGCTCGATCGAGTCCCACAAAATCTTGTCCATCTCCTCGCTGGCGGGCGGGAAGAATTCGAACGACACATGGATGCGGCGGGTCTCGCCGCGCGCAAAGCGGCTGGCGCGCAGGTCAGCGGTCATCACGCGACCTCCCGCGAGGCAGGCACGGCCATCAGCGCGCGGGCGTCGCGCGCGAGCCACAGCGAGACCGCGATCTTGACGCCCGAGCCCGGCTCGGGCGCGAGCGAGCGATGCATCACCGGATCGAGACCGGAGGCCGTCATCCATTGCGTCACGGTCTCGGGCGCAAAACCGAGCCGACGGTGGGCGAATTGCTCGCGCAGGAATTCTTCTTCGTGCGGGGCGAAGTCGACCACCAGCAGGCGGCCGCCCGGGCGCAGCACGCGCGCCGCCTCGCGGATCGCGCGCCCGCCGTCGTCGAGAAAGTGCAGCACCTGATGCAGGATGACGACATCGAAGGTCTCGTTGGCGAGCGGCAGATCGTAGATGTCGCCCTGGCGCACGCTGCAATTCTTGAGACCCGCGCGCTCCAGCCGGTCGCGCGCCAAGTGCAGCATGTCGAGCGACAGATCGAGACCGAGGCCGCGCTCGATGTCGCGGCCGAACAATTCCAGCATGCGGCCGGTGCCGGTGCCGAGATCGAGCAACGAGCGGAACGGATGCTCGGCGAGCGATGCACGGATCGCCTCCTCGACCGCGGTATCGGCGACGTGCAGCTTGCGGATGCGGTCCCATTCGGCGGCGTGGGCGCGGAAGTAGGCTTGCGCCGCGGCGGTGCGCGCTGTTCGCACCGAGGCGAGGCGCTCGCGGTCGCGCGCGATCGTGGGATCGGCCGCATCGAGCCGCTCGAGCAAGGCGCGCGCAACTTCCGCCCCGCCGCCATGCTCGGTCAGGCGGAAGAAGGCCCACGTGCCCTCGCGGAAGCGCTCGACCAGGCCGGCCTCGGCCAGCAGCCGAAGATGACGGGAGATGCGCGGCTGCGACTGGCGCAGAATGTCGGTCAAGTCGGACACGGTCAGCTCGGCTTCGCCGAGCAGCGCCAGCACGCGCAGGCGCGTCTCCTCTCCCGCCGCCTTGAGGGCGGCGTTGAGCGCTTCGAAACCGAGCCGGGCTTTGCTGTTCATGGATTGCGCGCGGCCCTCGTTCTTGGGCCGGTTCCCACTATATAAAGATATCTTTATACGTTGAAACGCGGTCCCGCAAGCCCTTCCCTCTGTCATTCCGGGACCGCCGAAGGCGCAGACCCGGAATCAGGTTACGAAACCCTTCGACAAGACCCGTCGCTACCTCCGCCATCCCGGAATGACGGTCAAAGAGCAAGTCCATGACCAGCAAAGACTTCGGCATCCGCCCCGGCGAACAGACGGTCGAGCTTCCCGCCAAGACCGATGCCGGCGTCTATTTCATCGGCCGCATCCATACGCCGTGGAAGAACCGCAAGGACTGCCCGAAAAACGCCCGTGAATCCGACGCCGTTTGCACCATCGAGCTCGATCCGCGCTGGACGGCGGGGCTGAAGGACGTCGAAACGCTGAGCCACCTAGTGGTGCTCTATTGGATGGACCAGTCGCCGCGCAATCTGGTGCTGCAGGTGCCGGGCGATTACGGCGTGCAGCGCGGCACCTTTGCCCTCCGTTCGCCGGCCCGCCCCAACCCGATCGCCATGAGCGTGGTGCGGCTTCTCAAGATCGAGGGCAACCGGCTCTCGGTGGTCGGGCTCGACTGCCTGGACGGCACCCCCCTCCTCGACCTCAAGCCCTATTTCGCCTCCACCGACAGCGTGCCGGAGGCGACCGTAGGCTGGCATAAGCGCAAGGAGTGAGCGCGAAACCGCCGCCAAACGCACGAAAAGCCCTCTGGTTCCAAGTATTTACACGTATTTGCGCCGGAACCTTTGAACCATCCCGGCCGTTTTCCCGACCAAAGAGCACAGGGAAATTGGACGAGGCTGCCATGTCACGGAAAACGCATTTCTCGATCGCCGCGCTGATCGCCGCCGCCGCATTGTCCTGCGGCAGCGCCCAGGCCGAACCGCTGCTCGCGTGGTACGCGCCGCAGCCGCAGACCCAGATCGCGCCGCTGCCGCAGATCAACGATCAGGCCGCTGACGAAGGCGCGCAACTGCCGGCGCGCCTGCAGAAGCAGATCGTCGCCTATCGCAGCAGTGAAGCGCCCGGCACCATCATCATCGATACGCCGCACACCTACCTCTATTACGTGCTCGGCAACGGCAAAGCGATCCGCTACGGCATCGGCGTCGGCCGGTCGGGCTTCACCTGGTCGGGCGTCAAACATGTCGTGCGCAAGGCCGAGTGGCCGGATTGGTATCCGCCGTCCGAGATGATCGCGCGCCAGCCTTATCTGCCGCGCATGGTCGCCGGCGGCCCGGGCAATCCGCTGGGCGCGCGCGCCATGTATCTCGGCGGCACCGAATACCGCATCCACGGCACCAACAATCCGTCCACCATCGGCAAGCACGTCTCGAGCGGCTGCATCCGGTTGACCAACGAGGACGTCTCCGATCTCTACAGCCGCGTGACCGTCGGCACCAAGGTGATCGTGCTGCCGCAGACCCAGCAGGCGCAGCGTCCGGCGAAGCCGCATCAGGCCGTCTCGGCCAAGCGCGGCAATACGCACGTGAGCTGGAACGCGAGCCGCCCCTCCGGACTTTACTAGTTACTTCCCGAACCTCCCCCCAGACTTGGCCCGGCCCACAAGGCCGGGCGATTTTTTTGTGAAGAGGTTGTTGTGCGCCGGCCGGCGCGACGGTCGAGCGCCGCCCGCTTACGCGGCGCTCAGAACGGCACGCTCGCGCTGCCGCGCACCGACCAGACCTTGTAGTCGCCGGTGCCGATACCGCCGAGTTCGCCACCGATCGAGAAGCGGGCGCCGCCCGCCTGCGCGAAAGCGATGCCCGCGACCGCGCGCGCCGACCAACCTTCAACCACGACGTTCGACAGCAACAGCCCGGCCGTGGCGTCGTCGGAGGTGAAACGATAGTCGGCGTAAGCGCCGATGTAGGGGGCGACTTTCCACATGTCCGACCACTGCCACACATAGCTGATCTTGCTTCCGCCGCTCGCGCGCCCGGTCGAGAAGTTGCGCTCCGCCTGCACAATGCCGAGGGTGTCCGTGTAAGCTTTCTGGTGTTCCCACAAAGCGAACACATGCGCCGACGGTTCGATCACGAAACCGCCCATGGTGCGGTAGATTCCGGTGAGCCCGCCAGTGGCAAGCCAGCGATGGCCGGGGAACGTGCCCGCCGCCGTGCCGGCCTGGTCGTCATAGCTGACGTTCGAGTAGGCGAGCCCGGCTTCGAAGCGCAGGCTGGGCAACAGCCGCCAGCCGAAATAACCGCCCGTGGTCCAGCCGCTGCCTTTGAGCCGGGCGTCAAGCGTCTGCGAGCGGTAGTCGAAATTCTCGAAGCCGGCGAGCACGCCGACGAGGACGTCCGGCGTCAGTTTGCGGGTGAGGCCGGCAAGCGCATTGACCTGCCGCCCGTGATATCGGCCTTGGCCGGATCGGTGTTCCAGCCGGTGCCGCGCACTTCCGCCCAGGCGAGCCAGTCGCGCGGCGGCGGCAAAGGCGCCGCCTTCGGCGCTTTGGTGATCATCTTGCGCGCGCCGGCGGCATAGGCGAGCGCCGAGAAGGCGTCATCGACCCGCGCGCGCTTGCGGCTCTTGTCCTGCGCTTCCGCCGCGAAGTTGACCCGCACGCCATTTCCGGCCAGCGCAAATATCTCGCCGCCGTCCTCGAACCCCTCCATGACCGCGCTGCCAATCGCACCCGAAATGGCGGCACCGGAACTCTGAGCCACCAGCTTGCTGCCGGCGATCTGCATGGCGCGCAGCTTCAGGCTGTCGGCTGGTACGTCGACCGATTGGGTGAGCACCGCCGAGGTCGAGCCGGTGAAACTGCCGTCGCCGCCATAGACGGCGGTGATCGGGTGGTTGCCGAGCGCCAGCGTGGAGGTCGTGAAGGTCGCGACGCCCGCGCCGCTGAGCGTGCCGGTGCCGAGCGTGCTAGCGCCGTCCTTGAAGGTCACCGTGCCGGTGGGCGTCCCGCCGCTGCTCGTCACCGTAGCGGTGAACGTCACCGCCTGGCCGAACGCGCTCGGATTTTGCGAGGAGACGAGCGTGGTCGTGGTGCCGCTCTTATTAACGGTCTGTGTCAGCGGCGCCGACGTGCTGGCGGCATGGTTGGCATCACCACCATATTCGGCCGTGATGGAATGACTGCCGGCGCTCAGCGACGATGTTGCAAAAGTCGCCTGACCCGAGCCGTTGAGCGTGCCGGTGCCGAGCGTAGTGGCGCCGTCCTTGAACGTGACCGTGCCGGTCGGGGTGCCGCTGTCGGTGACTGTTGCGGTGAAGGTCACCGACTGGCCGAACGTGCTCGGGTTTTGCGACGAGGCGAGTGTGACCGTCGTGCCGCTCCTATTAACGGTCTGTGTCAGCGGCGCCGACGTACTGGCTCCATGGGTGCCGTCGCCGCCGTATTCGGCCGTGATGGAATGACTGCCGGCGCTCAGCGACGATGTTGCAAAAGTCGCCTGACCCGAGCCGTTGAGCGTGCCGGTGCCGAGCGTAGTGGCGCCGTCCTTAAACGTGACCGTGCCGGTCGGGGTGCCGCTGTCGGTGACTGTTGCGGTGAAGGTCACCGACTGGCCGAACGTGCTCGGGTTTTGCGACGAGGCGAGTGTGACCGTCGTGCCGCTCACATTGACAACCTGTGTCAGCGGCGCCGACGTACTGGCTCCATGGGTGCCGTCGCCGCCGTATTCGGCCGTGATGGTATGGCTGCCCACGCTCAGCGACGATGTTGCGAAGCTTGCCTGACCCGATCCATTGAGCGTGCCGGTGCCGAGCGTGGTGGCACCGTCCTTGAACGTGACCGTGCCGGTCGGGGTGCCGCTGTCGGTGACTGTTGCGGTGAAGGTCACCGACTGGCCGAACGTGCTCGGGTTTTGCGACGAGGCGAGTGTGACCGTCGTGCCGCTCACATTGACAACCTGTGTCAGCGGCGCCGACGTACTGGCTCCATGGGTGCCGTCGCCGCCGTATTCGGCCGTGATGGTATGGCTGCCCACGCTCAGCGACGATGTTGCGAAGGTTGCCTGACCCGATCCATTGAGCGTGCCGGTGCCGAGCGTGGTGGCGCCGTCCTTGAAGGTCACGGTGCCGGTCGGAGTAGCGCCATCGGTGACCGTTGCTATGAACGTCACCGACTGGCCGAACGTGCTAGGGTTTTGCGAGGAAACAAGCGTCGTCGTCGTGCTGTTTACGGCGACGACCTGCGTCAGCGGCGCCGATGTGCTCGCGGCGTAATTGGTAGCACCGCCATATTCGGCCGTGATGGTGTGGCTGCCCAAGCTCAGACTAGACGTCGTGAAGCTCGCCTGGCCCGATCCGTCAAGCGTGCCGGTGCCGAGGATGATCGCGCCATCCTTGAAGGTCACGCTCCCGGTCGGCGTTCCGGTTCCCGGCGCAACGGCGGCGACAGTCGCGGTGAAGGTCACCGATTGGCCGAACCCGCTCGGGTTTAGCGAGGAAGCGAGCGTGGTCGTCGTGCCGCTCTGATTGACGGTCTGTGTCAGCGTATCGCTGGAGGTATTGAAGGTGGAGTCACCGCTATAGTTGGCGGTGATGGTATGAGGACCGACGCTCAGCGTCGAGGTGGTGAATGTCGCCTCGCCCGCTCCATCGAGGGTAACAGTGCCGAGCGTGGTGGCGCCGTCCATGAAGGTCACGCTGCCAGTCGGCGTGCTGTGGCCGCCCGGGTCGGAGACTATTGCGGTGAAAGTTACTGACTGACCGAACACACTCGGGTTCTGCGAGGAACTGAGCGCGGTCGCTGAGGTGCTTTTGACAAGGACGTGCTGCGTAAGCGAGCCGCTGGAGGGATCGAAAGTCGGTGCGTCACCGCTATAGTCGGCGGTAATATTATGGTCGCCCACGGTCAGCGCCGAGGTCGTGACCGACGCCTGACCCGCACCGTTGAGCGCAACAGTGGCGAGAACCGTCGCCGTCGTCGTATCCGTGAATGTCACCGTGCCGGTCGGGGTAGTGATGCCGCTCACCGTCGCGGTGAAGTTCACCGACTGTCCGACCGTGCTTGGGTTCAGCGAGGAGCTGAGCGACGTCAAGGTGGTGGTCCCGCCCAAAACGTGCTGCGTGAGCGAGTCACTGGAAGGATCGAAATTGACGTCGCCGTTATACTGAGCCGTGATCGTATGGTCGCCCGCGCTCAACAACGAAGTCGTGAAAGTCGTCTGACCCGAGCCGTCGAGCGTCCCGCTGCCGATCGTGGCGGCGCCGTCCTTGAAATCTACCGTACCGGTCGGCGTGCCGGTGTGGCCGTCAAAATCGACGACCGTCGCCGTGAACGTCACCGATTGACCGGACGCGCTGGGATTGACCGATGAGGCGATCGACGTGGCACTCGTGTTTAGAGCGCGCGCGCCCGTCGGAACGACAGCCGCACAAACGATGCTGAGAATGAAAAGCAGTGGGCGGCAAGAGCGCTGGAGTAACACCCAGGGCGTGCCGGTCGGGCGCCGAAAAGGGGATCGGCGAAAACCGAACGCGTGCACATTCACCGAACGCGCAGCACTCAAACGCATAACCGCGGCTGCCCCCCCAAAACAACCTGCACCTCCCGCCGCCAGAGACTGGCGGTGCGCAAGAAAATTCAGGCCGTTTCGCTCAAAAGTAGAGGCATTTCAGAATCCACGCAGCCGTAGTGCAATAGGCGGCGGTGTCACAACCTTCGAATTCGGTTGTGTGTTTCAAATTTGCAACAACTGATATTTGCTGAAATATCAGGCGACCCAAGCATTTCTGGCCTCGCCCACAGTTTCGCGTCAGCCCCAAATGCTGGCTGCTCGACCCTGAAGATATCACTTCCGCGTTGCCTCAATGGCCGACACGCAAAAGCGCGCTAGCTGCGCGCGCGATGCCTTGCAGGTTCCTGCGGCGCGCCGCGCGGCGCGAATTTGACCACAAGGGCCTCCGCCAGTTCCGGGACATCGCGCAGCGGCGCGCCGATCGACTGCATCACCGGCACCGGATCGGGCACTAAGCCGGCACGCGGCGGATCCTCCAGATAAGCGCCGAGATAGCGGGCGCGCGCGACGATCGCCGAACCAAAGGCGCACGTTTGCCTCTCATAGGCGGCGAGCGCGGCGTCGATATCGCCCGGCGTCGCCGCCAGCGCATCGGTCAGCCAGGCCGCATTCAACGCCGCCTTGGTGACGCCCGCGCCGACATGCGGCCGCGAGACAAATGCGGCATCCCCCAGCACCGCCACGCGGCCGGCGACGACATGCGGCGATTCCAGATCGAAGATCGGCTGGAAGAACGGAGCAGTCGTCGCCTCGACCAAGGCGATGAACTGCGGCGGCAAGATCGCGCGCGCTTCGGCGCGAAAGGCGGCGATTACCTCGGGACGGATCAGCGGCGGCGGAATCGCAGCGCCGTGGTAGCGTCCACTCGCATCGGTGCACAGATCCGGCAACGCCGACGCCCGCACCGGATGGTACCAGAGCCAGTTCATGCGGCGGTGCCCGGGACGGTGGTCGTCGTCGCCGCCCGGCTGCAAATAAGCGATCATCATCTCGCGCGGTGGCACGAACAAAGTATAGATATCGAACAGAGAGCGCGCGGCCGAAGGAACCGCCTGCTCCTCGATGACGCCGCGCCAGGCCACATAGCCGGCATAACTTGGCGGCGGACCCGTGAAGGCACGTGCCCGCACGGTGGAATGCAGACCGTCGGCGCCAATCAGCAGATCGCCCTCCACCTTCGTGCCATCGGCGAAGATCGCGGTGACGCCGCCGGGCCGTTGCGCAATGTCGTCAAGCTGCATGCCCGGCCGATAGCAGGCGTCCGGCAGAAGACGCTTGAGCGTGCGATAGAACAGCGTCCATGAGCTCAGGACTTTATCGAACGGCAGCCGCGCGATCTCCGCGCCGCTGCGGTCGAGGCAAATGCGCGAGGTGAAGGCAACGCCGATCGACTCGTCGACCGTGATGCCGAGCCGGCGCATGACCTCGAACATTTCGACATGTGTGCCGATGCCGACGCCGCGGCTGGCGAGATCGCCGCTGCTGCGCTCGAACACCGTGACATCCCAGCCAGCCTGACGCAGCAATAATCCGGCGAACAGACCGCCGAGCGAGCCGCCGATGATCAGCGCACGACTCATCTTGTCATGGGCTCCGGTGGCTTCGATTTGCTGGCTGCGGTTGGCATTGCGGGCTTGCCCAACCTAGCTTTCGCGCCGGTCTCAAGCCAACAGTTTTTGCGGTTTGGCGTAATGCGCCGCGGCGGCTATATCTCCTGCCCCGAGACAAAGGAGAGTTGAATCATGCGAATCGCAGCGATGGCGGCGGGTGCGGTCGGCGCCTATTTCGGCGCCCGCATGGCGAAAGCCGGCCACGATGTCTTCTTCATCGCGCGCGGCGCCCACCGCGACGCCATGATCGCCAACGGCCTTACCGTCGAAAGCGTGCATGGCGACGTGCACCTACCGAAGCCGAACGTGAGTGACGACCCGGCCAAGGTTGAGCCGGTCGATGTCGTGCTGTTTGCGGTCAAATTATGGGACACCGAGAAGGCCGCCAAAGATGCGCTGCCGTTGCTTGGCCCCAATACCCGCGTCGTCACCTTGCAGAACGGCGTCGACAGCTATGAGCGCATCGCGCCGATCGTCGGCGCCGAGCACGCCATTCCCGGCGTTACTTACGTCGTGACCGTGATCGATCGTCCGGGCGTCATCAAGCAGACCAGCCAATTCCAGTCGATCATCTGCGGCCCCGTCGACGGCCGCGCCGATCCGCCCTTGCAGGCCTTTGTCGACGCGGCCAAAGCCGCCGGCATTCCGATCACGCTGTCGGACAATATCGAGCGCGACCGCTGGCACAAATTCATCTTCCTGTCGGCGACCTCTGGCGCCACCGCGGTCACCCGCTCGAGCATGGGACCGATCCTGGCCGACCCCGACACGCGCGCTTTGTTCCGCAGCATCATGGCGGAGACGCTCGCCGTCGGCCGCGCCAAGGGCGTCGCTCTCGATCCGGGCTTTGTCGACGAGCGCATGGCCTTCGCCGACAAGAACGTGCCGGCCAGCATGAAAGCCTCCATGGCCAACGATCTCGATCGCGGCAACCGGCTGGAGCTCGATTGGCTGGCGGGGCAGGTCGCGCGGCTCGGCAAGGAGCTCAAGGTGCCGACGCCGGTCAACGACACCATCTACGCCGCGCTCAAGCTGCACCGCATGGGAACGCGCGCTTAAATCATGCTCTCGGCGGATAGCCGACAGGCACATGCATTATTTTCCGGTCATACAAGCGTTGACTTTGCTGACGCTCGCGAATGGCTCGCCCGTCGTCGCCAAACTGATTTTGGGGAATTATCTTTCAACCCCTCTCGACGGGAATAAGAAATTCTTCGACGGAAAGCCGTATTTTGGCCCATCGAAGACAGTCCGCGGCTTTTTGATCTCTGTCGTGGTTACGGCGACCTGCGCACCGCTTCTCGGGCTGAGCTTCGAGATCGGCCTTTTGGTGGGCGCCGCCGCCATGATTGGCGACCTGTTTTCCAGTTTCCTCAAGCGCCGCTTCGGCCTGCCCCCGAGCAGCAGGGCGACCGGCCTCGATCAAATCCCCGAATCGCTTCTGCCTCTGCTCGCTTGTCGGCAGGCGCTATCGTTGAGCGGTATGGATATCCTGATCGTTTGCGCGATATTCTTTGCCGGCGAGATCTTGCTCTCCCGCTTGCTGTTTAGGCTTCGCCTTCGTGATCGGCCATATTGACGGGCCCCGCTCAGGAACGCCGCAGATGGTGCAAGGTGATTTCCGGCAGGCAATTGATTCGAACCGGAACGATGGCCGTTCCCACACCGACCGAAGTATAGCCAATCATCTCGTGATACTTCCACGCGCCCGCGCCCATAGATCGAGGCAGGACCGAATCCAGTGTGACGGGAATCGACCCGGGCAGACAGATTTGGCCGCCGTGGGTGTGGCCACTCAAGAGCAGATCGAAGCCAGCGTGCGCGGCTTGCCGATAAATCTCCGGTGTATGCGACAGCAATATGGAAAACCCGCCGTGCGGATTTCGGCGGTGGCCTTTTCGATATTGTCGACCCGGAAATAATGCGCATCGTCGACGCCGGCCAGATATATCGCCTCATCGTCGCGCGCTATCGGTTCGCACTCATTGAGCAGCATGCGAATTCCCATTTCTTCGAGACCGGGGACCATGCGGATGGTGTCGTGGTTGCCCAATACCCCATACACTGGCTGGCGGAGCTTCGCGCACAACGGCTTCATGCAGGCGAGCGCTGCGTCGAACGGCCCAAAGGTCGCGCCCCGGTAGTCTCCCGTCAGCACACAAATATCGTAATCAAGTTCCGGCAGAAGTTCGGCCAACCGCCGCAGTGCGCCTCCATTCATATCCGCGTGCAGATCGCTGATATGGAGAAGCGTGAAACCGTCGAACGCGGGCGGCAGCCTGGCAAAACTTATCGCATTGTGCCTGACCTGGATGCGCTCCGCATTGCGCCGCCCGCGCCAATAAAGCCCCGTCAGCATGAGCGCGGCACGAATCACCGAATGGACCGAGTACCAGTTCTCGATATGAAAGAAATTGAGGCCCTGACCGAATATCTGGGCCTCGTGGTCGTTCTCGATTCCTAAGCGTTGCCTTGCGTGCAGGCGTCCGAGGCGCTGCTCTAATTTCGCTAAAACAGCATCGTTCATTGCAGTCGCCGCAGGGTATAGTTGCCACATCTGCGGCGCATATAAAGCAAGGTCAAACGCCGAAATGCACGACAATTATGCCGGTTGGCCTGCTATGCGCGCTGATTTGGATCAAGCCGCACGCATGTAGCTACCGCCTGGACTCACGACACCGCCACGCGCGCTGCGTCAGCCGCCCCGGCGGATCGTCTAGAGGAAATGCCGCAGATAGCCGTATGCGAAGAGAGCGGCGAGCGCGGCCATAAAAATATTCGCCAGCATCTTGCCGATGCGATCCGAGCGCTCGTCGCGGGGCGTATTTGCGGCCATGCCGGTCCTCCACCGTGCAATGATCGTCCCCCTTACGCCTAAAGGGATACCGCAGCAACCGTCCGAAAAATAGACCACATGCGCGGCGCGGCGTCTTGCTGCGCCACCGGCTGCCGGCGCAGCACCGACAAATTTTCCGCACGCGTCAACGCACAGTTAGCCACGCCGCACGACCAAGGCGCGGCTGCCGGTACCGAATTACGGCAACCGTCGCGTGCGCCACATCATAATACGTCATCGCCCGACGAAAAATTAAATGATTGTCGTGCAAAAACTGCGCGTTCAATCGGACGGACCGCATTTGCATGGTGAGGTCGTTTCGCATTCTTTACGTCGACGGCGATCCGTTCATGCGCGACGTCGTCGAACTGTCGCTCGGCCTCGATCCGGCGTTCCTGCTCTTGAGCTGCGCCGGCGCACAAGAGGCGCTGGCGGCGGCGCCCGATTGGGAACCAGACCTGATCCTTTGCAACGCAATGATGCCGGGCTTGGATGGGCCGGCGCTGCTGGCGCGCCTGCGCGCAAACCCCGCCACCGCCGAGTTCCCAGTGCTCGTCATGTCGGAGCGCGCGCAGCATCGCGACATCGACGCCATGAAATCGCACCGCGCCGTGGCGGTGATCGCCAAGCCGTTCGATCTGGCAAAGCTCGCCGAGACTGTGCGGCGCCATCTGCCTTCGATCCGGCCGAACGCGGCGGGCTACGATTTCTCTCAGCGCCTGCGCAGGGACGCAGCGACACTTGCCGCTTTTCGGCTGCGGCTGGGGGACGTCGCCTTGTCCAAGGAGTTGCAGACGTTCGCGCACAAGCTTGCCGGCGCCGCCGGCGTGTTCAATTTCCGTGCGGTGAGCGCGGCGGCGGCGGCGCTCGAAGAGGCCATCATCGACGCCCGCGCCGGCCGTGGCCCGCCAGGACACATCGCCGACCATCTCGATGCGCTGCTTGAATCTATCGAGCGCGCGACATTGGGCGAACTCGAACCAGACAGGAGGCACCAACATGCTGGACACACTCAAGGTGCGCGATCGGATGCCCAAGATTCTCATTGCCGATGACGATCCAGCCTTCTTGCGGCTGCTTGCCGATCGGTGCGCGAAGATGGGCTTCCAGGTCGATACCGCGACCAACGGCATGCGATTGCTGATCAAGGCCCGTCAATCCCGGCCCGAAGCTCTAATCGTAGACGTCAACATGCCGGAGCTGGACGGGATTTCGGCTTGCGTGCGCTTGCTTGAACCAGGCGGCGAACTCGCTAATGTGATTGCGGTCACAGGCTACGCAAATCAAAAAATTGCCGAACGAAGCAAAAGCCTGGGTCTATACTACGAACCTAAGGGACCAGATCTCTGGCGACGCCTACAAGCGGCGCTGACCAAAATGTTTCCCGAAATGGCGGAAGAGATAGCCAAAGTGGCGGCTGCTTCGGCGGATGCCGAAATACCTTTGCATCCGCGCGTGCTCGTGGTTGATGACGATCCGGACACAAAGCAG
Organism: uncultured Alphaproteobacteria bacterium; assembly: GCA_963761245.1. GTDB lineage: Bacteria > Pseudomonadota > Alphaproteobacteria > Rhizobiales > Xanthobacteraceae > Pseudolabrys. The sequence continues at coordinate 18,879 of CAVXGN010000025.1, read as the reverse complement.
TTTTTCTCCAGCAGACTCGGTAAATACGGGCTCGACACGCTGTATGCATCCGATGCGGTTCATGGGATTCGACTGGCGCTCAAGCAGCAACCGGTTGCCATCGTATCCAACTTTAAAATAGCGGACGGAACCGCATTCTACCTTCTCCAAAGATTGCGCAGCACGCCAGAGACCGGAAATACCCCCGTCTTCGTGGTGAGCAAGCACGATATCGATGATCTGACCGTACATACTCTGAAACGAGAGATTGGCGGCCATCCTGGAGCGACACATGTTTTCAAGAAGTCGTTCGATGCCGACGAACTCTTCGAAGAGCTTCAAAAATACTGCAGCTTCGTGAAGACGGACGCACCCCAGCGCGACCTAACAGAGAAAAAATGGCGCGAGATAGCCGTACACAGACCTGCAGAATAGCCCGGCAGGGAAAAACGTCGCGATCGCCTTGCCGATCTTGTCCATTCGTTCGAAGTCGGTCATAGCGAAGCAATAATTGCCGGCCCGTTTTGAACCGGCAGGTAATGCGCTACAGCCGGATGTACGCAGTAACACGCGGTCACCGCCGTCACCATGAAAGTATTAAGGCTCGAAGTGCTAGGCATCGCGTGCGCTAGTAAAGGGAGCCGCAACGATGCCGTTTCGCGTCCTCCATATCGACGACGATCCGCTCATGCGCGACGTCGTGAAATCATCGCTCCTGCTCGATCCGACGTTCACGGTGACGAGTTGTGCCGACGGCGGCGAGGCACTTGCCAAAGTTGCCGAGTCGCCGCCCGACCTCATCCTGTGCGATGTCTTGATGCCCGGCATGGATGGTCCGGCGCTGCTGGAGCGGCTGCGCCAAGACCCCGGCGGCGCCAAGATACCGGTCATCTTCATGACCGCGCGCACCCCGGAACACGAGATCGAGCGGCTGATCGGGCTCGGTGCCGCCGGAGTAATCACCAAGCCGTTCGACCCCAAGAAGCTTGCGAGTACCGTGCGCGATCATCTGCAATCCCTCAAGCCTGCTTCCGCCAGCGGTGACTTTAACGAGCGCCTGCAGGCGGATGCCGCCAAGCTCGGGATGTACCTGAAGGAGATGAAGGAGAACCCGGATTTGTTGATGGTGCCCGATGGTCTCCGGTTGTGCGCCCACCAGCTTGCGGGAGCCGCCGGCGTTTTCGACGTCCCAACCGTGAGCGCCGCGGCTGCGGCCCTCGAAGACGCCTTGATCGAGCGCCAAGCGAGCAATGACGACGCGCGAGCGATCAGGGCCAAGCTCAAAGCGCTGGTCGAGTGCATCGCGCGCGAGTTTTCGCGCCAGCCCGTCGCGCAACCCGCCGCGCCGGCGCAAGGCGAGCGGGCCATTAAGGCCGCCAAGCCTGAGCCTGCGGAGACCGTTGCGGCGAGCCGCAAACCGACCAGGATGCTGATTGCCGACGACGATCCCGCCATTTTGAGCGTGCTCGCCGAGCGATGCACTCAACTGGGATTCCGGGTCGACACCGCGTCCAATGGAATGCAATTGCTGATCAAAGCACGCCAGAATCCTCCCGACATACTGATCGTCGATGTCAATATGCCGGAGCTGGACGGGCTTTCGGTTTGCACGCGCTTTCTCGATCCAGGCAGCAAGCCTGTCGAGGTCGTCGTCATCACGGGCAGCACGGACCCGCAAACGGCCGAGCGCTGCGACAGCTTGGGATTGTTCTTTAGCCGCAAGGGCCCTGATTTTTGGAAAGACGTGGAAGCCGCGTTAGCCGAAATCTATCCCGACATTGCGGACAAGATCGAGAAAATGGAGGTTCAGCCAGAGCACGCCAATGTGCCCGAGCACCCGCGAGTGCTGGTCGTCGATGACGACTCGGATGTCGAGCGTTTCCTTGGCAGCCGGCTCAGCAAGTTAGGCGTGCACACCTTGTTTGCCTCCGATGCCGTGCACGCATTGCGCATCGCCCGCAAGGAGAAACCGAGCGTCATTTTGACCGACAATGTCATGCCGAACGGCGACGCCCAATATCTCCTGTATCAACTGCGCAGCAGGCCGGAAACCGAAAATATTCCCGTCATCGTGATGACCGGCCGCACCATCGACGATTCGACCGAACAGCGGCTGAAGCGGGAGATTAGCGGGCGTCCGGGAGCGGCGCAGGTGCTCAGGAAATCGTTCGATACCGCCGAGCTGTTCGGTGCCTTGCAGAAATTCTGCAGCTTCGCGAAATAGCGAATTTGATGCAGGCGCGCTGCGGCGGTTTGCTGCAGCACGCCAATCCCGGCGCCGGCGCAACTCGCTTGAGCCGATGAGGCTGGCACATCGCCCCGCCCCCCTTTAGGATTCCGCATTGGAGATTCGTGCGGAACGCGCCATGAGCGGACGGCTCGACACCATCGTCTTTTACGCAACCGCGCCGATCCGCTGGTTCGGCCGCTCAAGCGTCTTTCGTCTGGCGGTCGGGGCATTCGTCATCGTCGCGATTTTCTTCGCCGGGACGCTGTGGCTGCTCGACCGATTCTTTCCTCAAGGCGGCGCCGCCAACAAGGTTGTGCTGGCGAAACTGCCGCCGCTGCAGCCGATGACCCGCTCCTCTTATGTGATCGCGCCGGTCGCGATCGCGCTCAGCGCCATCGGCCGCAGCGTGGACGCCGCCGCGCCGCACAGCCTCACCGACAACAACGGCAACCCGGTGAGCAGTCTGCTGTCGAAGGCCGATATCGGCCTCAATGTCCAGCGCGGCACGATGGCGGTCACCGGCAAGCCCAATGAGCTCACCATCACCACGCCGCTCAACGGCTCCCTGCATATTACCGGCCAGATCGCGACGCAGGCCGGCAACCTGACCGGCGCCTTCACCGGGCTCTTGAACAGCGGCGTCGGCAAGACCGTCGGCCAGCTCACCGGCAAGGTGCTCGATCAACGCGCCGACGTGCGCGGCCAGGTGATCGTGCATTCCAAGCCCGCGCTCACCGCCAATTGGCGGCTGCAGCCCAATCTCACGTCCCAACTCGCGCTCGGCGACAATTCGCTCACCGTCACCGGGCTCAAGATCAACGTTGCCGGCGAAGCGCGCCCGCTGATCGAGCAACAGGTCAACACGCAGGTGGCGGCGTTGGAGCAGCGGTTGCGCAACGATCCGATCATCGAGCGCACGGCGCGCGAGCAATGGGCCAAGATGTGCCGCTCGATCCCGCTCGGCGGCGACAAGACCGGCCTGCCCAAGCTGTGGCTGGAGATGCGCCCGGTGCGCGCCGCCGCCGCGCAGCCGCAGATCGACGCCCGCAACATGACGCTCGCCATTGGCGTGCAGGCGGAAACCCGCATCGTGCCGACCGCGACCAAGCCGACTTGCCCGTTCCCGGCGCAGCTCGAGCTGGTGCCGCCGATGCAGAACGGCAAGCTGCAGGTCGGCGTGCCGATCGACGTGCCCTTCACCGAGCTCAACAAGCTCCTCGAAGCGCAGCTCAAGGGCCACCGCTTCCCGAACGACCCGAACGCGGCGGTCGAGGTCGAAGTGCGCAGCGCGAGCCTGGCCGCCGCCGGCGACCGGCTGCTGATCTCGCTCAACGTCAAGGCGTACGAAAAGAAGAGCTGGTTCGGATTTGGCGCGCCGGCGACGCTGCAGATCTGGGGCAAGCCGGTGCTCGACGCCAAGAACCAGATTCTACGCCTTACCGACCTGTCGCTCGCCGTTGAATCGGAAGCCGCCTTCGGGCTGCTCGGCGCCGCGGCGCGCGCGGCCATGCCCTACCTGCAACAGTCGCTCGCCGACAACGCCGTGCTCGACCTGAAGCCGTTCGCCGCCGACGCGCTGAAGAAAATCCAGGCCGCACTCGCCGATTTCGAGAAGGACTCAGGCGGCGTGAAGGTCAACGCCACGGTGAACGCCTTGCGCCTCACCGGCATCGCCTTCGATTTCGACCACGCTGCGCGTGATCGCCGAAGCCGACGGCACCGCCAAGGTGGCGGTGAGCGAATTGCCGAAAATGTGAGCCGACGAACTACATCGAATTTTCGCGATCAAGAATGCGAAATTTTAACGGCTATCGCGGATTATTGCTCGCTCAAGAATGGGGGCATAGCGTGGACAGCAGTGAAATTGCAGCCAAGATCAAGGCCGATCTTGCATGCGAGCAACGCAAAGCTTAGTGCCGATCTTAAATCTCTTCTTAAACCCGAGGTATCGAGCCGCGCCGCAGCCCGTTGTGGCGCCGGCCGCGCCGCAGCCCGTTGCTGCGCGGCCCGCTCGCGACAGGCTCGGCCCTGCCCCGGCATCAAATCGGAGCGTTTCGCGACCGATTGAGTGCCCCCCGCCGCATTTATGTTCCAACGTCGCAATGACGGCTCGGTTACTTTCAATACGCGAATGCAATTGATTCCAGTTTGTGCCATCGGCGGCTATTGGCTTGCTGAAAATACGTTAGACCAAACGAATTAGATTTCCGCGCCGCAGCAATGTGACTTCAGCTGCAGAGAATCGGACGGCAGACCCGCCGGACACCGACAACCACGCATTGAGCATCCAGCTAAAACGACTGTAAGCTGTCACGTGGCCACGCCATGAGGTATAGCTCGACGATCGGCCAACCTTCCACGAGGGGGCAGACACCATGGACACCGTCACCGTCCAGAACTGGAAGCGCTCGATCACCTATCACCCGCACTCGGTCGAAACGATTACAAGCGTCGAGGACATCCAACGGATCGTGAAGGACAAGGCGCGCTTTCCGACACCGGTCCGCGCCAAGGGCTCGCACCATTCGACCACGCGCTGCGTCGTTGCCGACGGCGGCACCGTGCTCGACATGACCGGCTTCAACAAGATCCTGAGCATCGACAAGGAGCGATGCCAAATCACCATGCAGGCCGGCGTCCTCTACATCGACGCGGCCAAGGAACTGGAACGGAACGGATTGCAGTTCTACGTCAACGTGGAGATCGGCAATCTCACGGTCGGCTCCGGCGCCTGCGGCGGCACCAAGGATGCCTCGTATTTCTCAAAGGCGCATGGCTGGGAGTTCGGCCAAGTCGCATCCTATTGCATCGGGGTTAAGACCGTGCAGGCCGACGGCACGCTGCTGGAGGTCACCGAGGAAGGCGACCCAGAGCTGATGACCGCGATGCGTTCGTCCTACGGCATGCTCGGCGTCATTTACGAGGTGACCTACAAGGTCAAGCCGATCGTTGCCATGGCGGTCGAGCACAAGGCCTATCACGTCGACGACTTCGCCGACCAACTGGAAACGCTGGTCGCCGGCGAGCGATCGATGATGCTTTATCTGCTGCCCTATCTCGACCTGGTCGTTGTCGAGTACCGCTCCGACGGGCCCGGCGTGGTCAGGCCGGGATCCTGGCAATGGCGCGTGCGAAACTTCGTATGGAAGACGGTCGGCCCGGGCTACTCCATGGCGCTCGGCTACATCATGCCGATCAGGTTCGTGCGCTATGCGTTGATCAACCTGTTCAACCGCATTGTTGTCTGGTTCCTCACATCGATTCTGAAGGACGACGATTCGAGCCCCGCCGATCAGATCATCCATTACGCGCCGACCGCGGGCTTTGCGTCGTACACGTTCTCGATCTGGGCCTTTCCGCGCGAGCACTATCCGCAGGCGCTGCGGGACTATTTCGCATTCTGCAAGCAGTACCAAAAGGACAACGACTACCGTTGCGATCTTCTCAACGTCGGCTACCACATCGTTCAGGATCGTCAGTCACTCTTTTCCTATACCCGCCGCGGGCCGGCGCTGACGCTCGATCCCGTCGCTACCGGGCTGCCGGGCTGGGAAGGATTCCTGATCGCCTACAACCAGTTTTGCAGCGACCATAACGGCACGCCACTGTTCAACCAGACCGGATCGCTGACCAGTCACCAAGCGCAGAAGGCGTTCGGCGAGGAGATCGCCGCGTTCCAGTCCTACCGGCGCAAGATGGATCCCGACGACAGGTTCTACACCGACTATTTCCGCCGCATGTTCGAAGACGCATGATGCGTGTGTCGCGCAAGCGGCGCGCGTCGGCATTGGGTGCGGGTGCTGGCTGCCAGCCCGTCGGCGAAATGCTGGGCGAAGGGCGGGCCACGATCGGTCACAGGGATCGCCTTCACGTATTTTGTAGCGGACTTCCGGGGGCTATTCAGGCGCCACGGTCTGTTTGGTATAGGTTATAAGAGTGCGGTGATCCCCCACATGAAAGTCCGTTTCGATGAAAGCGGTGTCCTTTTCGCGTTTCGGTCTTGCTTCGGAAGTCGCCGCGCTCATTGAAATCCCAGAGCCCCCTCCGCCCGAGCCCGATCAGGTTCTGATCGAGGTCGAGGTCTCGCCGATCAATCCTTCGGATCTGCTCCATTTCGCGGGCCGATACGCGCAACAACTGCCGCTCCCGGCCTATGCCGGCTCCGGCGTGCTCGGCCGCGTGGCGCGGCTTGGCAGCAATGTGCGGCATCTCAAACTGGGCGACCGCGTGATCGTCGTGAATCCGGAACGCAGTGCGTGGCGCGAACGCTTCGTTTGGCCGGCCGCGCGCCTGTTCGCATTGCCGGAGGCCGACCCGGTCGACCTCGCATTGCTGGCGGCAAATCCGCCGACCGCTTTCCTCATGCTCAACAGCTTCTGCGATCTCCAGCCCGGCGACTGGGTCATCCAGAACGCGGCAAATTCTTCCGTGGGCGTGAGCCTGATCCAGATCGCAAAGACGATGGGTTTGCATACGGTCAACGTCGTGAGGCGTTCGTCCTTGGTCGACTATCTCGGTGCATTCGGAGCGGATGTGACGTTGGTAGACGGCGATGACTTGCCGGCGCGGGTAGCCGGCGCAGTCGCTGGTGGCAGAATAAAGCTCGCAATAGACGCTATCGCCGGCGACGCAACGCGCCGGTTGGCAAATTGTCTTGCTGACGGTGGCACGGTCATCAATTACGGCTTGCTGTCAGGCAAGCCCTGCGAGGTAGATGCCGCCGATATCGTGTTTCGCGACATTGGCCTGAAAGGCTTCTGGTACTCACGCTGGTATTCAAACGCCGATGTTGCCGCGGTCGAGAGCCTGTTTGCCAAGCTCGCAGGCATGCTCCAGGCGAAGACATTGCGCGTGCCGGTCGAGGCCGCCTATCCGATCGACAGGCTCACCGAAGCGCTGGCGCATGCCGAGCGAGAAGGACGTCTCGGCAAGGTTGTCCTGCGGTGGGCGCAGTAGCCCGTTCGGCAGAGCGATTACGCTCCCGCCGCGGACTTTTTCTAAGCCGCAAGACAACCTGATTTGCGGCGCGAGATTCCGGATTGACGCTTTGCGCCGTCTGGGATGGCGCCTTCGGCGTTATTTGATCGCCTGCGGATTGATCGGGCTTCCGGTGCCGCCCGTGATGATCAGCGGCGGGCCGCAGAAGAAGAACTCGTAGACGCCGTCCTCGGCGCAGTCCTCCGCCAGTTCCTTGAGGTAGAAGATCTCGCCCATGCACAATCCCATGGCCGGGATCACCACCCAATGCCAGGGCTGGTTGGCTTCCGTGGTCTCGTTCGGCCGCACCTCGACGCCCCAGGTGTCGGTGCAAATAGCGGCAACCTGCTTCTCCTGACACCAGTAACAGTTCTCGAACTTGACGCCGGGCGCGTCGCCGCCGGCATAACCGCCCCATTTGCCTTCCTTCAGGCAGCGCTCCATCTGTCCGGTGCGCACGATGACGAAATCGCCTTTGCGGATCTCTATTTTTTTATCCTTGGCGCATTTGTCGAGCTCGTCATTGGAAATGCTCTCGCCGTCTTTGAGCCAATCGACGCCGCGGAAACGCGCGATGTCGAGCAGCACGCCGCGCCCGATCATCTTGTTCTTGGAATGCTCGATGCCGAGCACCGACAGGCCGCGCGAGTTGATCAGCTTGGCGTCGTGGCCGTTGTAGGCCTTGTCCTCGTAGAACACGTGCCCGAGCGCGTCCCAGTGGGTGGCGCCCTGCACGCATAGCATCAGCGTGTCGTCGGCGTAGCGGGTCTTGTTCCAGTCCTGCCGGCCGGCGATGGCGTCGGTGCCGGTCGCCAGCATCTGGTGGATCGGATTGAAGCGGCCGCCGAACAAGCCGGTCTGCGGCCCGTTACTGTCGAGCGGGATGCCGAGCGCGAACACCTTGCCGGTGCGGATCAGGCTCGCCGCCTTCACGATGTCCTCGGGCGTAACGTGGTTGAGCGTGCCGATCTGGTCGTCCTTGCCCCAACGGCCCCAATTCGAGAGCTTCTTTGAGGCCTCCTCAATTGCCTTCTTGCTGACGACGATATTCATTTGGTGTTTCCTTCCTCATTCACTTTCGAACTGGACTTCATGCCGCCAATTGCAGAGCGACAATTCGTGTCGAGAACGCCACCTTATCGCCGCCCTTGAGCAAGAGAAATTCCCGCGCATCGTCGGGATTCAACCGCCCTAGTTGCCGCCAACGAGCAAGGGTTTGACCTTGCGTTTATATCCCGTCAGCGTTTCGGTGATCCTGAACTTCAACGGAACCTGGAATGAGATGTGCTTCTGAATAAGCGCATCGCGCACGTATTTCTCGATCGGCATGCCCGAGATGACGCCCATGCCGCCGAACAGCGCCATGCCTTGCTCGGTCAACCGCTGCACGGCATTGCCGGTAAACACCGTCGCCATATGCTCGTAAGGCTGGTACTCGGCGCTGCCGTCCTTGAACGCTTCGGGGTGGTCCTTGGCCCACGCGGCCGTCCAGATCAGGCGTCGCGCCGCCTCGAGGTTCGTCGCCATCTCGGCAAGATCCAGGCCGGCGGCTTGGTGCTGGGCAATCGGCTTGCCGCCGGCGACCCGTTCCTGCGTGTATTTAAGTGTTTCCTCCAGCGCCGCACGGCCAAGTCCGAGCGTCAACGCGGCGATTGTGACGTGGGTGCCCATATCGGTGCGCCCTGGCGGCGGCGGCCCCAAGATGCGGCCTTTCGGCACTTTCACGTCGTCGAAAAAAATCTCCGCATTGTCACCGACGCGCCGGCCGATCTTTGACATGGGATGGCGTACGAGGCCGGGTGAATCGCCCTCGACCAGAAACTCCCGGACACCTTGGTCGGTCTGCGCAACGACGACGAGCAGCTTCGCAAGATAGCCGACGGTCTGAAAGTTCTTGGCACCGTTAATGACCCAGGAGCCGTCGGGCTGCTCGACCGCGCGCGTGCGGAAGGCAACGTCCGGAGGCGTTTCGGTGTAGTAATCGAAGCCCAGGTCCGTATCGGGCTCGTGAATGGCGACGGTCGTGAAATAGGTGTCGTCTTCGAGGAATCTCGGGATGAAATAGTCCCGCTGCTCTTGCGTCATGCGCAGTTCGAACCAGTCGCGCGCGCGCCTGGCCGTCAGCATGAAGTAATAGGCGGTGCCAATGTCGGCGGCGGCCAGTTCTTCGGCGATCAGACAGGCGGTCAGGTGATCGGAGGCGCCGGCGCCGCCATTTTCCTCCTGCAGCACGAAGGTCCTAAAACCAAGTTGCGAGCCCTTTTTTAGGACGTCCCACGGGATACGATCTTCCCAGTTCGGCCGGCTGTCGAGATCCAGCGCGATGGGCTTGATCTCCTTCTCGGCGAACTCGCGCGCCAGTTGTCGAAACGCCCGCTGCTCATCGTTAAGCCGGATATCGAACATTGCTAACTCCGTATTTCGATAAAAGCATACCACTGCCTTACGCGATCTTCGCAACCGAGAAAATCGCGTAAGGCATAGTCCTGAGGTCTTCAGGATGCTCGAAAAGGGGCGTCTACCGGATGAGCTGACTACCCCAGAGGTCGGCACGCGATTCCAGGCCGGATGGAATTCTCGGATAAGACAACTGCGCGACCTTAATTGATAACGTGCAGCCTGTTGGCAAGCGTATTGAGTTCCTCGGGAGTATCCCCCTCACAACAACACTTCCGCCTACATTTACCCGGCGCTGCCCGCGACAGGCGTTCGGTTCAAACGCAAACGACATTCCGTCCTTCAGAACGAGGTCTCTGCCTCCCATTTCGAGAGGCATATCTTTTCGGAAATGTTTGAGATGCTCCGGCATTTGCTCGAGGTTGAAGCCCATGCCACCGACCCAGCCGAGCGGGGCAACGCTGTGGATCATGGGCGTAAGCGACCAGCCATTGACCGCTTCCAGCGGGTTAAGCATCGCCTGCCAAACATCACTGAATTTGTTGCCAGGCCTCAGCGAGGCAATTCCCGCATCGTAACAGCGGCGCGCAACTATTCCGAGTTCAGCGATAGCCGGCTCGACCGGTGCAACCACCACAGACAATTGCTGCTGGGTTTCGAGTCCGCCGTACGCGGGAAAAAGCTCAGCCATGATGAGATCGCCCGGTTCGACTTTTCGTGGCGCTCCCCCGTAATAAGCCCAAGGCGGTTCCGACCAACCAATGTCATCCTTGCCCCAGGTCATAATCAGGAATGGGTCGTGCGAAACACCGCCGCCAGAGTGGATGGCGTCTTGGATCGCCTGAAACACCGAGAACTCAGTAGCGCCAGGTTTCACTGTATCCAACATGGCCTGGCACGCGCGTTCGCCGAGTTTTGCGCAATACCTCAATACAGAGAGCTCCTCCGCGCTCTTCGCGATCATCACTTCGCGAAACCACCACGTCGCATCGGAAAAGTGAGCGTCCGGCAAACTCTCCAGTACTTTGCGCCACGTATTATAGGGCACAATACCTTCAGGTGATCCGGCTTCACCGACTTCAAGCCCGATTACACCAATACTGGCACTTTCTAGTCCACGCTCCTTCAGCGCCGAAACGATTATCGGACCATAATTGCCAATGCGCGTATCCTTGATCCAGAACCGCTCCGAATCGGTCTTGGATCCCATACGTCGTATGACCATCTTGGGATGCCATGAAACGACGCACGGATCGCTATCGAGGGGAAAGATTGCAAGCCCTTCGATATATTCGTTGGCGACATAACCTTCATAGTGCTCGCGTCCCTTGAGCCCGCACACCAGAAGGCACGAATAACCATTGTCGCGCATGCCGGCCCGAAGCGCGGCCCATCGTCGGTCGCGCTCCTTCAACGAAAGAACCGGAAACTCCTCCACGTCACATCCCCAAAATTTCTTGCGATTTCACGGTAGGCGGCAAGGTCGCATAGTCGCGATCAGGATGGCGCGCGATGAGCGCGTCGTCAAACCGGAACTCGCGACCGATCACGCTCCAAGTCGAATTTGCGGTCGCGCGCTAGCCGCCGCCTATGTGGCCCTCGATGCGCGCTAGATGTTGCGCTTGCCGGCGCGCGTGGTTCTGCAGCGTATGGTAGACGCGATCTTGACGCCGGAGGCGGTCAGGAAAAACACCAGCGCATAGCCCTAGACCAAGAAGCGACTCCAGCCGATCGGCGCCATGAGCCAGCGCGTCGACCCTCGCGGATCGGGCCAGAAGATCTGCCGTCGCGAGCATGCCGACGTGCTCGCGACGTGTGCGGCGCGAGCCGCCCCGCTTCAGTCCGCAGACCGCTGCCGCCACCCGGCGGCGCCGAGCTGCGATGTGCCCGACTTATCCTGCATGGCAGGGAACCATTTGCAGTGGGGCGCTCCGGCGCGCCCGGCGGCCCGGAGGTCCCTTATTTTGGTGTGGCTGGCATAGTTCTCCGGCCAAATTATGAGGAACCCGCCGGAATTTGCGCTGTTAGTGCCGCAGCCAACCTACATTGACACCCCTGCCGCCGCGCATACATTAACGCCACTTCCGAGGGGTGCCCGAAACGGGCTGAGAAAAACCCTTTGAACCTGATCCGGGTCATGCCGGCGAAGGGACAGGACAGCATCCATGGCTAGCTCGCGCTATCTCGCCAAGCTGATCGGGCCGGTGTCGCTCGCGATGGGCGCATACGTGTTGCTGAACGGCGCGATTTTCCGCGTCATGGTCGCGCAGTTCCTGGCCAGTTATGCGCTGATCTTTCTGGCCGGCCTGTTGACCCTCACCGCCGGCGTCGCGCTGGTCCTTGCGCACAATATCTGGACTCGCGACTGGCGACTGATCATCACCGTGCTCGGCTGGCTGGGCGTGATCGGCGGTATCGTCCGCATCGTCTTCCCACAAGAGGTGGTGACGGTCGGCACCGCCATGGTCGGCCATACCGCCGCGTTGGCCGCCGCCGGCGTCGCGATCGTCGCGTTCGGCGCCGTGCTCAGCTATTTCGGCTACCGGCCTCAGACCTGAATTCGAACCGCGTGAAGGCGCGGCAACGGAGCAAAGACATGAACATCCACGATCCCAAAGTCACGCTGCCGAAGGTCACCACCGGCGCCCTGCCCGCTTCGCGCAAGGTCTATTCCGCGCCGGACGCCGCGCCTGAGCTGCGCGTGCCGCTGCGCGAGATCATGCTCGATGCCTCGTCGGGCGAGCCGCCGCTGCCCGTGTACGACACGACGGGGCCTTATACCGATCCGGATGTGACCATCGACGTCGAGAAGGGTCTGCCGCGCGCGCGCCTTGAATGGGTGAAGGAGCGCGGCGGCGTCGAGCAATATCAGGGCCGTCCGATTCAGCCGGTGGACAACGGCAATGTCACCGGCAAGCATCTCGCGCGCGATTTTCCTAACACGCCGAAGCCGTGGAAGGCACTCGACGGCAAGTCGGTAACGCAGCTGGAGTTCGCCCGCGCCGGCGTCATCACCAAGGAGATGATCTACATCGCCGAGCGCGAAAACCTCGGCCGCAAGGAAATGCTCTCGCGCGCCGAAGCCGCGCTCGCCGACGGCGAACAGTTCGGCGGCGAAGTGCCCGCTTTCGTCACGCCCGAGTTCGTGCGCTCGGAAGTCGCGCGAGGCCGCGCCATCATCCCGGCCAACATCAACCACGCCGAACTGGAGCCGATGATCATCGGCCGCAACTTCCTCACCAAGATCAACGCCAATATCGGCAACTCCGCCGTCACCTCCTCGGTCGAAGAAGAAGTCGAGAAGATGGTGTGGGCGATCCGCTGGGGCGCCGACACGGTGATGGACCTCTCCACCGGCCGCAACATCCACAACACGCGCGAATGGATCATCCGCAACGCGCCGATCCCGATCGGCACCGTGCCAATCTACCAGGCGCTGGAGAAGGTCGACGGCGACCCGGTCAAGCTCGACTGGGAGTGCTACAAGGACACGCTGATCGAGCAATGCGAGCAGGGCGTCGATTATTTCACCATCCACGCCGGCGTGCGGCTCGGCTACATCCACCTCACCGCCAACCGCGTCACCGGCATCGTGTCGCGCGGCGGCTCGATCATGGCCAAGTGGTGCCTGTCGCGGCACAAGGAGAGCTTCCTCTACGAGCGCTTCGACGAGATCTGCGACATCATGCGCAAATACGACGTGTCGTTCTCGCTCGGCGACGGCTTGCGCCCCGGCTCGATCGCCGACGCCAACGACCGCGCGCAGTTCGCCGAGCTGGAGACGCTGGGCGAATTGACCAAGGTCGCCTGGGACAAGGGCTGCCAGGTGATGATCGAAGGCCCCGGCCACGTGCCGATGCACAAGATCAAGGTCAACGTCGAGAAGCAGCTGAAGGAATGCGGCGAGGCGCCGTTCTACACGCTCGGGCCGCTCACCACCGACATCGCGCCCGGCTACGACCACATCACCTCGGCGATCGGCGCCGCCATGATCGGCTGGTTCGGCACGGCGATGCTCTGCTACGTGACGCCGAAGGAGCATCTCGGCCTGCCCGACCGCGACGACGTCAAGGAAGGCGTGATCGCCTACAAGATCGCCGCGCACGCGGCCGATTTGGCCAAGGGCCATCCGGCGGCGCAACTGCGCGACGATGCATTGAGCCGCGCGCGCTTCGAATTCCGCTGGCAGGACCAGTTCAACCTCGGTTTGGACCCGGAGACCGCGCGCGAATACCACGACGAGACGCTGCCCAAGGAAGCGCACAAGGTGGCGCATTTCTGCTCCATGTGCGGACCGAAGTTTTGTTCGATGAAGATTACGCAGGATGTACAGGGATTATGCGGCGACGTTGAATGAGAAGGAGCAGGGCTTGTCCGCCGAAGCGATAGCGACGGCCGGCATGGCGCAGATGAGTGAAAAGTTCAAAGCGCTCGGCAATCAGGTCTATGTCGACGAGGCGACGGCGGTGAAGGAGAGCAATAAAGCGCTGTAACTGGGCTATAACCGGTGTATTCCGCCCTATGCGGCCTCATGCCAAACACAGAATGCCTCAGCCATCCGACAACCGAATGTAACCGATAATCCGGTCAGAAAATGTGTGATCCTCAAGTCTTATTGCGTTGTGGACATTGCCGCCAATGATGGTGAATTTATCCTTGTCAACGGCATAAACGATCCCGGGTTGGGTTGGTGAGAAGGATTTTCCGGACCGAAGATCGGTAAGATCCGCAGAGCTACTCCTAGACAAAACCACAATGTCGCCCGGTAGCACGGGCTTCTCGCCAGGAAGAAAGGTCAGCTTCTTGGCGACAGCTTCATTCCATATGAGGATTCCTGCAGCGGACGGCTTGAAGCTGTCCTTATAGCCCGAAGCTTGGATAAGCCACGATACCAATGCAGAGCTCCATGGAGCAGTGGTTGCGTCCACGATATCGCCGAGGCCAACAGATCGAAAATAGGCTAAGACCCGCCCCGGGGAGGCCGCCTCGTGGATGTTCTTATTGATCTCAGCGATAGCCACCTGGAGTAGCCTGTATGCTGCCTGAGTTTGAGAGGGATCCTTGGGCGGTGTCGAAAGATTATAGTTGGGAATATCAATACTTATACCTCCCGGCGGAATGTTCGGGCCCTCGCCAAATTGGCGGTTGTCTAAGAAGCTCCTGAGGTCATCTTGCCGTTTCTTATTGACGATGAGACCGGCCTTTAGCAGGAAGTCAAGATTTTCGGCCGCCTTTTCCGGATCGGCGGTTTTGATTACCTCTAGAATCCGCGCAGCTTCTGCCTTGGCCTCCTCGATCTCATGCTGGTCTTTCGATCTGTGCATTTCGAGGTCGATTTGAGCGTCACTACGAGTTTTCTCAAGGTCCCGCTGATAAATTCCATTGATAACAGCTACGACACCGTTTCCTGCGGCCGCCGCGGCAGCAGCAAATACGGCAATGACCAACGGATTCGCCCACCGCGTCCTTTTCTGTTCCGCAAGTTTGGCGTCCAGCTCCTGGACCTGAACCAAATGCTCCTGCTCCTTTTGAGCCGCGTCTCTCTCTCTATTATTGCAATTTCACGCTCGCGCAGCCGTAGATCGGCGGCCCATTTCTCTCGTTCAAAAGCCAACTCGCTGGATTGTTGATTCTCGCTAGCCAACGACTGCCTCCAAATTTCTTCGCTCTACCAACTCCAAATAAACTGGCTCCTTACCAATGGAAACATAGCGGCAATTCAGCATCGCCCCAATGTTACCTGAGGATGCTCTGTTCTTCGCTACCTGCCCGACGTGCTTCAACGTTCAGCTCTTCTACCTCTCATTTCAGATTCTCTGGATGACTCAAATGTAGGGGTTGCTGTCCCGCTGCTTGACTTGTCCCTTGCTGTTCAGCCGTACGAGCTTCCGCCGAACCGAATTGCTCTCGTTGCCTCCGATGGTCAGCGCGTAGCCACCCCGCGCATCGACGCCGACTTCGACGACAATCGCCGAATGCGAGTCATAGCTCGCGTGGGTTCGCGCATACTCGTAGCTATATGCCTTCCCGCCCCGATTGTTGTGAATTATGTCTCCGACCTCGGGTGCGTGATTTGTTATGGGCAAACCGCGGAAGACGCCCTCTCCACTCAAGGTGTTTTGAATAGCCGCATGAACGAATTGAGAGTGCGCAGCGCTGAACTTGAATTCGGCCTTTGTTGCACCGGCTTGCTGGACAAACCCAGGACACGAAGACCGCCGACCACGGCGTACTCGTGCCAGGGAAATGCAATTTCAGATTTGTCCAATATTTCTCAATTTGCTTTGCAAGCGGCGGGTCGTCTTCGCTGTAAAAATGAAAAAGGTCGTACTGGTTCTCGGCGATGCCCGCGAGTTTTTTTTGCGAATGCGCTAGTCATTGCCCTCTCCGCCTTTCCGATATAAGTTTATTGTCCTTACAATTTTAGTGATAAGCTCTGGCATATTACACGCATGTAAAGGTCGGCC
This sequence comes from uncultured Alphaproteobacteria bacterium, assembly GCA_963761245.1. Lineage (GTDB taxonomy): Bacteria > Pseudomonadota > Alphaproteobacteria > Rhizobiales > Xanthobacteraceae > Pseudolabrys. The sequence goes on along the minus strand of CAVXGN010000025.1, from coordinate 2,829 downwards.
GAGTACGCAAATTGTCGCGGATGCCGCGGCTCACCTGGGCCGTGAAATAAGTTGCGCGGCAAGGACCTGGGACAAAGGCTGCCAGGTGATGATCGAGGGCCCCGGCCACGTGCCGATCCACAAGATCAAGGTCAATGTCGAGAAGCAGCTCAAGGAATGCGGCGAGGCGCCGTTCTACACGCTCGGGCCGCTCACCACCGACATCGCGCCCGGCTACGACCACATCACCTCGGCGATCGGCGCCGCCATGATCGGCTGGTTCGGCACGGCGATGCTCTGCTACGTGACGCCGAAGGAGCATCTCGGCCTGCCCGACCGCGACGACGTCAAGGAGGGCGTGATCGCCTACAAGATCGCGGCGCACGCCGCCGACCTCGCCAAGGGCCATCCGGCGGCGCAACTGCGCGACGACGCCTTGAGCCGCGCGCGCTTTGAGTTCCGCTGGCGGGACCAGTTCAACCTCGGGCTCGACCCCGACACCGCGAAGGAATACCACGACGAGACGCTGCCCAAGGAGGCGCACAAGGTCGCGCATTTCTGCTCCATGTGCGGCCCGAAGTTCTGTTCGATGAAGATTACGCAGGATGTAAGGGATTATGCGGCGACGTTGAATGACCAACAAGGTTTTGGAGCCGAAGGCGAACAAAACCCCTCTTCCCTGACAAGAGAGCAAGGTATGGCGGAGATGTCGGAGAAATTCCGGCGGATGGGCGAGCAGGTGTACGTGGAGACGGAGAAGACGAAGGAAGGTAATAAGACGCTCTGACTATTTCTGCACCATGATGCTGAGCCACCGCCGCAATTCGCGCTAGTGGCCCAAATTCACTTATGCCTGTTCGTGCAGATCTTTATAACGCATTGATTAGGTGCGTCGGGATCTTTGCCCTTTAGGCCACTCCCACGGATCATCGCCCGGGAACGGATCAACGATGATAGTCACGCGCGTCTTTCCTCGGGACGTCGCCATCCGCAAGGCCTTTGTCGACGCCTTCTTCTTGCGCTTGGAAGCTACAGCCCTCTTTGACTTCAATGCCTTCTTCTTGCGCTTGGAAGCTGCAGCCCTCTTTGACTTCAATGCCTTCTTTGCCATGTCTTTCTCCTTAAGCTACGGCGATGGGACAAGTTCGAGTTCGCGGCTTTTGAGCTGATCTATTGCGAGGACGGCCAGCGCCTCGGCCGGCGTGCCGCCACCTATGACCCGCGCGCCGACAACAAGCGAAGAGAAAGCACCGCCGCCCACGCCTGTCGCGCCTCGAACGGTTGCGACACCACGTGCAGGCGAAAACAAGTATGAGCGCAGACTGTTGAGATACACGTTGGCTTTGGTGGGAACGGCCAATGCGACAAAGACCTTATGCAGGTCCGTCCTTTTTATCTCCCCCGTCAATGTCGCATCTATCAGCTGAAATGCGCTACCTGTTGGCGTGAACGTGATCTTTGGGGTTGCCGAAGCGTCGATTGTCGTCGTGAATGCCAATTTATCCGTCATGGTCGGCGGACCGCCGTCGCCCGGCTTCACGTCGGGGCCGGCCAGACCCGTAAACAGCGCCAAATTGAGGAAGTCGTGGACGACCTTATCGACGCCGATACGGCCGGCGATGGGATAGATGTGGTTCGCCTCGACAATATGTCCGTCGCAGTAACGCCTGCCATTGACCACCGCCGTATTCAGACTGGCGAGTAAACTGCCAAGCGTGTCGGTAACCGTGAAGGTCCGATCATTGCTGCGCGTTCGTGTCATGCTGGCGCCAATGCCAAGCTTGAACATCGACCGCGTGAATGTCCTTTGAAAGTTTGCCGATCCCGCCGACAGATCATTGTTTTCGGTCATCGTCAGATCGAAGTTGTAGGCGATGCCAATGCCATAAAACACGTTGATGACATTTCGCACCTGCGCGAATTTGGGACCCTTGAAGAGACTGGCGCGAAAGCCATTGATGGCGTTGGAATCCTGCTCGTACCGCTCAGCAAGGTCACGCGCGAGAGGCACGCCGGCCTGCCCGGGATGATCGCGGCCAAGGTTGGCAAGCCAATTGACCAACTCTTTTCGGGCTGCCTCTCGGGTCTCACAGCGGATTTGCCGCACGATTTGGTAGGTTGTGACGCCGGTGACATCCTCGGGCAGCGGATGGATCGCACAACCGGATAACAGCGTCATCGCAGCAAAGACGGCGAAAAGCCTCATATACATTGCTTGAGACCCCCGACCCCGAATCAGAATTCAACTATTAAGTGTACGCGCACAAGCTGATCGGACGACGATATTCGCTCGTTTTCCACCGGGAATTCTCCCTTCAAACAAATGGCTGTAAGCGGAGGAATAGAGAAGCGAAACGCCAACGACCGCGCGCAGTTCGCCGAGTTGGAGACGCTGGGCGAATTGACCAAGGTGGCCTGGGACAAAGGCTGCCAGGTGATGATCGAAGGCCCCGGCCACGTGCCGATGCACAAGATCAAGGTCAATGTCGAAAAGCAGCTGAAAGAGTGCGGCGAGGCGCCGTTCTACACGCTCGGGCCGCTGACCACCGACATCGCGCCCGGCTACGACCACATCACCTCAGGGATAGGCGCCGCCATGATCGGCTGGTTCAACTGCGCCATGCTGTGCTACGTGACGCCGAAGGAGCATCTCGGCCTGCCCGACCGCGACGACGTCAAGGACGGCGTCATCACCTACAAGATCGCCGCGCACGCGGCCGACCTCGCCAAGGGCCCCCCGGCGGCGCAGTGAGGTTTATGTCTAGGCGGAGGCGGTGAAGGAAAGCAACAAGGCCTTGTAACCCTTATCGCGCCGCGAGAATTTAACCCTCCCGCGCATAACAACCGCGC
>CAVXGN010000024.1:0-227197 GCA_963761245.1 uncultured Alphaproteobacteria bacterium | reverse complement strand
CGCGGGCGATTGTTTCACGGCGGCGGTCCTCCGGATAAAAAACCATCGTCATTGCTGAGCGCGTTGCGTCAACGCTTCACGTCGTCACACCGGGGCGCGGCAATCGGCAAAACGCTGCGCTTGTCGGCCGCGCCTGTTATTCTCCCGCCCATGGCCAAGCTCATGATCATCTCCGGCGGACAGAGCGGCGTCGACCGCGCGGCGCTCGATGTCGCGATCGCGCGCGGTATTCCATACGGCGGCTGGTGCCCCAAAGGCGGCTGGGCGGAGGATTTGCCGCAGCCGCCCGGTCTGCTCGCGCGCTATCCGCTGTTGCGCGAGACGCCGAGCGCCGATCCGGCGCAGCGCACCGAATGGAACGTGCGCGTTGCCGATGCGTGTTTGATCCTGGTCGATGAAGGCGGCATCGCGGCATCGAAAGGCACGGCGTTGGCCGAGCGGCTGGCCGCGCACTACGGCAATCCGATGAAAGTGATCGATGTGGGCGCGGCGGATGCGGCCGTGGAGATGCGCGAGTGGCTTATTGCAATGCTGGCCGCACACACAAGCGACGCGCCGTTCGGCCTCGCCATCGGCGGTCCGCGAGAGAGTGAAGCGCCTGGGCTCTACGAAAAGGCGCGGGCGGTTCTCGCCGCGCTGCTTGAGGATTTGTAGCGTTCTCTGATGACTCGTCACAGCCGCGCATAGCCCGTCGAAGACGGGCGTGAACGCCCTGATGTCCCGGCCATCTCGATGAGGGACGCAGTGCCTTCTCGATCGAGATCACCGGAACTCGCCGCTTCGCGGCGGCCCGGTGATGACAAAGAAAGAATGGGCAGCCTCCATCGTACGCGCGGTGCTATTCTCGAATCGGCGGGGGTAAATTTTCACGCGTCCATGCGCCGGCGCGAACGGAGGCGGTTATTTACGGACTGTTTTCGCCTTCCGCGCTGTCGCTGCTCGCCGTCAATCTCGGCGTCATTGTTTTTGCCGTCAGGGACGACTGGTCGCTGGCCACGATCATGGCGAGCTATCTGCTGCAGAGCATCATCATCGGCCTATTCCAGGCGAAAAAAATTCTGGATCTGAAAGTCTTCAGCACCGAAGGCTTCAAGATGAACAACCACGCGGTCGAGCCGACCCGGGCGACGCAATGGAAGGTGGTGCTGTTCTTTCTGGTCCATTATGGAATTTTCCACTCCGTCTACGCCGGATTTATTTTGGGCGAGGGCACGCCCTATTGGCCGGACGTGCTGCTGTAGGGGGCGGCCTTTTTCGCCAACCATCTTTTTTCGTATTTCATGAATCGAAACCGCGCGGGCAAGCGCATTCCCAACATCGGCAGCATGATGTTTTTCCCGTACATCCGCATCATCCCGATGCATGTGTTTATCGTGTTCGGGGCCTTCGCCGCCGGACCGCATTTCTCGCTGGTGTTCTTCTTGCTCCTCAAGACGCTGGCCGACGAGGCGATGCACGGCATCGAGCATTACAACGATACGCTGATTGGGTGAGGGCGGGCGCGGCGAAAAGCGCAGCGGCTGGCGCGGAGCCGAACCCAACGGGTCGGTGCAACCGGTTCATGGCCCTTCGGAGGGGCGGGCGAAGCGGAATATTTACCGACACGAGGGCGCGCCAGGCGTTTACGGTTATGTGAATATGGTCCTGGAAAATCTCGGAGAGACCCAGATCAACCCCTCGACGCGGTTCTCGAAATCCGCCACCTTTTGGTGTCCGCCGTCGGGCGGTAAACTAACCAAGGGGGCGACGATGGTGAAACGAACCAAGGGGAAGAAATCCGATCCGTGCGCGGCGCTGCGTAAGCAGTTCGATGACATCAACAAGAGGATCGATACGGATTTAGACAATTTGAGCGATCCCGGCCTTTCGGACGCAATTAGGAAAAGAATTGAGCAAGAGGTTGCCCGGCTGCAGCAACGGAGGCAGTTTGTCCTCTCGAAATTGTTTAAGTGCGAAAGGGAGCACGCACGGCGTCGCCAGGCTGCGTAAACTTGCCTGCGTGCCGCCTTCCGGCCCGAGGTCGACGATCCAGTCGGTGGTTTTGATCGCTTCCAGATTGTGCTCGACCACCACCACGGTGTTGCCGGTCTCCGCCGGCTCGTGCAGCACGTCGCGGAGCGGGAAGCGCCGTGTCCGGGCCGAACGGTAAGCGGATGGGTACCCGCGCTACGATCGCTTCCAATTGATTCACATTCAACGCTGCGGAACCGGCCGGCGTTAAGGCGGGCGGCGTAGCACGGCCTGCGCTCATGGGCGGCGTCCACAGGCCGTCGCGGCTGCACGGGAGTAAAGTGATGAACAAGCATCGGGTGTCGTGGCTCGCGTTGTCGGCCTTGGCTTTCACGGCGCTGGTCGGATCGTTGCTGGCTGGCGCGGGCGCGCAGGCTGAGGCCGAACCGGCTTGCGCGACGTTGACGATCACCGGCCACCCGTCCTATCCGCCGGTCGCCTGGGCCGCGCAGGGCCAAATCGTCGGCGCCGCGCCCGCGCTGGTGCGCGAGATTGCCGCCAAGCTCGGCGTCAAGGAGGTGGTGTCGAAGGATTTCGGTTCGTGGGAGGGCGCGCAAGATGCCGCGCGCAAGGGCGAGGCCGACGTGATTTTCGGCATCTACAAGAATGACGCGCGCGCGGCCGCTCTCGATTTCGTCGCGCCGCCTTTCATGACCGATCCGGTGGCGATCGCGGTGCGCCGGGGCGAGCGCTTTCCCTTTGCCGAATGGAGCGACCTCAAGGGCCGCAAGGGCGTGACCAACGAAGGCGAAAGCTACGGCGATGTGTTCGACGGCTTTATGGCGAAGAACCTGACCGTGGCGCGCGCCGCGGGCGTCGACAAGGCGTTCGCGGCACTGCTCGATAAGCAGGCCGATTACGTGATCATCGGGCTCTATCCCGGCCGCGACGAAGCCAAACGGCTGGGCCTCGCCGACAAGATCGCCTTCCTGCCCAAGGCGCTGTTGTCGTCGCCGATGTATGTCGCCTTCTCCAAGAAATCCAAGTGCGGCGCGTTGCGGGCGGGCTTTGCCGATGAGATCCAGACCGCGGTCGACAACGGCACGGTACGGAAATTGCTGGAAGCGGCGGACGAGAGCGCGGGGCAATAAAGGCGCTGCCGCTTGGGGAAAGGGCAATGCTCGGTATGGATTGGCGATGCCTTTAGCTAAGTGGCCCGCTAGCGCCCTTCGTCCGGAATGTTGAGCAGCGTGCCGCAAGCCTTGCAGTGCACGGCGTCGGCGTCGTGGCGTTGCAGGCCGCAGGCCGGACAGCGGTAGCGCACCTTGCTCGGGCTGATCAGCGTTCGCGCCAGGTTGAAGAACAGCGTGACGCCGAAGATCATGATCGCCACCGAGGTCAGCCGCCCGAGCGTGCCGGGCAGCGTGATGTCGCCGAAGCCGGTGGTGGTGAGCGCGGTGACGGTGAAATAGAGCGCGTCGGCCCAGTTGTGGATTTCTGCATTGCGGTAGTGCTGGGTCTCGTAGACGAAGCCGGTCATCACGAAAATAAACACCGCCAGATTGGTCACCGCGAAGATCGCGTCCTCGTGGTGGCGGAAGAAGGAAATGTCGGCGCGCAGGCGCACCAGCAGCTGATAGGTGTGCAGCAGCCGCAGCGTGCGCAGGATGCGCAGGAAGGCGAAGCCTTCGCCGATCGCCGGTGCCAGGAACGAGGCGATGGCGGCGATGTCGGCCCAGGTCGAGAAGTGCAGCAGGTTGCGCCAGCGCGCGCGGCTGATGGCGGCGCGGGCGATGAAATCCGCCAGGATCGCGACGCCGAAGACGATATCGAGCGTCTGGATCAGGGTGTTGCGCGGGATGAAGGAGGTGGCGACGATGAACAGGATTGTGACGAGATCGAACGCCAGCAGGCCGTAGCGGAAGGCGTGGCCGCGCGGCGTATTGGCCTCGTAGAGCTGGCGCAGCATGTCCGGCCAGGCGGCGGCGCGCGGCATCGGCTTGGGAGCGCTCTTCTGCTTTCGTCCGTTCTTGGCCACGCGCCCCTGCTTTTCCTGAAAGTGTTTTAAGATCGGGCGACGTTTTCGTTGTCTCGATCTGTCCGACTAGGTGTACAGTCCCGGAGTGTCGTGGAATCAGTCATGCTGGTCTCACATTCCGGGAGGCCCTATGGGACAGATACTTCACGGCAGCGCCAAGACCACGCACGTCGTCCGAGCTGCGATACAGCGATCGAGGGCTTCTATCAAAGAGCTCGCCGGGCGTGAGATGGAAGGCGATGGGCCGGCCTCTGGCATCACCGAGACAATGAACTTTACTGGTGAACCCGCCCCGCGAGCGGCCAAGAGCTCGTTGATGAGCCCCCCTTTTCCGCCCGCTGCCGAAACATGGGCGCGAACCGTGGTGCTGTCGATGTTGTAATGCCCGCTCTCCACCATGGTCTCGGCGAGAGCGACGGCGACGCTCTCCCAGACACCGGAGATGCTCCATCGTCGGAACCGCCGATAGATCGAATTCCAGTTGCCATACTTCTCAGGAACATCGCGCCATGGCGCGCCGGTACGTAGCTGGCCTGCACCCGGTTTGGATGACACCCGCCTAAGCTAATCCAGCCTGCCTCTCGAACTCCATAGGGCTCATATAGCCAATCGTCGAGTGCCGGCGTTTCGGATTGTAGAAGCGTTCGATGTAATCGAACACGTCGGCCTTGGCCTCATCCCGCGATCGGTAGATTTTACGTGCTGTACGCTCGGTCTTGAGCGACGAGAAGAAGCTCTCCATCGCCGCATTGTCCCACACATTGCCCGAGCGGCTCATCGAGCAGACGACGCCGTGATCGGCCATCAGCCGTTGGAACTGCTCGCTGGTATATTGGCTGCCCCGGTCGGAATGATGCAGCAGGGCATCGGGCTTGCCCCGTCGCCAGATTGCCATCACCAGAGCATCGGTGACGAGCTGCGCGGTCATGGCTGCGTTCATCGACCAGCCAACCACGCGCCGGGAGAACAGATCGACGACGGCTGCCACATAGAGCCAGCCCTCGGTGGTCCACACATAGGTGAAGTCCGCGATCCATTTGCGGTTGGGTGCAGGCGCTTCGAAGCTGCGGTCGAGCACGTTGGCAGCGACGGCGGAAGCCTGCCGCTCGCCCAGATCCGGCGGCAGGCGACGCCGTCGTGGACGCGCTCTGAGAGCCTGTAATCGCATTAATCGCTCGATCCGATGCAGCCCACACGACATCCCTTCCGCCAGCATGTCGTGCCACACGCGCCTGGCGCCGTAGGTTCGGTCACTGGCGAGGAAGCTGGCGCGAACCTTGGCACCCAACTCTTCATCGCTCCGGCTGCGCTGACTGCGCGGTCGTGTCAGCCAAGCATAGAAGCCGCCCCGCGAGACACCGAGCGCCCCGCACAACCATCCCGCCGGCCAGATCCCCCGGTGCTTCGCAACAAAACCGAACTTCACGTCGATTCCTTCGCGAAGTAGGCCGCGGCTTTTTTTAGGATGTCGCGTTCGGCCTTCAGCTTGGTCACCTCGCGCTTGAGACGCGCGATCTCCAACTGCTCGGGCTTCATCTGACCTTGCCCGGGGAAGGCATGTTGCGGATCGTTCGCAAACGCCTTCACCCAATTGCGAAGCTGCGTCGGATGCACCTTCAAGTCTTCCGATGCCTGCGCATACGAGACACCGCGATCCCTGATCAGGCGCACAGCCTCAAACTTGAACTCGCGTGTAAACTTCCGCCTCTCCATGACGCACTTCCGATCCCATCAAAACACCTAACTCGGTGCCTTCGGAACCGGGTGCAGGCCAACTCCAAACTCGCGTACATAAATGCAAATATTTCGTCACTTGGAGTAGAGGATTTGGCGCGCACGCTCAGTATAGGCAATCTTAGTGTCTGTCCGGGAACATATTGAATCCCTTGAATTGTTTGTGATTCAAGAGTGGTGGCCTGATTCGAGGAGGGTCGCCGCTGTGGACGACGAAGAACCGCAGACGATACGACCGCAGCGTATTGCGATATCCGAGCGATTTGACCGACGACGAGTGGGCGCTTGTTGAACCGTTGATTCCGCCGGCCCGGCACGGCGGCAACAAGCGCCACGTCGACGTGCGCGAAGTGATGAATGGGATCATGTATGTTTTGAGCACGGGATGCCAGTGGCGGGCGATTCCGAAAGACCTGCCGCCACGCAGCACGGTGCACGACTATCTCGATTTGTGGAGCTACGACGGCACGCTCGATCGCATCCATCACGCGCTGTATGTGGCGTGCCGCGAGCAAGGCGAACGCGAAGCCAGTCCGACTGCCGCCATCATCGACAGCCAGAGCGTGAAAAGCGCCGAAAAAGGGGGGCCAGGATCGATCCGCATGGCTATGATGCGGGCAAGAAGATCAAGGGCAAGAAGCGTCATATTCTCGTAGATACGCTGGGTCTGCTATTGCACGCGATCGTTCATCCCGCCGACATCCAGGACCGCGATGGCGGCATCCTGCTGCTTGCCACTCTGTTCGGGATGTATCCGTTCTTGAAAAAGCTGTTTGCCGACGGCGGCTATCAGGGAGCGGAATTCCAGAAGGCGCTTGCGAGAATCCTGCCGCAGCTCGAAACGGAAATCATCAAGCGCTCCGATCAGGCCAAAGGATTTGTGGTGCTTCCACGCCGTTGGGTCGTCGAGCGCACCATTGCTTGGCTCAACCGCTGCCGAAGGCTTGCCAAGGATTGGGAGAACCTCAATCGCAAGGCGCTGGCGTTCTTGCGCCTTGCATCAATCCGCCTCATGCTCCGAAAACTTTGTAATCCCGCTTGATGTTCCCGGACAAACTCTAAACGTGATCCGCAACGCTGCCGATCATTAAATAGAGACCAGCATTTTTTTCCGCAGACTCTATTGAATACATCAGACTATTATCAATAACGATTTTTGGATTGAAGTAGACAGTCAGTTGTTCCTTCTTAGTGATCATGTTGGGATACCGAAGCATTGCACAGCTCTTGATAGCATCCCCATCAGGAACCGCAAAATACAGGTCGTGCAAAATTGCCGTCCCAAATGAAGCTATGAAGAATCTTTTTGTAGGTTCATGCTGTTCGCCCATTGCGAAAATAGTATTACCAATAAAGAACAATGTTCGAACCGAGCGATTATCATATTTTTTCCCAAAAAGTTCCTTGTCAGACGAATTTGTAAATATTCTCGACTGCAACAGAGGGCCCATCTTCTTCTTAATAATTTTGCTACGAGCAACCTCAAGAATCGAAGAAATGCTGCTAAGAGTTTGTCCGGGAACATCAAGCGGGATTACAAAGTTTTCGGAGCATGAGGCGGATTGATGCAAGGCGCAAGAACGCCAGGGCCTTGCGATTGAGGTTCTCCCAATCCTTGGCAAGCCTTCGGCAGCGGTTGAGCCAAGCAATGGTGCGCTCGACGACCCAACGGCGTGGAAGCACCACAAATCCTTTGGCCTGATCGGAGCGCTTGATGATTTCCGTTTCGAGCTGCGGCAGGATTCTCGCAAGCGCCTTCTGGAATTCCGCTCCCTGATAGCCGCCGTCGGCAAACAGCTTTTTCAAGAACGGATACATCCCGAACAGAGTGGCAAGCAGCAGGATGCCGCCATCGCGGTCCTGGATGTCGGCGGGATGAACGATCGCGTGCAATAGCAGACCCAGCGTATCTACGAGAATATGACGCTTCTTGCCCTTGATCTTCTTGCCCGTATCATAGCCATGCGGATCGATCCTGGCCCCCCTTTTCGGCGCTTTTCACGCTCTGGCTGTCGATGATGGCGGCAGTCGGACTGGCTTCGCGTTCGCCTTGCTCGCGGCACGCCACATACAGCGCGTGATGGATGCGATCGAGCGTGCCGTCGTAGCTCCACAAATCGAGATAGTCGTGCACCGTGCTGCGTGGCGGCAGGTCTTTCGGAATCGCCCGCCACTGGCATCCCGTGCTCAAAACATACATGATCCCATTCATCACTTCGCGCACGTCGACGTGGCGCTTGTTGCCGCCGTGCCGGGCCGGCGGAATCAACGGTTCAACAAGCGCCCACTCGTCGTCGGTCAAATCGCTCGGATATCGCAATACGCTGCGGTCGTATCGTCTGCGGTTCTTCGTCGTCCACAGCGGCGACCCTCCTCAAATCAGGCCACCACTCTTAAATCACAAACAATTCAAGGGATTCAATATGTTCCCGGACAGACACTAAGGCCAGGGACGATCCTGAAACGCTTTTCGTGTGGAAAACAACTAGGTGTGCAGTCCCGAGGTGAGCTGGATAGGATCGTGTTTGAATCGATCTGGTTGGTTTGTCCAGGCTTTGCAGATGGATTGGAAGGGCGTGAGCCCCTTTAGGGTCCTGAGACGCTTAGCGAAGTTATAAGCGTCGAGGAACGCTGCGAGGTGGTGACGAAGCTGGTCGTGACTGTCGTAATGATAGCGCCGGACAGTCGCCTCCTTAAGTGTCCGGTTCATGCGTTCAACCTGTCCGTTCGTCCAAGGGTGATTTGGTTTTGTCAGCCGATGCTCGATGCCGCTGGCTCGGCAGAGCAGATCGAACATGTGGGTGCTCCAGCTGGCCGTCGGCCCCAAGCGGTTTTTTGGCAGGTCACAGAACTGAATGCCGTTATCAGTGAGTACGGTATGGATCTTATAGGGAACCGCCGCGATCAAAGCTTTCAAGAAGGCAGTTGCCGTTTTTCGGTTCGCTTTCTTATGGAGCTGGGCGAAAGCAAATTTCGAGGTGCGGTCGATCGCGACAAAAAGATGGAGTTTGCCCTCTTCGGTGCGAACTTCGGCGATGTCGATGTGGAAGTAGCCGATCGGGTAGTGCTTGAATGCCTTCGTGCGCCCTATGTCGCCTTTGATCTCAGGCAGCCGGCTGATGTTGTGGCGCTGGAACAGGCGATGCAGTGATGACCGCGTCAGATGCGGGATGGTCGCCTGAAGAGCGTAGAGACAATCGTCGAGCGGTAAAAGCGTGTGCTTGCGAAACGCAACTGCGAGAGCCTCTTCTTCGGCGCTAAGCACCGTCGAGTGCGGTGTCTTCGGTCCCATCGGGGCATCGTGGACGAAGGCGCGCTTCTTCCACTTCGTTACCGTCTTCGGGTTGAGGTCGCAACGTCCGGCGAGCTCTTTGATAGAAGCCTTCGATCGCTGTATCGCAGCTCGGACGACGTGCGTGGTCTTGGCGCTGCCGTGAAGTATCTGTCCCATAGGGCCTCCCGGAATGTGAGACCAGCATGACTGATTCCACGACACTCCGGGACTGTACACCTAGGAAGGGAAAATATGAAGTAAAGCCGCTAACCAAACGACAGGTGCGAGCAGCGATCGAGAACATGCTTGTAACGAGTGCAAATATTTCGGCTATCTGTGCGCAAATTCGAATGCGTTACGGTCTGAGACCCTAAACCATGCAATGGACCGATGAAGGCATTGTGGTCGGCGTCAAGCGGCACGGGGAGGCCAACGCCATCCTCGATCTGATGACGCGCGAGCATGGCCGCCATCTCGGTCTGGTGCGCGGCGGCTTCGGCTCGCGGCTCAAGCCGGTCCTGCAGCCGGGCAACAGCGTGAGCGCGAGTTGGCGCGCGCGGCTTGACGAGCACCTCGGTACCTACACGGTGGAGGGTCTCCGCTTGCGTGCGGCAAATTTCTTTGCCGCGCCGCATGCGATCTACGGCGTCAGCCATCTCGCCGCGCTGATGCGGCTTCTGCCCGAGCGCGATCCGCATGCCGGCCTTGCATGAAACGCTCGACGCCATCCTCGACCGCCTCGACGATGCGGAGCTGGCCGCGCCGATGGTGGCGCGCTTCGAATTGCAGCTGTTGTCCGAGCTCGGCTTCGGGCTCGATCTGGCGCAGTGCGCATCGACCGGTGCGACCGGCGATCTGATCTATGTCTCGCCCAAATCCGGGCGCGCGGTGTCCCGCGCGGCGGGCGAGCCCTGGGCCGACAAGTTGCTGCGGCTGCCGGCCTTCCTGCGCGAGCCCTCGGCCGTGCCGGTCGGCGGCGATCTTGCCGACGGCTTCGCCGTCACCGGCTATTTCCTGGAGCGGTATGTACTGGAGCCGCGCGGGCTCGCGCTCTCGGACGAACGCGCGCACTTCATCGCCGCGCTCACCCGCGCATTACCGAGCGTGGCGTAATCAAGCACTATGCCTTGTTCCTCGCTGACCGAAGCGTTAGCTATCGGGCATGAATAAGAGACTGATTCCCCCCGAAAAAGGGGAGGTTGAAGAGGTCGCGCTGCGCGAGGCGCTGGAAGAGCGCTATCTCGCCTATGCGCTCTCCACCATCATGAACCGGGCGCTGCCGGACGCGCGCGACGGTCTCAAACCGGTGCACCGCCGCATCTTGCACGTGATGCGGACCTTGCGACTCGACCCTGGCGCTACCTTTAAAAAGTCGGCCAAAGTTGTCGGCGACGTGATGGGCAATTTCCATCCGCACGGCGACCAGGCGATCTATGACGCCATGGTGCGGCTGGCGCAGGATTTCGCGCAGCGCTATCCGCTGATCGACGGGCAGGGCAATTTCGGCAATGTCGACGGCGATAACGCCGCGGCCATGCGCTATACCGAATCGCGGCTCACCGAAGTTGCGCGGCTGCTGATCGACGGCATTGACGAGGATGCCGTCGACTTCCGCCCGAGCTACGACGGCACCAACGAAGAACCGGTGGTGCTGCCGGCGGCGTTTCCCAATCTGCTGGCCAATGGGTCGCAAGGTATCGCGGTCGGCATGGCGACCTCGATCCCGCCGCACAACGCGGCCGAGCTGTGCGATGCCGCGCTGTTCCTGATTGGCAATCCCAATGCGCGCAGCCGCACGCTGCTCAAATACGTCAAAGGTCCGGATTTCCCCACCGGCGGCGTGGTGGTCGACTCCGCCGAGGCGATCGCGGAAGCCTACAACACGGGGCGCGGCTCGTTCCGCGTGCGCGCGCGCTGGGAAACCGAGGACACCGGGCGCGGCACTTATGTCGTGGTGATCACGGAGATTCCCTGGCAAGTGCAGAAGTCGCGGCTGGTGGAAAAGATCGCCGAGCTGCTCAACGACAAGAAGCTGCCGCTGATCGCCGACGTGCGCGATGAATCGGCCGAGGACATCCGCTTGGTGATCGAGCCGCGCGCGCGCACGGTCGATGCCGGCGTGTTGATGGAATCGCTGTTCAAGCTCACCGAGCTGGAAAGCCGCATTCCGCTCAACATGAACGTGCTGGTCCAAGGGCCGCATCCCGCATGGTGATGGGGCTCGCCGAGGTCTTGCGCGAATGGCTCGACCATCGCCGCGAGGTGCTGGTGCGCCGCTCCAAGCATCGGCTGGCCGAGATCGAGCATCGGCTGGAGGTGCTCGGCGGTTATCTGGTCGCCTATCTCAACCTCGACAAGGTGATCAAGATCATCCGCCGTGAGGACGAGCCCAAGCCCGTCCTGATGAAGACCTTCAAGCTTACCGACGTGCAGGCCGACGCCATCCTCAATATGCGGCTGCGCAATCTGCGCAAGCTCGAGGAGATGGAAATCCGCGCCGAGGACAAGGCACTGCGCGAGGAGCTCAAACAGATCAAATCGCTGATCGGGTCGACCGACAAGCAGTGGAAGACCATTGCCGCCGAGATCAAAGAGGTGAAGGAGAAGTTCGGACCGAAGACCGATCTCGGCAAGCGGCGCACCACATTCGCCGAGGCGCCCGAGCACGACGAGGCGGCGATCGAGGAAGCGATGGTGGTGCGCGAGCCGATCACCGTCGTCGTCTCCGAGAAAGGCTGGATCCGCGCGCTGCGCGGCCATGTCAGCGATCTTTCGGGTGTTACGTTCAAGACCGATGACGCCTTGAAATTCGCTTTTCCGACCGAGACCACCGCCAAGGTCCTGATCTTCGCCAGCAACGGCAAGTTCTACACCATCGAGGCCTCGAAACTGCCGGGCGGGCGCGGGCATGGCGAGCCGGTGCGGCTCTATTTCGATCTTGAGCAGGATGCCGACGTGGTGGCGGCACTCGCGTACCAAGGCGAACGAAAATTCCTGGTGGCGAGCCACGGCGGCAACGGCTTCGTGGTGCCGGAGGACGAAGTGCTCGGCACCACGCGCAAGGGCAAGCAGGTGCTGAACTTGAAGGGCGCCGACAAGGCGGCGGCGCTGACCACGGTCGAGGGCGAGCTCGCCGCCACCATCGGCGAGAACCGCAAGATGGTGATCTTCGCGCTCGATCAGGTGCCGGAGATGACGCGTGGGCGTGGCGTGCGCCTGCAGCGCTACAAGGAGAAGGGGCTTTCCGACGCCACGACCTTCAAAGCGGCCGACGGGCTTGCCTGGACCGACGGCGCCGGTCGCAGCTTCACCCTGCCGATGGGCGAGTTGAAGGACTGGCGCGGCGACCGCGCCGACGCCGGCCGCATCGCGCCCAGGGGCTTCCCGAAGAGCAACAAGTTCCGCGGCGCACCGGGCGGCAAGGCGAACGGCGACGACGATTAATCGTCAACTCGCCACGAACAGCAGCGACTTCTCCGACTTCTCCAAGAGCGCCGCGGCGGTGTCGCCGAAGAACAGCTTCTCGCCCGGTCGGCGGCCGACGCCCAACACCACCAGATTATGCTTGCGGCGCGCCGTCTCCTTCAGGATCGCGTCGTCCGGCGCGACATCGGAGCGCACCGCCGTGCGCAATTCTATTTCGTAGGTTTCGGCGAGCGCGACAATGTCCTTGAGGATTGCTTCCTCGTATTGGCGCGAGCGCTTCTTGGCGCCGCTGCTGGTGCGGGCGGCGACGTAGAGCGCGGTGAGCGGCGCCTGGCTCGCGCGCGCCATCGCGATGGCGACCTCGGCGGCGCGTCGTGACAAATCGGTGCCGTTAATGGGCACCAATATGCTGAGCTTGCCCTCCAGCGGCTCTTTAAGGTGCTCATCGCGCGCGTCGACCACCGCGAGCGGCCCCTCGAAACCGGCGGCGAGGCCGGTGACGTCGCCGTGGAATTCATTGCGGCGCGCCACCGTCTTTTCCAAGCCGATGATGAATAAGCCGTAGCCCTTTTTGGCTTCCTCGGCGATCGCCTCCGGCGTGGGGCCCCTTTCCACCATGGTGGTCACGTCGAGTTTGGTGTCGGCCTTTTCGTCTGACTTTTTCACGCCATCGACATGTCCGGCGACTTCCTTCACCGTTTCGCCGGCTTCCTTGGCCTTCTCCTTCTCGGCTGCTGCTGCGGCTTTGCTGGTCTTCTTGTCGGTGCGGATGTGCATGACCGTGGTCGGCATGGCGTGGCTGCCGGCGATCATGCCGGCGATGCGGGTGGCGAACCTGCCGTTGGCGCTTTCATCGACCGCGAGTAGCAGCCGCTCCAATTTCGGCACGAAGCCCTTGGCTTCCATCTCCTCGCGTTCGAGCCGCTGCTTTTCCTCCTTGCGCATCGGCAGCCGCGCGAGCGCCCAGCGCAGCGTCGGCGGCATCGCCATGGTGGTGACCACCGCCATGGTGACGATCATGGTGAACAGGTTCTCGTTGAGCGCGCCCATCGACAAGCCGATGGTCGCGACTATGACTTCGGTCGAGCCGCGCGCGTTCATGCCGGTGCCGAGCGCGAACGACTCGCGCGCGGTGAGGCCGCCGGCTTTGCCGCCGATGAAGGCGCCGGCGAATTTGCCGACACTGGCGATGGCGATCAGCCCGACGGTGAACAGCAGCAAGGAAGGGCTCTTCAGGATCGTCAGATCGGCGGAAAGGCCGGCGGTCCCGAAAAACACCGGCATGAAGAAGGCGATGATCAGCCCGCGCAATTGCTCGTCGATGTGACGGGTGAGGATCGGCGATTCACCGACCAGAAGGCCGGCGACGAAAGCGCCGAGCACGAAATGCACGCCGATCAGGTCGGTGATCATGGCCATGATACCCATGATCAGCAGGATGGCGGTGATGACGGCGAAGTCGCTCATCAGGTTGTCGTTGACCCAGCGGATGACGACGAACACGATGCGCCGGCCGACCGTAAAGCTCAGGCCCATGAAGACGAGCGTGCCGAGCACGCTCTTGGCGACGCTGAACGCGTCTACGTGACCCTGCAGCGCCAGGCTGAAAATCACCGCGGCGATCATCCAGCCGACGGTGTCGTCGATGATCGCGGAGGCGAGGATCACCTGGCCGACGGTGCGCCGCATGAAATTCATCTCGCGGATCACCGTGGCCACGATCTTCACCGAGGCGATCGACAGCGCGGTGCCGAGGAACAGCGCGGTGACCAGCCGTTTGCTCGGATCGGGCAGCATGGCGTCGGGCAGCGCCTCGCCTAAGGCGACGCCGCAGGCGAACGGCACCACAATGCCGGCGAGCGAAGCGGCGGCAGAAGCCCAACCGGTCTGTCGCACCAGCTTGAGGTCGGTCTCCATGCCGGTGAGCAGGAGCAGCATGAGGATGCCGAACTGGGCGACGGCATCGAGCATCGCCTTCTGTTCCTTGGCGGCGGGGAACAGGGCGTGCTGGAAGTCGGGGAAGAGCGCGCCGAGCAGCGACGGGCCGAGCACCAGGCCGGCGATCAACTGCCCCATCACCGCCGGCTGCTTCATGCGCAACATGGCCTCGCCGAGCACGCGACCGACGAGGATCAGCAACATGAGCTGGGCGACAAACAGCAGTTCGGAGGGGCCCTTCTGGCCCTCGGCGGCGGCCAAGGCAGGCGCGCCAGCGAGCGCCGCCGGCGCCAACAGGGCGCAGAGCCAAAGCCATCGGCCGCGAATGGTCATGCCGCTTGCCAATCCTAAGTGAAGACCTGCCCAGCACCCGCTGTCGGTGCCCCCTGGCAGGCGAGGGGCATCGCAGATGCCGATTCGAACGATAGCTGGCCCCCGATGCTAAGCGTCAAGCCTGCACAACAGCTTGACCGAGGTCGAGTTCCCAACATAATTGCAATTGCAAATTATTTGCAATAAGCTTAAGTTTGTTTGATGCGAGCCCAATTTTGCAGAGCAGCAAAGTACTTAGAGTCCGATGGACGCGGAGACACCGAAATCCCTGACTGACCGAACCGTGCTGGCCGCGCAGGCGATCCTGAGTGGAGAACGGCGCGGCTGGGCCGCCTATCTGGCTTTTGCTGGTCCGGCCGTCGTTGCCTCGATCGCCTATATGGACCCGGGAAATTTCGCGACCAACATCCAGGCCGGGGCGAAATACGGCTACAGGCTGCTGTGGGTCGTGCTGTTGGCCAATATGATCGCCATGCTGTTCCAGGCGCTGTCGGCCAAGCTCGGCATCGTTACCGGCCGCAATCTCGCGGAAATGTGCCGCGACCATTTTCCCAAGCCGGTGGTATGGGCGATGTGGGTGGTCAGCGAGATCGCCGCCATGGCCACCGATCTCGCCGAATTTCTCGGCGGCGCCGTCGGGCTGGCACTGCTGTTCAAGATGCCGCTGATCTACGGCATGGGCGTCACCGCCGTCATCACTTACGGCATCCTGATGGTGGAGAGCCGCGGCTTCCGGCCGGTCGAGCTGATCATCGGCAGCTTGGTCGCCATCATCGGGCTTTGCTACCTGATCGAGATATTCATTGTGCCGGTCGATTGGGGCTCGGCCTTGTTTCATTCGATCAAGCCGGAAATCCCCGATGCCGAGGCGCTGCTGATCTCGGTCGGCATCATCGGCGCCACCGTCATGCCGCACGCGGTCTACCTGCATTCCGGGCTGACGCAGGCACGCACGCCGGGCCGCGATGACCATGAGCGGCGCATGCTGGTACGCATCTCCAACCATGAAGTGGTGATCGCGTTGGCGATCGCGGGCTTGGTCAACATGGCGATGGTGATGATGGCGTCGGGCGCTTTCCACGCCGGTCACCCGGACGTCGCCGAGATCGAGACCGCCTATCACACGCTGGCGCCGTTGCTTGGCATTGGCGCCGCCGGTGTCTTCCTGCTCTCGCTCATCGCCTCCGGCGTATCGAGCTCGGTGGTCGGCACCATGGCCGGGCAGATGATCATGCAGGGCTTTGTCGGCTTCCGTATTCCGATCTGGCTGCGGCGCGTGATCACCATGGTGCCGGCCTTCGTGGTCGTGGCCTATGGCGTCAACGCCACCACGGCGCTGGTGGTGAGCCAGGTGGTGCTGTCAATCGCGCTGCCGCTGCCGATGATCGCGCTTTTGAAGTTCACCGGGCGCGCCGACATCATGGGTTCGTTCGTCAATAGCCGGATGACGCGCGTACTTGCCGCGGTGGCGACCGTGCTGGTGCTGCTGCTGAACATGTTTCTGATCCTGCAGACTTTCGGCGTGTCAATCCCAGGCTTGGCCGGATAGCTAGCGGAAGCGCGCGATGGTGTACGCGAGATCGACGATCTGCGCGTCGGTCACCGGTGCCAGCACTTCGGCCATGCTGGCATCATAGCCATGGCGCGTGTTGTTTTTGTATTCACGCAACGTCTTGACGAGGTAATCCTCTCGCTGGTCGGCGATGCGCGGGATGTTCTCGCGGCCCGACAGATCCAATTGGTGGCAGCTATTACAACGGTTCTGCGTAATCAACGCGCGGCCACGCTCCATGCGGGCGTCGTCGCCGGCATCGGCCGGCGGCTTGGGCGGCGGCAGCTTGGCAAGATTGTCGGAAAACAGGCGCAGGTCGTCGTCGGTGAAGTCCTTGGTCATGTCGTTCATGATCTCGACCACGCGCTGCTTTTCCCTGAACAAATAGAGCTGGATCAGCAGATAGGGCGCGGTTTGCCCGCCGAGCGAAGGGATTTCCGGATTTTCGGATTGGCCCGTCTCGCCGTGACAGGCAAGGCACGGTGCTACCCGCTCCGCATAAGTCTCGGCGAAAATCGGTTGGCCGCCGGCACAAACGAGCGCCAGCGCCGCGGCAATGCGCGAAATGAAAGATGTCATCGGAACGATCGTTGATGCAAAAGCGGCCGGAAGCACCGCTCCCGGCCGCCGGTTTTGATGTCTACTTCTTACCGTAGCTGATGCGATAGACCGCGCCGTTCCAGTCGTCGGACAGCAGCAGCGAACCGTCAGCCATTTGCTGCACGTCAACCGGGCGGCCGATATATTTGTTGTTGTCGAGGAAGCCGGTGAGGAAAACCTCGGTCGACTTGACCGTGCCATCCTTGTTGAGATGGACGACCAGGACGTCGCCGCCGAACTTATGTGACCGGTTCCACGAACCGTGGCGGGCGAGGAAGATCGCGTTCTTATACTTCTTCGGGAACATGTCGCCGGTGTAGAAGCGCAAGCCCAGCCCGGCCGAGTGCGGGCCGGTCAATAGGATTGGCGGCACGTAATCACTGCAGTTATGCCCCCAGCCGAATTCCGCATCGAGGATGTTGCCCTGGTAGCAATAGGGTGCGCCGAAATCCTCGCCGACCTTGGTCACGCGGTTGAGTTCGTCCTGCGGCACGTCCTCCGACATCCAGTCGCGGCCGTTGTCGGAGAAGTAGAGCTGCTTGTTCACCGGATTCCAGTCGAAACCGACCGAATTGCGCACGCCGAGCGCGACGTCTTCGCGGCCGCTGCCGTCAAGATTGATGCGGCGGATCTGCCCGTGATCCTTGTCGTGCAGCACGTTGTTGCCCGGCTGCCCGATCGGAATGTAGAGCTTGTTGTCGGGGCCGATGCCGATGAACTTCCAGCCGTGGGCCTCGTCCTTCGGTAGATCCTTGTAGATCACCGTCGGTGTGTTCACTTTGTCGAGATTGGCTTCGACATTGTCGATCTTGGAAATCTGCGACAGCTCGGCGATGTAGAGCGTGCCGTTGTGATAGGCGAGGCCGTTCGGCCTGTAGAGTCCTTGAGCAATAGTCTTGATCTCGGTCTTGCCGCCTTTCTTGACGACGGCGGTGACCTTGTTGCCGAAGCGGGTGCCGACGAACACGGTGCCCTTGTCACCGACGCGCAGCGAGCGCGCATTGGCGATGCCGCTGGCATAGACCTCGATATGGAAGCCGCGCGGTACCTTGAGCTTGGCGGTCGGCAGCTTGTCGGCCGGCGCCGGCAGCGGCGGGGCGGCGACCGGCGCGAGTTTGGCGGCGGCTTCGTTGCCCTCGGGGCGGCCAAACAGGGCCGAGCCGGGCGCTGCCGCCGGCTTTGCGGGCGCAGCCATAGGCGCGGCGGGCGGCGCGGACGCGGGCGGTTGCTGGGCTAAGAGCGGAGCGGCCATCAGAAGACCGCCGATCGTGCCGGCCAGCAGGATGCTGCGCCGGGCGTCAATACGCGGAAATCATCGAAGTCCTCCCTATGTGGAGGCCCGTCAACTCCGCGGACCGATCGAGAACGGCCTGCCCGGAGCGCGCCCCCATCGCGCTCAGTCTTCACCATTTGACCCATGGGTTGCAATCGGGGTGTCTCCCCAAATCCGGCAGGTCAGGAATGCCGGTAGCTGTAGGGAACGTTCTCGCGCGCCGCCGCCAATTGCTCGACAAGCGCGTGCTGGGGCGACAGATGGCAGACCGGGTCGGCGGCGCGCGCGTCGCCCGCGATCAGGAAGGCTTGGCAGCGGCAGCCGCCGAAATCCTGCTCGCGCCGCTCGCATGATTTGCACGGTTCCTGCATCCAGTCGATGCCGCGGAACGCGGCAAAGGCCGGCGATGAGCGCCAGATGTCAGCGAGCGAATGCTCGCGCACGTTCCAGAATTCAAGCCCGGGAATGACCTCCGCCGCGTGGCAGGGCAGCACTTTGCCGGCCGGCGTCACATTGAGCGAGCGGCGGCCCCAGCCGCCGACGCAGGGCTTGGGGAAGCGCGCGTAATAATCCGGCACCACAGCGTCGATCACGATGCGGCCACGATGCTTCTCGCGCAACAAGGCGACTTGGCGCACCGCTTCGTCCACCTGTTCGCGGGTCGGCATCAGCGCGGCGCGGTTCTTCAGCGCCCAGCCGTAATATTGCACATGCGCGATCTCCACACGCGAGGCGCCGAGCGAAAGCGCCATCGCGACCATCGGCTCGATGCGCGTCGATATTGGCGCGATGCACGACGATGTTGATAGTCAGCGGCAGGCCGAGCCGCACCACCTCGGCGGCGAGCGCGCGCTTGCGCGTCCAAGCACCTTTGTAGCCGGCGATATGATCGGCGGATTGTTCGTCGCTGTCCTGGATCGAGATCTGCACGTGATCGAGGCCGGCATCGGCGAGCTTGTTTAGCCCGTCCGGCGTGAGCCCGACCGTGGAAGTGATGAGATTGCTGTAGAGATTAGCGGTACGCGCGGCTGCCACAATCTCCGCCAAATCGCGCCGCGCCGCCGGCTCGCCGCCGGAAAGATGCACCTGCAGCACGCCGAACGCCGCCGCTTCACGGAACACGCGGGTCCAGGTGGCGGCATCCAACTCGTCGGCACGCGGATCGAGCGCCAGCGGATTGGAGCAATAAGGGCAGCCGAGCGGACAGCGGTGCGTCAGCTCAGCGAGCAAGCCAAGCGGGGCGGGGAGTGTGTCCTTTGTTGCCACGTCAAAGATCCAACAGCTTCTTCTCCGCCAACGAATCCAAGAGCTTCACCACGTCGGCCTCGATGCGCTCGCGCGGCGCGCCGCTGAAGGCCTTGGCGAGGTCGTCGACGATCTGCGTAACAGTTGCCTCGCCGGTGCAGCGCTTGAGGATCTCCGCCGATACCGCATCGGCCTTGAACACGCGCTCGGGCGCCAGCAGCAGCCAACCGCCCTGCGCTTCGTTGTGCGTGAGCCGCACGCCGCGCGGCAGGCGCGGATGCGCGTCCAAAGATACGGCGCCTGCTGGCTCGTTACTCATTCTTCGTCCGGCACGAAGGCGCCCGGCGGCACGTGCTTCGGCGCCACATAGGCGTGTTCGAGCGCATCCAGCATAGCCCACAGCACGCCGCATTTGAATTCGAGCGCGGCCAATACCGCTTGCTGGTGCTGCGACGTCAGCGCATGACGCTTGACGTAATTGAGCGCGAAATCGGCGTCGCGCTGGGCCTGTGGCGGGCGCTTGTCGAAATAGGAAAGCGTCTCACGCGTGACGAAGGGATAGCTCGCCAGCATCCCGGCCATCCGCTCGCTGATGATGACTGGCGAGAACATTTCCGTAAGCGAGGAGGCGATCGCCTCCAGCAGTGTCTTCTCGCGCACGAAACGCACGTAGGCATCGACCGCAAAGCGCGTGCCGGGCAGGAGCCCGCGCAGCGAGGTGACGTAATCGCGATCAAGACCGAGGCCGTCGGTGAGCTTGAGCCAGCGCGCGATGCCGCCGTCGCCTTCGCGCTCGCCGTCATGATCGACCAGGCGCGAGCGCCATTCGCGCCGCACCGCGCTGTCCTTGCAGCGCGCGATCAGGCTGGCGTCCTTGATCGGGATCATCGCCTGATAGTAGTAGCGGTTGAGCGCCCAGGCCTGCACCTGGCCCTTGCTGCATTTGCCGCCGTGCAGGCGCGCGTGGAAAGGATGCAGCCGGTGATAACGCCGTGCGCCGATGTCGCGCAATGCCGCTTCCAGTTCGTCGGGCGAGAGCAGCTTCACAACACGATCTCCATGCCGTCCTCGGCCACCTGCCAACCGGCTGCTTCGACCTTGGCGCGTTCGGGCGAGCCGTCGATCAGGATCGGATTGGTGTTGTTGATATGGACGAAAACGCGGCGCGCGCGAAGCCCGGCGAGCGCGCGCAGAGCTGCCGTCCGCGCCGTCGATCGGCATGTGGCCCATACGGCGCCCGGTCTTCTGCCCGGTTCCGCTGCGCAGCATCTCATCGTCGGTGAATAGCGTGCCGTCGAAAAGCACGGCGTCGGCGCGCGCGCAGCGTTCAAGCATGGCCCGCGTCACCGCTGCGGCGCCCGGCACGAATACCAGCCGCGCGCCTTCGCATTGAAATTCGATGCCGACGTTGCTCGCACTCTCCTCGGCCAAGTCGGGGTCGTCGCCCTCGAGATAAAGCGGGAGCTTGCCGGGCACCATGAACAAGTTCGCTTCGATGTTTCCCGCCAGCATGAAAGTCTCGCCTGGATTGACCGCGCGCCGTGCCATCGCGCTGAGCGCGCCGAACATGGCGTTGGCGGCGACCGCAGCGTGGCTCGCCGGCGTGGCGTAGAGCGTGAACGGCGAGCTTTCGCGCAAGGACAATAGACCGGCGATCTGATCGATCTCGGCGCCGGTGAGCACCACCGCATCGATCGGGCTACCGCGCAGCACGTCCTTCGGCTGTAGTGCTGGCGTCGCCCTGATTTGCTGGCCGAGATCGGGCGAGGCGTTGATCAGCGTCCAGCGCCCGTCGCCGGCAGTGACCGCGATGCCGACTTGCGTGCGCGGGCGCACGCGCGGATCGCCCGCCCAGGCAAGCGAGCACGCCGGGCAACGACAATTCCATTGCGGAAAAGCACCACCTGCCGCCGAACCGAGCACGATGGCGGTGAGTTGACCCATTTAACGGGGTCGCGCTAACGCGGCGAGAAGATCAGAATTCGGCTGGAAGATAGCCGTTGATCTCGAGGCCGATGCAGATCTCAACGAGAATCGGTGTCGTCCAGGCCATGGCATTTCCCTTTCAACCGCTCTTTGTTGGTTCTTAGTGCGGGTGACGAATATTAGCCGACCGCTTGCTGGTTGTCATCGGGTCTCGCTTCCCGCGCCCCGGCGGCCCACCTACACGTTTTCGCGAGGCGGGCAAACGCCCAGCTAAGCTCAAGATCGACTTTGGGATTTCAAAAAAATCAGCGTTCGACCGTCTCTCCAATATGTTCCTGATCCTACAAATTTTCGGCGTGCCAATCCCAGGCTTGGCTTAGGACGGCGCGGCGCTACTTTTCGATCCGGGTCCAGCCCGAGGGCATCAGCCGTTCCTGCGGCAGGAAGCGGCCCTTGTAGTCCATCTTGCGCGAGCCCGGCACCCAATAGCCGAGATAGACGTAGGCGAGGCCCATGGCTTTGGCGCGCGCGATGTGGTCGAGGATCATCAGCGTGCCGAGCGAGCGCTCGCCGGCATCCGGATCGAAGAACGAATAGACCATCGACAGTCCGTCCGAGAGCACGTCGGTGAGCGCCATGGCCAACAACTGTCCGGCGCCGCGCCCGTTGATGCCGGTGTCGGGCCCGCGCCGGCGATACTCGACCAGGCGCGTGTCGACGTGGCTGTCCTCGATCATCATGGCGTAGTCGAGCACGGTCATGTCGGCCATGCCGCCGTCGCGGTGACGGGTGTCGAGATAGGCGCGGAAGACCGAATATTGCTCCGAGGTCGGATTGGGCTCGCGCATATCGCCGATGACGTCGGCATTGCGCTCGGCGATGCGGCGCATATTGCGCGACGGCTCGAAATCCGCCGCTATCACCCGCACCGACACGCAGGCACGGCAACTCTCACAGGCCGGCCGGTAGGCAATCGATTGGCTGCGGCGGAAGCCGCCATGGGTGAGCAGATCGTTGAGTTCGGAGGCGCGCTCGCCGACCAGATGGGTGAACACCTTGCGCTCCTCCTGGCCGGCCAAATAGGGGCAGGGCGAGGGCGCGGTCAGGTAAAATTGCGGCGTGTCGCGCGAATGCTGGGTCACGGAAGTGGTCTCATTCAGCAGGAATCCCCCGCTGTGCCCATAGCATTACGCGCCGCGCGCCGTTCGTCAAAGCCCATTCCATGATCATTGCGCGCTAGCCATGGTGGCGCGTAGCACGCCCGCGCGCACCGAATTGTTGATCACCACCGTGCCGAGCAGGATATCGTGCAACAACCGGCGGCGCTCGTTGAAAAAGGCAACCAACAAAATGAGCGGCGTCAACGCCGAGATCGAAAGCCAGAACACAATAGCGTGCACGGCGCCGAGCACGAAATAGGCCGGCGCGCCGTACCAGGTGCGCATCTCAAGATCCATGACCTGCATGCCGATGGTAGCCGAGCGTTCGCCGCCGAGGGTGACGCCGAAATAGACGAGCGCCCAGACCACCGTGGCCGGCGGCAAGAACCAGTACAGCGCCCAGCCCAGCCCCAGGGTCACCAGCCCGAAGGCAAAAATCAGCATGGCCGCCAATACGACCGGAACGGCGATGATGATGAAATCGATCACAAAGGCCACTACCCGGCGCGCCAATACGCCTTCGAACAGTTCTGGGTTCGCGACGGGGTCGTAGGCGTGCGGTTTGATGTCGATCGGCATGCCGAGCCCCCTCAAATCCTTTGGTCGGGCATGGGAACCGCTTCGTCGAACCTATTGGACATGGAGAAAGAATTGAGCCCGCGCAAGGGGCGTTTTAGGCCTCGAGGTCGCACCATGGTGGCTGGATCGTCGGCGCCAGTTCCGGCAATGTGCATGATCTGTCGGGAGACAAGCGCGTGACCGTCGATTTCGCCGCCATTGAAGCCGCCCGCCGCACTATCCGCGGCGCGGTGATGCGCACCCCGATGCTGCCGGCGCCGCGGCTGTCGGCGCTCACCGGAGCGGAAGTCTACGTCAAATACGAGAACCTTCAGGTCACGAACTCGTTCAAGGACCGCGGCGCGCTCAACAAGCTCGCCTCGCTCAACGAGGCCGAGCGCAGCCGTGGTGTCATCGCCATGTCGGCCGGCAACCATGCCCAGGCGGTCGCCTATCATGCCGCGCGGCTGGGTATCCCGGCGACCATCGTCATGCCGGTCGGCACGCCGTTCGTGAAGGTGGCAGCGACCCGCTCGCATGGCGCCAAGGTGGTGCTGCATGGCGAGTTGGTCGGCGAGGCGCAGACGCGCGTCGAAGAACTCGTCAACGAACATGGCTACGTCCAAGTGCATCCTTACGCCGACCCCAGCATCGTCGCCGGGCAGGGCACTGTCGCGCTGGAGATGCTGGAGGACGTCGGCGACCTCGACTGTCTGGTGATCCCAATCGGCGGCGGCGGCCTGATCGCCGGCAACGCAATCGCAGCGAAGGCAATCAATTCCGCCATCGACATCGTCGGTGCGGAGGCGGCGCTCTACCCCTCGATGTGGAATGCCGTCCACGGAGGGAACCGCCCGGCCGGCGGCCCGACGCTGGCCGAAGGCATCGCGGTGAAAAAAGTCACCGGCCTCACCGTGTCGATCGTGCGCGAACTTGTCTCCGAAATCCTGCTGGTGGACGAGCCTTATCTTGAGCGCGCGGTGAACGCCTTCGCCACATTGCAGAAAACCGTTGCCGAAGGCGCCGGTGCCGCCGGCTTGGCGGCGCTGCTGGCCAATCAGGACCGCTTCCGGCACAAGAAGGTCGGCATCATTCTTTCCGGCGGCAATATCGATCCGCGCATCCTCGCGTCCATTACCGTGCGCGAGTTGGAGCGCGAATCCCGCATTGTCTCATTTCGGCTGACGATGCCGGACCAGCCGGGGGTCCTCGGCCTCATCGCGTCGCGGCTCGGCGAGCTTGGCGCCAATATCCTCGAAGTCGATCACCGCCGGCTGTTTCTCGACGTGCCGGCCAAAGGCGCCCGGCTCGACGTGACGGTCGAAACGCGCGATGCCGCCCACGCCGAGGAAATCCTCTCCGCGCTCGCGGCCGACGGCTATCAGCCGGCGCGCATCGATACCGGCGCGACGATGGAGTGAAATTCAGGCGGCCGAAGACTGCGGCGCCGGTTCGCGGACCTTGAGCTCGTTCACTGTCTCGTCGGTTTTGTGAATCGCCAGCAGATTGAGGCCGGCATCGACGACGTGGTAGCCGCGCTGCTCCATCCACGACCGCAAAAGCTCTTGCCCCGCCTTGATCGATTCGACCAGCAGGATGGGGCGGCTCTCTTGGATCGTGGCCTTGCGCGCCTTCGAGCGCCTCCAATTCCATACCCTCGATGTCGATCTTGATCAGATCGACGCGCGGCAGGTTGAGTGCGTCGATTGCGATCTTCTGGATCGCGATTGTGTTGGCGTCCGAATAGTCAATCGGCTGACCGATGAATTCATTGCTCTCGCGCGGGCGCAGCTCGAGGCTGCCGAAGCTTGACGGCGTGAGATAATCCGGCGTCGGCACCTTCATGGTGCCCGACTCCGAAGACACGGCGGCATGGATGGCAATGGCGTTGAAACAGTTGTTGACCGCGATATTGCCCGCCAGCGCATAGTAGAGGCGCTCCTGCGCTTCGATTCCGACCACTGAGCCCCAGCCCGTCATCGCGGTCGCCCATTCGATGGTGTGCACCCCGACATTGGCGCCGCAGTCGAGCGCCACCACGCCGTCGCCGTGATAACGGCGGCGCAACTCGAGCAATTGCGTTGCCAATTCGACCTCGACCGGATCGTAAGCGCCGGCCTCGAGAATTTGGAAGCCGACGCCAATGCCGCCCGCGCCGACCATGCGGTAGTCGAGCCGGTTAATGATCATTGTGCCATGGTTCGAGGACGCCAGAACAAAGGCGAGTTTGCGTCCGACATTGCGCATGGGGCATCTCCTTGCGGTCGCGCGAGAAGCGATGATTGATTTTGATACGCGACGCACAAAGAGGCGACGAATCAGGCGGTAGTGTAATGCCGGGAATGTTCTCCGTCACCCGGACTGCGCTGAGACAAATTCGGCTCATTCCCGCGCAAACGGGAATCCAGCGTTCGATCTCTCAATATGGACTATTGCCAACCCTGGGTCCCCGCTTGCGCGGGGACGACCGCTATTTTCAGCCTTGCATCGCGCGCCAGACGCGCTCGGGCGTCGCCGGCATCTCGATGTGCCTGACGCCGAATTCCGATAACGCGTCGATCAGCGCATTGGTGACCGCCGGCAGCGCGCCGACGCAGCCGGCTTCGCCCGCAGCCCTTGACGCCAAGCGGATTGGTCTTGGTCGGCACCGGATTGCTCTCGACCTCCATGTCGCAAAGGTCGTGGGCGTGCGGCATGGCGTAGTCCATGAACGAGGCGGTGACGAGCTGGCCGGCCGCGTCGAAATGGATGTCCTCCATCAGCGCTTGGCCCGCGCCTTGTGCGATGCCGCCATGCACCTGGCCATGCAGCAGCAGCGGATTGAGCACGGTGCCGAAATCGTCGACCACGCTGTAGCGCGTGATGTCGACCTTGCCGGTCTCCCGGTCGATCTCCAGTTCGCAGACGTGGCATCCATTGGGGTAGTTGTTGACCGGCGCCTGATAGACCGCCGTTGAAAACAGCCCCGGCTCCATGTCGTTCGGTAGATTGGCCTTGGTAAAAGACGCGACCGCGATTTCTTTGACGGAAAGCGTACGGTTTGTCTTGCTGGTGGAAAAAACGCCTTCGTCGAATTTGAGATCGCTCTCCTCGACCTGGAGCATATGCGCGGCAATCGCGCGCGCTTTGGTGACGACTTTCTCGGTCGCCATGTAGAAGGCGGAGCCGGCAAGGGTGGCCGAGCGCGAGCCGCCGGTGCCTTCGCCGTAGAACACCTCGTCGGTATCGCCCTGGATATATTGCGCCTCTTTGGGATCGAGCCCGAGCCGGTCGCAGACCAGTTGCTTGAACACCGTCTCGTGGCCTTGGCCTTGGCTGTTCGAGCCCGAGAACAGGGTAACCGAGCCGGAGCGGTCGAAGCGCACCTCGGCGCCTTCGGTGCTGGGCGCGCCGGCGCGCTCGATGGTGTTGGACATGCCGAAGCCCAACAGTTTGCCGCGCTTGTGAGCCTCGGTTTTGCGTGCCTTTAAGCCCTTGCGGTCGGCCAACTCCAGCGCAAGGTCCATGTTCTTTTCGAACTCGCCGCTGTCATAAGTGAAAGTGAGGCCGGTCTTGTACGGCATCGCCGACGGCGGCACGTAGTTGCGCCGGCGCAGCTCAGTCGGGTCGATGCCCAACTCGGCGGCGGCGAGATCGACCATGCGCTCGATCACGAACGCGGCCTCGGGGCGGCCGTTGCCGCGGTAAGGCCGCATCGGGTTGGTGTTACTGAACACGCCGGTGATGTCGACGTGCAGCGCCGGGGTGCGATAGACGCCGGCGAGCGTACCGGCATTCTGCATGAAGGCCGGCATCGCGTGCTGCAGATAGGCGCCGATCGCCGCGACGGTCGTTACCCGCATGGCAAGGAAGTGGCCATCGTTATCGAGCGCAAGCTCGGCCTCGGTGACATTGTCGCGCGCCTGCGCGTCGCTCAAGAATGCTTCAGTGCGTGTTGAGATCCATTTCACCGGCCGGCCGGTGAGCTTGGAGGCGAGCAGCACCAGCGGCGTCTCGTTGAAGATCGGCGACTTCATGCCGAACGAGCCGCCGGTGTCGCCGGTGACAATGCGCACCTTGCTTTCCGGCGCCTTGAGCACCTTGGCGAGGTCGGCGCGCGTCGGATGCGGACGCTGCATCGGCGTGTAAACGGTGTAGCGGCCATCGGCGGCATTGTAGTCGCCGACAGCGCCGCGCGGCTCCATGGTGGCGGCGGTCACACGGTTGACCACGAAGCGATGTTTGACCACTCGGTCGGCCCGCGCGAAAGCCGCGTCGACTGCGTCCTTATCGCCAATCAGTTGGACGAAACAGATATTGTCCGGGCAATCCTCCCAGACGCGCGGGCTTCCGGATTGTGAAGCCTCGGCGGTCGAGGTGACCGCGGGAAGCTCCTCGAAGTCGACCGCGATCAGTTCGACGGCATCGAGCGCCTGCGCGATGGTTTCGGCAACCACGAAGGCGACATAGTCGCCGACCCAGCGCACGCGATCCTCGGCCAGGATCGGATAGCGCGGCTTGTACATCGGCGAGCCGTCGCGCCGCTTGAATCCGCCCGGCACCGGTAGGTCGCCGTAGCCCGCCGCCTTGATGTCAGCGGAGGTGAGCACACACAAAACGCCGGGGGCGGCTTTTGCCGCCGCGGTGTCGATCGACTTGATCTTGGCGTGGGCGTGCGGCGAGCGCAGCACCACGCCGTGCGCCATACCGGCAAGCTTAATGTCGTCGGTATAGCGGCCGCCGCCGCGGATCAGCCGCGGATCCTCGAAGCGCGATACGCCTTGGCCGATGGCGAATTCACCCATGGAAACGTCTGCCTGTCATTTCAAAGATCACCGGGCCGGTGACGAGGAGGGAAGTAGCAGCCCTTGAGCTTTTCAGCCCTTTGTCAGTTTTTCCGCCACGCGCGGGGCGAAATACGTGAGCACACCGTCGGCGCCCGCGCGCTTGAAGGCCGTAAGACTTTCAAACATCGCGCGCTCGCCGTCGAGCCAGCCGTTCTGCGCCGCCGCGGTCAGCATCGCGTATTCGCCCGACACCTGGTAGGCGAAGGTCGGCATCGCGAAAGTCTCCTTCACCCGCTGGATGATATCGAGATAGGGCATGCCGGGCTTGACCATGATCATGTCGGCGCCTTCCTCGATGTCGAGCGCCACTTCGCGCAGCGCCTCATCGGTATTGGCGGGGTCCATTTGGTAGGTGCGCTTGTCGCCGGTCAGCGTCTTGGAGGAGCCGACCGCGTCGCGGAACGGTCCGTAGAACACCGAGGCATATTTCGCCGCATAGGACATGATCGAGACGTCGGTGAAATCGGCGGCATCGAGCGCCGCCCGGATGGCGCCGACCCGCCCGTCCATCATGTCCGAGGGCGCTATGATGTCGCAGCCGGCCTCGGCTTGCACGAGCGCCTGCTTGACCAGCACCGCCACGGTCTCATCGTTCAGGATGACGCCGTCGCGCAACAAGCCGTCATGGCCATGGCTGGTGAAGGGATCGAGGGCCACGTCGCAGAGGATGCCGAGGTCGGGAACCTCCTGCTTGATGGCCCGAATCGCCCGGCACACCAGGTTGTCGGGGTTGAGCGCCTCGCTGCCGGTCTCGTCACGCAATTTTGGGTCGGTATACGGGAAAAGGGCAATGCAGGGGATGGTTAACTTGGCCGCCCGCTCGGCCTCGCGCACCGCCTGATCGACCGTCACCCGGTCGACCCCCGGCATGGACGGCACCGCAGCGCGGCCATTCTGACCGTCCATGATGAACAGCGGCCAAATCAAGTCATTGGTGGTCAGGACGTTTTCCCGCGCCATGCGGCGCGTCCAGTCGCTGCGCCGGTTGCGGCGCAGGCGGGTCGGCAGGTCGAGACGGTCGCCGCGGAGGGGCGCCTCGGTCTCGACCGGGGTCAGATGGGTGCGGGCTTCAATCGGACGACCGAATTTGATGGCCATCGAGCAAATCTCCTTGCAAATCTTAGCCTTGGCCGGCCAAACGGGGGCTGTCCAGGCAAAATCGCGTTTTCTTTATCGCGGCTCGCCGGAATACATGTTATTCTGCCGTAAAGGGAGTGTCGAAGCAGATTTTTAGGCGGGGCAGCTATGATGCATCGATATATTCGTCACCTCTGTTGGGCCTTGCTTGCGGTTGCCGTGAGCTGGTCCAGTGCTTCCTATGCCGAAAAGCGCGTGGCTTTGGTCATCGGTAATGGCGCCTACAAGCACGTCGCCAACCTTCCAAATCCTCCGAAGGATGCGGAGGCGATGGCGGCGCTGTTGCGCAACGTCGGATTCGACGTGGTGCAGGGTACCGATTTGAGCCGGAACGGCATGACCGACACCTTGCGCAAGTTCGCGGGCGAGGCCGAAAACGCCGACGTGGCGGTATTCTTCTATGCGGGCCATGGGCTGCAGCTTGACGGCAAGAACTATCTGCTGCCGATCGATTCCAATCCGAAATCCGAGCTCGACGTCAAACTCGGGGGGCCGATCGAGGTCGATACGATGCTGAACCAGACCATGGGGACGGCCAAGGTCAAGCTGGTGTTTCTCGATGCTTGCCGAGACAATCCTTTCGTCGAGCAGATCTCGCGCTCGCTCAAAACCCGCTCGCTGGCGGTCAAGTCCGGTATGGCGGAAATGAAATCGAGCGAGGGCACATTGCTGGCCTTCGCGACCGCGCCGGGCCAGGTGGCGCTCGACGGTCAAGGGGGCCACAGCCCCTTCACCAAGGCGCTGCTGGATAATCTTGCCGCACCGAACGATGAAATCAGCGTTGCGCTCACCAAGGTGCGCGCCGAAGTCGCCGACCTTACGCAGAAGAAGCAGTCGCCTTGGGCCAGCACCAATCTCACCGGCCTGTTCTATATGAACAAGACGGCGACAGCGGAAACCGTCGCCAACGATGCCGGCCCGCAGCCGGCAGCGGCGCCTAGCCCGGCGGTGAGTGGTGATCCGGTGGAAATGGAATTCTGGCGCACGGTCAAGGACAGCTACAAGCCGGAAGAGCTCAACGCCTACCTCACCCGCTATCCTAACGGGTCGTTCTCGCCGATCGCGCGGGCGCGTTTGGCGTCGCTGCAAGATGCCAAGCAGAATCCGACGAACTCGCGCAAGCTAACGCCGGCGGTCGCGACGGCTGAGCCGACCGGGACTGATCCCGCGCCTCCGCACTGAGGTGAGCTCGGGTCATACGGAAGACGCGCTCAATCTCGATCGCGCCGAGCGCAAGGACATCCAGCGGCGGCTAAATGCTCTCGGTTTCGCCACCGATGTCGATGGCCGCTTCGGTTCGGCATACCCGCCGCGCCGTCAAGAATTGGCAGGGCGCGCGCAACTACTTCGAAAGCGGCTACCTGAACCGGGTGCAGTGGGATGCCTTGCGCGCCGAGCCGGTGCCGAAAGAGGCGCTTGCTGAGCGGGACGATCAGGATAGTCAACCCGCACGCCGCGAGACGTCGCACCACGAATCCCGCAGCCGGCACCGCAGCTCGAGCAGCAACAACAACAAGCGGTGGCGGTGGCGGCGGACCGCCGGCCGCGATGGGCGCCTTCTTCGGCGGCGTCGCCCACGGTCTGTTCCGGCACTAGACGCGACATAGCCTGCATAGGCAGACGAGTA
Source organism: uncultured Alphaproteobacteria bacterium (assembly GCA_963761245.1). Taxonomy (GTDB): domain Bacteria; phylum Pseudomonadota; class Alphaproteobacteria; order Rhizobiales; family Xanthobacteraceae; genus Pseudolabrys. The sequence continues at coordinate 196,600 of CAVXGN010000024.1, read as the reverse complement.
TCGGCGGCCGTGACGGAGTTGCGTCACGGCCGCTTCGCTTGCTAAGCCCGGCGCCGGAGGCCGGCCTTGGATTTCCAACTCAGCGAAGAACAGCGCGCCTTCCAGGCCACCGCGCGGCAGTTTGCGCGCGAAGAGTTGATGCCGCACGCGCGCGACTGGGACGAGGGCGAGGTGTTCCCGGTCGAAGCCTTGCGCAAGGCGGCGGCGCTCGGCTTCGGCGGCATCTATGTCAAGGAGGACGTCGGCGGCTCGGCGCTGTCGCGGCTCGATGCCGCGCTGATCTTCGAGGAGCTGGCGCAAGGCTGCACCTCGACCGCCGCCTATATCTCGATCCACAACATGGCGGCCTGGATGATCGATGCTTTCGGCGGCGATGACGTGCGGCGCAAGTTCCTGCCCAAGCTGTGCTCGATGGAGCATTTCGCCAGCTACTGCCTGACCGAGCCGGGCGCGGGCTCCGACGCCGCGAGCTTGACGACGCGTGCGCGCCGCGACGGCGAGCATTACGTGCTCGACGGCGCCAAGGCCTTCATCTCCGGCGGCGGCGTCTCCGACATCTATGTGGTCATGGCGCGCACCGGCGAAGCCGGCCCGCGCGGCATTTCCTGCATCGTCGTGGAGAAAGGCACGCCGGGCCTGTCGTATGGCGCGCAAGAGAAGAAGCTCGGCTGGAAGTCGCAGCCGACCGCCATGGTCATGTTCGAGAATTGCCGTGTGCCGGTCGAAAACCGTATCGGCGCCGAAGGCCAGGGCTTCAAGATCGCCATGGCGGGGCTCGACGGCGGCCGGCTCAATATCGGCGCCTGCTCGATCGGCGGTGCGCAATTCTGCCTCGATCGCACCATCGATTACATGAAGGAGCGGCGGCAGTTCGGCTCGCGGCTGGCCGATTTCCAGGCGTTGCAGTTCCGCATTGCCGACTATGCCACCGATCTGGAGGCGGCGCGTCTCTTGCTGCACCGCGCCGCGGTCGCGGTCGGCGAGCACGAGCCCGCGGCGACACGGCTTGCCGCGCAGGCTAAGCGCCTTGCCACCGACACCGGCTTCGAGGTGGTCAACGGCTGCCTGCAGCTGCACGGCGGCTACGGCTATCTGCGCGATCACCCGATCGAGCGCGTCTTGCGCGACGTGCGGGTGCATCAGATCCTGGAAGGCACCAATGAGATCATGCGCCTGATCGTCGGCCGCGCTATGCTGGGAAACTGATAAACGGGAGAAATCCAATGTGGAGCGGCCAACTTGCGCTTGTCACCGCGGCGCTGTTTGCCGGCGCCGCGATCTACATCAATTTTGCCGAACAACATGCGCGCCTGCAGCTCGACGACAAAGCGCTGCTGAGCGAGTGGAAACCGAGCTACAAGCGCGGTTTCATGATGCAGGCGAGCCTCGCCGTGATTTCCGGTGTGCTCGGCGTCCTCGCGTTCCTGCTCAGCTATGACTGGCGCTGGCTGATCGGCGCCGCGTTGATCCTCGCCAACTGGCCATACACAATTCTGATCATTAAGCCGACAAACCGGCTGCTCGATGCCACGCCGCTCGACGAGGCCAATACGACGACACGCGGCCTGATCACGCAATGGGGTCGCTTGCACGCGGTGCGCAGCGCGTTGGGTGTGGCGGCGGTCGTCGAGTATCTTTGGGCGATGGCCTGACGGCTGAATTGAATGCATAATCAGCCTGCGTTACGTAAAATGCGGTGAGGAAACGCCAGCGCGAAAAGCGTGGCACAATGGAAAGAGGGCCCTCATGGCTCAGCCCAAGATCATTCTCCAGCTCTATCCTGTGCTTCCGGCCAAAGATGAAAACGACCGCAGAGCCCGGCGCCCGCTCGGCCGCGACCGCGATCTCTATCATCGCGTCGTGCACGACTGGGCCGACATCATCCGCGCCGCGGAGGAGATGGGCGTGTGGGGCGCTGCCACCATCGAGCATCATCTGCATTCCGAAGGGTACGAGGTCGGCCCAAACCCCGGCGTGATGAACGCCTGGTGGGCGGGTCAGTTCAAGAAAATCAATATTGGTGCGCTCGGCTATGTGATGGCCACGCAAGATCCGATCCGGGTCGCAGAAGAAACCGCGATCCTCGACCACCTGACCAAAGGCCGCTACTTCGTCGGCCTTGCCCGCGGCTATCAATCGCGTTGGACCAATATCCTCGGTCAGTTCACCAACAGCGTTGCCACTGTTTCCGACGGCAGCGCCAACGACCAGAAGAACCGCGACATCTTCGAAGAACGCGTCGCCATGTTGCTCGACTGCTGGAAGAACGAGTTGGTCGTGCTCGACGGCAATTATTACCAAGCGCCTTATCCGCTGAAGACCGGCGTCGAAGGCTATCCGGCCTTCAAGATCGCGCGCGAGGCCGGCGCGCCGGGCGAGATCGACGACAACGGCGTGATCCGCCGCATCAGCGTGGTTCCGGCGCCTTATCAGAAACCGCATCCGCCGGTCTTCGTCGCCACCAGCAAGAGCGACGACTCGATCCGTTACTGCGCCCGGCAAGGCTTCATTCCAACCTATTTCTCCAAGTTCGAGAGCATCGACCGCCAGAGTGTGATCTATGTCGAGGAGGCGGCCAAGGTCGGGCGGAATGTCCAGCGCGGCGAAAAGCAGAATATCGTGCGTTGGCTGCACATCGCCGACAACGAAGCGCAATACAACGAGAAGCTCCGCAAATACGACGTCGACATCTACAAGAATTTCTACGGGCCCTTCTTCCCGCAGTTCCCGACTGATCCCAACACCGACTTTGTCGAGAACATCAAGAGCTCCGGTATCTATACCGGCGGCACCCTCGACCAGGTGCGCACGCAGTGGCAGGAGATTTTCAAAATAGTGCCGACCGAATACATCACGCTGATCTTCCACTACGCCCAGCAGCCCAAGGACGACGTCATCGAAACCTTGCAGAAATTCATGACCAAGGTTGTGCCGCATCTCGAGAGCGTCGAAGCCGCCAACGCCGTTGCTGCGGAGTGACAGGTTCGGCGGCTGTGATCTAACGCCATGCCCGCGGTGTCATCGGCTCAGCCCGAAATTCTGTTTGAGCGGCGCGGGGCGGCCGGCCTCGTCACGCTCAACCGGCCGCAGGCGCTCAACGCCGTCACCCATGGCATGGTGCTGGCGCTGCGCGCACAGCTTGAACTCGTGGGCCGACGATCCGGCGATCACGCGCGTGGTGATTCAAGCTGCCGGCGAACGCGCCTTCTCCGCCGGCGGCGATATCCGCCATCTCTACGATCTCGGGCGCGCCGGCCGCCACACCGAGGCGCTGCAATTCTGGCGCGACGAATATCCGCTCAACGCCGCGATCAAGAACTACCGCAAGCCATATGTGGCGTTGATCGACGGAATCGTCATGGGCGGCGGCGTCGGCATATCGGTGCATGGCTCGCACCGGGTCGCCGGCGACCGCTATCAGTTCGCCATGCCGGAGGTCGGCATCGGCTTTTTTCCCGACGTCGGCGCCACATGGTTCCTGCCACGCATGCCGGGCGAGCTCGGCACCTATTGCGCGTTGACGGGCGAGCGTTTCAACGGTGCCGATGCGCTCGCCGGCGGGCTTGTCACCCACCGCATTCCCTCGGCGCGCTTTCCGGCGCTCATCGAGGGCTTGAGCGGCACCGTGTCGGTGGACGCGGTGCTTGCCGCCTTCGCCGAGCCGGCGGGCGCGGGCCCGATCCAAGCACGGCGCGCGACAATCGACCGTGTGTTCGCCGGCGACCGGGTCGAAGGCATTATCGAGGCGCTCGATCGTGAGGCGGCATCGCATGGCGCCGATGCCGAATGGGCCGCGAAGATCGCCGCCACCATGCGGGCCAAATCGCCGCTCAGTCTGAAAATCGCGCTGGCGCAAGTGCGGCGCGGCAAGCATTGGGACTTCGAGACGTGCATGCGCCATGAATTCCGCATAGTGTCGCGCGTGATCCATGGCCATGATTTTGACGAGGGCGTGCGCGCGGTGATCGTCGACAAGGACAACAAGCCGCGCTGGCGGCCCGAAACGCTGGCCGACGTGAGCGAAGCCGAGATCGAGCGCCATTTCGCGCCGCTCGACGCCGGCGAATTGGTGTTGCCATGAGCGAGCCGTTCACCAGCGACGATCCGGAAAATCTGGCGCCGGTGCAGGAGATCGATGGCGAGCCGGGCGTCGGCGCTTGGACTTGGCGGCTGGTGCTGTTCCTGCGGCTGATGGCCGGCGTATCGCTGCTCAAAGGGCTCTATCACTGGTCGCGCGTCTGCGGCATCGGTGTCGCGCCGCCCGACCTGTTCGAATTGCATTCGATTGCCTGGCAGACCGCGACGGTGTTCTTCGCGGTGATCGACCTCATCGCCGCGGTCGGCTTGTGGCTGGCGGCCGCCTGGGGCGCGGTGATCTGGCTCACCTCGGTTGCCTCCATGCTGGCGCTCGAAATATTTTTTCCGCAGGTGTTCGGCGGCGGCTGGCCGGTCGAATTGGTCGAGGGCTTTCTGCTGGCGGCGTATCTCGGGCTGGCGTTGAAATCGGCGCAAGAACAGCTGCCGTGATTGGCGCATAATCCCGAAAAAGCCCAGCCCCGGACTTGATCCGGGGTGGGCACCGGTTTTCGGATAAGATCATGCGCAAACGAAAAATGAGGGGAGGGACGGGATGGCGCGGATAGGATTCATCGGTCTCGGCAACATGGGCTTGCCGATGGCGCAGAACTTGATCAAGGCCGGCCACCAGGTTGAAGGCGTCGACGTCAATCCGGCGGCGCTCGACAAGCTCAAGGCGGCGGGCGGCGTCAGCGTTGAGACCGCCAAGATCGCCGCCGCGCGCGCCGACGTGGTCATCACCATGTTGCCCTCCGGCAAGGAAGTACGCGAGGTCTATCTCGGCACCGGCGGCATTATCGAAGACGCCAATCCCGGAACGCTGCTGATCGACTGCTCGACCATCGATGTTGACACCGCACGCGCGGTGGCGCGGGCGGCGGAGGCAAAAGGTTTGATGATGCTCGATGCGCCGGTCTCCGGCGGCGTCGGCGGCGCGACCGCCGCCACGCTCACCTTCATGGTCGGCGGCAGCGCGCAGGCTTTCACGCGCGCGGAGTCGATTCTGCAGAAGATGGGCAAAACGATCGTGCATGCCGGCGGCGCCGGCAACGGCCAGGCGGCGAAGATCTGCAACAACATGATCCTCGGCGTGTCGATGATCGCGGTGTCGGAAGCCTTCGTGCTGGCCGAGAAGCTCGGGCTCGAGCACCAGAAACTGTTCGATATTTCCTCCAAGTCGTCGGGCCAGTGCTGGTCGTTGACGACCTATTGCCCGGTTCCCGGTCCGGTGCCGACGTCGCCGGCCAACCGCGATTATCAGGCGGGCTTCACCGCGGCCATGATGCTGAAAGATTTGAAGCTCGCGCAGGAGGCGGCCAAGGCCTCCGGCGCCAAGACCGATCTCGGCGCCGATGCAGAAAGGATCTATTCGCAATATGTCGCGAGCGGAGAAGCGGGCAGGGACTTCTCCGGCATCATCCGGTTCGTGCGCGGTTAACAATTATTGTTCCGGGACGCGCACGAAATGCGCCACCCTGGAACCGACTACCCACAACTTCGGGGCGATGGGTTTCGAACGCGCCGCATTGCCGCGTTTTGGAACGACGGGGCTTTGTGTGGTGAACGAAAGATTGCTGCACTCGATTCAATTGCAGCTTCAACACACTATTCACCGTTGTAAATAAACCTAATCTTTATGGTGTTATTTAAGCCGATTTTAGACTGCCCGGACTAGGGTGCCGCACATGGAACGGGGAAAACAGGGCCTCGTTACCGGCGAAGTACGAGACAATAAAACGCAAAAGGGGCGTTGAACATGAAAGCCGTTGCAAAGACGGTCGATACCGCCGAGCACGATGCGCGGTTCGATCACATCAGGCCGCTCTATCACGAGGCCTTGACCTTGGTCGAACGGCTGCACCGTCGGCTGCTCGACGTCATCAAGGACGAATTCGACCGCCGCGGCCGCTCCGATATCAATTCGGTGCAGGCGCTGCTGCTCTACAATATCGGCGACAAGGAGCTGACCGCGGGCGAGCTGCGCACGCGCGGTTACTATCTCGGCTCCAACGTCTCCTACAATCTCAAGAAGCTGGTCGAGATGGGTTTCCTCGACCACCAGCGCTCGCGCGTCGATCGCCGCTCGGTGCGCATCAAGCTCACCGAGAAGGGCCGCGAGGTGCGTGACATCGTCGAATCGCTCTACCAGAAGCATGTGCGCACGGTGGAGCAGGTCGGCGGCATCAATGCCGACGAATTCTCGACCTTGAATAAGTCGCTGCATCGGCTCGAGCGCTTCTGGACCGATCAGATTCTCTACCGCCTGTAATCCTCCTCAAGGCGGACTAACTCGCCCCGGCCAGTCGTTGGCCGGGGCTTTGTTATTTGTTCGGGATTGGCCACAATATCGCCGGTTGCTGCCGCTAGGTGCGGAGAGCGTCAACCGACGAGACCGTGATGCCCGAAACCTCTCGCCGCGCCGGCCGCGGCCTCAGTCGCCGCGTCTTTCTGAGCTTCGCCGGGGCCGGCCTTGGCGCCGCGTTCTCGCGCGGTGCCAGCGCCCAAGACGCCGCGCTGCAGGCGCTGATCGATCAAAACCAGCGGCGCGCTTTCGGCGGCGAGTTCGACAGCGCCTCGCGCACCATTCATATGCCGAGGCCATCGCTGCCGACGCTTTCGCCGGCAACTGCCACATCGACCGAGCTCGCCGTTGGCCAATACGAAGGCATTCTGGCGCAGGGCGGCTGGCCGCAGGTGCCGCCGACCGAGCGGCTGCGGCTCGGCAACCGGCATCCGAGCGTGGTGCCGCTGCGCAAGCGCCTGATCATCGCCGGCGATCTGGAGGCGAGCACCGGCATAACCGACATCTTCGATTCTTATGTCGAGGCGGCCGTGCGCCGGTTCCAGGCCCGTCACGGCATTACCATCGACGGCGTCGTGCGCAAGGAGACCTTCGAGCGGCTCAATATCCCCTGCGAGGTGCGGCTCGCCCAGCTCAAGACCAATGTCACGCGCTTAACGACGCTCACGGCGAACCCGCTCGGCAGCCGTGTTGTGGTCGTCAACATCCCGGCGGCCCAGGTTGAGGCGATCGAGAACGGCGTGGTGGCGAGCCGCCATGTCGCGGTTGTGGGCCGGGTGTCGCGGCCGTCGCCTGAGCTGTCCAGCAAGATCCAGGAAATCAATTTCAATCCTTACTGGACCGTGCCGGTGTCGATCGTGCGCCGCGATCTGATCCCGCTGATGCAGAAGGATCCGAACTACCTCACCAACGAGCACATCCGCATCTTCGACACCGGCCACAACGAGCTGACGCCGACGCAGATCGATTGGAATTCGGACGACGCGGTCAACTACCTGTTCAAGCAGGACCCCGGCAGCTTCAACTCACTCGGCACCATCCGCATTCAGTTTCCCAGCCCCGACGGCGTCTACATGCACGACACGCCGGAGAAGAACCTGTTCGGCGAGGACATGCGGTTCGATTCCTCCGGCTGCGTGCGCGTGCAGAACGTGCGCGAACTGGTCTACTGGCTGTTGCGTGACACGCCCGGCTGGCCGCCCGAGCAGATCGACGCGGCGATCAAATCCGGCGACCGCATCGACGCCAAGCTCGCCAAGCCGGTGCCGCTGCACTGGGTCTACATCACCGCCTGGGCGACGCCCGACGGCGTGGTGCAGTTCCGCGACGACATCTATAACCACGACAATCTTGGGCCTTACGCCACCACGGTTAAGGGTTGAGCCGGGCGGGGCCGAACCCTAGATATTGGGCATCAAAGCGCTCCACACCCAAGGCTTGGCGCTTTGGGCGCGATATGGTATTGGCGAACTAATCCCAGACTTTTTCTGCATTCGGCGCCGTGCCGCTGCGGCGCCAGGAGATTGTGATGTCGGTAACGTCCAAGCCCGCCCCGGCAGGCGATGTGGAAGCCCTGTTCTCAGCCCCGCTCAGCGAAACCGACCCCGAGGTCGCCGAGGCGATCCGGCTAGAGTTCGGGCGCCAGCGTGACGAGATCGAGTTGATCGCCTCGGAGAACCTCGTCTCCAAGGCCGTGCTGGAAGCGCAGGGCTCGGTGCTGACCAACAAATATGCCGAAGGGCTGCCGGGCAAACGCTATTACGGCGGCTGCCAGTTCGTCGATATCGCCGAGCGGCTGGCGATTGAGCGGGTGACCAAATTGTTCGGCTGCAAGTTCGCCAATGTGCAGCCGCACTCCGGCGCGTCGGCCAACGCCGAAGTGTTCTTCGCGCTAATGCAGCCCGGCGACACGTTCATGGGGCTGAACCTCGCCGCCGGCGGGCACCTGTCGCACGGCTCGCCGGTCAACATTTCCGGCAAATGGTTCAAGCCGGTCCCGTATGACGTGCGGCGTGACGATCAGCGTATCGATATCGAGCAGGTGGCGCGGCTCGCGCGCGAGCACAAGCCGAAGCTCATCATCGCCGGTGGCTCGGCCTATCCGCGCATCATCGATTTCCGCGCCTTCCGCGAAATCTGCGACGAAGTGGGCGCCTATCTGATGGTGGATATGGCGCACTTTGCCGGGCTCGTGGCGGGCGGCGCGCACCCCTCGCCATTCCCGCATGCGCATGTCGTGACCACGACCACGCACAAGACGCTGCGCGGCCCGCGCGGCGGCGTGATTTTGTCCGACGATGAGGAGATGGCGAAGAAGCTCAACTCGGCGGTATTCCCCGGCATGCAGGGCGGGCCGCTGATGCATGTGATTGCCGCCAAGGCGGTCGCCTTCGGCGAGGCGTTGCGGCCGAGCTTCCGCGCCTATGCGCGCAATGTGGTGGAGAACGCCAAGGCGCTGGCCGAGACGCTGAAGTCAAAGGGCCTCGACATCGTCTCCGGCGGCACCGACACCCATCTGATGCTGGTCGACCTGCGGCCGAAGCGGCTTACTGGCAAGGTGGCGGAGGCGGCGCTCGGCCGCGCCCACATCACCTGCAACAAGAACGGCATCCCGTTCGATCCGGAAAAACCGTTCGTCACCTCCGGCATCCGGCTCGGCACGCCGGCCTGCACCACGCGCGGTTTCGGAATCGCCGAATTCCGCCAGGTCGGCGAGCTGATCGTCGAGGTGCTCGACGTACTGTCGCAGAAGGGCGTCGACGAGGATTCGCTGACCGAGGCGGCGGTGCGCGACAAAGTGAAGACGCTGATTTCACGGTTTCCGATTTATCAAAGCTGAGGGGCTGGAGGGGGGACGTGATGCGTTGCCCGAGTTGTGGAAGCCTCGACACCCAGGTGAAGGACTCGCGGCCGACCGAGGATTCCGCGGTGATCCGCCGCCGACGCGTTTGCCTTTCCTGCAATTTTCGCTTCACCACTTTCGAGCGCGTGCAATTGCGCGAGCTGACGGTGATCAAGCGCAATGGCCGGCGCGTGCCGTTCGATCGCGACAAGCTCTTGCGCTCGGTGCAGGTCGCGCTGCGCAAACGTTCGGTCGATCCGGAGCGTATCGAGCAGATGTCTCCAAGATCGTGCGCGAACTGGAGAGCCAGGGCGAGAGCGAGGTTACCTCGGAAACAATTGGCGAGCTGGTCATGGAGCATCTGCGCGAGCTCGACGACGTCGCCTATGTGCGCTTTGCCTCCGTGTATCGCAATTTCCGCGAGGCCAAGGACTTCCGCGCCGCGCTCGATGAGCTTTCGCACGAAGACGAGCCGCGGCCCGCGGGCGCCGCGCGAAAATGAGCGAGCAATCAGCGCCCGATGCTGCTGCGTCCGTAAGCACGGGCGCAGCGGACGACGAGCGTTATATGGCGCTGGCGCTCAATCTTGGCCGTCGTGGCCTCGGCAATGCCTGGCCAAACCCGGCGGTCGGCGCGGTGATCGTCAAGGACGGCGTAATCCTGGCGCGCGGTTGGACGCAGCCCGGCGGCCGCCCGCATGCCGAGGTCGAGGCCTTGCGCCGCGCCAAGAAGGCGGCGCAGGGCGCCACCCTGTACGTGACGCTCGAGCCCTGCTCGCATCATGGCAAGACGCCGCCGTGCGCCGACGCCATCATCAAGGCCGGCATCGCGCGGGTGGTCTCGGCGATGGACGATCCCAACCCGGAAGTGGCCGGCGCCGGCCACCGGCGGCTCATCGACCGCGGCATCGCGGTCGAGGTGGGCCTCGGCGAAGATGAAGCACGGCGCGCCCATGCCGGCCACATCACGCGCGTACGCGAGGGGCGGCCCTACGTCACGCTCAAGCTCGCGCTCTCCGCCGACGGCAAAATCGGGCTTGCCGGCCGCAAGCCGATCGCGCTGAGCGGGGAGGCGGCACGCAACCGCGTGTTCCAGTTGCGCGGCCAAAACGACGCCATCCTGGTCGGCATCGGCACGGTGCTGTCGGACAACCCGCAACTGACCTGCCGTTTGCCCGGCCTATTCGAGCGCTCGCCGGTGCGCGTGGTGCTGGACGCGAACTTGCGCGTTCCGCTGTCGCTCTCGGTCGTCTCGACCGTGCGCGAGACGCCGACTTGGGTGTTCGCATCGACCAAGCCCTCGGCTATCGCAGAAGAGATCCTGCAGCAAAAAGGCTGCAAGGTGTTTCGCGTGAAAGCGACCGATGGCCGGCTGCATCTCGACGAGGTGCTGAAGGTTCTCGCCGGCGAGGGCATCACCCGGCTGATGGTCGAGGGCGGCGCCACGGTGGCGGCGAGCTTCGTTGCCGCCGACATGGTGGACGCCGCGGTGCTGGTGCGCTCCGACAAGGAAATAGGGGCAGACGGCATCGATGCGCTGGAAGCCCTGCCGCTCAGCGCGCTCACCGATCGCCTGCAAGTTTGCGGCAGCGAGCGCCTCGATACCGACACGATCGAAACCTACGAGCGCGCCTAACATGTTCACCGGCATTGTCACCGATATTGGCGAGGTGCGCTCGGTCAAGGCGCGGGCCGACGATCTGCGGCGCATTACCATCGCCTGCGATTATCCGCGCGCTGCGCTGATCGAAGGCGCTTCCATTGCCTGTTCCGGCGTCTGCATGACGGTGGTCGACACCGGCGAAGAGGACAACCGCTGTTGGTTCGCGGTCGATGCCGCCGCCGAGACGCTGCGCGTTACCACGGTCGGCCGCTGGCGCCACGGCACTTATGCCAATTTGGAGCGGCCGCTCAAAGTCGGCGACGAGCTGGGCGGTCATCTGGTGCAGGGCCATGTCGACGGTCTCGCCACCGTCGCCATGCGCGAGAACCTGACCGACATGGCGCGCCTGGCGCTGCGCGCGCCACCGGAGCTCGCGCGCTTCATTGCGCCCAAGGGCTCGGTCACGCTCGACGGCGTCTCGCTTACGGTTAATGCGGTGGAAGGCGACAGCTTCTCGGTGCTGATCATCCCGCACACGCTGAAGGTCACGACCCTCGGCGCGCTCAAACAGGGCGACGACGTCAATCTCGAAGTCGACGTCATGGCCCGCTATGCCGCACGGCTGATGGCGCGCGCATGATCCCCGAAAAGTGGGTACCGGTTTTCGGCTAGGATCATGCACCAAGAAAAAATGTAGCCCTTGTTCCCCGCCCGGCCGCTTGCTACCACGCCGCGGACAGCAAGGACATCGGTCATGGCCAAAAAGAAGAAAGCCGCTGCGAAAAAAGCTCCGGCGACAGCCAAAGTTGCGAAGAAAGCTCCGGCGGCCACCAAGGAGGCTCCCGCGCCAAAGCGCGAGCCGGTGCGCATGCTGATCGTCGAGGCGCGCTTTTACGTGCACATCGCCGATATGTTGCTGAGTGGCGCCCAACGCGCCTTGGACGCGGCCGGCGCGCAATTTGACCGCGTCACGGTGCCGGGCGCGCTGGAAATTCCCGCCGCCATTGCCATGGCGGTCGATGCCGCGCAGCGCGCGCGCAAGCCCTATGACGGCGTGGTCGCGCTCGGCTGCGTGATCGCGGGCGAGACCTATCACTTCGAGGTCGTCTCCAATGAATCCGCGCGCGGCCTGATGGACCTCGCCATCGGCCGGCAGCTTCCGATCGGCAACGGCATCCTCACCGTTGAGACCGAATTGCAGGCGCGCGTGCGCGCCAACCCCGACGGCGACGACATGGGCCGCGACAAGGGCGGCGACGCCGCGCGCACGGCGCTCACCATGGTGGCGCTCAAGCGCGCGCTGGCGGCTCTGTGATGGGCCGCAACGCGCCGCTGAAGGACAAAAGCAAGGCCAATCGGCGCGGCGCCGCGCGGCTCGCTGCCGTGCAGGCGCTCTATCAAATGGATCTTGCCGGTACCGGCTTGAACGAGATCCTCGCCGAGTTCGAGAGTCATTGGATCGGCCGCGAAGTGGAGGGCGCGCAATATCTGCCGGCCGAAGCGGCATTCTTCCGCGATATCGTCACCGGCGTGGTGCGCGAGCAGCGCGCGCTTGATCCGTTGATTGACGAGGCTCTGGCAAAGAGCTGGCCGCTCAAACGCATCGAGGCGGTGCTGCGCGCCGCCTTGCGCGCCGGCGCCTATGAGCTCAGCCACCGCCGCGATGTACCGGCGCGTGCGGTGGTGTCGGAATATGCCGACGTCGCGGCCGCCTTCGTCGAGCGCGACGAGACCGGCATGGTCAACGCCGTGCTCGACCAGCTCGGCCGCAAGTTGCGGCCGGCCGAGTTCGGCCAAGCCGCCGGGTGAGCGTCATGGCGGGGCGCGACGACAAGCTCTCGGCCGAGGATCGCCTGATTGCGAATTTCTTCAAGCCGCTCGCGACCCATCCGGGCGCGCTCGGTCTGACCGACGATGCCGCTTTCGTCACGCCGCCGCCGGGCTGCGATCTGGTGCTCAAGACCGACGCCATTATCGGCGGCGTGCATTTCTTTCCCGACGATCCCGCCGATCTGGTCGCGCGCAAGGCGCTGCGTGTGAACTTGTCCGATCTCGCCGCCAAGGGCGCCAAGCCGCTCGGCTTCCTGGTGTCGCTGGCGCTGCCGAAGGAGATCGGCGAGGATTGGCTTGGCAAGTTCGCGCAAGGCTTGCGTGCCGACGCCGAGCAATACGGCTGTCCGCTGTTCGGCGGCGACACCGACCGCACGCCGGGGCCCATCACCATCGCCGATCTCGATGTTCGGCAGCGTGCCGCAAGGCACCATGGTACGCCGCGCCGGCGCCAAGCCCGGCGACCGCGTGCTGGTGAGCGGCAGCATCGGCGATGCCGCGCTTGGCTTGCGTCTGCGCAACGGCGCCGACTGGAAGCTCAACGACGCCCAGCGCCAGCATTTATCGTCGCGCTATCTGCTGCCGCAGCCGCGCAATGCATTGGCGGAGGCGGTGCGCCAGTTCGCTTCGGCGTCGATGGACGTCTCGGATGGGCTGGCCGGCGATCTCGCCAAGCTCGCCCGCGTCTCGGGCGTGGCCGCGGTGGTCGAGGCCGCGCGCGTTCCGCTGTCGGAGGCCGCCAAGGCGGCGCGTTGCCGCCGAGCCGGCGCTGATCGAAACCGTGCTCACCGGCGGCGACGACTACGAGATCGTCTGCACCGTGCCGGCGGCCAAGCTCGCGGAGTTCCGCGCCGCCGCCAAAGCCGCCGATATCGCGGTGACCGAAATTGGCCGTATCACGCAAGGCGAGGGCGTGGATTTCATCGGGGCGGACGGCAAGACGCTGGTCTTCCAGCACGCCTCTTTCAGCCATTTTTGAAAACGGCGAGGCGCGTCCATCCGTGGCACGCTATAATGAGCCAAAGAGCACTCGAGGAAACGCCATGCACGATGTGACGGCGACGCAATCGTTCCTGCCCAGCGGGCGCAGCCCGCAATTTGCCGCGCTGCATAAGCGCTTCCCGACTTCGGCCTATTTACGCGCGCGCGCGCCGCGCAACGTCCCGTTTTTCGCCTTCGAATATGGCGACACCGGCGCCGGCGCCGATGCCGGCATCGTCGACAATTGGGCGGCGTTCGACGCCATCAAGGTGGTGCCGCGCTACGGCGTGATGCCGAGCCTGCCGCCCACGACGGTCAAATTGTTCGGGCGCCAGTACACGGCGCCGATCGGCATCGCACCCATGGGCGGACCGTCGCTGGTGTGGCCGGGCGCCGACCTGTTGATGGCCAAGGCGGCGCAAGAAGCGGGCATCCCCTACACGCTCGGCGTTGCCGGCGGCGCGACCATCGAGGAGGTGGCGAAGGTTGCGCCCGATGTGTTCTGGTTCCAGCTCTACCGCTTCGCGCGCAACCATCACAAGATCGGCTTCGATCTGATCCGCCGCGCGCAAGTAGCCGGCGTCAAGGTGCTGGCGCTCACGCTCGACGTGCCGGTGCGCACCACGCGCTCGCGCGAAAGCTATGCCGGGCTCGGCAGTGAGTTCCGCCCCAGCGCACGCATGATCTACGAGATGATGGTGCGGCCGAAATGGCTGATGGCGCTTGTGCGCAACGGCTATCCGCGTTTCGCCACGCTGCGCTCCTATGCCGGTGACGTCGGTACCAATGAGACCATCAGTTTCGCGCGGCGCGAGATGGGCGGCGCGTTTTCCTGGGAAGAGGTCGCGCGCTATCGCGAGCGCTGGAAGGGCCCGATGCTGGTCAAAGGCATTCTGCATCCGGCCGACGCCGAAAAGGCGCTCGCGCTCGGCATCGATGGCATCTGGGTGTCGAACCATGGCGGGCGGCAGATCGAGGCGCTGGCCGCTTCGATCGACGTCTTGCCGGCGATCGTCTCGACGGTCGGCAAACGCGCCACCATCGTGCTCGACAGCGGCATCCGCAGCGGCCAGGACGTGATGCGGGCGCTGGCGCTAGGCGCCGACGCCGCCTTCGCCGGCAAGTCGTTCCTGTGGTCGGTCGCCGCGCTCGGCGATGTGGGCCCGAGCCACCTGATCGACCTCTACATCGACGAACTGCGCTCCTCGCTCGGCCAGATCGGCGCGCGTTCGCCGGCCGAGGCACGCGACGCGGTGGTGCGGCATCCCGGCGCATGGCGCTTCGACCGCAACGATTAGGCGGGGAATATGGGGGGCTGGTCTGCGCCTGCGGCGGTAGCGATCAAGCGCCATCGCCGCTAAAAACGAACCGCAACTTCCGGGACCCTCCCTCATGTCGGTGATCGCCGAGCCCATCGCACGCGTAGCTTTCGACGACCGGCTGGCGCGCCGCAACGCCATCGTGCTGTCGGCGGCGCAGGCATTGGGCGGCGCCAACAACACCATCATCTTTTCGACCGGCAGCATCGTCGGCGCGGTGCTCGCACCCGATAAGGGCCTCGCCACGCTGCCGCTCACCACCATGGTGATCGGCTTGTGGCTGGGGACGCTGCCGGTCGGGATGCTCGCGCGCCGGTTCGGCCGCCGCGCCGCGCTGCAGATCGGGACGCTGTTCGGCATGGCCTCCGGTCTGATTTCCTATGTGGCCGTGATCGGCGGCGATTTCTGGCTGCTGCTGTTCGGCACCTTCTGCGGCGGGCTTTATGCCGCCGCTTTCCAGTCCTATCGCTTCGCCGCCGCCGACACCGCGAGCGAGGCCTATCGGGCGAAAGCGGTGTCCTGGGTGCTGGCCGGCGGCATGTTTGCCGCGGTGCTGGGACCGCAGGTGGTCATCTTCACCAAGGACCTGCTGTCACCTTTTGCGTTCGCCGCCAGCTATCTCGCGCAATCGGCTTGCGCGGTGGTCGCGATCGTCGTGCTGCAATTCGTGAAGATCCCGCACCGTGTGGTCGATCGCGCGCAGAGCGGCCGTCCGCTGAGCGAGATCGTGCGCCAGCCGCGCTTCATCGTCGCGGTCGCCTGCGGCGTCACCTCCTATGCGCTGATGAATTTGCTGATGACCTCGGCGCCGCTCGCCATGGTCGGCTGCGGCCACTCGGTGACCGACGCCACGCTCGGCATCCAATGGCATGTGCTGGCGATGTACGGGCCTAGCTTCATCACCGGCAGCTTGGTCGCGCGGTTCGGCGTCATGCGCATTACCGGCATCGGCATGGCGCTGCTCGCGCTGACCGGTGTAGTCGGCATCACCGGCCTGTCGGTTGCGCATTTCTGGGGCGCGCTGGTGCTGCTCGGGCTCGGCTGGAACCTGAGCTTCATCGGCGCCACCACGATGGTGACCGGATGCCACCGCCGCGAGGAGAGCACCAAGGTGCAGTCGTTCAACGACTTTCTGATCTTCGGCAGCATGGCGGTGGGCTCATTCTCGTCCGGGCAATTGCTTGCCGCGTTCGGCTGGGTGGCGATCAACGCTGTGATTTTCCCGATGGTGCTAATCGCCAGCGGTTTGTTGATCTGGCTCAGCCTGCGCCGGCCGGCGGGAGCAGTGTGATTCCGACCTGCTCGCCTGACAAATAGCAAGCAATATCAGTCGTGTAGCGGCGCCGGTTCCAGTAACGCGGGACGACGGCACTTGTCCCGCGATATCGGACCCAAATCGCGCAAGTTGGCGCGTGCCGCCTTGCGTTTTTGCGCTTTCATGGCGTTTTCCAGCCTGCATCGTGAGCGTTGGCCGAATGCTGCGGATTTGGGCAATTGTGCGTTGCGTCGGCGCAGTCTTTTTGGCTATATCCGCGCGCTTTTCCGGTCGGGGTGAAGCGCCCTCAAAGCGGCCATCCTCGACGTCCCTGGCGCCGGGCGGGGGCGTTGTCTTCCGCCAGCCCCAATTTAATCGAGGTTGAATCCACCATGACGACTTTGTGGATGATCGTCGGCTGTGGCGTGCTCGCGATTGTTTATGGCATTTGGGCCATCACGTCGGTGCTAAGCGCCGATGCCGGCAGCGAAAGAATGCAGGAGATTTCGGCGGCCGTGCGTGAGGGCGCGCAGGCCTATCTCAAACGCCAGTACGCCACCATCGGCGGCGTCGGCGTGGTGATCTTTCTGCTCATTGGTTTCACGCTCGGCTGGCTGGTGGCAATCGGTTTTGCGGTCGGCGCAATTCTCTCCGGCGCCACCGGCTTCATCGGCATGAACGTGTCGGTGCGCGCCAATGTGCGCACGGCGCAAGCGGCAACCAAGTCGCTCGCCGGCGGTCTCGAGCTCGCCTTCAAGTCGGGCGCCATCACCGGCATGCTGGTGGCAGGTCTCGCGCTGCTCGGCGTCACGCTCTATTTCGGCTATCTCACCGGTACCCGCCATATGGCGGTCAACGACCGCACCGTGATCGACTTGCTGGTGGCGCTCGGCTTCGGCGCCTCGCTGATCTCGATCTTCGCCCGTCTCGGCGGCGGCATTTTCACCAAGGGCGCCGACGTCGGCGGCGATCTCGTTGGCAAGGTGGAAGCCGGCATTCCGGAAGACGATCCGCGCAACCCGGCGACCATCGCCGACAACGTGGGCGACAATGTCGGCGACTGCGCCGGCATGGCCGCCGACTTGTTCGAGACCTATGTGGTGACCACGGTCGCCACCATGGTGCTGGCCTCGATTTTCTTCGCCACTACGCCGGTGCTCGCCAATATGATGACCTATCCGCTCGCCATCGGCGGCGTCTGCGTCATCACGTCGATCATCGGCACCTTCTTTGTGCGGCTGCCGGCCAGCCAGTCGATCATGGGCGCGCTCTATCGCGGCTTCATTGCCACCGCAGTGCTCTCGCTGTTCGCGATCGCGTTCGTCACCTATTACCTCGTCGGCTTCGGACCGATTGCCGGCGTCGGCTTCACCGGCATGAATCTCTATATCTGCGGTATCGTCGGACTGGTGGTGACCGGGCTGATCATCTGGATCACTGAATATTACACCGGCACCAATTTCCGCCCGGTGAAATCGATCGCGGCCGCCTCGGTGACTGGTCACGGCACCAACATCATTCAGGGCCTGGCGATCTCGCTCGAGTCAACCGCGCTGCCGGCGATCGTCATCATCGGCGGCATCCTGGTGTCCTACGGTCAAGCCGGTCTGTTCGGCATCGCCATTGCGGTCACCTCGATGCTGGCGCTCGCCGGCATGGTGGTGGCGCTCGATGCATTCGGTCCGGTCACCGACAACGCCGGCGGCATCGCCGAGATGGCGGGATCTGCCGAAAGAGGTGCGCAAGGCGACCGACGCGCTCGACGCCGTCGGCAACACCACCAAGGCGATCACCAAGGGCTATGCCATCGGCTCGGCCGGCCTCGGCGCGCTGGTGTTGTTCGCCGCCTATAACCAGGACCTCACGTTCTTCACGCGCGATGCGGTACATCACCCGTATTTCGCCGGCATCAAGCTCGATTTCTCGCTCACCAATCCGTATGTGGTGGTCGGCTTGTTGTTCGGCGGCCTGCTGCCTTATCTGTTCGCCTCCATGGGTATGACCGCCGTCGGCCGCGCTGCCGGTTCGATTGTCGAGGAGGTGCGCCGGCAGTTCCGCGAAAACCCCGGCATCATGAAGGGCACCAGCAAGCCTGATTACGGCCGCGCGGTGGACATGCTCACCCGCGCTGCGATCAAGGAAATGATCGTGCCGTCGCTGCTGCCGGTGCTGTCGCCGATCGTGGTCTATTTCGTGATCTATCTGATCGCCGGCGGCGGGGCTGGCGGCAAATCGGCGGGCTTCTCGGCGCTCGGCGCCATGCTGCTGGGCGTCATCGTTACTGGATTGTTCGTCGCCATCTCCATGACCTCCGGCGGCGGCGCTTGGGACAATGCCAAGAAATACATCGAGGACGGTCACTACGGCGGCAAGGGCTCGGAAGCCCACAAGGCCGCGGTGACCGGTGACACCGTCGGCGACCCCTACAAAGACACAGCGGGCCCGGCGGTGAATCCGATGATCAAGATCACCAATATCGTGGCGCTATTGCTGCTCGCGGCACTCGCGCACTGAGCGCGCACCACCAAAACGAAAAGGGCCCGCGCGTTGCGGGCCCTTTGCATTTTCATATCGTCAGAAAGCGGGTATCAGGTTCTTGAAGATTGTGCGCAGGTAGCTCAGCTCCTGGCCGCCTGTCGGGGTCGTCTTCGAATAGAAGTCGAAAATCTTTCCGTCCTTCAGCCCGTAGTCGGCAAGTTTTCTGACGCGGCGGTCCCTGTCGAAATAGACCGCGATCACGCGCTGGTCGGTGATCTCGTAAGGCATGAAGGCCGCCGCGCGATGCGACTTCTGCGAAATATAATAGAAGGCCTCGCCGCTGATGGTGGCGACGGTCGACGGCGTGCCGAGCACGATCAGCACCTGTTCCTGGCTGGCGCCGACCGGGATCTGCTCGAGCGCGCCTTGTTGCAGCACATAGCCGCGCGGCAAGGTCTCGCCGAAACCGCCACAGCCGGCGAGCGCCAAGCCACAGCAGAGCGCGAGCGCAAGCCTGGCGGCGCGCGGGTAGGGACGGGCAGTCTTTAACCGCAAAGGCAACAACATCATTTCGGTCTTGCTTCGGCCGCTGCGTTGACATAACCGGCGAGGAAACGCGGTCAACCTCAAACAACAGCGATGATTTGGCCCCTCTCACGCCGCAACAAGCGGCCCGACACCATTTCCATCCTCTATGGCATGATCGTGGCGCAAGCGCGATTGCCCTGCTTTTACCGCGACTACGCGGTCGCCGACACGGTTAATGGCCGATTCGACCTGATCGTGCTGCATTTGGCCCTGGTGCTGGAGCGTTTCTCCGCCGAATCCGCTTTGCACGAGCTCGGGCAGGGGCTATTCGACCGGTTCTGCCGCGATATGGACGACAATTTGCGGGAAATGGGGATAGGCGACTTGAAAGTGCCGAAGGAGATGCGCCGCATCGGCGATGCCTTTTATGGCCGCTCCGAGGCCTATCGGACGGCGCTCAAGGCCGACAGTGTGGAGCCGCTCGCCGAGGTCATCGCCCGCAATGTCTATGGTGTGCCCTTGGCCGGCCAGGCTGCGCCGCGCCGGCTTGCCGTTTATATACAGGAGGCAGCAGGCAATCTGACGGCGCAAGACGTGGCCCAGCTTGCGGCCGGTGCCTTGCGCTTTCCGGACCCGGGATCGGTTACTGTGGCGGCTCAAGAAGCTTGATAGCGATGGACAGACCTGAAAATCCTTGGACCGCGCCGGTCGTCGTGGATGAGATCCCGGAAACCGGCCAGCATGTGCAGATCGAGGCGCCGCCGGCCGTGCGTGCCTCTATTGCGAAACTGGCCCGGCTGCGCGAGTTGCCGCGCTTGTCGGCTGAATTCGACCTTGCGCGGCGTGGCGCGGGCGCGCAGGTGACCGGACAGGTCAGCGCCACGGTCGGGCAGACCTGCGTGGTCACGCTGGAGCCGATCGAGAACGAGATCGTCGAGGTGATCGAGGTGATCTTTGCGCCGCAACCCGAAGCCGCTGCCGCTAGTGACGCGCGCGTGGAGGTCAAACAGGCAAAATCAGGTGAGGAGCCGCCGGAGCCGCTGATCGGTGGGACCCTCGACCTCGGCGCGCTGGCGACCGAATTCCTGCTTTTAGGGATTGATCCTTATCCGCGCAAAGCCGGCGCAAAATTTGCAGCCCCGCAGGCCGAGACCCCCGCAACCAACCCCTTTGCCGCGCTCGAAGCGCTGAAAAAGCGCTCGGGAAACGAGCGGCCGTGAGGCGGGGGTAAATTCATGGGTAGAGCCAGAACCGGCTTGTCTCACCTGTGCGACCCGTTAAGGTCGCCCGGTGCGTAGACCCTCCGAGGACCGAGTTGCCGGCACCCGCGCCACCGCCGCCAAGGTCGATCCAATGACCGACAAGGTTCGCATAGCGCTGGACGCGATGGGTGGCGACCACGGGCCCTCGGTCGTGCTGCCGGGCGCCGAGTTGTCGCTCATTCGCCACCCCGACATCGAATTCCAAATTTTCGGCGACCGCGCGGTGATCGAGCCGCTGCTCGACAACCTGCCTGCGCTCAAGGCGCAAATCGAAAATCACCCACACCGATGTCGCCATCCGCATGGACGACAAACCGAGCCAGGCGCTGCGCCACGGCCGCTGGAAGTCGTCGATGTGGCTCACGCTCGAAGCGGTCAAGCGCGGGGAGGCCGATGTCGCGGTCTCCGCTGGCAATACCGGCGCGCTGATGGCGATGGCACGCTTCAGTTTGAAGATGCTCGAAGGCATCGAGCGTCCGGCGATCGCTGCACTATGGCCGACCCTGAAAGGCGAGTTGGTCGTGCTCGATGTCGGCGCCTCGATCGGCGCCGATGAGGACCATCTGATCAATCTCGCCGCCATGGGCAGCGCCATGGCGCGCGTCTTGTTCGACGTCGAGCGGCCGACCGTGGGCTTGCTCAATATCGGCGTCGAGGAAGTCAAAGGCCTCGAGCCGGTGCGCGAAGCGGGACGGATCTTGCGCGAAAGCAACTATTCGCATTTCGACTATCATGGCTTCGTGGAGGGCGACGATATCGGCAAGGGTGTCGTCGACGTCGTGGTCACCGAAGGCTTTGCCGGCAACATCGCGCTCAAGACCGCCGAAGGCACCGCGCGCCAGTTCGCGCAATATCTCAAATCCGCGATGAATCGCACCTGGGCCGCGCGGCTCGGTTATGTCCTTGCGCGCCGGGCATTCGAGATGCTGCGCGAGAAGATGGATCCGCGCAAGGCCAATGGCGGCGTGTTCCTTGGCCTCAACGGCATCGTCATCAAGAGTCACGGCGGCGCCGATGCCGAAGGCTTCGCCTCCGCCATCGACATCGGTTACGACATGGTGCGTTACGAATTGCTCGACAAGATCGGCCAGTCGATGGCGCGTGATCTCAATCACGCAGCCAATGCCCGCGTGGCGAGCGGAGCGCGCTCGTGAGTGTGGTGCGTTCGGTTGTGCTCGGCTGCGGCAGCTATTTGCCCGCGCGCATCCTCAGCAACGACGAACTGGCGAGCTCGGTGGACACGACCGATGAATGGATCGTGCAGCGCACCGGCATCCGCGAGCGCCACATCGCCGCCGCCGGCGAACTCACCTCCGACCTCGCGGTCAATGCCGCCCGCGCGGCGCTGACCAATGCCCGCGTCGAGGCCAGTTCCATCGACCTGATCGTGCTCGGCACGTCGACGCCCGATCTGACCTTTCCGGCCACATCCGTCGCGGTGCAAGCCCGCCTCGGCATCAACCATGGCGCGGCCTTCGATCTGCAAGCCGTCTGTTCGGGCTTCATTTTCGCCCTGTCGACCGCCGATGGGCTGCTGCGGACCGGCGCTTTCAAGCGCGCTTTGGTGATCGGGGCGGAGACCTTCTCGCGTATCCTCGACTGGAGCGACCGCACCACTTGCGTGCTGTTCGGCGACGGGGCGGGCGCCCTGGTGCTGGAGGCGCAGGAACAGCCCGGCACGCGCGAGGACCGCGGCCTCCTCACCACCCACTTGCGCTCCGACGGCCGCCACAAAGGCAAGTTGTATGTCGATGGCGGGCCCTCGTCGACCCAGACCGTCGGCCACCTGCGCATGGAAGGCCGCGAGGTGTTCAAGCACGCGGTCGCCATGATCACCGACGTCATCGACGACGCCTTCAAAGCCACGGGCTATAGCGCCGGCGATATCGACTGGTTTGTTCCGCACCAGGCCAACAAGCGCATCATCGACGGCTCCGCCCATAAGCTCGGCATCGCACCGGACAAGGTTGTGATTACGGTCGACCGCCACGGCAATACATCCGCGGCCTCGATCCCTCTGGCGCTGGCCGACGCGGTCGCCGATCGCCGCATCAGGCGCGGCAATCTGATCCTGCTGGAGGCGATGGGCGGCGGGTTTACCTGGGGTTCGGCGCTCTTGCGCTGGTGAAAAACGCTTTTGGATGCGGCTTCGGCCACGAAATCGCATCAATAAGTTGCTCGAGACGCGGCGTTGGAAGCGTGAAAACCGACAGCGGGGCTTTCATGCCACACCTGTGTCATATTTGCCTTTGGCCCCGTTGACCGTTTGTAGACATGCTAATATCGTCGATAATTCAGCGGGATATCTTCGCCGGGGGCAGGGCAGGCGATGACCGGAAAAACAGTAACGCGGGCGGACCTGTGTGAGGCGGTCTATCAAAAAGTGGGCCTCTCACGCACGGAATCTGCGTCGCTCGTGGAGTTGGTGCTCAAGGAGATCACCGACTGCTTGGAGCGTGGCGAAACCGTGAAACTGTCTTCTTTTGGCTCATTTGTCGTGCGCAAGAAGGGCCAGCGTATCGGCCGCAATCCGAAGACCGGCAAGGAAGTGCCGATTTCGCCGCGCCGCGTGATGGTTTTCAAGCCGTCTGCCATCCTCAAGCAGCGCATTAACGGGCACGCCGAAACCGCGTAGCGTCCAGCGTTTAACGTCAGTTCGAACAGAGGAGAGGTCGCTTTGGAAAACAAGGCGCCGGATGCATTCCGCACCATTAGCGAGGTGGCCGAAGAACTCGACCTGCCGCAACATGTGCTGCGTTTTTGGGAGACCCGTTTCCGCGACATCAAGCCGATGAAGCGCGGCGGCGGGCGGCGCTACTATCGGCCCGACGATATCGAACTGCTGCGCGGCATCCGCCATTTGCTTTACGGAGAAGGCTACACCATCCGCGGCGTGCAGCGCATTTTGCGCGAGCACGGCGCCAAATTCGTCCAGGTCGTCTGGCAGGAAGGCGCGCCACAGCCGCCGCATGGCGCCGGCGAGGACGAGGAATATGCGGTTGAGTCGGAATCCGCGGTCGAGGCCCTGCAAGAGGATCGTGGGTTGCGCGGGCGGCTGACTTCGCTGATTGGGCGCGATCTCGGCGATCAGGAAGACGACGCGCCTAGGCGCCAGGAGCCGCCACTACGGGGCGCGCCGGAGCCGCAGATTGAGGAAACCGACCGCGCCATTCATGGCGCGGAAGATTGCCATTGCCGCCGCCGAAGGCTAGCGTCGCGGTGGATCAGCCGGCTGCGCCGGCCGCTACTGGCCGGCTCGCGCCTGACGACCTGCGCAAATTGCAAGATGTGCTCAACGATCTCGTCATATGCCGCAAGCTGATCGATGCGGCAGTTGCGCGCACCGATTAGGGCGTCGTACGTCTAGGCGGCGCGGGTGACCGCAAGTGATGTTACCGAAACCAGTCCCATCTTTGGCCGCAACGTCCAAGGAGTCTCGCGCGATGGAACGCGAGGCGCTGGTCGAGACTGTGCGTGCATGGGGCTATTTCAGCGGCTCGATCAAGTCCAGGAAAGACCTTTGGCGGGGAAGGCGCATGCTGGACGTGGGAATGGGGGCGGGGCCTCATTCCATTAGCTTCGTCGAAGGAGGCGCCGCAAGCTATATCGGCGTCGACCCATTGGTCGGCTCAAGCCATGTTCGCGATTTTCGCAGCCTGAAGGACCCATCGATTCCCGCCTATCACCCGTTCCCATTTTCCATTGCGGACATAACGCGTCTATATCCCAACGTTCATTTGTATCCCGGGCTCCTCGAAGACGTTCTATCCGAGGTCAAGGCGCACAAAGTCGATATCGTCATTATGGCGGCCGTCACGGAGCACCTTCGCCACCCCGACAAGGTCATTCAGGGAATTTGGGAGATCTTGCAGCCCGGCGGCTATCTTTGGATTAGCCATTGCAATTATTATTCGTGGACCGGGCACCATCGTCCGCCTCGCTCCGTGCGGCAGTGGGATCCGCAAAATCCTGATCACAATGAACATGTCGACTGGAAACATCTGGAGCGGACGCATCGCGCTTACGTGAACACCAACTTCAACCGCATCCGAACTCGAGGATCTCAGGACCGTTGTCGACAAGTATTTTGAGATCGTGGAATGGACGATAATCGTTGAAGGCCTTCGCCGGCTTACGCCTGAAATCCGTAACAAATGGAAGAAATACACACTGGCCGAACTGCTCGGGCAGAACATCTGCATCACCGGCCGGCGTCGGGACGAGCCGTTGGCGACCGACCTCGGCGATCGTCAGCTGTTCCATCCCGATGAAAGCTATCTCGCCGATCAGGATTATTCCGGCGAGGACATTGCCCCCTATAATCTATACAATTCGGTGTACTTCACGAAAGCCGGCGAACTGTGCAGCCACTCGGACAACGACCACGTCGGCCTGCGGGTATTTGAGCGGATGAAGCCGGGCGACAGCATCGTCGTCACGAAATTCATATCGCGGCTTACCTTCACGATCGCATCAATCGAGCAGCCGGCGAATGGGGAAAAGCATCTGAAGCTCGTGGAACCGATTCCGCAGGAGATCCTGGACGGAAATTACAATCAGTGGACGATTGAGGTCGAGCCGCAACCGCCGAGGTCGCGCGGCGGCCTTATTAAATGGTTGATCTCAGGATAATTTCTGGTCGGGGCGGCAACGCGATCCGCGGCGTGCATCGCGTTTTGCGCGAGCAAGGCGCCAAATTCGTGCAGGTCATCTGGTCGGAAGGCGCCCCAGCACGCCGGCGCAGCCTTGTCGCGGGATGATCTGCAGCGATTGCGCGCCGCGCTCGAAGAGCTCGTGGTATGCCGCAAGCTCATCGATAGCGCGGGAGCCCGCGCCGCCTAAGGGACTGCCGTTAACCAGCGCAGAATTTTGGCCTTCGGCCGTGCGCAAATGTTGGGCCGGTTTCGCTTTTTGTTGAACGTCGGGCATATGCCACGACACTAAACACCATGTAGAATATCGATATTGGCTTGTGAGTGATGGGTAGGGGCATGCGGCGGGTCGTGGCAGCTGTGATGCTGATGGTCGCGGCTGTTCTTGGCCGTGATCACTCCGGCGCTGGCGCAGGTTCAGCCGCCGCCATTCGCATATCCCATACCGCCACCACACCCACGCCGCCACCGACACCGACGCCCGACGCCCCAAACGTCCCCGCCACGCCTGACCTGACGGGCAGAGCCCATCCGATTACGCCGCTCGGCTGGTACATCATGGGCGGGATCGCCTGCGCTGCCGCGTCGCCCATCATCGGCACCATCCTGCTCAACCGCGAGATGACCGCTAGCGAGGTTGGCCGCTCGACGCTCAGCTGTTTCCTGGGACCGGTCGGGTGGGTGCTCGGCCCGATTTTGTTTCCGGTCGAGGTCGGCGTCGGCGTGGGCAATCCGCAGCAGCAGCAGGTGCAAACGTCGCGTCGGCTGCAGCGTACGCGGCGCACGCAACGCCCGCGCCGAACAAAAGCGAATAACATCACCATCCCGCGGCGCGGCGAAGCGGACTTCGTCCCCGACGAGATCTTGATTGAATTCGAGCCGGGCACCTCCGCGCAATACATCGCTCGCTTTAGACAACACCTGCAGGTGTCGCTGCTGGAGACGCAGACCTTCGCGCTAAACGGCCGCACCATCGAGCGCTGGCACATCGACGGCGGGCGCTCGGTGCGCAGCACGATGCAACTGGCCTCAGGCTATGGCCAGCTCTCGGCCGGGCAACCGAATTTCCTTTACAACTGCGTTCAGGCGCAGCCGTCGGCGGCGCAGAACAGCGAACCGCCGCCTGATCCTGCGCAATATGTCGTACGCAAATTGCATCTGCTGGAAGCGCACCGCATCACTAACGGCGACGACGTGCTGGTTGCGGTGATCGATTCCAAGATCGATACCAAACATCCCGATCTTGCCGGCGTGTTCGCGGGCGAGTTCGACGCGCATCGGCACTCCGGCGCCGGCCCATATGCATGGCACTGGCATGGCCGGCGCCATCGCCGCGCATTCAAAGCTTCTTGGCGTCGCCCCCAAAGTGAAGCTGCTCGCGGTGCGCGCCTTTGCCGGCGAACACGAGAGCGCGCAGGGCACCACCTTCAATATTCTCAAAGGCGTGGATTGGGCCGCGAGCAAAGGCGCGCGCATCATCAATATGAGCTTTGCCGGACCGGCCGATAACATGCTGCGCAACATGCTGGACAACGCCGAATTGCGCGGCATCGTATTGATTGCCGCCGTCGGCAATGCCGGCCCGCGTTCGCCTGCCGCTTTATCCGGCCGCCGACGCGCATGTCATCGGCGTGACGGCGACCGACATCAACGACAAGCTTTTGAAGCAAGCCAATCGAGGGCCGCAGGTCGATTTCGCTGCACCCGGTGTCGAGATCTTGGTGCCGGCGCCGGACGCGTCCTATCAGATGACAACGGGCACCTCGGTGGCGGCGGCCAATGCCACGGGCGTCGCCGCCTTGCTGCTGGCGCGCAATCCGAAGCTCACGCCCGATCAGGTGCGCGCGCTATTGATCAAGTCGGCGCACAAGATTCCCGGCAAAAAGCGCGACGTCGGCGCCGGTGTGATCGACGCTCTGCGCGCGGTTGATGAGATCAAGAATTGACGGATTGGGCGGCGCCTGAAGGGCGAAATGGTCGGGGCGGCGAGATTTGAACTCACGACCCCCTGTCCCCCAGACTTGTAAGTTAGGATAACGATCCCTAACAAGACAGACGGCCAGCATCCACAATAACGCCTGTGCCGCCTAGCTTTCCTGCCAGTGTTACCCTATAGTTATAACTCAGGGTAACAGGGCCTAACGGGCTATTTTGTTACCCCCAGCAGTCCTCTGGGGTAACTGATGGCAAAGCGCCTCACTGCACGGTCGATCGAACTGGTGAAGCCGGACCCGCGCGGGCGGATCGAAATCCCCGATGCCGGCAAGCCCGGCCTGTATCTCGTTATCCAACCTTCCGGCCGGAAGTCATGGGCAGTGCGATACCGCCGCCTGAGCGACCGCACGCCGCGCAAGCTGACGCTTGAGGGCTTTCCGTCGCTGGCGACCGCACACAAGCTGGCGCAAGCGGCGCTCGACAAGGCCGCCGAAGGCCTCGACCCGGCTGCGGAAAAGAAGGGTGGCAAAGCAAACCGCGCGGGAACAAAGCAGCGATTTCGTCGAAGGCGTGTTCAAGGATTTTCTCGACAAGCACGTCCGCAAAAAAGATGGCACGCCGATACGCGAAACGACACGGATTGAAACGGCACGCATTCTAGGCTTCAAGCGCGACCCGAAAAACAAGACAAAATGGATCACAAGCGGCGGCGGGGTTCTGCCCGCGGTGGAAAGGCCGCACCGTCCAAAGCATCAAGAAAAGCGACGTGAACGATCTGCTCGACGATCTTGTCGAGACCGGGCCGGTGGCGGCAAACCGCACGCTGACGGCGCTCAAGATGGTGTTCGCATGGCGTGTTCGGCGGGACAGCGACACGCTTCCGAAATCGCCTTGCGAGGGCATTGACGATCCGTCGGGGAAACCACCCGCGAGCGGGTGCTAAGCGATGTCGAACTGGCGGCGCTGTGGCGGGCGGCCGATGCCCTCGGCTATCCGTTCGGGCGCATGGTGCAGTTGCTTATTCTCACCGGCTGCCGCCGCGACGAGGTGCGCGAGGCGCCGTGGGCCGAGTTCAACTCCAAGCGCGAATGGTTGATCCCCGCCCATCCGCACCAAGAATGGGCATGACCACCTTGTGCCGGTCACGGACAAGATGCAGGGCATTCTTGATGCCATGCCGCGTATCCGGGGCGAGGGCCTGCTGTTCACGACCACCGGCGAGACGCCGATCTCCGGCTTGTCCCGGCCCAAGCAAAACCTGCACGAGGCGATGACCGCCGAACTCGGCGCCGAGCCGACCCGCTGGACGCTTGCACGATTTGCGGCGAACTTTCGTCACCGGGTTGCAAAGCCTCCGCTTCCCGCTGGAGGTCGCCGAGGCGTGCGTCAACCACAAATCGGGCACCGTCGCGGGCGTCACCGGAATTTATGCCCAACACGCCTACGCCAAGGAAAAGCGCGAGGCTTTGGACGCTTGGGCGCGGCACGTCGAGACCATCGTGAGCGGCAAGCCGGCGACCGTCGTGCCATTCAAGGGGCGGGCGTGATGCTCCCCAAGCGGAATAATGATGGGCCGCCGTGGACCGGTGACGATGCCGCGATGGCACGCTGGCTCGGTGACAAGCTCGACGTGCTACTCAAGGCAGACGGCGCAAAGGCGCGCGCGCGGCGGGCGTTGCCCTATTCGGAAGAGGAAAAGCAGGCCCTGTTTCCCGACGATAGCGTCGAAGGCGCTATCGCCGCAGCGGAGCAGCGCGGCGACATCGGGCCGCTGCGAAGGAGACTTCCGGAGTACGCGCGATTTCTTCGTCTGCCCGAGCGCAAGCGGGGCGCGCGTTACCTCAAGGACAAGGCCACGCGACGGAAGGATATTTTGAACGACCCGCATGATTTTAAGGTTGGCGCTTGCGTGTATCGAAGTTACTCGTATCCGGGGAATTTGGCAAAAGCATTTCCGGCAAAAGAACCGCAGATCTCACGAGGGTGAGAAATCGGCCGAGGCCTTTGCAGCCGACCGGTGGATGGTCACGGAAGGTGAAGTAGTCAAGGCAATGAAAAGTAGACGATTGCGGCTTTCGGAATAGGTTCGATTTTTCCGCGTCAAATGCCGATTTGACGAGGTTTTTTTGCGCCCAGAAATTTTTAATAAGGGTGCTCCTGTTATTAACGGAGCCCCTTCAAATGAAAAGCCAACGCGAACCAGCACCAGTGCCGGCAACGGCACGCTTCATTTCCGCGCCGCAAACCTGCGACCGCTACGGCGGCCGGTCTCATATGTGGCTCGAACGAAAGCTGCAGAAAGAGCCAAAATTTCCGCGCCCGAAGTATTTTGGCCGGCTGCGTTTCTTCGACATTCAGGAACTCGAAGATTACGAGCGCAGCTGCGCCGCCGACCGGGCTGAACAGGTTGCGTGACGCACCATGGGAAAAAACAAAAACCCCGCCAGCGCGGTAACGCTGGGCGGGGGCGATGCTCGTCGAGGGGATTGCAACCAATTTATACCGGACCGGGCAAAAGGTAAAGACGCATCGCGCCGCCTGGATCGTGCCGCGTCGCATTGGGCACCGGCCGCGCCAAGCACCGCGCTCGCCGCTGCTCTGATCGAAGCGCTGAAGCGCCGGGCGGGTGCGCGATGACCACAGCCCCAAAATACCGCGCCGAGCGCGCGGCACCAAGCGGCGCTGCGCACGCCCGCCGGCAGCTTGAAGCACGGCCGTGCGTTCCCGCCGAGCCACGGCGCCCGCGCGTCGCTGCCATCGAGCGGATGTGCGCGGAACTTCCTTATGGATACTGGCGCGACGCCAGCGGCCGGATCGTTGTTTTCAATCGTCGCTATCGCGCGCTTTGGCAGCGGCTGGCCGACGGAACAATTGAGCGCGCGAATTTCGGCGAGTGGATTCATTTCGTCGAGCAGCGCTGGTTTGACTGGAGTAATGCGCGGTACGAACGAGCCGCGCGCGACCGATTGCGACAAACCTTGCAGGAATTTTTCGACGGCAAAGATTTGGTGGCGCGCACGATCATTACTGAATGGGACCGCGATAGGGCGCGGCGGAAGGCGATCCAGTCATGAAAGCAGACGCCGACCCCGCCGAGGTGCGCCGCTTCCTCGACGCGGCGGCCGATGGTAGTTGGCCGCGCTACAGCGCCGAACGTTGGAAAAAATTGAAAAGGTCGCTCGGAATCCTCGCCGATGATCTGCGCAGCGATCGGGGAGGTTGGTCATGAACGCCACCACCATGAACACGGGCGCGAAGCTCACGCAGGCTGCGCAAACTTATCGAGACAATCACCACTGGGTGCCGCTCCGCCTGGAGGGTAAGGACCCCAAGTGCATGGGCAAGGGATGGACGGAACGCACGCTCGCCGACGCTGTGCCGGAGTTCAAACCCGGCAACAACATCGGGATACTTTTAGGCAAAGCGTCCGGCGATCTAGTACGGCTCGACCCGGACTTCCCGGCCATCCCGGCCGTGACCGCTATTTTGTTCCCCGAACCGACGCTCTTGTCTGGCCGCAAAAGTTCGCCGCGTTCCGGCCGCTTGTACATCTGCAAGGGCCTCAAGAGCAAAGACTTCGAGTTGCCAACAAAAGGCATGAAGGACGACCCGAGGCTTCCGCTGCATGACGGTAAGCCGAGCTTGAAGGTGTTTCAGATTTTGAGCACGGGCCGTCAACACATGGCGCCGCCATCGGTGCATCCCGAGAGCGGCGAAGTTGTTTTCTGGGTCAATGAAGGAGTGGAGATCAAAACCCTTGACGCCGCCGTGTTGCTACGTCGCGTCGGCATCGAGTCCTTCTGTATGGCAGTTCGCCAATTCTGGCCGGCGCGCGGCAAACGTAACGAAGCCGCATGGTCGCTGGCGCGGGTGTTGCTAGAGACGTTCGCGACGCGCATCGCGGACGAGGAAGAACGCATAGCGGGCGTCGATGCGCTGGTGCTGGCGGTCGCGATGGCCGGTGGCGACGGTGAAGCCTCGCGCAGTGGCAAGGAACGCGCTGCCGACACGCTGGCGAAGATGAAGGCCGGCGAGGAAACCACCGGGCTGACGCGGCTGGTTGAATTGCTTGAGTTGCCCAAGGAGGTGATGAAGACATTCCGCAAATGGTTGGGCCTGACACCGCAACTCCATTCAGCGGCCGTCGGTGGCGTGTCGCTGGAAGATTTCAACGCCTACATGCCAATGCACAACTATATCTTCGCGCCGTCGCGTGAGCCGTGGCCCGCGAGCAGCGTGAACGCACGGCTGGGCTCGATTCCGCTGTTCAACGCGGACGGCATGCCGGTACTTAACGAGGAAGGCGAACAGGTTGAGATGGCGGCAAGCGCGTGGCTCGACCGAAACAGACCGGTCGAGCAAATGACCTGGGCCCCTGGCCTGCCCATGCTGATCCGCGATCGCCTTATTTCGGACGGGGGCTGGATCGAACGGCCAAAAGTCACGTGCTTGAATTTGTATCGGTCACCGACAATCGTTCCTGGCAATGCGGCTGAAGCCGACCGCTGGCTTGATCACGTCCACAAAGTTTACGGTGACGTTGGCGATCACGTCGTTAAATTTCTCGCACACCGCGTGCAAAAGCCCCAAGAAAAAATCAACCACGCGCTGGTGCTTGGTGGTTGTCAAGGCATCGGGAAGGACACGATGCTCGAACCGGTGAAACATGCGGTCGGGCCGTGGAATCTCGCCGAGGTGTCCCCGCATCACATGCTTGGGCGCTTCAATGGTTTTCTCAAATCGGTCATCCTGCGCGTGAGCGAAGCACGCGATCTTGGCGACGTTAACCGCTACCAATTTTACGACCACATGAAGAGCTACACCGCGGCGCCGCCCGATGTGCTGCGCGTCGATGAAAAAAATCTGCGGGAACATTCAATTCTGAATTGTTGTGGCGTCATCATCACGACTAACCATAAGGCCGACGGAATCTTTTTGCCCGCCGATGACCGGCGCCATTACGTGGCGTGGTCCGATCTCACGAAGGATGACTTCACTGGCTGATTATTGGAACGCACTTTGGGGCTGGTACGCGAAGGGCGGAGATCGCCACGTTGCCGCCTATCTCGCCGAGCTCGACCTGTCGGGCTTTGACCCGAAAGCACCGCCGCCAAAGACGGCTGCGTTTTGGGACATAGTGGACGCCAATCGCGCGCCAGAGGATGCTGAACTTGCCGACGTGATCGACGCGCTTGGAAAACCCCCAGCTGTGACACTCGCCCAGATCACGAACAAGGCGCAGGGCAATTTCTTCGACTGGATCACAGACCGCAAAAACCGCCGCGCGATCCCGCATCGGCTTGAGCAGTGCGGTTACGTACCGGTGCGCAACGGTGACGCTGGCGACGGTTATTTTGTCATTGGGGGCAAGCGATGCCCGGTCTACGCCAAGGCCGGGCTTTCCATCCACGAGCGGTTAAAGGCCGCGGCGGCGCTGAGGTGACGAGTAGGTGAAATAGGTGAAGTAGGTGAAAGTACATTCCGCCCACTGGCGCTGCCCTGGGTCTTGGACGCCATCCCCCCCAAGTGTGGATATGGCTGCTAGGGATTTTCGTGGGCAGGTTAGATTTTCACCGACTTCACCGATTTCACCGATCGGCGGTGGCGCCCGATGACGCCCTTCAGCCTCAACGACGACGAATTGGGCCGTCTTCTGGCCGTCGCGGGCGTCATCCCGCGCGCCGACCGCCCAGCCTTCTTGCGCGCCACGGTGCGGGCCTTCGAGGGCGACCTGGCTGCCGCCATGAGGCAAGCGCAGCCCGACCAGGCCGCCGAACGGCGCTGGAGGGACACCGCCAAAAAGCGCCGGCGAAGGCAGCGCGACGCCACTGGCGAGGGCGTGCTGTCGGTGCCGATCGACGACCTGAACGCATTGATCGGGGTGTTGCTCGATCTCGGCGGGCTCGACGAGGCCAGCTCTGAGGACCACCACCACATCGGCGTCTCGGCGGGTCGAATCTTGAGCGATTTGGCGCGGCTGGCCGCCACCGGCACGGTGCTGTTGGTGCCGATCGCCGACCTGAGCGCACTAACCAGAGTGCTGCTCGATCTCGTCTGGCTCGACGAAGGCCAATCCAAGGACCGGCGCCACGTCGGCATCGCCGCCGGAAAAATTCTGAGCGATCTCGCCGCGCGAACGCGTCCCCGGGGGACAGACCTGACGCCCTCGCCGGGCTATTTTCGGCCTCATGAATAAACCAATCCCACTTCGCCCCGACTACGGTCATGCACACCGCGCGGCCGCCAACGACTTTTGGCGCGCCGTCACCAGCGCCACCCTCCACATAATCACCCGCGGCGCCGCCACACCAACGGACACGGCAAGCGGCCTCGCAACAATCGGCGCGACCGGCTTGACTGTTCTTGCCCCACAATCGGCGTTTGCGCGTTTGGCCGCAAGATGTGCGCGGGTAGAGTTCGCCGACGCGAACCAAATTCTCATTCCTTTCGTCGACACCTCGCCCGTGCCGCTTTTTGTTGGCGAGGGCGGTCCCCATCAAATCGTGCAATCCGTACTCGGCACTCTCACGTTTGGCCCGCCGAAAAAAATACTATTCGGCGCCGTCGTCACCGCCGAACTTGACCGCTACGCGATCGAAACCGCGACGACGATCGTTCAAAAAGCGCTTACGATACCGGCGAACACGGCCGTCGACGGTGCGGCTTTCGACGCCGCCGCGGCCGACTTCAACACGACCCGCCGGTTTGCTGAATGGCGTTTCCGATTTGGGCGCCACTGCCGGCGGCGGGGTTGCTGCGCTGACTGCCGATTTAGCAAACATTGGGGGTGAAATATCCGACGCCGGAATCGACGTCGAAAACTTGATGATTTTCGCAAATCCGCGAGAAGCAATAAAAATGCGCGGCTTGCTCAGTCCCGCGTTCGCAAACAATTATACTGTCATCGGCACGCCAGCGATCGCGACCGGTACGATTGTCGGCGTCGCACCCGACGCAATCGTGTCCGGATTTACGGGGACACCCGAAATTGAAATCTCGAAAGACGGCGCCATTCACATGGAGGACGCTGCGCCAACCGATGTTGGTGCCGCCGGTGCGATCGCTGCTGGCAGCGTCAAGTCGCTGTGGCAGGCAAATTTAATCGCGATCCGCCTTCGCGTTCGCTGCGCTTGGGGCAAGCTAAACCCGGACGCGGTGCAAATGGTTACAGGCGTGAGTTGGTGACACCATGAATGACCTGCGTGAAATGATCGAACATGCTTTTGCGGTCGATGATTTAGCGCGCGCGGATTACGAACGATGGCAATGGTCGCGCTCGCAGCGCCAGAACGAAGAGTTGGTTTACAAAACTTTTGCCCCCCAGCAGCAACCTCAACCGAGTCGCACCATGGATGCCGAAACCCGCGCCACATGGAATCAGTGGTGCGACACCCGCATTCGCGCTTACGTTGAAGGTGTCGTCGAATTGCTCGGCGAGGAATGCGGAATCGAGAATCGGAAGTTGCGCGATGAGATCGCCGAGCTCCGTTCTGATTTGGAAGTTCTCCGCTCTGGCAACGTCACGACGATGGTGAGGCAGCGCGATGTCGCTTAACGACGAACAACGTGCGCTCGACGACGCGAGAAACGTTACCACGCTTGCAAACTGCGTGGTCGCGATGACAGGCCCGGCTCGTCGCCACGCCGCGGCAGGGCTAGTTGTACTGGCGGAAGTGCTGGTCGACGGAGACGCTTTAGGCGCCGCGCTCCTGGCGCAAGTGATGCGCGAGGCAGCAGACACGCTTGATCCATACCGCGTTGTTGATTTGCGATCGGTGAATTAGTTGGCCGGGGTTTTGTCATCTCTCTCCGGCCTCAAGGGCGGCAGCCGGATGCGCGTGGTCGCGAAGGCGTTGGCTGCCGCTCTACTGATCGACCGGGTTGATCCTCCCGGTCAAGGCCGCCGCCGA
The DNA here is from genome assembly GCA_963761245.1 of uncultured Alphaproteobacteria bacterium. Classification (GTDB taxonomy): domain Bacteria; phylum Pseudomonadota; class Alphaproteobacteria; order Rhizobiales; family Xanthobacteraceae; genus Pseudolabrys. The sequence goes on along the minus strand of CAVXGN010000024.1, from coordinate 161,627 downwards.
TGGCGAGTACGCCACGTTTCCGGTCGGCGGCGGCCACCTACCTTTCAGGCGCGGGGGGAAAGGCCGAGTGGATTTCGTAAGAGCCCACCGAGCCGCCGCTTAGCTGAACTACGCTGAAAATAAGTTTTTGCGGGTGTGAGGAAAAAAGATGGCGAAGAAACCAAAGCTGACGCTGGTCAATGCAACGCCGCCTGACCTGACCGCTCCCCCGGCCAACCTCGGCGAAGCCGGCGCCTCCCTATGGCGAGCCGTGATGGCCGAGTATCAAATCGGTGACACGGGCGGCCTGGCGCTGCTCGGCCAAGCCTGCGCTGCCGTCGATCGTCTTGCCGAGTACGCCGAGATCATCAAGCGAGACGGAATGCTGGTTCACACGGCACGCGGGCCGAAGGAGCATCCGTTGTTACGTCACGAGCTCAGCGCTCGGAGCTTCGTGTGTAGAACGCTGACCCGGCTCGGCTTGAGCGTCGAATCCATCAAGCCCGTCGGCCGCCCCGGGCAGTTCACCGCGTGGACGCCCTGATGCCGACCCGTCGCACACCGATCGCCCGCACATCGCGACCCCACATCACGCCCGCCGCGATCGCCGCATGGCAGGCCGCCGACTTCCACGCGCTGCACGCCGCGCTCGGACTAAAACCATGGGAGCGGTCGCCCCTGCCGCAAAGCGTTTCGGGGCTCGGCGTCGAGGAAGGCTGCGCGCCGGTCGAGCCGTCGACCGCAAGTGAACTATCTTATCCGAAGGCACTCGCCCTGCAGCGCGCCCTGGTCGCCGTCGCGGGGTGGCCTGTGGCCAACGCCAGTCAGGATGGATAGCCTGGCATTCTGATACCGGGGCGACTTTTCGCTCGGAATATGCACGTTATCGGAGCTTAAAGGCCTTCGGAACATACTGCGGGTCACGTAGTTTTCGTCGGAGGCGCCGCATGAATCCAAATGTACGATCCGCAAACGCGGCAATCATTGAGAGAATGACGGGCGTTGCTAAATCGCCCGCCACTCCGCGGTCAGAAGCAGATTCCCAAAACCCAAACGTTACGACACACTTCGATGTTGCACGTTCAGCAGAGGATTCCACCGTCGAATCAAATCGCGTTCTTCGACGAGGCGAGCGGATTCTCCGTGTTGCGTGGAGTGTCCCAAAACATTCGTAGCACCGGCGCGTAGCGCTTCTTGCCATCGATCATGGGTGGGAATTTTGTCCGCAAGTTGTCCGCCTGGCCGAAGTAAAGCGGCAGATAGTTTCCATTGGCGAGACGCTTAACGAACGCGTAGTTGCCAGCTACTGCATTGATGCCGGTGGCAGTTGGGTCGGCAAGAAACCAATAGCGATATACGTTGCCGGATTGTCCGGCAAAATCGATGTAATCTGACATGTTGCCTCGTGCTTTCTTCGGGGGATACCCGAGTGGTGAGAGCACGGGCTATTGACTAAGGCAGCGTTTCCGCTTCAATGTGGAATTGCAACGTAAGTGCCTATTCCCCATTCGCCGTGCTCTCGGTTGTTGGGGGCTGAAAAGCAGAACCGTCAGGTCTAGACACCTGACGGTTTTTTCTGCGAATCAGCAGTCAAACCACAAGCCATGCGAGCAAGAGTCGGGCTGTGGTGTCAAGCGGCCGCAGCGGCTTCTCCACCGCGAGCTGTGGCTAACGTTTGTATCCAGCTTGCGGCTCGACTTGTCTCTTCTTCTAATCCCAAAATACCCGCATGCAACGAGTTACCCTCGCCAACATGCGGTCCCACGGTCGCCGCGACATCTTAGTCTACTGCGGCAACGCTCGTCGCTGCCATCACTCAGCTAAGCTGTGCGCCGACCGCTGGCCGGACGACGCGGTGTATGCCGATCTAGAGCCGCTGTTTGTGTGCACACAATGCGGGGCAATCGGCGCCGAGGTCAGGCCTGATTGGGGAGCGGGGGCCTTCGTGTAAACAGAAGCGTGGAGGCTGCGATGCCGCGTGCCTCGCGGAACGTGTTGCATCTCTAAACGAACGCCGGTGTTGCGGCTAATTGCTGCGGACTTTCATTAGCGGCGCGACCGTTCCGAGAGCTTAAGTGAATAGTCGTGCAGTCAAACCTGCGCAAAAAAAGGCTATGACGGGACTAATAAAAGCACCCCACGCAAAAAGATCACTGCTCCCGTCGCTTCTGCCGGTCACTAGTCTGGTGACACCAGCCAATAGCAGGGCTACACCTCCGCCTATTATAATCGACGCAGCAAACATTCCTCCGATGATTAAGATTGCCCAGCCAACCCACGGTATTGCATTGAGCCCATTTGAAAACCCGAACCAAGCCAGCCCGGCGAACCAACCGAAAATCGTAAATTTTGACGCGTACGTGTTTACTTCATCAATGCTCAACGCCATGGCGTTTCCCCAAATTGTGTTTGGCGTTTTCCGTCCTCATCTCAAATCATAACACCATAGCCCCGGCATAGGTGCCGGGAGGGGCTTTTCTTGCCCCAGCGCGGGTCGCTGGCGCGTTTTGCGGCCGTCCGGGCAAGTTGTTACCCCACGCGTTACCCCGAGGCTTTTTAGCAGGTGTCTGGTTTGGGCTAAGTACTGGTCGGGGCGGCGAGATTTGAACTCACGACCCCCTGTCCCCCAGACAGGTGCGCTAACCGGGCTGCGCCACGCCCCGACCGGAACGGCGCGGACTATAGGGATGCGCCTACGGGCGCGCAACCTTTGGTGTGGCGGCGATGCGGAAAGGCCCGCGTACCACGTAGCTGATGTAGAGCGTCGCGCCGGCGATATAGACCACCGCGTAGCCGGCGAGGAACGCGGTGATGTCGAGCCCGGCGACAATGACAACCGTCGTCATCGCCGCCATTGTGATCACCAGGAAGGTCGCAACCCGTGCGATCTGTCGGAAAAATCCGGTGTGCAGCAGCAGGCTGCTGGCGACATTCTGCGCCATGTTGGCGAGCAGCAAGAAGATCAGGATGAACACCGCCGGGCCCGGCACGGTGGCGGCGTGTCCGAGCAGCAGCGCGAACAGGCGGTCGCCGGCGAAGAGCAGCGCGAGGCATAACAGTATGGTCGGAACGGCGCAGAGGACGGTGGCGGTGAGCGTTGCCTTTTTCAGCGTCGGCGCATCGTGCTCGGCGAAGGCGCGGGTCTGCTTGGGCACCAGCGGGTCGAGACCGGCGGCATAAATCAGCGTCGCGCCGCGGAACACCTTGAATACGGTGTCGAGAATGATGGTCGGCGCGCCCAGCCCGAAGACGAGCGGCACGACGAAATAGGGGAAGTTATAGACGACGAGTTCGCCGACCGCGTAATTGCCGCTGCGCAACAGATGTTTCTTGTTGGCGTGCCAGAACACCCGCAGCGTCGCCCAGAATCCGGCAAGACATCGCGTCAGAGCGCCCTTGCGAACCAGATGGACGGCGCAGATCGCGAACACGACCCGCCCATATCAGATTGACCAGCACGAGGAACGCCGGTAGCGGCAAGCCGATCAGCAGCGCCAGCATGGCGGCGATGTGTCCGATGCGGCGGGTCGCTTCCAGCGTCTCGAAGGTAATGAATTCGTCGATCGCGTTGCTGACATTGCGCAGCGGAAACCAGACCAGGTTCAGCGCAGAGAAACTGAAGAAGAGCGCGAACTCGACGGCTTCCCACGGCGTCACCGCCGGCCGCATCGCCATGATCGCAAAACACAGGGCGGTGCCGGCGAGGACGAACAGTCCGTAAAGCAGGACGATCGCGGTCGATTGATCCGTCACCGCACGGTCGGAGACTTGCGCCAAATGGCGGGCACGCTGACGCACGAAGACGATCTTGGCGGCGCCGAGATCGAACAGCCACAGCGATACGCCGAAGGTGCCGATCAGGATGAAGATCGAGAAGTCCTGCGGCGTGAGCACGCGCGCGAACACGAAAGTTTGAACTAGCCCCGCGATGACGGCGAAGCCGGCGGTGGAGGCCCGCAGCAGCAGGTAGCGCAGCGACAGCACGCTGGTGAGCAGCCGGAGCGGCTGGCGCAACGCGGATTTACGCTCGATGGCAGGGGCCTGCGAGTTCATGGGCCGCAAACTAGCGCCTGACGCGCTTTATTCGCTTAAGGATCATGGTGAATAAAACCTGTGCTCGGCCATTGGGAGACGAGGGCAGCTTGAACGATTGGATTAAGGGAAAATTGGGTCAAATGCTGGCAATGTGCCGCATATTGTTAATTTCCGAAGTGGGCAGAATGACTGCAGATACGAACGCGATGGATGCGGCGCCGGGCGGGCAGCCGCAAGCGCACCCGGCGGTGAGCGTCGTGGTGCCGTGCTACAACGCCGGCCGTTTTCTCGACGGCCTGATGGCCTCGCTTGCCGAACAAACGCTGCGCGACTTTGAAATCATCATCGTCGACGACGGTTCGAGCGAAGAGGAAACGTTGCGCAAGCTTGCCGAGCTCGAGAAGGTGGTGCGGGTGATCCATCAGGAGAACCGCGGCCTGTCGGCGGCGCGCAATGCCGGCTTCCGCGCCGCGCGCGCCGAGTTCGTGATGCCGCTCGATTGCGACGACCGGCTCGAGCCGCCGTTTCTTGAAGAAGCCGTCGACCTGATACGCACGGCGCCGTCCGAAGTCGCGGGCGTGTTCTGCCACATGCGACTCTTTGGCTCAGGCAGCGGCTTGCTGGAGCGTCATTTCAACCGTTTCGATCTGCTGTTCGCCAACCCGTTGCCCGCCGGCATGCTGATCCGCAAAGCGGCTGTGGCAGGCAGCGCATGGCTACGATGAGTCGATGCGCGAGGGCTACGAGGACTGGGAGTTCTATATCCGGCTGATGCGCATGGGTTATCGCGCCATCGCGATCCCTAAGCCTTATCTCATCTATCGCGTTTCGCAGTCCGGCATGTTGTTCAGCAAGTCGTCGGGCCGGCACGCCGCGCTGTGGCGCACGATCCGGCGCAAACATGCCGCTGCCTACCGCCCGCTCGCGCTAATTCGGCTGTGGAGGGAGAGCCGGGACGGAACCGGAACCGTGTCGCTCGCCAAGGGGCTGACGGCCTATGCGCTGGCGGCGATCCTGCCGGACCTCTGGTTCACGCGCATGGTCGTCGGTTTGCGCAAGCGCAGTCTGTTGGAGGGTCATCGGCCTGCCTATCGGGCAACCGGGACGAAATCGAAGCTTGCTGCGTAACTCGATGTTAATCGCGACTGCCTAGAAAAAGCCGCTTGCGGCCGGGCCTGTTGCCCCGACTTGTGCGTCATCCAATGTCCTTTAGTTCCGCAACCTCCACGCCGGTCCACGCCCATCAAGCGATTGAGCTTTGATCGTGCGCTCCGCAAGTTGTTTCCGTCAGTCTCGCGATTGACTTTCAATCCGCTTTTCAAGGCGACGGTCAACGCCTTCGACGTCGTGCCGCGTCTGATCTATCCGGAATTCCGCGACCTGCCGCCCAATCACCTGCGCATCCGCATCGGCGTCGGCAACCGCATCCTCAACAACCAGGTTCATTTCCTGGTGCACGCGCGCGACTTCTGGATATTCGTGTTCACCGAAGGGCTCGCCAACGCCGGCTCGACCATCGTCGACATCGGCTCCGGCTGCGGGCGTTGGGCGCATTGGTTGCGCGACTACAATTTCCGCGGCCGCACCTTCATCGGCCGCTATATCGGCATCGACATCGACGCCGAGGCGATTGCCTGGTGCGAGAAGCACTACGATCCGGAGTATTTCCGCTTCCACCACTCCACCGACGCCAGCGTGTCCTACCATCAGGATGGCGAAAAGAACGCGCATTACCGGATCCCCGAGCCGGACGAAACGGTCGATCTTGTGGTGTCCAATTCGCTGCTGACGCACGTGCTGGAGGCCGAGCTCGAAAACTACATTCGCGAGAGCTACCGGCTGCTCAGGCCGGGCGGCGCGATGATGCATTCGCATTTCAACCTGGACTATCTGCCGGCCAGCTACGGCACGCGCCACACTTTCCAGCACACGATCGGCAACGCCCGCGTGGAGTCGCTCGGACAGCCGGAAGCGGCGGTTGCCTACCGCACCGATTTCCTGTTCCGGCTCGCGCGCGAGGCCGGCTTCAAGACCAGCGAGATCGTCTTTATGCCGGGCGGCGCCCAGCATCAGCCGATGCTGCTCAGCAAGAAATAAACCTCGATTGCTGTCAGCGTGCGGCGCGCGCCAGGTTCGGCGCGGCTGCCGGCTGCGCGCTGCGCACGTGGCGCAAGGTGGCGGTGTAGAGACCCCAGACCATTCCCAGCAACAGGAAGAAGTGCCGCCAGTGGTCGGTATCGATCACGGCGCCTTCCGCCACCTCTCCGACAAAGGCGGCGAAGGCGGTGATGACATACGGCTGCCACGGCGTGCGCACGAAGGAACTGCGCAAGCCGACCCACAAGGTCGCGATCAGCAGCAGCGGATAGGCCACGCCGCCGATCCAGCCATAGACCATGAAGGCCTGCAGATAGACGTTATGCTGCTGTATGCCGTGCACGCTGGCAAATCCGAACGGGCCCATGCCGTTGGGAAATTTCAGCAGCGCGCCCAGCGCCAGTTCCTGCAGGCGGAATCGGCCGCCTTGGCCGACGTCGTAGTATTGCAACAGCTGCGCGCGCTCCTGGAACATGGCGCCGATCGCCGGAAACGACAGCAGGATCACCAAAATAGCCGCGAGCACGAGCACGCCGCCGACCGCCAGATAGAAGATGCGCAGGCGGTTGCGCATGGTCGGCGCGGTGAGGAAGCAAAGCACCGCCATCACGGTCGCCGACAGGCCGAAATGAAACCAGGCGCCGCGCGAGAAGCTCAGCAGTAGGCCGAACAGCAGAATGGCGGTCACGATCACGTCGGCGATGCGGATATGGCGTGTGAGCATCCGCTCCAGACCGAACAAGATCGGCCAGATCAGGAATGGCCCGAACACGTTGGGGTCCTTGAAAGCGCCGGCGGCGCGCCCGATAGGCGCGAACAGTTCCTCGGTGCCAAAAAGATTGAAATAGCCGGCCATGCCCAGAAATGACGCGATCACCGCAGTGGTGACGTACGCGATCCGCATGGTGGTGAGCCGCGCCATGGTGTTGTGCGCGAACAGGCTGGCAAACAGCAGGGCGGCAACGGCGAGGTAAAGCGAGGTGACCGCATATTGCACCGTCTTTTCCTGGCCGGCGACGTTGAGCAGCGACAATAAGCCGCCGCCGTTCCAGACCAGCAGCAAGAGCAGCGGCAGCGCCAGAGGCGCGCTCGAAGCGCACGCCGGCGACCAGAGCGATGACCAGCAACACGCCCATTAAAAAGTCATGCGGCGACGGCTCGATGAAGGCTACCGAGCTCGCCAACACCGTGACGAAGAGCACGACGAGCAGCAACCGCTCGGTAAGCGGCACGGCCGGCGCGCGCGGCATCGCCGGCGCCGCCATTCGCAGCGGCGGTGCGGCAGCAATCGCCATGTCCTGGGCGGAGATCAATAGGCGTTCTCGGTCTTGAGCAGGGCGTAGGGGGTGCGCAGCACGATGTAGAGGTCGAACAGCACCGACCAGTTCTCGATGTAGTAGAGGTCGTGCTCGACGCGCTTCTGGATCTTCTCGTGGGTGTCGGTTTCCCCGCGCCAGCCGTTGATCTGCGCCCAGCCGGTGATGCCGGGCTTGACGCGATGGCGGGCGTAATAACCGTCGACGGCCTCATCGTAGAGGCGCGCTTCCGCCTTGGCGTTGACCGCGTGTGGGCGCGGGCCGACCAGCGACAGGTTGCCCTTGAACACGACGTTGAACAGTTGCGGCAATTCGTCGAGGCTCGCCTTGCGGATGATGCGGCCGACGCGGGTGACGCGCGGGTCGTCTTTGGTCACGAGCTTGTCGGCGTAGGCGTCCGCCGCAGTGACGTACATCGAGCGGAACTTGTAGACCTCGATCAAATCGTTGTTGAAGCCGTAGCGCTTCTGTTTGAACAGCACGGGCCCGCGGCTGTCGAGTTTGATGGCGATGGCGATCAACGCCATTACCGGCAGCACCATGAGCAGCAAGAGGCCGCCGACAATCTTGTCGAACAGCCACTTCATCACGACGTCCCAATCGGCGATCGGCCGATCGAAGATGTCGAGCACCGGCACCTTGCCGATATAGGAATAGGAGCGCGGGCGGAAGCGCAGCTTGTTGGCGTGCGCGGCGAGCCGGATGTCGACCGGCAGCACCCACAGCTTTTTCAGCATCTGCAGGATGCGGTTTTCCGCCGAAATCGGCAGCGAGAAGATCACCAAATCGACGCGCGTGCGGCGCGCGAACTCGACCAGATCGTTGACCGGGCCGAGCTTGCGCTGTCCGGCGCAGTCGGCGCTTGAACGCTCGTCGCCGCGATCGTCGAACAGGCCGATGATCTTGACCCCGGCGTCCTTCTGGCGATTGAGCGCCTCGATCACATGCGCGCCGGCGTCGCCGCCGCCGACGATGACCGTACGCCGGGTCAGTCGGCCCTTCGTTCGTCCATTGGCGCACCAGCAGGAACAAGATGCGGCGCGAGGCGATCAGCGTGACGAGCCCGGCGACATAAAACCCGCCCAGCCACACGCGCGAAAAGGTTTCGCCCATCTTGGCGAAAAACGAGAAGCCGATGACGATGAGAAAAACTATCGACCAGGCCGAGGCGAGCCGCATGTATTGCTTCTCGTGGCCGCGGAAGGCCTGCACCTGGTAGATGTCGGCGGTCTGGAACGCCAAGGTCGACAGCCCGGCGATGGTCAGGATGGCGGGCAGATAGCGCCAGAACAAGCCTGCTTCGGCAGGGATATAGGCGGCGTAGATGGCGAGGCCGACCAACACCACCAGCAGGAATTCGGCCATGCGCACGAAGCCGGCAAGCACGATCGGTGAGATTGGCGCCGGCGTCGGCTTGGCGGTCACCGCGAGCGCGTCCGGCGACAATGTGCGGCTTTTCGGCGCGCGCGGCGGCGGTTGATGATCGAGCGTCGGGGCGACGCTTGGAGCGTTGAGCAAAGGGTGCGTGTCGGTATCGGTCATGACTGACGCCAGCAAACGGCCGTCCACTTTGCCCCGGCACGGCGGCAGGAATTGTCGTTAATTCCTGGAAACTTCTATGGAAAAACTGTCAATAAAGGCTTAGCGCGTTGGCCAAAAAAGAATTAACGGCCGCTCTTGCGCAGGCCTTCCAGCGCGGTCTGATAGGCTTCGAGCACGCCGTCGACCATGTGTTCGACGGAAAATAGCGATGCCACCCGTTCGCGCAGCTTGCCGACGAGTTCCGCGGTCGCGTCCGGGTGGTCGAGGGCGTTGGCGATGGCCGCCGCCAGCGCCGGTGCATCGACCGGCGGGACCAAAGTAGGCGTCAGCGGACCGTAGATTTCCGGAATGCCGCCGACCTTGGTGGTGATCAGCGGTTTGCCGCCGGCGGCGGTCTCCAGCACCACATAGGGCAGCGACTCCGCGCGCGACGGCGCCACCATGATGCGGCCGAGCGTCAAAGCCTCGTAGCCGGGCAGGGCGCCGGTGAAGCGCACCGTGTCGCCAAGCCCCAATTGCTCGGCTTGCGCTTGCAGCACGTGCCGATCGGGGCCGTCGCCGACCAACGTGGCGGTGATCTTGCGCCCCTGCTTGTGCAGCATGGCGATGGCATTCAGCAGCACGTCGATGCCTTTGACCGGCCGCAACTCGCCCATGAAGACGAGGTCGGTGGCGTCAGGCTTTGTGACGATTGGCTCGAATTCCGCGCGCGAGACGCCGTTATGGACGATGCGCACAAGACCGGGTGGCTGCCCGACCTTGGCGCGGAAAATGTCGGCGCTGTAAGCGCTCTCAAACAAAAACAGGTCGCCGCGCAGCATCAGCAGACGTTCGGTCGTCAGATAGATTTTTCCCGCCAGCGTGTCGTTCGCGAACAACAGGCTGCCGCCGTGCGGTGTGTAGGCGCGCACAAAACGTTTGGGACCGAAGGCAAGCCGCGCGTAGGCGCCGCCCTTTGCGCCATGGCCATGCACGACGTCGGCGTCGACCTGTTTGATCCGGCGTATCACTTGCGCGAGCGCGAGAAAATCGGTGGGGCTGGCGTGCCGCCGCATCGGAATGCGGATCAGGCCGAGCGCGAGATCGGGCGCGAGGTTTCGTAGGGCGTCCTCGGCGCGCACACCGCCGGTGCGGATGTCGGCAATCAGCCCGACACGGTGGCCGCGCGCGGCTTGCCCGCGGCTGAGATCCAGCACATGGCGGAACAGGCCGCCGACCGGCGCGCGGATGACGTGCAGGATGTTGAGAGAGGTCATTGCTCAGGGCCACCGCGGACGACAACACGGATTTGGGGCCCGGGTGGTTAACAAAACCTGACTGCGCGGTCTTTGTGGGGCGAATTAACGGGGTGGCAACCATAATGGGGTTTGATCAAAGTGGTACCTCGTAATGTAAGCGTTGGAGTGGCGCATGTTGTTCCGCTGGAAGTCGAAAGTTGCGTCTGAGCCCGCGTCCGAACCGGCGTTTGAGCCGGTTCCGATTTTCGGCAACGGCGAGCCGGATATGCGGGCGCTTGGCCGCATTCTCTGGCAGAAGAAGGACAAGATCGTCGCGATCACGCTGATTGTGGCGGTCGCTGCGTTTGTCGTCGTCAACCTGATAACGCCGCAATACCGCTCCGAGGCGCGGCTGCTGCTGGAAGCGCGCGAAAACGTGTTCCTGCGCGCCGAGGCCGACAAGAACGCCGCCAGCACCACCATCGATCCGGAGGCGGTCGCCAGCCAAATCCAGGTGGTGCTATCGCGCGATCTGGCGCGCAAGGTCATCAAAGAGGAAAAACTCGACTCCAATCCGGAATTCGATCCCTCGCTCAATCGCTTTTCCACCCTGCGGATCGTGCTGGGCTTGTTCGGCGTGGGCCGCGACCTGAGCAGCATGTCGCGTGAGGAACGCACGCTCGAATCCTATTACGAGCACCTCAATGTGTCCGCGGTCGAAAAATCGCGCGTGATCGCCATCGACTTCAGGTCGGCCAATCCGGAGCTTGCGTCGCGCGTCGCCAATGCCATCGCCAAGACCTACCTGCACATGCAGCAGGCGGCAAAGCAGGACCAAACCCGCGCCGCCGGCGATTGGCTGTCCGGCGAGATCGCTAACCTGCGCAAAAAGGTGGCGGACGCCGAAGCCAAGGTCGAGCAGTATCGCAACAAGTCCAACCTGTTCGTCGGCACCAACAACACCTCGCTGCCCAATCAGCAGCTCAGCGAGGTCAATTCGCAGATCGCGGCGGCGCGCGGGCAGAAAGCCGATCTCGCGGCGCGCGCGCGCCAATTGCGCGAGCTCATTCGCTCGGGCAAGCCGATCGAATCGTCCGACATCGCCAATACCGAATCGATGCGCCGGCTGGTCGAGATGCGCAATACGCTGCGTTCGCAGCTTGCAGAGCAATCGACCACGTTGCTCGACAAACATCCGCGCATCAAGGAGCTCAAGGCGCAAATCGCCGAGGTCGAGCGTGAAATCCGTAACGAAGGTGTCCGGCTGGCCAACCAGCTTGACAACGACGCAAAAGTCGCCGGCGATCGAATAGAGACGCTCACCGACAGTCTCAATCAGGTCAAGCGCCTCGCTTCGAATTCCAACGAGCAGGACGTGCAGTTACGCGCCCTCGTGCGTGAGGCCAAGACCGAACGCGAATTGCTTGAGTCCTATCTCGCCAAATATCGCGAAGCGAGCGCCCGCGACAACATCAATGCCGCGCCGCCGGAAGCGCGTATCATTTCGAGCGCCAGCCCGTCCATCAAACCGGCCTATCCGAAGAAGCTGCCGACCGTGCTGGTCGCCGCCTTTGCCGCGTTCGTGTTGTCATGCGGCTTCATCGTGACAGGCGCGCTGCTCGGTTCGCCGACGGTCGCCTACGGTTATGCGCCGCCGGTCTCGGCCCCCGATTACGAGCCCCAGGTGACGCCCGTGCCGGAAGTTGCGCCGGTGCCACAGGATACGTCGCCACCGCAGGACACCCCGATGGCAGCGAACACGGAATCGCCACCGGTTGCCCCGACCGAGGAGCACGTCCCCGAAGCTATGGATACGCCGCTGCCGCCACGTGACATCGTGCAGTTGGCCCTGGAGATGCGGGATGCCGGCGACGCCGGACGCCGGGTCGCGCTGATCGGCAGCATGCGCAATGTCGGCACGACATCCGCCGCCGTCACGCTGGCGCGGGTGCTGGCGGAGGAAGCGAAAGTGGTGCTGGTCGATTTGGCCTTCGATTCGCCCAATCTGTCGGCGCTCTCCAGCGAGCCGGAGGCGCCGGGCGTTGCCGAGTTGATCCACGGCGGCGCTTCATTCGGCGACATCATCACCCGCGACCAGCATTCAAGCGTGCATCTGGTGGCCACCGGTCATGTCGGGAATAGCGAATCGGAACTCGCGGAGTCCCCGATGCTGGGGGCTCTGATCGAGGTGTTGGCGCGTAGCTACGACCATGTTGTGATCGACGCCGGCTCGGTGCTCGATGCGTCGGTTGGCTGCTTCGCTTCGCTGGCTCCGCATGCGGTCCTGGTGGCGATCGACTCGGCCAGTCCGGCGACGCGCGCGGCGCGCGAGCGCCTGACCGCCGCCGGGTTTACCGATGTGACGCTGATCGGCGGCCGAACGCGCGCCGTCGCGGCCTGAGCGTGGAACTCGACGACTAGGGCGCGGGCGACAGGCGCGCCCGCAATCGCCGCAGTGCGCGCACGATGTTCCAGATCGCCGGATGCTGCTTGACCAGCCGCTTGCCCGCCGCGGCGATGCGCGCAGCGAACACCAAGAACTTGCCGGACGGCGACAGCGGCAAGAAGCTGTCAAACAACGGTTCGGCGTCGCCGCAGAACAGGTTCTTGTAGTTCGCTTCGCCGATGCCGAGGTCGATGGTCGTCAGGCCGCGCTCGCAGCAGGCTCGGACCAGGTGGAGCAGCAATTGTTCGCCCGGGCTTTCGGAGGCGACACGACCGTGTTCGATCGAATTGAACATGGCGCAGAAGCGGCCGTCGCCGACCATGCCACCCATAGTGGCGACGATCATCTCGCCGACCTTGAGCGCATAGACCTCGATGATGGGGCTGCCGTCGGCGAGGTGTTCTGTTGCCGCCGCTTCGATGAAATAGCGCACCTCGGGCGATGCAAAGGCGTTGGGCACGCCGAGCATGCGCATGCGCGCGGCCTTCTGCTTGAAAAAGGCATCGAGCACCTGGCGGGTTTCCGCCGCATTGTCGGCGCGCAGGAAGCGTATAATGCCGAAGGTGAAAAGCGTGCGCTCCTTCTTGCGCATCTTCTTGCGGGCGGTGGCGTTGGCGCGGGTACGCAGCAGAGCGTCGAAATCGCGCGCGAGCGCGCCCGAGAAGCCGAAATTGGCCGCGCGTTGATGCGGCAACTGCGCGAACGGGTTGGTGGTGCCGGCCCAGGTCAGCGACTGATTGGTCAGCAGCAGCGCATCGGCGTGTGAGGCGAGCCGTGCGAGCACGGCTTCAATGTCGCCGGCGCCGATATTGGCGGCGACATCCGGCCGCCACAGCGCGACGTTGAAGTTCGCGTGCTTGCCGCCGAGAAATTCGACGACCCGCAGGGGCCCGAGCGAGCGGCGGCCGAACGGCCACAGGAACAGCGGTTTGCCGATGGCGTCGAAGCCGACCACGATGAACGGGGTAACCCCTGCCTTGGCGCCGACATGGCGCTGCCAGAGCCGCAGGAAATCGTACCGCTGGTAGGGGGTCGACAGCGCGTGCTCTTTTTCGAGCGCGCGCCAATAGGGCTCGGCCGCCGCCATGTCGTCGAAGACCTCGACACGCGCCATCTGTACGGGCGCCGCCGGCAAGGTGCGGCGATCGAAGGCGGCATAGCGGAGGGAGACGACGTTCATCGAGGTTAAGCACCGTTAACGTTGCCGCAGGTTCGCAAAGATTTCTCAATAAAGGGTTGGAATATTAGGTTTACAGTGTCGGCAAGGATTGGCGGGCGTGAAGAAAACCATCATTCGCGGCGGTCTGGAGACGCTTTACTTCAGCGGCCTTTATCACCTGATGCAGCCCTTCCTGGGCGGCGTCGGGGTGATTTTGACCATGCACCATGTGCGGCCGCCGCGCAGCGAGGCGTTCCAGCCCAACCGGCTGCTCGAAATCAACCCGGCCTTCTTCGAGCGCCTGCTGCGGCGGCTCAAGCGCGCGCGGGTCGACGTCGTTTCGCTCGACGAGATGCACCGGCGGCTGACCACCGGCGACTTCAAGCGTCGTTTCGTGTGCCTCACCTTCGACGACGGCTACAAGGATTTGCTGGCGTGGGGCTATCCGCTGCTCAAGAAATACGAAATGCCGTTCGCGCTCTATATCCCGACCAGCTTCCCGGACCGGCTCGGCGAATTGTGGTGGGTGGGGCTGGAAGCGGTGATCGCGCAGAACAACCGCATCGGCCTGATGATCAACGACAAGCAGCAGTTCGTCGATTGCGCGACCGCCGCCGAGAAGCGCGAGGCCTACGATCAACTCTATCGTTTTCTGCGCGGCATGAAGACCGAGGACGAGGTGCGTCGCACGGTGCGCGAGCTGTGCGTGCGCCACGGCGTCGACATGGCCGCGTTCTGCCGCGACACCTGCATGACCTGGGACGAGATCGCGCAGCTTGGGGCCGACCCGCTGTGCACGATCGGCGCCCACACCGTCAATCACGTGATGCTGAAGAAGGTGCCGGACGAGAAGATCGTGCGGACGGAGATGGCGATGAGCCGGCAGGTGCTGGAAGCCGCCCTCGGCAAGCGGCCGGATCATTTGGCCTATCCGGTCGGCGATCCGACCTCGGCGGGCCCGCGCGAGTTCCGCATTGCCGCCGAGCTCGGTTTCAAGACCGCGGTCACCACCCGGCCGGGCGTCCTGTTCAAGGCGCACCGCGACCACCTGATGGCGCTGCCGCGCGTTTCGGTGAACGGCGAGTTCCAGCGCCAGCGCTATCTGAAGGTGCTGATGTCGGGCGCCGCCACCGCCATGTGGAACGGCTTCCGCCAGGTCAACGCGGCCTAATTTCTTGGCGCATGATCTTGTCCGAAAACCGGTTCCCACTTTTCGGGATCATGCGCGGTCCGGCCGCGACATCCAACTGATGATCGGCATCGCCGGCAGCACCCAGCCGAGGCCGGCGACAACGTAAAATATCACCGCCACCAGCCCGTTGATGTCGGTCAGCACCGACTGCGCCAGCGCCATGGCGACGAGCGACCAGACGGCAACCAGGACCAGCAGGACGACGGCGCCGATCAGCTTGCGAAGGCGGGCGGGCATGAAGTACTCGGACGTTTGCGGTCACGCGGGCATGACTATATGGTCCGCGCCGTCCCCGGCAAGCAACCATGTCCGAGCAAGCAATACACCCGACCTATCAGGCGTCCGCGACGGTGCGGCTGTGGCTGCTCGCGGTGGCGACCATGATCTTTCTGACGCTGATGGTCGGCGGCGCCACCAGGCTCACCGAATCCGGGCTGTCGATCGTCGAATGGAAGCCGGTCACCGGCGTGCTGCCGCCGCATGAGCGAAGCCGCCTGGCAGGCCGATTTCGACGCCTACAAGGCGATCCCGCAATACCGCGAGCTCAACCGCGGCATGAGCCTCGACCAATACAAGATCATCTATTGGTGGGAGTGGACGCACCGTTTGCTGGCGCGGTTGACCGGCGCGGTGTTCCTGCTGCCGTTTCTGTATTTCCTGTGGCGCGGCGCCATTCCGCCGCCGCTGCGCAACCGGCTGTGGGTCATCTTCGGCGCCGGCGCCTTCCTCGGCGCGGTCGGCTGGTGGATGGTGTCGTCCGGCCTGTCGGGCGCGCGCACCAGCGTGTCGCAATACCGGCTCGCCTTTCACCTGACGCTTGCCTGCGCGATCTATGTCTCGGTGTTGTGGACCGCGCAGCAAATGCTGCCGCAGGCGCCGCAACGGCCGCCGAGACGGCTGCGCATCGAGGCGCTGGCGATCCTCGTGCTGGTGCTGATCCAAATCTATCTCGGCGCGCTGGTGGCCGGTCTCGATGCCGGGCTGGTGTTCAACACCTGGCCGCAGATCGACGGCGCCTTCATCCCGTCGCCGGAGCGGCTCTGGTTCATCCATCCGGCCTGGCGCAATCTGTTCGAGAATACGCTTACCGTGCAGTTCGATCACCGCATGGTGGCCTATGCGCTCTGGATCCTGGTGATGCTGCACGCCAATGACGCCTGGGTCCGGCGCCACGAAGTGCGCGGCGCGCTGATCCTGGCAGGCGCGGTGACGCTGCAGGCCGCGCTCGGCATCATCACGCTCGTCAATCAGGCGCCGATCCCGCTCGCGCTCGCGCATCAGGTGATGGCGATTTTGGTGCTGACCATCGCGGTCATGCATGCCGAGCGCCATTGGCATCGCGCCGATTTGCGTTTGCCGGCTTCCGCCGCCGCGCGCGAGCAACGCGCATGATCGACGTCATTTTTGCCGACGGCATTGCGCTGGTCACGCTCAAGCACGGCAAGGCCAATGCGCTCGACATCGAACTCTGCGAGCTGCTTGCGGCGCGGTTTCAGGAGTTGGCGCGCTCCGACGTCAAGGCCGTCGTGCTCACCGCCGAGGGCAAGATCTTCTCGGCCGGCGTCGATCTGATCCGGCTGAGCGCCGGCGGCGCCGTCTATGTGCGCAAATTCCTGCCCGCGCTGCACAAGCTCTACGAGACCGTGTTCTACCACCCCAAACCGGTGGTGGCCGCAATCAACGGCCACGCCATCGCCGGCGGCTGCGTGCTCGCCTGTTGCGCCGACCGCCGCATCATGGCGCGTGAGGCCGGCCGCATCGGCGTCACCGAATTGCTGGTGGGCGTGCCGTTTCCCGCGCTCGCCTTCGAGATCGTGCGCGCCTCCGTGCCGTCGCGCTATCTGGCCGAGGTCACGCTCAGTGGCGCGACCTATACGACCGATGCCGCCTTGCAGCGCGGCTGGATCGACGAGGTGGCGGAGCCGGACGCGTTGATGGTGGATGCGCATCGCCATCGCGCGGGAATTGGCGCTGCTGTCGCCCGCGGCCTTCATGCAGACCAAGAGACAAATCCGGGCACCGGTGGGCGAGCGCATGGCGAAAAGTGGACTGACGACCGAGAGGGCCGTCACCGACATCTGGACCGCGCCGGAGACGCTTTCCCATATCCGCGCTTATGTCGAGCGGACGCTGAAGAAAGGCTGATTACGCCGCCGTCAGGCCTTGCTCCAAATCGGCGATGATGTCGGCGACATCCTCCAGCCCGATCGACAGCCGCACCACGTCCGGTCCGGCGCCGGCCTGCACCTTCTGCGCATCCGACAATTGCCGGTGCGTGGTGGAGGCGGGATGGATGATGAGCGAGCGGGTGTCGCCGATATTGGCCAGGTGCGAGAACAGCTCGACGTTGGAGACAAGCTTCACGCCGGCGTCGTAGCCGCCCTTCAGCCCGAAGGTGAACACCGCGCCGCAGCCCTTCGGCACGTATTTCTTGGCGAGGTTGTGATAGCGGTCGCCGGGCAAGCCGGGATAGCTGACCCAGGCCACTTCCGGCCGCTTCGACAGCCACTCGGCGACGGCGAGCGTGTTCTCGCAATGGCGCTGCATGCGCAGCGGCAGCGTCTCGATGCCGGTGAGGATCAGGAAAGCATTGAACGGCGACAGCGCCGGTCCGAGGTCGCGCAAGCCCAGCACGCGGCAGCAGATGGCGAAAGCGAAATTGCCGAAGGTCTCGTGCAGTACGATGCCCTGGTATTCCGGGCGCGGCTCCGACAGCATCGGATAGCGGCCATCGCGCGACCAGTTGAAGCTGCCGGCGTCGACGATCATGCCGCCGATCGAGTTGCCGTGACCGCCGAGAAATTTGGTGAGCGAATGCACCACGATGTCGGCGCCGTAGTCGATCGGCTTGCACAGGTAAGGCGTGGCCAACGTGTTGTCGACAATCAGCGGCACGCCGGCCTGGCGCGCGACCTTGGCGACCGCCTCGATGTCGGTGATCACGCCGCCGGGATTGGCGATCGACTCGATGAAGATCGCCTTGGTCTTCGGCGTGACCGCCTTCTCGAACGTGCCGATGTCGTCGGGATCGGCCCACGCCACGTTCCAGCCGAAATTCTTGTAAGAGTAGTTGAACTGGTTGATCGAGCCGCCATAGAGCTTCTTGGAGGCGATGAACTCGTCGCCCGGCGTCATCAGCGCATGCATCGCCACCACTTGCGCGGCGTGCCCGGAGGCGATCGCCAGACCGGCGGTGCCGCCTTCCAGCGCCGCGACGCGTTCCTCCAGCACCGCGCAGGTCGGATTGCCGATGCGGGTATAGATATTGCCGAACGCCTGCAGTCCGAACAGCGAGGCGGCGTGATCGACGTCGTCGAACACGAACGAGGTGGTCTGGTAGATCGGCGTTGCCCGCGCCCCGGTGGTCGGATCGGGCTTGGCGCCTGCGTGAATCGCAAGCGTCGAAAAGCCCGGAATGCGTTCGCCGTCGGCCATGTGTTCACCCCGTCGCATTTATGGTCGCGCCAAAGAGCCGGCGCGGATCGAGCGGGGCGATATAACGGGCCGGGTGGGCGCGCCGTCAAGGCGGCATGATGGCAACGGGTTAATGGGAAAGCCCGATCTGCGGCCGCGCGGTGCCGGGGAAAGTCTTTCCGAGAAGCGCAATCTAATGAGTGGCGTCGTCTTCCGGTTTCATCGTGCCGAGGCCCATGCGTTGCACGCCCTTGCCAAGCGGCTGCGCGCGCTTGGATGACAAGGTGCGCGAATTAACCCCGATCCAGGAAATCTCCGAGGACAGCCGGCCATATTCGATCTTCGGGCAGCGGTTCATCACCACCTTCATGCCGGCCGCTTCGGCAATCGCCGCCGCTTCGTCGTTGCGCACGGAAAGCTGCATCCAGATGACCCGCGGCGGCTTCTTCAGCGCCACGGCCTCCTGCACGATCGGCATGACGTGCTCGGAGGCGCGGAAGATATCGACCATGTCGACCGGCTCGGGGATATCGGCGAGGCGGGCGTAGACTTTCTGGCCGAGGATGTCCTTGCCGGCCTGTCCGGGATTGACCGGGATCATGCGGTAGCCGCGCTCGAGCAGATATTTGAAGGCGAAATAGCTCGGCCGGTTGTCCTTCGGCGAGATGCCGACCATGGCAATGGTCTTCACCGTGTTGAGAATGCCGCGGATATAGCTGTCGGGATATTGGTCGTGGTTCATCGCGGCGGTTCGTAAGGCGCATCGGCATTTTGCGCAAGGAGCGCGCGGAGCCGTTCGTTCTCGGCTTCGAGCGCGGCGATCTTGCCCTGCACGGCGGCGAGCGCTTGCTCGATCTCGCTTTCAGTAAAGCGTGTCACGATGTGCGAGGAACAGTTCACGTCCCAGGCTTCGATGGTGAATAGGACGGCGCGCTCGGGCCGCGCCTTGTAATCCTTATCGAACAGACGCTCGACCAGAGTCGCGTCGTTTTCCACCACGCGCGCGCGGCCCCAAAGCTTGATGCGCTGGCGGCGCGCCGGGTCGAGCAGGAACAGAAAGGCGCGGTCGTTCTCGGACAGATTGGCGAGCGTGATGTACTGCCGGTTGCCGCGATAGTCGGCAAAGCCGAGCGTGCGCTCGTCCAGGACTTTGATGAAGCCCTTGGGGCCGCCCCGATGCTGGACGTAAGGCGCGCCGTCGGCGGTGGCGGTTGCGAGGAAGGCGGTATCCTGTTCGGCAATGAAGGCCGCAAGCTCGGGCGTCACCCGGTCGGGAAAGCCTTCGGCGACGCGCCGCTCATAGCCTTTGGCCGAGCCGCGCTCTGCTTGCGCCCTTTGCGCGGCCGGCGTGAAGACGCGGGCTGAATTTGTCATGCGCACCACGGTTGCGGAAACAAAGATAGTCGGTTGCGGTTGCTCACGGTAGGGCCGGGGTGGGTGAGTGCGACCGGATCGGCGGGCGAGATAAAGGGCGTCAAAGCTCGTTCGGCGCATTGGTTGGGTTGGGGCCGGCGGCAAAAATAGGAGCCACCGGCGGTGCCGATGGCTCCTCGCATGGCGGCCCGGCCGCCGGATTATTTCTTCTTGTATCCTTCGACCACCTTTTTGCAGGCCGGCGCGAGCTCGGCATAGTGCTTGTCGAGGCAGGCGATGATGCGCCCGCCGCCGGGGAACGTGCCGCGGCAATATTTTTCGTAGTCGGTATCGCAGGCGGCTCGCTCGGCCGCCGTGATCTCTTGCGCCACGGCCGGTATCAACGACACGAGCAAAAGGGACATGGCAAGGATTGCGGTGCGAGTCATCAGTGATCCTCCCAGGTTGGGTCGCGCTTCTCGATGAAAGCGCAAATGCCTTCTTCGGCGTCGCGCGCCATCATGTTCTCGGTCATCACTTCGGCCGCGTAGCGGTAGGCGTCGGCGAGCGTCATCTCGGCCTGCCGGTAGAAGGCCTGCTTGCCGATCTTGAGCACATAGGACGATTTCGAGGCGATCTCCTGTGCAAGCGCCAGCGCCGCTTTGCGCTCCTCGCCGGGCGCGACCGCGCGATTGACCAGACCGATGCGCGCGGCGTCCTCAGCCGACACCATCTCGCCGGTCAGCAACATGTGCATCGCGTGCTTGCGCGCCACATTGCGCGACAGCGCCACCATCGGCGTCGAGCAGAACAGGCCGATATCGACGCCGGGGGTTGCGAACTTGGCCGCTGGTGGAGGCGATCGCCAGATCGCAACTGGCGACCAGTTGGCAGCCGGCAGCGCTGGCGACACCTTGCACCGCGGCGACGACCGGCTGCGGCAGATTGACGATCTGTTGCATCATGGCGCTGCAAATCGTCATGATGTGACGGAAATAGGCGCGGCCACCATCGGCATCGCTGCGCCGCGAGGTCAGTTCCTTGAGATCGTGGCCGGCGCAAAAGGCCGGACCGTTCGCCGCCAGCACAATCGCGCGAATGGTTTTGTCGGCGGCGATGTCGCCAAGCGCGGCGGACAGTTCATTGAGCAACGCCTCGGACAGGCTATTGCGCGCCTGCGGACGATTGAGAATGAGGATAGCGACATTGCCGTCGCGCTCGCGCAGCAGCACAGGTGCTGCGGCCTCGACGGCGCGGGCGCTTCGGACGCTCATGAAGGTCTGATCCTGTGCCGGTTCGCAGCCGATACTTAACCCGGCGGCGCCTCCGTGCAAAGCTGCCCGGAACGTGAGGCCTCGGGCGGACGTTATTGCAGCAAGGACGAGATCGCATGGCCAAACGCAAGCGCAAATCCAGCAGGAAAAAGTCCAAGCGCACCGGCCGCCGCTGGTCAAAGCGCGTGACCGAGACCAGCGATGCGCTGACGCTTGAAGAGGGCGTGTTCACGAAACCCACCGCGCGCGCGATCGCTTTGTCGCTCAAACGTTCGGCCGATCGCAGCCGGCGGCGCAAATCCGAGCCTTACCGCTCGGCCATGTCGATGCTGGTGTTCTACATCAACCGCGCGGGCAAAGGCCTCTCCGGGACGCGCAGGGATAGATTGGAAAAGGCCAAGGACGAGTTGCGCGCGCTCTACGGCAAAGATTGAGCGTTGACGCGAGCCGCGCCCCGTCTAAGACGGGGGCGCCGGATGGTCCGGCCTATTGGGGGGAACGGATGCCGGCGCCAGCCATGTCGGCCGACGAGATCGGCAAGCTTTTATCGGCGGAATTTCCGCAGGCGTTTTTCCCCGGCTGCGGGCTGTCGATCGAGCGCGTGGACTACGGAGACGTGTCCGTCCGCCGCCAGTATCACGAGGAACATCTGCGCCCGGGTGGCACTATTTCCGGCCCGACGATGATGGAACTGGCCGATTTCGCCATGTACGTCGCCATGTTCTCGGCGGTCGGGCCGCAGCCGCTGGCGGTCACCACCAATCTCAACATCAATTTTCTGCGCAAGCCGGCCGCCGCCGACCTCATCGCCGACGCGCGATTGATGAAGGTTGGCAAGCGCTTAGTGGTCGGCGAGGTGACCATCCGTTCCGCCGGCCAGGACGAGCCGGTGGCGCATGTCACCTCGACCTATTCCATTCCGCAGCAGCGGTAATTAGCCGGTGGTGTTAAAATACCATTATTATAAGATATTGATTTATAGCGTAAAAACGTTGTACGGTGGCGTTGACCGCGGCTGTTCCCTCGGCTAGAGAACTCGCCGCTTCGGCGCAGAACAAGCGCTTTTCCAGGGACCGACCATGAAGACCTATTCGGCCAAGCCCGCCGACATCGAGAAAAAGTGGGTGACCATCGACGCCACCGGGCTGGTGGTCGGGCGCCTTGCCTCGATCGTCGCCTTGCGGCTGCGCGGCAAGCACAAACCGACCTACACCCCGCACGTCGACGACGGCGACAACGTCATCGTCATCAATGCGGCCAAGGCGGTGTTCACCGGCCGCAAGCGCGACCAGAAGGTCTACCACTATCACACCGGCTATATCGGCGGGATCAAGGAGCGTTCGGCCAAGCAGATCATGGAGGGCCGCTTCCCGGAGCGCATCGTCGAGAAGGCGATCGAGCGCATGCTGCCGCGCGGGCCGCTCGGACGCGTGCAGCTCGGCAATCTGCGGGTCTATCCCGGCGCGGACCATCCGCACGAGGCGCAGAAGCCTACGACGCTCGACGTCGCCGCCATGAACCGCAAGAACGTGAGGAGTGCCTGACCGTGGCCGAGACCGTACAGTCGCTGGAAGGATTGGCGAGCCTCAAGCCGGCCGCGCCGGAAGCGCCGACATACGTGCAAAAGCTGGACGCGCAAGGGCGCGCCTACGCCACCGGTAAGCGCAAGAACGCGATCGCACGTGTGTGGATCAAGCCCGGTTCCGGCAAGATCTTGATCAATACGCGGGAGATCGAGGTGTTCTTCGCCAGACCGGTCCTGCGCATGTTGATCCAGCAGCCGCTGGTCGCCACCAACCGCAACGGCCAATACGACGTGACCTGCACGGTTTCCGGCGGCGGGTTGTCGGGCCAGGCCGGCGCGGTGCGCCACGGGATTTCCAAGGCTTTGACCTATTTCGAGCCGGACCTGCGCGGCGCGCTCAAGCGCGGCGGGTTCCTGACCCGCGACTCGCGCGTGGTCGAGCGCAAGAAGTACGGCAAAGCGAAAGCACGCCGTTCCTTCCAGTTCTCCAAGCGCTAGTCCGCTTCACATCGCCAAATACCGCAAGGGCGCGCCGGCAACCGGCGCGCCTTTTGGTTTTTCCGGCGAAGGGACGGCGAAGAATTTGCTGCGGGGTTTTGCAGCATTCGCGCCTCTTTTAATTCGAGTTTTCGCAAGTGTTTCATCGAAGCGCGCGCAAGCGGGCAAGCCTTTTACCACCCGCGCTTCGTATTTTACCGGCACGAACGCACCACAAACGCACGTAGGCGCCGACACTGCGCTGCGGGCCACGGTTGGGAGTTTGGATGCCTTTCGCGGTCAGCCCGCATGCGACACCCTTGGACGAGCCGACGCTACTGTTCGTAGCGGTGTGCCTGACCGCCGCGCTCGGCCTGTTTCTGATTTTCGCCTGGCTGACCGAGCGCAGCGTGCGCGCGCTCGCCTGGTGGGGCGCCGCCTATCTGATCGGCGCCTCGTCGTTGGCGTTGTGGAGCGCGCCGGCCCCGTTCTTCAGGCTGCCTGCCGACATCCCGGCGGCGCTGATTTTCGTTGCTTGCGGCATGATCTGGAACGGCGTGCGGCTGTTCCGCGGGCGCCCGATCCTTCCGGTCGCAACATTTGCCGGCGCCATCGTATGGCTGGGCCTATGTCAACTGCCGGGAGCAACGCCCGGCAGCAATCTGCGCATCGCGCTTCAGCGCTCTGGTCGTCGCGATCTATACGTTCTGCATCGCCTTCGAGCTCTGGCGCGAGCGACGCAAATCGCTCTATTCGCGCAGCGCCGCGGTGGTGGTGCCGCTTCTGCACGCCATCATCTTCTCGGCGCCGCTGGCATTCAAAGTTCTGATGCCGGCCGAATACGCCGCCGAGTGGCTTGAAGTGTTCGCGCTCGAGACGATGATCTATGTGACGGGCACCGCCTTCATCGTGATGCTCATGGTCAAGGATTATCATCTCCACGTCGAACGCCATGCGGCCAGCACCGATTCCCTAACCGGCCTGCTCAACCGGCGTGCGTTCATGGAGAACGCGATGGGACTTTGCCTGCAGCAGGCAAAGCGCGGCCAGCCGGTGACGCTGCTGATGTTCGACCTCGATCATTTCAAGCAGGTCAACGACCGCTTCGGCCATGCGGCCGGCGACGAGGTGCTGCGGGTGTTCGCGCAAACCGCACGTTCGAGCATGCGCGCCAACGATATTATCGGGCGGCTGGGCGGCGAGGAATTCGCAGCCATTGTGCCGGCCCCGCTGGACATCGCCAGCAAGATCGCCGAACGCCTGCGCATCGCGTTCGAAGCCGCCGGCGCCGTCGTCGGCGTGCACGCCATCGGCGCCACCGTCAGCATCGGCGCTGCCGAGGCAAACGCGCCGGTCGTTGACGTCGCCCCGCTGCTGTCGCGCGCCGATGCCGCGCTTTATCGTGCCAAGCATGACGGCCGCAATCGGCTCTGCACGGCCGAAAGCGAGCCCGTCGGCGAAGTGGCCCGCCCGCCAGACCCGCCGGACGTGAAAAAAGCGGCCGTCAGCGTGGCGAGCGGTGCGGCCGCAGCGCGCAATATCCACGCGTACCAGGCCGCAAAGCCGGCCGCGGCGGCCCACCGGAAATCGGCAACCTCTCGTTTACCATATTCGCGCTAGCATTGGCCGATGTCGCTTTTATCGCATGCGGCGCGGCCGAAGAGCGATCTGCTCAGGCTCGAAGCCAATATCGAGCGCGCGCGGCTGGCGCTGGCGTGCCCGTTTTCGTCATCGGCTGAGTTCGATGCCGCCCTGATCGCCGCCCGGCGCGCTGCCGGCGTCTACGGGCCGCGGCGGCACCGCAAACGCCTGCTGCTGAGTGCAGCTTGCGCGATCGCCGGCCTCGCGCTCATCGCCTTGCTGATCGTCTGATCGGCTGCCAACGCGCAAAAAAAGAAATGGGCGCCCGCGCGGGGCGCCCAAGGCTGTGGTCCAAGTCGAGACGGATGCTTAAGCCGCAGCGCTGACTTTGCCGCTGGTCGGGACCGACGCAATCGTCTTCAGGATTTGCGAAGCGATTTGGTAGGGGTCCCCTTGCGAGTTGGGACGGCGGTCCTCGAGATAGCCTTTGTAGCCGTTGTTGGCGAAGCTGTGCGGCACGCGGATCGATGCGCCGCGGTCGGCTATGCCGTAGCTGAACTGGTGGATCGACTGGGTTTCGTGCTTGCCGGTCAGACGCATGTGGTTGTCCGGGCCGTAGACCGCGATGTGGTCCTCGCGTGCGTCTTCGAACGCCTTCATCAAAGCTTCGAAATACTCCTTGCCGCCGATCTCGCGCAGATAGGCGGTTGAGAAGTTGGCGTGCATGCCGGAGCCGTTCCAGTCGGTGTCACCGAGCGGCTTGCAATGGAACTCGATGTCGACGCCGTACTTTTCGGTAAGCCGCAGCATCAGGTAGCGGGCCATCCACATTTCGTCGGCGGCTTTCTTGGAGCCCTTGCCGAAGATCTGGAATTCCCACTGACCCTTCGCCACTTCGGCGTTGATGCCTTCGTGGTTGATGCCGGCGTAGAGGCAGAGATCGAGATGCTCGTCGACCATCTTGCGCGCGGTGTCGCCGACGTTCTTGTAGCCGACGCCGGTGTAGTAGGGGCCCTGCGGTGCCGGATAGCCGGACGAGGGGAAACCGAGCGGGCGGCCGTCTTTGTAGAAGAAATATTCCTGCTCGAAGCCGAACCAAGCGCCCGGATCGTCGAGGATGGTCGCGCGCTTGTTCGAGGGATGCGGCGTGACGCCATCCGGTAACATAACTTCGCACATCACCAGCGCGCCATTTGTGCGAGCGCCGTCAGGATAAACCGCGACCGGCTTGAGGATGCAATCGGAGTTCGAGCCTTCAGCCTGCATCGTTGAGCTTCCGTCGAAGCCCCAGAGCGGAAGCTGATCAAGCGTCGGAAAAACGTCGAAGTCTTTGATTTAAGTCTTGCCACGCAGATTTGGCACCGGCGTGTAACCGTCGAGCCAAATGTACTCGAGTTTGTACTTTGTCATTTCAGGTCTCTCGTTAATAAGCTGATGACGCGAAGCGGGGGAATCCTTATGCGTGCTCAGCCGCCAACGGCGCGCCCGGCCGCCAACTGCTTGAATTTTCCAAGCATTTAACGTGCCAATCGACGGCGTCGTTGCGCTGCCGTCGCAAACGCGTGCGGCGCAACGGTTATTTTGCGGAAGCTAAAGTTGCCGCAGAAAGAAGCAAAAACGAGTTTGCACATATTGTCGTCAAACGCTGATTTTCTGCACGGCAAGTTGCGCAAAGCGGGAGCAAAGCTGCTACCTAGACATTATGTAGAGGGAACTCGAATCGCCTGACGCTCGTTGCGTAACTTGAAGGAGCCGAACAATGACCAACACTGTCCAAGGCGGGTCGGCCAAGATTTACCAGTTTCCGGCACGCGGCCGCTTCGCTGCCGCTGACCGTCGTAACGAGGCCGCCAAAATTCCGACGTCGCGCATCGCCCAGACAGCGTGCGGCAGTGCCTGGTATCACGAAGAGGCAATCGCGGAAGCGGAGCGCGCAGACTAGCGCAGTTTGCCCAATGAGTGGACACGTTTGATCGGGTCTACTTCGTCCTTTTGAACCGACCTACGCAAGAATATCTGGAAAAATAAAGGGCGCCCCGCAAGGGCGCCCTTTTCGTTGAACTTGCGCAATCTCCGCCCACGGGTAACTATGCCTTACAACAACCATTAGTTAGAGGGGGCGGCCATGCGTTTCCTAATTTATTTGACGGGTTTCGTTGTCGGCCTACTAGCAGCTTCTGCCGCTTGGGCGGTCGACCCCGCACCAATTTTTACGGACCAGGGGTCACATTGGACTCCGGCGGCGCGATCCGACTTCTACAGTAGGGATCAGGGCTCGCGGATGATTCCGCTGGCGTGGCTGCAGGCCTTAAAGCAGTCGAACGGCCAGCCATTCTTGGCTGACAGTCTCTCGCGATACGGCTATTTGGCAAACCCCGCGAGCAGCATCGGGCTTCCGGTTGGCTTTACAGCGACTGGTCCGACGGGTGCACAGGTCGCGGGCATGACCTGTGCGGCTTGCCACACGCGGCAAATCACGGCCGACGGCAAGGCATACCGCATTGACGGCGGACCAGCGATTGTCGATTTCCAAAGTTTTTTGGTCGACCTCGACACTGCTGTCGGCCAGGTGCTTGCGACCGATGTGGCGTTTAATAATTTTGCTGCGGCCGTTCTAAGCTCGGCCCCTCCGGATGCCGAGGATGTTTCCACCCTCCGAAATGTCGTTGACGCTTGGTACCTTCGCTTTCACACGCTAGTGACGCACGCTTTGCCTGCCCGAGGCTGGGGACTGGCGAGGCTTGATGCGGTTGGCATGATCTTCAATCGCCTTACGGGCCTCGATCTCGGGCCGCCACCGAGCTTCCTTATCGTAGACAACATCAAAAAGGCCGACGCGCCTGTGCGATATCCATTTATTTGGAATGCGCCTGTGCAAGATAAGACGCAGTGGCCGGGTTTTGCTGATAACGGCAGCGACGTTCTCGCCCTCGCGCGCAACCTCGGTGAGGTCTTTGGTGTGTTCGGTTCTTTCGAACCGAAAGGCGATGGCTTGTTGGTCGATTTCCTTAACAACAACTCGGCGAATTTTGACGGTTTGGGCAAGCTCGAAGACTTGGTGAAAAACATCGAACCGCCAAAATGGCCATGGCTGATCGACACGACGCTCGCGGCGCAGGGCAAGGCGATTTTTGCTCGGTCGACGGCGGAGGGTGGATGCGTTGAGTGCCACGGTATTAAGCCCGGGAAGGTGCGCTTCCCGTTGATGCAAACCTGGGCCACCCCAATTATCAATGTTGGGACCGATACAAGGGAATATGACGTTCTAGGCTGGACCGCTAAAACGGGAGTGCTGGAAGGCGCCTTCATTCCCTTTGTCACCAATCCACTAAAGGACCACGATCAGGCGTTCAACATACTCGCAACCTCGGTTATCGGTTCGATTGCAGAGAATGTATTGCGTGGTGGCGGCGCGCCCAAGGTCGCAGGCCTCATAGCCAGAGCGCCGGGCGTTCAAATCCAGATCGTGCCGGGCGCACACCAGCTGAAGTTTGGCCGGCTTCCGCCGCCATTGCGGGATCTGCAAGGCGCCTATCATGCGCCGGTGATACCGAAGCAAGCGCCGCTCGAATTCCACATTCAGGGTAGGGTGGTCCCACATGTGATCATTCCTGCCGCGCCGCCGCCGTCGAAGGGCTCCTACGAAGCGCGGGTGATGCAGGGAATTTGGGCGGTCGCGCCGTATCTACACAACGGTTCGGTACCGACGCTGGCCGAGTTGCTCAAGCCTGCGGCCGAACGGGTGAAGCAATTCAAGATTGGGGCCGCCTATGACACGGTCAACGTCGGACTCGCTCTGGAGCAGACGCAATTTAATTCCGTCATGGTAACGACCGACTGCAGTGATCTTAATTCAGGCAATAGCAACTGCGGACACGAATACGGGACGCGTTTAACGAGCCAGGAAAAGAAGGCGCTTCTCGAATATCTAAAATCATTGTGACGTGAGGGCGCTACCCACCCCGCTCGCATAGAAAAAGGGCGCCCCATGGGGCGCCCTTTGAGTTGCATCGCCCAAGTCTCGGTAACCGTGTGCGATGTTTGGGAGGAACGCTTACGCCGAGTAGTACATCTCGAATTCGACCGGATGCGGGGTGTGCTCGAAGCGGATCACTTCCTGCATCTTGAGGTCGATGTAACTGTCGATCATGTCGTCGTCGAACACGCCGCCGGCTTTCAGGAACTCGCGATCGGCATCGAGTTCGCCGAGCGCCTGGCGCAGCGAGCCGCACACGGTCGGGATCTGTTTGAGCTCTGCCGGCGGCAGATCGTAGAGATCCTTGTCGATCGCCGAGCCCGGATCGAGCTTGTTCTTGATGCCGTCGAGCCCGGCCATCAGCATTGCCGCGAAGGCGAGATAGGGATTGGCCATCGGATCGGGGAACCGCACTTCGACGCGCTTGGCCTTCGGGTTCGTCGTGTAAGGGATGCGGCAGGAAGCCGAGCGGTTGCGCGCGGAGTAGGCGAGCAATACCGGCGCCTCGAAGCCCGGCACCAGACGCTTGTACGAATTGGTGGTCGGGTTGGTGAAGGCGTTGATCGCCTTGGCATGCTTGATGATGCCGGCGATGTAGCTGAGGCAGGTCTCCGACAGGTCGGCATATTTGTTGCCGGCGAACACCGGCTTGCCGGCTTTCCAGATCGACTGGTGGCAGTGCATGCCGGAGCCGTTGTCGCCGTAGACCGGCTTGGGCATGAAGGTCGCGGTCTTGCCGTAGATCTGCGCCACCTGCTGAATGCAATACTTGTAGATGATCAGGCGGTCGGCCATCACGGTAAGCGGTGAGAACTTCAGGCCGAGCTCGTGCTGAGCGCTCGCCACTTCGTGGTGGTGCTTCTCGACCTGACAGCCCATGCGCGCCATGGCGCCGAGCATTTCCGAGCGCATGTCCTGCGCGCTATCCTGCGGCGGCACCGGGAAATAGCCCTTCTTGGTGCCGACATGATGGCCAAGATTGCCGCCTTCATATTCGGTGTCGGAATTGGTCGGGAACTCGGTGGAGTCGAGCTTGAAGCCGGTGTTGTAGGGCTCGGCGGCGTATTTAACGTCGTCGAAGACGAAGAACTCGGCCTCGGGTCCGAAGAAGACGGTATCGCCGACGCCCATCGACTTGACCATGCCCTCGGCTCTCTTGGCGATGCCGCGCGGGTCGCGGTTATAGGGCTCGCCTGTGGTCGGCTCGAGCACGTCGCAGATCAGCGACAAAGTCGTTTCGGCGAAGAACGGATCGATGCAGGCGCTCGAAGGATCCGGCATCAGGTTCATGTCGGACTCGTGGATAGCCTTCCAGCCGGCGATCGAGGAGCCGTCGAACATCTGGCCTTCCGCGAAGGTGTCTTCTTCAATCAGCGAAATGTCGAAGGTGACGTGCTGCCACTTGCCACGCGGGTCCGTGAACCGAAAGTCGGCGTACTTCACGTCGTTGTCCTTGATCATCTTCATGACATCTTTGGCTGTCGTCATGGATGGCATTCCCCCTTATGTGATTTGGATTGCTCCGCGAGAACGCTGCCCGCGGCCTAGATCGCATCGGTTCCGGATTCTCCGGTTCTGATCCGGATCGCTTCCTCTATACTCGATACGAATATCTTGCCGTCTCCGATCCTGCCAGTCTGGGCGGCGCGCCGGATCGCCTCGATCGCCTTTTCCACCATGTCATCGCCGAGCACGACTTCGATCTTTACCTTGGGGAGAAAATCGACGACGTATTCGGCCCCCCGATAAAGCTCGGTGTGCCCCTTCTGCCGCCCGAAACCCTTGGCCTCGGTCACGGTAATTCCTTGCAGTCCGACCTCTTGCAATGCCTCCTTCACCTCGTCGAGTTTGAAGGGTTTGATAATGGCCTCGATTTTCTTCATTCCGTCCGTTTCCTTCCCCCAAACCCGTCGCACGCAAACGAGCGAGCCGGGCTTCCGGTTAGCAGTTCCCGTGCCAAGCCGGCGAAGCTCTGAAAGTGTCGACTCCGTAGGGAGTTAGAAGGTGGGCAAGGCAACTAGCCCGGAATTGCCTAATGTTAGGTGCCCAGCAATTAAGCATTCTGCTTAGCCTTTGGCCAGCTACCGATTGCCTGATTATACAGCGGATGTTTGTCCGCCTCTCGACACACCGATAGTGTGCACTTGGAATCGCAATGATCGAGCTGCTCACAACCTCAGAAATGGCCGAAGCCGACCGGTTGACGATCGCGGGCGGCATTGCGGGCATGATCTTGATGGAGAACGCCGGCAAGGCAGTCGCGGACTGCGCTGCGACGCCCCACGGTAGGCACGTCGTCGTGGTGGCCGGCCCCGGCAATAACGGGGGCGACGGCTTTGTGGCCGCCCGCCATTTGGCCGAGCGCGGCTATTCGGTGCGGATTAGCTTCGTCGGCGATAAAGAGCGGCTCAAAGGCGACGCTGCGCTCGCGGCCGAGCGCTGGAGCGGCCCGGTCGAGCCGGCCTCACCGGACACGCTCGCCAAAGCCGACATCATCATCGACGCACTGTTCGGTGCCGGGCTCGACCGCGTGGTGGAAGGGCTGCCGCGCGCCATGATCGAGGCGATGAACGCGAGCCCGGCTCCGGTCATCGCGGTCGATTTGCCGAGCGGGGTGAACGGCACCACCGGGGCGGTCATGGGGGTAGCCGTCAAAGCGGCCGAGACGGTCACCTTCTTTCGCCGCAAGATCGGCCACTTGCTGCTGCCGGGCCGGCTGCATTGCGGTCCGGTTCGCGTGGTCGATATCGGCATTCCGGCGAGCGTCCTCGAGGATGTGAAACCGCGGACGTTCGCCAACGATCCTGCTCTGTGGGGAAATGAATTTCCTTTGCCGCGGGCCGAGGGCCACAAATATGCCCGTGGTCATGCCGTTGTGGTGTCGGGCGGCCTATCAACCACCGGCGCGGCGCGGCTGGCGGCGCGTGGCGCCCTGCGGGCCGGGGCAGGGCTCGTGACGTTGGCGAGCCCGCGCGGGACGCTCAGCGTCAATGCGGCCGCGAGCCTGGCGGTGATGGTGCGCCCGGTCGACGGGGTGGCCGAATTGACCGCCTTTCTCGCCGACAAGCGTCGCAACGCGGTGGTGTTGGGCCCCGGCGGCGGGGTTGGGCCCGCCATGAAAGACCAGGTCGCGGCTGTGCTCGAAAGCGAAGCCGCGGTGGTGCTGGACGCCGATGCGCTGACCAGTTTTGCCGACGATCTGGAGGGCTTGGTCGCTTTGGTCGCCAAGCGCGGCGGCCGTCCAGTCGTGCTGACACCCCATGAAGGGGAATTCGCACGATTATTTAGGGCGATAGACAGGGACGATGAAGTTAAATCAAAACTTGAGAAGGCGCGCCTCGCTGCCAGCGCCAGCGGGGCGGTCGTTCTCCTGAAAGGCCCGGATACGGTGGTGGCGGCGCCCGATGGGCGTGCGTCGATTGCCGCGAATGCGCCGCCTTATCTTGCCACCGCCGGCGCCGGCGACGTGCTCGCCGGCATGATCGCCGGGCTGCTGGCGCAAGGCATGCCGGCTTTCGAGGCCGCCAGCGCCGCGGTCTGGCTGCACGGAGAGGCAGCCAACGCGTTCGGGCCCGGGCTGATCGCCGAAGACCTCTCCGAGACGCTGCCGGCGGTCTACCGGCGAGTATTCAGCGAGCTAGCCTGACAACAGCGCGCCGGCCGCGCTGCAGCTCCCGCGCCGCTCAGGTGACCTCGAACCACGCCGCCATGCCCGCCGCCATGTGCTCGATCATGTGACAGTGGAGCATCCATTTGCCCGGGTTGTCGGCCACGAAAGCGATGCGTTCGGCGCGCCGCACGTCGACGATCACCGTGTCCAGCCAATAAGGCTTCCAGCCGTTGCCCTCGTTGAGGTGGCGGAAATGATGGCCGTGCACATGCATGGCATGGGGAAAGGCGGTGCGATTGATGAAATTGAGCGCCACCGTGCGGCCGCGCTTCACGTGAAACATCGGCGGTCCGTCATGACCGGTGGCGGCCACCCCGGCGAGCGCCCAGATGCGTTCCTGCGCCGGAACACCGTAGCCGGTAAAGGCGCCGGGGCGCATGCCACCACCCATCATCCCGCGGCCCATCATCATCGCCATGCCGCCGCCATCGAGCGGCACGTCGAGTTTGAGGGCTCCGGCTAGGTCGAGTTTCGCCGGCAAGGGATTGCCCGGCAGCGGCTTGGGCTCGCCGAGCGGGGCCGGCCGGGCCGGGGCGCCCGTGTCATAGATCACGCGCCCGACTTCCAGTTCGCCGCCACGCAAATCGTCGACCAGGATCGGCGCCCGGCGCCGGGCTTGAGCGTGGCATCGAGGAATAAATCGACGCGGTTGCCGGGCGCCAGCGTCAGTACGCCGTTGGGCGCGATCTCCGGCGGGCAGGGCTGTCCGTCGACCGCCATCACCCGGGCAACATGGTCGGCGATGCGAAAACTGAAGATGCGCGAGTTGGCGGTGTTGACGATGCGCAACCGTATGCGCTCATTGGTTTTGACCGGCAGATCGAGAACGTCTTGGCTGTTGAGCGTGATGTATTGGCCGAGCCGCCCGGCCATCATGGCGTCGTGGAAGTTGCCAAAGCTCGGCTGGATAGCGCCGTCGTCCATCAGCCGCCAGTCGTCCACCACCAGCATCAGATCGCGATCGACTTCAACCGGATCGCGCTCCTCCACGACCAGCACGCCATAGAGTCCGCGTGCCAGCTGCTCGGATGACAGAAAGTGCGTGTGATACCAGAAGGTGCCGGCATCGGGTGGGGCGAAGTGGTAGTCGAAACTCTGCCCCGGCTCGATCGGCTTCTGCGTCAAATGCGGCACACCATCCATGGCATTCGGCAGGCGCAGCCCATGCCAGTGCACCGTGGTCGCCTGGTTCAGCCCATTGACCAAGCGGAGCTTGATCTCCTCGCCCTGTTTGACCCGCAATGTGGGTCCGGGCACGGTCCCGTCGTAGCCCCATATCGGTGTCGGCGCAGCATCATTGCCGCGCAAGCGTGCCTCACCCGACCGCGCGCGCAGCACGCGATAGCCATCGGCGGTTGCTTGCTGCGCCAAGCCCCGCCGCGGCAGCGCGATCATGGTTAGGCTCGCCCCGGCACCCGCCAGGAAACGGCGGCGCGACAGCGCGGTGGCTATGTGGGCGGGGGCGGAGGCGAAAACGGCCGGCATCGTTAATCCTCTCGATTTTGCCCCGTGTTTCGCCTAGCGCGGCCCGCTGCGCGCTTCATTGAGCGGCGTCAAATCCCGCCTATTTTAGTGGTAGCGCGCGGATTTGACATGATATAAGCCGCGCCGCCTGGATGGCGGGGCGTCGCGCCTTGCACGGACGGGCTGCGCCGC
This sequence comes from uncultured Alphaproteobacteria bacterium, assembly GCA_963761245.1. Classification (GTDB taxonomy): domain Bacteria; phylum Pseudomonadota; class Alphaproteobacteria; order Rhizobiales; family Xanthobacteraceae; genus Pseudolabrys. The sequence goes on along the minus strand of CAVXGN010000024.1, from coordinate 127,718 downwards.
GTAAAGCCCTGCCGAATTGCGGCGCCGAATGACGTTTTTCGATGCCCTTTGCGGGCGTGGCGGAATTGGTAGACGCGCTGGATTTAGGTTCCAGTGTCGCAAGACGTGGGGGTTCAAATCCCTCCGCCCGCACCACGCCAAGGGCTCATGGCTCCGACAGAGCTGAAACGCCGGGTTCAAGCGCCTCGGCACGATTGAGTTAGAAGGCAACGAACTGGTCATGCAAGTAACCGAAACACTGTCCGAAGGTCTCAAGCGCGAATATCAGGTGGTGGTTCCGGCCGCCGAGCTCGAATCCAAGGTCAATGTGCGCCTCGACGAGCTAAAGGGCCGCATCCGCCTGGACGGCTTCCGTCCCGGCAAGGTGCCGGTCTCTCACCTCAAGCGGGTCTATGGCCGTTCGGCCATGGCCGAGGTGATCGAGGCGACCGTGCGCGACGCCAACAATCAGATCGTCAGCGAGCACGGCTACAAGCTTGCCGCCGAGCCGAAGGTCACGCTGCCGACCGAGGAAGGCGAGATCGAGAAAGTGATCGCCGGTCAGAGCGACCTCAACTACACGATGGCGCTCGAAATCATTCCGCCGATCGAGCTCGCCGACTTCAAGCAGATCAAGCTCACGCGGCTCACCAGCGAGGTCGCCAACTCCGAGGTCGAGGAGGGCATTGCCCGCATTGCCGAGCAGAACAAGCCCTATACGGCGCGTCCGGAAGGCGAGAAAGCGGCGAGCGGCGATCGCGTCACCATCTCTTTTGCCGGCACCATCGACGGCAAGCCGTTCGAAGGCGGCAGCGCCGACGATAGCGTGGTGCTGATTGGCTCCAACACTTTCATCCCAGGCTTTGAGGACCAACTGATCGGCATCGCAACGGGCGAAACGCGTACGCTGAAGGTCACGTTCCCGCAGCACTACGGCAAGGAAGAACTCGCCGGCAAAGACGCCGAGTTCGTCGTCACCGCCAAATCGATCGAGACGCCGGGCACGGTGACGGTCGACGATGAGTTCGCCAAGTCGCTCGGTCTGGAATCGCTCGCCAAACTGCGCGACGCGGTCAAGGATCGCATCACGCGCGAGCACACCGCCGTGTCGCGGCAGAAGGTCAAGCGTTCGCTGCTCGACGAACTCGATGCCAAGCATAAATTCGATCCGCCGCCCTCGCTGGTGGAGGAGGAATTCGACCGTGTGTGGAAGTCGGTGCTGAGCGAAATGGAGACCGAAAAGAAAACCTTCGCTGACGAGGACACCACCGAGGAAAAGGCCAAAGCGGAATACCGTGCCATTGCCGAACGGCGGGTGCGTCTCGGCCTGGTGCTGGCCGAGATCGGCGAGAAGAACAAGATCACCGTCACCGAGGAGGAGCTAAACCGCGCGGTGATGGAGCGCGTGCGGCAGTTCCCCGGCCAGGAGCGGCAGGTCTACGATTATTTCCGGCAGAATCCGGACGCGATCGCGTCGCTGCGCGCGCCGATCTATGAGGAAAAGGTGGTCGACTTCCTGCTTGAGCTGGCCGATGTGACCGAAAAGAAGGTCGCGCGCGAGGAACTCTACAAGGAAGATGAGCCTGCCGCGGCCTGAGCGGACCACGTCTTGCGGCGAAGCCGGCGCGGAAATAGATCATCCACGCGCGACCGAACGGCTAATCTAGGCCGGTGATTCGCGTTAAGGAGCCGAAATGAGAGATCCCGTCGATACCTACATGCAGACCCTCGTCCCCATGGTGGTCGAGCAGACCAACCGTGGCGAGCGCGCTTACGACATCTTCTCGCGGCTTCTGAAGGAGCGAATTGTCTTCATTACGGGACCGATTGAGGACCATGTGGCGACGTTGGTCGTGGCGCAGCTGCTGTGGCTGGAAGCGGACAACCCGAAGAAGGAAATCTCGATGTACATCAACTCGCCGGGCGGGGTGGTGACCTCGGGCATGGCGGTCTACGACACCATGCAATTCATTCGCCCGACGGTGTCGACCCTCTGCGTCGGCCAGGCCGCCTCCATGGGCTCACTGTTGCTCGCCGCCGGCGCTAAGGACATGCGTTTTGCGCTGCCGAACGCCCGCATCATGGTGCACCAGCCCTCGGGCGGGTTCCAGGGCCAGGCCACAGACATCATGCTGCACGCCCAGGAGATCCTCAATCTCAAGAAGCGGCTCAACGAAATCTACGTCAAGCATACCGGGCAATCGCTGAAGAAAATCGAGGATGCGCTCGAGCGCGACTACTTCCTGACCGCCGAAGCGGCCAAGGAATTCGGGCTGGTCGATCAGGTGATCGACAAGCGCCCCGAGGAACTACTGCCCAAACCCGCCTGATCCCGACCGCCAATGGGTTCCATATGCCGGCCGCGACACGCGGACGCTGCCTCCCAATGACCGCTTCCTCCGTTGCAGGAGAGCGGTTATCGTTAATAAATTCTTGATTATCGAGCCGTTAGCATGCTTCGGTTATGCTACGGAGGGTGTGCTAGAGGAAGTGGCCGGCTCATGTAGGAGCGGGCAATCGTGCTGGAAATCCGGCGCGAAACTTGCTTGGATTTGGGTGTCGCGCTTCGGCGGGGCTCGGAGCCAAACGGCGACTAGATGAAATCGGCGCGACATAGCGCTGGATGATGTCGAGAAGAGCGTGACGGAGAAGGGAATGAGCAAAGTCGGCGGTAGCGATTCCAAGAATACCCTTTACTGCTCGTTCTGCGGCAAGAGCCAGCACGAAGTGCGCAAGCTCATTGCCGGTCCGACGGTGTTCATCTGCGATGAATGCGTCGAACTGTGCATGGACATCATCCGCGAGGAGAACAAGTCCTCGCTGGTGAAGTCGCGCGACGGCATTCCGACTCCGAAGGAAATTCGCAAAGTCCTCGACGATTACGTCATCGGCCAGGATCACGCCAAGAAGGTGCTCTCGGTCGCCGTTCACAATCACTACAAGCGGCTCAACCATCAGACCAAGCACAATGACGTCGAGCTGGCGAAGTCGAACATCCTGCTGATCGGGCCGACCGGTTCGGGCAAAACGCTGCTGGCGCAGACGCTGGCGCGCATTCTCGACGTGCCTTTCACGATGGCGGACGCCACCACGCTCACCGAAGCCGGCTATGTCGGCGAGGACGTCGAGAACATCATTCTCAAGCTGTTGCAGTCGGCCGACTACAATGTCGAGCGCGCTCAACGCGGCATCGTCTACATCGACGAAATCGACAAGATTTCGCGCAAGTCCGACAATCCGTCGATTACCCGCGACGTGTCTGGCGAGGGCGTGCAGCAGGCGCTCCTGAAGATCATGGAAGGCACCATCGCCTCGGTGCCCCCGCAAGGCGGCCGCAAGCATCCGCAGCAGGAATTCCTTCAGGTCGACACCACCAACATTCTGTTCGTGTGCGGCGGCGCTTTCTCCGGCTTGGAGAAAATCATTTCGGCGCGCGGTCGCTCCACCTCGATCGGTTTCTCGGCCAAGGTGCTGGCGCCGGAAGACCGTAAGCAAGGCGAAATCTTCCGCGAAGTCGAACCGGAAGACCTGCTGAAGTACGGCCTCATCCCCGAGTTCGTCGGCCGCCTGCCGGTGGTGGCGACGTTGGAAGACCTCGACGAGGCCTCGCTCAAGAAGATTCTGGTCGAGCCGAAGAATGCCCTGGTCAAGCAGTACCAGCGGCTGTTCGAGATGGAGTCGATCGACCTGACGCTGGCCGAGGAGGCGCTGGGCGCCATTGCCCGCAAGGCAATCGAGCGCAAGACCGGCGCGCGAGGCTTGCGTTCCATCATGGAAACGATTCTGCTCGACACCATGTTCGATCTGCCCAGCCTGGAAGGGGTCGAGGAGGTAGTGATTTCCCGCGAGGTCGTCGAGGGAACCGCCCGGCCACTCTATATCTATGCCGACCGCAGCGACCGGACGGCAGAATCTGGCAGCGCTAGCGCCTGACGGGGTTCCCGCAAGCGCGTCGAGGATCGGCGGCGACTGTCGCCGATTCGCTACGTCTTGCTTGGTTTCGACGGTATTGCGTCCGTTTTAACTTGAAAGTCCGGCCCCGCTTGCGGACCCTGGGGCCTAATCCTACGTATAGCGTACCAAGCGACTTAGCGTACGAATCTTCGTAGTATGCGACTGGGCGAGGGGCCCTTCCTCCCTTCTCTGGCGCGCCGGCGAATTCCGGCACTCCCCTTGCACAGCACTCCGGCACTGTCCGGCGATGCCGCCTGAAGCGGGTCCCGGGACAGGGGCACAACAAAAAAGGAATTGAGCCATGACCACCAAACCACGACCTACGCTGCAACCGGGCGAAACCAGGGCATATCCGGTCCTGCCGCTGCGCGACATCGTGGTGTTCCCGCACATGATCGTCCCGCTCTTTGTCGGCCGTGAAAAGTCGATCAAGGCGCTGGAAGAGGTGATGCGCTCCGACACCTTCATTCTGCTGGCGACCCAGAAGAATGCCTCCGACGACGATCCGGCGACCGAACTCGATCTATGAGGTCGGCACGCTGGCGAGCGTCTTGCAGTTGCTCAAGCTGCCCGACGGCACCGTCAAGGTGCTGGTCGAGGGCGCGACCCGCGCCAAGGTTCTCAAATACACCGACCGCCACGACTACTACGAGGCCGACGCCGCCGTGCTTGCCGACGACATGGGCGAGCGCGTCGAAGCCGAAGCTATGGCGCGCTCGGTGGTCAACGAGTTCGAGAGCTATGTGAAGCTCAACAAGAAAGTGTCGCCCGAAGTGGTCGGCGTGGTCCAGCAGATCGAGGACTATGCCAAGCTCGCCGACACGGTGGCTTCGCATCTCGCCGTCAAGATTCCCGACAAGCAGGAAATCCTGGAGACGGCCGCCGTCACCCAGCGCCTGGAGAAGGTGCTCGGGCTGATGGAGAGCGAAATCTCCGTGCTGCAGGTGGAAAAGCGCATCCGGACCCGCGTCAAGCGGCAGATGGAGAAGACGCAGCGCGAGTACTACCTCAATGAGCAGATGAAGGCGATCCAGAAGGAGCTCGGCGACGAGGAAGGTCGCGACGAGCTGCAAGAGCTGGAAGACAAGATCAAGAAGACCAAGCTCTCCAAGGAAGCCCGCGAGAAGGCTACCCACGAGCTCAAGAAGCTGCGTCAGATGTCGCCGATGTCGGCGGAAGCCACCGTCGTGCGCAACTATCTCGATTGGCTCTTGTCGATCCCGTGGAACAAGAAGAGCAAGGTCAAGAAGGACCTTGTGGCGGCGGAGAAGATTCTCGACGCCGATCACTACGGCCTGGAGAAGGTCAAGGAACGCATCGTCGAGTATCTCGCCGTGCAGCAGCGCGCCAACAAGCTGACCGGGCCGATCCTCTGCCTGGTCGGTCCTCCCGGCGTCGGCAAGACCTCGCTCGGCAAGTCGATCGCGCGGGCCACGGGCCGCGAGTTCGTGCGCGTGTCGCTCGGCGGCGTGCGCGACGAGGCCGAGATCCGCGGCCACCGCCGCACCTATATCGGCTCGATGCCCGGCAAGGTCATCCAGTCGATGCGCAAGGCCAAGACGTCGAACCCGCTGTTCCTGCTCGACGAGGTGGACAAGATGGGCGCCGATTTCCGCGGCGATCCGTCATCGGCGCTGCTCGAGGTACTCGACCCCGAGCAGAACCACACCTTCAACGACCATTATCTCGAGGTCGATTACGATCTGTCCAACGTGATGTTCATCACCACGGCGAATACGCTCAATATTCCGCCGCCGCTGATGGATCGCATGGAGATCATCCGCATCGCCGGCTACACGGAGGATGAGAAGGTCGAGATCGCGCGCAAGCACTTGATCCCGCACGCGGTCGCCAAGCATGGCCTCAACGAGAAGGAATGGTCGATCGACGATGAGGCTCTGCTGACCATGATCCGCCGCTACACGCGGGAAGCCGGCGTCCGCAATCTCGAGCGCGAGCTATCGACTTTGATCCGCAAGGCGGTGAAGGAGTTGATGACCTCGAAGAAGAAGAGCATTGCGATCACGGCCCAGAGCCTTGGCGATTATCTCGGCGTGCCGAAGTACCGCTACGGCGAGATTGAGGCCGAGGATCTGGTCGGCGTGGTTACCGGACTGGCGTGGACCGACGTCGGCGGCGAGTTGCTCACCATCGAGGCCACGCAGATGCCGGGCAAGGGCCGCATGACGGTCACCGGCAACCTGCGCGACGTGATGAAGGAGTCGATCTCTGCGGCGGCGTCCTACGTCCGCTCGCGCGCCGTCGGCTTCGGCATCGAGCCGCCGTTGTTCGACAAGCGCGACATCCACGTGCACGTGCCGGAAGGCGCGACGCCGAAGGATGGACCGTCGGCGGGCGTTGCCATGGTCACGGCCATCGTCTCGGTGATGACCGGCATCGCGGTGCGCCGCGACGTCGCCATGACCGGCGAGATCACGCTGCGCGGCCGCGTGCTGCCGATCGGCGGCTTGAAGGAGAAGCTGCTGGCGGCCTCGCGCGGCGGCATGAAAATCGTGCTGATCCCGGAAGAGAACGCCAAGGATCTGGTGGAAATCTCCGAGACCATCAAGAAGGGCCTGGAGATCATTCCGGTCGCCCGCATGGACGAGGTGCTTGCCCGCGCGCTGGTGCGCAAGCCCGAGCCGATCGCCTGGGACGAGGAGGCGGCCAAGCTCGCGGACGACGCTCGCCGGGCAGAGGCGGCGGGCGACGAGGAAGGCTCCGGCCTGACCGCGCATTGAGCGCGCAAAGGCGACGTGACATTGGAGACGGCGCCGCAAGGCGCCGTTTTCATTTGGGCACCCGCCGCTTGCCTCGCTGCGGCATCCGGCGCTATTGGCTTGGAAACGGGCGGTTAGCTCAGTTGGTAGAGCGCCTGCTTTACACGCAGGATGTCGGCGGTTCGAGTCCGTCACCGCCCACCAGTTTTTCGCCTAACTCCCTATTCCAACAAGACATTTTAAGCGTGGCCGACGAAGCTACCAACAAAGTAACCAACAAAACAAAATGCAGCCCCATGCGCCCGCCCCGGGTCCGCTATGGGCTGCAAGCCCGCGATGACGGCATCGCCGTCCAGTAGAGGCCAAAACCGAAACCGGCACATTGGGAGGCTGCTTCGGCGGCGGATTTCAGGGAGGCCGCGAACCATCGCGGCTTTGTTCGACCTCTGCTCCCACGCTGCGGATGCGTAAGCTCGCACGGGGCACCAACAAGCCATGCCCGAACTTCCCGAAGTCGGAACACACAACGGCTTTGAGCAATGATTTCGGTGACTTATGGTCCGTCTCACCCGGCAGAACATTCGCTGCGGGCAAAGCGGGGGTAACGTCGACTGGGTCTTTTAACAAAATCAAAAACTTGCCTCGAATCCTGTCGCTCGCTCCAATAAAATCAGGGATTTTCGCGATTTCTCCGGCGAAAGCATTTTTCTAAAAGTTGCAAACTAAGGGCCTGAGGCGTTAACGAACTTTGACCAAGATCACTGACGGACAATTCGAATCATGACGGCTCGCGTTAAAGCACTTGTGAAGGCCGCGCTCATTTCATGGGCGAGGGACTCGGCTGGCTTCAGTACAGCCGAGGCGGCCGCGCGCCTGAAGATTGATGAAACGCAGCTTGCCGATTGGGAAAATCCGAACGGCGAAAGCTCACCTTCGATTCCACAACTTCGCAAGATGGCTGCGCTCTTCAAACGTCCGCTTGCGGTGTTCTTCTTGGATCAAGTCCCTCAGGGCTTCATGGTGATGCGCGATCTCAGACGGCTGCCGGGGACCGGCGCGCGTCGTTACTCGCCCGCACTCCAAATGGAAATTCGAGCCGCGAACGAACGTCGCGAACTCGCATTAGAGCTTGTTGCCGATCTAGCGGAAGAGCCGCCAAAATTTGCGTTGTCGGCAACCGACAAGGAAGACCCCGAAGTAATCGGTGCACGCATCCGCGCTTCCTTAGGCGTGACGGCTCAACTTCAATACGGCTGGAAAGATGCTGAGGGGCGAGCCGGGTTCAACGCTTGGCGTTCGCGGATCGAAGCCGCTGGAGTCTTGGTTTTTCAAACCGTTCGCTTCACCTCGGACGAAGCATCAGGCTTCGCAATATCGGCCGACACGTTGCCGGTGATCGCGGTTAATCGAAAAGACCCGCTCACGCGCCGGACCTTCAGCCTATTACACGAACTCGCACATCTAATGCTTCACTTGAGTGGTGTATCCGACCTCGAAACGGATGCGAGCCGCCCGCCCGAAGATCAAAAGATCGAAGTCTTCTGCAATCAAGTTGCGGCGGCCGCCCTCGTTCCCAAGGACGACCTATTAGCCAATCAGCTAGTGCGGGCGCACGCGAAAAATGCAGTTGATTGGAGTGACGCTGAAATCGCGGAGCTTGCGAAGCGGTTCAACGTCAGCCGCGAAGCATTGCTTCGAAGATTGCTGACGTTCGGCATGACAACAAATCAATTTTATCAAACCAAGCGCGTCCAATACATCGCGGAATATCTCGCGCGTCAAAAGAAGAAAAAGGAAGAAGCCGCTGAAGATGACATGAAGCGAAATATGCCGGTCGAGACGGTCAGCAATCTTGGCCGTCCGTTAGTACGCATGTTGCTTGGCAACTATTACCAAGACCGTATCACTCTTAGCGAAATCTCAGGCTATCTCGGCCTGAAGGTGAAACATATTCCGAAGCTTGAACAAGCGGCCGGTGTGAGATAGCCGCGATGGTATCGAAAGATGTTTATAGTATTGATAGCAGCGCGCTCATTCACGGGTGGCGGCGCGTCTATCGTCCCAAAAATTTCGGCTTCGTCTGGAATGGGTTCGACGCGCTCATTGAAGAGAGCCGATTGCGTTGCTCCATCGAAGTTTACAATGAACTCGAAAAGAAGGACGACGAGCTATTCAAGTGGTGCAAAGATCGCAAGGCGGGACTCTTCGTTGAGTTAGATGACGTGATTCAAGGTCACGTTGCTCGCATCATGAAAGCTTATCCGCGTCTGGTTGATACTGTTAAGGGGCGGTCCGGTGCCGACCCATTCGTTATCGGACTTGCGGCGACGACAAATCCTATGATGATCGTGGTGACGGAAGAGCAGCCCGGCAAAACCAAAATCCCCGATGTGTGCAAGGGAGAGAAGATCGACTGCATCGGTCTTGCCGACTTAATCGAGCGTGAGAACTGGCACTCTTAGCGGCGAAACCTACATAGCCTCATTGCGCTGAAAGGTGACGCGACAAGCCCGCAACTATCGCACGCGATAACAAGCCAAAAATGTTTTGAAGCGAGTGCGGCCGCAATTGTGGGCCAGCGCGGACGGCAGCGAGCGTGCTGACCTCGACTAGATATCGTTGCATTTGATGTGCAGCAGAAGTGCAAGCTGTCAGCGTGACAGTTACTCCTTCTGAATGTTTCGCTTCGCCCATTCGATTAGAGCAACCGGATCATTTTTCGGCATCGACTCGATTAATCGCCTGCCGCCGAACTGTGCCGCGAAATCGTCTGCGGTCGACACATCGGCAAAGCACCAGCGAACGTAATCCCGGTCTTCCTTGTCGCGCCGACCGCGCCCGTGACGGCTAGGCATGCCGCGATCGGTATGGAAGGCGTGTATGGCGTCCAGCCGCTTGCCGAGGCCGCCGAGCGGTACGGCGACTTCGACTATATGCGGGAAATCCCGTTCGATTAACTTGGGGCTTGAGCGCCCTTTGTAGCGTGCCATAGGCTATTGGAACCCCGCCGGGAGAGGTTTGCAAAGCGGTGCCCATCCCATGGGCCTTTGCGCGTGACCGCCGTTCCCGGCGTGCAATTTTGAACAACGCAACCTTGAGCGCCGTGGTACCAAATGACCAATCGGCCATGCCTCGTTGAGCGTGGCACAGGCGCAAATAATAGGAGGCCAACTAGGCCGCATAGCTAAAGGACAAGCGCACATGAAATCACTTGTCATCAAGCGATCTGTCGTCATCGACGGACATAAGACGAGCGTCAGTCTGGAAGATGCGTTTTGGAGCGGGTTAAAGGAGATTGCAGACGGCAACCACATGACCTTGTCGAGCATGGTAGGGGATATTGATAAGCAGCGTGTTCACGGCAATCTCTCCTCGGCCATCCGGCTTTTTGTCTTGGATCGTGTTCGCGCTCCGATATCTTCTGGACATAGTGCCGGAAGTCTCCGATGAATCGGGAGAGCCCGCACGTTCAAATCTAAAGCTGTGACGATCCGATGAGCAATCGGATGGCTGAGGTTGTCGTCGCGGCAATTACCGCGACAATTTGTGGCGTCATGATTTACGGCGCTTTTTCTCAGTGACGCGCCACGACTAATCCGAGTAGGGCGATCACGCCCGCTTACCATGGCATCCACCCTCGTCGCCGCGTATGGATGCCACGCGTGGTATGGAACGCGTGCATGGCGTCCAGCCGCTTGCCGTGCCGCGTGCGCAGGAGATGTCGGCTTTCGGGGGTAAAGCGGACATCGCAAACCGCAGCCACAATGTCGCTGAATGATGCTGTGGACGGCGCCCACTCTTGCGGCATCGATGTGCCAAAGGGTGGTTGCGTTAAAGCGAACCACTACGAGGGGAGCCGTCCATGGGTGAGGTTAGCACGATTGGTCTGGATATTGCGAAGTCGGTATTTCAGGTACACGGGGTCGATAGCGCTGGCGCGGTAGTAATCCGCAAGCGCATCAACCGCGCCAAGGTGTTGGAGTATTTTGGCGAGCTGCCGCCATGCCTGATCGGGATCGAAGCCTGTCCGTCGGCGCACCACTGGGGCCGTGAGCTGCAGGCGCTTGGGCATACGGTGAAGTTGATGCCTCCGAGTTACGTGAAGGCCTATCTCAAGCGCAGTAAGAATGATGCGAACGATGCCGAGGCGATCTGCGAGGCGGTCACGCGGCCATCGATGCGGTTCGTTCCGATCAAGACGAAGGAACAGCAGACTGCGTTGATGTTGCATCGAGCTCGGCAATTGCTGGTGCGTCAGCGCACGATGTTGAGCAACTCCCTACGCGGACATCTGGCTGAACTTGGCATTGTGTCGGCGAAGGGCCGCAATGGAATTGGCGAGTTGCTAGGGATCATCGTGGACGAGGCGGATAACCGGATTGCCCCGCCGACCCGCGCTATTCTCAGTGTGCTGGCGCGTCAGTACAGCGCCATCGGTATCGAGATCGGATTAATCAACAAGAGCATCCTAGCCCTGCATCGCTCGTGCGAGGCGAGCCGCCGGCTAGAGGAGATTCAGGGATTGGCCCCATTGTTGCCACTGCTCTAGTTGCCGAGGTCGGCGACTGGAAGGAGTTCCGCTCAGGACGCAGCCTTGCCGCCTGGATCGGGCTGGTGCCCAAGCAGCATACGACCGGCGGCAAGGACAGGCTCGGCAGCATCACCAAGCAGGGTAATCGATACTTGCGATGGTTGCTGGTCGCCGGGGCAATGGCCGTCATCCGCTATGCGCAAAAGCATGGCACCAAGAGGCGGCCGTGGCTTGGCCAGTTGATGGGACGCCGACCAACCAAGGTGGCTGCGGTTGCGCTGGCCAACAAGATGGCACGGATGGCCTGGGCCATCATGGTCCGTGGCGAGAGATACAAGGAGCCGAAGTTGCTGATGGCAGCGTGAGAGATGCCATCGGACTGATAGGCAATACCAATTGGCGAGGGCATGACGACGTAATGCAGATACGGTCGTTCCGGGGATCGGGAGAGCCCGCTTGGGTCAACGCACTTCTTCAAAGTGCGCGTGAATGTTTGGGACTCGATCCGCGCAGAGCATTAGGGCCAGCGGCCACATCCGCCGCACAAACAGGCCGGACACGTGACCGCACCCGACCAATGCTGCAGAAGCGTCAAAAAAGCTCTTGCCAGGGCGCCGTCCACACGTGACCCATTAAGGACTACGGGCCCCACTTACGCCTCCGACGCTCTTGACCAAGATAGAAACCCCATTTTTGGTCCCACGCGCCCATCACGAAGGACTAGACGCAGGCCGTTGTCGGTGTAAAATTCACGTAAAAATTGGGTAGTACGAACCGTCCGTTGCACGGCTCAGTGGGGCGACTTACATGACCGGCGTCGACACTTACGGCGTTTTGAGCGCTGATTTGCCATTCGGCCTTTTCTGGCCGTCCGTTCGTGTGCATTTGCCGCGAGTTATCCCGAAAGCCGTAATTCGCCGTCAGGGCAAACCAGTCAACCTCATGTTGGGCCAATACGGCCAATTCGGGGGATGACATGCGCGCGCCCGCCCGGCCCAACGATGAAGCGGCACAAGTTTCCGGCCTGATCGGAGGCATCTACGACGCCGCGCTCGATCCCGACCTATGGCCGCGCGCTTTGAAGGGTGTCGGCCAGTTCGTCGGCGGTCCGGCGACAGCGCTGTATGCCAAAGACACAGTCCGCAAAACCGGGAATGTGTTTTATGCGTTCGGCGTGGAGCCGCCATTCGTCCAGTCTTATTTCGACAAGTACGTGGCGTTCGATCCGTTTACGACCACTCGCTTCTTTTTCGCGGTCGAGCAGGTGATCAGCACCAAAGACATTATGAGTCACGAAGAGTTCCGCGCCACGACTTTCTTCAAGGAATGGGCCTCGCCGCAAGGCTGGGTCGATTTCGTTTCCGCATCGCTGGTTAAATCAGCAACGACCTATGCGGAATGCGGCATTTTCCGCCATGAACGCAATGGCGTAACCGATGACGAGGCCTGTCGCAAGATGGCTCTGATCATCCCGCACGTGCGTCGCGCCGTGCTCATCGGCAACGTAATCGAGCAGCACAAGGTGGAAGCTGCGGCGCTCGCCGACGTTCTCGACGGGATCGCGGCAGCGTTGGTTTTAGTGGACGCCGCCGGACGCATTGTGCATGCCAACGCGGCTGCGCTGTCCCTGCTCAACGAAGAGGCAGTTATCCGCGGCGCCGGCGGCAAGCTGGCTGCGACCGATGCGCAGGCCAGTCACCTGCTGAATGACATCTTCAAGAATGCTGATGCGGGCGATATGGCACTGGGCGTCAAGGGTGTCGCCGTGCCGCTGTCGTCGCGTAACGGCCAACGTTACGTCGCGCACGTGCTGCCGCTCACCTCCGGCGCGCGGCGTAAGGCGGGCATCACCTATTCGGCAGTGGCTGCCGTATTCGTGCGCAAGGCCGCGCTCGATTTGCCGCACCCGCTGGAGACGATCGCCACCACATTCAAGCTCACGCCTGCCGAGATGCGCGTCTTGATGATGATCATCGAACTCGGCGGCGTACCCGAAGTGGCGCCGGTGCTCGGCATTTCCGAGGCGACCGTCAAAACGCATTTGCAGCGAATTTTCGCAAAAACAAACACAAGCCGGCAGGCCGACTTAGTCAAGCTGGCCGCCGGCTACATGAGCCCGCTCAGCCACTAGCGAAAAAACATTGTGCCGTCATCCGAACGGATGACGCCGAAGCATCGCCAGTTCTCCCATCTTGTGCGCCGACAATCGCTCCGGAGGGCAACGGATGCGCATGTTCGACCGATCACGTTCCGTATTGACGCCGCTGGGTGAGGCTCTGTCACGGCCACGCCCGGCGGGCAAGATTCTGAAAATTGCTATGTTCGGAATTGCCGCCGTCATCCTCCTACTTGCGTGCCTGGAGCCGGGCCCGCGAGCGGCGGCCTTTTCCATTCACCCAGCCTGCAGCCGCTGGGACGAACAGGCGGCGAATGTCCTTGCCCGCTTGGTGCATGAGCCGGGGGATGCCTCGTTGCGGCAGGCCGGCGATGCCGTGTTGCGGCTGCGCCGCGCGCGGCGCAATTGCCGTGAGGGTTGGCTGGCCCTGGCCTGCAATGAGTATCACGCCATCGTGCGGCTGCGCACAGAGGAACGCAGCGAGTTGCCGATGTCCAAGGCATTCTGCGCCATTGCCATGATCGAGTAACAGGAGGGCTTACTGTGACCCTCCAGCAGATTCGCTATTTTCTCGCACTCTGCGAAGCCGGCAATTTCACCCGTGCGGCTAAGCGCTGCGGCATTGCGCAACCCTCGCTCACGCGGGCGATTAAGGATTTGGAGGCCGAATTCGGTGCTCCGCTGTTCGTACGCAACGGGAGAACCAGCCAATTATCGAGCCTCGGCAAAGTCGTGCAGCCGTGTTTGGCGGACATCGACCGCGCCGCTGCGCGAGCCAAAAGCAAGGCAGCGGATTTTCTGGCTGCTCCCTCGCGATCAACCCGCAAGCCAAAGGAGACCTCCATGCGCAAGATGATCCTTGGTGTGACTGTTGGCGTCTTGGTGCTTCTGGTCGCAGGCCTCGCTGTACATCCACCTAAGTCGGCAGATGCGACGCAGCCCGCGCAAGCCAGCGACATTACCGACATCTACAAGCTGGAGTCGTCGATCGATATCAAGGCGCTGCCGCGCCAGGACATTCTGTCGGAAGCCGACGAGTGATCGAACTTTGACGGAGGGAGCGGATGCGTCCAACGCGCGTCCTCTGCTTGCTGTTATTGCAGGTCGCAGCGACCCTGGCGATCAGCGCGAATCCGGCCGGCGTGCCGCAGGCGCAGGCGCGCTGGAAAGCCGAATTCGGCGATGCGCCCTACAGCGTCTGGTACAAGCAGCAGCACGATCGCGAAGGCTGGTCATGCTGCGACCGCAGCGACGCCCATGCAGTCTATGACGCTTACATCAGGCAGGGGAAATGGTACGTGCCCATTCAAGGCACCCACCACGAAGTTCCATCACATCTTGTGCTCGACGGCCCCAATCCGACTGGTCATGGCGTCGTGTGGTACGATGGTGACGGCGATCACGTGACCATATTCTGCTTCGCACCGGGGCCGCTATATTGAGCGCCGATGGAACAACAGTACAATGTCCGCTTGTGGCGAGAGCGGACATTGGCAATGCGAATTGCGCAGGCCTTTACGGTTCGACCTCCGCGTCTTCGACATAGCGCCAATTGCAAAGTTCAAAACATTCACCGATCGCGCGGCCCACACACATGTCTTTAAACGCTTTGAGCAAGTCGCGAGAGTGTTGGGGAGCGAGCGCGTTGGCGATACTCATCGCGACGTCCAGCTGCCCAATTGCACCGCCATCCTGTTTCGCGATCTCGCGCCGCTTCTGGATGTCGTCTTCGGCCCGCATACGGGTAAACATATCGTCGATGCGCGTTGAGGCTTCCTCAATCTGTCTGCAAACGGCGTCCATGTCGCCACCGGCATATAAACGATAGCGCCGCGCGCTGGCGTCGAGGTTATATCGCGTTGGCTCATCGGGGAGCCGTTCGATAATTTGCTCGGCCTCCAATTGGCGAATGCGCCGATCCGACACGCCAAGATGCCGCGCGAGTTCCAGTTGATCGCCTGTGTTCATATTTCACCCCTCTGGAAGCGGAAATGCGAAAAACGAGCCGCCCAGATATTCTCAAATGTCGGGCGGCGCGGATCGGGCAGCGCATCTTTCGTTTTTTACGGTCCCTCTCTCCCCTTGCTTGTTCGAAGCGCCTTGGGGCCAGCCGAAGTTCAGCGGCTCCGGCTGGCCCCCGCGTTCACCCGACCGACAAGGAGGGTATCGATCAGGTATTCAGCGGAGCAGGCATATCATCGGCAAGACCGAGCACAGCGCGCGCATCGGCATCGGGGCGGCGAAGCATATTCGCGCCGCCTTCAATCGCTTTGCTCACCCAATGTTCCTCCTCTCGTTGGACGGCGAGTCGATCCCGGTCGATTTCGCCGACCTGCTCGGTTCGCTGCTCGGCAGTCAGTGCATTTGCATCGTCGGCGAGCGCGTCAATCTCCGCCTCGATTCTTCTCGATCAGGGTGTCACGATGGAGCCAAAAAAGCAGCGGCAACGCTTGCGGGTCACTGACGGCGCTAACCAATCGGCCTCCGATGATCGCGTCGTTGAACGGCCGCTCCGCCCAATGAATTGATCCGTCTTGGCTCTCGACTAGCGGCAGAGCGCTCGGCTGACCTCGTTCGGCCAGCTTATCGATCTCAGTGCGTGCACGCTGTTTAGCTGCCGCAGAGTGCCAAGGAGCGGATGCGATCCTATGGCGGTCGGCATCAAGTTCACGAACGCGGCGGCGGCAGCGCTCAACGGCATCAACGAGGCTTTCGCCCTTATGCGGTGACGGCGCAGGTCCTTTGTGCAGTTTGATACTGTCGACACCCCTCAGACCTTCGCTAAGGTATGCCTCAATCGAACTCTGTAACCGACCGAGTTGCCGAAACTGGTGCGCGCGCGCCTCAACGATTGGGTCCAAACGTTCGATGTTCGCCTTCGCATCTGCCAGCGCTTCCAACTGCGGCACCACCTGAGGATCATCATCCGCCAATCGATTGAAATTCGAGTATTGGGCGTACCACGCGCTATCAGGCCGCCCGCCCGTCAAAACCTTTAAGCGAGCCTCGGCGGCGCGCCTTGATGTCCCAAGCTTCCTGCCGTTCGTCAGCGATAGCGCGCCAAATAAGCCAAGCGTCGTCGCGCGCGCGGCGCAAGCGCCTAAGCTTGGCCTTGGCCTCCTTGGGCATTCGCGGCCAATCGAGTGGATCGGGATTCACCCGAATTGGTGCTGCTGGTGCTCCTTCCGGCGGCGCCGTTTGGGCGGTGGCGGTCATGAGTTGCGTTCCAAATTCCTTCACGAAAAATGGATGCAAATGTTGGCAAGGAAAAGAGCCTAGCTCGTTGCCAAAATTAGCCGCAAAGACCGGGCCGAGAGTACACGGTCGTGGAGCTTGAGCGCGCGCCACAGGCATTCGTGGAGAGTGCCTAAATGGCGGTCGGGACATTGCTCACATACCCGCTCGCGCTGCCATGCGCTCGCCGAATACCGCAACAACTCTTTATGCAGGCGATCCGCTTGAGCGGCTACCGATTCGCCTCCTAGGAAACGTTCGGCGGCATCGCGCAGCAGCCGGTCACGTTCAGCGAGCGCCTTACATGTTTGTAAAGTGCGCTGGCCGGAGGCGCGCTTGACGCCGAGTGCTGTGGCCGCATCTTCACCGCCGGCAATACGCTCAAGACTCTCTGCGAGTTGCTCGCGAGTTTCCGGGTCGAGTGCTCCCACACGCAGGTCTGCCGCGATAGCGGAAAGGCGGACGTGTGGGTTCATCACACGATCCTCACCACATGGCGGCGACCACCAGTAAACAGGGCAGGACCCGACACCACAGCGCACAGCGGACCACAGCGCATTTGCTATACGAGTCCATGGAAAAGTTTACATGGCTCTATAGGGTAACTGCGCTGTGGTGCGATGTGCGCTGTGGTCATCCCTTCGCCCACCATCGCTTGCCTTGCCAGTCCACTGGCAATCGGCGCCATCCGAGCTGTTCCAGTGCTGCGGCAACTCGGCGCTGGTCGGCTGTGCCAATGCGCTGCGTCTCAATGCCGAGCGCCTCGCGTGCGACCTCGCCAACAGTGACCTTCTCGCGCTTGTCGAGATACACCGCTATTGTTTCCTCCCATGCGTCGGCTTCGTAACGGGCCGCTTGCTCGGGCGCGATGTGCTTTCGTTCGAAGTCCTTGTCAGGCCACCAGCTGGCGCCTTCGCGGTAGCGCATTACGGCTTCGGCAAAGAGCTGATCGCGGTCCCGCGTCAGGGCATCGGTCTTGATGGTGCTGGCTTTGATCGGCCAGAAGCGGCGCCCGCCGGTTTCGTCTCGCAAATAGGTGTCGCGGTTGGTGGTGCCGACGAAAACGCATTGCCGTAGCTCGATCACCTCCTTCCGGCCGTAGCTAGGCCGGTAGCGCTCCGCGGTGCGGGTGATGAAGGCTTTCAACTGCGCCGCCTCGGCCCTGCTCATGGCGTGCATCTCGGATACCTCGATCAGCCACTTACCGCGCAGATGTTGGGATACGTCTTTGCCGCTGCTCACCTCCGGCAGGTTATCCGAAAACCACGGCCCACCCAGCACCTGGCAGGCGGTGGACTTCAGCGTGCCCTGGGGCCCTTCGATCACCGGCAGATGATCGGCCTTGCAGCCCGGCGCCAGGATGCGCGCCACCATGGAGATCAGAAACATGGCGCCGATGGCACGGGCGTAGTCGGTATCGGCAGTGCCGAAGTAAGCCGGGAACAGGCTTTCCAGCCGCGCCATGCCGTCCCATGCCAGGGCGCCTAGATAGTCGCGCACAGGGTGAAACCGGCGGCTATGGGCGTGAATATCCACCGCCTGGTGGGCAACTTCGCGACTGATGCGCTTGAGGCCAAGGCGCTGTAATTGCTCCTGCACAATTCCAACATCAACATCAGTGCAGGGCCGCGGCACGAATTCCGGCTCCGGCACCAGCGGCTGCATCACCAGCGGCGCACAGAGCATTTCATCGAAGGCGAAAGTGTCGGGCATCTCGGCCCGCAGGCCAATCAGCACGCTGGCCAAGACCGACAAAGGCTTGCCGGCGTCGCCGGTGACGCAATCCTGCAACCATTCCGGCTCGCGTGCCTGCAATTCGGCCAGCTTAACAATGTTATCGGTGCTGACCATGACCATTCCTCCGACGCAGTTCGGCGCCCGAAATCGAATCAACAATGCGCGTGATCGCCTCCTTGGGCAGCGGCGGCGCGCAGCGCGTCTCGTTCCACGACTCCAGCAGCACCAGCGCGACCGCGGGATCGACGCGGTGGCGCAACAGATAGCCGGCGATCCGGGTAATGCTGGTATTGCGCGTGCCTTCAGCCGCGCCGGCGACGATCTCGCGCCATTGCTCGGGCGGCGACGACGCCTTCTCGGCAGGTGGTGCGGGTGCGGCGATCTTGGCGAGAAGCCATGCAGGGGCGGCGGCAAACGTAACAGCGGTATCGACCGACCAGGAGTAGGGTCGGCCGGTGGGGTGGATGCTGGGCGGTGCCAGCACGTAGCCCCCGGTGGCGCGCACGTCGATGCCGGCCGCAATTCGACCGGCGGAATTGCGCACCGTCGCGTTCGGCATCTTAAAGTAGATGTGCCTGCCGCGCGCGGTGATGGCTTCCACCGTCTGCGGCAGCGGCTCCTGCTCGGCTTCCAGCCGGCGTAATTCCGTTTCGGCGTCTAAGCCATCGATATCGACAACAAAGATGCCGGACGGCTCGCCGGTGGCGATGGCGATGTTGAAGTAAGGCTCCTGCTGCCACCAGCGCCTGATCGCAGCCAGGTCGCTGGTGGCGTCAAGGACGCCGTGCGAAGTGGCCGGCCGCTTGTCCCGTGGCAGGCACGGGAAGACAGCCAGCCCCTTTCTCGCGAGCGTGATTGCTGTGCTCAGCATTTCATGCTGCCCTAAAACGGAATGTCGTCATCCGTTTCGTCGACCGCCGGCGCTTTTTTCCCCGCGCCGGCGCCTTGGGCAGCTGCCGTTGCACCGGCGCGCGGACGCGGATGCAATCAACCGTCCTGCCAGCCATCGCGGTCGTGTCGGGGTACAACTCGATCTTGCACCCGTGCCAGTCGTCGGTGTCCTCGCCGCAAACTTCGGCGACGGAATCCCAATTTGTCAGGTTGAGAGGCAGCGCCTTCTTCGCGCCGACAAAGTACAAGACGGTCTTCGAATTTTCTTTGCCATCGGGCGTCTTGAGCGCCTCATACGAGGCGCGCTCAATGGTGACGGTGACCGGCTTGCCGTTGAGATCGGCGGCCTTGAGATACTTGGAGGGGAAAACGTCATTTTTCTTCATGGCATGTTCCTATTCAGTCGCTAGTTATGGCCGGCAAAGCGCCGGCGGCTATTCGTCGTTGAGACGAATTTCGGAAAGAGTTTGTCGGTATGGCTTGGGTTATCTCGCCGAGCGGTAGCTGTCTAAATGCGCCGCTTCGACGACGAATTCCGGTGACGCTGCCCCTTGCCTTCGGCGCGAAGCCCATGCGGAGCAGTCGCCAGCTTGTTGATCGAGTTGATGGTGATGAAGGGCATTTTGTTGACGTAGATAATTTCAACGTGTCCTTCGGCGATCCATTTCCAAATTGTCGTGTTGCTGATGCCGCCAAGCAGCGCGCGCGCGTGCTTGATCCGCACCATCAACGGCGCTCGACCAATGATTTCGTGAGCGGTTTGCTGCATTTGCTCTCCATCTGTCACACGCGCGCACCGATGTACGGCCTCGCTGACAAATGGAAATCACAGCGGACACAGGCGGTCACGGCCAGCAATTCCGCTGATTTTGTAGAAATAGAGGGATAGCGCTGCGGCTCAGGCCTTTGCGCGAACCGAAGCGGCGGCGAGGCGAGCGGCTTCAAGGTTTTTTATAAATGCTGAACGTGAGGCGATGGTCAACTTCTGTTCATAGCGCTTGAAGGACGCGGTTGCCGGATCAGTCGAATTCTTCCGCGCGAACGCAATGCCTCTGGCAGCCGCAAGCGCCAAAGCCGCAGTCGCAAACTCAAGTAAGACGGTAGTTTTAACACCGCCTCGGTCGCCCGAATGCTGTGGCAGTGTTAAGTCGTGGCCGAATTCCTCGACGATATAAATTACGATGGCTAAGAAGCACGCCAGCGCATCATCCCGCCTAGCGTCTCTGCCGCCAAATCTTCGCAAAAATTTGCGCGCCACCTCACGAGACAACCTAGTGAGCCGCGCAGATTCGGCCAGTCCGTTTTCGGGTGGGCATGCTGCATTCGCGTGGGACGTCAAAAGGTTGATTGTAATCCGCGCTGAAGTGATTCCAACCGATAGTGGCTACGTTTCAGCCTGCCAGTGCTGTTTCTGGGTCGGCAATAACCTGTTTGAGGAATTTACGCTTCCGGTCGCGCTGGCCATGCGTCTGGGCAATCACATCATTCACGAAATGCACGATGCCCCAATGCAATCTGACCGACAGCAGCGTGGTGACTCGCGGGTCATCACTCGGGATAGTTGGGCCGAGGATGGCGATCAGTTTTGCGATGTCAATGTTGGTCGGTGGCTCTATAAACCCAAATGCGCCCCCGGGCTGCCGGTATATCTGAAGGGCATCAGGGTGCTTGAGCTTGGGCTTTGCTTCGTTAGTCGGGTCGTGGCTTGTACTCACGTCAACCGGCTCACCATTAGTTGTTAAGCTGTTGCCTTCTTCGCCTGAACGTTCATAAGCGGAATAATCTTGCCTCCATCGCGCAATTCGTCAAGCCGGTCCGCGTAATGCTGCATCATGCGAACGCGCTCGGGCCAAAGCTTTGCCCGGTTGTAAATGGCACGAACGGAATTGTCGTCAATATGGGCGAGTTGAAGTTCGATAACGTCAGGGTGCCAGATCGGCAAGCCATCTTTGCCGCGCTCGCCGTTGAGCAGCGTCGAGGCCGTTGAGCGGAAGCCGTGCGCGCTGTGATCTTTTGTGGTGTCGTAACCCATTTTCCGCAGTGCCTTGCCGAGCGTTCCGTCCGACATTGGCTTGCTGGTGGTCGAAAACAGGTATCGCCCGCCGCCGGTCAATTCGCGCAACTCGGCAAGGATCGCCAGCGCTTGGCGAGACAGGGGAACCTCGTGCGGCAAACGCATTTTCATTTTGTCGGCGGGGATAACCCACTTGGCAGCGTCGGTGTCGAACTCACTCCATTCGGCTTTGCGCTGCTCGCCGGGGCGCACGAAGGTTATTGCGATGAATTGCATGCCAAGGCGCACCAACGAACCGCGCCCGCTATCGTAGGCGGCAATATCGCGCATCAGCTTGCCAGCGAGCACCGGGTCGGTGATCGCTGGGCGGTGCTTGACCGTAGGCGAGGCGAGGGCACCGGCAAGATCGGCGGCGGGGTCGCGCTTGCAGACGCCAGTCGAAATGCCGTAGCGAAAAATCAGCGAAGCGATGGCGCGCAAGCGGGTAGCATTTTCCAAAAAGCCTTTGGCCTCGTGGACGCGTAACACTGCCAGCAGTTCCGGCGGCTCAATAGCGCCAATCTCGCGGGCACCAATCGGGTCTTTG
This sequence comes from uncultured Alphaproteobacteria bacterium, assembly GCA_963761245.1. Lineage (GTDB taxonomy): Bacteria > Pseudomonadota > Alphaproteobacteria > Rhizobiales > Xanthobacteraceae > Pseudolabrys. The sequence goes on along the minus strand of CAVXGN010000024.1, from coordinate 105,956 downwards.
ATAAAGTGGTCAATGAGTCTGCGGTTGCGAAGCTTGGTGGCGGGCGCAATCTTTTCGTCGACCTCCATTTTGATCGCGAACCATTCGTTGCACACGCTACCAAAGCTTTTGGTGGACGCTTCCGTAAGCCGGTCTTCTTTGCGCCGTTGGGCAGGGTCGATGCCCTTGGCGAGATTTGCCTTGGCGATGGCGCGGGCTTCACGGGCCTCGGTAAGCGAGACGGCGGGATAAGCTCCCAGCGAGAGCGTTTTCTGTTTCCTGCCAAACCGGTACGACAACCGCCACGCTCGGGCACCGCTCGGCCTGATAAGCAAAAACATTCCACCGCCGTCACTAAGCTTGAGATCGGTTGTGCGGGGCTTGCGGCGGCAGGCGGCGTCGGTCAGTTTCATTTTCATGGCGAGGCTTCCCGGTTGCGCGGCCCGTTTTGCCTACCAACAAAGCTACCAACAAAATCGGCGGCTGATTGCGGATAGGGAGGGACAGCTACGGGTCAACCGTCGCCGAAAAGTCTTCATTTAGACAAGTCTTTTGATGGCTCGCGGACAATCGCGGACAAAAAAGAACGGGTCGCGTGTGGCGTCACCGCCCACCAGCCTTCGCGCCTTCGGCGCTTTGTCTGGCGAGCCAACTTTTCTCGCGAAGGCTGCCCGTCGAAGTCCGCAGGACGAAGACGGGCTGATGAAAATTTATCCGCTCAAAAATAACGACAGGCGCGGAGCCTGCCGCTCCGCGCCCGCCGCTATTTCCGGAAGGTCCGGCTAAATCGCCGTCAGATCGATTCTTTCAATTCCTTGGACGCGCGGAAGGCGACCTTCTTGCTCGCCTTGATCTGGATTGCTTCGCCCGTGGCCGGGTTGCGGCCCATGCGGGCGGCGCGTTTGCGCACCTGCAGAATGCCGAGACCGCCGATGCGAATGCGCTCGCCTTTCTTCAAATGTTTAACGATGTCGCCGACCAGATCGCCGAGCACGGCTTCCGCCTGCTTCTTCGACATCTCATGCGAGTCCGCGAGCGCGGCGGCGAGATGCTTCAACGTCACGGTGGTCGGCGTCGGGGCTTTTCCAGGAACCGTAGCCATCAGTGGGACCCTCCTCTTGAATCCGCGAGCTTGGCGAAGCGCCAAACACACCGCCCGCATAGACGATTCGGGGGCGGTCTGACCATCGATTCTTCGCGGTAAATAAGGCTTTTTCGCAATATCCGGGGGGCGGATTGCGTTTACCTTGACTTGCCTTGGGGGCGCCTATAACTCGATTTCATCGCCCGCGGGGGCGTAGCTCAGTTGGTTAGAGCGCTGCCCTGTCACGGCAGAGGTCGCGGGTTCGAGTCCCGTCGCTCCCGCCATTTTATCAATGACTTAGCCATGGTTTCGGGCTCGCGAAACCGGCCAATTTGGGCGAACAGTCGATGCCCCCAGAAGCTCCCAATCTCGGCGTCCGGGCCCTGTTCTTCGACGTGTTCGGGACCCTGATGGACTGGCGCATATCGGTCGCGCGCGAGGCCGAACGCGTGCTCGACGCCCTCGGCTACCGGCTCGATTGGCTCGCCTTCGCCGACGCCTGGCGCGCCGAATACCAGCCCGGCATGGAGGAGGTGCGCTCGGGCCGGCAGCCCTTCGCCAAGCTCGACGTGCTGCACCGGCGCAATCTCGAGCGTCTGCTGCCGCGCTTCGGATTGCAGAATTTGTCCGACGAGGTGCTCGACGATCTGACGCTGGTCTGGCACCGGCTCGACGCGTGGCCGGATGTGCCGGCGGCGCTGGCGCGCCTCAAAAAGAAATTCCTGATCGCGCCGTGCTCGAACGGCAACATCTCGCTGATGGTCGATCTCGCCCGCCGCAATAACTTGCCGTGGGACGCGATCCTCGGCTCGGAGGTCGCCGGCGACTTCAAGCCCAAGCCGCGCGTCTACCTCGCCGCTTGCGAAGCGTTCGATCTTGCGCCGGCGCAATGCATGATGGTGGCCGCGCACACGCGCGATCTCGTGGCCGCGGCGAAGCTCGGCTTGCGCACCGGACACATCGCGCGCGTCAACGAGTACGGGCCGAATACCGGCGAGCCCGGACCGACGGCGCCGGTGGATATCGCCGGCAGCGATCTCGCCGATCTCGCGACCAAGCTGGGCGCGTAAAAACCAATGACCGAACGATTTCCAGAAGAAGCCAAAAACTTTCGTCTGCTCGGGCACGATGCGTCCGCGGCCTGGGGCGGCGGTAGCCTGGTCGAAATCAAAAATGGTTTTGCCTATGTCGGCGCCGTTGGCGGCTCCAGCTTCAATGGCCCGGAAGGATTCACCGTCCACGACGTGTCGGACCCGCGCAAGCCGCGCAAGGTGGCGGAGTTTCGCTCGCCGCCCGGGGTGCATTCGCACAAGTTGCGCATCGTCGGCGACGACCTGCTCTATGTGAATTCCGAAAAGCTTGCCGGCGACAAAGGCAAGGACGGCCGCGCCGGCTTTTTCATTTTCAACATTCGCAATCCGCGCGAACCCAAGCAGGTCGGCTTCTATGACATGCCAGGCAGCGGCCCGCACCGTTTCGGCGTCGACAACAAACGCCAGCTCGCGCTTTTGCCCTGCGACGCGCCGGGGTGGAACCGGCGCGTGATCTGGACGCTCGACATCAGCGATCCGCTCAAGCCGAAGCTTGTCAGCACCTGGGGCCTGCCCTGGCAAAAAGCGGAACGAGAGGGTGTGAGCAACGACCCCCATCCGGCGGATTCCAGCTGCACGCTGCACGGTCCGCCGGTGATCCGCGGCAACCGCATGTATGCCGCGTTCTGGGGAGGGGGCGTCGCGGTTATCGATTGCAGCGATCTCAGCGCCATGAAACTGGTCGGCCACGTCAAATGGTCGCCGCCATTTCATGGCAGCACGCACACCGCCTGGCCGGTCGGCGACCGGCCCTATCTGGTGGTCACCGACGAGGCGCGCGCCAAGCAGAAATTCTGGGATAGCCAGTTCATGTGGATCGTCGATATCCGCGAGGAAACCAATCCGCTGCCGGTCGCCACGTTCATTCCCGACCGCGACAAGTATTTCAACCGGCCCGGCCGCTTCGGCGCGCACAACATTCTGGAGTACCTTCCCTCAGAAGGGCCGTGGGCCAATTTGGTGTTTCTCACTTATTTCAACGCGGGCCTGCGCGCGGTCGATATCAGCGATCCACTCAAGCCGAAGGAAGTCGGCTGCTATGTGCCGGAGACGCCCGACGGACAGGAAGCGATCCAGTCGAACGACATCGGCTGCGACGAGCACGGCCGGCTGTATCTCATCGATCGCGGCGGCGCCGGCATGCATATTCTGGAATATACCGGCTGATCAGCGCGATTTGCCGGCAGGGCGGACGCTATGCGTGCTGCGCCTAGCCTTCCAACGCGACCGCTTTCGCAGCCCCGCGCGCGCGCCATTTGGCGAGGATGGTGGGCATGAACAGCGAGATGATGAGCGCGACCCACAGCGCGTTGCCGATGCGGGAGGAGAACAGCACCATGATGTCGCCGTTCAACTCCTTCAGGGCGCGCAGGAAGTACTGCTCCATGAGCGGGCCCAGAATGACGCCGATCAGGATGGCGGCGACGTGATAGCCGGTCTTGCGCGCGATATAGCCGATGACGCCGAACATCACCGCGAGCCCAATGTCGAACATGTACTGGCGCGGCACGAAGGCGCCGAGCAACGAGAATGCCAGGATCAACGGCACCAGATAGGCGATCGGCACCATGGTCACGTGCGACATGTAGCGCGCAATCGGCAGTGCGGTGGCCAGCATAAGCAGATATGTGACCGTCATAGCGGTGAACACGCCATAGCTGATCTCGGGATGGAGCTGGAACAGCGCCGGCCCGAAATTGACGCCATGATATTGCAGCACGATCATCATGATGGCCGCGGTCTCGCCGCCCGGAATGCCGAGCGTCAGTAGCGGAACCATCGTCCCGGAGGTGACGCCGTTGTTGGCCGCTTCCGGTGCGATCAGCCCCTCGGGATGGCCGGTGGTGTAGAGCTCGGGCGTCTTGGAGAAGGACCGGCTCTGCTGGTAAGCGACGAAGCAGGCGATGCTGGCGCCGGCGCCGGGGATGACGCCGACGACGAGGCCGATAATGCTGGTCCACACGATGTGCCACCAGCGCGTCAGCGCCATCATCATGCCTTCGAAGGTCGCCGCCCAGCTGCCATGGGTGATGTTGGCCTGGTCTTCCTCGCTGACGATGGAGCTCTGCTCCATGATCAGGAACGCTTCCGAGACGGCGAATAGGCCGACCAGCGCCGGGATGATCGGCACGCCATCGTAAAGCTCGAGAAAGCCGAAAGTGGCGCGCGGCGTCTCATAGACGGGATCGGAGCCGATGAAGCCGATCATCAGCCCGAAGAAGCCGGCGATCAGGCCTTTCCAGGGGTCGCCGCTGGCGATGGTGGCGATCAGCGAGATGCCGAACAACATCACAACGATGAGTTCGACGCTGTGCATGTAAAAGCCGACCTGGGCGAGGACCGGCATGGCGAAACAGCGCGATGATCGTGGTGAGCAGGCCGCCGAGGCAGGACGCGACGAAGGAGATGGCGAGCGCCTGCTGGCCCATGCCCTTCTTGGCCATCGGATAGCCGTCGAGCGGGGTCGCCGCCGCGCCGGCAGTGCCTGGGATGTTGACCAGGATGGCGGGAATGCCGGCGCCCATGTGCGACGAGCAGTAAATCGCGATCATGAAGATCAGCCCGACCTCGACCGGCATCGCCAGGGTCAAGGGCAGGAGGACGATGATGGTGTTGGCGGCGCTGAAACCGGGCAGCGCCCCGACGATCATCCCCAGGAACACCGAGGGGACGATCACCCACCAGAAGGAAAGACTGTGCAGAAACAGATGGCCGAAGGTCGCGATCTCAGCCATGGAAGAAGACCTTCTGCATCAGGATTTCGAACGGGCCGCGCGGAAAGCGCGTGTCGAAGGCGACGATGAACAGGAGGTAGCCCGCCATCACCATGATGAAGGAGACGAGGGCCGCGAGGCCGAGCCGCCGGGCCCGGTTCAGGATGGCGATGCAGATGAAAAGGTAGAAGAACGTGGTGATCGTGAACCCGCCCCACTGGATCACGTAGATGTAGAAGATGGTGAGCGCGAAAATGGCCGCCCGGCCGCTGGTGACATCGGCATGCGTCACGAGATCGCCGAGGCCGAGCGTGGCGCGCCCGCGCCGCACCGCGTAGAGCTCTCTGGCGACGAAGGCGACGGCGAGGATCAGCAGGATCGTGCCGACGAAGAAGGCGCTGACCTGTGCGGTCCAGGGCGTGTCGAGGATGGTTGTGAAGTAGTAGAGGGTGAAAGCGATCGCGGCGATCGGAATGATGAGCTGCGCGCCGATGGGGCGGGGCTCGGCGTCACGCGACGGCGTGGTGTCTGCCATTTCAGTCGGCCTTAGGATTTCTCACGACGCGATGGTGCGCCATCGCTTGGTGAGGCCGGCGCGCCATTCATCGGCGCGCCGGCCCTTATGATGCTGATGTTCAGCGCGGCGATCCGCGATCAGCCCTTCTTCTTCTTGCTCTTGCCGGTCAGCAGCGGCTTGTATTGCTCGCCGAGCTTCAAGGTCGCCTCGGCGAACTTCTGGCACGCTTCGAGCGCCGCCGTACTTCAGGAATGCCGGGTCGCTGCCGGCCTTCTTGATCTGCTCGATCAGTTCCGGATCCTCGGCGGTCTTCTTGAGCGTCTCCTGCAGCATCTTGAAGTCGTCCGGATGCTTGTCGATCGCCTCCTTCTTGATGGCGAAGGCGCGCGACGACAGCATGGGCGGCAGGTCGGTCTTGAAATGCGCGTTCATGGTCGGCGCATTGTTGAGCTTCGCGGGCAGCGGGTTGGATTCGTCGAAGATGAGCAGCGCCCGGGTCGTATCGCCGCTCACGACCACCGAAGAGGCCGGCAGGGCGCTGAAGTCCACTTCGCCGGTCAGCGCGCCGGCGATGGTGTTCTTGCCGCCCGACAGCGGGATCAGGTTGAACTTGGCGCCGGTCTTCTCGGCCAAGGCCAGCACGCCGATCGAGGCGGGATGCGCCAGCCGGCTGGTGCCGACATTGAGTTGACGCTTCTTGCCTTCGGCGACGATGTCATCGATCGTCTTGAACTTGCTCTTGGCGCTGACGAAGATGCAGGCCGCATCGTTGTCGATCTTGCCGAAATACACGCAGTCCTTCACCGGGAAGCTCGGCTTCTTCACCACCCAGTTCAGCAGTTCGGGGCCCATATTGCCGAACAGCAGATTGTAGGCGTCGGGCGCCTTCTTGCCCATGTACACCTCATAGCCGACGCGGCCCGAGGCGCCCGGGTAAAAGCCCGGCTGGAAATTGGTCTTGAGATGCTTTTTCCAGACATTCGTCACGGCCCGGAACAGCCGGTCGGCGCCGCCGCCCGCGCGCGTGGGAATGACGACGTCGATGTTGTTGTCGGGATAGGCCGCGAACGCCTGCGTAAACGGATCGAGCGCAGTCAAGGCAGCGCCGCCGGCAAGCGCCGTTTGCAAAAGGGTGCGCCGCGACAGGCGATAGGTGCCGCTCATCTGGATATCCTCCCTATGGTCTCTATGATGGCTGTTTTTCTTGAAGGCTAGGCCTTTTCGGTGACGCGATGCCGCAAGCTGCGTGCGGCAACTTGCATGTTCAGACGTGCCCCGAATGCAATTTGGAACGGCTGAAAGATAGCAGGTGACGGGGCGGCCGGATAGGCAGGCTGCCCTTCATCCCCGATAGATCGGCTGCGGCTGTTCGAAGAAGCTCGACAGGATATGGTAGCACATCAGGTAGTTCTTTTGCTGGAAACTCGCGTGCGCGATGCCCGGCATCACCGTGAATTGCTTGTCGGGGTTCGGCAGCTTGGCGAAGAAGGCTACGAGGTCCTCGAACGAGGCGATGCCGTCCCATTGGCCGCGCATGATCAATGTCGGCACCGTAATCTTCTCCGGATCGACCACTGGCAATTTGGCGCACATGTCGACGTAAGTGCCGGTCGGCACTGAATCGTCGAGCTTGAGGATGGCATCGGCAAAGGCCTCGACCACTTTGTCCTCGGCGGTGCCGGGGTGGTCGCGCGTGAAAATCGATTGCACGAAGGCCTTGTCGATCGGCCGCCGGTTCTTGGCCATGAATTCGGGCAGCCTCTTGCGCCGCTGTTCGAGCGTGGGCGAGCCTTCGCCGGTCCACACCATGGCGTCGAGCGCCAAGCGCGCCACCATCTCGGGGTGACGTTGCGCGAACAGAGCCGCGCGCAAGGCACCCGAGGAGATGCCGTAGACCAGCAGCGGCCGCTTGCCGCGCAGTTCCTGGATATAGATGCGCCGCCGCATAGCAGTCGTCGGCGCCCTGCGCGATCGGCGCGTTGTTGTCGCGGTCCTTGGTGGAGCGGCCGTAGCCTTCCATGTCGACGCACCAGCAGTCGAAGCCGCGGCGGGCGAAATGATCCATCGCCGAGGTTCGCCCCGGCACCTGCAGGTCGAAGGTCGGCGTCGACGCCATGGAGGAGCCGTGCACGAACAGGATGGTGCCTGCGCTTTTGGCCGGATCGCCGGCGCATTTCTCCCACAGGAACAGCTTGACGTCGCCTTTGTTGGTCCAGTGCTCCTGTCCGGAAATCGCGGTCATCATTTCATTCATGCTGCACCCCTATTGGAGAAATTCGTGCTGGTCGAATCGCAGCCAACTCTGCCGGCCCTGCCGTCGCGCGGGCACCGCGGCGGTGCGCTGCGCCGGGCGGGATTCGCGGCCAAAGCTTGCTCCGGCCGATATCATCTTTGTCCTTACGGGTTCGGGCGCGATGGGGCCGGCCAAATGGCCGCTGGCCTGCATCTTCGGGGTCCATTCGGCGCTGTCAATCTGCGAGTTCCCGTCGCGTGCGACGGTGCCGTCCACAGATTGATCTGCGTCAAAGCCGTCGCTCATCCGTCATCGGAATGTCGGCTTGCACAGCTTTGTGCACTGCGCTAAGCCTCAGACGCTCCCGTCCTTGAGGCTTTTCCTGACAGGCAAGGGCGTTTTGGTGCGGGGCTGCGGCGCCGTCCGACGGCCGCCGAAGAGTCCAGGGCGGGCGGATATCCGGGTAGGCGCGGGGCTGTAGTCGGAGGTCGCCGATGAGCGCATTGCTTTTGGACTACTTGCCTCTGGTCATATTCGTCGCGGTGGCGCTGGTCATCGGGATCGTGCTGCTGGTTGCCCCCTTCATCGTCGCCTACAAACAGCCCGATCCGGAAAAACTGTCGGCCTACGAATGCGGTTTCAACGCGTTCGACGACGCGCGCATGAAATTCGACGTGCGGTTCTATCTGGTCGCGATTCTGTTCATCATTTTCGACCTCGAAGTGAGTTTCCTGTTCCCTTGGGCGGTCGCGTTCCGCGACGTCGGCCTCTTCGGCTTCTGGGCGATGATGGTGTTCCTTGGCGTTCTCACCATCGGCTTCATATATGAGTGGAAGAAGGGGGCGCTGGAATGGGATTAACGCCATGACCGTAGTCGCACCCGCTCCAAAAGGAATTCTCGATCCGCGCACCGGCAAGCCGGTCGGCGCCGACGACGCATTCTTCGGCACCGTCAACGACGAGCTTGCCGATAAGGGCTTCCTGGTCACCGCCACCGACGAATTGATCAACTGGGCGCGTACCGGCTCGCTGATGTGGATGACCTTCGGGCTCGCCTGCTGCGCGGTCGAGATGATGCAGATGGCGATGGCCCGCTATGACTGCGAGCGCTTCGGCTTCGCCCCGCGCGCCTCACCGCGTCAATCCGACGTGATGATCGTCGCCGGCACGCTCACCAACAAGATGGCCCCCGCTCTGCGCAAGGTCTACGACCAGATGCCGGAGCCGCGCTACGTGATCTCCATGGGCTCCTGCGCCAACGGCGGCGGCTACTATCACTACTCCTATTCCGTGGTGCGCGGCTGCGACCGCGTCGTGCCGGTCGACATCTACGTGCCGGGCTGCCCGCCGACCGCCGAGGCGCTGCTCTACGGCGTCATGCTGCTGCAAAAGAAAATCCGCCGCACCGGCACGATCGAGCGCTGAGAGCACTCATGGACGAAATGCTCGACAGACTGGGGCAGGCAATCAAAGGCGCGCTCGGCGAGTCCGTGATCGGGCATCAGGTCGCCTATGGCGAATTGACCGTCACGGCTAAGGCCGCCGATATCGTCAAGGTCGCGACCTTCCTGCGCGACGATGCCGCTTGTCAGTTTATTTCCATCATCGACGTCACCGCCGTCGATTGGCCCGGGCGCGAGCGGCGCTTCGATGTCGTTTATCATTTTCTGTCGCCGCGCCTGAACCAGCGCATCCGCGTGAAGGTCGAAACCGACGAGGTCACGCCGGTGCCCTCGCTGATCGACGTCTTCCACGGCGCCGATTGGTACGAGCGCGAGACCTACGATCTCTACGGCGTGCTGTTCACCGGCCATCCCGACCTGCGGCGCATCCTTACCGACTACGGCTTCGAGGGTCATCCGCTGCGCAAGGATTTTCCGCTCACCGGCTTTGTCGAGGTGCGCTGGGACGACGAGCAGAAGCGCGTGATGTACGAGCCGGTGCGGCTGGCGCAGGAATTCCGCACGTTCGATTTCCTCTCGCCCTGGGAAGGCACCGACTACGTGCTGCCCGGCGACGAGAAGGCGAAGTAACAACAGGTTTGGTCGATGGCTGAGACGTCGCTTCGCAACTTCACCATCAATTTCGGGCCGCAGCATCCGGCGGCGCACGGCGTGCTGCGCATGGTGCTCGAGCTCGACGGCGAAGTCGTCGAGCGCGTCGATCCGCATATCGGCCTGTTGCATCGCGGCACCGAGAAGCTGATCGAGGCGAAGACCTACCTGCAGGCAGTGCCGTATTTCGACCGGCTCGATTACGTCTCGCCGATGAACCAGGAGCACGCCTTCTGCCTGGCGACGGAAAAGCTGCTCGGCATCACCGTGCCGCGGCGCGGGCAGTTGATCCGTGTGCTCTATTGCGAAATCGGGCGCCTGTTGTCGCACATGCTCAACATCACCACGCAGGCGCTCGACGTCGGCGCGCTCACCCCGCCATTGTGGGGCTTCGAAGCGCGCGAAAGGCTGATGGCGTTTTACGAGCGCGCCTCCGGCAGCCGCTTGCATGCGGCCTATTTCCGCCCCGGCGGCGTGCACCAGGATCTGCCGCCCGATCTCATCGACGACATCGAGGCCTACTGCGACCCGTATCTGAAGGTCCTCGACGACATCGAGGGTCTGCTCACCGACAACCGCATCTTCAAGCAGCGCACCGTCGACATCGGCGTGGTCAAGCTGGAAGACGGCTGGAACCGGGCCTTCTCCGGCGTGATGGTGCGCGGTTCGGGCGCCGCCTGGGATCTGCGCAAGGCGCAACCCTACGAGTGCTATTCCGAGATGGAATTCGACGTGCCCATCGGCAAGAACGGCGACTCTTACGATCGCTACTGCATCCGCATGGAGGAGATGCGCCAGTCGATACGCATCATGAGGCAGTGCATCGTCAAGCTGCGCAGCAAAGACGGGCAGGGCCCGGTCTTGGTCGCCGACCACAAGATATCGCCGCCGCGGCGCGCCGACATGAAGCGCTCGATGGAAGCGCTGATCCACCACTTCAAGCTTTACACCGAGGGCTTCCACGTGCCGGCCGGCGAAGTCTATGCCGCGGTCGAGGCGCCGAAAGGCGAGTTCGGCGTCTATCTGGTGTCGGACGGCACCAACAAGCCCTACAAGTGCAAGATCCGCGCGCCCGGCTTCGCGCATATGAGCGGGATGGATTTCCTCTGCCGCGGCCACATGCTGGCTGACGTCTCGTGCATCATGGGCACGATCGACGTGGTGTTCGGGGAGGTCGACCGATGAGCGTGCGCCGCCTCGCCCCGCCGGATATCCAGCCGAAGGAATTCTCATTCAACGAGGCGAACCTCGCCTGGGCCAGGCGGCAGATCGCCAAATATCCGGAAGGGCGCCAGCAATCGGCGATCATTCCGCTGCTGTGGCGCGCGCAGGAACAGGCCGGCGGCTGGCTGCCGGAAGTCGCTATCCGCTACGTCGCCGATTTCCTCGGCATCGCGCATATCCGCGCGCTGGAGGTGGCGACTTTCTACACCATGTTCAATCTGTCGCCGGTCGGCAAATTCCACGTGCAGCTTTGCGGCACGACGCCGTGCCGGCTGCGCGGCGCTGACGATCTCGAGGACCTTTGCCAATCTCGTATCGGCGAGCAGGGGCACGTCACCGACGACGGCAAGTTCTCCTGGGTCGAGGTCGAATGCCTGGGCGCCTGCGTCAACGCGCCGATGGTGCAGATCAATGCCGACTATTACGAGGACCTGACGCGCGAGAGCTTCCGCGACATTCTCGACGCCTTTGCCGCCGGCAAGACGCCGAAGCCCGGTCCGCAGATCGACCGTCAATTGTCCGAGCCGATCGGCGGGGCGACCACGCTGCTCGACGCCGCGATCTACGCCAAGCACGGCAAAGCCGCCGATCAAGACACGGCGGAGGCACATGATGGCGACGCCAAAAAGCCCGGCGTTGCCGCGAATGTCAGTGAGTCTCCGGGGCCGCCTCCGCCATCGCCGCCGAAAAACAACCGCAAGAAATCCAAACCGAGTTGAACGCGAACGACCATGCTCGCCGATAAGGATCGCATCTTCCTGAACCTCTATGGCCGCCACGACTGGGGCCTCAAGGGCGCGCGTGCGCGCGGCGCCTGGGACAGCACCAAGGCGATCCTGGAAAAGGGCCGCGAGGCGATCGTCAACGAGGTGAAGGCCTCAGGCCTGCGCGGTCGCGGCGGCGCCGGCTTTCCGACCGGCTTGAAGTGGTCGTTCATGCCCAAGAACTTGGACGAGCGGCCGCATTATCTCGTCGTCAATGCCGACGAATCCGAGCCCGGCACCTGCAAAGACCGCGAGGTAATGCGGCATGATCCGCATCTCTTGATCGAAGGCTGCCTGATCGCCGGTTTCGCCATGGGCGCCAACCACAGCTACATCTATATCCGCGGCGAATTCATCAGAGAGCGCGAGAGGCTGCAGGCGGCGATCGACGAGGCCTACGAGGCCAAGCTGATCGGCAAGAACAACGTGCACGGCTGGGACTTCGATCTTGTCCTGCACCACGGCGCCGGCGCCTATATTTGCGGCGAGGAAACCGCGCTGCTCGAAAGCCTGGAAGGCAAGAAGGGCCAGCCGCGGCTGAAGCCGCCGTTCCCGGCCAATGTCGGCCTCTATGGCTGCCCGACCACGGTGCAAAATGTTGAGTCGATCGCGGTGGTGCCCGACATCATGCGCCGCGGCGCCACCTGGTTCGCGGGCATCGGCCGGCCGAACAATACCGGCACCAAGCTGTTCTGCATTTCCGGCCACGTCGACAAGCCGTGCACGGTGGAAGAGGCTATGGGCATCCCGCTGCGCGAACTGATCGAGACCCATTGCGGCGGCGTGCGCGGCGGCTGGGACAATCTGCTGGCGGTGATCCCCGGCGGCTCGTCGATGCCGCTGATCCCGGCGGGGCCTACCCAGGCCGATACGCTGCTGATGGATTTCGACGGTTGCACCGCGCTGAAGTCGTCGCTCGGCACCGCCGCCGTGATCGTGATGGACAAGTCGACCGACATCGTGCGGGCGATGACGCGCATCTCCTATTTCTACAAGCACGAGAGCTGCGGCCAGTGCACGCCCTGCCGCGAAGGCATGGGCTGGATGTGGCGCGTGCTCACGCGCATGGCGGAAGGCCGCGCGCAAAAGCGCGAAATCGACATGCTGTTCGACGTGACCAAGCAGATCGAGGGTCACACCATTTGCGCCTTCGGCGACGGCGCCGCCTGGCCGGTGCAGGGCCTGCTGCGGCATTTCCGTCCCGAGATCGAGCGGCGCATCGACGAATATACCCGCCGCGCCGACAATCTTGGCGTACTCGATCCGGCGCCGGTTGACGCGCAGGCGGCGGAGTGACGGTCATGCGCCATCTCGCCCAGTTCAATATCGCGCGCATCCGTTACCCGCTCGACGATCCGCGCATGGCGGAATTCGTCGACAATGTGCAGCGAGTGAACGGCCTTGCCGAACAGATCGAAGGCTTCGTCTGGCGGCTACAGGACGAAAGCGGCAATGCCATGGGCATGCGCGTCTATGACGACCCCGCCATCCTGCCGAATTTGACGCTGTGGGAAAGCAGCCAAGCGCTGGAGCGCTTTGTCTGGCAGACTTTGCACGGCCGCTTCTACCGCCGCCGCGAGGACTGGTTCGAGCCGCTGGAAACGCCCCTGGTCATGTGGTGGGTGCTGGCCGGCACGCGACCGACGATCGAAGAGGGCTCGGCGCGGCTCGAGCACCTGAAAGAACACGGACCCAGCGACTACGCTTTCGGCTGGGAGCATTTAGACGACGCGCAGCTCTGGAAGACGCAGCGCGGCGTCAAGGCGGACGGCGGGCAGCTTGTCGCCACGGCGGCACAGTAGGGGGAAAGAGGTGCAACTCGTGGAGCGAGGCCGTGACCTTCGAAAACAGGAACTTACGGTGCAACCATTGCAGGTTCTGGTGGCCGACAGCGGAAGGGACCGGAAATGAGCCGAGCCGCGAACGCTCGATCCTCGGTCTGTGCAAGCGTCACGCGCCGCCGACTATGGTCGCCGATTTGCCTGACCATGCCCGCCGGTACCCCGCTTGGGCGACCACCAAACGCGACGACTGGTGCGGCGAGCACCAGCACGTTCAGCAATGACGACGGCGCCGCCTCAACTGAACTGAAGACTTGAGAAAAATGACCAAGCTTATTGTCGACGGCAAAGAGATCGACGTCCCGCCGGAGTACACGCTGCTCCAGGCGTGCGAAGCCGCGGGTGCGGAAATTCCGCGCTTCTGCTTCCACGAACGCCTCTCGATCGCCGGGAATTGCCGCATGTGCCTGATCGAAGTCGCGGGGATACCGAAGCCGCAGGCCTCCTGCGCTATGGGCGTCAAGGACTTGGCGCCCAACCGCGACGGCACGCCCAAAGTCATCAGCACCAAGTCGCCGATGGTGAAGAAGGCGCGCGAAGGCGTGATGGAATTCCTGCTGATCAACCATCCGCTCGATTGTCCGATTTGCGATCAGGGCGGCGAATGCGATCTGCAGGACCAGGCGATGGCCTATGGCGTCGACGCCAGCCGCTATCAGGAGAACAAGCGCGCGGTCGAGGACAAATATATCGGCCCGCTGGTCAAGACCATCATGACGCGCTGCATCCAGTGCACGCGCTGCATCCGCTTTGCCGCCGAAGTCGCCGGCGTGCCCGAGCTCGGCGCCATCGGCCGCGGCGAGGACATGGAGATCACCACCTATCTCGAGCAGGCGATGACCTCGGAGCTGCAGAGCAACGTGGTCGATCTCTGCCCGGTCGGCGCGCTCACCTCCAAGCCTTATGCCTTCGCGGCGCGGTCCTGGGAGCTGACCAAGACCCAATCGGTCGACGTGATGGATGCGCTCGGATCGGCGATCCGCATCGACACGCGCGGGCGCGAGGTGATGCGCATCCTGCCGCGCGGCAATGACGACGTGAATGAGGAATGGATTTCCGACAAGACCCGCCATGTGGTCGACGGATTGCGCACCCAGCGGCTCGACCAGCCCTATCTGCGCGTGAACGGCCGCCTGCAGCCGGCGACCTGGAAGGAAGCCTTTGCCGCCATCGCCGCCAAGGTGAAGGCGGCGGACGGCAAGCGCATCGGCGCCATCGCCGGCGATCTCGCGGCGGTCGAAGACCTGTTCGCGCTCAAGGATCTGATGACGCGACTTGGCTGCGCCAATATCGACGCGCGCCAGGACGGCTCGATGCTTGAGCCGACATGGGGCAGGGCAAGCTACCTGTTCAATGCGACCGTTGCCGGCATCGAGCGCGCCGACGCTCTGCTGATCGTCGGCTCCAATCCGCGCCGCGAAGCGCCGGTGCTCAATGCCCGCATCCGCAAGCGCTGGCGCGCCGGGGCTTTCCCGATTGGCGTCATCGGCGAGAAGGCCGATCTCACCTACAAATACGACTATCTCGGCGCCGGGGCGGAAACCTTGGCCGATCTGGCGAGCAGCAAATTCGGCGAGGCGCTGAAGGCCGCCGAACGATCCGCTCATCCTCGTCGGCAATGGCGCGTTGACACGCAAGGACGGCGCGGCGATTGCCGCACTTGCCGCCAAAACCGCGCTCGACTTCGGCGCCGTCAAAGAAGGCTGGAACGGCTTTTCCGTGCTGCACACCGCTGCCTCGCGCGTCGGCGCGCTCGATCTCGGCTTCGTGCCGGGCGAGGGCGGGCTCGATGCGGCACATATGGCCGAAGGCGGCGTCGACGTCCTGTTCCTGCTCGGCGCCGACGAGATCGAGGTCTCGCCCGGCTCGTTCGTTGTCTATATCGGCACCCATGGCGACCGCGGCGCCCACCGCGCCGACGTGATCCTGCCGGGCGCCGCCTATCCGGAAAAATCCGCGCTCTACGTCAATACGGAAGGCCGTGTGCAGCTTGCCAACCGCGCCGGCTTCCCGCCCGGCGATGCGCGCGAGGACTGGGCGATCCTGCGCGCCCTCTCCGATGTGCTCGGCCACAAGCTGCCGTATAACTCGTTGGGCCAATTGCGGCAGGCGCTGTTCGCCGCCTATCCGCATTTCAAGCGCATCGGCGAGATCGCCGCCGCAAACGCCGCCGATATCGAAAAGCTCGCCAAGCTCGGCGGCACGCCCGACAAGGCGCCGCTACGCTCCTCGGTCGTCGATTTCTACCTCACCAATCCGATCGCGCGCGCCTCCGCCATCATGGCCGAATGCTCGGCGCTGGCGCATGCGGCCGTCAAGACGGCGGCGGAGTAGGGCCATGGACGTCACCGACATTCTTCTTCACCTATATCTGGCCCTTCATCATCATGCTGGCGGAATCGATCCTGCTGCTGGCTCTGCTGCTGGTCGCCATCGCCTACATTCTTTATGCCGACCGCAAGATCTGGGCGGCGGTGCAGATGCGGCGCGGCCCCAACGTGGTCGGGCCGTGGGGTCTGTTCCAGTCCTTCGCCGACATGCTGAAATTCGCGCTCAAGGAGCCGGTCATCCCGTCGAGCGCCAACAAGGGCGTGTTCCTGCTGGCGCCGCTCGTCTCCTGCGTGCTCGCGCTCGCCGCCTGGGCGGTGATCCCGGTCAACCTCGGCTGGGTGATTGCCGACATCAATGTCGGCGTTCTGTACATCTTCGCCATCTCCTCGCTGATGGTCTACGGCATCATCATGGCGGGCTGGGCGTCGAATTCGAAATATCCGTTCCTGGCGGCGCTTCGCTCGGCGGCGCAGATGGTGTCCTACGAGGTCTCCATCGGCTTCGTCATCATCACCGTGCTGCTGTGCGCGGGCTCGCTCAACTTGTCGAAGATCGTCGAGGCGCAGCAGAGCGGCATCGCCGATCTTATCGGCGTGCCGTGGCTTGGTTTCCTGAACTGGTACTGGCTGCCGCTGTTTCCGATGTTCGTGATCTTCTTCGTCTCGGCGCTGGCCGAGACCAACCGGCCGCCGTTCGATCTGGTGGAAGCGGAATCGGAGCTGGTCGCCGGTTTCATGGTGGAATACGGCTCCACGCCCTATGTGCTGTTCATGCTCGGCGAATACGTGGCGATCTGCACCATGTGCGCCATGGGCACGATCTTCTTCATGGGCGGCTGGCTGCCGCCGATACCGTATCCGCCGTTCACCTGGGTGCCGGGCGTCATTTGGTTCGTGCTCAAGGCCCTATTCCTGTTTTTCCTGTTCGCGATGGTCAAGGCGATCGTGCCGCGCTACCGCTACGACCAGTTGATGCGATTGGGCTGGAAGGTGTTCCTGCCGATGTCGCTGGCCATGGTGGTGATCGTCGCCGCCGTCCTGCAATACGGCATGCTGGTGCCGAAGTGAGGATGCCATGAGACTGGATCGCGCAATGAAGGGCCTGTTCCTGTGGGAATTCGTGATCGGCATGGTGCTCGGCATGCGCTATTTGCTCGGGGCCAAGGCGACGCTCAATTATCCGCATGAGAAGGGGCCGCTGTCGCCGCGCTTCCGCGGCGAGCACGCGCAGCGCCGCTACCCCAACGGTGAGGAGCGCTGCATCGCCTGCAAGCTGTGCGAGGCGATCTGCCCGGCGCAGGCGATCACCATCGAGGCGGGCCCGCGCCGCAACGACGGCACCCGCCGCACCACCCGCTACGACATCGACATGGTCAAATGCATCTATTGCGGGCTGTGCCAGGAAGCCTGCCCGGTCGACGCCATCGTCGAGGGCCCGAATTTCGAATTCGCCGCCGAGACGCGCGAGGAACTCTACTACGACAAGGAGCGCCTGCTCGCCAATGGCGACCGCTGGGAACGCGAAATCGCCAAAAACCTGGCGCTCGACGCGCCGTATCGGTGAACGCATGATCGTCACTGCACTGTTCTTCTATCTGTTCGCTTGCCTGTGCGTGGCCAGCGCGGTGATGGTGATTGCCTCGCGCAATCCGGTTCATTCCGTGCTCTTCCTCATCCTCGCCTTCGTCAACGCCGCCGGCCTGTTCGTGCTGATGGGAGCCGAATTCCTGGCGATGATCCTGATCGTCGTCTATGTCGGCGCGGTCGCCGTGCTGTTCCTGTTCGTGGTGATGATGCTCGACGTCGACTTCGCCGAGCTCAAGCAGGGCCTGCTGCAATATCTGCCGATCGGCATGTTGATCGGCGGCATCTTCCTCGCCGAGTTGTCTGCTGGTGGTGGGCGTCTGGACCATCGGGCCCGGCGTACCGCAGGCGATCACCGCGCCGATCCCGCCGATCGCTCAAGTCTCGAACACGCAGGCGATCGGCCTCGTGCTCTACACCGACTATGTCTACTACTTCGAGACGGCCGGCGTGATCCTGCTGGTCGCCATGATCGGCGCCATCGTGCTCACGCTGCAACACCGCGTGCGCGTGCGCCGGCAGAATATCAACGAGCAGGTCTCGCGCACGCCGGCAGCAGCCATCGAAATCCGCCACGTGCAGCCGGGGCAGGGGCTGGGGGGAGCGCCATGACCATCGGGCTCGGCCATTTCCTCTCGGTCGCCGCGGTGCTGTTCACCCTCGGCATTTTCGGCATTTTCCTCAACCGCAAGAACGTCATCATCATTCTGATGTCGATCGAGTTGATCCTGCTCGCGGTCAACATCAATCTGGTCGCCTTCTCCACCCATCTCGGCGACATCGTCGGACAGATCTACGCGCTGCTGGTGCTCACCGTGGCGGCGGCGGAAGCGGCGATCGGGCTTGCCATTCTCGTGGTTTTCTACCGCAACCGGGGCTCCATCGCGGTCGAAGACATCAATCTGATGAAGGGCTGAGGGGCGCTTATGTACGAGGCCATCGTCTTTCTGCCCCTGTTGGGCTCGATCCTGGCGGCGATCATCGCGCTGGCCGGCGCGCGCGCGCGTTTCCCGGGCGAGGGCCCACCGCCGCCGGACGCAGACGGCCATGCCGTGCATTCCGCCGCGCCGCACGCCGAGCATGACGCGCATGCGAGCGCACACGGCGCCCATGAGCCGGCCGCCGCCGGATCGCGCACAGCCGAACTGATCACCACCACGCTGTTGATGGTGTCGATGATCCTGTCATGGATCGCTTTCGTGCAGGTCGGCTTCGGCCATCATGACGCGCGGGTGCCGATCTTCACCTGGTTTGCGGTCGGCGACCTGAAGGTCGACTGGGCCTTGCGTATCGATACGTTGACCGCGGTGATGCTGGTCGTGGTCACCACGGTGTCGGGCTTCGTGCACCTGTACTCCATCGGCTACATGGAGGAAGACCCGTACCGCCCGCGCTTCTTCGGCTATCTGTCGATGTTCACCTTCGCCATGCTGATGCTGGTGACGGCCGACAATCTGGTGCAGCTGTTCTTCGGTTGGGAGGGCGTGGGGCTGGCGAGCTATCTGCTGATCGGCTTCTGGTATCACAAGCCGGAAGCCAATGCGGCGGCGATCAAGGCCTTCGTCGTCAACCGCATCGGCGACTTCGGCTTCGCGCTCGGCATCTTCGCCGTCTACATGATGATCGGCGCGATCGATTTCGACACCGTGTTCGCGCAGGCGCCGTCATTGGTCGGCAAGACCATTCCGTTCTTCGGCTGGCATCCCGACGCGCTCACGCTCATCTGTCTCATGCTGTTCATGGGTGCCATGGGCAAGTCGGCGCAGTTCCTGCTGCACACTTGGCTGCCCGACGCCATGGAGGGCCCGACGCCGGTTTCCGCGCTGATCCATGCCGCCACCATGGTGACCGCCGGCGTGTTCATGGTGGCGCGGCTGTCGCCGCTATTCGAGCTCGCGCCCAATGCGCAGGCCTTCGTCCTCTTTATCGGTGCCACCACCGCGTTCTTCGCCGCCACCATCGGCTTGGTGCAAAACGACATTAAGCGCGTCATCGCCTATTCGACCTGCTCGCAGCTCGGCTACATGTTCGTCGCCATGGGCGTCGGCGCCTATTCGGTCGGCATGTTCCATCTGTTCACCCATGCCTTCTTCAAGGCGCTCTTGTTCCTCGGCTCCGGCTCGGTGATCACCGCCATGCATCACGAGCAGGACATGCGCAAAATGGGCGGGCTCAAGGACCGCATCCCGTTCACCTACGCGATGATGATCATCGGCACGCTGGCGCTCACCGGCTTCCCGCTCACCGCCGGCTATTTCTCGAAGGACGCCATCATCGAGGCGGCCTATGTCTCGCACAGCACGGTTGCGCTCTATGCTTACATTTGCGTCGTCGGCGCCGCGCTGCTGACCTCGTTCTATTCCTGGCGGTTGATCTTCAAGACCTTCCACGGCGAGCCGCACGACCGCCATCACTGGCGCGAGGCGCGTGAAAGTCCGATGACGATGCTGATCCCGCTCGGCGTGCTGGCGTTCGGCTCGATCTTTGCCGGGCTGCCGTTCAAGGAGGTCTTCGCCGGCCATGGCGTCGAGGGTTTCTTCCGCGAGTCGCTCACCTTCGCGAAGGGCAACACCGAGCTTGAGGACATGCACACCATCTCGCCGTGGATCGCCGTGCTGCCGACCGTGATGATGGTGATAGGCTTCATCATCGCCTGGCAATTCTATATCCGCCGGCCCGATATTCCGGTCGAGCTCGCGCGCTCGCACGGGGTGCTGTACCGCTTCCTGCTCAACAAGTGGTACTTCGACGAAATCTATGACGCGATCTTCGTGCGCCCGACTATCCGGCTCGGCAAGCTACTGTGGAAGGGCGGCGACGGCTGGCTGATCGACGGTTTCGGGCCCGACGGCGTGTCCGCGCGCGTGCTCGACGTCACCCGCAACGTCGTCCGCCTGCAGACCGGCTATCTCTACCACTACGCTTTCGCCATGCTGATCGGCGCGGCCATCTTCATCACCTGGTTCATGTTTGCGGTGCGATAGCATGATCCCGAAAAGTGGGAACCGGTTTTCGGACAAGATCATGCGTAGAGAAAAACGATGAATTTGAATTGGCCAATTCTTTCGGTCGTTACATTCCTGCCGGTGCTCGGCGCGCTGTTCATCGCGGTTGTGCGCGGTGACGATCGCGTGGTCAATGGCACCGCACGCTGGGTGGCGCTGTGGGCGACCCTGATCACCTTTGCGATTTCGCTGGTGCTGGTCTGGCGCTACGACCCGACTTCGCCGGAATTCCAGTTCGTCGAGAAACAGGCCTGGCTCGGCATCGCATCGTATCATCTCGGCGTCGACGGCATCTCGCTGCCGTTTGTGATCCTCACCACCGGGCTGATGCCGATCTGCATCATCGCCAGCTGGACCGTAATCCAGACCCGGGTGAAGGAATACATGATCGCGTTCCTGGTTCTGGAAACGCTGATGGTCGGCACCTTCTGCGCGCTCGACCTGGTGCTGTTCTATCTGTTCTTCGAAGGCGGCTTGATCCCGATGTTCCTGATCATCGGCGTGTGGGGCGGGCCGCGCCGGGTCTATGCCAGTTTCAAGTTCTTCCTCTACACGCTGCTCGGCTCGGTGCTGATGCTGCTCGCCATCATGGCCATGTATTGGCAGGCCGGCACGACCGATATTGTCACGCTGCTGCGCCACGGCTTCCCGATCGGCCTGCAGCAATGGGCGTGGTTTGCGTTCTTCGCCTCATTCGCGGTCAAGATGCCGATGTGGCCGGTACACACCTGGCTGCCCGATGCCCATGTGGAGGCGCCCACCGCAGGCTCCGTCATCCTCGCCGCCATCCTGCTGAAGATGGGCGGCTATGGCTTCCTGCGCTTCTCGCTGCCGATGTTCCCGGTGGCGAGCCATGAGTTCGCGCCGCTGATCTTCACGCTCTCGGTCGTGGCCATCATCTACACCGCGCTGGTGGCGCTGGTGCAGGAGGACATGAAGAAGCTGATTGCCTATTCGTCGGTCGCGCATATGGGCTTTGTGACGATGGGCATCTTCGCCGCCACCGCCCAGGGCGTGGCCGGCGGCATCTTCCAGATGATCTCGCACGGCATCGTGTCCGGCGCGCTGTTCCTTTGCGTCGGCGTGGTTTACGACCGCATGCACACGCGTGAGATTTCCGCTTATGGCGGGCTGGTCAACCGCATGCCGCTTTATGCCGCATGCTTCATGGTATTCACGCTCGCCAATGTCGGGCTGCCCGGCACCTCCGGCTTCGTCGGTGAATTCCTGTCGCTGGTCGGCACCTTCAAGGTTCAGATCGCGGTGGCGACGGTTGCCACCCTCGGCGTCATTCTGTCGGCGGCCTACGCATTGTGGCTCTACCGCAAGATCGTCTACGGCGTGCTCGACAAACCGCCGCTCGCCAGCATCAGGGACATCGGCTGGCGCGAGTTGTTGATCTTGGCGCCGCTGGTGGCGCTCACCATCCTGTTCGGCGTGGTACCCAAGCCGGTGATCGATATGTCGGCGGCCTCGGTTGCCCAGTTGGTCGAGAGCTATAATCACGCCATCGCCGCGACCAAGACGGCAGAGCAGCCGGCTGCGCCGACGGGGGCGGGTGAAATCGTTGCCCAAATCAAAAGCCCCGTGAGTGCCGGCCGATGAACCATGTGACGCAAATGTCGGACCTGCTGCCGGTGATGCCGGAGATCGTTTTGGCGGTCGGCGCCATGCTGCTGCTGCTCATCGGCGTTGCGCTGGGCGAGCGAAGCGCAGGGCTGGTCAACGGGCTGTCCGTGCTGGTGATGGCAATCGTAGCAATGATGTTGTCGACGCTGCCGCCCGGTAAGCATATCTTGTTCGGCGGTAGCTTCGTGGTCGATGATTTCGCGCGCTTCCTCAAGCTGCTGGTGCTGATTGGCTCGGCCGGCGCGCTGGTCCTGTCGTTCGATTATCTAAAGCTCGAGCGGCAGGAGAAATTCGAGTTCGGCGTACTGGTCCTGCTGTCGACTCTCGGCATGATGATGCTGATCTCGGCGGCCGACCTGATCGCGCTCTATCTCGGCCTCGAATTGATGTCGCTCTCGCTTTATGTCCTCGCGGCCTCGGACCGCGACAACGTGAAGTCGACTGAGGCGGGCCTCAAGTATTTTGTGCTCGGCGCGCTCTCCTCCGGCATGCTGCTCTACGGCGCTTCGTTGATCTATGGCTTTACCGGCACCGTGAGCTTTGCCGGCATCGCCAAGGCGACATACGCCGGCGCCAGCATCGGGCTCATCTTCGGTCTGGTGTTCCTGTTCGTCGGCTTCTGCTTCAAGATTTCGGCGGTGCCGTTCCACATGTGGACGCCCGATGTCTACGAAGGCGCGCCGACCCCGGTGGCCGCCTTCTTTGCCGCCGCACCCAAGGTCGCCGGCATCGCCATCTTCGTGCGCGCCAGCGTGACGGCGTTTCCAGGCATCGCCCACGAGTGGCAGCAGATCCTGACCTTCGTCTCCATCGCCTCCATGACGCTCGGCGCGTTCGCGGCCATCGGCCAGCGCAATATCAAGCGACTGCTCGCTTATTCGTCGATCGGCCACATGGGCTACGCGTTGGTCGGGCTTGACGCCGATAGCGTGCAGGGCGTGCAGGCCGTGTTGATCTACATGAGCATCTACGTGTCGATGACGCTCGGCGCCTTCGCCTGCGTCCTGGCCATGCGGCGCGACGGCACGCTGGTCGAGAATATCAGCGATCTCGCCGGCCTTTCCCGCACGCATCCGACCATGGCGTTCTTCCTGGCGATGCTTCTGTTCTCGCTCGCCGGCATTCCGCCGCTCGCCGGCTTCTTCGCCAAGTTCTACGTGTTCCTCGCCGCCATCAAGGCCGGCTTCTATCTCTTGGCCGTGATTGGCGTGCTGACCAGCGTGGTGGGCGCTTACTACTATCTGGCGATCATCAAGACCATGTATTTCGACGAGCCGGTGAAGGGCTTCCAGACCATGCCGCCGCTGCTGAGTTTCGTGCTCGGCATTACCGGACTGGTGAATATCCTGTTCTTCGTCTATCCCGCGCCAATCCTGGGTGCCGCGACAGCGGCGGCGCAATCGCTATTCTGACGCGCAATCCCGAAAAGTTGGGGGCCGGTTTTCGGTCAAGATTGCGCGCCGCCAAGATGAACCGCGACGCCACGGGCCTGGCGGGGGTCCGACACGTAGCCTACGACACGCTCGGCTCGACCAATGCCGAGGCGCTGGCGCTTGCGAGCGCCGGCGAGCGCGGGCCCTTGTGGATCACCGCGCAAAGCCAGAGCGCCGGCCGTGGCCGCCGCGGCAATGACTGGGTATCCCCACCAGGCAATCTCTACGCCACGCTGTTGCTGAGCCGGCCGTCGCCGCCGGCCGCCGCGCCGCAGCTATCGTTCGTCGCGGCGCTGGCGCTGCACGACGCGGTTGCCGACTGCGCGCCGCAGCTCGGTCCGAGCCTGCATGTCAAATGGCCGAACGATCTCCTGCTTGGGCCGGCGAAGCTTGCCGGTATTTTGATCGAGGGAGAGAGCGAGCCGATCTTCGCCGTTGCCATCGGCATCGGCGTCAATTGCGCCAGCCACCCGAGCGGCACCGCGTTTCCGGCGACCGATCTTGCCGCTGCGGGCGCTCTGGTCGACGCCGGATGCGCTGTTTGCCGCGCTCGCGCCGCCATGGAGCGGCGCCTGACGCAATGGCAGCACGGCGACGGGCTTTGCCGGCATCCGCGCCGACTGGCTCAAGCGCGCCGCCGGCATCGGGCAGCCGATCCAGGTGCGATTGCCGGAGCGCGAGCTCTCCGGCCGCTTTCACGGCCTCGATGACGCGGGGCGGCTGCTGGTCGAGCAGCCAAGCGGGATCGTCACCATTACCGCCGGCGAAGTGTTCGGCTTCGGAGCGTCCTGACCATGCCCGCGCCGCAGGAACTGGTGTTCGCGCCGCTCGGCGGTGTCGGCGAGATCGGCATGAACCTGGCGATCTATGGCTTGGGCGACGAGCGCCGGCGGCAGTGGTTGATGGTCGATCTCGGCGTCTCCTTCGCCTCGGAAGAGCATCTGCCCGGCGTCGACCTGATCCTGCCCGACATCCGCTATTTGGTGGACGAGCGCAAAAATATCGCCGGCCTGGTGCTCACCCACGCGCATGAGGATCATTTCGGCGCTGTGCTCGAACTGTGGCCGAAGCTGAAGGTGCCGATTTACGCGACACCGTTCACCGCCGCCTTGCTGGCGGCCAAGCGCGCCGGCGAGCCGGGCGCGCCGGAGATTCCGCTCAAGATCGTACCGGTCGGCAGCCGCTTCAGCGTCGGCGCCTTCGATATCGAGCTGGTGACCATGGCGCATTCGATCCCGGAGGCGAATGCGCTGATCATCCGCACGCCGGCCGGCACCGTGCTGCATACCGGCGACTGGAAGATCGATCCGACGCCGATCCTCAACGACCGTACCGACGAGCGGAAACTGCGCGCGCTGGGAGAGGAGGGCTGCCTGGCGCTGATCGGGGATTCGACCAACGCGGTGCGCGACGGCCGCTCGCCCTCGGAGGCCGACGTCGCCAAGACCATCGCCGAGCTGGTGAAGACGGCGCGTGGGCGGGTGGCGGTCACCACCTTCGCCTCCAATGTGGCGCGGCTGCGCACGGTCGCCGAAGCTGCCCGCGCCGCCGGGCGCGAAGTGGTGCTGGTCGGCCGCGCCATGGAGCGGATCACGCAGGTCGCGCGCGAGACCGGCTATTGGGAAGATATGCCGGAGCTTCGTTCCGTCGACACCTATAGCCAGCTGCCGCCCAGCAAAGTGGTGGCGCTGTGCACCGGCAGCCAGGGCGAGCCGCGCGCGGCGCTCTCGCGCATCGCGCAGGATCAGCATCCCGACGTGACGCTGTCGCGCGGCGACCGCGTGATCTATTCCGCCCGCACCATCCCCGGCAATGAGCGCGAAGTCGGTCGCGTCATCAATGGGCTGATCGACCAGGGCATCGAGGTGATCACCGACCGCACGCACCTGGTGCATGTGTCCGGCCACCCCCGCCGCGCCGAGCTTGAAGAGTTGATCGGTTGGGTGAAACCAAAAATCCTCATCCCGGTGCACGGCGAGGCGTTGCATCTCGCCGAGCACGCCGCGCTCGCGCGCCGCTGCGGCGTGCCGCAGGTCCTTCAGTGCCGCGACGGCGACCTGGTGCGGCTCTCACCCGATGCGCGCCTGATCGACGAGGTGCCGGCCGGCCGCATCTATAAGGACGGTTGGCTGCTGGTCGATGCCGAAGCCCGCACCATTGCCGATCGCAAGCGCCTGAGCTTTGCCGGCGCCGTGTCGGTCGCGCTCGCCCTCAGCGACAAAGGCGAGATGGTCGATGAGCCCTCGCTCGATCTGATCGGCATTCCCGAGCGCGACCGCGAGGGCAGGGCGCTCTACGAAATCGCCTATGACGCGGTGATCGAGACTTTTGATTCGCTGCCGCGCGGGCGCCGGCGCGATCCCGATGCCGTCGCTGAAAGCATCCGCCGCGCGGTGCGCGCGGCCATCGCCGCGCGCTGGGGCAAAAAGCCGATGTGCCATGTGCACGTCTTGACGGTATGATGAGCTTTGCCGGTTGCGCGTAACCAGAGGACATTCATGATCGGTCGTCTCAATCACGTCGCCGTCGCGGTGCGCGACATCGCCAAGGCCGCCAAGGTCTACCGTGACACGCTGGGCGCGGAGGTTTCCGGCCAAGTGCCGCAGCCCGCCCACGGCGTGACGACCGTGTTCATCACGCTGCCCAACACCAAGATCGAACTGCTCGCGCCGTTGGGTGAGAATTCGCCGATCGCAAAGTTTCTCGAGCGAAATCCCGACGGCGGCATCCATCATGTCTGCTATGAAGTGGAGGATATTCGCGCGGCGCGCGACACGCTGAAGGCGCAAGGCGCCCGCGTCCTGGGCGACGGCGAGCCGAAAACCGGCGCGCACGGCAAGCCGGTGCTGTTCCTGCACCCGAAGGATTTTTGCGGCACGCTGGTCGAATTGGAACAAGCGTAGCGCCTGATCCCGAAAAGCTTGTCCTCGGACTTGATCCGTGGATGGGAGCCGGTTTTCGGACAAGATCATGCGCCAGGAATAACGAATGAGCATCACCACCGTTCTTGCGATCTATTTCATCCTTTGGTGGGTGGTGCTGTTCGCCATATTGCCGATCGGCGTTCACAGTCAGCATGAAAGCGGCGAGATAACGCCGGGTACCGATCCAGGCGCGCCGGCGGTGCATTTTCTTTGGCGCAAGGTATTGTGGACGACGATCGTGGCGAGCGTCGTGTTCGCTATTGCCGTCGCCGTCTATAAGGCGGACTTGCTTCCGCTCGACTGGCTGATGCGGATTTCGCAACCGCCGCATCAATAGCGCGATGATCTCAATTCGAAAAAAAGAGCAGGGCAACTGGCCCTGCTCGTCGCATGTGTTGTCCTTATCCCCGAGTTGCTTCTTTTCTGATTACGGGGCGGCTGCGGTATCCGCGCCTAGGACTTGCTTCCCTCCCAAGACTTGGACCGCACGCTGGAGCCGGTCTTTATGCCGGAATCTCCTTTGACACGGTGACGCAACGCTAGCCGATTATGACAAGGTTGTCACCAGTAATTCGTGTCGGTTGCTCAAGTCATCGATCAAAAATGGTGCTCGAAAACGCATAGTTTTGCGCTATGGGTTTGTTGGTGTGCAATCATTCGGCGTGCCTAATCTTTGGCCCCGCCAATTTTTTAGCTCGCCCCCCGGAGTTACCTGCAGTTTCCAGCACGGCTTCCGGATTGAGCCTATGAATAAGACCGGCAAGACTTCGCGCAAAGGTCGCGCATCGGACTGAAGGGGCGGCGTCTTGTGTTTTTGCCGCTGATCCGCTTTCACTCAGGCCCCATCCGGCCTGATTCCGAGATATTGCTCATGCGCCTATCCCGCTTCTTCCTGCCGATTTTGCGCGAGACCCCGAAAGAGGCCGAAATCGTCTCGCACCGGCTGATGCTGCGCGCCGGCATGATGCGGCAGGAGGCGGCCGGCATTTACGCCTTCCTGCCGCTGGGCCTGCGCGTGCTGCAGAAAATCTGCCAGATCGTGCGCGAGGAGCAGGACCGCTCCGGCGCCATCGAGCTCTTGATGCCGACCATCCAGTCGGCCGACCTCTGGCGCGAGAGCGGGCGCTACGACGCCTATGGCAAGGAGATGCTGCGGATCAAGGACCGGCACGAGCGCGACATGCTCTATGGACCGACCAACGAGGAGATGATCACCGAGATCTTCCGCGCTTATGTGCGCTCCTACAAGGATCTGCCGCTCAACCTCTACCACATTCAGTGGAAGTTCCGCGACGAGGTGCGCCCGCGCTTCGGGCTGATGCGCGGCCGTGAATTCCTGATGAAGGACGCCTATTCCTTCGACGTCGACCAGGCCGGCGCGCAGCACAGCTACAACAAGATGTTCGTCGCTTACCTGCGCACCTTCGCGCGCCTGGGGCTGAAGTCGATCCCGATGCGCGCGGAGTCAGGCCCGATCGGCGGCAACCTCAGCCACGAGTTCATCATCCTCGCCTCCACCGGCGAATTTGAGGTGTTCTGTCACAAGGACTATCTCGATTTCGCGGTCCCCGGGGCCGATGTGAATTTCGACGACGTCGCCGGCTTGCAGACGAATCGTCGACAAATGGACCTCGCAATATGCCGCCACCTCCGACATGCACGATGCGGCGGCCTATGCGAAATTGCCGGCCGACAAGCAGGTGTCGGCGCGCGGCATCGAGGTCGGGCACATCTTCTATTTCGGCACCAAGTATTCCGAGCCGATGAAGGCCGTGGTGGCGACCGGCGAGGGCGGCGAAGTACCGGTGCACATGGGCTCCTACGGCATCGGGCCGAGCCGGCTGGTGGCGGCGATCATCGAGGCGTCGCACGACGACGCCGGCATCATCTGGCCGGAGCCGGTGGCGCCATTCAAGGCCGCTATTCTCAATCTCAAGCAAGGCGCGGCCGACACCGACGCGGCCTGCGAGCAACTCTATCGCGACCTCGCCGCCAAGGGTGTCGAAGTGCTCTACCACGACCTCGATGAGCGCCCGGGGGCGAAATTCGCCACCGCCGATCTGATCGGGGTTCCCTGGCAGGTATTGATCGGCCCGCGCGGGCTCGCCGAGGGCAAGGTCGAGGTCAAGAAGCGCGCCGATGGCTCGCGTGAAATGATGAGCCCGGCGGCGGCGTTGGATTTGCTGACGCGGTGAAGGCGTCGGGGGCGGAGGCGGCAATAAACCTGTGTGCGGTCAAGCATTTTGGCGCAGCCAAGGGGCTTGAAACCGCCAGAATCATGTGAAAATCGGGGCGCGGGAACATGACCTCTATGACCGAGCCCAACGGGACGAAGCCTTTCTCCCCGTTCGAGTGGATGCTGTCGCTGCGCTATTTGCGGGCGCGGCGCAAGGAAGGATTCATCTCGGTGATCGCCGGGTTCTCCTTCCTTGGCATCATGCTGGGCGTTGCCACGCTCATCATCGTGATGGCGGTGATGAACGGCTTCCGTAAGGAACTGCTCGACAAGATCCTCGGCCTCAACGGCCATCTGCTGATCCAGCCGTTGGACAAGCCGCTGACCGATTGGGAGGAAGTGGCCGCCCGCATCGCCAAAGTGCGCGGCATTCGCCTGGCCGCGCCGATCGTCGAGGGCCAGGCGCTGGCGTCGTCGCCGTTCAATGCCGGCGGCGTGCTGGTGCGCGGCATTCGCTTGCAGGATCTGGAAAAGCTTCCCTCGATCGCCAAGAACATCAAGCAGGGCACGCTCAAAGGCTTCGACGACAATAACGGCGTCGCCATCGGCCGCAGGCTCGCCGACCAGTTGTCGGTGCGCGCCGGCGACAACCTCACTTTGGTGGCGCCGCGCGGCGCGGTGACGCCGATGGGCACCATGCCGCGCATCAAAGTCTACAAGATCGCAGCGGTGTTCGAGATCGGCATGTCGGAATACGACTCCGCCTTCGTGTTCATGCCGCTCAAGCAGGCGCAGGCCTATTTCAACCGGGCCGGCGATGTCACCGCCATCGAGGTCTATACCGACAATCCCGACCGCGTGGACAGTTACCGCAAGGCCGTACAGGACGCCGCGCAGCGGCCGATCTTCATGATCGACTGGCGCCAGCGTAACGCCACGTTCTTCAACGCGCTGCAGGTCGAGCGCAACGTGATGTTCCTGATCCTGACGCTGATCGTGCTGGTGGCGGCGCTCAACATCGTGTCCGGCCTGATCATGCTGGTGAAGGACAAGGGCCAGGATATCGCCATCTTGCGCACCATGGGCGCGAGCCAGGGCGCCATCATGCGGGTGTTCCTGATCACCGGCGCCGCGATCGGCGTGGTCGGCACGCTGGTCGGCCTGCTGCTCGGCGTGGTGGTCTGCCTGAACATCGAGAACATCCGCCAGTTCCTGTCCTGGCTCACCAATACCGAACTGTTCTCGCCCGAGCTCTATTTCCTCTCGCACCTGCCGGCCGATATGGACTCGGCCGAGACCAGCGCGGTGGTGGTGATGGCGCTGGTGCTGTCGTTCCTCGCCACGCTCTATCCGTCGTGGCGGGCGGCGCGCCTCGATCCGGTGGAGGCGCTGCGCTATGAGTGAGACCGTGGTCGAAACGCACGTCGAGGTGACGCAGGAAGAGAAGGAGGTCCCCATCCTGTTCCTGCACGACGTTGAGCGCCATTACCGGCAAGGCGACGAGACGCTGCACGTGCTCAAGGGTGCCGAGCTCGCGCTCTGGGCGGGCCAATCGGTGGCGCTGGTGGCGCCGTCCGGCGCCGGCAAGTCGACCTTGCTGCACATTGCCGGATTGCTCGAGCATCCCGATGAAGGCGACGTCTATATCGACGGGCAGGCGACCGCCGTTCTGCCCGATCACGAGCGCACGCGCATTCGCCGCAACGAGATCGGCTTCGTCTACCAGTCGCACCACCTGCTGCCGGAATTCAACGCGCTGGAAAACGTGGTGCTGCCGCAGATGATCCGCGGGCTCGCCCGCGGCGAAGCGAGGAAACGGGCGATCGAGCTATTGACCTATCTCGGTTTGAAAGACCGTCTCACCCATCGGCCGGCGGAACTTTCCGGTGGCGAGCAGCAGCGGGTTGCGATCGCGCGCGCGGTGGCGAATGCGCCGCGCATTCTGCTGGCCGACGAGCCGACCGGAAACCTCGATGTCAATACGGCCGATCACGTGTTCGCGGCGTTTGCGCAGCTGGTGCGCGCCTCCCGCCTCGCCACCATCATCGCCACCCACAACATGGACCTCGCCGCCCGCATGGACCGGCGGGTGACGTTGCGGGAGGGGCGGGTGGTCGAGCTGGAGTAGGGTGGCCCGCTTCAGTGTGATCGCAGGGCTCGAAAAAATGACCATAATTGTCTGATTCAACTCATCATTCCGTACTCGGGCGGACGGCCAAACGATCTACTTGACTTTAGAACATACCATGAACTATGTTCCCTCTCCGTTCTTGGGAGAGAACCATGTTCAAAGCCGTCATCCAGGAAGCCGCCGCGCTCACCTCGCTCGCGTTGTTCATCGGCATGATCGCCATCTGGTCGCAGGTGCTGGGCAGCCTCTGAGGCCGCTTGGCTGAGAAGGTCAGCCGCATGGCCGGGCTCGTCCCGGCCATCGATGTCTTTGAGCGGCTGAGCACGACCGGCAACGCCCTGTTGAAAACCGGCATAGCGAGCGGCCATGCGCCCTTGGCGGTGGACTTGGCGCTTTGCCGTCCCCACTGTGGCTAGGACACGGAATCACCCAAGCTTCGAGTTGCCATGGCCGATCTCGATTTCGTGCACTTGCACGTGCACTCGTCCTATTCGCTGTTGGAAGGCGCGCTCACCATGGCGCGGCTGGCCGAGCTCGCCAAAGCCGACAAGCAGGCCGCGCTCGCGCTCACCGACACCGACAACATGTTCGGGGCGCTGGAATTCTCCGAGAAACTGGCCGGCGCGGGCGTGCAGCCCATCGTCGGCTGCGCGCTGAGTGTCGATTTCGGCGACACGGATCACGGCGCGCGCAACGCCAATGCGCCGCATGAGCGCGCGCGCATCGTGCTGCTGGCCGCGCGCGATATCGGCTATCGCAGCCTCATGCGGCTCAATTCCCGCGCCTTCCTCGACACGCCGTCGAACGAGCCGCCCCACTTGAAGCTTTCCTGGCTTGAGGGCGAAACCGAGGGCGTTATCGCGCTCACCGGCGGCCCGGGCGGGCCGCTCGACACCGCGATCGCGGCCGGCCAGAGCCATCTCGCCGGCTCGCGCCTTGAGGCGCTGCAGCACCTGTTCGGCGACCGGCTCTACGTCGAATTGCAGCGGCACGGCACCCGCAGCGAACGCATCAGCGAGCCGGTACTGATCGAACTGGCCTATGCCAAAGGCCTGCCGCTGGTCGCCAGCAACGAGCCGTTCTTCGCGACCGCGGCCGACCATGAAGCGCACGACGCGCTGATCTGCATCGCCGAAGGCCGGCTGGTCAGCGAATCCGACCGCCGCCAGCTCACGCCCGAGCATCGCTTCAAGAGCCGTGCCGAGATGGTCGCGCAATTTTCAGACTTGCCGGAGGCGCTGGCCTCAACGGTGGAAATTGCTGAGCGCTGCGCCTTCCGCCCGCACACCCACAAGCCGATCCTGCCGCGCTTCTCGGCGCGCGAGGGCGGTACGGCGCTCGATGAGGCGGCCGAATTGCGCAAGCGCGCGCAGGAGGGGCTGACGCAGCGCCTCGCCACCGCAGGGTTGGCGCCCGGCGTCACGCAGGATGAATACCGCGAGCGGCTCGATTTCGAGCTCGGCGTTATCGAGCGCATGAAATATCCCGGCTACTTCCTGATCGTCGCCGATTTCATCCAGTGGGCGAAGGCGCAAGGCATTCCGGTCGGCCCCGGGCGCGGCTCGGGCGCCGGCTCTTTGGTCGCTTATTCGCTCACCATCACCGACCTTGATCCGATCCGTTTCGGCCTGCTGTTCGAGCGCTTCCTCAACCCCGAGCGCGTGTCGATGCCGGACTTCGACATCGACTTCTGCCAGGACCGCCGCGACGAGGTGATCCGCTACGTGCAGGAGCGCTACGGCCGCGATCAGGTGGCGCAGATCATCACCTTCGGCACGCTGCAGGCGCGCGGCGTGCTGCGCGACGTCGGCCGCGTGCTGCAGATGCCCTACGGCCAGGTCGACAAGCTCTGCAAGCTGGTGCCGCAGAACCCGGCCAATCCGGTCACGCTCTCCCGCGCCATCGAGGACGAGCCGCGGCTGCAGGCCGAGCGCGACGGCGATCCGGTGGTCAAGCGCGCCTTCGACATCGCGCGCAAGCTCGAAGGCCTCACCCGGCACGCCTCCACCCACGCCGCCGGCATCGTCATCGGCGACCGGCCGCTGACCGAACTGGTGCCGCTCTATCGCGACCCGAAGTCCGACATGCCGGTCACCCAGTTCAACATGAAATGGGTGGAGCAGGCGGGCCTGGTGAAATTCGACTTCCTCGGCCTGAAGACTCTCACGGTCCTCGACCGTGCGGTGAAGCTGGTACGGCGCCGCGATATCGCGATCGATCTGCTCAAGATACCGCTCGACGATCCCAAGACTTTCGAGATGCTGGCACGCGGCGACACCGTCGGCGTGTTCCAGGTGGAAAGTCAGGGCATGCGGCGCGCGCTGATCGACATGCGCCCGGACCGTTTCGAGGACCTGATCGCGCTGGTCGCGCTCTACCGTCCCGGTCCGATGGCGAATATTCCGACCTATTGTGCGCGCAAGCTCGGCTACGAGGCGATCGAATATCTGCACCCGAGGCTGGAGCCGATCCTCGCGGCGACCTATGGCATCATCACCTATCAGGAGCAGGTGCAGCAGATCGCGCGCGACCTTGCCGGCTACAGTCTGGCGGAAGCCGACATTCTGCGGCGCGCCATGGGCAAGAAGATCAAGAAGGAAATGGATGCGCAACGCGGCCGCTTCCTGGCCGGGGCAACCGAGCGCGGCATCGACAAGGGGCTCGCCGATACCATCTTCGATGCTTGCGCCAAGTTCGCCGAATACGGCTTCAACAAATCGCACTCGGCGCCCTATGCGCTGCTCACCTACCAGACCGCCTATATGAAGGCGAATTACCCGGTCGAGTTCCTCGCCGCCACCATGACGCTCGACATGGGCAACACCGACAAGCTCGCCGAATTCCGCTCCGAGGCGGAGCGGCTCGGCATTGAGGTCGCGCCACCGTCGGTCAATCGCTCAAGCGTCGATTTCGAGGTCGACGGCAACACCATCATCTACGCGCTGGCCGCCCTCAAGGGCGTCGGCAAGCAGGCGGTAGAGGCCATCATCGCCGGACGGGCCGACCGCAAATTTTCCGATCTCGCCGACTTCGCCGCCCGCATCAATCCGCGCGCCGTCAATAAGCGGGTGCTGGAAAGCCTAAGCGCCGCCGGCGCTTTCGACGAGTTCGAGCCCAACCGCGCCCGTGTGTTCATGACCGTGGATCAGGTTTTGGGCCGCGCCCAGCGCGCCCACGACACCGCCTCGGTCGGGCAGAACGAATTGTTCGGCGGCGGCGCTGCGCGCGAGGCCATTGCGTTGCCGAATGTCGAGCCTTGGCTGCCGGCCGAGCGGCTGCGCCGCGAATACGAGGCGATCGGCTTCTTCCTGTCCGGCCATCCGCTCGACGATTATGCCGCCGTGCTCAAGAAGCTGCGCGTGCAATCCTGGGCGGAATTCGCGCGCGCCGTGAAGGGCGGCGCCACCGCCGGACGTGTCGCCGGCACCGTCGTGTCGCGGCAGGAGCGCCGCACGCGCACCGGCAGCAAGATGGGCATCATCGGCCTGTCCGATCCGACCGGCCACTATGAAGCGGTGATCTTCTCTGAGGGCCTTGCCGAACACCGCGATTTGCTGGAGCCCGGCACTGCGGTGCTGCTGTTCCTGTCGGCGGAGGTGCAGGGCGACGATGTGCGCGCGCGCATCCAATCGGTCGAACCGCTCGATTCCGCCGCCGCCAATCTGGCGCATAGTCTGCGCGTGTTCCTACGCAATGAGAGCCCGATCGAGGCGGTCGCCAAGCGCCTGGAGCCGGTCGCACGCAGTGCGGCACGCAATGGCGACGGCGAGGTGAGTATGGTGCTATTGCTGGAGCAGGGCACCGAGGTGGAAGTGAAGCTACCCGGCCGCTTCAAGGTCTCCCCGCAAATCGCCGGCGCGATCAAGGCGGTGCCGGGCGTCGTGCAGGTCGAGGCGCTCTAGCCGATTTGTCCTGCCACGCGTATTCTGGGTTGCGGAATTCGACCGTGGCCGCTTTAACTTTTCCCGCCTCGACATGGCTGCAATCGACCTTGAAAAGTCTCATCGCCCTTCGACTTGATGCGCTGCGTGCGGCCAAAGGCATCGACAAATTATTGCTGATCCCGAACTGGCGCGGGACAATCGTCGCCTTGTTGCTCGCGCTGATCGTCTTATTTTTTGCGATCGGATTCTGGTGGCCCTATTGGCGCGTCGGCGACATGGACATGTGGATGGTCTATGAGGGCTTCCTGCTCAACGACGGATTGCGCCAGGAATATTTCGACCATCCGGGCTATCTGACCATTCTGCTGCTCTGGCAGTGGTTCAAGCTTTTGCACGTGATCGGCGCGCTGCCGGTTCACGCCTTGTCCGAATTGCCGCCGGTGAGCGACGTTGCAGCCTCAGGTCTGGCCTGGATGCGCGCCACCCAAGCGGCGCGCGCCTTGTCGCTCATGATCGGTATGGCCTTCGTGACCTCGTTTGCTTTCCTGTTGCGCCGGCTGGTGGACGACTGGCGCATCGCCGCCCTTGCGACATTCATGCTGATGTTTTCCGGCGGCTTCATGATGGAGAGCCGTATCATTCGCACGGAGCTCATCGCGGCCGCACTTGCTTATTCAGCTTTCCTGATCTTGCTGATTTGCGCCTGCCGCATAAGCAGCGGCATGCGACCATTGCTGATTGGCTTTGCGGCGCTGTTGGCGACGCTTGCAATGCTCAACAAGGTTCAAATCATATTTCTTCTCGGAGCCATTCCGCCGATCGTGTTTGTTTTCGGCCGCCGGATCGATGAGCCAAACTCGCTATGGGAGCGGCGCGCGGGCGCGTGGGCGATAACGATCGCTTTGATCGCGATTGCCGCGGCTCTGGTGTGGCTCGCTTGGCCGATCGCGCGTGCCGGTCTGTTCGATGCAGAGGCTATCAAACGTCGCACGCAGATTTTTGGTACTGGCTTTCCAGCCTACCAGACGCTGATAGCCCTTTGGGTCATAGCCTGGATAGTGGCCTATGCCGTGCGCTTTCGCGTCGGTGCGCCGGAAACTCTATCGGCGTTTGCGGCGGTGGCCTCTGGGATCGCGCTCGGTCTACTGGCGCTAGGCTGCGTTACAACATTCAGAATGTCGTCGGCGTGATGAATCCGCTGGAACTGATGCTCGCCTTTGCGTCGGGAAGCCACCCCGGGCTGGTAAAGGGGGGTGCCGTGTCCGGCGCGGCGGCGTCTGCACGTGCTGCTGAGCGATATCGGTCTCTTGCTGGCGCGCTTCACGTTTGTTTTAAGCTCATCCGCCCGGCCGACCACTTTCCTCGAATGGGCCGTCATCGCCGCCACAATCTTCGCCTGGCGGCGCGGCGAACGCAAAACAGTGTTTCAGGTTGCGATCCTGTTGGCAGCGGCAGCGGCGATCGATCTGGTCGGAACGGTCAGAGGGCTGAAGCTAGAATATTTCCTCATCACCGATCCGCTGGTGATCATCGCCGCCGCTTGGTTGCTCGTGCGGGTTCCTCACCTGCAATATCACCGTTTGACCTATCCAATAGGGCTTTCACTGATGATCGCGACCGTCGCGGTCGGGCTCGCGGAGCCGGTCAAGCACACGTTCAAGCGGGATATGCCGCTCGATTTCTGCATTCCGCATTACCCGCAAACCAAGACGGATCGAGCGGTTCTCTTACTGTCCGTGATCGTCAATTGGCGCCACTAGCGTGCTTGCAGCGCATCGGCGCGGTGCGGTTGCAGCTTGCATCGCTGAAATCGCCCCTATATAAGC
Source organism: uncultured Alphaproteobacteria bacterium (assembly GCA_963761245.1). Taxonomy (GTDB): domain Bacteria; phylum Pseudomonadota; class Alphaproteobacteria; order Rhizobiales; family Xanthobacteraceae; genus Pseudolabrys. The sequence goes on along the minus strand of CAVXGN010000024.1, from coordinate 69,533 downwards.
CCCGCATCACTCACGCGGACGCTTGGCTTTAGGCCCCGACAATGGGTCAAAAAAGCCGTCCGGTGGCCCCAAACGGGGCTCACACCGTCCGCGGCGGATCAACCGGAGAAGACTATGGCGCTCCCTGACTACAGCATGCGCCAGCTTTTGGAAGCTGGCGTGCATTTCGGCCATCAGGCCCACCGCTGGAACCCGAAGATGGGTCCTTACATCTTCGGCACCCGCAACAATATTCACATTGTCGACTTGGCGCAGACCGTGCCGATGCTGCATCGCGCGCTGCAGGCGGTCAGCGATACCGTGGCCAAGGGCGGCCGCATCCTGTTCGTCGGTACCAAGCGCCAGGCGCAGGACGCGATCGCGGCGGCCGCCAAGCAGTCGGCGCAGTATTACGTCAATTCGCGCTGGCTCGGCGGCACGCTGACCAACTGGAAAACCATTTCCGGTTCGATCTCGCGCCTGCGCAAGCTCGACGAGATGCTGTCGTCGGGCGAGACCGGCGGCTACACCAAGAAAGAGCGCCTCACCATGCAGCGCGAGCGCGACAAGCTCGACCGCTCGCTCGGTGGCATCAAGGACATGGGCGGCGTGCCCGACCTCTTGTTCGTGATTGACACCAACAAAGAAGACATCGCCATCAAGGAGGCGCGACGGCTCAATATCCCGGTCGCGGCCGTTGTCGACACCAATTGCGATCCGGCCGGCATCACCTATGTCGTGCCGGGCAATGACGATGCCAGCCGCGCGCTCTCGCTCTATTGCGATCTCATCGCCAAGGCCGCCATTGACGGTATTTCGCGGGCGCAAGGCGAGATGGGCGTTGATACCGGCGCCGCCGAAAAGCCGGTCGTCACCGAGGAAATCCCGACCGCGCCTGCGGCCGGCGATCTCGGCTTCGAGCAACTGCCTGGCCCGCGCGGGGTGGCCGACGACCTCAAAAAGCTGCCCGGTATCTCGCCGGCGATCGAAAAGCAGCTCAACGACCTCGGCATCTTCCATTTCTCGCAAATCGCAGAGCTCAACGAGAAGGCCGCCCACAATGTCGGTGAAGAGGTCGGATTGCCCGGCCGCGTTCCCGGCTGGATCGCCAAGGCCAAGGAATTGACGGCGGAAGCGGAATAGCCGCCCCGTCGTCAGGCCCGGCCGTGTGCCGGGCGTCCACGCCCTAATAGCGCGTCTACATCATAGACGTGGATGGCCGTGACAAGCCCGGCCGTGACGGATCAAGGAAAGAATGTGATGGCAAATATCTCGGCCCAGATGGTCAAGGAGCTGCGTGAGTCGACCGGTGCCGGTATGATGGATTGCAAAGCCGCGCTCACTGAGAACGACGGCAACATGGAGGCCGCGGTCGACTGGCTGCGCAAGAAGGGGTTGTCGAAAGCCGCCAAGAAGGCCGGTCGCGTCGCCGCCGAAGGCCTCATCGGGGTCGTCGTGCAGGGCGGTAAGGGCGTGGTGGTCGAGGTCAATTCGGAAACCGATTTCGTCGCGCGCAATGATCTGTTCCAAGGCCTGGTGAAGATGATTGCCGACGTGGCGCTTTCGGTCGGTACTGATGTTGAAACCATCAAGGCCGCCAAGGCGGGCAGCATTACGGTCGGCGAATCCATCAGCGATACCATCGCCAAGATCGGCGAGAACATGAGCCTGCGCCGTGCCGCCATGTTGTCGGTCAGTCAGGGCGCCATCGGCTCTTATGTGCACAATTCGGTTACCGACGGCCTCGGCAAGATCGGCGTTATTGTTGCGCTCGAGTCCGCCGGCAAAGCCGACGAGCTCGCGGCCATCGGCCGTCAGGTCGCGATGCATGTCGCCTCGGCCAATCCGCAGGCGCTCGATGCGGCGGGCCTCGATCCGGCCGTGGTCGAACGTGAGAAAAATGTGCTCGCCGACAAGTTCAAGGCGCAAGGCAAACCGGCTAACGTCATCGATAAGATCGTCGAGTTGGGTCTCAAGACCTTCTACAAGGAAGTTTGCTTGCTGGAGCAGGCGTTCATCTTCGACGACAAGAAGAGCGTCACCCAGGCGCTGAAGGAAGCCGAAGGTAAAGCCGGCGGGGCGATCAAGATCACTGGCTTCGTGCGCTACGCTCTTGGCGAGGGCATCGAGCGGCCGGATACCGATTTCGGCGGTGAGGTTGCAGCCGCTGCCGGTCTGAAATAACGAGTTGTTTTCGACTTGACCGATCCCATGGAGGATCGCAACGATGAGTGACCCGCTTTATCGACGCGCCATCGTCAAGCTGTCGGGCGAGGCGCTCAACGGCGCGCAGGGCTTCGGCATCGATCAGGCGACGGTCGAGCGGATCGCCGGCGACCTCGTGGCTGCCGCGAAGCTTGGCGTCGAGCTCGGTGTCGTCGTCGGTGGCGGCAATATCTTCCGCGGCGTCGAGGTATCCGAGCGCGGGGTACCGCGGCCGGTCGGCGATACCATGGGCATGCTGGCGACGGTCATGAACTGCCTGGTGCTGGAGGCCGCCATCGAGCGTGCCGGGCAGCGAGGCGCGCACTTTATCGGCGCTCGCTATGCCCGCGGTGTGCGAGACCTATAACCGCAAGCGGGCGCTGAAGAACCTCGACAAGGGCCGCATCGTGCTGCTTGCCGCCGGCACCGGAAACCCGTTCTTCACCACCGACACCACGGCGGTGCTGCGCGCCGCGGAACTCGACGCACAGGCGGTCCTCAAGGCCACCAACGTCGACGGGATCTATAGCGCCGACCCGAAGAAGGACCCAAAAGCCAAGCGCTACGAGCGGATCAGCCACCAGCACGCGATCGAAAAGGACCTCAGGGCCATGGATTCCACGGCCTTCGCGCTTGCCCGGGAAAACCACATGCCTATCATTGTGTTTTCGATACGAGAGGCGGGGGCGATTGCGGAGGTGCTGCGCGGCAAGGGGAGGGCGACCGTCGTCGGTTAGCATCGTTGAAGCTGCGCACGACGCGCATGGGGCGCGAAACAGCCAATAACGCGTATCCGGGGGATCGCCATGACCAACGCAACGCACGACATCAACGAACTCAAGCGTCGCATGCAGGGCGCCATTGGCGTGCTCAAGACCGAGCTGTCCGGACTGCGCACCGGGCGTGCCTCCGCCCATCTGCTCGATCCGGTGATGGTCGAGGCCTATGGCCAACAGATGCCGCTCAACCAGGTCGCCACCGTCAGCGTCCCGGAACCGCGCCTCATTACGGTAAACGTCTGGGACAAGTCCCAGGTGCACGCGGTCGAAAAGGCGATCATCAATTCCAATTTGGGCCTGTCGCCGGCGACCGAAGGCCAAATGTTGCGGCTGCGCATTCCCGAGCTCAACGAGGAACGGCGTAAGGAACTGGTGAAGGTTGCGCACAAATATGCCGAAGCCGCGCGCGTGGCAGTGCGCCACGTGCGGCGCGACGGCCTCGATGTGGTCAAGAAGCAGGAGAAAGACCACAAGATCAGCAAAGACGATCACGATCGCTTTTCCGCCGATATTCAGAAGGCGACCGACGAGGCGATCAGCGAAATCGATCACATGCTGGCGGGCAAGGAAAAGGAGATCCTCACGGTCTGAGGTGACGATGTCATGACTGAGGTTGCGCCTATCGTGCCGCCGGCTTTCGAGGTGCCGCGCCATGTTGCCATCATCATGGATGGCAATGGCCGCTGGGCGGCCGCGCGCGGGCTGCCGCGCGCCGAAGGCCATCGACGCGGCGTCGAGGCGTTGCGCCGCACGGTGCGCGCCGCCGGCGAAATCGGCATCAAGATCTTGACCATCTTCTCGTTCAGCGCGGAAAACTGGTCGCGCCCGGTGTCCGAAGTACGTGAGCTCATGGGGCTCTTACGCCGCTTCGTGCGCAACGATCTCGCCGAGCTGCATCGCAGCAACGTCCATGTGCGCATCATTGGCGAACGGGTTGGCCTCGAGCCTGAAATCGCCCGCCTACTGGCGGAAGCCGAGGAACTGACCGGCAACAATGACGGGCTGACGCTGGTTGTTGCGTTCAACTACGGCGGCCGGCAAGAAATCGCCAGCGCCGTGCGCCGCATCGCCGAGGACGTCAAACAGGGCCGCATCGAGCCGGCCGAGATCAATGCGGACACCATCGGCCGTTTCCTTGATGCGCCTGACATCCCCGATCCCGATCTGATCATCCGCACCAGCGGCGAACAGCGTCTGTCCAACTTCCTGCTCTGGCAATCGGCCTATAGCGAACTCGTGTTTTCGCCGATCTATTGGCCGGACTTCGACCGTGCCGCGCTTGAGGCCGCTATCCGCGAATATCAACAGCGTGAGCGGCGGTTCGGCGGTCTCATCGCCAAGACCGGATCCTGACCCCGTGATCGGTCCTGTCCCTGGCCCGGACGAGAGCCAGCATCCTACGTCCGTGCTGGCGAGCAATCTCATGCTGCGTGTCTGCTCGGCCGTGGTGCTGGCGCCGCTCGCTTTGCTCGCGGCCTATCTCGGTGGGCTGCCGTTCGCGGTGTTTTGGGGCGCGGCCGCCGTCGCAGTCTTGTGGGAATGGACCACCTTGGTCGCCGGGCGCAACCATCGCATGATGTTTTCCGCGTGCGGGTCCGCGCTTGCGATCGCCGCGCTGGTCGATTGGCTCGGCCGCCCGATCACCGCCATTCTGATTGTCGGTCTTGGCGCTTTTGCCGCCGCGATTTTCGTGCCTGGCGCGCAGCGGCGATGGGTGACCGCCGGCATCGGCTATGCCGGCGTCATGCTGATGGCGCCGATGATCTTGCGCGCCGATGCCAAGCTTGGGTTCCTTGCCATACTGTTCTTGTTCGCGGTGGTGTGGAGCACCGATATTTTCGGCTACCTCGCCGGCCGCGCCATCGGCGGCCCCAAGCTGGTGCCGGCGATCAGTCCGAACAAAACCTGGGCCGGCGCCATTGTCGGCACGGTAGGCGCGATTATCGTCGCGATTTTGGGGGCCTATGCGTTTGGTGCCTTCAATCTCATCGTAATCGCCGCAGTAGCGCTGCTGCTATCGGTCGTCGCCCAACTCGGCGATATCCTGGAATCCTGGGTGAAACGACGCTTCGGCGCCAAAGATGCCGGCCACCTGATCCCGGGCCATGGCGGGGTCATGGATCGGCTCGACGGCTTCTGGGCGGCGGCGCTGGCCGGCGCCTTAATCGGCTCTGTCCCGGGGCGGATTCGATGCCGCCGCGCGCGGACTGCTGATATGGTAACGGCATGAGCGTACCCGGTGTCACCCGATCGAAGCCGCTGCCGGCGACGGACAGGCTTAGCATCACTATTCTCGGCGCCACCGGCTCGATTGGGTCCAGCACGATCGACCTGATCAAGCGCGAACCGGGGCGCTATCGGGTGGAGGCCGTGGCCGCGGGGCGGAATGCGGCGGCGCTGGCGAAACTTGCGCGCGAACTGGGCGCCAAGTTTGCCGTGGTCGCGGACCCGGCGGCCTATGGCGAGCTCAAGGATGCGCTCGCGGGCACCGCCATCGAGCCGGCCGCGGGTGAGGGCGCCCTCAAGGAAGCAGCGCAACGGCCAGCCGATTGGGTGATGGCGTCGATTACCGGCTCGGCAGGCCTGCCGCCGACTCTGGCCGCCATCGAGCGCGGCGCAACCGTCGCGCTCGCCAACAAAGAATGCCTGGTCTGTGCCGGAGCGCTGTTTATGAAGCGGGCGGCAAGCATGGGTGCGACCGTGCTGCCGGTCGATTCCGAACATAATGCCGTGTTCCAAGCGATGTGCGCGGGCAGCCGCGAGGACGTCAAGCGGGTGATCCTCACGGCGTCGGGGGGCCCCTTCCGCACTTGGACACTGGACGCGATCAAGGCGGCGACACCCGAACAGGCGCTGCGCCACCCCAACTGGTCGATGGGGCCGCGTATCACCATCGACTCCGCGACCATGATGAACAAGGGCTTTGAGCTGGTCGAAGCCATGCACCTGTTCGCGCTCGATCCGGACGAACTCGACGTGCTGGTGCACGCCCAATCGGTGGTGCATGGCATGGTCGAATTCCGTGACGGCTCAGTGGTCGCCCAGCTCGGTACGCCCGACATGCGGATCCCGATCGCGCATTGTCTGGCTTGGCCGAACCGCATCGACGGTCCGGCGCCCCGGCTCGACCTCGCCCAGATTGGGAACTTGAGCTTTGAAGCGCCTGATTACGAACGGTTTCCGGCTTTGGCGCTGGCACGTCAGGCCTTGCGTACCGGGGGCGCGGCGCCGACCGTGCTCAACGCCGCAGACGAGGTGGCGGTGGCCGAATTCATCGCCGGCCGCATCGGCTTTACCGGCATCGCCGCGCTGGTGGAGGCGACACTACAAGCCGCCGACGCGCGTGGACTCATGGCTGAGCCAACCAGCATCGAGGCGGCCCTGGCCGTTGACCATATTTCCAGAAGTTTGGCCCGGGACCTCTTGCCTGAAATCGCCGCAAAGGCAAGCTACTAACCTTTCGGTAACCGACAGCACCGGCGGGACGAGGGTAGTATGAATTTCGACATCATGGGGGGCCTGAGCGCCTTCGGCGGCGGGCTGGCGGGCTACATTGTTCCGTTCCTCTTCGTTCTGACGATTGTCGTTTTCTTTCATGAGCTTGGCCACTTCCTGGTGGCCCGTATGTGCGGCATCAAGGTGCTCGCTTTCTCGATCGGTTTCGGCCCCGAAATCATCGGCTTCTACGATCGCTACGGCACCCGTTGGAAAATCGCGGCGGTGCCGCTCGGCGGCTATGTGAAATTTTTCGGCGACGATAACGCCGCCAGCGTCCCCGACCAGGGCGCGCTCGCCGCGATGACCGATGAGGAAAAGAGGGACAGCTTCGCCAATCAAAAGGTCGGCCCACGAGCCGCCGTCGTCGTGGCCGGGCCGGTCGCGAATTTCATATTGGCGATCGCGATCTTTGCCGTGATCTTCATGATTTACGGCAAGCAGACGACCAGCGCGCGCGTCGATGCGGTGCAGGCGAACAGCGCGGCCTCCGCCGCCGGGTTCAAGCCGGGCGATCTGGTGGTCGCCATTGACGGCGGCAAGATCGCCAGCTTTTCCGACATGCAACGCATTGTCAGCGTCAGCGCCGGTGAGGCGCTGACGATCGAGGTCGAGCGCGACGGCAAGTTGGTCACGCTCAAAGCCACACCTGCTCTCAAGTCGCTCAAGGATGCGTTTGGCAATGAGCATCGTCTCGGCGTGCTTGGCATTAGCCGGTCGATGCAGCCCGGCGATATCAAAACGGAAAAGGTCAATCCGCTGCGCGCCATTGGAATGGGCGCGCAAGAGACCTGGTTCGTCGTCGATCGCACGCTGTCATATATCGGCGGTGTCTTTGCCGGCCGGGAGGCGGCCGACGAACTCGGTGGACCGATCCGCATTGCTCAAGTGTCCGGACAAGTTGCGACCGCAGGCTTCGCGGCGCTCATCCATCTGACCGCTGTGCTGTCGGTCTCGATCGGATTGTTGAATTTGTTTCCGATCCCGCTGCTCGATGGTGGCCACCTTTTGTTCTATGGAATCGAAGCAGCGCGCGGCCGACCGCTTTCGGACCGAGCGCAGGAAGTCGGCTTCCGAATTGGGCTGGCGATCGTTGTGATGTTAATGATTTTTGCGACCTTTAATGACATCCTTCGCCTGGCCACCTCGTAAGCGTTGCTAATGGGCAACTTTTTGAGGGGAAAGGGAAAGTTGGCGGGGAAGTTCGTTTGCAGTGCCCCAAAAACGCTGTAAAAGCGGCCAAAGCTAGCCCATCGCAGCTGCCGAGTCCTCTGGGGGCGGCTGCGAGGGAAAAAAAGGGCACGTAGCGCATGGGAATTGGAGTGCGGCTATTACGGGGACTAGCCGTTGGCTACGTGATCCTCGCCGGTGGTCTTGCCGCGACCGGGGTCGGGAGCGTCGCTTTTCCGGGCGTGGCGGTCGCCCAGACCGGTCAATCAATCGTCGTCGAAGGCAACCGCCGGGTCGATGCCGCGACCATCCGCTCGTATTTTAAGGTTAGGTCTGGCGGGCGGTTGGGTCCCGAGCAGGAAGACCAGGGTTTTAAGGCTCTCCTCGCCACCGGTTTGTTTAGCGACGTTCATCTCAGCCATGCCGGAGGTCGGCTGGTGGTCTCGGTAGTCGAGGCCCCGGTGATCAATCAGGTTGCCTTCGAGGGCAACAAGAAAGCCAAGGACGAGCAGCTAAGAGCGGAAGTGCAGTCGAAGCCGCGCGGCACGCTATCGAAGCCGACCGTGCAGGCCGACGTGCAGCGGATCATCGAGATCTATCACCGCAGCGGCCGCTTCGACGTGACGGTCGTTCCGGCAATCATCGAACTGCCGAACAACCGGGTCAACTTGGTGTTCGAGATCAAGGAAGGTTCCAAGACCGGGGTCAAGGAAATTCGTTTTATCGGTGCGCACGCCTATTCGTGGGGCCGACTGCGAAACGTGATCAAGACCTCGCAGAGCAATTGGCTCAGCTTCCTGCAAACTACCGATATCTACGATCCTGATCGCGTGGAGGCCGATCGCGACCTCTTGCGGCGCTTCTATCTGCAACATGGCTTTGCCGATGTGCGCATCGTGTCCGCTGCCGGCATATACGACCCCGCCAAGAAAGGCTTCATCGTCACCTTCACCATCGATGAGGGCAAGCAGTATCACGTCGGCACCATCGACGTTATCTCGAACGTGCACGCCATCGCTCCAAACGTGTTGCGCAGTCGCATCAAGCTCAGCCCCGGCAGCGTCTATAACGCCGATCTCGTCGAAAAGAGCGTCGAGGCGATGACCATTGAGGCGGCCAAGCGCGGCTATGCTTTCGCCAATGTGCGCCCGCGCGGCGACCGAAATTTCCAGACCCATACGATCAATTTGGCGTTCGTGGTCGAGGAAGGCGCGCGCGCCTATATTGAGCGCATCAATATTCGCGGCAATACCCGCACCCGCGGCTATGTTGTCCGGCGCGAATTCGATATCGGCGAGGGCGACGCCTATAACCGCGCGCTCATCGACCGCGCCGAGCGCCGGCTGAAAAACCTCGACTTCTTCAAGACGGTGAAGATCACCACCGAGCCCGGCTCGGCGCCCGATCGTGTCATTGTCAATGTCAACGTCGAGGAGAAGTCGACCGGCGAATTCTCGGTTGCCGGCGGCTATTCGACAGCAGACGGCTTCATCTCGCAGATCAGCGTTGCCGAGCGCAATCTGCTGGGCCGCGGACAATACGCCAAGGCGTCGGTGCAATACGGTCAATATGCCCGCGGATTCGATCTGACCTATGTCGAGCCCTATCTACTCGGCTATCGGATGGCCGGTGGTATCGACCTCTATTACCGCCAGAACCTGGCGACCTCTTACGTCTCCTACAACACCAATACGGAAGGCGTGACCCTGCGTTTGGGTTTTGCCTTGACGGAAGAACTCGCGCTGCAGCCGCACTATTCGCTCTACCGCCAGGACGTCACCCTGCCGGATCAATTCAATAACTGCCAATTTTCAAGCTTGGCGACAATTAACGGCGGCCCCGGCGTGACGGTGGCTGGAGAGTCGGGTGGTTTGGATACGACCGTCAACGTCCCCTTCGGCTGTTACGCCGATGGCGAGGCCTCGCTTCCGGTGCGCATCGAGCTTTCCAACGGCGCCAGGACGGTTTCGTTGGCCGGCTATGCGCTTTCCTACAACACCCTCGACAACAACAAGACGCCGACCAGCGGCATGTTTGCCCAGCTCAAGCAGGACTTTGCCGGCCTCGGCGGCGACGTGAACTTCATCCGCACCTCGCTGGAGACGCGCAATTACTACGAGGTCTTCCCGGACATCGTCGGCGTTTTGAAACTGCAGGGCGGCAACATCAACGCCTGGGGTGGCCAGGGCTTACGCATGCTCGACCACTTCCAAATGGGGCCGAACCTGGTGCGCGGTTTCGCGCCCGCTGGCATCGGGCCGCGCGATATAACGCCTGGAACCACCAACGACGCGCTCGGCGGCAGCCTCTATTGGGGCGCCAGCGTCGAAGCGCAGACGCCGCTCTATTTCCTGCCGAAGGAGATCGGCATCAAGCTCGCCGCTTTCGCCGACGCCGGCTCGCTTTGGGATTACAAAGGGCCGACGAGTTGGAGCGTGACCGGCGAGACTCTGCAAGTCGGTCTCGACAGCCCAACCATGGTTCGCTCCTCGGTCGGTATGGGCCTGCTTTGGGATTCACCGCTCGGCCCGATCCGCTTCGATTTCGCCTATCCGATAACCAAGTATTGCGCCACGCCCGTCGGCGGACCGGAAGTGTGCGACCACACCCAGTGGTTCCGCTTCAGCGGTGGAACGAAGTTCTGATCTTGGCCGCGCTCCTCGGCACGGGCTTTGTCTCAACGCATCGGACTCACCTGTTATGAGCGACCCGGTGTTCTTGAGAAGTGCCCGGAGTTCTCAGCCTCGACGAAATCGCCTCGTTGGCAGACGCCAAGCCGCTGGCATCCAGATCGGTGCGTGCGATCGGGAACATTGCCTCGCTCGACCGCGCCGGGCCTTGCGATCTCACCTTCTTCGACAACAGCCGATTTGCAGCGTTGGCCGCCAAGACCCATGCCGGCGCGTGCCTGACCACGGCGGCGCTGGCGGCAAAATTGCCATCCCGCGTTGCCGTGCTGGTGGTGCAGGAGCCTTTCCGTGCCTTCGTCACGGTCGCACGCGCGCTCTTCCCACAAGCGTTAAGGCCTTCGTCGCTCTATCCGGCGAACGACCAAGGCAACGCCCACGTGCATCCAAGCGCGCGGTTGGAAGACAACGTCGTCCTCGAGCCTGGCGCGGTCATAGGGCCGGCCGCCGAGGTTGGCGCCGGCACTGTGATCGCCGCCAATGCCGTCATCGGAACCGAAGTTCGCATCGGACGCGACTGCTCGATCGGCGCGGGCGCGAGCATCGGCAATGCTCTGATCGGCGATCGCGTCATCGTCCATGCCGGCTGCCGGATCGGTCAGGATGGTTTTGGCTTCGCGATGGACGCCGAGCGCCATATCAAGATCCCGCAGGTCGGCCGCGTCATCATCCAGGACGACGTGGAAATCGGCGCCGGGGCGACGATCGACCGCGGTTTCACGCGAGACACCGTGATTGGCGAGGGCACCAAGATCGACAACCTTGTGCAGGTGGGCCACAATGCCAGCATTGGCCGCTATTGCGTCCTGGCCGCACAAACGGCTATTTCGGGCTCATCGACGCTTGAAGACTTTGCAGTCGTGGGAGCGCAGGCCGGAGACGTGAGCCGGCAAAGCCCATGAAATCATGGTTCCGTAGGAATGGATGAAGCCGTCACCAAGCTTGAAGCAGTCGATATCGCGACGGTACTCAAGATGCTGCCGCATCGTTATCCGTTTCTGATGATCGACCGAGTCATCGATATCCGCGGCAGCAAGAGCGGCGTCGGCATCAAAAACGTGACGATCAATGAGCCGCAGTTCCTCGGACACTTCCCCGGAAACCCGGTGTTCCCCGGCGTGCTGATGATCGAAGGCATGGCGCAGACTGGCGGCGTGCTGTGCCTTGTGGGGCTTGGCCTTAATTCGTCGCGCCCGGTCTATTTCATGACCATCGACAAGGCCAAGTTCCGGCGGCCGGTCACGCCCGGCGATACCATCGAATATCACATGTCGCTGTTGTCGCAGCGTCGGAATATGTGGTGGTACAGGGGCGAAGCCAAAGTGCGCGGCCAGGTCGTCGCCGAAGCCGAGGTCGGCGCCATGCTTCTGGACGCAGGGAAACAAGCATGATCGACCCCTCGGCGCGGATCGCCGCCGGGGCGAAGATCGGACGCGACGTGTCGGTCGGTCCCTATTGCACCGTTGGTCCCGATGTTACGCTTGGCGATGGCTGCCGGCTGGTTTCACACGTCAGCCTCAGCGGGCACACCGCAATCGGCCCGCGCACGGTAATCTATCCGTTTGCTTCGCTTGGCACGCCGCCGCAATCGGTGAAGTATCGCGGCGGTCCGACCCGAACTCGTGATCGGCGCCGATTGCGATATCCGCGAAGGCGTGACCGTCAACATCGGCACCGAGGACGACCGCGGCGTCACCGAGATCGGCGACCGTTGCTTCCTGATGGTCAACTCGCATGTCGGGCACGATTGCCAAGTCGGCAGCAACGTCGTGTTCGCCAACAACACGGTGCTCGGCGGACACGTCAGCGTCGGCGACAATGTGGTGTTCGGCGGAGGCGTGGCCGTGCGCCAATTCGTGCGCATCGGCGAGGGGGCGATGATCATCGGGCTCAGCGGCGTGCGTGCCGATGTCATCCCCTGGGGCATGGCGCATGGGCCGCTCGCGCATCTGATCGGCCTCAACGTTATTGGCATGCGCCGCAATGGCGCGTCCAAGCCGGACATCCTCAACCTGCGTCGCGCCTATGAGGCGTTGTTCTTTGGCGAGGGCGAATTCCGCGCGCGCGTGGACGCAGTAGAGACGGCCTCCGGCGCCGACCCGCGCGTGCGCAAGATCGTCGAATTCATCCGCTCCGCCAAGCGCCCGCTCACCATGGCCATCAAGCGCAACGAGGGCGACGAGGAGCTATGAGCGCCGTGCGCGCCACGCGGCAGGATGACCCGCTCGCCTTGATCTGCGGCAGCGGCAGCCTGCCGCTGGCGGTCGCGGATTCTGCCGCCGCGCGGGGGCGCAAGGTGGTGTTGTTCCTGTTGCGTGGCGTTGCCGATCCGGCGCTGGCCGCACGCTATCCGCACCACTGGCTCTATCTCGGCCAACTCGGCAGGTTTCTACGGCTCGCGCACGCCGACAGCTGCCGCGACGTCGTGTTCATCGGCTCGCTGGTGCGGCCCTCGGTCTGGCAGATCCGTCCCGACCTGTGGACGTTGCTGCGAATTCCAACCATCATTGGTGCATTTCGCGGCGGCGATGATCATCTGCTCTCGAACATTAGCCGTATCCTCGAGGAGCTAGGCTTCCATCTCGTCGGCGCACACGAGGTGGCGCCGGACATCCTGATGCCCGAAGGGGTGCTCGGGCGAGCGCAGCCGTCCGAGAACGACCGTGCCGACATTGCCCTCGGCTTAGACTATCTGCGCGCCGCCGGACCGTTTGACGTCGGCCAGGCGGTCGTGGTTGCCGGACGCCATGTGCTGGCGGTGGAAGCGGTAGAGGGCACCGACCACATGCTCGCGCGCGTCGCCGAGATGCGCAAAAACGGTCGTCTCCGTGCCCCCGCCGGCAGCGGCGTGCTGGTGAAGGCGCCGAAGCCGCAACAGGATCTCCGCTTCGATCTGCCCACCATCGGACCGCGCACCGTCGACGGTGTAGCGCTTGCCGGCCTCGCCGGCATGGCGGTTATGGCAGGCAGCAGCATCATCGCCGAGCCGGAGCAGTTGGCAGCAGCGGCCGATCGCGCCAAGATTTTTATCATCGGCGTGCCTGCCGCCTCGTCGGGGTGAGATGATGCCGGCCGCTCACGATGCGCCTGCTTCGCTGCCGCATGTCTTCCTGGTGGCGGGCGAAGAATCCGGTGATCGCTTGGGTGCTGCGCTGATCGCTGCGTTGCGCCGACGCTGCCAAAGCCAGATCCGGTTTTCGGCGGTCGGCGGATCGCATATGGCGAAAGCGGGCGTGCCGAGCCTGTTTCCGCTCGGCGATCTAGCGCTCGTCGGTTTCTCCACCATCCCCGCGAAGCTGCCGACCATTCTACGCCGCATTCGCGAAGCCGCCGATGCGGTGGTGGCGGCGCGGCCGGACGTGCTGGTGATCATCGACAGTCCGGATTTCACACACCGTGTTGCACGCAAGGTGCGCGCGCGCGCGCCGCAGCTTCCGATCATCGATTACGTTTGTCCCTCGGTCTGGGCCTGGCGGCCATGGCGCGCGAAGAGCATGCGCGCCTATGTCGATCGCGTGCTGACGCTGCTGCCGTTCGAGCCGGCGGAGCTCGAACGCTTGAGTGGGCCGCCTGGCACTTACGTGGGTCATCCCTTGATCGAGCAGGTGGCGCAGTTGCGGCCCAGCGCGGCGGAAGCCGCACGGCGGCTTGCCGATCCGCCGCTGCTCCTGGTGTTGCCGGGCAGCCGGAGCGGCGAAATCCGACGCATGGCGGGCGTGTTCGGTGCCGCCGTCGGCTTGGTCGCCGAGCGGCTCGGAGCAATTGACGTCGTGGTGCCCACCGTGCCGCGACTGACCGAAACGGCGCGGGCCGCTATTGCCGCCTGGCCGGTACCGGCGCGGGTGGTGGCCGACCCCGACGAGAAGCTTGCCGCTTTCCGGACGGCGCGCGCGGCACTGACCAAGTCGGGGACATCGACTTTGGAACTGGCGCTCGCCGGTGTTCCCATGGTGGCCGCCTACAAAGTATCGCTAATCGAGGCGGCCATCGGCGGGCCTGTTGATCCGGATCCCCAGCGTCATTCTCGCCAATCTGGTGTTGGGCGAGGCCGCGGTGCCTGAATTCCTGCAATTCAAGTGCACGCCGCAGCGGCTGGCAGACGCTTTGCTGCCGCTGATGGCCGACACTCCCGACCGGCGGCGTCAGGTCGAAGCCTTTGCGCGGCTCGATGGCATTATGGAGATCGGCCAAGCGGCCCCCAGCGACCGGGCGGCAGCCGTCGTGCTCGAAGCTATCGCCGAAAAGACGAGTTTTTAGGGAAACAGTGGCGCGTGGGGCCCCGACCGCGTAATTTGCCCCAAACCGGCCTCTTTGGTCGTGTCATAAGTAGCCGGAAGCTGGGACACCACGCCTTTGCCCATCCCCAACCGCGCCTCGATCACTGCCGTCCACGGCTACCTGCCGCCGGACCTGCTCACCAATGCGGAGCTGGCGCGCATGGTGGACACCAGCGACACTTGGATCACCGAGCGCACCGGCATTGAGGAGCGGCACATTCAAAGGGGCGAGGGCCTCGGCACTTCGCACATGGCGGCGGAGGCGGTGCGCGGGCTGTTGCAGAAGACCAACACCGACCCGGCCGACGTCGATCTCCTCATCTGCGCCACCACCACGCCGGACTTGCAGTTTCCGTCGACCGCCAACCTGATCTGCGACTTGGTCGGCATCCGTAATATCGGCTCGTTCGACGTACAGGCAGCCTGCTCGGGATTTCTTTATTCGCTCACCGTCGCGGCTCAGTTCATCGCCACCGGCGCCGCCCGCAAGGTGGTGGTGGTCGGCGCCGACAAGATGTCGTCGATCATCGATTACACCGACCGCGCCACCTGCGTGCTGTTCGGCGACGGCGCCGGCGCTGTGCTGCTGGAACCAAACGATCAAGGCTACGGCATCATGGATGCGCTGGTGCGCTCCGATGGCTCCGGCATGATCCATTTGCACCAGAAAGCCGGCGGCAGCCGCATGCCGGCGACCTTTGAAACGGTCGCGCAACGGCTGCACTACGTGCATCAGGAAGGCGCGGCGGTCTACAAATTCGCCATCGCCAAGATGGCGGAAGTGGCCGGCGAGATCATGAGCCGCAATAACCTGCGTGCCGACATGATCGACTGGCTGGTGCCGCACCAGGCCAACAAGCGCATCATCGAGTTCGACCGCCGAGCGAATGGGTCTGCCGATGGACAAGGTGATGGTGACCATCCAGAAATACGGCAACACCACCAACGCGACTATTCCGCTGTGCCTGTGGGATTACGAGCCGAAACTCAAGCGCGGCGATCGCATGGTGCTGGCCGCCTTCGGCGGCGGTTTCACCTGGGCCGGCGTCTATCTGCAATGGGCTTATGACGGCGCCAGCGCGCCGAAGCTCAACGGTAAGAGCGCTACAAACGGAAAGGGCGGCTGAACGCCGCCCCTTCGCAACAAGAGCATCCGAAAGTTTATTTCCGCCGCGAGATCGGCACGTAATCGCGGTGCGCGGCGCCCGTGTAAAGCTGGCGCGGACGGCCGATCTTTTGCTTCGGGTCCTCGATCATTTCCTTCCACTGCGCGATCCAACCAACCGTGCGCGCAACCGCGAACAGCACGGTGAACATGGTGGTCGGGAAGCCCATCGCCTTAAGCGTGATGCCCGAATAGAAGTCGATGTTCGGATAGAGCTTCTTCTCGATGAAATAGTCGTCGTGCAGCGCGATCTTCTCGAGCTCCATGGCGACGTCGAGCAGCGGGTCGTCTTTGATGCCGAGTTCGGCCAACACCTCATGGCAGGTCTTCTGCATGATCTTGGCGCGCGGATCGTAATTCTTATAGACGCGATGGCCGAAGCCCATCAGCCGGAAAGGATCGTCCTTATCCTTGGCGCGCTTGACGTATTCCGGGATGCGGTCGACCGAGCCGATCTCGCGCAGCATGTTGAGCGCGGCTTCGTTGGCGCCGCCATGCGCGGGACCCCACAGGCAGGCGCAGCCGGCGGAGATGCAGGCGAACGGATTGGCGCCCGAGGAGCCGGCGAGCCGCACCGTCGAGGTCGAGGCATTCTGCTCGTGGTCGGCGTGCAGGATGAAGATGCGGTCCATCGCGCGCGCCAAGACCGGGTTTGGCTTGTATTCCTCGGTCGGCACCGCGTAGCACATGCGCAGGAAGTTGGTGGAATAGTCGAGGTCGTTCTTCGGATAAACGAACGGCTGGCCGATCGAATATTTGTAGGCCATGGCGGCGAGCGTCGGCACTTTGGCGATCATCCGGATCGAGGCGATCATGCGCTGATGCGGATCGGAGATGTCGGTGGAGTCGTGATAGAAGGCCGACAGCGCGCCGACCGAGCCGACCATCACCGCCATCGGATGCGCGTCGCGCCGGAAGCCTTGGAAGAACCGCATCATCTGTTCGTGCACCATGGTATGGCGCGTGACGCGGTAATCGAAGTCGGCTTTCTGCGACGGCGTCGGCAATTCGCCGTAGAGCAGCAGGTAGCAGGTTTCGAGGAAATCGCCGTGCTCGGCGAGCTGTTCGATCGGGTAGCCCCGATACATCAGCACGCCTTCATCACCGTCGATATAGGTGATCTTCGACTCGCAGCTCGCCGTCGAGGTGAAGCCCGGGTCGTAGGTGAACATGCCGCTCTCATTGTAGAGCTTGGCGATGTCGACGACGTCGGGACCGACGCTGCCTTCGTAGACTGGAAAATCGAAATTCTTGTTACCGACAGTCAGCGTGCCGGTCTTGCTCTTGGGGGCGGTCTTGGCATCCATGGTTGGGGCCCTCGAATTGGCAGCGGTTTGCGTGAGATCGCGCAACCGGACCCGAGCGCCGGGGGCGGGCAAGCAAGGTTCCGGCCACTTTGCGTTAGCCTATCCTATTGTGCGCTGCAAGATAGGGCAACGCGCATCGGTGCAGGGTGTGCACGGTATATAAGCATGGCTGTCCCGGGGGCAGTGCCGGCGGGACGATTTGAACGAATCGCTAGCCGGCCTGGTCGCGCAGCCGCGCCAGACTTTCCTCCCGGCCGAGTACCGCCAGCACGTCGAAGATGGGCGGCGAGGTGGTCCGCCCCGTGAGCGCCGCCCGCAGAGGCTGCGCCACCGCTCCGAGTTTCAGCCCCGATCGCTCGGCAAAATCGCGTACCCCGGTTTCGATCGACCCCGCATCCCAGTCGGCATTGGCTTCGAACTCTTGGATCAGCGGGGAAATCAAGGCCTTGGCTTCCGCGGTCAGCAGGGCCTTGGCTTTGTCGTCAAGCTCGATTGGTCGGCTTGCCCAGATAAAGCGTGAGGCCTCAAACAGTTCGACCAGGGTCTTGGCGCGCTCCTTCAAGCCCGGCATGGCGGCCATGAGCTTGTTGCGAAGGGCCGGCGTCATTTTGCTGGCCAGCTCCTGCCCGCCGGCGATGTGCGGCAGCAGTTGCTCGAGCGCGGCGATCAAATCGGCGTCGGCGCTGGCGCGGATGTAGTGGCCGTTGAGGCTCTCGAGCTTGGCGAAATCGAAGCGCGCCGGCGAGCGGCCGATTTGCGCGAGATCAAATGCCGCGATCATTTCCTCGGTCGAGAAGATTTCCTGGTCACCATGCGACCAGCCGAGCCGGACCAGATAATTGCGCATGGCCGCCGGTAGGTAGCCCATGGCGCGGTACGCATCGACGCCGAGTGCGCCATGGCGCTTGGAGAGCTTGGAGCCGTCCGGACCGTGGATCAGCGGAATGTGCGCCATCGCCGGCGCGCTCCAGCCGAGTGCGTCGTAGATGTGCGTCTGCCGTGCACCGTTGGTCAGGTGGTCGTCGCCGCGGATGATGTGGGTCACGCCCATGTCGTGATCGTCGACCACCACCGCCAGCATGTAGGTCGGCGTGCCGTCGGAGCGCAGCAGCACCAGATCGTCGAGATCGGAATTCTGCCAGGTGACGCGGCCCTGCACCTGGTCCTCGATTACCGTTTCACCGGTTGTCGGCGCCTTGAGTCGGATCACCGGCTTGACGCCTGGCGGCGCCTCGGACGGGTCGCGGTCGCGCCAGCGCCCGTCATAGAGCTTGGAGCGGCCCTCGCGCCGGGCGGCTTCCCGCATCTCGGCGAGTTCCTCAGGCGAGGCATAGCAGTGGTAGGCCTTGCCGGCGGCCAGAAGTTGTTCGGCGATCTGGCGGTGGCGCTGAGCGCGCGAGAACTGGAACACGATCTCGCCGTCCCAGGTCAGCCCCAGCCAGGTAAGCCCGTCGATGATGGCGTTAATGGCGGCGGTGGTCGAGCGCTCGCGGTCGGTGTCCTCGATCCGCAGCAGCATCTTGCCGCCGCGGTGACGGGCATAGAGCCAGTTGAACAGCGCCGTGCGCCCGCCGCCGATATGGAGGAAGCCGGTGGGGGAGGGCGCGAAGCGGGTGACGACGGGCTCGGTCATCGCTCCGCCATTACCATGATTGCGGCGTAAAGTGTCAGCGCAATTGACATTGAGGCGTCGGCCACGTCATGGCATAGGCCGCCGGTCGGCGGGAGCTGCATCATAAAGCCGGACTTGAGATCGAGGAAGCATGGCGAGCGACGTAAAGGCAAGCGGTGAAGCGCCGGCGGCGGAAGCCGGGCGCGATTTCATCCGCGACATCGTGCAGGCTGACCTTGATGCCGGCCGCGTCAAGGAGGTCGTCACCCGCTTCCCGCCCGAGCCGAACGGCTATCTGCATATCGGTCACGCCAAGTCGATCTGTCTCAACTTCGGTATAGCGGAGGAGTTCGGCGGCCGCTGTCATTTGCGTTTCGATGACACCAATCCGGTGAAGGAGGAGCAGGAATATATCGACGCCATCGAGCGCGACGTGCGCTGGCTCGGCTTCGACTGGGGCAAGCACCTTTATCACGCCTCCGACTATTTCGAGCAGCTTTATGGCTGGGCCGAGGACCTGATCCGCGCCGGCAAGGCCTATGTCGACGACCAGACGGCAACCGAGATGCGGGAGAACCGCGGCACGCTGACGGAGCCCGGCAAGAACAGCCCGTTCCGCGACCGCAGCGTGGAAGAAAATCTCGACCTGTTTCGCCGCATGCGCGCCGGCGAGTTCCCCAACGGCGCGCGGGTGCTGCGCGCCAAGATCGACATGGCGTCAGGCAACATCAATCTGCGCGATCCGGCGCTCTATCGAATTCTTGCACGCCAGCCATCCGCGCACCGGCACGGTGTGGAAGATCTATCCGAGCTACGATTTCGCCCACGGCCAGTCCGATGCCATCGAAGGCATCACGCACTCGATTTGCACGCTTGAGTTCGAAGACCACCGGCCGCTCTACGACTGGTTCATCGCCAATCTGAGCGTGCCCTCGCAGCCGCATCAATACGAGTTCGCCCGGCTCAATTTGACCTACACCGTGCTGTCGAAGCGCGTGCTGACCACGCTGGTGCGCGACGGCCACGTCTCCGGTTGGGACGATCCGCGCATGCCGACGCTTGCGGGCTTACGCCGGCGCGGCGTGCCGCCGGAGGCAATCCGCGATTTCATCAAGCGCATCGGCGTCGCCAAGGCCAACAGCCTGGTCGACGTCGGCATGTTCGAGTTCTCGGTGCGCGAGGCGCTCAACAAATCCGCATTGCGCCGCATGGCGGTGTTGCGGCCGTTGAAAGTCGTGATCGAGAACTATCCTGAAGGACAGAGTGAAGAACTCGACGCGGTCAATCATCCCGACAATCCGGCGGCGGGCTCGCGCAAGGTCGGCTTCGGCCGCGAGCTCTATATCGAGCAGGAAGACTTCATGGAGAACCCGCCGAAGAAGTTCTTCCGGCTCTCGCCTGGCCGCGAAGTGCGGCTGCGCTACGCCTATTTCATCACCTGCCGCGAGGTGAAGAAGAACGCGGCGGGCGAGGTGACCGAGCTGCGCTGCACCTACGATCCGGCCACCAAGGGCGGCAATGCGCCCGATGGGCGCAAGGTGAAGGCGACCATCCACTGGGTGTCGGCGGCCGACTTAATCGCGGCCGACGTGCGGCTTTATAATCCGCTGTTCACTAAACCCGATCCGAGCGGCGGCGAGAATTTCACCGCCGATCTCAACCCGAATTCGTTGGAAGTGCTGAGCGGTGCACGGCTTGAGCCGGCTTTGAAGGAGGCCAAGGTCGAGCAGCCGGTGCAGTTCGAGCGCCAGGGCTATTTTTGCCTCGATCGCGACACGACGCCCGAGCGGCTGGTGTTCAACCGCACCATCGGGCTGCGCGATACCTGGGCCAAGGAGAAGGCGGCGGGCTAAGGCGTGGACTTATACCGACGCCCAATGACTGCTATCGGGGGGTGAAGCGGACATGGCGCGGGCGTTACGCAATGTCCGCATATAACCCCAGATATGAGTTGGCTTGGTCCTTAGCTTAGCGGCCCCTGAGGGTCCGCTCTCAATGAGCGCGCCGGGGCGCGCCCATGATCGATGGCAGCCAGCCGGCCGCCAGCAAGCCGGCGCCGACCAGATCGATCCAGATCGAGGTCGGGAACAAGAGGCAGAATGCGGCCGCCCCGAACACGCCGCGCTGCCAGAGCGCGATGCGCCCGTGCACCGGCTCGGCATTCTGCACCATCATCGCCAGCGCCAGATAGCCCAGCATATAGCCGATTGTGCCGTTCACGATGTCCCAAGCCGAGCCGTAGAGCAACAGCTCCGGCGCGTAGACGAAGCTGAACGGGATCAGCACCAGCGTGGCGCCGAACTTGAGCGCGGCAAACCCGGTCTTCATCGGGTCGGCTCCGGCGATGGCCGCGGCGGCATAGGCCGACACGCAGACCGGCGGCGTGATGTTGGACAGACACGCCGCATAGAACACCACCAGATGCGCTGGGATCTCCGGCACGCCGAGTTCGATCAGCGCGGGTGCTGCGACCACGGCCAGGATGATGTAGGAGCCGGTGGTGCTCGAGCCCATGCCGATGATGATGGAGATGAGGGTCACCAGCACGACGGTGAAGAACAGGCTGCCGCCGGCGAATTCGATCAGCACGGCGGAGAATTTCAGGCCGAGCCCGGACAGCACGATGCCGCCGATGATGATACCGAGCGTGCCGATGGCGGAGCCGGCGGAGGTGTTGTTGTGGGCGCCGGTGATCAAGGCGTCGATCACCTTGTGCGGCCCCATCCAGGTTTCCTGGCGCCGGAACGACAGCACGAAGGCGGACACCGTGCCCCAGAAGGCGCCGTAATCGGGCGAATAGCCCATGAACAGCAGGCCGAGCACCACGATCAATGGAATGAGATAGTGCCAGCCGCGCGCGAGCACGGTGGAAACGTGCGGGATTTCCTTTTCGTCGAGCCCCTTGAGGCCGCTCTTCATCGCCTCCAGGTCGACCATGTAGATCAGGAAGAAGAAATAGAGGAATGCCGGGATCACGTTCATCAACGCGATCTTCAGGTATTCGGTCTCGGTCAACGTCGCCAGGATGAACACGCCGGCGCCCATGATCGGCGGCATGAACTGGCCGCCGGTCGAGGCGATCGCCTCGATGGCGCCGGCATGATGCGGCTTGAAGCCGATGCGCTTCATCAAGGGGATCGTAAAGGTGCCGGTGGAGACGACGTTGGCGACCGACGAGCCCGAGATCGATCCGAACAGCGCGGAGGTGATGACGGCGATCTTGGCCGGCCCGCCGCGCCATTTGCCGGCGATCGACGTGCCGAGTTCCATGAAGAACTGGCCGGCGCCGCTTGCCTCCAGGAAGGCGCCGAAGATCATGAACGGAAAAACGAAGGTGGCGAACGTCGCGGCGACGACGCCGAACATGGCCTCCTGGGTCGAGAAGGTGAACTCGATGATGCGGCGCACGCCGAGCCCGGAATGGGCGAGCTTGCCGGGAAGATATTTTCCGAAATACAGCTGGGCGAGAAAGACGACGGCGATCAGCACCACGGTGATACCGAGCACGCGGCGGCTGGTTTCCAGCATTACCGCGATGCCGACGATGCCCATGACGAAATCCCATTGATTGGGATCGCTCACCCGGTTGACGGCGTAGTCGACGTATTGATCCATCCAGTAGCCGACCGAAACGACGGCGGCGATCACCCAGAGTGCGTCGAACAGGCTGGGCCTAGTCTTGGGCGAGGTCGGCAGCGCCGGGAACAACAGGAACACCAGCACCGAGGTCAGCATCAGATAGAAGCCGCGGTTGCTCTCGGTCGAGACCAGGCCGAAGCCGGACGTGTAGAGGTACCAGACGCTAAAAAAGATGGCGGTTGCCGCATAGAGGAGCGCGACGGGTCCCGTGAGGGTCCGGCTCCGTCCTTTGATCGGTTTGATCCAGCTTTCGCTGCTCGGCATCGCCACGATCCGTTCGGCAATTCGTTTGTGTCCCGGACACAGCGCAGCACGACGTGGCGCGCTGCACCGCGTCCAGGACACGGAAAGCGAATCATGAAAGTCGGGCCGCCCGAACTATCGGGCGGCCCGGCTGCGCAAGACGCTCGGCTTATTCTTTATAGAGCCCTTTGGACTTGTAGTAGGCGACCGCACCCGGATGCATGGGAACGCCGAGCTGATTGAAATTGTGGGTGTCGGGTTCCATTTGGCCCCAGGCCTTGTGACCGGCCGCGAGCCGCTTCTTGATGGCGGGCTGATAGACCAGTTCGAGGATGTCCTGCACGGCCTTGGCGGGCACGCGCTCATGCGCAACCCAATAGACGGTGAGGAATGGCAGCTTGGTCGCCGGCACACCCTTGTAGGTGGTCGCCGGCATGGTATCGACGACGTAGAAGGGGAACTTGCCCGTCACCATCTTCATTTCGGCGTCGGAATAGGGCAGCACGACCGCGCCCTTGGTCTCCGCCAGCTCCTTGACGGCTGCGGCCGGTGCCGAGGACTGGCAAAGCGCGTCGATCTGCCCGTTGCCGAGCGCGCGGCCGGCATCGGCGAAGGTCATGTAGCGCGCCTTGATGTCGCCAATGATGCCCACGGCTGTGAGCATGTTGTTGCAGTTGAACACCGTGCCGGAGCCGGGCGGGCCCATGGCGACGGTCTTGCCCTTGAGGTCGGATAGCTTCTTGATGCCGCTCGTCGGCAAGCGTGACGAAATAGGTCGGGCCCTTATAGGCCTTGGCCACGCCGCGCAGCATGGTGCCCTTGGCGCCGCCCTTGAACGGACCTTCCGGCTTCTGCGCCATGTAGACATGGGCGCCATAGACGATGCCCATGTCGAGCTCGCCCTTGATCAGGCGCTTGGCGTTCTCGGTGGAGCCGCCGGTGGTGACCTGGGTGATGTTGTACTGCGGGAGCTTCTCGGAAATGATCGTGCCGGCAGCGCCCACCATGTAGTACATCACGCCGCCCGGGTTTGAACCGCCCCAGGCGATGTTGATCTTGTCTGCGGCTGACGCCGATGACGCGAGCGACAATGCGATCAGCATTGTCCATACGAATTTGTTTTTCATTGTGTCGCCTCCCTTTGACGCGCGGTCGTAGACCGCATCCGTACATACCAATTCGTGTGATGCCGGAGAAGGGCCGGGCGCCGATTTGTCGCGCGAGCAGATCGGCTCTGCCGCACTGCGCTAGATGGAGATCGGACGCTTGACCGGCGCCGGATGTGGCAAGAAGCGCCGCGTGGCTCGCCCGGCATAACGGCGCAGCCGGATATGTCAATTCTCGAAGCCGTCGCTTGCTAACGAAGGCCTAGACTTGGCCTTTAGCGGACATGTTGAGACAGCGCTTAAAGGCGTCCGCTTTTGGAGGCAAAGCGACCATCGACCAGCCGCTGCCCGCCAATTCAAGTAGTGAGGACGCGGGCTAGTCATAGCCAGAGTTCACAACCGTTCTCCTAGCCACAGCGTCTGCCTGACGTAGCATAAGCCCTCGCGCATTCGCGCCGGCGTTGAGGAGCGCCATGGCAGGAAGCGAAGATAACCGCACGCGTGCCAGAGCGAAAGCTTGGGCCGCCGGGATCGACGCCGCGCGCCGGCGCGCCGGATTGGCGCTCCCAGAAAGCTTGGAAGCCGCCGCTGAGCGGCTGCGCCGCCTGTTGTCGCAATGGGCGCTTGCGGAGCTCGCGCCCGGCCGTCTTGTCCCTTGGCTGCCGGTCGCGTTCGGCTTCGGCATCGTCCTCTACTTCACCGCCGATCGCGAGCCGGCCGCCTGGGCGGCGCTGTCGCTCGCGGTCATCGGCGTTGCGGTTGCGATTTTGGCGCGCCGCCGTCCCGTTGGTTTTCCGCTCGCGCTCGCATTCGCCGCGACGAGTGCAGGCTTTGCCGCCGCCACGCTGCACACCGTGCACATCGCGCACCCGGTGCTGCGCGCCCCGGCTTGGAGCGTCGCGCTCACCGGCTTTGTCGAAGTGAGCGAGGAGCGGGAGCGCAGTGATCGCATCGTGCTTCGTGTGCATCGTGTCGTAGGGCGTCGCATCGATGTCGCGCCGGAGCGCGTGCGCGTCGCCGTGCGTCGCGGCACGGCGCCGGCGGTCGGCTCGTTCGTCGCGCTGAAGGCGCATCTGTCGCCGCCGCTCGCGCCCTTGCGCCCCGGCGGCTACGATTTCGCGCGCGACATGTATTTCCAGCAAATCGGCGGCTCGGGCTACGTGCTGGGCAGGATCAAGACCGAGCCGCCACCGGTCGCGCCCGGCGCCTGGCTGCGCTACGCCGCTGCCGTCGACGGCATGCGCGCGGCCATCGACAAGCGCATCCGCGCCGTTATCCCCGGCGACGAAGGCGCCATCGCCTCGGCGCTGATCACCGGCAAACGCGACGCGATCTCGCCGCCGGTGAGCGACGCCTTCTACGTGTCCAGCCTCGCCCACATCCTGGCGATCTCCGGCTTCCACATGGCGGTGGTGGCCGGCATCCTGTTCTTTCTCATCCGCGGCGGGCTGGCGCTGATCCCGTCGCTCGCGAGCACAAGGCCGATCAAGAAATGGGCCGCCGCCGGCGCGCTCGCCGCGGCGACGTTCTATCTGGTGCTCTCCGGCGCCGGCGTGGCCACCCAGCGCTCCTTCGTGATGATCGCCATCGTGCTGATCGGCGTCATGGCCGATCGGCGTGCGCTCACTTTTCGCACGCTGACCATCGCCACTTTTGCCGTGCTGATTCTGGCGCCGCAAGCCTTGGTGACGCCTAGCTTTCAGATGTCGTTTGCGGCAACGCTCGCACTGATCGCCGGCTATCAATACGGCCTGCCGTGGCGCGCCAATGCCGACACCTCGTTCGGTGCGCGCATGGCGTTGTGGGGCGGACGCGAGATCGCAAGTCTGATCTTCGCCTCGTTGCTCGCCGGCCTCGCCACCATGCCCTATGCCGCTTACCACTTTCATCGCGTGTCGCCCTATGGCGTGCTCGCCAATCTGCTCGCCATGCCGGTCGTGTCCGCTTGGGTGATGCCGATGGGCATTCTCGGCGTGGCGACGCTGCCGCTCGGCTTCGATGCGCTGTTCTGGCGGTTGATGGGGGAAGGTATCGACTGGATGATCGGCGTGGTGCTGTGGGTGGCGCATCTGCCCGGGGCCAACGGCCACATCCACGCCTTCGGCACCGGGCCGTTGCTGCTGGGCACCGCTGGACTGCTGCTGCTCTGCGTGCTGCGCACGCCGTTGCGCTGGAGCGGCGCCGTGGTGGCGATTGCCGCCGGTCTGTGGGCACTGCTGACGCCGCGGCCCGATATTCTGGTGGCGGCGGATGGCAAGGCCGCCGCTGTGCGCGGCGCCGATGGGCGGCTCAGCGTTCTGCACGCCGGCCGCGATACATTCGCCATCAAGGAATGGCTCGCCGCCGATGGCGATGCGCGCGGCGTTAAGGATGCGCATTTACACGACGGCGTGCGCTGCGATGCCGACGGCTGCATCGGCCGCTTGAAGAATGGACGGCTTATATCGATGGCGCTGTCGGGCGCGGCCTTCGCCGAGGATTGCACGCGCGCTGCCGTCGTGGTGAGCCCGCGCACGGCGCCGGGCGCGTGCGCGGCCACCTTGATTGACCGGAACGCTTGGCGCGCCAACGGCGCGATCGCGCTACGCTGGAGCGGCGATCATTTTGTGCAAACCGCCGCGCGCCCACCGGGCTACCAGCGGCCGTGGACGCTGACGCCACGCGGGGTCGCCGCGCCGTCAGCGTCGCCGCGTACCGCCACGCCGAAGCAAGAGGATTTGGACGCTGGAGATTGATATCCGCTCGTCCCCGCGAAAGCGGGGACTCCAGGGGACGCCAATAGGCTAGCTTGCAATCTTTCGCTCCGGATTCCCGCTTGCGCGGGAATGAGCGGAGGAGGAGCCGCCCTCAATACCTTCTAAACAACCCCACCAGCTTGCCCTGAATGCGCACGCGGTTGGGCGGCAGGATGCGCACCTCGTAAGACGTGTTCGCCGGCTCGAGCGCGATCGAGGCGCCGCGGCGGCGGAATCGCTTGAGGGTTGCTTCCTCGTCGTCGATCAGCGCCACCACGATATCGCCGGTCTCGGCCGCCTCGGTACGGCGGATGAGGGCAACGTCGCCGTCGAGAATGCCGGCCTCGATCATCGAGTCGCCACGGACTTCCAGCGCGAAATGCTCGCCGGCCGACAGGAGGTCGGGCGGCATGTTGATGACATGGCTGCGCGTCTGGATCGCCTCGATCGGCGTGCCGGCAGCGATGCGGCCCATCACCGGCACGGCGATCGGCCGCCCGCTGTTGTCGTCTTCCGACGTCTGCCGCACGCGGCCAAGGTCGCCTTCGATCACGCTCGGGTTGAAGCCGCGTGAGCGGCCCCCGACGATGCCATGCGCGACCGAGTCGGGCAGCTTGATCACCTCGATGGCGCGCGCCCGATTCGGCAGCCGGCGAATGAAGCCGCGCTCTTCCAGCGCCGTGATCAGCCGGTGGATGCCGGATTTGGAACGCAAGTCGAGGGCGTCCTTCATCTCGTCGAAAGAGGGCGGCACACCGGCTTCGGTTAGCCGCTCGTGAATGAAGCGCAGCAGCTCGAATTGCTTGCGGGTCAGCATCTGTCTCTCCCCGTCGCGGCTGGAACCGGCCTAAGGCCGTTCCGCCAGAAACAAATCATGAACGGACACTATCTGTTCGATATGTGTTCCGCAACCATTTAATTTGGGGTGAAAAAGTCGAAAGGCCGCTAAAGGCCTAGCTTAAGGATGACACAGGGTGAACCGGCGGCCGCTGCCGGGGCGTGCGGCGCCCGAATCACCAGACAGTCGGCTTTGGCCAAACCGGCCATCAGGGAACTGTCCTGCGTCTGCAAAGGGCTCGCCACCAGGCCGTCCGGGCCGGCCTGTAAGGTGGCGCGCAGATAGTCCTGCCGTTCGTCGTTCGCCGGCAGATCGCGGCCAAGGCGGGCAGGTTCCGGCAGCCGCTCGACATCGTCGCGACCGGCGAGCCGGCGGATCAAAGGCACCAGGAACAGGAAGGCGCAGACATAGGACGAGACCGGGTTGCCGGGCAGGCCGAGCACCTGCATGGCGCCGAGCCGGCCGTGCATCATGGGCCGGCCGGGCCGCAGCGCCACCCGCCAGAACGACAAGTCGAGGCCTTCGGCGGCGAGCGCCCGCTGCACCAGGTCGTGTTCGCCAACCGAGGCGCCACCGGTCGTCACCAGCACGTCGGCTCCAGCCGCGCGCGCTTGGCGGAGCCCAGCAGCGATGTGCTCGACCTTGTCGCGCGCGACGCCGAGATCGATCGGCTTCGGCGCCCTCGCTGCGGATAAGGGCGCCGATGGCAAAGCCGTTGGAATAGACGATCTCGCCGGGGCCGGGCGTCGAGCCGGGCGGCACCAGCTCGTCGCCGGTTCCAAGAACAGCCACCTTCGGCCGCCGATGCACGGACAGCGTGGGGTAGTTCATGGCGGCGGCCAGCATCAGGTCGCGGCCGGTGAGGCGGCGGCCCTGGGCGAGCAGCGTCTGCCCCTCGGTGAAGTCGATGCCTCGCGCCCGCACATTGCGGCCGGTAGCGGTCGGCTTGTTGATGGTGACGGTGTCGCCTTCGCGGGAGGTAATTTCCTGGATCACCACGGTGTCGGCACCGTCCGGCATCATGCCGCCGGTGAAGATGCGCGCGGCCTCGCCAGCGCCGACTTTCCCTTCGAATGGATGCCCGGCGGCAACCTCGCCGATCAGTTTGAGCTTGACCGGGGCTTGCGCGACATCGGCCCCTCGCACGGCATAGCCGTCCATGGCGGACACGGCCGCCGGTGGCTGCGTGCGCAGCGCCTTGACGTCGTCGGTCAGCACGCGGCCGAGTGCGTCGTTGAGCGCTGCGTCCTCGGCCGGCAGCGGTTCCACGCCTGCGAGCACGCGCGCCAGAGCTTCGGCGACCGGCAACAACGCCACGGCTTACAACTCCGCCCTGTAGTCGCCGGACTTGCCGCCGCGCTTTTCCAACAGGCGAATGCCCTCGATGCGCATGCCGCGCTCGACCGCCTTGACCATGTCGTAGATGGTCAGACACGCGATCGAGACGGCGGTGAGCGCTTCCATCTCCACGCCGGTCTGGCCGGTCACCTTGACCGTCGCCTGCACCAGAAAGCCGGGCAGGGAATGCTCGGGATTGATGTCGATCTCGACCTTGGTGATCGGCAGCGGGTGGCACAGCGGGATCAGCCCGTGCGTGCGCTTAGCCGCCATGATGCCGGCAAGCCGGGCGGCGCCCAGCACGTCGCCTTTGGCCGCGTTGCCCGCGAGCACGATATCGAGCGTCTCCTTGCGCATGATCACGCGGCCTTCGGCGGTAGCGAGCCGCTCGGTCGCGTTCTTGGCGGAGACATCGACCATGCGTGCCTGACCGCGCTGATCGATGTGGGTCAATTCCGCGTCGGGCAGGAGAGGGGCGGCCTTTTTCGGCGGCTGCCGGCCCGGCTTGTTCCGCGCGACGTTTTTGCTGCCGCGCGCCATGGCTCACTCCGCGGTGACGCGCCGGCGCGAGCGCATCAGCAGGGCGCGGGTCGCTGCGGCGACGTCGGGTTGCCGCATGAGGCTTTCCCCGACCAAGAAGGTCGATATGCCGATCTGCGACAGCCGCGCCAGATCCGCCGGACTATTGAGCCCGCTTTCGGCCACCACAATGCATTCCGGGGGAATATGCGGCGCCAGCCGCTCGCTCACGGCCAAGGATGTTTCGAACGTGTGCAGGTCGCGGTTATTGATGCCGATCAGCCGCGTCTCGAGTTTGAGGGCGCGCTCAAGCTCATCTTCTTGATGAACTTCAACGAGAACATCCATGCCATTGCTGAAGGCGGTGGCTCTCGATTTCTTTGGCCGCCGTGTCGTCGACCGCCGCCATGATAATCAGGATGCAATCGGCCCCTAAAGCTCGCGATTCCACCACCTGGTACGGCTCGTAGATGAAATCCTTGCGCAGGACCGGTAGCCCCGACGAGTCGCGCGCCTGGCTCAAGAACTCGGGCCGCCCCTGAAACGACGGTCCGTCGGTCAGCACGGACAGGCAGGTGGCGCCGCCGGCTGCATAGGCTTTGGCGAGCGCCGGCGGATCGAAGTCGGAGCGGATCAGCCCCTTTGACGGGCTCGCCTTCTTGATCTCGGCGATCAGCGCGTAATCGCCCTGTGTGTGGTGCTGTTCAATCGCGCGTACAAAGCCGCGCGCTGGGCTTGCGGCTCTAGCGAGTTGCTCAAGCTCAGCAAGCGGACGCGTGCGCTTGGCCGCCTCGATCTCGACGCGCTTGTAGGCTTCAATCTTGGCCAAGATATCCGACATCATTTTTTCCTGCGCGTGATCTTATCCAAAAACGGCGTCCCACGTTTCGGGATCGTGCGCTAGGGCTCCGCGGCATTGGATACCGCAATCAGGCGGTCGAGCCGACCTTCCGCTTCGCCGCTGTCGATCGATTTGGCCGCGAGGGCGGCGCCTTCCTTTAGGTCCTTGGCCTTGCCGGCGACGATCAGCGCGGCAGCGGCATTGATGACGGCCACGTCGCGGAACGGACCCGGCTTGCCTTTGAGCACGTCGAGCAGCGCCTTGGCGTTCTCCTCGGCGCTGCCGCCGCGCAATGCCTCCGGTTTGACGCGTTTGAGCCCGGCATCTTCCGGGGTGATCTCGAAGGTGCGGATCTGGCCGTTCTCCAGCGCCGCCACGCTGGTCGGGCCTGAGGTGGTGATCTCGTCAAGCCCGTCAGAACCGTGCACCACCCAGACGCATTCGGAGCCGAGGTTCTTCAGCACCTGCGCCATCGGCTCGATCCATTGCTTGGAGAAGGCGCCGATCATCTGGCGCTTGACGCTCGCGGGGTTCGACAAGGGGCCGAGCAGATTGAAGATGGTGCGGGTGCCGAGCTCCACGCGGGTCGGGCCGACGTTCTTCATCGCCGGATGATGCGCCGGCGCGAACATAAAGCCAATGCCGGCGTCGCGAATGCATCGGCCCACTTGGCCGGCGCCAAGATCGATCTTGACGCCGAGCGCCTGCAGCACGTCGGCGGCGCCCGATTTCGACGACAGCGCGCGATTGCCGTGCTTGGCGACCGGCACGCCGGCGCCGGCGACGATGAAGGCCGCGCAGGTCGAGATGTTGAAAGAGCCGGAGGCGTCGCCGCCGGTGCCTACCACGTCGATTGCCTCGGCCGGCGCCTTCACGCCCAGCATCTTGTCGCGCATGGTGGTGACCGCGCCGGTGATCTCATCGACGGTTTCCCCGCGCACGCGCAGGCCCATCAGCAGCCCGCCCATCTGCGAGGGTGTCGCCTCACCCGACATCATGCGGTCGAAGGCGCTTGCTGCTTCCGCGCGCGTGAGGTTCGCACCGGTCGCGACCTTGGCGATGAGCGCCTTGAAATCGTCGGCCACGGCTTCGCCCCTTATTCCGCTGCGTGCGCAGGCGCGCGCGCCCTTGTGCCGGCCGGTTTTTGCATTCCACGCGTCGGCGAGATCGAGGAAGTTCTTGAGCATCAGATGACCGTGCTCGGAGGCGATGCTCTCGGGATGAAATTGCACGCCGTGCACCGGCAGGCTGGCATGGGCGAGGCCCATCACCAAATGATCGCCGGTTTCGGCGGTGACGGTGAGCTCGCGCGGCACACTTGCGCGCTCGACCACCAGCGAATGATAACGCGTCGCCTTCAGCGGGCCATTGATGCCATGGAAGACGCCGGTGCCGTTGTGGCTGATCTCGGAAATCTTGCCGTGCATCGGCAAGGCGCGCACGACCTTGCCGCCGAAGGCCTGGCCGACGGCCTGATGGCCGAGGCAGACGCCGAGGAGCGGAATGGTCGGCGCCGCCGAGCTTGATCAGGTCGAGGCAGATGCCGGCTTCGTTCGGCGTGCAGGGCCCGGGCGACAGCACGATCGCATCGGGATCGCTGTCGACGACTTCGGCGGCGGTGATCTTGTCGTTGCGATGCACGACAACGTCAGCTCCCAGCCCGCCCAGATAATGGAACAGGTTGAAGGTGAAGCTGTCGTAGTTGTCGATCAGAACGATCATGTTTGCCTGCCCGCCTCAAGGTCTTAAGACCCGTGGGCAGGGGGGTCAAGGCGGGCCGGTGCAAGTTGGTTACCTCGGACCTCAAAACGGCCACGAATTGATCGACTTCGGCCCTGTTCTTCAGCCTCATCTTTGGGCCGCTAAAGGTTTCGAAGAGGCGAAGATGGCCGGCGTAAGAATTGGCGTTCTGGCGCGTCCAATACGCTGCCGCCCATGCGACGAGCTCGGCGTGATCGGCCTCTGTCATGCTTCGGCGCAAACCGCGTTGCATGAGGCCAGCGCGGCATTCCTCCCACGGCAAATCGAGCCAGATCAGCCGGTGGCGGTTTGCAGCGCGACCCGGCAAAGAGCGCCGAAGACGCCCTCGATGACCCATGCCGGCTGGGCGGCGGCCTTTTCGACCAGATCTCGCGCCACGGCATCATCGCGCTTGGTGCCGTAGCTATTCTCCATCCAATAGATTTGATCGAGATCGACAGCCGGGATCGCAAAGGTTTGCGCGATGCGTTGCGCTAAATGGCTTTTGCCAGAACCGCCGTTCCCGGTGACGACGATGCGCCGCGCATGGTCCAATTTGAATTCCATGCGCTCGGCTCTCGGTGCTGCGACGGTTATTGCCCGCGCTTGGCCGCGCTCGCGAACCGTCGCGCTTCCTCGGCGGCGCGGAACAAAGCCTTGCGCCTTGTTGATGCATTCCTGCTGTTCGGAAGCCGGATTGCTGTCGGCGACGATGCCGGCGCCGGCCTGCACGTACATGGTGCCGTCTTTCACCAGCGCGGTGCGCAGCACGATGCAGGTATCCATCTCGCCGGCGGCGGAGAAATAGCCGACGCAGCCGGCATAGAGCCCGCGCTTTTCCTTCTCCAGTTCGTCGATGATCTCCATCGCCCGC
The DNA here is from genome assembly GCA_963761245.1 of uncultured Alphaproteobacteria bacterium. Taxonomy (GTDB): domain Bacteria; phylum Pseudomonadota; class Alphaproteobacteria; order Rhizobiales; family Xanthobacteraceae; genus Pseudolabrys. The sequence goes on along the minus strand of CAVXGN010000024.1, from coordinate 36,984 downwards.
ACTTTCGGCGCGCCCGACACGGTGCCGGCGGGAAAGCCGGCGGCCAGCGCATCGAGCGCATCACAGTTGGCAGCGAGCTTGCCCTCGACATTGGAGACGATGTGCATCACGTGGCTGTAGCGCTCGACGTAGAACTGGTCGGTGACGGTGACCGTGCCGATCTTGGCGACGCGCCCGACATCGTTGCGGCCGAGATCGAGCAGCATCAAATGCTCGGCGCGCTCCTTCGGATCGGCGAGCAATTCGTCCTCCAGCGCCTTGTCCTCGTGCGGCGTCGCGCCGCGCGGGCGGGTGCCGGCGATCGGGCGGATGGTGACGACGTCGCCGCTGACCTTGACCAGGATCTCCGGGCTGGAGCCGGCGACGGCGAAGCTGCCGAAGTCGAGGAAATAGAGATAAGGCGACGGATTGGTCCGCCGCAGCGCGCGATAGAGCGAAAACGGCGGCAGCGAAAACGGCGCCTCAAAGCGCTGCGCCAGCACGATCTGAAAGGCGTCGCCGGCGGCGATGTATTCCTTGGCCTTAAGCACCATCGCCTTGTATTCGGCGGGCGTGGTGTTCGATTTCGGCGGCACGTCGAGCGGACCGGCGTCGAATTCGGCGAGCGACTTGTCGAGCGGACGGTCGAGGCTCTCCACCACGCCGGACAACCGCTCGACTGCGCGCGCCAGCGCAGCCTTGGCATCGACGGCTTTGTCCGGCCACACCGGCGTAACGACCGTGATGGCGTCCTTCACCGCGTCGAACACCACGATCAGCGTCGGCCGCACCAGCACAGCGTCGGGAATGCCGACCGGATCGGGATTGGGCGGCGGCAATTCCTCCATCAGCCGCACCATGTCGTAGCCGAGATAGCCGAATACGCCGGCCGCCATCGGCGGCAGGGCCTCGGGTAGCGCGATGCGGCTCTCCGAAATCAGCGCGCGCAGCGCCTGCAACGGCGGCTCGGGGCAGGGCACGAAGGCGTCGGGCTTGGTGCGGGCCGCGCGATTGACCTCGGCGCGCGTGCCATTGGCGCGCCAGATCAGGTCGGGCTCGAGCCCGATGATGGAATAGCGCCCGCGCGTATCGCCGCCTTCCACCGACTCCAGCAGAAAGCTCATCGGCTTGCCGCCGCCGAGCTTGAGGAAAGCGGAGACCGGCGTCTCCAGATCGGCGACCAGCGTCGTCCACACGACCTGCGGCTCGCCGCGGCCGTAACGTTCGGCGAAGACGCTCTGCGACGGCTCGATCTGCATGGGATCAGTTACTGCGGGGTGCCGCCGCCAATCGCTTGGGTGATGGCCGACTGGTTGAGCGTGACGCCGACCTCGTTCTCGAGATGCGCCAGATATTGGCCATTGAGGTCGTCGGTGAAGGAAGTTTTCAGCGAGGTATCGAGCGATTTGGCGTCGGCCGATTTCGGATCGAGTTTGGGATCGACGACATCGGTGACGCGAAACACCACGCGCTCATCCTCGGTCCTTCCTTCGGCGGTGCCGGGTGCGCCTTTCGGCGTGCTGAACACGATCTCCAAAACACGGGCAGCGATCTGCTCGGTCGGCTTACCGCGTTGCAGTCCGGTCGCGCTTTCCACTTTGACGCCAGCGCCCGCTTCGCCGGCGAGCTGGGCCAATGTCGCGCCGGATTTGAGCTTGGCGACCATGTCACCGGCCTTGGTCTTGAGGCGCTTGGCGATCTCATCGTTGCGCCACTGCGTCTCGACCTTGTCTTTGATCTCATCGAGCTTGCGATCGCGCGCCGGCGTAATGCCGTCGACGCTGTACCAGAGGAAGCCGCCGTTCGTCGTCTGCAAGGCCTCGTTATCGACCCCGACGTCGGTCGCAAAAGCGGCGGACAAGACATTAGGCGGCAGGTTGGCGACCTTCGCGCCGTCCGGGGCTTGACCTTGGCGGTCGACCGCGTCGATCGTGTGGGAGGTGAGGCCGAGCTTCTTGGCGGTTTCAGGCAGAGTCGAACCGGCGGCGCGTTCGTCCTCGATCTTGTCGCGCATATCGGCGATCTGGTTCTTCGCGCGGCCTTCGGCGATCTCGTGCTTGATCTGCGGCGCGACCTCTTCGTAGCTCTTTTGCGTGCCGGGCTCGATCTTGCCGACCTGCAGAAGAACCGTGCCGAAGCGTCCCTTGACCGGCTCGCTCACCTCGGCCGGCTTGAGCGCGAACGCGGCATCGGCAACCGCCGGATCGATGATGTCGCTCTTGACCACCATGCCGAGATCGGTATCGCTCGCCTTCAAACCGCGCTCTTTGGCGAGATCGGCAAAGCTCATCCCTTTGACCAGACGCTCGCGCGCGGCGGCGGCTTCCTCCGGCTTCTGGAACACCATCTGGTGCACGTCGCGTTTTTCCGGCGTGCCGTAGTTGCTCTTGTGCAAGTCGTAATAGGCTTTGGCGTCGGCATCGGAGACGGTGATCCAGCGCGCCTGGTCGGCCGGCGTCAGCGGCACGAAGGTAATCTTGCGATATTCCGGGGCGCGGAACAGTGTCTTGCGGTCGTCGAAAAATTTACTCAGCTGCTCGGGCGTAGGATTCGGGATGTCGCCGGCTTGCGCCTTTGTCAGCGTCAGAAAATCGATGCTGCGCTTCTCGTTGCGGAACTGGTTCAGCGCCGACAGGATTGTATTGGGAACCTGCACGTCGCCGGCAACGCTTTGGACGATTTGCCGCCGCAACAAGTCGCGGCGCTGCTCGGCCACAAAGCTGGCCTCGGTGTAGCCGCCATTGCGAATGAGATACTCGAAGCGCGCGCGATCGAATTTCCCGCTGGCATCGCGAAAGGCCGGATCGCTGGTGATCCGTTTGGCGATCTCTTTGTCGGAGAGTCCGAGCCGCCAGTCGTGCACCTTCTCGTCAAGAGTGGTGTCCGCGATCAACTGGGCGATGATTTGCCGGTCAAGACCGAGCGCGCGGGCCTGGTCGGGCGTGAGCGCGCGCCCAAAGCGGCGGCCGAACTGCTGCAGGCGGTCGTTGTAGAAGCGGCTGAACTGCTCGATCGAAATCTCGGTGCCGCCAACCTTGGCGGCGGAGTTTTGTCCGAAGCCGCGGAAAATGTCGCCGATGCCCCAGATCGCAAAACTGATGACCAGCAAGCCCATGACGACGGCCATCACGGCCTTGCCGAGCCAATTGGAAGTGGCTTTGTGAATACCGCGGAGCATGCGCTTTCGTCGCTCGGTCTTAGCTTTTCGGCTGAGGGCTGTTAGCGGCCCTTATTGGGCACCGCCACAACTATCTTAAAGTTCGCGCCAACTCCTTGCAACTCAAGAAGGATCGGCCTTCTTGCGAAGCACACTGGCGCGACCGCCGGGGCTCTGATAACCGCTCGCGCGAAGGGAAGCAAACCATGGCTTCGGCGGCGATACGCCCGCTGGTCGCGGGCAACTGGAAAATGCACGGCCTTCTGGCCTCGGCCGGTGAGCTCGCCAAGATCGTCGCGGGCAGCGCGGAGCTGGCGGACAAGGCCGACCTTCTGATCTGCCCGCCGGCGACCCTGATCGTGCCCTTCGCCGCGGCGGTGAGCGGCTCCGCCGTCGCAATCGGCGCCCAGGACTGCCACGCCGAAGCGTCAGGCGCCCATACCGGCGATATCGCCGCGGAAATGCTCAAAGACGCCGGCGCCAGAGCGGTGATCGTGGGCCATTCTGAGCGGCGGACCGACCATCATGAGACCGACGCCGAGGTCTGCGCCAAGGCGTCGGCCGCCCACCGCGCGGGTCTAACCGCCATCGTCTGCATCGGCGAGCAGCGTTCCGAGCGCGCGGCCGGCCGCACCCTCGACGTTATTGGTCGGCAACTCGACGGTTCGTTGCCGGACGGCGCCACCGGCGCCGATCTGGTGGTCGCCTATGAGCCGGTCTGGGCGATCGGAAGCGGCCTGACGCCGACCCCGCGTGACGTGGCCGAGGCCCACGGCTTCATCCGCGAGCGGCTGGTTGGACGCTACGGGCCGCAGGGCGGCGCGGTTCGCATCCTTTACGGCGGCTCGGTCAAGCCGGCCAATGCCAAGGAACTCCTGAGCATCGACGACGTAAACGGCGCTTTGGTCGGCGGCGCCAGCCTGAAAGCCGCCGATTTTCTCGCCATTGCCGCGGTCTACCGCTAGGCCGGGCGAGGGTGGAAATACTCGGAAATACCGTGTAGAGACCCCGGCGAATTCCTATATGGCAGGTCATGTGCTGCCTGGGCCCGGCGCCCGGACCAGCGGGTTTGAATGGGTTGAGACGTCATGCAGCAAGTGATCATCGTGATCCATCTGATGCTGGTGCTCGCCTTGATCGGCGTGGTGCTGCTGCAGCGCTCGGAAGGCGGCGGGCTCGGCATTGGTGGCGGCGGCGGTTTCATGACCAACCGCGGCACCGCCAACATGCTCACGCGCGCGACCGCCATTCTCGCCGGCCTGTTCTTCGTGACCAGCTTGCTGCTGTCGATCCTCGCCGGTTATGGCCACAAGCAGACCTCGATTCTGGGCGGCAGTACGCCGGCGACGCAGCAAGCGCCGGGCGCGCCGCCGCCGTTGAGTACGCCGGGCGGCGGAGGCCTGCTCAAGCAATTGCAGGGACCGCCGGCCGCACCTTCGGCGCCGGCTACCCCGAGCGGCCCGCAAGTGCCGCAGTCGAAGTAAGCGAATGCCAGGAAGGGCCGGGAAACCGGCCCTTCCGCATTTGGATGGAATGGCGTGGTCCGAACGTGCCGGCGGTCTCAAAGGCGGGATGAAGACAGTGATGGAAACGGTTGTTGTAATGAGAATTTGCGGACCTGCCCACAGATGCAAGGCGGCTCTGACGTTTTCTCGCTCGTCGAATCAATTCGGGCCCGCTAAAGGTTAAGCCCCATGGCGCGGTACATCTTCATCACCGGCGGCGTGGTCTCCTCACTGGGTAAGGGTCTTGCTTCCGCGGCGCTCGGCGCGCTGCTGCAGGCGCGCGGCTACAAGGTCCGCCTGCGCAAGCTCGATCCCTATCTCAACGTCGACCCCGGGACGATGTCGCCCTATCAGCACGGCGAGGTGTTTGTCACCGATGACGGCGCCGAGACTGACCTCGATCTCGGCCATTACGAGCGCTTTACCGGGCGGCCCTGCACGCGGCAGGACAACATCACCACCGGCCGCATCTATCAGGACATTCTCAGCAAGGAGCGGCGCGGCGATTATCTCGGCGCCACCATCCAGGTGATCCCGCACGTCACCAACGCCATCAAGGACTTCATCCGCGAGGGCAATGACGACTTCGATTTCGTGCTGTGCGAGATCGGCGGCACGGTCGGCGACATCGAGGGCCTGCCGTACTTCGAGGCGATCCGCCAGCTGGGCAACGAATTGCCGCGCAATCATGCGGTCTATATCCACCTCACGCTATTGCCGTTTATCCCGAGCGCGGGCGAGCTCAAGACCAAGCCGACCCAGCATTCGGTCAAGGAACTGCGCTCGATCGGCATCCAGCCCGACATTCTGCTTTGCCGCACCGACCGCCCGATCCCGATGAGCGAGCGGCGCAAGCTGGCGTTGTTCTGCAACGTGCGCGAAAGCGCGGTGATCGAGGCGCGCGACGTCGACAATATCTATGCCGTGCCGGAGGCCTACCACGAGGCCGGCCTCGACCGCGAAGTGCTGGAAGCCTTCGGTCTCGATCCGTCGGCAGCCCCGGATCTGGCGCGCTGGCATCTGATCAACGAGCGCATCCGCAATCCGGAAGGCGACGTCACCATCGCCATCGTCGGCAAATATACCGGCATGAAGGACGCCTATAAGTCGCTGATCGAGGCGCTCTCGCACGGCGGCATCGCCAACAAGGTCAAGGTCAAACTCGATTGGATCGAGTTCGGAAGTCTTCGAAAACAAAGACCCGGCGCCGTTCCTCGAGCACGTCAACGGCATCCTGGTGCCGGGCGGCTTCGGCCAGCGCGGCGCCGAGGGAAAAATCCGCGCGGCGCAGTTCGCGCGCGAGCGGCACGTGCCCTATTTCGGCATCTGCTTCGGCATGCAGATGGCGGTGGTGGAGGCGGCGCGAAACCTGTGCGGCATCGAGCAGGCCAACTCCACCGAGTTCGGACAGACCAGCGAGCCGGTGGTCGGCCTGATGACCGAATGGCTCAAGGGCAATGAATTGGAGAAGCGCGCCGCCAATGGCAATCTCGGCGGCACCATGCGGCTCGGCGCCTATCCGGCGGTGCTGACGCGCGGCAGCCGGGTGGCCGACATCTACGGCAAGACCGAAATCTCCGAGCGCCACCGCCACCGCTACGAGGTCAACACCGGTTATAAAGGCCGGCTCGAGCAGCGCGGCATGCGTTTCTCCGGCATGTCGCCCGACGGCATCCTGCCGGAGATCGTCGAGTACGATGACCATCCCTGGTTCATCGGCGTGCAGTTCCATCCCGAACTGAAATCGCGGCCGTTCGAGCCGCACCCGCTGTTTGCTTCGTTTGTCGAAGCGGCGATGGCGCAGAGCCGGCTGGTTTAGCCGCGCGCCAGCCGGCAGCCGCCGGCTAACATCAATTCTTTATTCGCCTCGGACGTCGAAAAACCGCATGTTTCCTCGGGCCTGGCGCCGCCGGTGCGATGACGGCGGCCCGAACAATTACGATTCATTTATGCCGGCGAGAATCCGTCTTATGAGCCCTTTACGCTGGGAGCGGCCGCGGCGTCCGTTTGTTGGATGTTAAGGAAATTTAACCTCCAGGGACACCACAATGCGCCACATCCTCACTGCCGCCGCCGCCATCGCGGTCAGCGGTCTTCTCGTTTCCACCGCTGCGGTCGCTCAGTACCAGGCCGGCGGCCCGGCCCAAGCCAGCGGTCAGTGCAAGGTGAGCACCGACGGCATGGGCAACGATCTTCGGCTATATGGCTCCGTGCCCGCCGACTGCCGCTGCTGCTCCTTCGGGCGGTGGCACCGCGGCCCTTGCGCGGGCTCCGAGCGGCGGCCATGAAGCCGGTGGTGCGAACCAGGCCGGCGGTCAGTGCAAGGTGAGCACCGACGGCATGGGCAACGACTCCTTCGGCTATATGGCTCCGTGCCGCCGTCTACCGCTGCTGCTCCTTCGGGTGGTGGCACCGCGGCCTTTGCGCGGGCTCCGAGCGGCGGCTATGAACCCGGTGGTGCGAGCCAGGCCGGCAGTCAGTGCAAGGTCAGCACCGATGGCTCGGGCAACGACGCCTACGGCTATATGGCCCCCTGCAAGTAACCGAGCGGGTTGCCAACCGTTCTGAGTCAGTGCGCCATAAGCCAGCGATGCCGCTGCTAGAAGCAGCGGCATCGTTCGGCTGATCAATCGGCTGCAAGACGCGCGACCTCATTCGCGCGGGTTGCGGCCGATTTTGTTTTGCCGGCGCTCTGCGGCATCATAGCGCGCGGGCCAAATCCGGCCCCCGCCAAGGATGCCCATGGCGCGCGGTCTCGATCACATCGTCCACGCCGTGCGCGACTTAGACGCGGCGGCGGAGCTTTATCGCGGCCTCGGGTTCACGGTCGGCGCACGCAATCGCCATCCCTGGGGCACGCATAATTACGTCGTGCAATTTCCCGGCGTCTTCATTGAATTGCTGACGCTGGCCGAGCCCGACAAGCTCGGCGACGACGGCTTCTCCAAGTTGTTCGGCGCCTATACCGGCGAATTTCTCAAGCGCGGCGAGGGTCTGTCGCTGCTCATTTTGGAGTCGCACGACGCCGGCGCCGATGCCGCGGCGTTTCGCGATGCCGGGATTGCGGCCTCCGACCTCATGCGCTTCGAGCGCGAGGGCAAGCGGCCGGACGGCTCGGCGGTGAAAGTTGCGTTCTCGCTGGCCTTCGCCGAGGACAAGCTGGCACCCGACATCCATTTCGCCGTGTGCCAGCAGCATTATCCGGAGAATTTCTGGAACCCGGCGTTTCAGAAACATCCCAACAGCGTGTCGGGTATCGCCGGCGTCATCGCCGTTGCGGAAGAGCCGGCGCGCCACGTGAGCTTCATGCAGAGCTTCACGGGGGTCGGCCCTGCCGAAGCAGGCAGCGACGGATTCACGATTGCAACGCCGCGCGGCACCATCGAAGTCATCACGCCCGCCGGCTTTCTCCGTCGATTTGGCGTGCGGGCGCCGGACGTCGCGCGCGGTGCCAGGCTGGCGGCGCTACGCTTTGCGGCAAGCGACGCGAGCCTGCTGCAAAGCGCCCCCGAGCTTGCCGGCATTGCCGGCCTTTACGCCGGGAATCCTGCCGTGATCGGTGCGGAGGACGCCATGGGCGCCGTTCTGGTATTTGAACCATCCCGTTGACCGGGCGGGCTTGCCGCTTCATGGTCCGCCCGCGAGGGCCATTTTGACCAACAAACCCAATGCCACTGTCGCGGTCGGCGCCGTGCGTTTCGGCAATACGCTGCCGCTTCGCTTGATCGCCGGGCCTTGCGCGTTGGAGAGCAGGGCGCATGCGCTGGAGATGGCGGTCGCGCTCAAGGAGATCGCGGCGCGCGTCGGCATCGGCTTCGTCTTCAAAACATCGTTCGACAAGGCCAACCGCACCTCGGCCAAATCGGCGCGCGGCATCGGGCTCGATCAGGCTTTGCCGATCTTCGCCGAGATTCGCGACAAAGTCGACGTGCCGGTGCTCACCGATGTGCATGAGCCCGGCCAATGCGCCGCCGTCGCGCAAGCGGTGGACGTGCTGCAGATTCCCGCCTTCCTCTGCCGGCAAACCGATCTCTTGGTCGCCGCCGCCAAGACCGGGCGTGCGATCAACGTCAAGAAGGGCCAGTTCCTGGCGCCATGGGACATGACGAATGTGGTCGACAAGATCACCGGTGCCGGCAACGCCAACGTGCTGGTGACCGAGCGCGGCGTCTCTTTCGGCTACAACACACTCGTCTCCGACATGCGCGCGCTGCCGATCCTCAAACGCACGACCGGGGCGCCGGTTATTTTCGACGCCACCCATTCGGTGCAGCAACCGGGCGGGCAGGGTACCGCCTCGGGCGGCGAGCGCGAATTCGTGCCGGTGCTGGCGCGCGCGGCGGTGGCGGTGGGTGTTGCCGGGGTGTTCATCGAGACCCACCAGGACCCCGACAAGGCTCCTTCCGACGGCCCCAATATGATGCCGCTCAAGGAGATGGAGCCGTTGCTTCGCCAGCTGGTCGAATTCGACCGGCTGGCCAAGCGCTGACTCTCGCCGCCCTGCAGCCCGGATGAGCCGCGTTCTCAATCTCATGGCGTTTGTCGTGTTCGCGACATCGCTGTTCATGCGCTCGGCCGATCCGGTAATTCCGCAAATCGCAACCGGCCTCGACGTCGCGCCCAGCACGGCGGCGCTGCTCTCGACCGCTTTCACGTTGCCTTATGCGCTGGTGCAGCCGCTGATGGGCGCACTCGCCGACACCTTCAGCAAGACGCGGCTGATGACGGTGTGCCTGCTCATTCTGGGTCTCGCATCGGTGGCCGGCGGCTTCGCGCCGACTTTCGAAATTTTGATCGCCTCGCGAGTCGTGGCCGGCATCGCCGCCGGCGGCCTGTTTCCGATCGCCATGGCCTTCACCGGCGATCAAGTCCCGATGCGCCAGCGCCAGGTCGCCATCGGCCGGCTGTTGTTCGCCGCGATGAGCGGCAATCTGTTGGGCGCATCCGGCGCCGGCGTGGTCGGCGATCTGGTCGGCTGGCGCGGCGTGTTCTTCGCGACCGGCGCCATCGACTTAGTCGCTTTGGCCCTCGTCATTCCGGGATTTCGCGAATTCGCCGAAACCCCAAAGCGTTTCGATATGTCGACCTTTATTCCAAATTATCGGGCCGTGTTCAGCAATCCGCTGGCGAAATACTGCTTCGGCGCCGTCTTCGTCGAAGCGATCTTCCTGTTCGGCGTCTTCCCCTACATGGCGACGCTATTGCATACCGAAGGCGTAACCAGCGCCTCGATTGCCGGCATCGTGCTGGGCGGCTTCAGCGTCGGCGCGCTTGCCTACACCGCTCATCGGTGTCCTGGCTGCTCAGGCATGTCGGCGAACGCCGCCTGATGGCGGCCGGCGGCATGGTGATGGCGCTCGGTCTGATCGTCATCGCGCTGCGTCTGCCGTGGCCGCTCGAACTCGCCAATTTCATCGGCATCGGTTTCGGGTTCTACATGTTGCACGGCTGCATCCAGGTGAATGTCACCGAGCTGGCGCCGACCGCGCGCGCTTCCGCGACCGCCGGTCATTCGAGCTTCTTTTTTCTCGGGCAGGCGCTGGGGCCGGTGGTCTACGGCATCGGCCTGCGCAACGGCGGGGTAACCGCGCTGCTGCTGGTCGGCGCGGTAGCGCTGACGGCGACAGGCTGGATTTGCGCCTTCAAGCTGCGGCGCCCGGTCAGCACCTGATCGCGAAGTCAGCCGCGCCCGCGATAGGGCGCGACGCCCTGATCGGGCACCCAGACGCCTTTCGGCAATCGTCCCGCTTGCCAGAACACGTCAATCGGCATGCCGCCGCGCGGATACCAGTAGCCGCCGATGCGCAGCCATTTCGGCTTGAGCAGCCCGAATAGGCGCTTGCCGATGGCGACGGTGCAATCCTCGTGGAAGGAGCCGTGGTTACGGAAGCTCGTCAGGTAGAGCTTGAGCGACTTCGACTCGACCAGGAAACGTCGCGGCACATAGTCGATCACCAGATGCGCGAAATCCGGCTGGCCGGTGATCGGGCAAAGCGTGGTGAATTCCGGCGCGGTAAAACGCGCGACATAGTCGGTGCCAGGATGCGGATTGGCCACGCGGTCGAGCCGCGCCTTGTCGGGCGAGGCGGGGATGGGGCTCGGGCGGCCCAGTTGCAGTGGCTTTCTTGCCATCAATCTTTCTCGCATGTCGGACAGCGCCTTGGAATGCCCGATCGCAAGTCGGCTTTAGCCGACTTGCGCAAGTTTATATACCGATCTCGGGTATACCCGAGATCGGGTTGCGGGGCATGACAAGGGGGTTGTCCATCCTGTAGAAGCCACCCAAAACCCAATTGCCGGAACCGCCATGACCGCCATCATCGACATCATCGGCCGCGAAATCCTCGACAGCCGCGGCAATCCGACCGTGGAGGTCGACGTCATCCTCGAAGACGGCTCCAAGGGCCGCGCCGCGGTTCCCTCGGGCGCCTCGACCGGCGCCCATGAGGCGGTCGAGCTGCGCGACGGCGACAAGGCGCGCTACGGCGGCAAGGGCGTGCTCAAGGCGGTCGCGGCGGTCAACGGCGAAATCTTCGACGCGCTCGGCGGCATGGACGCCGAGGCGCAGGCCAAGATCGACGAAACGCTGATCGCGCTCGACGGCACGCCCAACAAAGGCCGGCTCGGCGCCAACGCCATTCTCGGCGTGTCGCTCGCCGCGGCGAAGGCGGCGGCCATCGCCAAGCAAGCGCCGCTCTATCGTTACGTCGGCGGCACCGCCGCGCGGCTGTTGCCGGTACCGATGATGAACATTGTCAACGGCGGCGTGCATGCCGACAACCCGATCGACTTCCAGGAATTCATGATCATGCCGGCGGGCGCGCCAAGCTTCGCGGAGGCCCTGCGCGCCGGATCGGAAATCTTCCACACGCTGCGCGCTCAGCTCAAATCGGCCGGTCTCAACACCAATGTCGGCGACGAAGGCGGCTTTGCGCCCAACTTGAAGTCGGCGGAACAAGCGCTCGATTTCGTCATGCAGGCGATCGAAAAGGCCGGCTACAAGCCGGGCGGCGATGTGATGCTGGCGCTCGATCCGGCCGCCAGCGAGTTCTTCAAGGACGGCGCCTACGTCTATGCCGGCGAGGGCAAGACCCGCTCGCCGCAGCAGCAAGCCGAATATCTCGCCAGCCTGATCAAGACCTATCCGATCGTCTCGATCGAGGATGGCATGGCCGAGGACGATTGGGTGGGATGGAAGATCGTCACCGACCTGATCGGCGACCAGTGTCAGCTCGTGGGCGACGATGTCTTTGTCACCAATGTCGAGCGGCTCACCAAAGGCATCAAGGAGGGCGTCGCCAACTCGATCCTGATCAAGGTCAACCAGATCGGCACGCTCACCGAGACGCTCGCCGCCGTCGAGACCGCGCACAAGGCCGGCTACACCGCGGTGATGTCGCACCGCTCCGGCGAAACGGAAGATTCCACCATCGCCGATCTCGCCGTCGCCACCAATTGCGGGCAGATCAAAACCGGCTCGCTGGCGCGCGCCGACCGCACCGCCAAATACAATCAGCTCCTGCGCATCGAGGAAGAACTGGGTGCGCAAGCGAAGTTTGCCGGCAAGACGGTGTTGAAGAGGCCGGGGTGAACTAACGCTGCGCGAACGCGAGCTTGACCCCGAGCGCGACAAAGGCGGCGGCAAAGCTGCGGCGCATCCAGGTCAAGACGCGCGGCCGCGAGATCACGTGTTTGCGGATCGAGGCGGCAAACAGCCCGTAGCCGACGAAAACGACAAATGTCAGCAGCATGAAGATGAGACTCAGCACGCCCATGTGCAGCAGCGGATGCGGCTCGTGCGGGCTGACGAATTGCGGCAGGAAGGCCAGAAAGAAGATCGACAGTTTCGGGTTGAGGATGTTGATCAGGATGGCGGTGACCGTCACCTGAAGGGCCGAGCGGGGCGCGATCTCCTGGTCCACGCGCAGCGCACCGTGCTCCTTCAGCGCCTGCCAGGCCAAAAACAGCAGGTAGGCGACGCCGGCATATTTCAAGGTTTGGAACGCCACCGCGCTGGCATGCAGCAGCGCCGCCAGCCCCAGGATCGCTGCCGTCATGTGCGGCACGATGCCCAGCGTGCAGCCGAAGGCGGCAACGATGCTGGCGCGCGAGCCGCGCGAGAGCCCGGTCGCCAGCGTATAAAGAACGCCGGTGCCCGGCGAGACGATGACGATCAGCGAGGTAATCAGAAATGCGATGGTCATGGCGTTCCTCGTCACGCGGATGCAACGCCGGCGCGCCGATCAAGCCGGCTTGCATTGAATAGCAAATCGCCGCAAATTGCCGCCAATTTAGGGCGACGAACGCGCGTAGCTGCGATGGATCAATCCACGACCCTCACGGGCCATGACCGCCGCCGGGCGGTCGAGCGCCTGACCGATTTCGTGGCGCAATCGGTCGAGGCCGCGCGCGCGGTGGAGAAGCCGTTTTTCCATCTCGAATTCGACCGCGTGTTCCCGGACGATGTCTATGCGCAGATCCTGGCGCTGATGCCGGAGTCGCGCGATTACCGGCCGATGCACGGCCGCAGCAAGGGCCACGATCTCGACGACGGCACCCACACGCGCGTGAAGATCGATCTGTTCCCGGAATACATCCGCAATTTGCCGTCGGAGAAACGCGCGCTCTGGGACGTGGTCGGCCGTGCGCTGTGTTCGGACAAGGTCAAGCAGGCGTTCATCCATTGTCTCGCGCCCGGCCTGTCGAAGCGCTTCGGCAAGGAATTCGCCAAGGTCGGCATGTATCCGATCCCGATCCTCACGCGCGACATTCCCGGCTATCTGATCACGCCGCACACCGACACGCGCTGGAAGGGCATCACCGTGCAGCTCTATCTGCCGAAGGATGATGCCAATACCGACATCGGCACCATCTTCCACGAGGTGCTGCCGGACGGCGCGAAGCCCAAGCACACGCAGATGCGCTTTGCGCCGAACACCGGCTATGCCTTCGCGGTCGGCGAGCGACACCTGGCATTCGGCCGACGCGGTGCACAACCGCGTGAAGACCCGCGAACTCGATCCTGCTCACGTATTTCGTCGACCAGGGCATGCTGAAAGTCTTGCGCAACCGCGGCAAGCGCATCGGCAATTTCGTGCTCAACGAGTTCCGGCAGCGCTTTTCCTAGCCGCACTAACTTAGGCAGGCCCTTAGATGACGCGCACGATTGACATCGATGTCGTCATTGGGGGCGGTGGCGTGGCGGGCGCGGTCACCGCAATCGCGTTACAACAAATCGGCTATGAAGTGCTGGTGGTCGAGCCCAGCCTTAACGATGACCGACGATTGGCGGGTGAGCTATTGCACCCACCGGGTGTGGCGGGGCTCGCCGAGTTGGGTGTCTTGAACTCGCTCATGCGTGAGCCGGCAATGGCCGTCAACGGGTTCTGCATCTCTTCTGGAGCGGACGAAGATTTTATCAAGCTTCCTTATGATGCCGTTCCCTCGCATCGCATGCCAGGACTTTCCCTGGAACATAGCCTGATCCGCGAGCGCCTAATGCAAGCCGCGCAAGGACTGCCAAACGTAACGGTGATCGGCAATGCGCGGGTCATCAATGTCGATCAGAGCGATCGTCGCACGTTATCGTGCAAGTGGCGAACGGTGCAGCCGTGACGCAATACCGATGCCAATTGCTGGTGGCCGCCGACGGAGCTTCGTCGCCCATTCGACGGCTTGCCGGGATCGGAGTCCACAAACGACGGATCGCCACCATATTCGGATATCGGATATCCGCAGAAAATTTGCCGGAGCGCAATTTACGGATTTGTCTTTCTCGGCGGCCGCACGCCTATTCTGATCTATCCTGTCGGCGACGGCGACGCGCGGATCATGTTCGACATCCCCTATGACGAGAACCGACGGCCGAGTCCGGCGGATTGCCTGGAGTTGACGGCGGCGCTCCCCTTGGGCCTGCGGCGCGACGTCGAGCACGCCATTGCCACGCAACGGCGGTCGAGCGCACTTATTCAGGAAGTGAGCGCCGATTGTCTGGCCAGGGGCGCGTCGTGCTGATCGGTGACGCGGCGGTGACGTGCCATCCTCTGACGGCGACCGGAATGACCATGTGCATCACCGACGCGCTGCTGCTGCGCGATGCCATTGCCGGACGGCCGAACGACCTGCGCCAGGCGCTGCATTGCATCAGTACCGCCGCCGGCGGCGGCAAATCACGCGGCTCTCCCTCGCCGAAGCATTGCGAGATGTATTTTGCGGCGACAGTTCGGAAATGCGGGTAGTGCGAAGGGGTATCCTGAAATATTGGAGCGAAAGCTCCACTGGCCGGACGGCGAGCATGGCGCTGCTCTCGACCGCCGACGGCCGCCTGTTCATGTTAATCCGCCAATTCATCCTTGTGGTCAATTCATGGAGTCCTTGCCGAAATTCGCGCCCCTGCCGAAAAGCACAAGAGACCGGACTTTGCGGTCCGCATCCGTTGATACGCGGGCAGTTGTCAGTGCTGGTCTCGCCATCTCAGGCAAATTCTTGAAAGATGCCGGTTGATTTCGGCTGGGCGGCGCAAGTGGACCCTTGGGCGCGCAATGAGGGCGCAGCCGATGACCAGCCGGCCTTCCCTGAGCTTTTCTTGTTCTGCTATGCGACCGGCCCCATGAACACCGATCCTGGCGCGGCGCTCGCTGACAACTCGTCATCCTCAGGTCTAACTCCGCTTCGCCGCGGCTTCTTGTATCTTCAGAGCATCCAGGGCGAGCATGGTGGATGGACCGGCGACTACGACGGTCCGCTGTTTCTTTTGCCCGGCTACATATTCACTCATTATGTCATCGGCCGCCCGCTCAGCGAAACGCATCTTTCCGGATTCATCTCGACGCTACGTCACGCCCAGGCCAGCGACGGCAGCTTTGGACTTCATATTGACGGAAAAGGATATCTCTTTACGACGGTGCTCAACTATATCGCGCTGCGGCTCATGGGCGTTCCGGCGGACGATCCTGATGTGCGCCGCGCGCATGCTTGGATTCATGCCCATGGAAGCGCGAGCGCAGTTCCGTCGTGGGGCAAGTACTGGCTTTCTGTACTCAACCTCTATTCATGGGAAGGTTGCCACCCGGTGCCTCCGGAGCTGTGGCTGCTCCCAAGGGCGCTACCCATTCATCCCGGCCGATTCTGGTGTCATAGCCGCGTGGTGGTGCTCGCGGTCTCCTATTTGTATGGACGGCGGTTCCAAGCGCCCCTTGACCCGCTTCTGACCGCGCTTCGAAACGAACTGTTTTCAGCGCCTTTTGATTCCATCGACTGGCCCGCGATGCGGGATCGCGTCTGTCCCGGGGATCGGTATTTCGAGCCTTCCCGAATCCTGCGCGCAGCGAATTTTGTGCTGGGCCAAATTGAGAAGTGGATGCCCAGCGCGCTACGCGCCAGGGCTCTCGAGGTGGTGCTCGACCACATCAAGCACGAGCAACTGACAACCAACTTCCTCGACATCGGGCCGGTCAACAAGGTTCTCGATACGATAGCCGTGTGGACCGCAGAACCGCATTCTGAACATACGCGCAAGGCGCTCGATGCACTGCCGCAATACATTTTTGACTGCGCTCGCGGCAAGACCATGCAGTCCTACAACTCGTCGGAACTATGGGACACGGGCTTTGTCGCGCTCGCTCTCGCAGAATCCGAACTCGTCGAGCGATTTGCGACGATGGCTCAGGAGGCTTTTCGATTTATTGATGAGAGTCAGGTACTCGACGACGTGGATCAGCGCGAGCGCTATTTCCGCGATCCCTCCAAAGGCGGCTGGCCGTTCTCCAATCGCGCACATGGGTGGCCAATTGTCGATTGCACGGCGCTCGGATTGTTGGCTGCGTTGGCGCTCGCGCCCCATGCGCGGGCGCCAATCGGTATTGCGCGATTGCTCGACGCAGTCGATCTCCTCTTATACTGGCAGAACGAGGATGGCGGTTGGGGCACCTACGAAAGGCAGCGCGCCGGCGCTTGGCTCGAAGCACTCAATGCATCAGAAATATTCGGCGATATCATGGTCGACATCTCGCAGGTGGAATTGACTTCTTCGGCCATCCAGGGGCTTGCGGCCGCACGGTCACGCCTCGGCGAGCGTTTCGGACCCACCCGCGCACGCAAGGTGGACTTGGCGATTTCGCGCGGCGAGCAGTTCCTGCGCGTGTTGCAGCGCCCCGATGGGAGCTGGGAGGGCAACTGGGGTATCTGCTTCACTTACGGTACCTGGTTTGGGATTTGGGGACTGCTCGAAGCGGGAGCCAAGACAAACGATCCCGCGATCGAGCGCGCTGCCGAGTACCTCCGCGCAAAGCAATGCAGCGATGGGGGGTGGGGTGAAAGCCACGAAAGCTGTATTCGACGCGAATACATCCAACATCCCCAGGGCGGGCAGGTCGTGATGACCGCTTGGGCTTTGTTAGCGCTCGTGAAGACATCGCCCGAACTGCATCGGGAAGCGATCGAGAGGGGAGTGCGCTTCTTGACCGAGCGCCAGCTTCCTAATGGGGACTGGCCGCAACAGGGCATGACCGGTGTCTTCAATCGAACCTGTATGTTGAACTATCGCCTTTACCGCAATTATTTTCCATTGTGGGCGCTGGCGCTCGCGCGGAAGAGTGGGATAAACGCGGTTGCATAGCTGACGACGCTTCCCATCGTGCTTGCAAGCTGTCCTGCTTAAAGGAGAATGCCAACAGAACCTTGGATCGTGAGTGGGGCGATGGAACATTATGACGTAATTATTATTGGCTCAGGCGCGGGCGGCGGCACAATGGCCTACGCACTCGCGGATTGGGGCAAAAAGATTTTGTTAATTGAACGAGGCGGGTTCCTCCCGAAATCAAACGACAACTGGAGCCACGAAGCAGTTTTTGGACGTTCTCTCTATACGACACGTGAGCTTTGGTATGACGGACAGGACCAGCCATTTCGTCCGGGCACTAATTACTACGTTGGAGGAAATACCAAATTCTATGGCGCCGTGCTGCCCCGTTTTCGCAAGGAGGACTTTAGCGAATTGAAGCACCGCGATGGCATCTCTCCCGCTTGGTGCGTTTCATATGACGAACTTGAACCGTACTACAACCGCGCTGAAAAACTCTATCGCGTACATGGCAAACGCGGCGAGGATCCGACCGAGCCTGAGCGGAGCGATAATTTCCCGCACCCGCCTATCTCGCACGAACCTTATATTCAAGCTCTCGCAGAAACTTTTGAAACACAAGGACTGCGCCCGCATCACCACCACTTGGGTATTGACCTGAATGAAGAAGACCGTTCGCTTGGCAAATGCGTACGGTGTTGTACGTGTGATGGGTTTCCGTGCCTTGTTGATGGCAAGTCGGATGCGCATGTAAACGCGGTTCTCCCAGCGCTAAAATTGGGAACGATTTCATTATGGACAAATGCACTAGTCAAGAAACTGCATACGAGTGCGGACGGCAAAGAAGTCAGCGCGATTGAAGTCGAACGCGACGGGAAAACCGAAATGGTTTCCGCGTCAGTGGTGATCGTCGCGTGTGGTGCGGTAAATTCGGCGGTACTTTTGTTGCGCTCGGCGAATGATAGCCATTCAGACGGTTTGGCGAACAGTAGCGGGTTAGTCGGGCGCAATTATATGAAGCACCACGGCACCGTGGCTGTCGCTGTCGACCCGCGTCGCCGCAATGACGTTGTTTTTCAAAAGACCATTGCGCTCAACGATTTTTACCTAGGCGAACCAGATTTCGACTATCCCTTGGGCAATATTCAAGCGATCGGCAAGCTAAGACCAGCCATGTTCAAAGGGAAGGCGGGCCGGATACCGCATTCAATCCTAAAATATATTACGGATCATAGCTCCGATTGGTGGCTTATGACGGAGGACCTGCCCAATCCAAATAACCGCGTGGAGTTGCTTCGTGATGGCAGGATAAGGATTTCAATCGCGTACGCTAATCTCGAACCCCACCACCGGCTGATCGCCGCGTTTCGGAAAATTATGCGCAAAGCTGGCTATCCCTTTTTTTTCACTTGGCGAATGGGCATTGAGCTTACCGCGCATCAATGCGGCACGATGCGTTTTGGCAGCGACCCTAAGAGATCGGTTCTGAACGAATGGTGCCGCACTTGGGACGTCCAAAATCTATATGTTGTCGATGCCTCCTTCTTCCCATCATCGGGCGCAATGAATCCCGCGTTGACGGTCATGGCGATGGCGCTCAGGGTAGCCGACCACATCAAGCAATTGCGATGAACTTGCAATCCCGACAAAGTCTGCTGGCGCATGTTATATAAGGACAGGCCCGGAACCCAACGCGGGCATCTGAGGCTGTGGACCAAATCGGGCTAATCCATGCTGACGAAACAAGCGGTCTCGCAGCGGCAGGAATTGATCATCCGCGCAGAGGTCGCGATCATTGGTGCGGGTCCGGCGGGCCTGGCGGCCGCCATCCGCCTTGGCCAGCTTGGCGTGCGCGATGTCGTCATTTGCGACCGGCGTGACTTTCCGCGCGACAAAACCTGCGGCAGTGCCATTTCGCCGAAAGGAATTGAGGTCCTGGAGACCCTCGGCGTGAAGGACGCCGTGCTGGCTCGGTCCTATCCCATCAGCGGCCTGAGGCTGGTCACACCGCGCCAGCATGACGTCGTCCTTGCCGGCCATACCGATGTCGCCGCGATCTGCTGCCGTCGTACCTTCGATCATTTGCTGCTAGGCCGCGCGCAACAAGCCGGTTGTCGGTTCGTGCCAAATTTTTCCGTGAGCTTCCTATTGCAGCGGGATGACCGCGTGGTCGGCTTCCGCAGCGGCGACGGGCGTGAAGTGCATGCGCGTTACACCATCGTGGCCGATGGCGCTCATTCGCGGTTCACCGTCGGGCGGGGTTCATCGTACCTGATCCAGGCGATCATGGGCTGGTGGGAGGGCGCGCCGTTCCATGCGAATCATGTGGAAATGATCTTCGACGGCTTGGTCCAGCCGTTCTATGGCTGGCTTTTTCCAGAAAGTCCCGAGCGTGTGAACATCGGCATCTGCTATGAAGATAAAAATCTCGCCAAGAACGCCCGGCATCTGTTTGCCGCGTTCCTGCAGAAGCATTACGGCGATCGCCTTGCAGGCGCGCGACAGGTCGGGAAGTTGCAAGGACACCCGATCGCCTATTCGCCGACAATCGGTAAGTTGACGTCGCCTGGCAGGATCGTGGTCGGCGAAGCAGGCCGCATGACGCATCCGGCGACCGCGGAGGGCATCTATCAGGGAATGCGCTCCGGAGTACTAGCGGCCGAGGCGTTGCACGACGTCTTGGTCGGCGGAGGAAGCCCGCTCGCCGCCTTCAACCGGTATGAAGCCGCGTGCCGCCGAGTATTCGGAATGTCGTTCCGCGGTGCGCTGCTGTGGCGGCGGTTGGTCAGCGCGGGCGCTCTGGATCTCGTCGCTGCCGGCATGCGCCGACCGATCACGCAGCGCATGCTCGCAAGAACCATGGCCCGCATGTAATCGGGGGTGTCGCGCGTTACACCGCGTCCGTGCGGAGGCTGCTTGTGGCACGTAGCCGAGGGCAGGCGAATACGTCGTGAGCCGCGAAAAGTGGTCACAGCCAATCGACGGTTGGAGATCGGCACTACCCATAGCGTCTAATGGAAAGCTCTTGCGCGGATAATATTCCTTCGCGTGGGGCGCGGTCGCATAGCTGACGTGTCAAATTCGGCAAATGGCGATTAAATACGCTTTAACGCTCATGGCGCATGTTGCCGCCATGGTATCCCACCGGCGTCGCCGCACCATCCTGACCGTCCTTGCGCTTTACCTGTTCGCCGCGCTGTTCATCGGCTATTTCGCGGTCAATGCCTTCACCGGCAATCATGGCTTGCGCGCGCAAGCCGACCTCGACCAGCAGATGGCGACGATGCAGGCCGAGCTGAAGGAATTGAAGGCCGAGCGCGCGGCCTGGGAACACCGGGTGTCGTTATTGCGCTCCGACCGCATCGATCCCGACATGCTGGACGAGCGCGCCCGCATGCTGCTGGGGTTCGTCGACCCGCGCGATGCGACACTGCTGCTGCGTCCGCACTAGCAACCCAAGCGGCCCCGCTGGGTTATCCACCAAAGAGTGTTCTAGGCCCAATACCGGCGATCTTGCCGCAATCCTGACGGGCGGCCTCGCGCTTCCGCCCCCGGGTAAATTAAGCTATCTGGGGGGCCGAACAGGCTTTACCGACACGCCCATCTGCCGGGCGCTGTCGCAGGGAGTGCCAATGGCGGTCGCCCAGAAAAATCCGACCCCCGAGACGCCGGTAAAGGCCGGCGCGCCGGTCGCCGACTTCAGCAAGAGCGAAGAGCTTGCCGCCTATCGCACCATGCTGACCATCCGCCGCTTCGAGGAGAAGGCCGGCCAGATGTACGGCATGGGGCTGATCGGCGGCTTCTGCCACCTCTATATCGGCCAGGAGGCCGTGGTGGTCGGCATGCAGATGACGCTCAAGCAAGGCGACGAGGTCATCACCGGCTATCGTGACCACGGCCACATGATCGCCTGCGGCATGGACCCCAAGGGCGTGATGGCCGAGCTCACCGGGCGCAGCCACGGCTATTCCAAGGGCAAAGGCGGCTCGATGCACATGTTCTCCAAGACCAAGGGCTTCTACGGCGGCCATGGCATTGTCGGCGCACCGGTTCCGCTCGGCACTGGCCTTGCCTTCGCCAACCGCTATCGCGGCAACGACAATATTTGTCTGACCTATTTCGGCGACGGCGCCAGCAACCAGGGCCAAGTCTACGAGAGCTTCAATATGGCGGAGCTGTGGAAGCTGCCGGTGATCTACGTGATCGAGAACAACCGCTACGCCATGGGCACGGCGATCACGCGTTCCTCGGCGACGACGGATCTCTCCAAGCGCGGCCTTTCGTTCAACATTCCCGGCGAGCAGGTCGACGGCATGGACGTGCGCGCGGTCAAGGCCGCCGGCGAGAAGGCCGTGCAATGGTGCCGCAGCGGCAAGGGCCCCTACATTCTCGAAATGCTCACCTACCGCTATCGCGGCCACTCGATGTCGGACCCGGCGAAGTACCGCACACGCGAGGAAGTCGACGAAGTGCGCACTCACCACGATCCGATCGACATGGCGCGCCACCGCATCCTGGAGAAGAAATTCGCCAAGGAAGAGGATCTGAAGAAGATCGACGGCGAAGTGCGCGACCTGATCAATCAAGCTTCCGAATTCGCCACCCACGATCCCGAGCCGGATCCTTCCGAGCTTTGGACCGATGTCTATCGCGCATGATCCCGAAAAGTGGGAACCGGTTTTCGGAAAGATCATGCGCAAACAAAAAAATGCCGGCCGTGAGTAGGACACAGTAGCGCCCATGCCGACCGAAGTGCTCATGCCCGCGCTTTCGCCGACGATGGAGAAGGGCAATCTCGCCAAGTGGCTGAAGAAGGAGGGCGATGCGGTCAAGTCCGGCGACGTGATCGCCGAGATCGAGACCGACAAGGCGACCATGGAAGTGGAAGCCGCCGACGAGGGCACGCTCGGCAAGATCCTCATTCCGGAAGGCACCGCCGATGTTGCGGTCAACACGCCGATTGCCGTCATCCTCGGCGACGGCGAGGACAAATCTGCGCTCAAGGATGTGAAGCTCACGCCGCTGCAGCAGGCCGCTGAATCGGCTTCGGCGGCGAAAGCGGAAGCCAAAGCGCCGGAGGCGCCGGTCCCGAAAAAAGAGTCCGCGCCGCCGCCGCCCGAAAGCAAAGCCGCGCCCGATCCCGACGTCCCCGAAGGCACCGAGATGGTCACCATGACCATGCGCGAAGCGTTGCGCGATGCCATGGCCGAGGAGATGCGGCGCGACGCGGACGTCTTTGTGCTGGGCGAGGAGGTCGCCGAATATCAGGGCGCCTACAAGGTCACGCAAGGACTGCTGCAGGAGTTCGGCGCCAAGCGCGTCATCGACACGCCGATCACCGAGCACGGCTTTGCCGGCCTCGGCGTCGGCGCGGCGCTCGCCGGGCTGAAACCGGTCGTCGAATTCATGACCTTCAACTTCGCCATGCAGGCGATGGATCACCTGATCAATTCGGCCGCCAAGACGCTCTATATGTCGGGCGGCCAGATGGGCTGCCAGATCGTGTTCCGCGGGCCGAACGGCGCCGCCGCGCGCGTCGGCGCCCAGCACAGCCAGGATTATTCGTCCTGGTATTCGCACGTGCCCGGCCTGAAGGTGATCGCGCCCTCGAACGCCGCCGACGCCAAGGGCCTGCTGAAGGCGGCGATCCGCGATCCCAATCCGGTGATGTTTCTGGAAAACGAAATTCTCTACGGCCATTCCTCGCCGGTGCCCAAGCTCGACGACTTCGTGCTGCCGATCGGCAAGGCGCGCATCGCGCGCGCCGGCAATGACGTCACCATCGTCGCCTGGTCGATGGGCATGTCTTACGCGCTGCAGGCCGCCGACGTGCTGGCCAATGACGGCATCGATGCGGAGGTGATCGACCTGCGCACGCTGCGGCCGATGGATACCGAGACCATCGTCGCCTCGGTGCAGAAGACCGGCCGCTGCGTGACGGTGGAGGAGGGCTGGGCGCAGTCCGGCGTCGGCGCCGAAATCGCGGCGCGGCTGATGGAGCAGGCCTTCGATTATCTCGACGCGCCGGTCGCGCGCGTCACCGGCAAGGACGTGCCGATGCCCTATGCCGCCAATCTCGAAAAGCTCGCGCTGCCCTCGGTCGCCGAAGTGGTCGAGGCGGCGAAAGCCGTTTGCTACCGGTAGCCGCGCCCTATGCCCACCAACATCCTCATGCCGGCGCTGTCGCCCACGATGGAGAAGGGCAACCTCGCCAAATGGCTGAAGAAGGAGGGCGACGCGGTCAAGACCGGCGACGTCATCGCCGAGATCGAGACCGACAAGGCCACCATGGAATACGAGGCGATCGAGGACGGCACGCTCGCCAAGATCGTGGTGCCGGAGGGCACGCAGGACGTGCCGGTCAATTCGCTGATCGCGGTGCTGGCGGGCGAGGGCGAGGACGTCAAGGCGGCGGCCGCCGGCGCCGCCAAAGCCGAAGCTGCGCCGCCGAAACCAGCCGAAGCGCCTAAGCCCGCGGCGAAGCCCGAGCCGCCGAAGGCCGCGCCGGTCGCTTCGCCGGCACCCGCGCCAAAGTCGGAAGCGCCGGCCGCGGCGCCGCGCCCGGCCGGCAACCGCATCTTTTCATCGCCGCTCGCGCGCCGGCTGGCCAAGGAAGCCGGCGTCGATCTGGCCCGCGTGCAGGGTTCCGGCCCGCACGGCCGCGTGATCGCGCGCGACATCGAGGCGGCGAAATCCGGCAAGGGGCTGGCGCCAGCCGCGGCGTCCGCCGCCGCGCCGCTCGTCGCCCCCTCGATGTCGGACGCGCAGGTGCGCAGCCTTTACGAGGAAGGCTCCTACGATTTCGTGCCGCATGACGGCATGCGCCGCACCATCGCGCAACGGCTCACCGCCTCGGTGCAGACCATTCCGCATTTCTACGAGACGATGGACTGCGACATCGGCAAGCTCACCGCCGCGCGCGAGGAGATCAACGCCGCCGCGCCCAAGGACAAAGATGGCAAGCCGGCCTACAAGCTCTCGGTCAACGACTTCGTCATCAAGGCGCTGGCGCTGGCGCTGCAGCGCATCCCCGAAGCCAATGTAAGCTGGACCGACGCCGGCATGCTCAAGCACAAGCATTCCGACATCGGCGTCGCTGTGGCGCTGCCGGGCGGGCTGATCACGCCGATCGTGCGCAGCGCCGAGACGAAATCGCTCTCCACCATCTCCAACGAGATGCGCGACCTCGCCGCCCGCGCCCGCGCGCGCAAGCTCAAGCCGCACGAATATCAAGGCGGCTCAACGTCGGTTTCGAATCTCGGCATGTACGGCATCAAGGAATTTACCGCCGTGATCAATCCCCCGCAGTCCACCATTCTCGCGGTCGGCGTCGGCGAAGAACGCGCGGTCGTGCGCAACGGCCAGCTCGCCGTCGCCACCATCATGAGCGTGACGCTGTCCTGCGATCACCGCGCCGTCGACGGCGCCCTCGGCGCCGAGCTCATCGTCGCCTTCAAGCAGCTGATCGAAAACCCGGTGATGATGGTGGTTTGAGCGTGGCGAGCCGGACGCAATGAGCGAACGCGAAACCACGATCCGCACCGCGATCGTCGTCTATTTCCCGATGTTCATCGCGGCGCTGTCGCTCTTCACTTCGATCTACAACGGCTATCTCAACAGCAAATTTGTCGATTTAATACAGCATCGTCTTGCGGTCAGTGAATCGTTGCGCACCTGCAAGGAAATTCTGGAAGCGCACGCGCAGGTCCAATTCAAGGCGAAGAGTTCTCAGCCAAATCGGCGAACGGGCGCGCAAGGGTGATGCGGTCGATCTGACCGCGGCGCGCAACGATGCCGACGGCGCCTTCATCAAATATGTCTCGCTCGCCACTTATCTCGCCAATCTGCATCCCGAGGCGCGCGAGCGCTATACGCATTTGTCGGTGGAGCTGGAGAAGATCCTCGACGACGCGCCGAAGCTCGCAGTTGACGACGTGAACAAGCGTTTCGACAAGACCGATCCAATGTTCGTCGCCATGAATGACGACTGCGTCAGAATGGCCAAGTAGTAGCGGCAAGGTCCGCTGGTATAATCGCGAGCTCCCGGCATGAAACGTTGGCCCTGGATCAGCATGATAGTGGCGGCGATCGCGATCCTCAATCCGCTCGGCCAGGACATCATCTACGCCGCGTTTTTCTCCGGCGAACAATTGTCGCGCAACATCTGGCAGCCGATCGCCTTGGTCGCCGCGTTGGTGCTCGCGCTTCTGATCGCCCTCGAATGGTGGATCCGTAAAATGGCGAGCGCCCGTCGCGCGCTCGCTCAAGATTAGAACTCCTGCCACGTTGTTGAGGATACGGCAGCCCGATGCCAGAGCTTGAGCCCATCATTCGCCCGGCCCGCAAAGCCGACGCTGCCGCGCTCGCCGCGTTGATCGACATTGCCGGCGAGGGTCTTCCGGTTTTCCTATGGACGGGGATGAAAGCGCCGGAGCAGTCGGTGTTCGAATTCGGCCGCGCACGGGCCGCGCGCGAGCAAGGTAATTTCAGCTACAGGAACGCCACAGTCGCCGAGATCGACGGCGAAGTCGCCGCGTGCGTCGTCGACTATCCGCTCGACGATCCCTACGACATCGGCAATCTCGACGATCTGCCCGAAGTCGTGCGCCCGCTGGTCACCCTGGAGGCCAAGGCGCCCGGCTCGTGGTATATCAACGTCCTGGCAACGTTTCCCGAGTTTCGCGGGCAGGGGATCGGTGCCCGCCTGCTTTCGGATGCCGAGGCGCGCGGGCGCGCGCACAAGGCAGCCATCCGCCAGCATGATTGTCGCCAGCGAGAATGCCGGTGCCATGCGGCTCTACGACCGCAGCGGCTATCGCGGCATCGCCCGTGCCCCGGTCGTGGTTTTTCCCGGTTGCGCCCATGGCGGCGAATGGGTGCTGATGGCGAAGCCGATCTGATAAGACTATCTGAGACGAGACCCACCGGCCCATCGGGGCCGCCAACAAGCAGCGAGCGCTATGGCCGACACTTCCTTCGACATCCTCATCATCGGCTCCGGCCCCGGCGGCTATATCGCCGCCATCCGCGCGGCGCAGCTCGGCTTCAAGACGGCCATCGTCGAGCGCGACTATCTCGGCGGCATCTGCCTCAATTGGGGCTGCATCCCGACCAAGGCGCTGCTGCGCACGGCCGAGGTCTACCACTACATGCAGCACGCCAAGGACTACGGGCTCAAAGCCGACAATGTCGGCTACGACCCGTCTGCCGTCGTCAAACGCTCGCGCGCCGTATCGAAGCGGCTTAGCGACGGCGTCGGCTTCCTGATGAAGAAGAACAAGGTCGCCGTGATCTGGGGCGAGGCGGTGATCGACGCGCCCGGCAAGGTCACGGTGAAGGCGTCCAAGAGCGAAGCGCCGAAAGGCGCGCTCGGCGCCGGCAGCTATCAGGCCAAGCACATCATCATTGCGACCGGTGCGCGGCCGCGCGTGCTACCCGGCATCGAACCCGACAAGAAATTGGTGTGGACCTATTTCGAGGCCATGGTGCCGCCCAGCATTCCGAAGTCGCTGCTGGTGATCGGCTCCGGCGCCATCGGCATCGAGTTCGCCTCGTTCTTCCGCACGCTCGGCTCCGACGTAACCGTGGTCGAGGTGCTGCCGCAAATCCTGCCCGTCGAGGATCACGAGATCCAGGCTTTCGCGCGCAAGAGCTTCGAGAAGCAAGGCATCAAGATCCACACCAATGCCAAGGTGACCAAGCTCGACAAGAAGGCCGACAGCGTCACCGCCACAATAGAGGAGGGCGGCAAGACGCAGACCATCGAGGTCGAGCGCGTCATCTCCGCGGTCGGCGTGGTCGGCAATGTCGAGAACCTCGGCCTTGAAAAGCTCGGCGTGAAAATCGAGCGCGGCCTCATCAAGATCGACGAGTTCAACAAGACCAACGTGCCGGGCATCTATGCCATCGGCGACGTCTCCGGCCCGCCGATGCTGGCGCACAAGGCCGAGCACGAGGGCGTCATTTGCGTCGAGGCGATCAAGGGCCTGCACCCGCATCCGATGGACAGACTGATGATCCCGGGCTGCACCTATTGCACGCCGCAGGTTGCCTCGGTCGGGCTCACCGAGCAGGCGGCGAAGGAGAAGAAGCTCGACATTCGCGTCGGCCGCTTTCCTTTTGTCGGCAACGGCAAGGCGATCGCGCTCGGCGAAGATCAGGGGCTGGTGAAGGTGATCTTCGACAAGAAGACCGGGCAATTGCTCGGCGCCCACATGGTCGGCGCCGAGGTCACCGAGCTGATCCAGGGCTATGTCGTCGCGATGAATCTGGAGACCACGGAAGAAGAATTGATGCACACCGTCTTCCCGCATCCGACGCTTTCGGAGATGATGAAGGAAGCGGTGCTCGACGCTTACGGGCGCGTACTGAATATGTGACGCCGTCGCGCCCGCGCTTGCCGGGGGCCATGACGAACAAACGATCGGGGAGGATCAATCCAATGGCCAAGTTCGCGAATATCCTTGAAACCGTCGGCAACACGCCGGTGGTCAAGATCAACAAGCTGGCGCCGAAAGGCATCAACCTCTACGTCAAGAGCGAGGCCTTCAATCCGCTCGGCTCGGTCAAGGATCGTCTGGCGCTCGGCGTCATCGAGGCGGCGGAAAAATCCGGCGAGCTCAAGCCCGGCCAGACCGTGATCGAGGCGACCTCCGGCAATACCGGCATCGGGCTTGGCCATGGTCTGCGCCGCCAAGGGCTATCCGCTGGTGGTCACCATGGCGGAGACCTTCAGCGTCGAGCGGCGCAAGCTGATGCGTTTCCTCGGCGCCAAGGTGGTGCTCACGCCGGCGGCAGGTCGCGGCATGGGCATGGTCGAGAAGGCGCAGGAGCTCGCCAAGACGCATGGCTGGTTCCTGACGCGCCAGTTCGAGAACGAAGCCAACCCCGACATGCATTCGCGCACCACCGCGCGCGAGATCGTCGACGACTTCAAGGGCGACAAGCTCGACTACTGGGTCACCGGCTTCGGCACCGGCGGCACGCTCAAAGGAGTCGCGCGCGTGCTCGCCAAGGAAATGCCCGACACCCAGATCGTGGTGTGCGAGCCGGCCGAAGCGCCGATGCTGACCAGCCACATCGGGCAGGAGCGCAACGCCGGACGGCTCGCCGGCCAAGGCGCATCCCTCGTTCAAGCCGCATCCGATGCAAGGCTGGAGCCCGGACTTCATCCCGAAAATCACCGGCGACGCCGTCGACATGAAGTTGATCAGCCGCATCATCACCATCCCGAACGCCGACGCGCTCAAATGGAGCCGCGAGCTGGCGCAGAAGGAAGGCATCTTTGTCGGCATCACCGCCGGCGGCACCTTCGCGGGCGCGCTCGAAGTGTGCAAGACGGCGCCGCCCGGATCGACCATCCTCGCCATGCTGCCCGACACCGGCGAGCGCTATCTCTCAACGCCGCTGTTTGGCGACATCGGCGCCGACATGAACGAGGAGGAAGTGAAGATTTCCAACTCGACGCCCCACCACCGCATGCCGTCGAAAGCGGCGTGACGACCGTCGCGGCATAGCACCGCCGTTTGACCAGTCATGGCCGGGCTTGCCCCGGCCATCCACGATGAGTTGCCACAAAGGAATACTTCGTAAGACCGCCGCGGACGGACGCCATCATGGATGTGCGGGTCAAACCCGCGCATGACCATATTAGAGGCTGGGCATGGGCATCTTCGCCTGGATCGTCATCGGCCTGATCGCCGGCTGGCTAGCCACGCGAATCCTCGGCGGCCGCGGCGGCCTGCTGCACAATCTCGCGGTCGGGCTGATCGGCGCCATCGTCGGCGGTTTCCTGTTCCAGAAGCTCAACGTCGCGGTGGCGCAGGATTTCTGGGGCAGCCTGATCACCGCCGTCATCGGCGCCATCATCTTCCTGGCCATCTGGCGGGCGATTAGACGAGCATAAATTTGTGTCGTCCCCGCGAAAGCGGGGACCCAGCAACCCCGGTCTGTCCGCATCGTGAATGCAGGGGCTACTGGGTCCCGGCTCGCGCTCGCTGGCGCTCGCTTGGCCGGGACGACAGCTTCGCGACCTTGCGGCGCACGGTTCCCGGCCGTAAGTAACGGACATGGCCGTCGTTCTCGACCTTACCAATCCGCGCCCGCGCCATCCGGAAAAGGCGCATCGCCCGGACACCGCGCTGCGCGCCAAGCCCGACTGGATCCGCGTCAAGGCGCCGGTGTCGCCGGGCTATTTCGCGACCCACGCCATCATGCGCGCCAACGGCCTGCACACCGTGTGCGAGGAGGCCGGCTGCCCGAATATCGGCGAGTGCTGGGAGAAGAAGCACGCCACTTTCATGATCATGGGCGACACCTGCACGCGCGCCTGCGCCTTCTGCAACGTCAAGACCGGCTTGCCGGGCGCGCTCGATCGGTCGGAGCCCGAGCACGTCGCCGAAGCGACCGCCAAGCTGGGGCTCGCGCACATCGTCGTGACGTCGGTCGACCGCGACGATCTTGCCGACGGTGGCGCGCAGCATTTCGCCGACACCATCCGCGCCATCCGCCGCGCGTGCCCGTCAGACCACCATCGAGGTGCTGACGCCCGACTTCCTGCGCAAGGACGGCGCGCTCGAGATCGTGGTCGAGGCCCAGCCCGACGTGTTCAACCACAATCTCGAGACCGTGCCATCGCTTTATCTCACGGTCCGCCCGGGCGCGCGCTATTTCCATTCGCTGCGGCTGTTGCAGCGGGTGAAGGAGCTCGACCCGACCATGTTCACCAAGTCGGGCATCATGGTAGGGCTCGGCGAAGAGCGCAACGAAGTGCTGCAGGTGATGGACGACCTGCGCTCGGCCAATGTCGACTTCCTCACCGTCGGGCAATACCTGCAGCCGACCCGCAAGCATCACGAGGTCGTGCGCTTCGTGCCGCCCGACGAGTTCAAGGCGCTGGAGACGATCGCCTACAGCAAGGGCTTCCTGATGGTGGCGTCCTCGCCGCTGACGCGCTCCTCGCATCACGCCGGCGAAGACTTCGCGCGGCTTCGCGCCGCGCGCGCGCACTGATCGATGCCGCATTTTTCCACCAAGCGCCGCGTGCGCCACGCCGCGACCGACATGTTCGAGCTGGTCGCCGACGTCGAGAAATATCCCGCCTTCGTGCCGCTGTGCGCGGATCTGAAGGTGCGCAGCCGCACCGACAAAGGCGAGGGCGTCAGCGTCGTGGTCGCGCGCATGACGGTCGCCTACAAGATGATCCGCCAGAGCTACACCAGCCGCGTCACCCTCGACCGGCCCAAGCTCGAGATCTTCGTCGAATATCTCGACGGCCCGTTCAGCCGCATGCGCAACCGCTGGACCTTCCATCCGACCGGCGAGCAATCTTGCGAGGTCGAGTTCTTCATCGACTACGAGTTCCGCAGCCGCACCTTGGCGCTGCTGATGGGCGCCATGTTCGACACCGCTTTCCGCAAATTCTCCGCCGCCTTCGAGCAGCGCGCCGACCGGGTCTATAAGCGCAAGTCGGCCTAGCGCGCCTTAGTCTCCGCGAAGATGGATCAGCCGCTTGCCGAGATTCTCGCCGCGATAGAGCTCGGCGATGGCGCCCGGGCAATGCTCGATGCCCTCGGCGATATCCTCGCGATAGCGCAATTTCCCGTCGCGCACCCAGTCCGCCAGCCGGCCGATCGCTTCCTCAAAGCGATGCGCGTAATCGAAGATGAGCAGACCGCTGATGCGCGCGCGCTTGACCAGAACATGCCGCTCGACGCGCGGGCCCATCGGCGGCGGGTCCCAGCTCGCAATCGAGGCGGTGCCGCAGATCACCACGCGCGCACCGATCGCGAGCTGCGCCAGCACCGCATCGCTGATGGCGCCGGCCGTATTGTCGAAATAGACGTCGACCCCGCGCGGGCAGGCAGCCGCCAATTCGTCCTTGAGATTATCGGCCTTGTAATCGATGGCGGCGTCGTAACCGAATGCCTCGCGGCAGAGTTTCGTTTTGACCGCGCCGCCGGCGATGCCGACGGTGCGGCAGCCCATCAGCTTGGCGATCTGCCCGACCGCCGAACCGACCGCGCCGGCGGCGGTCGATACCACGACGGTGTCGCCCGGCCGCGGCTGGCCGAGGTCAAGCAGCCCGAAATAAGCGGTGATGCCGTTGAGCCCCAGCACGCCGAGCGACAGCGACAGCGGCAGATCGGGTTCCTTCACTTTGCGCGTGATCGAGCGCCCGTCGCTCACCGCATAGTGCTGCCAGCCGAGCATGCCCATGACAGCGTCGCCCTCGCGATAGCCGGGATGACGCGACGCCACGACCGTGCCGGCGGAGAAGGCACGCATCACATCGCCGATGGCAACCGGCGTCGAATAGTTGGCAACCGCGCTCACCCAGCCGCGCATCGCCGGCTCAACCGATAGATATTCGTTGCGCACCAGAATTTGTCCAACGGCGAGTTCGGGAACGTCGGCTTCGACGATCTCGAAATGCTCGGCTTGCGGGATGCCGGAGGGCCGCGATTTGAGCCGGACTTGCTGATTGCGTTTCGGAGCCATCGTCAGCCGAGTCCTTCCACACTCACCAGGCGCGCGGAGCTACAACCGTCCCGAATGCTCTTGAGGCCACGATAGGTCTCGCCGTTGTAAAACGACTCCCAGGCTGCCAGCGACGGAAACTCCAGCAGCACGATGCGGCGCGGCTGCCAGTCGCCCTCGTGCACCTTGTGGCTGCCGCCGCGGGCGAGATATTTCGCGCCGGCTTGCTCGAGGGCCGGTTTCACGCCCGCCATGAATTCCTGGTAACGCGCTGGATCCTTGATATCGACGTCGAAGATCACATAGGCCGGCACCTGCACCTCCGAAGAAACCGCAGCAGCATGCAATGCCGTAACGGAGACGGGCAATGGGGCGCAAGCGATATCATGAAAATTCGCCGCGACGCTAGCGCGCCGGTTGCAAGGGCGAGGATTGTGCGGCCGCGGGAGTCGAAGGCGACGCCGCGGCGGTCGCCTCGAACTGATCGGCATCGATCTTCAGCGTCCCGATCAAGGTCGGCATCAATACGCGCACCGGCGCCATGATCGCGGTGCCAGCGACCGGCGCAAACCAGAGCTCCATTCCGTGCCAGCCGGCGACGTATTTGACCAGCAGGCTATCGGCGCGGTAGCCGGCGATCGGCACCAGGATCACGCCGCAAACCAGCACCGGCCCCGTATAACTATTCTTGATCGCGACCTTGTCCATCCGGCTATAGGACAGCAAAAGGTTATAGCGGCGGCGCCCGTCGAAAATCTTCAGCACACGGTTGCAGTCTGATGACGCGAGGGCGCCGCCGCCAAGCTTGGTGGGGATCAGCACCGCGCTCAGCGGATCGGCCACGCCTTGCCGATCGGCGTCGGTGACCGGCACGCGGTCGGCCCGCGCCGGAGGCTGCGGCGTGATCGTCTCGGTCGCGACGCCGTCGGCGAACGTCATTTGCAATTTGATGGTGCCGTCGTCGTCGGTGGTGGTTGAGGTGTACGACAGCGGCTTGAGACGGCCATCCGCGATGGCGCCGCGCGCTACGACCTTGCCTTCGCCGTTTACCAGCACGCTGAGCACGCCGCTGGCCCTGCCGCTTGCCAGCGTGCTGTAGAGCGCCTCTCCGATGTCGGCCTGCCAGGCCATCTCACCGATGGTCACGCGGGTCATGGTGATGCCGTAGTGCGCCTTGAGCGTGCCTTGCGCACAGGCCGGCGCCGCGGCCGCGCCCAGCCCGGCCAGCATCAAAGCGGCAACAAGACAACGTCGAAAAACAGGCATAGTGGCCGTCGCAATCTGCCGAATGTTCGCGACACGCAGGAGCCACTATAAGGCAGCCGCACGAGTCGGGCGCGGGGGGCGATCCATGAAATCGGCGGTAACCTTGCCGACGGTTGCGTTGACTTTATGGCCCCGCTAGGGCCGGTTCACCCGCTTTGGTCACGGTCGCCGGCAAGGCTAATCACGCATGAAATTCCGCTCGCTTGCGCTGCTGATGCTGGCCGAAGTGGCGGCCATGTCGCTGTGGTTCGTCTCCGCAGCCGTGCTGCCCGACATGTTGCGCGAGGCCGCCGTCTCGCCGCTGCGCCAGGCAGCACTCTCGAGCGGCGTGCAGGCGGGCTTCGTCATCGGCGCGCTCGGCTCCGCCGTGTTGGGCTTGTCCGACCGCTTCGACCCGCGCCGCGTCTTTGCGGCGTCTGCGATCGGGGCAGGGCTCGTCAACGGCGTTCTGCTCATCGCCGCGCCCGGCGGCGATATTGCGATCGCGGTGCGCGTCGTCACCGGCGCGCTGCTTGCCGGCGTCTATCCGGTCGGTATGAAGGTCGCCGTCGGCTGGGGCGTGAAGGACCGCGGCTTCCTGGTCGGCGCACTGGTTGGCGCGGTCACGCTCGGCTCGGCCGCGCCGCATTTGCTGGCCTTCGTGGTCGGCGCCGATTGGCGCGAGAGCATCGCCACGGCGTCGCTCATTGCCGGCGCCGGCGGTCTTCTCGCGCTCGCAAGCCACCTCGGCCCGCACCACGGCATCGCCACGCGCTTCGATCCGCGCGCCATCGCCGCGGCCTGGACCAACCGCCGCGTCCGCCTGGCTTACGCCGGCTATCTCGGCCACATGTTCGAACTCTACGCCATGTGGGCCTGGATCGCGGCGGCCACCGCCTTGTCCTACGGCGCCACGCTGGCGCAGCCGCAAGCCGAGCAGCTCGCCAAGCTCACGGCCTTCCTGTCGATCGCCGCCGGCGGCGTGATGTGCGTGGTCGCAGGCCTTGTCGCCGACCGCATCGGCAAGGCCGAGACCGCGACCATCGCCATGGTGGTGAGCGGCGCCTGCGCAATCGCCACGGCGCTCACCTTCGGCGGCCCGGTCTGGCTTACCTTCGTCATCGTGCTGGTCTGGGGCGCCGCCATCCTGCCAAACTCCGCGCAATTCTCCGCGCTTGTTGCCGACTACTCGCCGCCCGCACAGGCCGGCTCTTTGCTCACCTTCCAGACCGCGCTCGGCTTCGCGCTCACCATCCTCACCGTACAATTCACGCCACTCATCGCCGGCACGCTCGGCTGGCCGGTGCTGCTCGCCGGCTTGGCGCTCGGGCCTGCGTTTGGGATCGTTGCGATGGTGCGACTGCGGGCGATGGGACGGGCGAAATGACGTGGTGAGTAGGGCGCGTACTCACAGATCCAGTTTGTTGAGCGCGGCGGGCCGAATGTCCGCTCGCTAGCCCAATAGCGACCGCTGCGCGGACACTCCGAAAGTGTCGCTAAGGGCCAATAGGCGACATCACTCGATTACTTCGTCGGCGCGGGCGAGCGGGGGGCACGGCGAGCCCAATCCAGCGCTATCGCGCGGCCGTATGTCGAGTCCGCTGCCGCGGTGCAAGAAACCCGATTTGGCCTAGCTCGGCAGCCCTGCCTTCACCAACCCTTCGCGCAGATGCTCGACATCCGACGGCTGCTTAAAGTGAAGCGTCCCGAGGTAGCTCTGGATGGCAAAAGTGGCATCCCGTTGCAGCACTTCTCGCGCATGCGCGACGGCGGCGGTACGGTTTCCCAACTGCGCCGACGATGCCGCGAGAAAGGCATGATGCGTGTGATCCGGCGCTGCCAGCTTGCTGAACGACTGGATCGCATCGCCATAGAGGCGCGCCGTGTATTGCGCGCGGCCGAGATGGCTCCAGAAGCGCTCCGGATGATAGGGGTTGAGGCGCATCGCCCGGCGAATCCACTCGATCCCTTCCTCGGGACGTCCGAGCCACGTGAGGAGTTCACCCTGCTGCACGACAATGAGGTCGCTGTTCGGATTGAGGCTAAGCGCGCGATCCTGATGATAGGTCGCCTTATCGTATTCATTGAAGTTTAACTTCAGTGCGGCGAGGATCCGGTGTACGTCGGCATCGTTATCGTCGAGCGAGAGAGCGATCTGCAATTCGTCCGAGATCACCTGCACAGTGGCATCGGGATCCTCGCACCATTTGTGCAGCCAAGACTGGCCGGTCACGCAAGCTTTCCAGGCGTGGGCGTGCGCATAGTTCGGATCGATCTCAATGGCGCGGTCCAGCATGCGAAGCGCCTCGGCGTTGGCGTCGCGGTTCGACCAATGGTGCAGGACCTTGCCGGTCAGCACATACTCGTATGCCGCCATATTCTCAGTGCGTTTGCGTTGGACCCGGTCGTGCCGGGCAGCCTCAACGCGGCCAAACAGCGTCGCGGCGATAGCCGACGTCACCTCGTCCTGAATGGCAAAAATATCTTCAAGCTTTCGGTCGTAGCGGTCAGCCCAGATATGCGTTTCCGTCCCGCCGTCGATGAGCTGGACGGTGACCCGCACGCGGTCCGCCGCCTTGCGCACGCTTCCTTCCACAACATAGTCCACGCCGAATTCACGCGCGATCGCCTGCGCCTTTACGGGCTTGCCCTTGTGCACGAAAACGGCGTTGCGCGAAATGACCAGGAGTTCGCGGAAACGCGACAACTCGGTAATGATGTCCTCGGTCAGCCCGTCGGCAAAGAACTCCTGCTCCGAATCGCCGCTCATATTGACGAACGGCAGCACTGCGATCGACGGCTTCCGCGCGCTCGTCCCCGGTGCCGCCGGTCCGCCCGAGACCCCGCTGTTTGCCTGCGACGATTGGCCGTCCAGCAGAACCCTATAGGCGCGGATTGCGCGGTTGATGTTCTTGACCTGCTGCTCGCCGAGATCCTCGTATCCGACGCCGAGCCGATCGGCAACCTGGTCGCGCACCGCCGCGGAGATGCAGATCCCGCCGGGATCTGCCATGAACTCAAGGCGCGCCGCCACATTGACGCCATCGCCGAAGATATCGTTCTCCTCGACGATCACGTCGCCCAGATTGATGCCGATCCGGTAAAGCAGGCTGCGCGATGCCGGCATGTCGCGATTACGCCGCGCCATGCGCTGTTGGAATTCGACTGCGCAGCTGAGCGCTTCGGTGACGCTTTGGAACTCCACCAGAAGTCCATCGCCGGTGGTCTTGATGATGCGGCCCTTGCATTTGGTGATCGCCGGGTCGATCAACTCCAGCCGCACCGATTTGAGCCGTGCGAGGGTCCCCGCCTCGTCGACCTCCATGAGACGGCTATAGCCAACCACATCCGCCGCCAGAACTGCCGCGAGCCGGCGTTCTACTCCTCGCTCTTCCATTTTACCCGGGCCCGCGTTCGAACTAGAAATCTTGAGATAATACCAATGATAGTACAGACTTGCGTGCTATTCCATTCATTCGCATTTTAGGCGCCGTTTCTACTCCGGCACGACGTCGCCTGAGCCGCCAAACTCTTTAGGAAAATCCTTCAGCTTGGGGAGTCCATCCCGCATCGGCAAAACCGTTTCGGCATAGTTTACGTGGACACCTGGGCTGAATTTCAACGTCGGTAATGTCGCTGCATAGACGTCTACCAATCCGAGCGGAGGATGGTTGGTCATAAGATGGCCACCGCATTTCCCGCAGTATTGCCGCTGACTGGTTTCTGTTTTTTGGAACATGGCAACGTGCTCCGCACCGGCAGTGATCCGTACGGCATCGGGCTTCCAAAGGGTAAAAGCATTGACCGGGCCAGCCGACCAGGATCTGCATGACCGGCAATGGCAATATCCCATTGCTTCCGGCTCGCCGGAAACCTCCAGCTGAACGGCGCCGCAAAAGCACTCGCCTTTGTGTGTTGCCGCCATTGTCGCTTCCTCCTCAGGCTTAATAGCTTATTCACGAGCGAACCAAAGATCAGCGCGAACGATAGCATGCCGCGAGGGTGCCCGTCAGGCTCCAAGCAGCGCCCTCCGACGAAGT
>CAVXGN010000023.1:0-98287 GCA_963761245.1 uncultured Alphaproteobacteria bacterium | reverse complement strand
GCGCGCGGGTGGCGCGGCTGGTGTCCTCCGGCAGCGCGTCGGGGGCAAAGAAGCCGTGCGCGACGATTTCGTAATTGGGCTGCGGCGCGGCGTCCTGGCGGAAATCGCGCACGATGAACAGCGCCACGTGATCGCGCCGCGACGCCCGCTTGTTGAAAAACATGCCGTGCAGTACCGGCGGACCGGCCAACTTGATGTTGCCTTCCTCGGCGAGCTCGCGCGCCAGCGCCTCGTGCAAAGTCTCGCCGGTCTCCACGCCGCCGCCGGGCAAGTGCCAGCCTGCAACGTACGAGTGCTTCACCAGGAAGATGCGGCCGGAGCCGTCGATCACCATGGCGCGCACGCCGAGCGTCGCCGCACGCGAAAACCGCCAGTAGAAATGCAGCACGCGCCGGATCAACGGCTCGAGCGCGCGGCGCAGGCGTTGCAGGGCCATGGTTTTCCTCGTCACTCCCGGACAGCGACGGGTTACTTCTCATCCCGGCAAAAAGGAACCAACAAGGCGATTTGCCGATTAGAAGGCTTCTAATATACAAATCGGCATCGTCGGCAACCGCGAGGCCCCCGTGAAACGCTTTTCCGACCTGACCGAGCAGGAAGTGCTGGCGCTGGCCATCACCAACGAGGAAGAGGACAGCCGCATCTATCGCGGCTTCGCCGAAGGCCTGCGCGAGCAATTCCCCTCCTCCGCCAAGGTATTCGACGAGATGGCCGACGAGGAGGTGCACCACCGCACCATGTTGTACGACCTCTACCGGCAGAAATTCGGCGAATATTTGCCGCTGATCCGCCGCCAGGACGTCAAGGGCTTCATCCACCACAAGTCGTCGCTGTGGTTGATGCGGCCGCTTGGTCTGGAAGAGGTGCGCAAATTCGCCGAGGACATGGAATTCGAGGCCGAACGCTACTATCGCAAGGCGGCGGAGAACGCGCGCGACGCTTCGGTGCGGGAATTGCTGATCACGCTGGCCGAGGCGGAGGCCGGACACGAGAGCCTGGCGCACAAGCTGAGCCAGACCATTCTCACCAAGGGCGCGCGCGAGAAAGAAGACGAGACCGCGCGCCGCATGTTCGTGCTGCAATACGTGCAGCCGGGGCTGGCCGGGCTGATGGACGGCTCGGTGTCGACGCTGGCGCCGCTGTTTGCGGCAGCCTTTGCCACCCACAATACCTGGGCCACTTTCCTGGTCGGCATGGCGGCTTCGATCGGCGCCGGCATCTCCATGGGTTTTGCCGAGGCGCTGTCGGACGATGGCTCGCTCACCGGCCGCGGCACGCCCTGGCTGCGCGGCACGGTCTGCGGCTTGATGACGGCGATCGGCGGCCTCGGCCACACGCTGCCCTACCTCATTCCCCATTTCGTTACGGCCACCTCCGTGTCGGTCGCTGTGGTGGCGGTCGAGCTGGCGGTCATCGCCTGGATCCGCACCCATTTCATGGACACGCCGTTCCTGCAGGCCGCGTTCCAGGTGGTGGTCGGCGGTGTGCTGGTGTTCATTGCCGGAATATTGATCGGGAGCGCATGACCGGACTCGCGGCCTGCCCGGCCCAAGGCCGGGCATGACGAGAAAACTGATGTTCACCCTCGCCCATCTCTCCGACCCGCATCTGGCGCCGCTGCCGCGCCCACGCGTCGCTGAGCTCATGAGCAAGCGCGTCACTGGCTACATCAACTGGCAGCGCAACCGGCGCTTCATCCATGACCGCGCGGTGCTCGACAAGATCGTCGCCGATCTGAAAGCGCAAGGCGCCGACCACATCGCGGTCACCGGCGACCTCACCAATATCTCGCTGCCCGAGGAATTCACCCGCGCCCGCGCCTGGCTGGAGGCGATCGGGCCGGCGTCCGACGTCACCGTCATTCCGGGCAATCACGACGCCTATGTGCGTTCGGCTGCGCACGCGGCAGAGCGCGTGTGGAACGGCTATATGCGCGGCGATGGCGGCGCCGGCGGTTTTCCTTTCGTGCGCCGGCGCGGACCGCTGGCGCTGATCGGACTGTCAACCGCGGTGCCGACGGGGCTCGGCATGGCCACCGGTAGGGTCGGCGCAGAACAGCTTGCCGCGCTTGCTGCCACGCTCGACGCGCAGAAGGATACGCTGCGCGTGGTGCTGATCCATCATCCGCCGGTGAGCGAGGCCGCGCACCATAAGCTGTTGACCGATGCGCCGGAGTTCTTGCGCGTCATCGCCGCGCACGGCGCCGATCTCGTCCTGCACGGCCACGATCACTTGGCCATGCTCAATTGGCTGGAAGGTCCCGGCGGCACGAAGGTGCCGGCGGTCGGCGTGCCATCGGCGTCGGCGGCGCCGGGCATGGCGAAAAACGCCGCCGCTTACAATCTCTACCGCATCGACGGGACGCCGGGCGCCATGCGCTGCGAAATGATCGCGCGCGGCATCGGCGCAAACGGCGACGTGGTGGAGCAGAAGCGGATGATGTTGGCGGCTTAAGTTCCCGCTCGGCCCCGCGCAAGCGGGAACCCAGCGCCGGAAACGATTGACTCGGTAATCTTGGTCCTGGATTCCCGCTGGAGCCTGCCCCCGCGCAGGCGGGGGCGGGAATGAGCGGACCAGCTCTACGAATGCGACGTGAGCAGCGCCAGCAGGAACAGCACGGCGATGCCGACAAACGCCCCCAAGACGAAAATCAGCGCCGAGCTCCAGCCTTGATACGCGCCGCGCCAGCGTCCGATATAGCGCACCATGAGGGGACCGCGCGCCGTATCGTCGGCGAGCGACTGCTCACGCTCGACCAGCCGGCGCGCGATGTAATGCGTCACCGCTTCCTTGAGGTCGAAGATCTCGTGCGATTCCGCGAGCACCTTGCGACCGTAGCGGGTGTCCTGCAGGAAGCGATACTGGCGCTTGTCGCGGCCCATCTCGATACGGGCGATGGCGTCGATCCACAGCCGTGGCACGTCGCCACGGCTGATGCCGCGGTCGAACAGGTCGACGGTCGAGGGGATTTCCTCGAAAACGGAATCGAGCGCGTCATTGAGCAGTTCGAGCCGCGCAAGCTCGGCGTCGCGTAGCTCGACCACCACGGCTGAGCGCTCGGCCGCCTCGATACGCGCTTCGCGCATCGCGTGCTTGAGCGGCTCCTGCGTCTCCGGCGCGTCGGGCTCGGCCTTTTTGTCCTGTCCAAGCATGAAGCAAGTTTACCATGAGCCAGCCCGGCTCATAGCCAAAAAGCGTGGCTTTTCAATGATATTTTTGGTTAACGGGGGATGACCCCGTAAGGCCGCGCCCAGCCCAGGCCGTCCTCGGTGCGCCCGCGCGGGCGATACTCGCAGCCGATCCAACCCTCGTAGCCGAGGCGGTCAACCGCTTCGAAAACCTCGGGATAGTTGATCTCACCCTCGTCCGGCTCGTGGCGCGAGGGCACGGCGCCGCATTGCATGTGGCCGATCACCGGCATGTATTGTTCCAGCCGGTGGATCAAATCGCCGCCGACAATCTGCATGTGATAGAAGTCGAACTGCACGCGCACGTTGGGCTTGCCGATTTTGGCGATGACGTCGGCGGCGTGCTCCAACCGGTTGAGAAAATAGTTCGGGCGGTCGCGCGCATTGATCGGCTCGATCAGCAGCTTGAGATGCTTCGCGGCGGCGAGATCGGCGGCGCGCGACAGATTGGCGGTGTAGACGCGGTCGGCGGCCGGCCGCTGCTCGACCGCGACCTTGCCCGCGAGGCAATGGATGGCGCTGCCGCCGATCGCCGCGGCATAGTCGAAAGCGCGCGCGAAGGCCGCATCGAAATCCTTCTCGCGTCCCGGCACCGCAGCGACCCCGAATTCGTCCTTGCTCTGGCCCGGTGGCGTGTTTACGCCCAGGATCGTGAGCGCGTTGCGCTCGATCGCCGCCTTCACGTCGGTGGCCGGCACGTCATAGGGAAATTGCAGCTCGATCGCCTTGAAGCCGGCCGCGGCCGCGGCATCGATGCGCTCGAGCAGCGGACGGTCGGTGAACAGATAACCCAGATTGGCGGCAAAACGCGGCATGCTTCCCCCTGCGGCTTGCGCGCGAGCGCGCGGACGTATTCATTAGCGGCCCATCCGTCCTAAGGCCATCCCGGAATTGCCCATGTCCGCCAACACCGCTTTTCATATCGCCGTGCTGCCGGGCGACGGCATCGGCCCGGAGGTGATGCAGCCTGCGCTGGAGATTTTGCGCCGCATCGAAGCGGCCACGCCGAGTCTTGAATTCCGCTTCAGCGAAGCGCCGGCC
Source organism: uncultured Alphaproteobacteria bacterium (assembly GCA_963761245.1). Lineage (GTDB taxonomy): Bacteria > Pseudomonadota > Alphaproteobacteria > Rhizobiales > Xanthobacteraceae > Pseudolabrys. The sequence continues at coordinate 94,058 of CAVXGN010000023.1, read as the reverse complement.
GGCGCGGAAGAATATCGCGCCACCGGCAAGTCGATGTCGGACAAGACCATCAAGCTCTGCGAAGAGGCCGACGCGATCCTGCTCGGCGCCTGCGGGCTGCCGAGCGTGCGCTATCCCGACAACACCGAGATCATGCCGCAGGTCGAGCTGCGCTTCATTTTCGATCTTTATGCCGGCGTGCGACCGGCGCGGCTGGTGCCGGGCGTGCCGAGCCCGATCGTCGGCGCCAATCAAAACGGCATCGACTTCGTGCTGATCCGCGAATCGACCGAAGGCCTGTTCGCCTCCATGGGCAAAGGCGTGGTGACGCAAGATGAAGCGCGCGAGACGCTGGTGGTGACGCGCAAGACCACCGAGCGGCTGTTCGACTTCTCGCTGCATCTGGCCGAGCGGCGCAAAGCGCGCGGCAAGCCGGGCCGGCTGACGCTGGTCGACAAGGCCAATGTGTTCAAAGCCTTCAACTGGCAGCGCGAGATTTTCGCCGAGCGCAAAGCGAAATTCCCGGACGTAAAAACCGACCTGCTCTATGTCGACGCCTGCGCGGCCATGATGGTGCGCAAGCCGTGGGACTTCGACGTGATGGTGATGGAAAACATGTTCGGCGACATTCTCTCCGATCTCGCCGCCGGGCTGATCGGCGGGCTCGGCATGGCGCCGTCGGCCGATATCGGCGACACGCACGCGGTGTTCCAGCCCTGCCACGGCACCGCGCCCGACATCATGGGGCAAGGCAAGGCCAATCCGACCGCGATGATCCTGTCGGCGGCGATGATGCTCGATTGGCTGGCCGACAAGCACGATCATGCGCCGGCGGCGGAAGCCGCGCAGCGCTTGGAGCGCGCGGTCGACAAGGCTTACGAAAGCGGCATCAAGCCGATGGAATTCGGCGGCAAGGATGGCACAGGCTCAATCGCGAATGCAGTGCTGAAAGCATTGTGAGGGAGGAGAAGCAAATGCTGTTCTCGGTTCACGCGCTCGACAATCCCGATGGCGCGGTTAAGCGGCAGGCGGTGCATGGCGAGCACGTTGCGCATTTGAAGAACGCCAAGTCTTTCGGCGTCAGCATCGTGGTCGGCGGACCGCTGGTGTCGGATGACGGCAAAGGCTCGGTCGGCAGCCTGATGGTGCTGGAGGCGCCCGACCGCGCCTCCGCCGAAGCCTTCAACCGCGCCGACCCGTTCGCCAAGAACGGCGTGTGGGCGAAAGTCGAAATTCAGCGGTTTGACCGGAAGGAATGAGCGCCATGCTGTACATCGTGCATTGCCTCGACAACAAGGACGCGCTCGCCAAGCGCAAGCAATATTACGAGGAGCACCGCGCCTATATCGGCACGGCGGCGTCAAAGCGCATCGCCGTCGTGATGTCGGGGCCGTTGGTGGCCGAGAACAACGATTCCGCCGGCAGCTGCTATTTGATGGAAGCGCCCGATCTCGCCACCGTCAAAGCCTTCAATGCCGGCGATCCGTTCAGCGTCAACGGCGTGTTCGAGACGGTGCACATCCACCAATATCTGCGCCGCGCGCCGTAACGCAGGCCGTCAATACTGCCCCTTCGGCTCCAGCCCGAACACGTGCTGGCCGTACATGGCGCCGACCACGTCCCAGTTGACGCTGATGTGGGCGGCGGCGGCATGCACGTCGCGCCAGAAGCGCTGCAGAGGATGATGCAGGCCGAGGCCGGAACCGCCGGCGGCGGCGAACAGCGCATCGACCGCCTGCACCGACAGGCGCGACGCAAAGGAATGATTGCGCCGGTTGCGCATGCGCAGATCGAGCGTCGGCGGCCCGCCGCGCGCGGCCATCTCGGCGGTTTCCGTCAAATCGCGGTGGATCAGAAGCTCGGCCGCGTCGATGCAGGCGGCGGCTTCGGCAACGCGCATCTGCACCGCGGTGAAATCGGCCATGCTGTTGCCGCCGCCGGCGACGGCGCCGCGGGTCTGGCGGCTCTTGACCTGCTCGACGAAGACCTCGAGCGCGCCGCGCGCCATGCCGATCTGCGGCGCCACCAGGCAGGCCGGCACCACGGAGAGAAACGGTTGGCGGTAGATCGGGTTTGGGTTGACGTCGGCGCCCGGCGGATTGCCAACCAGCAAGTCCGGGATGCTCTCGGTGCGGTGATAGGGCACGAACACGTCGTCAATGACGAAACTCTTGCTGCCGGTGCCGGCGAGCCCCATGGTGAACCAGTCGTCGTCAATGGTGGTGTCGCGCACCGGCACGAAGAAGAAGCCGGGCACCTTGCCGCCGTCGGGCTTGACCATCGGCGCCGACACGATCGCCCAGTCGGCATTGTCGCAGCCGGAGGCGAAGCTCCAGCGTCCGGACACGCGATAGCCGCCGTCGACCGGCTCCGCCTTGCCGGTGGGCGCATAGGACACCGCGGCGATGGCGTCGCGATTGTCGTCCCAGATTTCGTGCTGCGCCTGCAACGGCAGGCCGGCGAACATCCACGGATGCACGGCGCCGAGCGAATAGACCCAGCCGATGGAGCCGTCGCCGGCGCTCATCGCGATCACGCAATCGATAAAGACCTCGTAGCCGTATTCGAACCCATCGAAGCGCTCCGGCTGCATGACGCGGAACAGCCCGGCCTCGCGCATGGCGGCGATCAATTCGGGCGAGACCTTGCGGTTACGCTCGGTCTCCTCGGCCTGTTCGCGCGCGAGCTTGGCGATGTCGCCTGCGCGCGCGACAAGCTCGGCCGGGCTTGGCTTATCCGTGCCGATTGCCGTCCGCGCCGCCGTGACCGCCATAAGCGCCTCCCCGCTGTTTTGCCGCAAGGTTAGCGCCACCCGCGCGCGGCTACAAACCGACGAAATCCTTGATAGCGGCGAGGAACGCCTCCGGCTGCTCCAATGGCGGGCAGTGACCGCAACCCGGCAATTCGACATAGCGCGCGCCCTCGACCTTCTCGGCGATCTGCTTGTTGAGCGGCGGCGGTGTGGCCTGATCGAATTCGCCACACACAACAAGCGTCGGCACATGCAGCCGGCGCAGCAGCACGGTGAGATCGGCTTCCTGCAGAATTTTGCAGGCGCTCTGGAAGGCCTTCGGCTCGATCGCCAACAGTACGCGCTTGCGCTCCTCGATCAGCTCCGGATGAGCGGCGAGATAATCGGGCGAGAACACCCGCTTGGCGGCAATCTCCGCGACGGCGCCGAGCCCCCCTTCGGCCACCTTCTGCGCCATGACGGCGAAGGCCTGCCGTCCCTCGGGCGGAAAAACGGCGGCAGCATCGCTGAGCACCAGTTTGGAAATGCGTTCCGGATGCGCAATGGCGAAGGCGAGCGCGACCGTACCGCCAAAGCCGTTGCCGATAAGGATGGCATCGTTGCCGATGCCGAATTCCTGAAAGCCGTCCTCGATGGTCGCGACATAGGCGTCCATCAGCGCCAATACGGTGGGTTCAGAGCCATGGAATCCCGGCAGGTTGATCAACGTGACGCGATGCTTGGCGGCGAGCGCCGGCAGGACCGGATCAAAGGCATGGCGGTCGGCGAGCAGCGAATGCAGGATGACCAGATCGCGGCCCGCCCCGGTGCGGGCGGCGGTCAAGGCGCCATGCGCTGCGGTCAGTTTTTCAAGCGGCATGTCTTTGTCTCCCGAAACATCTATTTCAACGATATCAGGCCGGCGACGTTCCAGCACGAACCGGGGTTGGGGCTATGCCCACGCGCAGAAGCCCCGAAATAAAGACCAGTCTCGCGTTGTTTTCCGACCTGTGCAAAGATTGCGGCCAGAGAACAAGACCGGGCGCGATTTGGGCAGCCGGCCAGAAAAAACAGGGAGGAAGCCTTCATGTCGACACGCATCTGGAAATTTCTGCCGCTGACGGTGCTGGCGGCCGGCCTTGCCGCGCTGGCTTTGACGAGCGGCACGGCCACCGCGCAGAAGCCCTATGGCTTCGCTACGCTGCCGGCGGGCACGCTCAATTACCGCACCGCGGCGGCCGTCGCCAAGGTGCTCAAGGACAAGGCCGGGCTCAATGTGCTGGTGCAGCCGACCGCCGGCGACCAGGTCATCGTGCCGATGGTCAGCCGCGGCGAGGCCGACATCGGCATCAGCAATGCCATGGAGGTGCATGACGGCTACGCCAAAGGCATGAAGGACCTGCGCATCATCGGCGCCGCGCATGCGCTGCGCGTCGGCTTCTTCGTGCGCAAGGATAGCGGCATGACCAAGGTCTCCGACCTCAAGGGCAAGCGCGTGCCGACCGGTTTTTCGGCCATGCGCGCGCTCGAGCCGACCGTGCGCGCGATCCTGGCGACCGCCGGCTTGACCGAGAAAGACATCAAGCCGGTGCTGGTGCCGAACGTGATCCGCAGCGCCAATGATTTCGTCTCGGGCGCCGCCGACTCGTTCTACTTCGCCTTCGGCGCGCCGAAAGTGCGCGAGGTCGACGCCACCGCCGGCGGCATCCGCATGGTCGAGATCGATCCCAAGGGCATGGACGCCGCGCGCAAGATCGAGCGCTGGGGCTATCTCACGCAGGTGAAGCCGGGGCCGGCCTTTATCGGCGTCGACAAGCCGATGATGGTCTACAGCTTCGACAACCTGATGTTCACCAGCGCCAAGACCAGCGACGACTTTGTCTACAAGGTGCTCGACACGCTGCTCAAGGACAAGAACGACTTGGTCGAGATCCAGCCGGTGCTGCGCGAATTCTCGGCGCAGTTCGCCTACAAGAAATACGACGTTCCCTATCACCCCGGCGCGCTGAAATATTTCAAAGAGCATAATATCCAGCCCGCAGACCTGAAGTGAGCGAGGAGAAGCTTGAACAACCGGACGCGGCGGAAACCCCGCCCGCGTCCGTCGCCGTTTCGTGGGCGACCGATATCCTGCAGGCGCTGTTGATGGCCTGCGTGATCGGCTGGGTGCTCGACGTGCCGCGGCGATTTTTCGGCTGGGCCTTCTACACCGAGCAGCTCCTGGCAGTCTGTCTGGGGCTGGGCCTGGCCCTCACCTTCATTGGCGGCCGGGCGCGCCGCCCCGCGCCGATCGACTGGAGCGGCGTCATCACCTCGGTGATCATCGTCCTCTATATCTTCTGGCAGTACCCTTCGCCGGCCGACGCGCCCTTGGTTCTCTACGTCTGCCTGGTGCTGAGCCTGATCTGGACTGTGATCGGCAGCCGTGTCTGGGCCATGCGCTGGTTCGATGTCGTCGGCGCGGTCGCTTCACTCTTGATCTGCGGCTATATCGCCTACCGCTACCAGGCGCTGACCTATGAGATCGCTTTGCTGCCGACCGAAGGCATTGTCGGCAGCGCGTTGCTGCTGTTGTTGGTGCTGGAGGCGACGCGCCGCACCTCGGGCGGCGTGCTGGTCGCCATCATTCTCATTTTGTCGGCTTATGTCTTCATTGGCCCGCACATGCCGGGCGATTTCGCCACCCGGCCGGTGTCGCCGGCGCGGCTGATCACCTATCTCGGGCTCGACACCAACGGCATGATCGGCATCATCCTGTCGGTGGCGATCCTGATCGTCGTGCCGTTCACGCTGATGGGCCAGGTGCTCGGGCGCACCGGGGGCGCGGCCTATTTCGCCGATCTCGCGATGTCGGCGATGGGCAATTTCCGCGGCGGCGCCGCCAAGATCGCGGTGGTCGGCTCGGCGCTGTTCGGCATGATCTCGGGCGCCGCGGTGAGCAATGTGGTGGCGGTCGGCATCGTCACCATCCCGCTGATGTCGCGCTCGGGCTTCAGCGCGACGCGCGCGGCGGCGATCGAATCGGTCGGCTCGACCGGCGGACAATTGATGCCGCCGGTGATGGGCGCCGCCGCCTTCATCATGGCCGAGTTCCTGCAGGTGCCCTACAGCGCGGTGGTGATCGCCGCCATCATTCCGGCGGTGCTCTACTACGCCGCGCTGTTCATGCACGTCGATCTGGAAGCCGCCAAGCAGCGCATCGGCGCCGCGCAAGTCGAGGAAATGCCGAAATTCACCGCGGTGCTGAAATCGGGCTGGCATTTTCCGATTCCTCTGGTGTTTCTGATCGTCACCATCGCCTATCCGAACGTATTTCAGATCCCGATCGAGCGCTCGGCGATCTACGCAACCGGCATTCTGATCGTGCTCAGCCTCGCCTTCGGCTATCGCGGCCAGCGCGTAAGCCTACGACAAATGCTGCGCGCCGTGCTCGATACCGGGCGTGCCGCGCTCGATATCGTGCTGATCGGCGCCGCCGCCGGCATGGTGGTCGGCGCACTGAGCGTGTCGGGCATTTCCTTCGGGCTGACGCTGCAGCTTATCGCGCTGTCGGGCGGCAGCCTGTTTTTGCTGCTGCTGCTCACCGCGATCATCAGCATCATTCTCGGCATGGGCATGCCGACGGTGAGCGTCTATGTGCTGACCGCGACGCTGCTCGCGCCCTCGCTGGTCAAGCTCGGCGTGGTGCCGATGGCCGCGCATATGTACGTGATGTATTTCGGCATGTTGTCGATGATCACGCCGCCGGTGGCGATCGCGGCCTATGCCGCGGCCAACATCGCGCGCGTTTCCGGCTGGACCACCGGCTGGAACGCGGTGGTGGTCGGCTGGAGCACGTTCTTCATTCCGTTCTTGTTCGTGCTGGAGCCGAGCCTGCTGATGCAAGGCAGCGCCGGCATGATCGCCTGGCAATTCGCCCGCAACCTGCTCGCCATTTTTGTCGGCACCGCCGGCATTGTCGGCTTTGCCTTCGGTCCATTGGCGCTGCCGATGCGTTTCGTCTTCGCCGCCGCCGCGGTGGCGATCCTGATCCCACCGCACGCCTTTCCCGGCGCCGGCATGCTGGATTGGATCGGGCTCGCTGTAGCGGTGGTTCTGCTGGCGCTTAACTTCGCGCAGTGCCGCGCCAGGAAACAGGCGGCCGCGCCGCAGGCAGCGCGGCCGTGAATTGCATCGTCATTCCGGGGCGCGAGCGTAGCGAGCGAACCCGGAATCCAGAAAAGAGATTCCACGCCCGCATCTGGATTCCGGGTCCGGCGCTTCACGCCGTCCCGGAATGACGTCACTTCCCTTCCCGCCAGATGCCGAGCGCTTCCTGCGCCGGCTTATCGGAGATCGAGAACAGTACCGCCTCGCTCGCCGCATTGTGCTGGTAGCGCTTCCACGGCGGCACCACGAACACGTCGTTGACGCTCCAGTCGAACGGCTTGCCGTCGATGATGGTGGTGCCCTCGCCCTCGGCGACCGCGAAGATGGTGCCGTCGGTCGAGCGATAGGGCTCGCCCTTGAAGCCCTTGGGCAGCAGCGCGAGATAGGCGCCCATGGTCGGCAACACCGGCCCGCCGTTGATCGGATTGGCGTAGCGCACGCGCGCGCCGTGGCGCTTGTCGACGTCGCCGGTGTCCTTCAGGCGCTCCAGGATCGGCCGCATCTTGGCATACGGGTAGTTGATCACCGGCGAGCGGTTCTGCACCGCCGGCATGCCGTCCGGCAGCACGCCGGAGGCATAGCGGGCGAACGAGTCGCCGTCCTCATGATTGGTCTTCTGCATCTTCTCGTCGAAGTGCTCGGCGAACGACGCCTCGAAATGATTGACCGTCGGCATGTCGAGCACGTCGAGCCACATCACCGGCTGCTTGCCGGGATTGCCGTGGTCGTGCGGCGCCCAATTGGCGGTGATGATGAAGTCGCCGTGCTTCATCATCGACTTCTCGCCCTCGACCGCGGTGTAGGCGCCCTCGCCGTCCAGCACGAAGCGGATGGCCGAGGCCGAGTGCCGGTGCACATCGGCGATCTCACCCGGCATGATGAGCTGGATGCCGGCGAACAGCGAATGGGTGATGCGCGCGTTGCCGGTCTCGCCGGGATTTTCCAGCACCAGCACGCGGCGCTCGGCTTCCTCGGCTGAGATCACGTCGCCGGCTTCCAGCATCAGCTTCTTGACGTCGGAAAATTTCCACAGCGCCGGCTGGCAATTGGTCTTCGGCTCCGGCGTCACCAGGTCCTTGAGCACCTCCCAGAGCGGCGCCATGTGGAACTTGGAGATCTTGTCGTAATAGGCCTGCCGCGCGCCTTGCACATTGTGCTTCGAGCCGGGCTGTTGGGTTGCGGTGGCGACCGCCATGGGCTGCTCCTTGGACTTGATCGTTGTGTTTGCAACTATATAGCGCAGATCGGCGGTAACAGGAAATATGCCGCCAACCGCCGGAAATGCTTGCGCTTTAGCTAATTATTGACCGAGCCGCCGTCCACCACGATTGACTGGCCGGTGACGAAATCGCTGTCGCTTGAGGCCAGAAACACGAGCGTGCCGAGCAGGTCTTCCGGATAGGCGTCGCGCTTGAAGGCGCGCGAGTTGCGCACCGGCACGCGCTCGTCTTCGACATGGGCGGTGTTCTCGAGCCCGGTGTCGCTCAGGATATAGCCGGGCGACAGCGAATTGACGGCGATGCCGTATTGGCCGAGCTCGCGCGACAGCGCGCGGGTGAAGGCGAGCATGGCGCCCTTGGAGGTGACGTAAGGCAGCATGCGCGGCACGCCCTTGTAGGGGGCGCCGGAGGCGATGTTGATGATCTTACCCGAGCGGCGCGCGATCATGTGCGGCGCCACATGGCGGACCATCAGATAGGGCCCGCGCACATTGATCGCCATGACGCGGTCCCACAAATCCGGGTCCCACTCGTCGAATTTTCTCGGCTTAAGCGTGGCGTAGAGCGCGGCGTTGTTGACCAGCACGTCAATCTGGCCGAAGCGCTCTATGGTCTCGGCCACCAGACGCTTGACCGCCTTCTCGTCGCCGACGTCGAACTTGCAGCTCGCCACCGAATTGGCGCCATGGCGGCTGGCGATCTCCGCGGCCAGTGCCTTGCCGTCGGCGATATCGGCGATCATCACGCGCGCGCCTTCGGCGGCGAGCGCCTGCGAATAATGCCGGCCGATGCCTTTGGCGCCGCCGGTGACGATCGCGGCTTTTCCCGCAAGCCTTGACATGAGTGTCTCCTCCGTGACGACGGACTCCATATCAGCTATGAAGCGAAAAACCGAGGGGAGGAACAACATGGCGCGCGACACCGCCGACCGACATGCCATCCGCGATCTGATCGAGAACTGGGCGCTGTGGCGCGACGCGCGGCTATGGGACCGCTTCCGCACCGTCTGGCACAAGGAAGGGCGCATGAACGCGACCTGGACGCAGTGCAGCTACGAGGAATTCATCCGCATGAGCGACGAGGGCTGGGCACGCAATATGCGCTTCCTGCACTTCCTCGGCGGCATGACCATCGACGTCAAAGGCAAGCGCGGGGTGGCGCAGACCAAGATGACCATTTCCCAGCGCGCGCCGGTCGAGGGCGTACTGTGCGACGTGGTCTGCACCGGCCGCTTCTACGACTTTCTGGAAAAACGCAGGGGCAAATGGGGGCTGGTGCTGCGCCAGCCGATCTATGAGCGCGACCGTATCGAGACCGTCGACAAGACGGAGACGGTGCGGCTCGATCGGGACCTGCTTAACTCCTTCCCGGAAGGCTATCGGCACCTCGCTTATATGCAGGCGCGCCAAGGCTACAAAGTGAAGATGGACATGCCCGGTATGGAGGGCCCGGAATTGGATGCGCTCTATGCCAAGGGCGAAGGCTGGCTGAAAGGCACGCAAATTATGAGCGCAACGGCGCGGCCGGCGGGGGTTGGCTCGCGCATGAAGAAGTGCGACAACGCCGCCCGAACGCGAGCGGGGCAATGCCGGGGGGTTACCATGTCAATCGCCGCCAACTTCAATCTGCTCAACGAATTCAACATCCTGCGGATTATTTGCGGCCTGTTCCTCATTCCGCATATCTACGGCAAGTTCTACGAGCCGGCGGCGCTCGGCTTTTTCGTCGCCGCCAAGTTCGAGCCGCCCAAGTTCTGGATGTATGTGTCCGGCGCGATCGAGACGGTGCTCGCGATCTGCCTGATCCTCGGCATCTTCACCACGCTCGCCGGGGCGGTCGCCTTTGTCCACCTGGCGATCGCCGCCTTCTTCGTCAATCGCGTCACCGGCAAGTGGCTCTGGAATATCGGCGGCTACGAATACTGCCTGTTCTGGTCGATCTGCTGTCTGGTGGTGGCGATGCACGCCTACCACACCGGCGGCATCTGGGGCTGATGCGGCGCCGCCTCACCACGTGATTTCTCCGCAGTGAAAGGAAGTTCGAGCAATGGCTAGCGTCCTGTTTTCTCCGATCACCCTGCGCGGTCTCACGCTGCCCAATCGGGTCGTGGTGTCGCCGATGTGCCAGTACAATTCCGACAACGGCTCGGCCAATGATTGGCACCTGATGCATCTCGGCTCGTTCTCGCTCGGCTGCGCCGGGCTGGTGATGACCGAGATGACCGACGTCAATCCGCAAGGGCGCATCTCGCCGCGCTGCGCCGGCATGTGGTCGGACGACAATGAGGCCGCGCTCAAGCGCGTGCACGACTTCTGCCGGCAATACGGCGTCGCCAAGCTCGGCGTGCAGCTCGCCCATGCCGGCCGCAAGGGGCCGACCACGCCGCCGGGCGCGGGCGGCAAGCCGATCTTGGAAGGCCCGGACGCCTGGACGCCGGAAGCGCCCTCCGCGATTCCCTACGACACCGGCTGGGCGGTGCCGCACGCCATGACCAAGGACGACATCAAGCGCGTCATCGGCGAATTCGCCGCGGCCGCCAAACGCGTCGACCGCATCGGCTATGACGTGATCGAGCTGCACGGCGCGCACGGCTATCTCGGCCACCAGTTCCTCTCGCCGATTTCCAACCAGCGCACCGACGAATATGGCGGCTCGACCGAGAACCGCATGCGCTTCGTCATCGAGATGTACGAGGCGGTGCGCGCGGTGTGGCCGGAGGGGAAGCCGATCGGCATCCGCGTCTCCGCCACCGACTGGGTCGATGGCGGTTGGACGCCGGAAGAGACCGTGATGCTGGCGAAGGAGCTGAAGAAGCGCGGGCTCGACTATATGGACGTCTCGAGCGGCGGCCTGTCACCCAAGCAGAAAATTCCGCTCTCGCCCGGCTACCAGGTGCCGTTCGCCGAGAAGGTGAAGAAGGAAAGCGGCATCACCACCATGACCGTCGGGCCTGATCGCCGGCGCGCAGCAGGCCGAGGATATCGTCGCCTCGGGCAAGGCGGACCTCATCTGCCTCGCGCGCGCGGCGATGTGGGATCCGCGCTGGGCTTGGCATGCCGCCGAGGAACTGGGTGCCGAGACGCCCTACGCGCCCAAGACCATGCCCTGCCATCCGAAGCTCAGGCCGCAACTGTTCCCGAAGCGGGCGCAAGCGGCGGGGTAAGCCGCTCCGCTCATTCCCGCGCAAGCGGGGAATCCAGTGCCAAGACGTTATGTCTGCAGTATCTCGCCCTGCGTCCCCGCTTTCGCGGCGACGAGCGGATTAGCTACACCTTCACGCGCTTGATGAATTTCACGAAAGCGGCGAGCTGCAGCTTGATGGCGTCCTTGGTCGGCTGGTCGGTCACCTCGCCGGTCTTCTCGTCGATCTTCTTGGCGGCGTAGTTGACGAACACCTCGGGCTTGCCGAACAGTATGGCCTCGATAGCGGTCAGCGCCATACGCAGGTGATACTGCATGCGTCCGCCGCCAAGCAGTCCGGGCGCCGCCGACATCAGCAACACCGGCTTGTCCTTGAAGCAGACTTCCTTCTCGCGCGAGGCCCAGTCGATGGCGTTCTTCAAGCCGCCGGGGATCGACCAGTTATATTCCGGCGAGACGATGATGACGGCGTCGGCCTTGCGGATGGCGTCGCACCAGGCGGCAACGTCGGCGGGAATGCCGCTCGCCGTGTGTTCATCGAAATTGTAGATCGGAAATTTTCCGAACGAAGCCGCCGGCGTGAGCTTGAGTTCCGGCGGCGCCAGCGCCGGCAGCGCGCGCGCCACCGCCGCGTTGAACGAGCCTTTGCGCAGCGAGCCGCAGATGACGATCACATTGAACTGTTCGGCCATGTCGTTCCCCTTTACGCCTTCTCGTCCTCGATCGGATTGCTGAGCAGGCCGACGCCTTCGATGTCGATCTCGATGGTGTCGCCCGCCTTCATCCACACCGGATCGGGCTTGCGCGCATGGCCGACGCCGGACGGCGTGCCGGTCAGGATGATGTCGCCGGGTTCCAGCGTCATGCCTTTGGTCAGATAGACCAGCGTCTCCGGCAACGGAAACATCATGTTGTCGGTGTTGTCGGACTGCATAACGTTGCCGTTGAGCCGGCTCTGGATCTTCAAGCCCTTGCCGCCGGGCGGCACTTCGTCGGCGGTCACCATCCACGGCCCGAAGCCGCCGGTGCGGTCGAAATTCTTGCCCATGCCCCATTGCGTGGTGTGGCGCTGGAATTCGCGCACCGAGCCTTCGTTCGAGCAGGAATAGCCGGCGATGCAGCCGAGCGCGTTCTCAAGCGTGAGATGCTTGGCGCGCTTGCCGACAATCGCCACCAGCTCGGCTTCGTAGTCGAGCTGGATCGAAACCTGCGGCCGGATGATCGGCTGAAGGTGCGGCACCATCGAGGTGAGCACGCGGAAGAAGATCGAGGGAAATTTCGGGATATTGTCGCGCTGCGGCCCTTCCTTGACGTGGTCGAGGTAATTGAGACCGAGGCAGATGATCTTGCCGGGGCGCGCGACCGGCAGCGCGTATTTCAGGCCGGCGAGCGGCACGCGCGCGGAGGCCGATGCGCGCTTGGCAAAGTCGGCAACCGCGCTCAAATCGCCATTGGAGCGCCGCAAGACTTCGCCGAGGTCGGTCGGCAGAGCGGGATCGGCCGCCTGCAAATCGATGACGGTGTCGCCGTCGACCACGCCCAGCCGCAAATTGGTGCTTCCGTGAAAACCGACAATTTTCATGAGTGATTTCCTGCCTTGAGCCCGAGCGCCCGGCCGAACGCGGCCGCGCGGGCGCATGGCTTAGCGCAGCAGAGCGCGTTCGGGAAGGTCACTCAGCGGGACGCGGTGGAGCCGGTTCACCCGCGAAGATAAAGCCCTGGATGCCAAAATACTGGCGCTCATCGGTCCAGGCGCCGTCGGGCCGCCAGCCGACGCCGCGCGCCAGGGCGGCAAGCTTCTCGAGGCTGTATTTGTAGCTGTTCTCGGTGTGGATGGTCTCGCCGGCGCGGAAATCGATGGTGTCGCCGGCCACCTTCACTTTCTGCCGCTTGAGGCTGGCGAGGTGCATTTCGACGCGGTTGCGCTCGCGATTGTAGAAGGCATGGTGCTCGAAGGCGCCGAGATCGAAGCCGCCGCCGAGCTCGCGGTTGATGCGCTTGAGCAGATTGAGATTGAACTTGGCGGTGACGCCGGCCTCGTCGTTATAGGCGGCGTTGAGGACTTCGGCGGGCTTGATCAGATCGACGCCGATTATCAGCGTGGCGCCGGGGCCCAAGATACGGCCGACATGGCGCAGGAACGCGGCGGCCTCATGCGGCTCGAAATTGCCGATGGTCGAGCCGGGGAAGAAACCGACGCGCGCGGGCGCCGATTTCGCCTTCTCCGGTAGCTCGAAGCTTTGCGTGAAATCGGCCGTCACCGGCAGCACGTCGAGGTTGGGAAAATCCGGACGCAGCTCGGCCGCCTCCTGCTCCGATCATCTCGCCGCAGATATCGACCGGCACGTAGGCCGCCAACTGCGGCGCCGCGCGCAACAAGATGCGCGCTTTCTTGTTCGAGCCGCTGCCGAATTCGACCAGCGCCGCACCGGCCGGGATCAGCTTGGCGATATCGGCGGCATGCTCGCGCAAGATTTTCATCTCGCAGCGCGTCGGATAATACTCGGGCAATTCGGTGATGCGCTCGAACAGTTGCGAGCCGATACCGTCATAAAAATATTTCGCCGGAACGCGTTTCGGCGTCGCGTTCAAGCCCTCCAGCACATCGGAGGCAAAGGTGGAAGTCTTCGGCATCCCGCGGCTGACGGCGGGGAGAACGTGCAAGCGCAACCATTTCGTGACCTCAATTGAATTCCGCAAGCCGCACGCCGCTGAATTGCCAGCGTGACGGCGGATAGAAGAAATTGCGATAGCTCACCCGCTCATGGCCGGCCGGCGTTGCCAGCGACGACCCGCGCAACACCATCTGGCTGACCATGAACTTGCCGTTATATTCGCCGAGCGCCCCTTCGGCCGCGCGGTAGCCTGGATAGGGTAGATAGGCACTGCGCGTCCATTGCCAAGTGATGCCGAAAGCGTCGGCGATCATATTGGCGCGCGCCGCCACCTCCCATTCCGCCTCGCTCGGTAGATGTTTGCCGGCAAAGCGCGCGAAAGCGTCGGCTTCGTAATAGCTGACATGGCAAACCGGCAGGTCGGGATCGACCGGCTGCAAGCCGGCAAGCGTCATCGTGTGCCAGCCATCGTCCTTGCGCCGCCAATAGCCAGGCGCCCGCCAGTCTTCCGCCTGCACGACGGCCCAGCCGTCCGACAGCCATAGCGACGGCGTGGTGTAACCGCCGGCCTCGATGAATTGCAGCCACTCGGCGTTGCTCACCAGATGGCGGGCGATGCGCATCTTCGGAATCAATTCGTCGTGGCGCGGCGTCTCGTTGTCGAAGCAGTAGCCCTGCCCGTCATGGCCGATCGGATGAATACCGGCGGGCACGTCGACGAAACCGGGCGGTCCTTGGCGCGGCCGCGGCCATTGCCATGACGCGTCGTAGACAGGATCGGTCGGGTTCTGCGCGAAAGCGTGCAGGATGTCGGTCAGCAGCAATTCCTGGTGCTGCTGCTCGTGATGCAGCCCGATTTCGAGGATGGAGAACACATGCGCCGCGTTGGCCGGCGACACGGTTTCGATCAGCCGCTCGACCGCGGCATCGACATGGGCGCGATAGGCTGTGACGTCCTCGCCGTTCGGCCGCGTGATCAGGCCGCGCTGCGGGCGCGCGTAGCGCGGACCGGCGGCGACGTAATAGGAGTTGAACAGAAACGGAAAGCGTTCGTCGAAAATCTTGTAAGAGGAATTGTTCGGCACCAGCAGAAATTGCTCGAAGAACCAGGTGACGTGCGCGCGATGCCATTTGGTGGGGCTGGCATCCGCCATCGATTGCACGATCTGGTCTTCGGCCGACAGATGCGAGGCGCGCGCCTCGGTCTCCGCGCGCACGCGTCGAAACGCATCGAGCCAGGCCGCACGTGTCTCGTCAGGCGACTTGTTGGAGGCGGGTGCCGGACCGATAGCGGCGCCGTGCGGAAAAGGAGAAATAGCCGTGCGCGCCATTGATTTGCCTCCGCGGGTTATTCGGACGTAATACGCAGGTCATGTGCGGGGGGATACGAACGATCGCCGCAATTGTTCCATCGTCGACGCTTGAGGGCAACCGCGAATGGCTCGAGATGTCGGATCGCTGACAGGCTTGTGATATCGCCGTGACATGGCGCCGCATGGTCAATTTTTTGTGGATAGGCGGCCTTGCACCACCAGCGCCGCATTCTCATCGCGCAAGACGCAGACGGCGGCACAGGCCCCGGCACCAAGCTTAAACGCCTGTAGCGGCTACCAAATTGCTTGACTCCGGGACCGCCAAGCAGAAATGTTACCGGGCTTGACCGGGCGCCGGCGTCGCGCCTTGCGGGGGGTTGCAACGGCAATGAACTCGGGTGCGACCGGGGGCGCGGACGCGATCGTCGCGGACAACGCGAGCAAGCTTTTCCTTGACGGAACGGTCGTCGCTTTCCGTCAGCTAACGCTGGCCGTACGCAATCAGGAAATTCTTTGCATTGTCGGCCCAAGCGGCTGCGGCAAGACCACGCTGCTGCGCTGCGTCGCAGGTCTGATCGACATCAGCGGCGGTCAACTGTTGGTCGCCGGCAAACCGGTGGCCGGCCCACCCGACGGCGTGGCCACGGTCTTCCAGCATTTCGGTCTGCTGCCTTGGAAGACGGTTTATGACAATGCCGCCTTCGGCCTGAAGATGGCCGGCGCGCCGGCGGCGCGCGTCAAGGAGCGCGTTGCGCATTACCTCGATCTGGTCGGGCTCACCGGCTTCGAGAAGCATTACCCCTATCAACTCTCCGGCGGCATGCAGCAGCGTGTCGGCCTGGTGCGCGCGCTCGCCATCAATCCGTCGATCCTGCTGATGGACGAGCCGTTCGCCGCGCTCGACGCGCAGACGCGCGAAGTTCTGCAGGAAGAGCTGCTGCATTTGATGGAGCGGCCGGACGAACGCAAGACCATGGTGTTCATCACGCATTCGATCGACGAGGCCATCTTGCTGGGCGACCGGGTGGCGGTGATGACCGCGCGGCCGGGCCGCATCAAGGAAGTTATCACTATGCCGTTCGCGCGGCCGCGCGACGTCGAGGCGGTGCGCGCCGACCCGCGCTTTGCCGAGCTGCGCGCGCATATCTGGCATCAGCTCCACACCGTTCGCCCGCAGCGGACGGCGGCGTCGGAGGTCGCCCGGGCATGACCGTGCAGGTCGACGATCGCAGCATGGCGGGCATCGTCGTGGACAGCGAGACCGACGATCGCTTGCGCGCGCAGAAAATCTCGATCGGGCGCCGGCGCCGGCAGCTCATGTTGAACATCGCGATCCGCATCGTATCGCTGTTTTCCGTGCTGACGATTTGGCAAATCTTCGGCGCACGCGTCGATCAGTCACTGTTCACGACACCGCTCGCGATCGCCGAAGCGGCAGTCGAAATGGTGGGCAGCGGGGAACTGTGGACCTATCTCGCGCCTAGCCTGGTCGTGCTCGCCATCGGCCTATCGCTGGCGGCCGTGATCGGCGTGCTGATCGGTCTGGTGCTGGCTCGGTTCTGGCTCATCGATGTCGCCTTTGGCGTCTACATCACGTTCCTCTATTCGATCCCCAGCGTCGCGCTGGTGCCGTTGATCGTATTGTGGGCTGGCTTTGCCACCACCTCCAAGATCATCATCCTGTTCCTATTCGCGTTCTTCCCGATGGTCATCAACACCTATCAGGGCGTGAAGAACGTCGATCCCAAGCTGATCGAAGTCGGCCGCTCGTTCCGCTGCAGCGAACGGCAGTTGTGGGCCAACATCGTGCTGCCCAGCGCCTTGCCGTTCATCGTCACCGGCTTGCGGCTGGCGGTCGGACGCGGGCTGATCGGCATGGTGCTGGCCGATCTCTACACCGCCATTTCCGGCATCGGCTATCTGATCGTGCGCACCGCCAGCACCTATGAGGTCAACAAGATGTTCGTGCCGATCGTGACGCTTGGATTGTTAGGCGTTACGCTCACCGCCTGCGTGCGGTTCCTGGAAGTGCGCGTGGCGCCGTGGACGGCGGCGGGCAAGGACTGACAAGCCGTCCCGCAGAGGCCGGAGCCAACGATCACAAAAAACTGAAGTGAAACAAGAGGGAGGAGTTCATCATGTCAAAGAGTTCTTGGTGCATTCGCGGTGTCGGCTTGGCCGTGCTGGCGAGTTGCGTGCTGATCGGTGACGCCGGGCTGCAATCTGCCTCGGCGGCCTGCACCACCATGCGCAAAATCAATATCGGCGTGTCGGTGGCGCCGCCCAACGTCGTGCACACTTCGCCCTACGTTGCCAAGGCGCTCGGCTATTTCGAAAAGCGCTGCATCGACGCCTCCATCATCCAGTTCGAAGGCGGTTCTTCGCCGGCGGCGAAAGCGGCGGCCGCGCAAGGCACCGCGCTGGTCGCGGTGACGCCGATCGCCATCGGCCACGGCGTCAAGGTGCAGCAGATTTGGGGCATGGGCCTGCGGCTGCCGCAGTCCTACGTGGTTTCGCCCGACGTCAAGACCGTCAAGGATCTCAAAGGCAAGAAGCTGAGCGCGGTCGGCGGCGGTGTCGGCGGCTTCAACTGGCTGATGGGCCGTCAGGTGCTTCAATCCGGCGGACTCACGGTCAACGACGTGCAGTTCATTGCCGGCGCCACCGCCGGACGCGTGCCGGGCCTGCTGTCCGGCCAGATCGACGGCGTGTCGCTGCATCCGGAGAGCGTTTATCTCGCGCTGAAGAAGAAGCCCAATTTGCACGTGCTCGTTCACCTCTCCGACATATTGCCGAACTACTTCTATAACGCCTACGGCGCACAGATCGACTGGATCAAACGCGATCACGCTTTGATGGTCGACACCATCGCCGCCATGATCGAGGCCAACCGCACCATGTATCGCGACGAGGCCAAGGTCGTACCGATCATTATGAAGGCGACCGGCCGGCCGAAGGATGCCGTCGAATATGCCTGGAAGGAGCTGACCGAGCATTGCATCTGGTCGGTGAACCAGGGCTTCGATGCCAAGCGCACGCAATGGACCATCGATAACGACGTCAAGAACGGCTATATCCACGCCGACAAGAAGCCGACGGTCGAACGCGTGTTCAACGAGTCGATCGCCAATGAGGCGGTGAAATCGCTGGGCGGGCCCGTCAAGATCGGCAAATGCACCGAGTAACCGAATAAGCAAGCGGACGGCGCGGCCAAAACCGCGCCGTTTCTTTTTCCATCCCGTCCGAGGTCACCCATGAACATCCAAGCACCGCGCCAGCCGCTCGGCCCGCAGCCGTGGGAGGTCGTACGCGATAAGCTCGACCAGTCCCTGCCCTTCGCCAATATGCGCGACACGCCTTACTACCGCGACGCCGTCTACGAGCAGTTCTCAGCGAAGGAATACGAGCGCCGCTACGCCGCGCTGCGCGCCAAGATGAAGGAGGCAAAGCTCGACTGCGTGATCGCCGCCGGCGGCCCCAGCCATTGGAGTTTCGGCGCCGGCATGTTGTGGCTGACCGGGCATTGGGAATGGCACGCGCTCTGCTGCTACGTGCTGGTGCCGCTCGATGGCGAGCCGACCATGATCTACTCCATGGGCGGCACCCATGCCGAAGCCATCCGGCGCCATGTCGAGGTCGCGGTCAAAGACGTGCGTCACAGCCGCAACGGGCACTATGCCGACGTGATGGTCGAGCGTCTGAAGGAGTTGAAGCTCGAGCGCGGCCGCATCGGGCTGATGGAAATCGACCCGCGCCACGAAGATTACCTGCCGGTCAACCAGTACAACACGTTGCGCGCCGGATTGCCGGACGCCGAGTTGGTCTTCACCAAGGGCTTCCTGCACGACCTCGTCGTGATCCACAGCGCCGAAGAGCTCGACTGCGTGCGCAAAGCCGGCATTTTGTGCGAGCGCGCGATGGACGCCATGGTCGCGCGCGCCAAGCCGGGCGTGAAGGAATACGAGCTGAAGGCTGCGGCGGCCTCCGCCATCCTCGACGGCGGCGGCGACATCGACTTCCTGATCATCGGCTCGACCTCGATGGCCAATCCGGCGATGATCTTCGGCAATCCGCGCCCCTCGCACCGCGTTTTGCAGAAGGGCGACATCATCAACATGGAGCTCGCCGCCGGCTACCGCGGCTACACCGCGCAGATCGGCTCGCCGATCACGCTCGGCGAGCCGACCGACATGGTGCGCAAGTTCTGGGAGGAGATCACCGTCCCCGGCTACAACAAGATCATTGCCGAGATCGCGCCCGGCAAGCCGGCGGAAGCCATGCGCACCGCCAGCCGCTTCTTCCGCGACCACGGCGTGCAGTCGCGGCCGACGCAATGCCACGGCATCGATCTGGTCACCGACAATCCGCACGTCGCCGCCGAGCACGTGCGCGGCACCGAAGGCGACATGGTGCTCAAGCCCAACATGGTGATCATGGCCGAGCCCAACCCGATCACGCCCGACGGCATGTTCGGCATCTTCCTCGGTCACACCTTCATCGTGACCGAGAGCGGGCACGAATGCGTCGACAAATTCCCGCTGGAGATCGCGGTGGCGGGCTGAGGGATCAGAGGCCGGAACGGATGTCCGTGTGCGTGAAGTCCGCCCCTTTGAACAGGAGCGGCTCGCCGGACGTTTTTGAAAGAGCGTAGGCGAAACAATCGCCGAAATTCAGCTTGGCGGAATGTCCGCTGCCTTTGCCGAAATCCCGGTAGGCTTCCCGTGCGATCTTTGCTTGAATTTCCGTGACCGGCTCGACGACAATATTTGCCTCTTTGATGAAATCATCAAAGCGCCGCGTGGCGATGGGATTGCGGCTCGCGTCAATGACAACGGCGGATTCAACAAAGTTCACCGCGCTTATGCGCCGCTCAACGGCATCAGCGATTGCGCGAGCATAGGTCATGGCGTCAGGCTCATTGCGAAGAACAGCGATGAGCGCAGAAGTATCGATAATCACTTCGGCAGGCCCCGCTCGTCGTACAGCATGTCGCCGTGATCGATCGCGCGAAATGGTTCTTTGAGATGAGCCGCGCAATCTTGCCCGATCAGCAGCAGCAGTTCCGCAAGATCGACGTTGCGCTCGCGGCGAACCCGGGACAGCCGCTCACGAACGGCTTCGGTAATCGCCGTCGTCAAGCTCTCGCCGGTCAGCCTGGCGAGTTGCTTGGTAAGCCTTTGAGTTTCTTCGTTTTTTATGTTCATGCCCATGGATTATACCTTTATACCTTATATTTAAATAGATATACCATTCAAGTCAATGAAGCACCTTAGGTCGCCACACGATCGGTGGATCGACCGCGCGCGCGTCTATCGCCGCCGCTTTGCCTTCGCTTTTTGTCCGCTTGCCCTTGGCCGGCTTGGCAGCCTTTCCGGCTTTCCCCGCCTTAGCCGGGATGATCGGCAGCAGCACGAAGTTCTCGCGCCCGCCGCCGAGATGCAGCGTGGTCTTGCCGCCGTAGATGCTCAGCGGCCGGTCGCTCGGATCGTCATGCAGGAACGGCCCGACGCCGGTGAACTCGTTCTTCATGTTGGACAGCTTGCCGCCCGAGCCGCCGGGATAGACATAGTCACGCCCGCGCACCGAGAGCGCGATGCGGTGGCCCTGCGGGATCACGATGCCGCTCGGGTGGATTTCGATGTCGAGCTCGTAGACCTCACCCGGCTTCAGCGGCTGCTTCTCGTCGTGCGGATGCCACGGCCGATAAGGCAGCGACTTCTTCTTGTCGAGCTTGCGGTGCGAGGCGCGCAGCCAGCCCTGCCCGATCGGCGTGTGCGGATCGAGCGCGCCCTGGAATACGACCTCTTTCATGTCGGGCGTGAACACGCGCAGCACGACGAACATGTCGGCATCCGTCGTCGTCGACGAGACGAACAGTTTCACGGCCATCGGCCCGCAGATTTCGGTTTCCTCGGCGAGCGGCTCGGTGAGGAAGGTGACGCCGTCGCCCATCGCGTCGAAAGTCACCGTGGCGGAACCGCTCGGCAGCTCGGTCACGAGCTTCTGGTTTTCGGTCGCGAGGTGGAATTTGGTCCAGCGGGTGCGCGGGATCGGCCAGTCGTCCTCGACGCGCAGTTCGAAGCGCTCGCCCGGATAGCGCACATTGAGTTGCACCTTCGGCTGCTTGTCCCAGCCGTTCTTGATGCCCTTGAGGAAATAGTCGAAGAAGCGCCGCTGCAAGTCGACGCCGTAGTCCGTGTAGTAGTGCGTCCAATGCTCGATACCGTGCACTTCCAGCCACTTGTGCCGCGAAGCGACCTGCGTGAAGCCTTCGTAATTGCCGCGCGGATGCAGCGGTTGGCCGCCCCAGTTGGCGGCGGAGAGCAGCGGGACCTTGATTTTGGAAAGATCGGCGGTCATCGCGTTCCAGAACTCGTCGATCAGCGGGTGGGCGTAGTAAACCTTGCCGAGATCGTAGCGGTTGGCGCCCATTTCTTCCGGCGTCAGCGTCTCCGGTCCGGAGACCCAGTCGCCGTTCATGCGGCTGCGATGTCCGCGCGTACCGAGACCGTACTGAACGGTCTTTATCTGCATGTCGTACCAGTTCTGCGGGAAGGTCGAGTAGATGCCGCCATTGTGCGACAGCTCGCGATAGAAGTCGGAATAGCCCTCCCACACGCACAGCGCGGCGAGGTGCTTGGGCGCCATCTCGGCGACCTTCCACTGGTTGACTGCGTAATAGGAAATTCCCGACAGCCCGACCTTGCCATTCGACCAAGGCTGCACGCCGGCCCACTCGATGCAGTCGTACATGTCCTTGTTCTCGCGCGGCGACCAGTGTTCGACATAGCCGGGCGAGCGGCCGCAGCCGCGTGAATCGACGCGCACGCAGACATAGCCGTGCGGAACCCACTTCTCCGGGTCGCACACCTCCCAGCTCGCATATTTGTTGGTTGAATTATTCATGACGTCGGGATGCTTCTCCTCCATGCGTTTCCAGGCGGTCTTGTAACCGTCTTCGAAATGCAGCCACTTGGCATAGGGACCGTGGCTGAGGATGACCGGGTAGCGTCCCTTCTTGATCGGGCGGAAGATGTCGCAGCGCAGGATCAGGCCGTCGTCCATCTCGATCGGCATGTCCCAATCGATCTGCATCCCGTCGCGGATCTCGCTGACCTCACGGTAGCTCATGGCATTTAGCTCCAAGAATTTCGCACTAAGAATTTCGGGTTCTATTTCTTCGGAATCACCGGCAGCAGCAGGTAAGCCTGCCGGTCGGGGCCGGCGTGCAGCGTCACGTCGCCGCCGAACACGGCGGGCGGGCGGTCGCGCGGGTCGTCATGGGTGAAGGGTCCGACGCCGGTCCAGCGAGTACCGAGCGTCTCGAGGCCCGGCCCCGGCTCGCCGGGATAGACGTAGTCTTTGCCGCGGACGGTCAGTGCGAGGCGATGGCCTTTCGGGACGACAATGCAGGTCGGCCAAACTTCGACGTCGGCTTCGTAGACCTTGCCGGTGGTGAGCTTCTGCTCCTCGTCGTGCGTGTGGTACGGGCGATAAGGCAGCGTCAGCTTCGGATCGAGCTTGCGGTGGGAAACGCGCAGCCAGCCTTGCGCGATCGGTGTATGGGCATCGAGCGCGCCCTGGAAGGTGACTTCCTTCAGATCGGGCGTGAACACGCGCACCACCAGGAACAGGTCGGCGTCCTCGGTCGCCGACGACACCCACAGCTTGGCGGCGATCGGGCCGGTGATCTCGATGTCCTGTTCGAGCGGCTCGGTCAGGAAGGTGACGCCCTCGCCCATGCCGGCATAGCTAACGTCGGCGGCCGGATTTTGCGTCGTCTTGTCGACATAGTCATGTCGGCCGGGGTTGACATAGAACTTGGTCCACTGCGTGCGCGCCAGCGGCCATTCGCTCTCATGGCGCTCGACGAACTTCTCGCCGGGGTGGCGCACCTGCAACTGCACCTTGGGCTGTTTGCCCCAGCCCGTGTCTTCACCTTTCAGGAAATGGCCGAAGAACTTCTTCTGCAGGCCAAGCCCGTAATTCGTATAGAAATGCGTCCAGTGCTCGATGCCGTGCACCTCGAGCCACTTGTCCTCGGAAGCCGAGCGCACGAAGCCCTCGAAATTGCCGCGCGGATGCAGGCCCTGCCCGCCCCAGTTGGCGGACGATAAGAGTGGCGTCTTGACCTTGCTCCAGTCGGGCATGCGCGACTGCCAGAACTCGTCGGTGTCGAGCTTCCGTGTCAGGCAGTCCTCGTAGAAATTACGCCGGTTCTTGCCGAGTTCTTCCTCCGACAGCGTTTCCGGACCCGACACCAAATCGCCGGTCATGCGGCTCTTGAAGCCGCGCGTGCCGCGGCCGTTCTGCAAGGTGTAGACCTGCGCCTTCGACCAGCCTTCGACGAAGCCGCGGTTGAAGATACCGCCATGGTGCGCCATGTCGCGGTAGAAATCGGCGGCGCCTTCCCACGTGCAGATGGCGGCCAGATGCTTGGGCTGCAGCGCCGCCGCCTGCCATTGATTTTCGGCATAGTAGGAAATGCCGTTCAGGCCCACTTTTCCGTTCGACCACGGCTGCACGCCGGCCCAGTCGACGCACTGCGCCAAATCCTGCGCTTCGCGCAACGACCAGATGTCGATCACGCCCGGCGAGCGTCCGGCGCCGCGCGAGTCGACACGGATAACGACATAGCCGTCCGGCACCCATTTCTCCGGGTCGACCACCTCCCAGCACTGATATTTGTTCGTCGAATTCGCCGGCACGTCCGGCTGATCGGCACACATGCGGTCCCACTGATTCTTGTAGAGGTCCTCGAATTGCAGCCACTTGCCGTAGGGCCCGTAGGTCATGATCACCGGGTATTTCCCGTCTTCGACCGGCCGATAGACGTCGCAGCGCAGCACCAGCCGTCTTCCATGGTGATCGGCATGTCCCAATCGATCCGCATGCCGTCGCGGATTTCGCTTATTTCGCGGTAATCCATGGATACCTCGAGGTTCTGTTCTAGCTTTGCGTCTTTGGAAGGTTGCGATTCGTTATGACCCGGCGCCACGCGTCGGCCATCGGCGCCGAACAGATGCAGCCGGCTCGGCTCAAAGACGAGCCCGAGGCGGGCGCCCGCTTCAATATCGGCCATGGCGAGCCCTTCGGTGACCGCGACGAAGGCGCGCTCGCTGCCGTCATCGAAATAGAGCAGCGTGTCCTTGCCGAGCGGCTCGACCAGGCGCACCGGGAGTTCGGCCGCGCTCTGGCCATTGCGCGACACCCCGACATGCTCGGGCCGGATGCCGAGGGTGGCAGCGCCGGCCTGCGCGTCGCGCAGGCTGTCGGGCAGATCGACATTGAAGCAGGGCGAATGGAAACGAGCGCTGCCGTCCGACTTCCTCACCTCGCCGGCCACCAGGTTCATCGACGGCGAGCCGAAGAAGTCGGCGACGAAATAGCTGACCGGGTTGGAATAGATGTCCATGGGCGAGCCGACCTGCACCACCTCGCCCTGGTGCATCACGACAATGCGGTCGGCCAGCGTCATCGCCTCTTCCTGGTCGTGGGTGACGTAGATGAAGGTCCGCTTGAGCACTTCGTGCAGCCGGTCGCATTCCGCGCGCAGCTCGCGGCGCAGCTTGGCGTCCAGGCTCGACAGCGGCTCATCGAGCAGGAAGGTCGAGGGATTGGTCACCAGCGTGCGGGCGAGCGCGACACGCTGGGATTCGCCGCCCGAGCACTGCCCCGGCATCTTGTCGAGCAGATGGCCGATGCGCACCATCTCCGCCACTTCGCGTACGCGCTTGATGCGCTCGTGCGTGCGGCACCTTCTTCATGCGCAGGCCGAACTCGATGTTCTGCGCCACGTTCTTGTGCGGGAACAAAGCGTGGCTCTGGAACACCATGCCGAGCCCGCGGTCGCGCGGCTCCAGATCGTTGACCACCTTCCCGCCGATGCGGATTTCGCCGGAGGTCGGATCCTCGAAGCCCGCGATCATGCGCAGCGTCGTGGTCTTGCCGCATCCCGACGGCCCGACGAACACGACGAATTCGCCGTCTTCGATGGTGAAGGTCAGGTTTTTCACCGCCTGCACGGCGCCGAAATTCTTGTGTAGGTTCCGCAGCTCGATGCGCGCCACTGTTATCTCCGTACCATGCCGAAACTGAAGCCGCGCGCGAGATGCTTGCGGATGATGAGCCCGACGATCATGAGCGGAATGGTGATGCCGACCGCCAGCGCCGCCTGCCGGCCGTAGACGCGGCCCTCGGTCGAGCCCTGGTATTTCGACAATTCGATCGGCAGCGTCGTCACCTGGGTCTTGGTGATGATCAACGCAAGCAGGTATTCGCTCCAGGTCAGGATCAAAATGAACAGGAAGGTCGCGACCAGGCCGGAGCGAACGAGCGGCAGCACGATCTCGAACAGCGTGCGCCAGCGCGAGGCGCCGAGAATTTCGGCCGCCTGCTCGACCTCGCGCGGCACCTCATCGATGAAGCTCTTGGTCATCCACACCGAATAGGGCAGCGTGGTGAGAAAATAGACCAGGATCAGGCCGGTCCGCGTATCGACGAGACCGATGGCGGTGAAATAGAGCGACAACGGCGCTACCACGACGATGGGCGGAATCATGCGCAGCATCAAAAGCTGGAACATCCGCGTTTCGGACAGAATCTTGTAGCGCGACACGCCGTAGGCCAGGATCGAGCCGAACAGCACCGACAGGAAGGTCGAGGTGGTCGCGATCACCGTCGAATTCCACATCGAGATCAACGGCTTTTGCGACGAAATGGAATACTGCGTCGCCGTGTATTCCTCCGCACCGAACCAAACATTCATGTAGTTTGATAGCGTCGCTGGATGCGGGAAATAGACCGGCGGCCAAGCGAACCACTGCTCGCTCGGCTTGAACGAGGTCGAAACCATCCAATAAATCGGGAAGAACGCGATCACCGCCCAGAGGGTGAGCACGACATAACGCGTGACCGTCGCGATGCGGCGATTCTGCGATTTTGTCATCGCCATCTAGCCCTCCCCCGGCGCATCGGCGGTCTCGTACATTTTGTCGAGCGAGCGCTTTTCCCGGCGCAGCAGATGAATTGCGACGAGCACGATGCCGACCATCATTATCATCACGAGATAGGACATGGCGGCACCCTTGGAGATCTGGAAATATTGCCAGGTGGTCATGTAAATGTAGACCGGCAGCGTTTCGGTCGCGGAGCCGGGCCCACCCTGGAACAGCGCCCAGGTCTTGGGAAATTCCGCCATAGCCTCGAGAAAGCGCAGCACCAGCGCCAGCAGTATCACTGGCCGCAGCAGCGGAACCTGGACCTCCCAGAAGATGCGCCACTTGGAGGCGCCGAGAATCTCGGCGGCCTCGATCGGCTCCTTCGGGATCGCCGCCAGGCCGGCGAGCATGATGATGAAGGAAAACGGCGTCCAATTCCAAATCTCGAGCAAAGAGACGGTCAGCATGGCGAGGTGCGGATTGGTGAGCCACGCGGGCTTGAAGTCGACGCCGACCAGAGCGGTAATGATGTGATTCACCGGACCGTCGCTGTACAGCATCATCTCCGCCGTATAGGCGACCACCACCGGCACGGTCAGCATCGGCAGAATGAAGATGATGTAATAGAAGCCTTGGCCGCGGAACGGCCGATACATCAGATAGGCGAGCATAAAGCCGAAAACGAAACATCCGAGCGTCGAGCCGGTGGCAAAGGAGAGCGAGCGCACAACGGCCCAGCCGAAGCGCGGGTCGGTCAGCACCTCCTTGAACAGATCAATTCCGATAAATTCGGCGTCCCACCACGAGCCGAGATAGACCGACCACTGATGAAACGAGAAATAGAGCTGCAACAGCAGCACCGGCGTCAGCAGGAAGAAGATCAGCGCGACCAGCGGCAGCAGCAGCGAAAGCTTAAAGCGCTTGACCGCGCGCTGGCGGGAGACCGCGCGATTCGAGGTCTGCGACGGCGTATCGGTGGCCGAAAGAGCGGCAACGGCCATATGTCCACCTCCGACAGAGAGGCCGGGCGAGTACATGGCTCGCCCGGCTTATGGGTATCGGGTCTAGGCCCTGTTGCGAGCCGTCACGACGGAACGTCGCGCTTCGGCATCACGGCCTTGTAGCTCGCCATGTCTTTCTTGAGTTTGCTGCGGCCGATGCGACCGATGATCTTGTTCCACTCGTCCTCGGTCTTCTTCAGCACGTCCTTGGCCGGGAGTTGCCCGACATAAGCCTCGGAGAGGTTCTTGCCGAGCGCGTCCTGGAATTCCAGGTAGCCGGTCAGATAGATCGGCGGCGCGACGACCTGGAAGTTCGTCTCGACCGCCTTGAGGCCGGCCGGGGTGTAGGCCTTCTGCACCGCCGGCGACGTCATATGCTCCTTCGCCCAGGCATCGTTGAAGGTGTTCACCGGGTCGGACACGATCGGGATGCTGTTCTTGCCCGATCCGAGCCAGAGCGCGAGGTAAGCGGCCTGCGCTTTGCGCGGGCTGTACTTGTTGACGAGGATGGCGGCGAGCGGCGAGGAAATCGAGCGGTGGATCATCTTGCCGGAGAATTTCGAGCCCGGCACCAATCCGTAAATCCACTTGCCGACGGTCTTCGATTTCGCCGGATTCTCCTGCAGCTTGCAGCTGCCGTCCCAGTACTGGCAACTCACCACGTGCCCTTGCGCGATGCGCGGGATCATCTGCGGCGTGCCCCAGTTGTTCGCTTCCGGATGGTTGACCTTCTTGTCCTGCAGATAGATGTCGACCGCGTATTGGCCGGCCGGCGTATTGATGGACGGTTTCAGATCGTCGTCGAACGGGAAACCGCCGGCGCTGTAGAAGATCATATACCACCAGGTCGGGCCGTTGGCGCGGTTGCGCAGATTGCCCGATCCGTACAGATCCTTCTTCGGATCCATGAGGAATTCCTGCAGCCGCAGGTTCTCTTCCCAGGTCTCCGGATACTTCAATTCCGCGCCGAACTTGTCGGAGAACCGCTTCTTGTTGTCGGGATCTTCGATCAAGATCCTTGCGCACCATCTGGATGTGGACGTTTCCGTCGGTCGGGATGCCGTAGGTGTGGCCGCCGTAGGTCATGAAGCTGCCGTAGTCGCCGACCGCATCGAGATGGAAGTTCGCCTTTTTCATGTACTCGTCGAGCGGCTCGAGGAAGCCGGCGGACACCAGCGACGGGATCATGTTCGAGTCGATATGGATGAAGTCGAACTGCGGCGAGTGCGAGATCGCTTCCGCCATAGCGCGCTGCGGCGCATCGAAAATCGAAATGTCCTGGATGGCGCCGATGCCGATGCCGGTCTGCTTGGTGAATTCGGAGATCACCGGCTTCATCGGCACCAAGTAAGGCGACCAGATCATGCCGCTGACGTCGGCCTTGCCGGCAGCCTTGGCCGCCGCGACCGTCGATTCTTCCATGGTGGCGGCTTTGGCGAGCGGCGACGCGCCGGGGATGAAGTTCGCAACGGTTAGGCCCAGACCGCCTTCGACAAATGTACGCCGTGATATCTCGAACTTGCTCATGGTCTTCCTCCCTCTGTCGCCCTTAAGGCGTTGTTTCATTCCAGTGTCGGCGAGTTCGCTATTTCGCCGGCACGATTGGCAAGAGCACGTGGCTCGGGGCATCCGCGCCCGTGTAGATCGTGACGTCGCCGCCAAAGATTTGCGGGGGCCGGTCGTCGCCGTCGTTATGCAGGAACGGGCCGCACCCGGTGAATTCGTTCTTCATGTTGGACAGGCGTCCGCCGCTGGCGCCCGGATAGACATAGTCGCGGCCGCGCACCGACAGCCCGATGCGGTAGCCGGCCGGCACCACGACGCTGGTCGGCAGGATCTCGATATCGAGCTCGGTTTTTTCGCCCGGCTTCAGCGGCAGTTTGCGCTGATGCGTGTGATAGGGCCGGTACGGTTTGCTCAGCGCCGGATCGAGCTCGCGATGCGAGGCGCGCAGCCAGCCCTGCTGGACCGGCGTGTGCGGATCGAGCGCTCCGACAAAGACGATCTCCTTCATGTCGGGGGCGAAGACCCGCAACACCAGGAAAATGTCGGCGTCCTCGGTGGCGGATGAAATGAACAGCTTGCAGGCTGACTGGCCGGTGATCTCAGTTGCGGCCTCCAGCGGATCGGACAGGAACGTCACGCCGTCGCGCAGCGGCGCGTAGGTGATCGTGCGGTTGCCGCGCGGCGGCGTGTGGTGAGACGCAAGCCGTCGGGATCGAGATAGAACTTGGTCCACTGCGTGCGCGCCATCGGCCATTCAGTTTCGGTACGCTCCTCGAAATGGTCGATGTGGCGGACGCGCAGCATGATCGGCGGCTGCTTGTCCCAGCCGTTGTCCTCGCCTTTGAGGAAATGATCGAAGAAGCGGCGCTGCAGGTTAACGCCGTAGTCGGTGTAGAACTCGGTCCAATGTTCGAGCCCGTGCATCTCCAGCCATTTCTGCTTGGAGGCGGAGCGCACGAAGCCCTCCACATTGCCGCGGGTGTGCAGGCCCTGCCCGCCCCAATTGCCGGCGGAGAGGAACGGCACCTTGATCTTGTCGAATTGCGCCGTGCGTTCGCGATGGAAGTCGTCGTCGAACGGATGCGCGGCCAAGTCGGCGCCGTAGCGCTCGCGATTGACGGACGAGTTCTTCGTCGCTCAGCGTCTCGGGACCGGCGACCAGTTCGCCGGTCACCCGGCTGCGAAAGCCGCGCGTGCCGTAACCGTGCTGGACGTGCATGATCTGCATGTCCCACCAGTTGCGCGGCATGGTCTGCATGATGCCGCCGTGATAGTTGGCGTCGCGGTAATTGTCGCTTAAGCCCTCCCAGATGCACATGGCGGCGAGGTGCGGAGGTTCGAGTGCCGCGACCAGCCATTGATTGACGGCGTAATAGGAAATGCCGTTCATCCCCACCTTGCCGGTGCTCCAGCGCTGCGCCGCGGCCCACTCGATGCAATGATAGATGTCTTGCGTCTCGCGCATGCCGAACGGCTCGAGATAGCCGGGCGAACGGCCGGCGCCGCGTGAATTGACGCGCACGCACGCATAGCCGTGCGGCACCCATTTCTCAGGATCGACGACTTCCCAGTTCTGGTATTTGCTGCTGGAGCCCGACGCAACGTCGGGATGCTGCGTGACCATCTTCTCCCAGCAGGTCGAGTAGCCGTCCTGGAAGGCAAGCCCTTTCCCATAAGGGCCGTAGCTGAGAATGACCGGGTAGCGAGTCTCGGCGATCGGGCGGAACACGTCGGCGCGCAGCACGAGACCGTCGTCCATCACAATCGGCAGATCCCAGTCGATGCGCATGCCGTCGCGCACCTCGCTGCGGGCGATGTCCGGTTTCGCGGCTTCGACCGAGCGCACGACGGTATTCATCAAGCTTTCTCCTCACTTGTTCGCAAGCACATCGCGCCGAACGCCGGCACACCACACGATGCGCAGCGTAGCGATTCCATTTTCTTGAATTTGCTCGCGGGCAAAACTTTCCCGGCGCTGCCGAAGCTGTACCGGCAGGCGGTCGCACAATGTGCGCGAGAGGCGTAACGCAAGCGACCCTCCCGAAGCTTGGCTTTTGAAGGCGTTTAGCGATCGCTGTTCGCGACCCACCGAACGAAGCCAAGCGTGCCTTTTTGGCGTTAAGTCCCTAATCGATCCGCAATTTCGATCGCGGTTGGAGCAATCATAGGATCAAGCGTTTTGGTCCGCAACAAAGGAATCATTACGAACGCACGCTGCGCCGGCAACCACTGGTCAATTGGTTGGCCGGAGTCACATTCGTATCCTAGTCGTGGCGCGCAACCAGGCAATCGGCGGCTGCCGAAATCGTGCCCACGCGTTGGCAAGGGCAGCGACCGTGATGCGTCCATATTGCGAACGCTGCGTCCTGCGGTTGCAGCCAGCATTTCTCACGGCGAATGCGCAACCCTGATCGCCACCGCTTGCAATTGCGCGCGCTGCGATCATGGACCTAGACTGCGCGACAAAACACGCGACAGACGTGGGTAACCGGAAACGCTGCGAGGGACGCCATGCTTGATAAACCGACCGAAGTCCGAGGACGCACCGACACGCGCGATGGCATGACCATCGACTGGGATCTGCCGATCACCATGGACGATGGCGTGGTGCTGCGCGCCGATGTCTACCGCCCGATCAAGGACGGCAAATATCCGGTGATCCTGTCCTGCGGTCCTTACGCGAAGTGGCTGGCGTTCCAGGAGGGTTATCCGACCGCCTGGGAGATCATGGTGCGCGAGCATCCGGACGTCGCCGCCAATTCGACCAACCAATACCAGGCCTGGGAAGTGGTCGATCCGGAGAAATGGGTGCCGGACGGCTATGTGTGCGTGCGCGTCGATTCACGCGGCGCCGGCCGCTCGCCCGGACGTATCGATCATTTCTCGCCGCGCGAGACGCAAGACATTTATCACTGCATCGAATGGGCAGCGGCCCAGCCGTGGAGCAACGGCAAAGTGGGCATGAACGGCATCTCCTACTACGCCATCAACCAATGGCAGGTGGCCGCGCTGCATCCGCCGCACCTGGCCGCGATCTGCGTCTGGGAAGGCGCCGGCGACTGGTATCGCGACAAGAATCATCACGGCGGCATTCTCTGCACGTTCCAGGCCAACTGGTCCGACATGCAGATCAAGACGGTGCAGCATGGTCTTGGCACGCGCGGCAAGCGCAGCGCCGTGCATGGCGATCTGGTGTCGGGGCCGGAGACGCTGAGCGACGCAGAACTGGACGCCAATCGCAGCGACCTCGGCGGCGAGATCGCAGCGCAATCCGCTTGACAATCAATATCACCGACGAGCATTCCGCCCAGTCGGACGAGATCGAGGTGCCGCTGTTGTCGTGCGGCAATTGGGGCGGCAACGGCCTGCATCTGCGCGGCAATATCGAAGGCTTCGTGCGCGCAGCCTCCAAGCAGAAATGGCTCGAGATGCATGGCGACCGGCATTGGACGCTGTTCTATACCGACTACGGCATCGATCTGCAGAAGCGCTTCCTCGGCCATTTCCTCAAAGGCGAAGACACCGGTTGGGACAAGCAGCCGCCGGTGCAGCTCAACATCCGCTATCCCGGCGAGAAATTCGCCATCCGTTACGAGAACGAATGGCCGCTCGCGCGCACGCAATGGACCAAGCTTTACCTTGCGCCCGCGTCTCAATCGTTGTCGGATCGGACGCCGGCAAAGTCTGAGCAAACCACCTTCGACGCGCTCGGCGACGGCGTTCAGTTCATGACCGCGCCGTTGGAGCACGAGACCGAAATCACCGGCCCGTCGGCGCTGAAGCTTTTTGTGTCGTCGTCGACCGTCGACGCCGATCTGTTCGTGGTGCTGCAGGTCTATGGACCGGACGGCAAGGAAGTCGTGTTCCACGGCGCGCTCGATCCGCACACGCCGATCGGCCAAGGCTGGCTGCGCGCCTCGCACCGCAAGCTCGACCCGAAGCTCTCCACATTCTACCGGCCCTATCACACCCACGACGAAAAGCAGCCGCTGGAGCCGAACAAGACTTACGAACTCGACATCGAGATCTGGCCGACCTGCCTGGTCATTCCCAAAGGCTCGCGCATTGCGCTGTCGGTGCGCGGCAAGGACTACGTCTACAAGGGCGAAAGCGGCGGCCGGCTCTCCAACATGAAGAACGAGTTCACCGGCTGCGGGCCTTTCCTGCACGACGATCCGACCGACCGGCCGCCGGCGATCTTCGGCGGCAAGACGACAATTCATACCGGCCCGGGCAGCGAGAGCTATCTGCTGCTGCCGGTGATCCCACCAAAGGCTTGAACCATGTCGGACGTATTGACCGAGGACCGCCTGCTCATCAACGGCACCTGCGCGCCGGAATTCGCCGCCGTGCGCGAGACCTTCGCCGACAACTTCCGCCGCCGTGGCGAAGTCGGCGCCGCCGTCTGCGTCTACAAGGACGGCAAGAAAGTCGTCGACCTGTGGGGCGGCCACAAGGACCTCGCGCGCAACGAGCCGTGGCAGGAAGACACCATCGTCATCATGAACTCGATCGCCAAGAGCATGAGTTCGCTGTGCATGCATATCCTCATCGACCGCGGCAAGGTCGATTTCGATGCACCGGTCGCCGATTACTGGCCGGAATTCGCGCAGGCCGGCAAGAAGGGCGTGCTGATCCGGCATATCCTCTCGCACACCTGCGGCGTCATCTATTGCGACCGCGCCACGCCCGGCTCCTGGTTCCGCTGGGACGAGCACATCAAGGCGCTCGAGCAGCAGGAGCCGGCCTGGGAGCCGGGAACCTTCGGCGCCTATAACTCAATTAATATTGGCTACCTGCTCGGCGAGGTGATCCGCCGTGTCACCAACCTGACGGTGGGCGGCTTCCTGCGCAAGGAGGTGAGCGAGAAGCTCGGCGCCGACTATCACATCGGCCTCGGCCCGACGAGATCGCGCGCGTCAGCGACATGCACGAGAATCCGAAGAACACTTTCTTCCACATCTCGTCCGACCCTTCGACGCCGCTCGGCCGCGCCTTCAAATCGGCGCCCAAGCTCGGCTACTTCCAGAACATCCGCGAAATCCGCGAGATCGAGGTGCCCTCCTTCGGCGGCCACGGCAGCGCCCGCGGCATGGCGCGCATCTACGCCATGCTGTCGATGGACGGCGAACTCGACGGCGTGCGCATCCTCTCGCCCGGCGGCGTCGAGCGCACGCGCTGGCTGGTGTGGGAGCGCGACTGCATCATGACCAAGCGCTTTATGCGCATGGGCTTCGGCTACATGCACAACGAGCCGGAGACGGTGCCCATGGGCCAGAACATGGCGGCCTACGGCCATACCGGCACCGGCGGCGCCTTTGCCTGGTGCGACCGCGACCGCAACATGTCGTTTGCCTATTGCACCAATTTCCAGCGCGAAGGCCCGGGCATCGGCCCGCGTGGCGCCGCGCTGGCCGTCGCCGCCGGCGGCGGCAAGCCGCCGTCGTGGTTGAAGTGATTTAAAGAGCCTTGTTTTTGGTAGCGGGGGCCGGACTCGAACCGGCGACCTCCGGATTATGATTCCGCTGCTCTAACCAGCTGAGCTACCCCGCCATTCCGAAACGATATTTGCCGGAATGGCCGCGATATAGGGAGCGCCGGCAAAGCCTGTCAAGCAAGGCCGGTCCGGTCACTTCGGCACAATATGCGGGTTGCCGCCCGGCGTGCCCGGCGGCGGGATGACCGGCATGGTGCCGGTCTTTGGCGCCGGTTTTCTCATTTCGGGGTCGACCGGCGGCGGGCAGATCACGCCGTTCGATTGCGCCAGTTGCTCGCTCAGCGGCTGCCCCTGTCTGTTCGGGACGGCGAGATCGCCGCCCGACCCGACGGTGGCGCGCTCATGCGCGCACGCTTTCGGGTCGTCGTGCCGCTCGATCTTGGGCGTGACCTTCGGCTTCACGTTGGGCGGCGGCTGCGCCGCAACCAGCGCCGGTGTCAGTGCCGTTACCAAGGCCGCCACCCCAATGAGGTGGTGAGTCCGTCGCATCAATTGACAACGATTGAGCGAACGAGACGTTCCATGCTTGGGCCGCGCTCATCGTCGGGCAGACGCGCGAAGCGGATCAGCGAGAATTGCCCGAGCGGCGGGATCGGCTGGCGCTCGATCACCCGCACGCCGCCGTGGCCTTCGGCCCATTCGGCGAGCCGGCCGAAGCGGAACTCCGGCCGCCAGCCGAGCCGCCGCGCGATCGGCGCAAAGCACAGTTCGAACACGGCGCGCGGCCCGCTGTCGGCGCCGATATGGTTGACCAGCACGATCTCGCCGCCCGGCTTGAGCACGCGCACGAATTCATCGAGCGTCGCTTCCGGGTTGGGCACCGCGGTGATGACGAATTGCGCGACCACCACGTCGAAGGTTTCATCCGCTAGCGCCATGTTGGCGGCGTCCATCACCGCCAGTGCCTCGACATTGGCGAGCTTTTGCTCCTCCACCCGTTCCTGCGCCTTGCGCAGCATCGGCTCGGACAGATCGATGCCGGTCAGCCGGCTGGCCCAGGAATAGTCGGGCAGCGAAATGCCGGTGCCGACGCCGACTTCGAGAATGCGGCCGCCGGATGCACCGCAGGCGCGTTCGGCCGCCAGAATGGCGGCGCGCCGGCCGGGCTCGAACACCGCTCCGAACACAAAATCGTAGATCGGCGCCCAGAGCGCGTAAGCACGCTCGACACTGTTATGGTCGATGTCTCCGCCCATGCGCCGATTAGTTGGGCGCAGCCGCCGCGGCCTTGGCGTCATCGGCGACGTGTGCACTGTCGGCGGCGACCGCGCTCCTGATAAAGCCGCCGCCCAGCACGCGCGCCTGTCCGGCGCCGGCGTCGTAAAACACGCAAGCCTGGCCGGGCGATACGCCGTCCTCGCCGTCGATCAATTCGACCTCGTAGTGATCGCCGACGCGCGCGAGCCAAGCCGCCTGCGGCGGACGGGTCGAGCGCACTTTGACGAAAACCTCGCGCCGCTCGTCGGCGAGCGCGGCGTCGATATCACCTTCGCCCAGCCAATTGACGTCGCGCAGCACGATGCTGCTGGTGCGCAGCGCCTGGCGCGGCCCGACCACGACGCGCCGGCGATCGGCATCGAGCCGCACGACATAAAGCGGCGTGCCGGTCGATAGGCCGAGCCCGCGGCGCTGGCCGACGGTGAAGTGAATGATGCCGGAATGGGCGCCCAGCACCTTGCCGTCGAGATCGACGATGTCGCCGGCTTCCGCCGCGCCGGGCTTCAGCCGCTCGATCACGTCGGTGTAGCGGCCGGACGGCACGAAGCAGATGTCCTGGCTGTCCTGCTTGTCGGCGATTGCAAGCCCGTAGTGGCGCGCAAGCTCGCGCGTCTCCGTCTTGGTGCGCTCGCCGAGCGGAAAGCGCAGCACGTCGAGCTGCTCGCGCGTGGTGCCGAACAGGAAATAGCTCTGGTCGCGCTCCTCCTCGCGGGCGCGGTAAAGCGCGCGGGCGCCGGACGGCAAACGCCGCGAGGCGACGTAATGGCCGGTGGCCAGCACCGCGGCGCCGAGCTCGCGCGCGGTGATCAAGAGGTCGTGGAACTTGATCGCCATGTTGCAATCGACGCACGGCACCGGCGTCTCGCCATGCACATAGCTCTCGGCAAAACGGTCGATCACCGCCTCCTTGAAGCGGCTCTCGTAATCGAGCACGTAGTGCGGAATGCCGATGCGCTCGGCAACGCTGCGCGCGTCATAGATGTCCTGCCCGGCGCAGCAGGCGCCCTTGCGATGGACGGCGGCGCCGTGGTCGTAGAGCTGCAAGGTGACGCCGACCACGTCGTAGCCTTCGTCCTTGAGCAGCGCCGCGGTCACCGAGGAATCGACGCCGCCGGACATGGCGACAACGACGCGGGTGTCCTGCGGACGGCGGGTAAGGTCGAGGCTGTTGCGCATGATTGTTCTTACTATAGGTGGCGATCCCTGCCACGCAATGTGAGCGCTGTTGAGGCGCGCGGGCGAAAAACCGGCTGGCTGGGCATTTCTTGCCGCTGTGCAGCAGCGGCTGCCGGGTCGCACCGGTCGCAGGGTCACGCCCGGCCACTCAACTGATTGATATTACACAGCTTTCTATCCAAACCGGCTGGCCTGGTGATTGCAAGCAAGGGCACGGGTTTCCGGAGGCCCACCAGTGCACCACGTTGCGTCCGATACCAAAGCTGCGGCCGGCCGCCATGTGCCGCCGCATTTGCCGCGCGCGGCGGACCGCGCGCCGCGGCAGCCGTTTGCCAGCCTGATCGACGACCCGCCGCCGGCCGCGCCCCCGCCGAACCACACGGCCAAGCACGACGACACCGCGCGGACGGAGCGTCCGCACGCGGGCCATCGCGCGAGCGATAGCAAGACCGATAAGCCGGTCAAAAAGGCCGCGGACGACAGCAAGGCGGATAAGCCGGCCAAAAAAGCCGCGAACGACAACAAGGATAAAGCCGCTAGCGGCAGTGATGCGCCAGGCAAGACGACGGATTCCGCCAAGACGGCAAGCGACGCCAATGCCGGCAAGCGCAAGGACGATACCGACGCGGGCGATCCGGCAAAGTCCGCCGACGACGGCAAGACAACCGCCGACGCCAGCAAGTCCGATGTATCGGCTGGTGGCGATTCATGCGCCCCGCCTTCGACGAGCGGCCCGACCGCCGACGTCGGCATTGCTGTGACGACCCTACCGCAAGATCAGACGCCGGAGCCGCAAGGCGCGGCGGCCGGCGGCAGCGGACCCGATCCGACGCTGCCGGAGCTCGCCGTTCTGCAAACCGGCAATGGCAAAGCCGGCGACCCAACGAATACCGCAGGACGCCAAACCGGACGACGCGGCAAAAACGCAAGACGCCGAATTGCCAACCGATACCGACGGCAAGCCGCCCGTCGCCGCCAAAGGCCCCGATAAACCGGTGCCCACCAACGGTAAAGGCGATGCATCGCCGCCGGCCCATCATGCCAACGTTGAATTACCGCCGGTGCAGACCGGCGATCCGGGCGTCGCTGCCAAAGCTGCCAACGGCAATCAGCCGCTCACGCTTCCCTCGCCGCCGAGCCACGCTACCGCGTCGACGACTCCGGCCGCCAATCAGGCCGCGCTCGCGCAGCCGGCGGCCGTGCCGCTCGCCGGCGTCGCCATCGAGATCGCCGGCAAGGCGCTCGCCGGCAAGAACCGTTTCGAGATCCGGCTCGATCCGCCCGAGCTGGGCCGCATCGACGTGCGGCTCGACGTCGACCGTAACGGTCATGTCACCTCGCACCTGACCGTCGACCGGCCCGAGACGCTCAATTTGTTGCGCCAGGATTCCGCCAGCCTCGAGCGCGCGCTGCAGGATGCCGGCCTCAAGACCTCCGACAACGGCCTGCAATTCTCGCTGCGCGACCAAAGCATGAGCCACGACCACTCGCAAAGTTCCGCACCGGGCGCCGCGCATCTTGTCGTCGAAGACGACGCGCTGGCGGCAACCGCCTCCACCCAACACCGCCACAGCCGCATCGCCGGAATGGGCGGCGGTGTCGACATCCGAGTCTGAGGAACGATCATGACCGCCATCACATCGACCCCGGTCGCCAACGCTGCATCGAGCGGCGCGTCGGGCGTGTCCAAGACGGTCGACAACGCCATGATCGCCAACAACTTCACGACCTTCCTGCAGCTGCTCACCACGCAGTTGCAGAACCAGAACCCGCTCGACCCGCTCGACACCAATCAGTTCACCCAGCAGCTCGTGCAATTCGCCCAGGTCGAGCAGCAGATGAAATCCAACGACCAGCTGTCGACACTTGATTTCCCTGGAAGCCTCCGCGCAGTCGGCCACGGCGCTCAACCTTGTCGGCGCCACCGTGGTGGTCGACGGGTCGACCACCCAGCTCGCCAATGGCAGCGCGACCTGGAACCTCAATGTCAACAAGCCGGCCACCGCCACCGTCACCATCAAGGCCGCCAGCGGCCAGACCGCCTATACCGGCACCCTCAACATCAATCCGGGCAATCAGCCTTTCACCTGGAACGGCCAAGGCAACGACGGCACGCAATGGCCGGACGGCAGCTACACCATCACTATTGCTGCGGTCGACGCCAACAAACAGCCGGTGGGCGTATCCACCGAGATCCAAGCCACCGTGGATTCAATCGATCTCACGCAAAATCCGACGGTCCTGTCGATCAACGGGCAGAACTACACCATCGACAAGATCAAGAAGATCGTCCGCTCCACCGCCTAGCCACGCGCCAGCGCGCCTATTGGACGCCCGCGCCCGGCCTCTTCTGGTCATTGCCGTTCTTGATCGCGGCGCCGATCGCACGCTCAAGCGCGGCCAACTCGAACGGCTTGCGCAAAATGTCGAAGCGGCCGTCGGCGGCCTGGGCGGCGTCGCTGTAGCCGCTGGTGAGCAGGACTGGGAGGTCGCGATAGCGCTCACGGCAAAGCTGCGCGAGCGCGAGCCCGTCCATCCCGCCCGGCATGACGATGTCGGAAAACACCAGATCGACTTCGATGCCCTCCTGCAGATGGCGCAGCGCTTCGCCGGCGTTCTCGGCCCGTACCACGCGATAGCCGAGCTGCTCGAGTAAGGTGGTGGTGACGTCGGCGACGTCGCGGCTGTCCTCGACCACCAGCACGGTGCCGTGCGCGGTATCCTCCGGCGCGTTGTCGCCTTCCACGATATCCGGCTTGGGCGGCTTCCTGCTGCGCGGCAGGTAGATGGTCACCGCCGTGCCGCGACCCGGCTCGCTGCTCACGGTGACCGCCCCGCCCGACTGGTTGGCGAAGCCATGAACCTGCGAGAGACCGAGACCGGTGCCCTTGCCCACCGGTTTGGTGGTGAAGAACGGCTCGAACACGCGCGGCAAGGCCTCGGGATCGATGCCGGTACCGGTATCGACGATGGCAAGCGCGACGAAGTCGCCTTGCAACGGCCGCGCCGCCGACCCGGGTTTGAGCACGACATTGCGCGCCGACAAGGTGATGCGACCGCCGTCTGGCATGGCGTCGCGCGCATTGACCGCGATGTTCACCAACGCCAGCTCCAGCTCACTGAGATCGACTTCGACCGGCCAGATATTATCTTCGATGTCGAAGATGAGTTCGATATCGCCGCGCAACGAGGTCGCCAGCATGTCGCGCACCGCATCGACCCGCCGGCGCAGATCGACCACCACCGGTGTCAATTGCTGGCGGCGCGAGAAGATCAGCAATTGGCGGGTGAGATTTTCTCCGCGTTTGGCGGCTGCGCCGATCGCTTCCACCGCCTGCCGGTCTTTGCTGTCGGTGAGGCGGCGTTGCAGGATCTGCGCATAGCCGCTCACGATCATCAGCAAGTTGTTGAAGTCGTGCGCGATGCCGCCGGTCAATTGGCCGAGCGCTTCCATCTTCTGCGCTTGCGCGAGTTGCTCGCGGGTCTCGTCAAGGGCGAGCTGCGCCTCGCGCTGCTGGCTGATGTCGCGCGTGATCTTGGCAAATCCGACCAGCTCGTTGTCATCGTTGCGGATGGCGTCAATCACCACGCTGGCGTAGAAGCGGGTGCCGTCTTTGCGCACGCGCCAGCCCTCGCCTTCGAACTTGCCTTCGCGCGCGGCCTGCGCCAGCGCCTTTTCGGGCGCACCTTCGGCGATGGCTTCCGGCGTATAGAACTGGCGGAAATGCCGGCCGATAATTTCATCCGCGCGATAGCCCTTGATGTTTGCGGCGCCGGAATTCCAGCTGCGCACGCGGCCCTCGGGGTCGACCATGTAGATCGCATAGTCGCGTACGCCTTTGAGCAGCAATTGATAGCTCCGCTCGGACTCGTGCAGCGCGCTCTCGGCCTGCTTTTGCGCCGTCACGTCGAGGCAGACACCCAGCATGCGCGTGGCATTGCCATCTTGGTCGCGGATCACTTCGCCGACGCTGTGCAAATGGCGGATGCCGCCGTCCGGGCGGACGATGCGCTCCTCATGGCGGAACGTGGTGCCCGCCTCGAGCGCGGCGCCGACGCTGGCCTCGACTTGCGCGCGATCGTCCGGATGAACGAAGCCGATGAGCTCGTCGAGCGTACCGCCGAACCGCTCGGGGGTGATGCCGTAGATCTTATAAAGTTGGTCCGACCAGGTGATGCGGTTTGACGCCACATCCCAGGACCAGCTGCCGAGATTGGCGAGACGCTGCGCTTCGAGCAGATGGATATTGGCGTCGGCGAGCGCAGCGGTGCGCTCCTTCACCCGCCGGTCGAGCTCTTCGTGCGTCCGCCGCAGGTTTTCCTCCGTGCGCTGGCGCACCGCCACGTCGGCGCTCAGCGCCAGAGTCGGCACCGAGACGCTGATCATGAAAGTGAGCAGCAGCAGAAACGAACTCATTGAGGCCCATACGGGCGAATGGCCCGGAATGCACGATCGCGCCCCAAATTGCAAAGCCGGACACGATCAGGCCGACCGTCGCTGTCTCGCGCGGCCCGCGCCGCAGCGCCGCCCAGACCAGCGGAAGAATGACAAGGAAGCCAAGCGGGCTGCTGTAGGCCCCCCGCTGCAACAGCGGACTGAACGCGATGAGGCCGACGATAATGGCGCAGCCCAGCACCATGGCGACGCGGCGTGCTTCGGCACGGTTGAAGGCCCGCCAATCGGTCCGCACCCACAGCACGATCACCGGCGTCACCACCAGCGCGCCGGCGACATCGCCCAGCCACCAGGTGACCCAGATCGGGCTGAAACTCGCCCAGGCGGCAAAGCCCGCCAGGCACAACGTCACCACGCCGACGGTGGCGCTGATGACGGTCGCCGGGCCGGCGCTTATCAAGACGAATTTCGCGACCCGCCCCGGACTGGCGAACGTATCGCTGCCGCCCGACCAGCGGTTGATCAGATAGCCGCCGACGACGCCTTCCAGCGTATTGCCCATCGCGATTACTACGGAGGTCTCGAGCGACCCTGCGGTGGTGGCGTTGGCGGCGAGCGCCCCGAGGAAGATCGCCGGCCAGATGCGATAGCCGCCGAGCAGCACGGCCGCGAGCGAGATTCCGGTCGGCGGCCAGATCGGGCTCGCGCTCGGATTGATCGAGGCAAGCCGCAAGCCAAGCTTCGCCACCACGAAATAAGCGAGCGCGACCGCCAAAATCGTGCCGGCGTAGCGCGCTTGCGCGCGCCAGGCAGGGTGCGTCTCTTTGACAGGGAACTCGGTCAATACCACCTCGAACTCCGCTACCCCTTCGCCATCTTACGCATGCGAGGAGTGATTCATCATCAAAGGTTAAACGCCGCACACGGGGAAAAGGGTTCAGGCGGGCACTAAATACCGCCACGACCGGCGCGTTCCGTGCGCCATCCGTAACCAAAAGGTTAGCGGCAATGGGGCAAAGTTTTCCCGGTCTTGCGCGTTCAGCTTAGGCAAATTTTAAGTCGCGACCTGTAGTTTTTCGGCAGGAATTGTCAGTCGAGTCCGTGTCTAGTGAGTGTATCAAATGACTGAAGCCCACCGCCCGAGGGTCAAATACGTCATCGGGCCCGATGGCAGTCCGCTCACCATTGCGGATTTGCCGCCGCCGTCAACCAAGCGCTGGGTCATCCGCCGCAAGGCCGAGGTGGTCGCAGCCGTGCGCGGCGGTCTGTTGTCGCTCGAAGAAGCCTGCGGCCGTTACACGCTGACCGTCGAAGAATTCCTCTCCTGGCAATACTCGATCGACCAGCACGGCCTGGCCGGTCTGCGCACCACGCGCATTCAGCAATACCGCTCCTGATCCGTCGCAAAGCGTTGTTTTGAGTCTTGCCGACCGGTTAACGCCGGCGAGATCGCTGCGCTTTGGCAACACGCGAATCTCTTTTCGACGCGCGCCATGATCGCGCCACCTGCCATTAACCCGACGCTAACCATAAACTGGGCAAATCTTGCCGGGTGAGGCGCGCGCAACCGCGCCAGTTCGGTGGGACGCAAAGCCGGTGCAAAGTTTTTTCGACTTCGCGAAGTCGCTGGGTGCTGCGCGAATGGCGGCCATGGCCGCGGTGACGCTGACACTCGTCGGGTTCTTCTCCTTTTTGGCGTTGCAGATGACGGCGCCGCAAATGGCGCCGCTCTACACCGACCTGTCGATGGAAGACAGCGCCTCCATCATCAAGGAACTCGACCGGCAGGCGGTTACCTATCAGCTCAAGAACGACGGCGCGACCGTGCTGGTAGCCAGGGACCAGGTCGCCAAGCTGCGCATGAAGCTCGCCGAAGGCGGGCTGCCCAAGGGCGGCGGCGTCGGCTATGAAATCTTCGACAAGAGCGACGCGCTCGGCTCCACCACCTTCATCCAGAACATCAATCGGCTGCGCGCGCTGGAAGGCGAGCTCGCCCGCACCATCCGCAGCATCGACCGGGTGGAAACCGCGCGCGTTCACCTCGTGCTGCCGGACCGCCCGCTGTTTTCGCGCGAAAAGGCCGAGCCGACGGCCTCGATCGTGCTCAGGGTGCGCGGCACTCTTGAGCCGCAGCAGGTGCGCGCCATCCGCCATTTGGTGGCCACCGCCGTCAGCGGCCTCAAGCCCGAGCGCGTTTCGGTGATCGACGAGACCGGCAAGCTGCTCGCCGACGGCGCCGCCCAGAACGCCGACGGCGGTGACGCACGCGACGACGAACGCAAGGTCGCCTACGAGAACCGCTTGCGCAAAGAGGTCGAAAATATCGTCTCGTCGATCGTTGGCGCCGGCCACTCGCGCGTGCAGATCAACGCCGATTTCGAACTCAACCGCATCACCCAGACCTCGGATAAATACGACCCCGACGGCCGCGTGGTGCGCTCCAGCCAGACGCGCGAAGAACAGGCCTCGACCGGCGACAGCAGCAACCAGGGCCAGGTTTCGGTCGGCAACGAATTGCCCGGCGCCGGCAAGCCGGCCGACAACAACGGCGCTCCGCGCGATCAGAATCACAAGACCGAGG
Organism: uncultured Alphaproteobacteria bacterium; assembly: GCA_963761245.1. Classification (GTDB taxonomy): domain Bacteria; phylum Pseudomonadota; class Alphaproteobacteria; order Rhizobiales; family Xanthobacteraceae; genus Pseudolabrys. Next base: position 50,595 of record CAVXGN010000023.1, on the reverse strand, counting down.
AAATCGTCAATTACGAGATTTCCAAGACCACCAAGACCGAAGTGCTCGAGCCCGGCCGCCTGCGCCGCGTCTCGGCCGCCGTGCTGGTCGACGGCATCTACAGCAAGAACGCCAAGGGCGAGAGCTCCTACAAGCCGCGCCCGAAGGAAGAGATCGACCGCATCGCCGCTTTGGTGCGCTCGGCCATCGGCTACGACGCCAAGCGCGGCGACCAGGTCGAGGTGGTCAATTTGCGCTTCGCCGAGACCCCGTCCGTTCCCATCGACACGCCGACCGGCTGGATGAGCTATTTCCAATTCAGCAAAGACGACATCATGCGCTGGGCCGAGATGGGCGTGATGCTGGTGCTCGGCCTGATCGTGCTGTTCACCGTGGTGCGGCCGCTGGTGCGGCGGGTCGTGACGCCTGATGGCGTTGTGGCAGGCGGCGCGATTGGCGCACACGGCGCAATCGGCGCGGGCGCGGGCGCGGCGGGCAAAGCCGGCGTTGCCGGCGCGGCGGGCGCTGCCGGAGCAGGCGCCGCGGGCGCCGCGCAGCAGGCGGCGGTGCCATCTCCGGCAGCGCGATCGGGATTACCGCGACCGGCGGGGCCAAGGTCGCGATCGACGGCGGCGATGAATCCGTCGCCATCTCCAACCGCACCGCCACCATGATCGACGTCGCCAAGGTGCAGGGCCAGGTGCACGCCCAGTCGGTGCAGAAGGTCGGCGAGCTCGCGGAGAACAACCCGCACGAGGCGGTGTCGATCATCCGCGGCTGGCTGCACGAGGACGCGGCATAGGCCATGGCTTCCGCAGCAGCACACAAAGCCGACAGAGCCGTCCGCGAGGATATCGGCGGGCTGATGGCCGAGCTCGCCAGCCGTCCGCAGGTCAACAAGGGCAGGCGCAAGCTCACCGGGCCGGAGCGCGCGGCGGTGCTGATGCTCGCGCTCGGCAACCAATACGGCGGCAAGATCTTCAGCCTGCTCGACGACGACGAGCTGCGCGAGCTTTCCGTCGTGATGTCGTCGCTCGGCGCGATCGAGGCCGAAGCGGTCGAGGAATTGCTGCTCGAATTCGTCTCGCGCATGTCGGCGTCCGGCGCCCTGCTCGGCAATTACGACGCCACCGAGCATCTGTTGCGGCAATATCTTCCGAACGAGCGCGTCGGCGGCATCATGGACGAAATCCGCGGGCCGGCCGGCCGCAACATGTGGGAGAAGCTCGGCAACGTCCACGAAGAGGTGCTGGCGAACTATCTCAAGAACGAATACCCGCAGACGGTGGCGGTGGTGCTGTCCAAGCTGCGCGCCGAGAACGCCGCGCGGGTACTCGTCGATCCTGTCCGAGGATTTCTCCATCGACGTGATCAACCGCATGCTGCGCATGGAGTCGGTGCAGAAGGAAGTGGTCGACCGCGTCGAGCAGACGCTGCGCACCGAATTCATGTCCAACCTGTCGCAGACCCGCCGGCGCGACGCCCACGAGGCGATGGCGGAGATCTTCAACAATTTCGACCGCCAGACCGAGACGCGCTTCCTCGCCGCGATGGAGCAGAACAACCGCGACGCCGCCGAACGCATCAAGGCGCTGATGTTCACCTTCGACGACCTGGTCAAGCTCGACACCGGCTCGGCGCAGACGCTGATGCGCAACCTCGACAAGGACAAGCTGGCGATCGCGCTGAAAGGCGCATCGGAAGCCGTGCGCCAGTTCTTCTTCAACAACATGTCGACGCGCGCCGCCAAGATGCTGGTCGACGACATGCAGGCCATGGGCCCGGTGCGCCTGCGCGACGTCGACGAGGCGCAGACGCTGCTGGTCAACATCGCCAAGGACCTCGCCGCCAAGGGCGAGATCCTGATCTCCAAGAGCCGCGGCGAAGACGAATTGATTTACGTGATCGAAGGGAACCGGTTTTCAAAGATCATGCGAAATGAATGAAGCAGCGGCCAAATATCTGTTCGACGAGGACTTCGCCACCGGCGAGAAGCCGACGATCACCGTGATCGAGGCCGAGCGCCGGCGCGCCGACGCCGAGTTGCAGGCCTATCGCAAGGGCTTTGCCGCCGGCGAGACGAAGGCGCAGGACGATGCCGCGCAGCGCGCCGCCGCCGCGCTGACGGTGATCGCCGACGGCTTCGAGCGGCTCGACCGCGCGCTTGCCGGCATCGAGACGCGGCTGGAAAACGAAGCGGTGCAGGTGGCGGTCGCGGTCGGCTCCAAGCTCGCGCCCGAGCTGATCGCGCGCGCGCCGCATGCCGAACTGGCGGCGCTCGCCACCGAATGCTTCCGCCATCTGGTCAAGACGCCGCACGTGGTGGTGCGCGTCCCCGCCGATCTCTACGAGGCCGCCAAAGACCGGCTGACGGAGATCGCCGCCGGGCGCGGCTTCGAGGGCCGCCTGGCGGTGATGGCGGATACCGAACTTGCGCTTGGCGACTGCCGCATCGAATGGGCCGACGGCGGCCTCTCGCGCGATCGCGCCGCCACCGTCGCGGAAATCGAAGAAGCGGTCGGCCGCTACATGGCCGGGCGCATCAGCGCCGAGAATTAGGAATTCTGGAGACCGACGCGATGAGTGACAGCGACAGCAAAGTCCCGCTCCCCGATCTGGAAGGCGGCAGCGCCGTGCCGGCGGTCGAAGACGCCGCCAATCTGGCGCCGAGCGGCGGCGAGCATGTGGCGCGCGGCGCCGCCGACCTGGAGGCGGTGTTCGACGTGCCGGTGCAGGTCTCCGCGGTGCTCGGCCGCGCCCGCATGGAGGTCGGCGACCTGCTCAAGCTCGGCCCCGGCGCGGTGCTCGAGCTCGACCGCAAGGTGGGCGAGGCAATCGACATCTACGTCAACAACCGGCTGGTGGCGCGCGGTGAAGTCGTGCTGGTCGAGGAGAAGCTCGGCGTGACCATGACGGAAATCATCAAGGCGGAAAACTGATGACGAATTTCACATGTCATTCCGGGCGCGAGCACGGCGAGCGAACCCGGAATCCAGATGCAAACTCGGAAATTGCTTCTGGATTCCGGTCCGGCGCTGACGCGCCATCCCGGAATGACGGAAGCTTATGGAGCTAAGCCATGCGACTCCTGATCGTCGGCACGCTCGGAGGCCAGCTCACCACCGCGAGCAAGATCGCGATGGACAAGGGCGCCTCCGTCACCCACGCCGAAAGCAACGAGCAGGCGCTCGCCGTGCTGCGCTCCGGCCGCGGCGCCGACCTGCTGATGGTCGACGTCACCCTCGACATCCGCGACCTCACGACGCGGCTCGACGCCGAGCGCATCCACGTGCCGATCGTCGCCTGCGGCGTCACCAACGACGCGCGCGCTGCGGTCAAGGCCATCCATGCCGGCGCCAAGGAGTACATCCCGCTGCCGCCCGATCCCGATCTGATCGCGGCGGTGCTCGCCGCCGTCACCGACGACCGGCGCGAGATGATTTACCGCGACGACGCGATGGCGCGGGTGGTCAAGCTCGCCCAGCAGATCGCCGGCTCCGACGCTTCGGTGCTGATCACCGGCGAGAGCGGCACCGGCAAGGAAGTGCTGGCGCGCTATGTGCACAGCCGCTCGCTGCGCGCCAAGAAATCCTTCATCACCGTCAACTGCGCCGCCATTCCGGAGAACCTGCTGGAGTCGGAGTTGTTCGGCCACGAGAAGGGCTCATTTACCGGCGCCGTCGGCCGCCGCATCGGCAAGTTCGAGGAGGCGAATGGCGGCACGCTCTGCTCGACGAGATTTCCGAGATGGACGTGCGGCTGCAGGCCAAGCTCCTGCGCGCCATCCAGGAACGGGTGATCGACCGCGTCGGCGGCACCCGCCCGGTGCCGATCGACATCCGCATCATCGCCACCTCCAACCGCAACCTCACCGAGGCGGTGCGCGACGGCAAATTCCGCGAGGACCTGCTGTTCCGCATCAACGTGGTGAACCTGAAGATCCCGCCGCTGCGCGAGCGGCCGTCCGACATCACGGAGCTGGCGCAGTATTTCGTGAAGAAATATTCCGAGGCCAACGGCCTGCCGGCGCGCCCGCTCTCGGCGGAAGCGCGCCGCGCGCTCAACATCAACCGCTGGCCGGGCAATGTGCGCGAATTGGAGAACACGCTGCACCGCGCGGTGCTGCTGTCGACCGGCGCGGAGATCGGCGTCGACGGTATCCTCTCGCCCGACGGCGCGCGGCTCGATTCCGCGCGCGGCACCGGCGCCGCCGTGCACGCGGCTTTGGCGGCCGAGCAAGTCACCCGCAATCTGGTCGGCCGCACCGTGGCCGAGGTCGAGCGCGATCTGATCCTGGAGACGCTCAAGCACTGCCTCGGCAACCGCACCCATGCCGCCAATATCCTCGGCATCTCGATCCGCACGCTGCGCAACAAGCTCAACGAATATGCCGCCGACGGCGCGCCGATCCCGCCGCCCAATGGCGGCGAGATGCGCGGGGCGGCGTAAAGCTCACGCGGACACCCAAAATGCAGAAAGCCCGGCGCGACTGCCGGGCTTTCTGATTCCAACAAATCAAATCGTGACGATTACGGCGTCGGAGTCTCTTCCGGTTCGCCGGCAGGCTTGTCCTTTTTGTCGCGATGGGTGTCGAGTTCCACCGCCTTGGCCATCAATTCGTGGCTGATGGCTTCCAGCCGCTCGATCAGGCCGCGGCCTTCGCGTGCCAGCCGGATGCAGCGGTCGGCGGTTTCAACAAGATATTCCTCGGTCTTCAGCATGATATCTCCGTGCGGGAATTTGACCGGGGATATGCATAGAAATTGCAGCAATTCAAGGTGTTCTTCGGTATAAAGTCACGTACATCGCGCGCCCGCGGAATAATCGTTGGATATCCAACGACATAGTCGAGGCCGAAAATGTCCACGATTTACAAAATCTGTCCCGCATCGCTCTGGCAGGAGGCCGAGCGCGCCGGCGTTTTCCGCGGCTCGCCGGACGACATTCGCGACGGCTTCATCCATTTCTCCACTGCCGCCCAGGTCGAAGAGACCGCCTCGCGGCATTTCGCCGGGCAAGCGGACCTGTTGCTGCTGCACGTCGATGGCGAGCGTCTCGGCGATCGGCTGAAATGGGAGCCTTCGCGCGGCGGCGCCCTGTTCCCGCATCTTTATGGGGAATTCGCGCCGGCCGCGGTGCTCAAGGTGGAGCGGCTGCCGCTGGCGCCCGACGGCTGGCACATTATCCCGGCGCTCGGCCCTGAGCGGCTGACATAGCAGATTTGCTGCCGTCTTTATGGAACCGGGTAACCGCTCACCGACTTATCGGTTCGGTGCAGCAATGGGCGCAGCGAACTGCATGCCAATTCCCAATCCAATGATCGGAACGATCCATCCTGCGGTCTACCGGCAAGGGCCCGGCCAGATGCGCTGGGTGACGGCGACGCCGCGCGCGCACGGCGCGTTGCGCTACCGCTGTCCGGTGAGCAACAGCTATGTGCTGGTGACTGACGATGCGGAACTCGCCGCGCTCGCGCGTCCGGAGGCGCACCTGCGCTGCCCGGCCTGCGGTGACGTCCATCTGCTGACCCACCCCTACGACCCGAAGGCGATTGTCGCCGAAGCGGTCGAGCCGTAGCGCGCTCCCGACGTTTGCCGGCTCTGCCCGCCGCGTGCGGCCATTGGCGGCGCGGCGGTATCCCGTTAACCCCGCGCTAACCATAAAATGGGCAAATATTGCCGGGGGATAGGGGTCGTCGCCCATCACGTCCGGTGATGCGGGCCGCCGCGCGCCATGCGCCGTCGCGGCCCGGTGATGACGCTCCCTTATGGCGCCCGCGGGGCGCGGAGACGACGCCAAGGCATGAGCGACACGACCGCCGCAACCGAGCGCCACGACCGCCACCCGCGCCATCAATCTGCCCGGCCTCGGCGACATCGGCGCCTTCATGAAGCGCGGCGACATCGCGCTCGCGATCGGCGTGCTCACCATTTTGGTGGTGCTGATCCTGCCGCTGCCGCCGCTGCTGCTCGACTGCTCGCTGGCGATCTCGATCATCTTCTCGGTGCTGATCCTGATGACGGCGTTGTTCATCCACACGCCGCTCGAATTCTCCGCCTTCCCGACCGTGCTTCTTGATCTCGACCATGCTGCGGCTGGCGCTCAACCTCGCCTCCACGCGGCTGATCCTCGCGCACGGCCACGAAGGCACCGACGCCGCCGGCCACGTCATCCAGGCCTTCGGCAATTTCGTCATGGCCGGCAACTTCGTCATCGGCATCATCGTCTTCATCATCCTGGTGATCGTGAACTTCGTCGTCATCACCAAGGGCTCCGGCCGCATCGCCGAGGTGGCGGCGCGCTTCCACCTCGACGCCATGCCGGGCAAGCAGATGGCGATCGACGCCGAGCTGTCCACCGGCTCGATCGACGAGAACGAGGCGCGGCGGCGGCGCAAGACGCTTGAAGACGAAGGCGGCTTCTTCGGCGCCATGGACGGCGCCTCGAAGTTCGTGCGCGGCGACGCCATCGCCGGCCTGCTGGTGGTGTTCATCAACGTGATCGGCGGCATGATCATCGGCATCGCGCAACAGGGCTTGAGCTTTGCCGACGCGGCGCATTCCTACACCATCCTCACCGTCGGCGACGGCCTGGTCACCCAGATCCCGGCGCTGATCGTCTCGACCGCCGCCGGCCTGCTGGTGTCGAAGGCCGGCGTCTCCGGCGCCGCCGACAAGGCGCTGCTCAAGCAGCTCTCGGGCTATCCGCAGGCGCTCGGCATGTCGGGCGCGGTGATGCTGGTGATGTCGCTGCTGCCGGGCATTCCGATGCTGCCGTTCGTCGCCTTGGGCGGCGGCGCGGCGGCGCTCGCCTATATCTTCGACAAGCGCACCAAGCTCGCCGCCGCGACCGAGGCCAACAAGGCAGACGCGGCCGCCAAGGCCGAGGAGAAGGAAGAACCGATCACCGCAGCGCTGCGCATCGACGATCTTAAAGTGGAGCTCGGCTACGCGCTGCTGCCGCTGGTCAACGCCCCGGACGGCACCGACCGGCTTGACCGAGCAGATCAAGGCGCTGCGCCGCTCGCTCGCCACCGAGATGGGCTTCGTGATGCCGGCGGTGCGCATCCTCGACAACGTCCAGCTCGACTCAAATACCTACGTCATCAAGATCAAGGAGGTCGAAGCGGCGACCGGCAAGATCTGGCCCGGCCAATACATGGTCATGGACCCGGCCGGCGGCCAGGTGAACGTGCCCGGCACCCACACCATCGAACCGACCTTCGGCCTGCCGGCGACCTGGATCGACGCCTCGCTCAAGGAAGACGCGACGCTGAAAGGCTACACCGTGGTCGATGCCGCGACCGTGCTCGCCACGCATTTGACCGAGTTGCTCAAGTCGAACATGGCGGAGCTTTTGTCCTATGCCGAGGTGCAGAAGCTGCTCAAGGAATTGCCCAAGGAGCAGGCCGAATTGCTCAAGGACCTGGTGCCGGCGCTGATCACCGTCTCCGGCATCCAGCGCGTGCTGCAGATCCTGCTGGCCGAGCGGGTATCGATCCGCGATCTCGCCACCATTCTGGAAGGCATCGCCGAAGGCGTCACCGGCACGCGCAACCCGGTGATACTGGCCGAGCACGTGCGCTCGCGGCTGGCGCGGCAGATTTGCGCGCAATATTCGTCAGGCGGCTATCTGCCGCTGATCGCGCTGTCGGCGAAATGGGAGCAGTCTTTCGCCGAATCCATGGTCGGCGAAGGCGACAACCGCGCGCTGGCGATGCAGCCCTCCAAGCTCACCGAATTCATCAACCTGGTGCGCGAGAAATTCGAGGAAGCCGCGCGCGCCGGCGAAGGCCCGGTGCTGGTGACCTCGGCCGGCATCCGGCCGTTCGTGCGCGGCATCGTCGAGCGCTTCCGCGCCCATACGCCGGTGATGTCGCAAGGCGAAATCCACCCGCGCGCCAGGCTGAAGACGGTGGGGAGTATTTGAGGCGGCTCGCGATCCGGCGGGCATGGGGCGCCTTCGATTCACTGACGCCGGCGCCCGGGCGCAAAACGGACTGCTCAAACCGGTGACCGCGTTTGCCTGTGACCCCAAGCGGACCAAGAGCGAGGCTGGCGCCGTTGTTGCCGCCGTGAATAGCGCTTGAAGGATCGAAAGCCTTTATCATAAGATTGTCTGGGGCAACTAAGACACTTCGAAAAAAGGAATTCAACGCTCCGTTCGCCCGCGTGTTCTGCGTCATCAGGGGGGCCAACGTATGATAAATTACCCGTTCGCGGCTCTCGTCTTTGTTTATGTCGGCTCCTTTGCCTATCTCTACCTGCGGTGCAGGGACCATCTTCCTTTTCACAAATATCTTTCCAATCACGCCCTTTTATTTGCGCCCCTGAATTTCTTATTCACCTATTTCGTCGTCGGGCGACCGGCGCCTGTGTTTGAAGCGGCGTCCGTTCCCGGGCTCGACAAAATCAAAGCGAACTACCCGCTCATTCGCGACGAGGCCAAAGTGCTGCTCGACACCGGCGTGTTTCAACGCGCTCCTGCCGTTGATGAGCCCGGATACAACACGTTCGAAAAAGGCGGCTGGCGAATGTATCCGCTCAAGTGGCACACAAAGGAATGCGGCGGCACAGCGGTGAAGATGTGCCCCAAAACATGCGCCTTGATGGATTCGATCCCCGCCGTTCGGTCCGCGATGTTCACCGTGCTTCCGCCCGGAGGGCGGCTCGGCCGTCATCATGATCCGGTCGCTTCATCGCTCCGCTATCATTTGGGTTTGTTGACGCCGAATTCCGACAAATGCGCGTTGACCCTTGATGGGGTCGAATACCCCTGGCGCGACGGCGAAGAGTTGCTGTTCGATCAGACCTACCTGCACAGCGCCGTCAACAAGACGGACATTATTCGCGTTATCCTGTTCTGCGACGTCGAAAAGACGCAGCTCAGGGGAGTCATCAAACAACTGGCCGACGCGGTAGACTACGCCGTGGTCGCCAAGTTCACCGGCGCGAATGACGGTGGCAAACTGTCGTGGATCTCTCAGGCGTATAAGCCGATCTACAAAATTCGCTCCTACGTTAAGGAGCAGATCAAGCCACGGAGTATTGTCGCCTATAACATCATCAAATTCGGCAGCATCGCGTTGCTGCTTGATTTGTTGTATTTGCTACTATCGGAGCTCGCTTAGATATCCGATCGGATGGACCTAAATTCAAAATAAGGCGGCTGACGATAATTCAATTCCGGTCTTGTCGCCCCGCCCGGCCAGCTTGTTCAACAGCGGCACGACCGCGGTGATTTCCTCCGCCAACGCCTTCTTGAGCTCCGTCATGACCACGCTTTGCGCGCTGTCGGCGCGCGTGATGATGGCCGTCCATCGCTCCGGACCGCTGCGCGGGGTCGGCAATATCGCCAGCTCGCCGGCCGCCACCCGCTGCGCCACCGACAGAAGCGGCAATACGGTCAGGTAATCGCCGTCGCGCACCAGCGTGAGGACGGCGCCGGCCGAGTCACTCTCGAACACGATGTTGAAGCGGTCGACGCCGAGATCGGCGAGCGTCGAGCGCAGATCGGCCGACAGCACGCTCTCGCGCGAATGGCCGATCCACGTTGCCGACTCGAAATCGGCGATGGTGACCTTCTTCTGGCGCGTCAATTTGTGTCCGGGCCGGCAGACGATCACGTTGCGGCTTTTCAGGACGCGCTCGACCGCCAATCCGCCCGGGCGCTCAAGCAATTCGAATGGCCCGATCACGATATCCAGTCGGTGATTGTGCAAGGCTGTCACCAGCGCCGGGAAATAATCGCCGTGCAGCACCACGCGAACCTGCGGCCGCGTGCGCGCGAATTCGCCGATGATTCGGCTGATGAGCTGGTCGCACATGAACGGCGGCGCGCCGACCCGGATCGTGCCGTACTGCCCATCGGTAATCTCGCGCGACAGATTGTCGGCGCGCTCGACGGCGCTGCGGATCGAGCGCCCAAAGGCGGCGAGCTCGATGCCGGTATCGGTCGGTGTCAGCGGGCGCCGGCTGCGCTCGAACAGCGGCGTGCCGATGCGTTCCTCCATCATCGCAATGGTGCGACTGAGCGCCGGCTGCGTGGTGCCCAGCCGCTCGGCAGCCACGCGCAAGGTGCCGCTGTCGAGGATGGTGGCGAGTTGAACGAGATGGCGCGGATCGAGCTTCATATCAGACCGATATAATATCCTGACAATTTATCATTTTTAATCAAGTTATTTCCCGCCTATGATCGCAGGCAAACACGACCGGACACAGCAAAAAGCCGGCAAAAAACATCTGGGAGGAATTCATGCGACTGTTGTCACTCGCCATCGTCGCCGCCGTCATGGTTTCGGCCGGCGTGCCCAATCAAGCGCAGGCGACCACGCGGTTGATCGTCAATTGCTTCTGGCCGCCGCAGCACGCCGTGTGCCGCAAAATCATGCCGACGTGGGGCAAGTGGGTCGAGGAGGCGACCAAAGGCCGGGTAAAGATCTCGATCCCGCCGAAGTCGCTCGCTTCGCCACCCGAGCAATGGCAATCGGTCCAAAACGGAATCGCCGACGTCGCGGCGCAGTTCAATGGCTTCATCGCCAACCGCGTCTGGGGCCCGACCGTCGCCATGAATCCTTTCATCGCGACCCAGGACGCGCCGGCCATGTCGCAGGCCTTATGGGAAACCTACGAGAAGTATTTCCCGAACGAATATAAAGGCGTGAAGCTTCTATCCTTGTGGGTCATCACGCCGGGCGAATTGTGGAGTCAGACCGACACGCCGGTGAATTCCATTGCGGACCTGAAGTCGCGCAAGATCTGGGCGCTGCCGGGCACCAACGCCAACATCATGAAGGCGATCGGCGCCGGCGTGGTGTCGGGCCCGGCGGTGCAGATGAACGAGATCATCTCGCGCGGCGTGGTCGACGCCTATGTCGGCGTCAGCGCGACGAGCGTGCGCGATTTCCGCATCATCCCCTATACCAAGTCGAAAACGGAATTCGACCGTGGCATCTATTCGACCAGTTTCTCATTCCTGATGAACGAGAAGAAGTGGAACGAGCTGTCGAAAGAAGATCAGCAGGCGATCATGTCGGTCAGCGGCGCCAAATTCGGACGCATGGCCTCCGCCTATTGGGTCGATGCCGACAAGACAGCGGCGGTCGAATTGAACAAGGCCGGCATCAAGATCGTCAAAGCCGATCCGAAATTCGAGGCCGCTCTCGTCAAAGTCGGCGAAGGCTTGACCAAGAAATGGATCGCGACCGCCGATAAACGCGGCCTCAAGGGGCAGGCGACCTATGACTTCTACGTCGAGCGCGTGAAGGAGCTGTCGGGCAAGACGAACTAGCCGGCAAGTCCCGCAGTCAGCATCACGCAACGGAGGCGGCCATGCGCGCGTTCGCCCAGATCGTGCTGCCTCCCTTGATGCGCGTCGCCGAAATCGTCACGGCGGCGCTCATCTTCATCATGATGATGCTGACCTTCGCCGACGTGGTCGGGCGCTACGTGTTTACCGCGCCGATCTTCGGCGCCGCCGAGATGATCCAGTTTCTGCTGGCGATGACGATTTTCGCCGGCCTGTGCCTGGTCAACGCGCGCGACGAGCACATCACGGTCGAGCTGTTCGAGGTCCAACTTGACCGCTGGATGCCGGCGACCGTGCGCCGGATCATCATCCAACTGTTCTCCGTCGGCGTGATGGCGATCATTGCCTTCCAGCTCTTTCAGTTCGCGCGCGAAGCCGAGCGCATCGGCTCCAAGACCGTGGTGCTGGAGTGGCCGTTTGCCGTCGTATCGTTCACCGTCGCCGGTCTTTCGGTGGTCAGCCTCGTGATGCAGATCCTCGGGCTGATGCTGCCGCGGGAGACACACGGTCAGAAAGATTTCGGGAGCGGCGTGTGATCCCTGCCCTCACCGGCTTCGCCATCCTCATCCTGCTGTGCTTCTTCGGCCTGCGCGTCGGCTTCGCCACCATGTTCGTCGGCTTGGTCGGCTTCGCTTACTTGCGCGGCTGGGGCCCGGCGTTCTCGCTGGTCGGGCAGCAGATCATGGACGACGCCATGAACTACAATCTGAGCGTCATCCCGCTGTTCATCCTGATGGGCACGTTCATCTACCGCGCCGATCTCTCGCGCGACCTTTACGACGCCGCCTATGCCGGCTTCGGCCGCTTCCGCGGCGGGCTTGCGCTCTCGACGGTGATCGCCTGCGCCGGCTTTGCCGCCGTCTGCGGTTCGTCGCTGGCGACCGCCGCGACCATGACCAAGGTCGCCATCCCGCCGATGCGGCATTACCGCTACAGCGACAGTCTCGCCGCCGGCTCGGTCGCCGCCAGCGGCACGCTCGGCATCATGATCCCGCCCTCGGTGCCGCTGGTCATCTACGCCATCGTCGCGCAGCAGGATATCGGCAAGCTGTTCATCGCCGGCGTGCTGCCCGGCCTGCTGCTGGTCGGGCTGTTCCTCGGCGCGGTGAAAGTGACCGTTTGGCGCAATCCCGAATACGGCCCGGCCGGCGATCCGCTCGACCCGGAGGTCAAGCGCCGCGCGCTGCGCGTGGTGTGGCCGGTGCTCGGGCTGTTCGTGCTGGTGCTCGGCGGCATCTACGGCAGCATCTTCACGCCCACCGAAGCCGCCGGTATCGGCGCCTTCGGCGCCGCGGTCATTTCCATGCTGCGCGGGCACCTGCGCACGCTCGCACGAATGGATCTCCACCCTGGCCGAGGCGGCGCGCACCACGGCGACGCTGTTCATCGTGATCTTCGGCGCCCTCGTCTTCGCCCAGTTCATCAATCTGTCCGGCATGCCTTACGGCCTGTTGGATATCGTCGATGCGCTGCATCTGTCGCCCACCGGACTGGTGCTGGCCATCGTCGTGATCGCCATCTTCATGGGCATGATCTTCGAATTGATCGGCATTCTGTTGTTGCTGGTGCCGGTGTTCCTGCCGGCGCTCGACGATTCCCACGTCAACATGATCTGGTTCGGCATCGTGGTCGTGCTGGTCACCGAATTGGGCCTGATTACGCCGCCGATCGGCATGAACGCCTTTGTCGTGAAGGCGGTGATGCCGGACCTGAAGCTCTCGCACATCTTCGCCGGCGTCACGCCCTTCATCGGCGCCATTCTGGTCGCACTCGTGCTGATCTTCCTGTTTCCGGGCATCGCGACCTTTCTGCCGAAATGGATGTAGCGTCCCGACCTGTCACCGACTTTGGAGAAGATGGAATGCCCACTGCCCAAAACGTGCTCTGGATCATGGCCGACCAATTGCGGTGGGATTACCTGTCCTGTTACGGCCACCCGCATCTGCATACGCCGCATCTCGATGCGCTGGCGGAAAAGGGCGTGCGCTTTGACGCCGCCTTCGTGCAGTCGCCGTTCTGCGGCCCGTCGCGCATGAGCTACTACACCGGGCGCTACTGCCGCTCGCACGGCGCGACCTGGAACGGCTTTCCGCTGCGCGTCGGCGAGCCGACTTTGGGCGACCACCTGCGGCCGCTCGGCGTGCGCGCGGCCATTGTCGGCAAGACCCACATGGTCGCCGACACCAAGGGCATGGAATGGCTCGGCATCGACCCCGGCTCGCCCATCGGCGTGCTGTTGTCGGAATGCGGCTTTGAGCCGTTCGAGCGCGACGACGGCCTGCATCCGGACGGGCCCTACGATCCCGACCCGCCGTACGACAATTACCTGCGCCAGCACGGCTTCCTCGGCCGCAATCCGTGGGAGGAATGGGCGAACTCGGCGGAAGGCGACGACGGCGAAATCCTCTCCGGCTGGCTCATGCGCTACGACAACCTGCCGGCGCGCGTGCCCGACGAGCATTCCGAGACGCCCTATATGACGCAGCGGGCGATGGACTTCATCGACAAGGCCGGCGACCAGCCGTGGCTTTGCCATCTCTCCTACATCAAGCCGCATTGGCCCTATATCGTGCCGGCGCCCTACCACAACATGTACGGACCGGAGCACATCTTGCCGCCGGTGCGCTCGCAAGCGGAGCGTCAGAGCGATCACCCGGTCTATGCCGCCTATCAGAAGACGCGGGTGTGCCGCGCCTTCGCGCGCGACGAAGTACGCGAGCGCGTGATCCCCGCCTATATGGGCCTGATCAAGCAACTCGACGATCAACTCGGCAAGCTGTTCGCCTATATGCAAAAGCGCGGCCTGTTCGAGAACACCATGATCGTCATGAGCTCCGACCATGGCGACCATCTCGGCGACCATTGGATGGGCGAGAAGGATTTGTTCTTCGAGCAGTCGGTGCGCGTGCCGTTGATCATCTACGACCCGCGCCCGGAAGCCGACGCCACGCGCGGCACGGCGAGCGCTGAATTGGTCGAGGGCATCGATCTGGCGCCGACTTTCCTGGAGTTCTTCGGCGGCGAAGCCAAGCCGCACATTTTGGAAGGCCGTTCACTCGGCCCGCTCCTGCATCGCAAGGGGCAGCCGGAGAAATGGCGCGACTACGTCATCTCCGATACGACTACGCCACCCGGCGCGCGCGCGTCGCGCTTGGCATCGACCAGGCCGAAGCGCGCCTGATCATGGTGCGCGACAAGCGCTGGAAATTTGTCCACTGCGAAGGCTTCCGGCCGATGCTGTTCGATCTTGCAAACCGACCCGCAGGAGCTCAACGATCTCGGCGCCGATCCGGCTTACGAAGCCGAACGCGCGCGGCTTTCCGACGCCATCTTCACTTGGGCGCGCAAGCACCATAACCGCATCACCGTCACGCCCGAGCGCGTCAACACCATGGCCGGACGCGAGCCGCAGGGCATTCTGATCGGCTACTGGGACGAGAAGGACTACGAAGAGGAATTCGGCAAGCCGTTCAAAAGCCGCGGCTAAGTCGATTGCGCACGCCGGCGGAAACCCGGTGCTGCGGCATCGGCACGCGGCTTTTGATTGCCCGGGCGCGCTTGATGCCTTGCGTCGCGACCACCGGCCTCATATCGTCAGCAACGGGGCAGATTAGGCAGCATCAATGCTGACGATTAAGCCGCTCGCCTATGCAGCGGCTGTCGCAATCGTCGCTAGCACCATTTTCCTCGCCCTCAGCCTTGGCGCAGCAAACCTCGATCGCGTTCATCTCGTTGATCGGCTGCGCGCAGCACAGACATCCGGCGCACTCGACGGCACCGCGCGGCTATTTCTGCTGCGCCCCGATTATCCGGTCAGGCTCTGGGAAAATAACGAATGTCTGATCCTCTACATGCTGGCCTCGCCGAACTATCGAACGCACTGGCAACAGGCGGTGTCGCCGCTCGCCCCGGTCAACCCGGTTGCCGGTGCTTGCACCTATCTCAAAGCCATCCTGGCCGGTCATCCCGGCGAAAAGTCGTACTACCACCGCTATCTGCACGGCTATCGCGTTGCGACGGCTTTCATGCTGGCGCTAATGCCGCTCTATCTGATCCCCTGGGTCCTGCTTGCTCTGACGCACCTCCTCGTCTTCACGCTGATCGCTGTCGCAGTGATCAAACTGCGGCACGCCGGCAATCCCGGCGAAGCGCAAGAAAGTCGCGGCTACCTAGAGCGGAACCCGACCTGATTGAATCGTTGGGATTCCCAAATCGGAGTTTTTTTGATTCATGCTGGCTGCCGGGGCGGGAGGCCGGCAGACATGGCGCCAGCTTTATCGCTTGATCTTCGCACGCGTGTTTTGGCGGCGGTCGCCGCTGGCCTAAGCCACCGCACGACCGGGGACCGCTTCGGCGTGAGCCCCGCCAGTGTCAGCCGCTGGCGTGCTTTGGAGAGATCGCAAGGTGACGCGCAACCGAAGCCATCGGGCGGCGACCGACGTTCTGGCCGCGTTGATGCCTGCAAGCCGCTCATCCTGTCCCTGCTCAAAGAAACGCCCGACCTGACCATCGAAGAGATGCGCCGGGCGCTCACCAAGCGCGGCCACGTGTTTGGCTTCGGCACGATCCAGCGCTTCTTGCAGAGGCATGCGATCACGCGCAAAAAAAGACCGCCCACGCCAGCGAGCAGAATCGCCCGGATATCCTGAAGCGGCGCCGCGCCTGGTTCGATGGCCAACTCGACCTCGATCCGGAGCGCCTCATCTTCATCGATGAGACCTGGGCCTCAACCAACATGGCACGCCGGCATGGCTGGGCGCCGCGCGGTGAGCGGTTGCGGATCGGCATCCCGCATGGACATTGGAAGACGACGACCTTCGTGGCCGGGCTCACGCTGCGCGGCATGATCGCCCCCTTCGTGCTGGACGGGCCGATTAACAGCGAAGCTTTTGAGACCTATGTCGAATGCGTGCTGGTGCGCTACCTGCGCCCAGGCGACGTCGTCATCATGGACAACTTGTCCAGCCACAAAGGCCACCGGGTGCGCGCCTTGATCGAGGCCATCGGCGCAAACCTGCTCTACCTTCCGCCATACAGTCCCGACTTCAACCCAATCGAAAACGCCTTCGCCAAGCTGAAGGCGCTGCTCAGAAAGGCCGCCGCCCGGACGGTTGATGGCCTCTGGTACGTCATCGGTCGCCTGATCGATACGTTCACGCCGCAAGAATGCGCCAACTACTTCGCCGCCGCAGGATACGATGCAGCCTGATCGGATTCCGCTCTAGCGCTTGGTCTGAGCTTGCTCTTGTTCTGGGGACTGCTGCAATTCGGCCCGTCCGATTCGTTCGCGTTCGGCGGCATGGTGGTGATCGCCGTCCCGCTGACGTTCTTGCTGCGTAACCCGCTGCGCATGCGTGAAGGAACGTTTTTGCTCGTGTGCTGCGGTTTCGGCGCGCTCGTCGCCTGGTTTGAGTTCCTGACCGGGCAAATCCCGCTCGTGTTGGCGATGATCCCCGGTTGCCTCGCGATCTCGTCGTCCACCCTCCCCGACCGCCGGCTGCTGTGGCGCCGCATCGCGCAGGGCCTCATCGGGTTCACCGCGACGATCATAGGCTGCGTCCTGCTCAAATGGTCGGTCGTCGCTGCAACCTTCGGCGGCGGCGTGATGAACAATTTCGGAGCGCCCCTGGCCAACATCGTCGCGGGCCCGACGCACTCGTTGCACAACGAGGCGACGCGGCGATTCCTGGAATCGCTCGGGCTCCCGGTCGTGCTCGGGCACACTTTTGCGAGGAGGCTTCTGTGGACCGTCATGTCCATTGGACTTTCGACGCCAACGATAGGATCCGGAAGCTTTTTCGCGGGCGCCGGTATTTTGGTCGGCTCGGCCCTAGGCATCGTCGGTGGGTCGATAGCGCTTTGGCGCACCGCGTCCACGCCAATTGACCGTGCGCGAACTCGCAGCGTTTCTCGTGTCGCTGACGATGCTGGGGCTTTGGATCGCCGTGTTCAACAGCCAATTCATCAACCACACGAGCTACATGATCAGACCGCTGGTGTGGCTGCCGGCTCGCGATGATCGCCTGTAGTTGGGCATGGTACAGCCGATTGCAAAAGCATTCGTGAGGCGGTTGCCGAGCCTATCCGCCGAAAACATTCCCGCTGCGCACCGAACAACGCGTCCCGTTGACCGCTATCAGGGGTCTTCCTATTCCGCCGCGATTGTCGCCGCCGCCTTCATCATGCGCGTGCCCACGCGCGCGGATGGCGTCGTCGCGGTATTTGCGCTTGAGCGCGGCCTCGCCGCCGGTAGTGGCGTGATAGAGCTCGAGCGCGTCGAACTCGTCGGCCTTGGGGGCCGCAATGGCGAGGTCGGAATAGCTCCAGCGGTCTTCCGCTTTCAGCGCGCGGTCGAGCATGCCCTTGCAGCGCAGATAGACGCGCACGTATTTCATCAGCTTCAGCGCCGTGCCGCCCCAGTACTTCGTGTAGAACAGCAAGGGGTTCTCGATCGGGAACCCGTTCCGCCGGTCGCGCCGCGCTTTCAGCCGTATCGCGCCGCCTTCCAGCGGATGCACGCCTTCGAACAGGATCATCAGGTAGAACCACAAAATGGTCGACAGCGTGGTGCCCGGCCGCAGGTTCTTGGCTGCACAGGTGCGCCGGATGATCGTGTTGATGTGCTCCGGCGTATAGAAGGTGTGCCAGGCGGCGCGATAGGCCTCCTCCCAATCGGCGTCCGACATCGATCCGCTGTGATGCGAGACCCGGTGGTTGAGGTCGTATTTGTTCATGTCCGGGTCCATCCAGATGCCCTTGGCCGAGAGCACCTTGTGGTCTTCGGAGCCCGGCAGCGGCGTCAGGAAGAAAAACTCCAGAATATCGATCGGCAATTCGCGCTTGATGATCTCGACGTCGCGCAGGATCAACTCTTTGGTATCGGCGGGAAAGCCGAGGATATAGCCGGCATAGGTGATGGCGCCGTGGTTGCGCCACATCTGCAGCATCTCGCGGTATTCGGTGATCTTGTTCTGCCGCTTCTTGGCGGCGATCAGATTGTCCGGATTGATGTTCTCCAGCCCGATGAACACGCGCCGCACGCCCGCCTTGGTCGCCTTCTCGATGAAGTTCGGAATCTTGTGGCAGAGCGTATCGACTTGGATCGTAAAGCCGATATTCATCCCCTCGCCCACCCGCATCTGGATCATGCGGTCGAACAGCGGCTCCCAATCCTTGTTGCGCGCGAAATTGTCGTCGGTGATGAAGAAGCGCTTGATGCCTTCGCGCGTAATTCTCGCGCACGATGTGTTCGAGGTCGTCGGCCGAGCGAATGCGGCTCTTGCGCCCCTGCACGTTGATGATGGTGCAGAACGAGCATTGATAAGGACAGCCGCGGCCGAGATCGATGCTGGAGAGCGAACCGGAGGTGCGCTGGACGTGCTTGCGCGGCAGGAAGGGCGGCGGCTCGCCGGCGAGCGCCGGCAGATCGTCCATATAATTGTAGAGCGGCTTGAGCTCGCCGTTATAGGCGTCGCGCAGCACATGATCGAGACGGTGCTCTTCCGCCTCACCGGCGAAGAACGAGATGCCCATCGCTTGCGCCGCTTTGATGTCGCCCGGCAGTTCCGGCAGCATGGCGATGCAGCCGGAGATGTGGAAGCCGCCGATGCAGACCGGCAATTTGGCGGCGAGAAACGGCCGCGCCAGGTCGACGGCGCGCGGGAACTGGTTCGACTGCACGCCGACCAGCCCGATCAGGCAGCGCCCGCCTTCGCGGCGGATCATGTCGATGATCTTGTCCGGCCGGACCCGCCGGTTGGTCTCGTCATAAGTGTGCAGGCGGATCTCGACGCCCGGCCCCAGGATCTGCCGGCGGGCGGCGTCCTCGGCCAGCGCGTTCAGGCAGGCGAGCGTATTGGAGGGGATCGCCGAGCGCAGCCACTGGATCGGGTAGCCGTCGTCATCGTAATGCGTCGGCTTGATCATCACGAAGTGAAACAGCGCCTGATCGGCCTTCGATCCTGACATTACACCCCCGGGTAACCCTGTTTGCGGGCCGGCTCGCACCAAAATGCGCTATTTGCCCCGATAAGTCGAGTTGCCCCGCGGTGCGGCTTTTCGATCCCATTTGCAGCGGAATTCAACGTGCCCCTGGCCAAAAGGGGTCGGCATCCCCATATACAACTTGTTGATTTTCCATCGCTTCGGTTTCGCCGACGAATTTTGGAGTTCGCTCATGGACAAGTTCAATTTTAACGCGCCGGCGGAGCTATTCCCCTCGCGCAACCGCAAAGTTGCCAGCAAGATAAAGTACCGCCGTTTCGATCGCGCGGCCGATGCCATCCGCTTCGCCGTCGAGGAACTGCCCGAGCCGCTGTTGCTCGGCGCCTATATCGAGATCGACGAGGAGCGCCTCGGCCACAAGGACATTCGCGCGCTCTACGAAAGCGACAAATTCCCGCTCAAGAAAGCGGCAATTTGAGTCAAAATGCACGCGCGTTTGACCGGAAAGGTCAATTCGTGTATGCGCACCCCCGTTGAAACCAGGTTTTTGGTTTTGCCTTGCTGCGCTGCCCCGTGTTGGGCGCATAACAATGCACCCCTAAAACTCGGATGTTTCGATCGCCGAAGCGATGCACGCTTTCGGCGTATCCCGACGCGAGCAGCGTCTAACGCAAGGAAAAGCTACTATGGCTACAGGTACCGTTAAGTTCTTCAACACCCAGAAGGGCTTTGGATTCATCACGCCGAGCGACGGCTCGCGCGACGTTTTCGTGCACATCAGCGCGGTCGAACGCGCCGGCATGAGCACGCTCAACGAGGGTCAGCGCCTCACCTACGAAGTGGTGACCGAGCGCGGCAAGCAGGCGGCTGCCAATCTGCAGAACGCCTGAGATCGGATCCGATCGCCCAACACCGAACGCCCGGCCCCGCGCCGGGCGTTTTCGTTCACGCTGAGGAGATCGACATGGCGCACAAATTTTCCGTCGGCCAGAACGTCTATTACCAGCCGCAATTTCAAAACAACGCCGCCCGCGGCAAATACAAGGTGGTACGGCAACTGCCGGTCGAGAACGACAACCGGCTGTCCTACCGGATCAAGAACTTGGCGGAATCCTTCGAGCGCATCGCCGAGGAAAGCCAGCTCAGCCGCACCGACTGAGACCGCCAGGGGCTCCGGGCGGCATCTTCCCAGTACCCGGCCGGCGGCCATGCTTTCGATCGGAAATCCCGGCAGGGGCGCATTTTGCCCGTCGGAAGTGCTCATTCGGCCCAATTTCGTCCTTTTCCGGCCATTTCCCCGCCAAAACCCGCCGTCCTTCACGCAAATTTCAATGATCCGTGATGCCGGATTGGGAACGTTACGTCCGTTATTAGGTTAGGACCCCGAAGCCGTTTGAACCTTTTTCCGGGCCGACGCGACGAATTGGGCGTGACCTTGGGAGGCTGTCATGAACTGGTCGATGTACAACGCCGATAGGACCACCCACCTGAAGATCGTGGTGGTCGGGCTTGCCGCTGCGCTGCTGATCTCGGTGATCGGCATTTCCGCGCGCGACCTCAATCTTGGCACCGATATCATGGCCGCCCAGACCCCGTCCGTGATCAAGGCCGGCGGACCCGTGTTGTTCACCAACCGCAACGCGCCGGTCGTGCGCTGACGCGCCCACCCCGAATTCTCTCTTAACCTCCCCCCTCAACGCGCCGCTCCTGCGGCGCTTCTTTTTTTGCGCGTTTTTGCCGGAACGCCGCCGTTCCGGCCGTCAATGATGTGAAATCGCCGTTGTCATGCTCGCGTTTTGCGGGGCTCAAATCGTTTGGAGCGGGGGCAATGCTTTCACGTCTTTTCCGGCTGGCCACGTCCGCCGTCTTGTGTGTCGCGTTCACGGCCGCAGCCGCGCAGGGCAAGGCCATCGCCGCGACCGCCCGACAGGATGAGGTCGCTGCCCTGCAAGCGCACCTGAACGCGCTTGAGCGGAAGGTGAGGACGCAAAACGAAACCAAGGTCGCTTCACTGACGGTGCCGGGCGGGAACCACAGGCTGTTGAGCACGCCGCCGGTGTCTTTGGAATCCCGCGCGCAGGATTTCCTGGTCGACTATGGCCGGCGCGTCCAGGCCGATGCCTCCGATGCGCTCGCCTTTTACCGGCAGAACTTCGCCGACGAAGTGCATTACTATGGCAAGCGCATCAGTAACCGAAAACTGGTTGCCGAGCAGCGCAGTTTTATCGCGCGCTGGCCGCACCGCAGGTACCGGATCAGGTCCGAAGCGACCCACATCGCCTGCAATGACGTCAAATCCTATTGCGATGTGTCGGGCAAATACGACTTCCGCGTCTCGAGCCGCTACCGGGCATCGCATGGGGTCGCCACCTTCGCATTTCGCGTCGTCTTCACGCCGGGCGGTCCCAAGGTCGTGTCGCAAAATGGGCGCGTGCTTTCGCAACGATAGCGATGCCGTGGCGCATTATGGGATGACAGATATTGGCTCAACGCCAGGCTGCGTGTTAACCTAGGCGACGCCCTGATGGGGGGTGTTAGGACGATGTTGTCGCGTTGGCTGCGTGATTGCACGCTCGTTGCGTTGATATTGTTGTTGTCGAACGCTTTCGCCCTCGCCGAAAAGCGTGTGGCGCTGGTCATCGGCAATTCGACCTACCGTTACGTCCCGCCCCTCGCCAATCCCGCCAATGACGCCCGGTTGATCGCCAATACGCTGAGCACGCTCGGCTTCGAACTGGTCGGCGGCGGCGCACAGCTCGATCTCGACAAGCCGGGTTTCGACCGCGCGGTGCTCACCTTCGGGCGGCAGATGCAGGGCGCCGAGGTCGCGCTGTTCTATTATGCCGGCCACGGCATCCAGGTGCTTGGCAGCAATTATCTGGTGCCGGTCGACGCCAATCTCACGCGCGAGGCCGACGTCGACTTCCAGATGCTCGACACCCGGCTGGTGCTGCGGCAAATGGAAGGCTCGCGCACCAAGCTCAATCTCGTCATTCTCGACGCCTGCCGCAACAATCCGTTCGGCGGACGCGGGCTGCGCTCGACCTCCGGCGGGCTGGCGCAGATGCAGGCGCCTGACGGCACGCTGATCTCGTTCGCGACGCAACCGGGCAATGTCGCCGTCGACGGCACCGACGGGCACAGCCCGTTCACCGAGGCGCTCGCCGCAACCGTCCGCAAGCCCGGGCTCGGCCTGTTCGAGGTGTTCAACACGGTCGGACTTACCGTCAAAAAGAACACCGGCGGCGAGCAGCAGCCGTGGCTGTCGAGCTCGCCGATCGCGGGCAGCTTCTACTTCGCCGGCCGCGGCAACGGCACCGCCGGCAATGGCCCGCCCGCGCAGTCGATCCAGAAAGACGTCGCCGCGCTGCAAGAGCAGCTGAGGAAGCTCGAGCAGATGCTCAAGACCAAGACGGAAGGCAAATCGGACGTCGCATCGGTGCCGCCGGCGCAGCCGAAGCAACCGCCGCCGCCGGACGAGACCCCGCCGGTATCCTTGGAATCGATGGCGCGCGATTTCCTCACCGTTTACATGTACCATTCGCAAGGAAGCCTCGAGGATGTGCTCGCCTTCACGCGCAAGAATTACGCGCCGGAACTGAAATATTTCGGCGACCGCATGACCAACGCGCAAATCGTCGAAGAACAGCGCCACTATGTCGGCAAGTGGCCGGTGCGGAACTTCCGCGTCAAACAGGACATGACGCGCATCAAGTGCGACAAGGCGCGCTCGCTCTGCGGCGTCTCGGGCGTTCTCGACTTTCACGATGTAAATCCCGCCGAGGGCAAGACGTCGGACGGCACCGCTTCGTTCGAGTTCAGCGTGATGTTCACGCCGAGCGGGCCGAAGATCGTGGCGGAAGGCGGCAAGGTCATATCGCGGCGATAGCGACTCCTTGCCGCTGCGCCGTTCGATGGCCGAATCAACAATTAATGGCTAAATGCGCGGCATGCGCCGACGTTTGCTGGGTCTCTGCCTGACAGGTCTGATCGCGGCCGGTATGCCGGTCGCGCCGTCGCCTGCGCAAAGTTCCTTCAAGCTCGCGGCCGCGCTCACGCCGGCCGAATATCAGGAAAAGCTCGCGCAATATCTGCACGCGCGCCGCGCCTATGAGCAGGAAGCCGAGCGCTATTGGACCACGGTTGCCGAGAAGCGCACAGCGCGCCGCGTCAAGCGCCGCAAACATGAGCGCCTCGCGCTGACCGACTATGTGCTCAGCCAGCCGCCGGTCTATCGCGGGCCGCCGCGCCCGATCAATCCGGCCGGGCCCGGCCCGGTGCCGGGCGAGAAGCACAGGCTCTACATCCCTGTGGTCGCCGATTTCCTGAAAAGCGCCGCCAAGGAATTCGGCTTCGTGCCGCAGCAGGTGAGCGAGATCGCGTTCAAGCGCGCCTATGCCAAGGCCGCGCGCGCCGCCGGCCTGACCCGCGATCAGATCGTCGGCATCTATGCTTTCGAGACCGACGGCCACGGCACCTATGACGAACAGCCGGGCATCACGCCGCGCCGGCCGCACGGGCCGGCGATCTCCCCCGCGCTCGGCTACAATCAATTGCTTTCCACCAATACGATCTCGCTCATCGCCGACCACGGCAATCATATGCTCGCGGCCTTGCGGCAGAAGGCCAAGACGTTGAGCGGCGCGCAGCGGTCGATCATGGAGCGCAAGATCGAAGCCTTCAAACGCATGCTGGCGTTCAGCCGCTCGATCCCGCCGCGCTGGAGCAAATATGACGTCGTCGCCAAGACCACGCCGCGCGGCTGGGGCGTGCACGCCGCGGTGCTCGACCGCGATCTCGGCCCCATGTTGCAGGTGCAGAACCTGGTCGACTCGCTGCGCTTTGCGCGCGCCAACGGTTATACCGGCTCGTTGAGCGCGGCCGAGCTCGAATTGATGAACCTGACCGGCGACGGCAACGGCCTCGACATGGTGATGATGCCGCAGGCCTGGCGCGCGCGCGTGCCGACCGCGAATTTCTTCCAGCAGCGCGGCTACGAGCGCAATCCGGTGGCGCGCCGCGCCGGCGTGGTGACGGGCCTGCTCAAGGAGATCAACGATACGATCGATCACCGTTCGCGCGCGTCCGGCGCCAAGGATATGGCCGCGGCGTTTTAGCCACTTGGTCGCAACGGCCGATAGTCACTGCGCCGGCGACGGCACGAACGTCACCAGCAGCAAGACCGCGATCATCACGCCGTAGAAACAGCGGCGCCCGGCACGAAAAGCTCGCCACCGAGGGCGGCAACCAGTAACGTCGGCTAATGGGCCGCGACAACATCGCGAGAGAAGGCAATGGAAAAGATTCTGGTCACCGGGGCCGCCGGCGGCATCGGCACGCGTCTGCGCACGCTGCTCAAGGGCGTCTACCCGAGCATCCGCTGGAGCGACATTCGCAAGCCCGACGATCTCAACGCCAACGAAAACTTCGTGGCCGCCGATCTCGCTGACTACGGGCAAGTCGAAACGATTGTCGACGGCATGGACGGCATCGTCCATCTCGGCGGCCACTCGACCGAAGGGCCGTGGCCGACCATCCTCAACAGCAACGTCATCGGCACCTACAATATTTTCGAGGCCGCCTGCTGCGCCGGCGTCAAGCGCGTGGTGTTTGCCTCATCCAATCACGCCGTCGGCTTCTATCCGCGCGCCCAGAAGATCGGCGTCGACGTCACGGTGCGGCCGGACAGCCGTTATGGTGTGAGCAAGGCATTCGGCGAAGCGATCGGCGCGCTCTATGCCGACAAGCACGGGCTGCGCGTCACCTGCCTGCGCATCGGCAATGTCGACGATGCGCCGGTCGACCAGCGGCGGTTGTCGATCTGGATCAAGCCGGAAGATCTGGTGCAGCTCATCCGCATCGGGCTCGAGCACGCCGACATCCGCTTCGAGATTTTCTATGGGGCTTCCGACAACGCGGCGAGTTGGTGGGACAACAGCAATGCCCGCCGCTACGGCTACAAGCCGCAAGGCAAGGCGGAAGATTTCCGTGCCCAGGCGATGGAGGCGCAGAAGAACCTAGCGCCCGACCCGATCGGCGAGCGCTTCCAGGGCGGGCCCTATTGCAGCGATGAGTATGACGCGCAGCTGCGCGGCGGTCAGCGCACCTTGTAGGCGGCGAGGAACATGCGCACCGCCATGCCGACGACGTGGCGCGACGCGCTCGGGCGGCGGCGGCAAACGAAAACGGCGCCGTCGCCGGCGCCGCCAAACGTGAAAGCTTGAAAGACGAAACTACGCCCCGGCCACGCCGGTCGAGAAGCGCAAGGCGGCGATGCGGTCGAGCTCGGTCTGCTCGCGCGCGTTATCCTCGGCCTTCTCGCGCGCGTGGTCGCGCTCGTCCAGCATCTCGACTTTCTTGAGTTCCTCGAAGGCCTCGCCGAGCGCCGCCTTGGCGTCGTCCATCTGGGCCTTGAGCTCGTCGGCCGAGCGCTTGAGGTTCTCGCGCCGCACGATCGCCGCCTTGGCGTAGGTCGGATAGGCGAAATGGGCGGGATCGTGGATGCCGGCGCGGTCCTGCTCGGTCTTGATCTCGCGATCGAGATCGAACGCGATGCGGTCGAATTCGGCGATCATCGCCTCGATCTGGGCGACCTTGCGCCGCTTCTCGTCAACCTGAAATTTCTTTAGGCGGATGAGGGTTTCGCGTGACTTCATCGACTCAATACTCCCCGAAGCCCCGAATAAGCGCCCGTGAAAACCGCATACACCGGCCCGGCACGGGCGTCCCGGATCGTTCGACGGACGACTGTGGCGCAATAACGTTAGTTTTCGGTTTCCGTCGCCGCCAAGATTTGCTCAAGCCGTTGATATGCCTCCGCCATACTGGTTGATTCTTCCTTAATTTGCGAAAGGAAGGCCTCCAACGGCTTGTGCAGGCGGATCGCCTCGTCGACTTCGGCGCTGGAACCCGCCCGATAGGCGCCGAGCCGGATCAGTTCCTCCATGTCGGCATAGGTGGCCATCACCTGGCGCGCGCGGTTGATGGCCGGCAGGATAGGCCGGATCGGCCGCCCGCGGCATGGTGCGCGAGATCGATTTGAGGATGTTGATCGCCGGATAGCGCCCGCGCTCGGCGATCGCCCGCTCCATCACGATATGGCCGTCGAGGATGCCGCGCACGGCGTCGGCCACCGGCTCGTTATGGTCGTCGCCGTCGACCAGCACGCTGAAGATGCCGGTGATGGTGCCCTGGTCGGTGCCGGGACCGGCGCGCTCCAACAGCCGCGGCAATTCGGTGAACACCGTCGGCGTATAGCCCTTGGCGGTCGGCGGCTCGCCGGCGGACAGCCCGATCTCGCGCTGCGCCATGGCAAAGCGCGTCACCGAATCCATCAGCACCAGCACGTCCTTGTGCAGGTCGCGGAAGAACTCGGCGATGGCGAGCGTGAGATAGGCCGCCTGCCGGCGCATCAGCGCCGGCTCGTCCGAGGTCGAGACCACCACCACCGAGCGCGCCAGACCGGCGGGACCCAAATCGTCCTGCAGGAACTCCTGCACCTCGCGGCCGCGCTCGCCGACTAGGCCAATGACCGAGATGTCGGCCGACACGTTGCGCGCCAGCATCGACAGCAGCACCGACTTGCCGACGCCGGAGCCGGAGAAGATGCCCATGCGCTGGCCGCGGCAGACGGTGAGGAAGGTATTGAGCGCGCGCACGCCGAGATCGAGCGGCTCGCCGACCCGCATGCGGGCATGCGCCGGCGGCGGCGTGCTGCGGAACGAATAGGGCGCCGGGCCCGGCGGCAGCGGCCCCTGCCCGTCGATCGGCTCGCCCATGGCGTTGATGACGCGGCCGAGCCAGCGTTCGGACGGCCGCACCGCGCCGGCGGCCGAGGCCACCAGCGCGCGGCAGCCGCGCCGCACGCCGTCGAGCGCGGCAAACGGCAGCGCCAGCGCATGGCCGCCGGAGAAGCCGACCACCTCGCACGGAATGGCGCCATTAAGGCCGGTCTCGATGGTGAGCCGCGCACCGACCGACATGGCATGAATGGGCCCCGCGACTTCCACCATCAGCCCGCGCACGCCGACCACGCGGCCGAAGATCTCGACGCCGTCGAGATCGCTGATCTGCTCGGCGAGCGCTTTCAAGGATTGAGCCCCCGCGCGCCGCCTTGGCGTGTTACCGCAGGCGCGGTATGGCTCGCGCGCATCGAGCAGCGGGAAATCGCGCGTAAACCCGCTCTTAGGCTTACCACCCGATCGGCGTTTTTAACTCGGTGTTTACCCGCGTCGTTAATCATTGGGTCATCGTCCATCGGAATTTCAGGCACGGAGTCGCCCGGCCAGGACGGAAGGGGCGAGTCGCCAGAGTTGGTTAGGCCCGACTCTTAAACTGGAGCATGAACCGATACGTGGCCAAAAAACCACTCTCAGGCAATATCTTACGCCGATTTGCGCCCTTTTGCCTATGCGGCGCTTGCCACCGAGAATCAGGTTTTGTTAACCATGTCGGAATAGGGTCGAATTGGTTTGTCCCAGCGCGTTTTTTGCAGAGCTCGCCGCCGTTGCGGCGCTGACATAAGGGGCCGTTAGCGGCGAGAAGGGGACTTAAATGCGCGTACTCCTGATTGAAGACGACAGCGCCACCGCGCAATCCATTGAGCTGATGCTCAAATCCGAGAGCTTCAACGTCTACACCACCGATCTGGGCGAAGAAGGCGTCGATCTCGGCAAGCTCTACGACTACGACATCATTCTTCTGGACATCAATTTGCCCGACATGTCGGGCTTCGAGGTGCTGCGCTCCTTGCGCGTCTCAAAGGTTAAGACGCCGATCCTGATCCTGTCCGGCCTTGCCGGCATCGAGGACAAGGTCAAGGGCCTCGGCTTCGGCGCCGACGACTACATGACCAAGCCGTTCCACAAGGACGAGCTGATCGCGCGCATCCACGCCATCGTGCGCCGCTCCAAGGGCCACGCCCAGTCGGTCATCAACACCGGCGATCTCGTCGTCAACCTCGACACCAAGACGGTGGAGGTCGGCGGCCAGCGCGTGCACCTGACGGGCAAGGAATACCAGATGCTCGAGCTGCTCTCGCTGCGCAAGGGCACGACGCTCACCAAGGAGATGTTCCTCAACCATCTCTACGGCGGCATGGACGAGCCGGAGCTGAAGATCATCGACGTGTTCATCTGCAAGCTGCGCAAGAAGCTCGCCAACGCCTCGAGCGGCAAGAACTACATCGAGACGGTGTGGGGCAGAGGCTACGTGCTGCGCGAGCCGGCCGAGATGGAAGAGCGCATCCCGGCGTAAGGCCGAAGCTCGTCATGGCCGGGCTTGACCCGGCCATCTTGCTGAGGAAGGCACAGACGTTCGAACCCCGCCGCGAGGCGGGGTTTTTCGTTCGATCCTGCGTAAGGCGCCGAGGAAGACCGGCGCCTCTTGCGTCGTGCGTGCCCGGCAGTTGACTAGTCCCCAAATTCCAACTCGATAAAGAGATCGGTGATCTTGGGTTTGATGCCAGCTTTCTTCCAGGACGACTTCGCCGGCTGCTTGCTGGGATTGCAGTTCGCCGGATTATCGTTGTCCATTTGGAGCACCCTATTTGAGGTCCGCTCCACCAGCTTCTTAAACAGGTTCGTTGCCGGCATCTTCCAGCCGTTCTTTTTAGTAATGTTCGGATCCTGCTTATTGACCGGGATCAGGGCCACAAGATCGGGATGAGTTATCATCTCAAAGGTATGCGGCAGCGTGGCATTGTGACTGGCGTGGTGGCCGACCTTGTAGAATACGGTCCGCTTCATCAGGTCGTCGAACTTCACACCGCTCTTTTCCCACTTCACCAAAGGCCAACTCAGCCAATTTCCGGTCTGCGCGTCGGCGGCAAACAAGAGCACTTTGCCGCTCGCGACCAGCTCGATCGCGAGCACGAGGCTCGAATTGTTGGTGAAGGTGTCGAGGTAAAGTGCAAGCGACTCGGCCTGATCGAGCCAATCCTCGTCGATCGTGCGGCTTTTTTCCGAACCGTAATAGCGCATGATCTTCTTGAGCGCTCCGCTGTGCAGGGCGGCGCCGCGCCGCTTCAAGCTCTGCCCGAACGGATATTGCGCTTCCTCGCCGGACGGCACGTACTTCTTGTTGCCGACCGCGCTGAGCAATCTCTTTGCCGAGAGGGAGCGCGCCGCGAGCGTCCTCGCAATGGCGCGGGCGGTGAGATTCTTATCGTAGCTCTCGCCCTTCTTGGGATTAATGTCGAAGAGCAGATCGTCGTCGCGCGGCGGCCCGAGCGCGTAAACGCGCACGCTACCCGGGGGCATTCCCGGCATGTCGAGCACGGCGCCGGGCTTGAGATATTTCGGGTTCTCGCTCCCGATTTTCTTCAGAATATCGATCGCCTCGGCGGGAAGCACCGGGGGTCCGGCAGCGGCCTTCATTGAGAGACCATAGAACCCGAGGACATCGTCAAGCACTTCGCGTGCGCGATCACCCTTCAAACCAAGCCTTTTATTGCCGATTTCCTGACGGGCCTTATGCAGGCTCGAGACGAGATTCTTGTGATCCTTGCCGATCTTTCGTGCCGTAGCATCCTTCGGGTCGTCGAGCCAGGAGAGCCACACCTGTTTGACGTTGATCTTCTCGAATTCCTTCTTGGCATGCACGAATCCACTCAGGTGATCATTGTGCTGGTGGGTACCGACGACGACATCAAGCGGCGCGCCAGCGAGTTCTTTGCCGATCGCGGCGGCGATCATCCTGAGGCGGTCGGCCGATGTCTTTTTATTCCGGAACGAACCGCAGTCGATCAACAGGTGGCTTTTCTGGCCGTCCGCAGTGAACGCGATGAGGAAGCAGTCGCCCAGCTCGTCGAGCCGGTACATGCGGACATTCGCCGAAACTTTGCTCATCGGATCATCCGCTCTGCTGATGCAGCAAGTTGAAGTCAAGCCTGCTTTCGCGATCGTCGTCTGAATAGAGAGAAGCGGAGGACGCACCGCCCTCGCCTTCTCCCAGCATGTAATCCCGTTGCCGCTCATAGCGCGCGAAGCTTTTCACATTCATGCGCACGATGAGGTCGACGTCGTTGGAGCGGCCCAGATCGAGCACAAGCTGGCAGCCGCCGCGGAACGTCATCGGCTTGTGCTTTCCGTCTTCGCCGATGTCCATCTTGACGGTCTGCGTGAGCGAAATGATCACCTGCTCAATCTGCCGCCCCTCTTCGCGCCCCTCGCGGAACGCGGGCCGCATGGTATGCACCTCGAGCGGCGGCACGTAGCTATCGTCCAGCCGCGTGCCGCGCATGAACCGGACCTTCGCCGAGTCGCGCCCGAACAGCTTGGAAACCGGCTGAGAGGTCAGTCCGAGCTTATTGAGGAAATCCTCCCATTGGGCGGCGGTAAAGCGACTCCTGTTCGCCGAAAACAGCCCGTGGAGCTTGGCCCGCGCGTCGCGCGATATCTTAAAGATCTCGTGGCGGTCGTCGGTTTCGACGAGATAGCGGACGTTCGGCTTGACGTGCTCGACGATCCAGCTCAGCACACCGGCCTGCTTCTTGCTCAGGTCGGGCGGAAACCAACGCAGGCTGTCGACTGAAAGCGTGTTCACCCGATCCGGAAATATGCCGCGCGCGCGGAAGGCCTCAATCAGGGCGACGCGGTAGCCGGTCTCGTCCGCCGGCGCGGCATCGAGATCAGCCGTGATCAGCGCCCGCAGATAGTCGCCGAACGAGATGTCGTGCGGCGGGCAATAGTCGAGCGCGCGAATGCAGATATGCAAGAGGTGTTCGGCGATCTTGCTCGCTTCGCCCGCTAAGCGTTGAACGAGATCGCGGCTCACGCTCCCCTGCGGCAGGACCCCCGTTCCGTTGGTTGCGATCCGCAGTAAATCGCTTGTCCGAAAACCGTAAATGCGTTGGAACGCGTCGAAGATTGTGGCCACGAGCACCGCCCCGCGGTCGTGCGCTTCCACATTATCCAGGTAATCGGATGGGCTCGGCTCGAGCGGTTTCCACTCGTCCTTTCCCTCCTTGTTCGTCACCCAGTGGCCGATCATGTGCCGCAAAGCGCCGCGATTGTCTTCCAACGCCTCGCCGAACTGCGTCGCCAGTTCGCCAAGCACGCTGTAGCGGTCGAGCCGCCCGCCGGTCGCGAACAGTTGATGCTCGACCAGTTTGTGGAACGTGAACCGTTGCAACAGCGCGACTATATCGGCAAAGCCCTCGTGGAAGGCCGCAACGTCGGGATTGGTGTCTTCTATATAGCGGGCGTGGATCAGTCTCAGGATCGCATGCGTCACTTCGTGCGCGACGATATCCGGGCTGAGGCATGTAAGCACCAAACCGCCCGGGTAATTCGCCCCCTGATACTGATTAGCGGCCGAGAAATGCCCGAATAGCACTGAGCGCTTGTCGGGATCGTAATAGGCATTCGAGTCGCGCATCGCACGCGGATAGATGCGCAGGCGGCGCACGTAACCGTCGTCTGGCGATCCGCGCCGTGCGATGCGCCCGTGCCAGACGATCCTGCGGCCGAGCGCGCGCTCGAAGTGACGGATCGTCTTCATCGTCACTGCGTAGACAAACTGCTGATGAAATTGCGGATTGCCCTCGCTGGGTGCGACCCCTTGTTGGGACGCGACCGCCTCGTCGGACAGGTCGATGGGGTCGTACCAGCAGTCGCTAGGAGGATCGACGTCGATGACCGCGATGTATTCGCCGATCGGCCCCGGCTCCACTTTCTCGTAGGGTATCCGATAAATAACCTCGTTGATGCCCGCCGTATCGAGGCGCGTGGAAAAGCCCGGGTCGAGCGAGTAGCTGCGCAAGTATCGGTAGACCGGTTGATCCATGCACAAATTCTGGATGTAATTTTCCCCGATTACAGGTGAAATTGTTTGCCTCGCCAGACGCTCGCCAGCGCCTCAAGTGACGAAAACTACATCGGGACGGTGTGGGGCCGCGGTTACGTGCTGCACGAACCGACCGAGAGCGAAGAGTGTATTCCGGCGTAAGGCCCTGCCCGCTCAGTCCCGCGCCAGCAGGAAGCCAGAGATAAAAAACCCCGCCACCATGGCGGGGTTTTTGTTTGGCGCGACCCCGCGCCTTGCGCCGTCGCAACGGCGGCGTGTCGCATCCCGGAGCGGCAGGTCGCCCTCAGTGCGGTCCCATAATCATCGTACCGAGTATCGACAAGATGCCGGCCTCGAGCAGCATTATCAGACCGCGAAAGACTAAATAGGTTTTGCCGAGAAGCCTGACCGCCCGTCCCCAGTCGATGCCGAGGTGCAGCCGCAACAACGACGCGCCGATCCAAGCGGTCTAGACCATCAGGACGAAGCCATACGCGTTAAGCAGAAATTCCATCAGGTCCGGATACAGGCCCTTCGATTGTGCGAGCCAAATCGTCCACACCGGCGTGGCCGCCAGGAAGACGGGAGCCGTGCAATAGCACAGGCTGTAGAGCGGCTCGCGCAGCGCGCTCTTGGCGACCTGTTGCTGTCTTTCGCGCGCGATCACGACCGCGAAGGCTAGCGGCAGCGAAACCGCGAAGCTGCTCAGCGCCACGAAGCGGATGTCCGCCGACAGCGTGAGAATCTTCACAACCATCACATCGGTGTTGGCGGCCAGCAGTTGGCTAATCGTGGGGTCGGCGGCGTAAATGCTGAGAAGCATGAAATGCGGGAGGATTCCGACGATCGACCAAAAGATCAAAGGCGGCGTGAAGCGGTCGTAGCGGTCCTCCGGCTTCTTCTGCAATTCTTCGATGACATAGGCGTGCGCCTTGCGCGGCGACAGCGCCAGCCAGAAGAGCGTCTTCGGCAGCAGGACCGCCAGACAGGCGACCTCGAAGATGATCTCTTCCAGGGCTTGCAGCAGCTTTGCGACGTTCATGCCGCGATCATAAGTGGGAAACCTAAGCCTTCACCGCGAACTTCAACACGTTGCTCGGCTCGACACGCGCCGGACGCCGCGGCTCGCTGTTGACCACATAAAGCCCGCGCTCTGTCGGTCGGCCGGCTTGAACGCGTCGGTCAGCCCGATCACGGTCTCGGCGGCGCCCAGCACCAGGAAGCCGTCGGCCGGCATCTGGCGCGCGATGCGGTTGAGCACGTCGATCTTGGTCGGCTGGTCGAAATAGATCAGCACGTTGCGGCAGAACACCACGTCGAAGGCGCCGAGCGCGGCGAAATCGTTGAGCAGATTGAGCGGGCGGAAATGCACCATGCCGCGAATTTCCGGCGCGATCTGCCAGGCGTCGCCGACCTGGGCGAAGAACTTGACGAGCTGCGTGATCGGCAGCCCGCGCTGCACCTCGAACTGGCTGTAGATGCCGGTCTTGGCCTTCTCCAGCACCTCGGTGGACAAATCGGTGGCGACGATATCGATGCGGAAGCCGGCAAGCGCCGCGCCCATGGCCTTGAGCGCCATGGCCAGCGAATAGGGCTCCTGCCCGGTCGAAGCCGCCGTGCACCAGATGCGGATGCGTTTCTCGCGCGCGCGCGCTTCGATCAGCGCCGGCATGATGGTGGCGCGGAAATGCTCGAACGGGATCTTGTCGCGGAAGAAGAAGGATTCGTTGGTGGTCATGGCCTCGACCACCTTGACGGAAAGCGGGGCGAGCGCGGGCTCGTTCTTGAGCTGCCCGACCAGGTCGCCGAGGCCGGCAAGCCCGTGCTGGCGCGCGAGCGGCAGCAGGCGGCTTTCGGCGAGGTATTGCTTTTCGGCCGACAGCACCAGGCCGGAGCGGTCGCGCAACAGCTTGCGGAGGTAGTCGAAGTCCTGCGGGGTCACGCGCGCTCTCCCGCGAACACGCGCGTGAGCTTGGGCGCGATCTCGTTCAGCGGCAGAACGGCCGAGCAGAGGCCGGCATGGGTGACTTGGCCGGGCATGCCCCAGACGACGCTGGATGCTTCGTCCTGCGCCATCACGTGGCCGCCGGCGCCGACGATCGCCTGCGCCCCGCGCAGGCCGTCGGAGCCCATGCCGGTCAGCACCAGGCCGAGCACCCAATGGCCCCAGACCTCGGCGGCGGAGGAAAACAGCGGGTCGACCGCGGGCTTGCAGAAATTGATCAGCGCGCCGTCGTCGAGCGCGATCACGGCGATGCCGTCGCGGCGGACAACGCGCATGTGCTTGCCGCCGGGGGCGAGATAGATGGTGCCGGCATTGACCTCCTCGCCGTCCTGCGCCTCGCGCGCCGGGCGGTTGGCGAGGCGGGCGAGATGCTCGGCAAGGATGGCGGTGAAGGTCGGCGGCATGTGCTGGGTGATCAGGACGGGCGCACGCTCGAGCACGCCGGCAAGGCCCGCGACCAGGGCGTTGAGCGCTTGCGGCCCGCCGGTGGAGGCGCCGACGACCAGCACCCGCGGCGGGGTGGTCGGCATCGCGCGCAGGACGAGGTTGGCCGCCGCGGCTTGCGCCGGCCTTAAAGGTGTGACGCCCGGCTGGGCGGCCACGGGGGCCCGCACGCGCGCGCCGATGCGCAAACGTTTCGCGCGCAGCCCAAGTTGCCGCACCTTTTCGATCAGATCGCGGCGGAAGGTGGCGGAGCCGGTGACTTCACGGTTGCTGCTCGGCTTCGGAATGTAGTCGGCGGCGCCGAGCGAGAGCGCTTTCAAGCTGACCTCGGCGTTCCGCCGGGTCAGGGTCGAGGCCATGATGACGACGAGATCGGGCTTCTTGGCTAAGAGCTGCGGCAGCGCGGCGAGGCCGTCGAGCTCCGGCATTTCGATGTCGAGCAGCACGACGTCGGGATCGGCGCGCTCGAGCTGGGCAACCGCTTCGCGGCCGGTGCGCAGCGAGGCCACCACCTCCAGATCGGGCTCGGCGCTCACCCAGCGCGCAAACAGTCCGCGCACGACTACGGCATCGTCCACGATCATGACGCGGATCCGCCGGGCGACGGCGGCGGACGATGCGGGTGCGACTACGACGTTCATGGTACGCGACTGGGTTACGTGCGGGCTGAAATCAGATCAGCCCGACTTCCTGGAACTTGGCTTCGACGATCTCCTTATCGAACGGTTTCATGATGTACTCGTTGGCACCGGCGTGCAGGGCACGCGCGATGTGCGCCACGTCGTTCTCGGTGGTGCAGAACACCACCTTCGGCCCGTCCCCGCCGGGCAGCCGGCGCAGCGAGCGCAGAAATTCGTAGCCGTCCATCTTCGGCATGTTCCAGTCGAGCAGGATCGCATCGGGCAGATCGCGGCGGCAGGCGTCGAGCGCCTGTTCGCCGTCCTCGGCTTCCACGATCTGGAACTCGAGTCCTTCGAGAATTCGGCGCGCCACCTTGCGGATGACGCTCGAGTCGTCAACGACCAAGCAGGTCTTCATCGTACAGCCTCATCATGTTCGCGGATGCATACGCATTGCCGCATGTTCACTTCCAAAAAACCGTTACGCCGCGATCGCCCGAACGCCGAGATCGAGAACGCGATCGACGTCGACCACCACCAGCAATTGCCCTTCCAGCCGGTAGATGCCGGCCGAGACGGCGGCGAGCCGTTCGTCGAGATTGACCGGATTCGGCTCCCGGCCGGCCTCGTCGAGTTTGAGCACCTCGCCCACGCTGTCGATCAGCAGGCCGTAGATTCACCGCGCGACTCGACGCCGACGGCCATCGCCTGCTCATTGCTGTCGCGCCCGCCGAGCCCGAGCCGGCGACGCAGGTCGATCAGCGTCACGATGCGGCCGCGCAGATTGAGCACGCCGGCGATCTCCGGCGGCGCCAGCGGCACGCGCGTGATGCGCTCGGGCATGAACACGTCCTGCACGCGCAGGATCGGCAGACCGAACAGCTGGCTGCCGATCGTGGCGGTGATGTATTCCTTCAATTTCTCGTTGACGCTGTCAGTCATGTCCGCCCCTTATGCCGCGTAACCGACGTCGCTCTGCTCCTTGAGCGTCGCGATCAGCCCCTGGCGGTCGAATTTGGCGACATAGTCGGTGAAACCGACGCGGCGTCCGCGCTCGACCGCTTCGGCCGAGACCATCGACGACAGCGCAATCACCGGCAAACCGGCAGTGCGCGGATTGGCGCGCACGCGCTCGGCGAATTGGAAGCCGTCCATCTCCGGCATGTCGATGTCGGTGATCACGACATCGAAGCGGCGGCCGGCATCGAGCAAAGCGAGCGCTTCCGGCGCAGAGGCAACGGCCGTGACCTGATAGCCGGCGGCCTGCAGGACGGGCGTCAGCATATTGAGGAAGAACGGGGAATTGTCGACCAGCAGCAGCGAATGCACGGGATTGTGGGCGGCTTTTTCCTTGCGCCGGAACCAGTCCTCGAAGGCGAGCGGCAGGAAATGGCCGACATCGACGATCTCGGTCGCCTGGCCTTTGATGATGGCGGAGCCGAGCACACCGGGTGTCTCGCTGACGACCTGAATGTCGAGGCGATCCTCGACGATGTCGACGATCTCGTCGACCACCAGCGCCATGGAGCGTTTGCCGTCGGAGAAGACCAGCAAAGACTGGGCGCCCTCGCCCTTGACGCGGACCTGGTCGTCCATGCTGACCAGCGGCATCAGCTGGCCGCGGTATTGCAACATGTGGCGGCCGTTCGACAGTTCAATCTTCTTCGCGTCGACTTCTTCCAGCCGCGTGATCAAGGCCAGCGGCACCGCCTTGAGCTGCGGCGAGCCGGCGCGGAATATGAGCAGCGAGGTGGCCGGCTGGTCGTGCGCCGCAGTTTTTGCGTTGCCCGCCTCTTCCGCCGCCAATTGCGTCGTCACCGTGCTGCCGAACGCGCGCACGACCCCGTTTGGATCGATGATCATGATCACCGAGCCGTCGCCGAGAATGGTATTGCCGGAGAACATGGCGACGTGGCGCAGCTTCGAGGACATCGGCTTGACGACGATTTCCTCGGTATGGAACACGCCGTCGACGATCAGGCCGAAGGTCTGGCTGCCGACCTGAATGACGATAATAAATCCTTCCTCGCTATCGCCGAAAACGTCGCCCTGCATGTCGAGCAGTCGGGTCAGTCGGGCGAGCGGCAGCAGCTTGTTGCGCAAGCGCAGCACCGCGGTGTCCTTGATGCGCTCGATACGGTGATCGCTGCCGGCACGCACACGCACCAGCTCGACGACGGACAGCTGCGGAATGGCGAAGCGCTCACCGCCGGCCTCGACGATCAGCGCCGCGACGATGGCGAGCGTGAGCGGGATTTTGATGGTGAAGCTGACGCCGGCGCCGGCGACCGATTTCACGTCGATGGTGCCGCCGATCTGGTCGATATTGTTGCGCACCACATCCATGCCGACGCCGCGGCCCGAGATGCTGGTGATCTCGGCGGCGGTGGAAAAGCCCGGCATGAAGATGAATTTATGGATCTGCGCTTCCGTGAGCTTGGCAATCTCGGCTTCCGAGGCGAGCCCCTGCGCCACCGCCTTGATCTTGATGCGCTCGGTGTTGAGCCCGCGCCCGTCGTCGGCGACCTGAATGACGATGTGGCCGCCCTCGTGATAGGCCGACAGGCGAATGCGGCCGCGCTCGGGCTTGCCGGCGGCGCGCCGGTCGCCGGCAGTTTCCAGTCCGTGGTCGCCCGAATTGCGCACCATGTGGGTGAGCGGATCCTTGATCAGTTCGAGCACCTGGCGATCGAGCTCGGTCTCCGCGCCCTGCATTTCGAGGTCGATCTGCTTGCCCAATTCGTTCGACAGATCGCGCACGATGCGCGGCAGCTTCTGCCAGGCATTGCCGATCGGCTGCATGCGCGTCTTCATCACGCCTTCCTGCAGCTCGGCAGTGACGTTGGAGAGCCGCTGCAGCGGACCCTTGAATTCGGAGTCCTCGTGGCGGCGAACGATCTCGAGAAGCTGGTTACGGGTGAGCACCAGCTCGGACACCATCGTCATCAGCCGTTCGAGCGAGTCGACCGCAACGCGGATCGACTGGTTGGCAGCCTTGCCGGTGTCGTCGTCTTGCGCGACGGACTCAGCCGGCGCGGCTTTGGGCGCAACCGGCGCCACCTCAGTTTCGCGGAACGCGCGCTCAAGCTCATCGAGCGAGGCTTCGCCGGGGCGCAACGGGCGCTCCAGCACTTGCGGCGTGAGTGTGCCGATCGTCTGTTCGGCCGCGGTCGGCGTCGCGCCGGCGCCAAGCCGGCTAACCATGTGGTCGAGGTCGGCAATCAGATCGTCGTCGCTGCCGTCCGGCTCGCGCTGGTCGCGTTCGAGCAATTCCAGGATGTGCTTGATGCGGTCGATGGTGGCCAGGATGAGCGTGACGGCATCGCCGGTCGCCGGCACGCCGTCGCGGAATTTGCCCATCAAGGTCTCGGCGGCATGCGCCAGCGCTTCCAGGCGCGGCAGGCCGAGAAATCCGCAGGTCCCCTTGATGGTGTGGACCAAGCGGAAAACGTTATCGAGAATCTTGGCGTTATCGGGTTCCTGCTCGAAACGAACGAGCTCGACGTCCACCACGTCGAGACTCTCATTGGTCTCGGTCACGAATTCCCGCAGCAGGTCGTCCATAGAAAAACGCCTTCGTCGACAGGCTTTGGCCCGCTCGCAGGTCCCCGTTTCGAGCCCAGGCAGTCTGTCTTTGAAGCGTTTAATTTTAGTTGCGGCAGCGCACCGAAACGCGTCGGGTTAACCCTTGATTAACCAAACGCGCGGCGGCTCACTGCGCCGCAACGACGGCGGCTGCGCCTTCCATCGCGAAGGTCACCGTGGCGCCGCAGGCCTTGGCCAGCAGCCCCGTGTAGAACGGCTGGATGTGGTGCGCATCGAGCATCTCGGCGCCGCCCGCGCCGGTCAGCAGCGGCGGGACCGCCGGCTGAATCTTGGCATTGACGCCGTCCGAGGTGACCTTGAAACCCATGGCCTCGCCTTCGCCGAGTGGATCGACATTGATGATACCGCCGCGCGGGATGGCCTGTCCGGCGATCAGCAGCATATTGAGCAGGAGCTTGACCCGGTTTTTGGCCAATAGCGCGCGCGGCAAATTCCAGGCAAGCTTGGTCTTGTCGTCTTCGAAAAAACCACGCGCGATTTTCTCAGCGTCGCCAAGGTCGATCTGGGCGCCGGCCGAACCGGCGGCGCCAAAGGCGATACGGCAGAATTGCAGCTTGGCGGAGGCGGTCGTGGCGCTTCTTTTGATCAGATCGAGGGCGAAGGTCTTGGTCGCCTCATCCTTCTCCTCTTCGAGTACCTCCAGTCCATTGACGATGGCGCCGACCGGGCTGATCAGATCGTGGCAGACACGCGAGCACAGCAACGCGGCGAGATCGAGGGCATCGATAGCGGATCCGGACATAGACGGGTCTCCGGTGAACGTGCAGGGTGCAAAGAGGCCGGCGAATCGCCGAACATGCGGCTTGTCGGCGTGATACACCGCACCCACGCCACCGCCAAGGACCGCAAGGGCCGGCGTGCGCGACCGGAACTAAGAGCCTTGATATCCACATTGGAAATCACCCCGCACGAGGTCGAACGGGTCTTCGATGCACTGACCGAGATCGTCTCGCAGGCGGCGGCGACGACCCTTGCCACGTCGTTCGCGTCGGTGGCGCAGCGATTCAAAGCCGACCTCTCGCCGGTGACCGAGGCCGACGAGGCTTCGGAAGCGGTGATCGTGGAGGGTGTCGCGCGCGTGCTGCCCGGCGTTCAGGCCATCGCCGAGGAAAGCGTGGCGCGCTCGGCTCCAACCCATATCGATACGAGCTTCGTCATCGTCGATCCGCTCGACGGCACCCGGGAATTTCTCGCCGGCCGCGACGAATTCACCGTCAATCTTGGCATCGTCACAAAAGGTGTCCCGATTGCTGGAATTATTGCGGCGCCGGCGCAAGGGTTGCTTTGGCGCGGCATTGTCGGCGGCAAGGCTGAGCGCTTGCGGCTGCGCCTCGGCGCGGGCCCGGCCGAGGCCTACGACCACAGCTTCATCCACGCGCGCGCCGCGTCGGAGCACCTGGTTGCGGCAACCTCGCGCAGTCATCTCGACGAAGTCACCGAGGACTTCCTCGCCCGTTTGCCCTTGGCCAGGCGCTATTTGTGCGGCTCTTCGGTCAAATTCTGTCACATCGCGCAAGGCGACGCCGACATCTACCCGCGCCTATCGCCGACCCGCGAATGGGACATTGCCGCGGGCTGCGCCATCCTGGCTGCCGCCGGCGGCGTGGTGACCGATCCGCAAGGCGCGCCGCTGCGGTTCGGACGGATCGACCAGAAATTCGTGATGCCCGGCTTCATCGCCTGGGGCGATCCGGCTAGAGCGGCACATCCCGTTTGAGGCCAACCGGCCAGTCAATTTGCCAGCGTGCGCGCAACCGCCGGCCATTTGCGCTCGGCGGCCGCGATGATGCGGCCGGGGTCGGCCAGGAATTTGTCGCGCGTCTCGGCGCTAAAGAAGAGATAAAGCCGCTCGGCGGTCACCGCCCAGAATAAAGGATGCCCCGGCACCGATGCGCCGCGGGCGATCGCGACCGGGTCGTAGCCGCCAAAGCGTGGCCGATAGACCTCCGGATTCTCCTCAAAGGCGGCGCGATTGCCGGGATTGCTGAACCGCCACACCGGCCCGTTAAGCCGGAATTCAAGGTCCGGGCGGCCAAACCGCGGCTGCTTGTCGGTGAAATAGGCGACGGGATCAAAGCCGCTGATGGCAAGCCCGGTCTGGGCATTGACGACGACCGGCCCAGACGCGGCGGCCCTGCTCTGGCCGGGTGGGATAATACCAGCGATCAGCACCGCAATAGCGGCCAGAACGAGGACGGCCACAGGCCGAGACTTCCCTGGGTGCCGTGCTGCAGTCATAGTTTCCGACAAAATGTGAGCGATTCGGCCTGCATGGACCGCCACATTATGGCCCGCCCCGTGAGCAACTGGTTAAGCGAGTTGGGGGACTGATTTGTCACCGAAGGAGCTCTCGATGCGCACCATGCTGCGCCTTGCCGCCCTGACACTATGCTTGGCGATCTTTGGGCCCGATCTCGCGGCCGCCCAGTATCAGGCGGCACCGCCGCCGCCCCCACCACCTCCTCCGCAGCAGCACAGATGAAAAATTCCATCCCGACGAGCTGATCCGCGAAGGACATCGCTTCTTCGGCACGGTGTCGCGCGGTCTGGCGCAGGTCGTTGAGGCGGCAATCAGCCGCTGGGGCGAGCCGAATGGCTATATCCTCGGCCAGGAAGGCAGCGGCGCCTTTGTAGTCGGGCTGCGCTACGGCGATGGCAAGCTCTATACCCGCAATGCCGGCGACCGCCCGGTGTTTTGGGAAGGACCGTCGATCGGCTTCGATACCGGCGGCGAAGGCGCCCGCACCATGATGCTCGTCTACAACCTGCCCTCAACCGACGCCGTTTATCAGCGATTTGCCGGGGTTGGTGGCTCTGCCTATTTTATCGGCGGCTTCGGCATGACCGCGCTCACGGCCAACAATATTGTCGTGGTGCCGATCCGCACCGGCATCGGCTTCCGGCTCGGCGCTAATATCGGCTATCTGAAGTTCACGCGGCGGGCGACCTGGAACCCATTCTGAAGGCGCCGCCGGCTACCATCATAACTATATCACGCGACCGCCCGCGACGAGCCGGACGGATTAGGGTAAACTCTTGCTCGGCGCCATTGTTGGGGCCGGGCCGGCATTGCAGTTCGCGCGTTGGAGGTAACGTTCATGATCGAACCGATCATGTATTTCGGGATCGGGTTTCTGGTCGCGGCCTTGATCGGGCTCATCATTATCCCTCTGGTGCATAATCGCGCGGTGCGGCTGACCATGCGGCGGCTGGAAGCCGCAACCCCGTTATCGATGGCGGAGATTCAGGCCGACAAGGATCAATTGCGCGCCGAGTTCGCCATGTCGACGCGTCGGCTGGAGATGAGCGTCGAGCAGCTGAAAGGCAAATCCACCAACCAGCTCGCCGAGCTCGGCAAGAAGGGCGACGCCATCAACCGGCTCAAGATCGAGCTGGGCGAAAAGACCGCTACCATTTTTGCGCTGGAAGCCCGCGACAAGGCGATGCGCGACCAAGTGCGCGCCACCGAGGAAGAATTCGCGGTCAAGAGCACGGCTCTGCATGAAGCCCAGCGCGCCCTGAGCGACAAAGAAGCGGAGTTGGCGAAGCTGACGAGCGAACTCGACGATCGTTCGGTGATGGCCGATTCACAGAAGGTCGAGATTGTCGCACTGAAGACCCACGTCGATGCGCTGAAGGACCGGCTCACCCAGGCCGCCGAAGAGCTCAGGATGGTGGAGGACCGCCGCGACGCCGAGCGCCTCGAAATGCAGGCGACGGCGCAGCGCCTGGCGGAGGAGCGCGGCAAAGTCGAAAATCTCGGCCGTCGCGTCGGCGAGCTCGAACAACAACTGGTGGCGCAAACGACCGAAGCCGAGCTGCTCGCGCGCCGCGCCCAGGATCTGGAGACCCGGCTGGGCGAGCAATCACGCCTGCTCAATGAAAGCGAATTCGAGCTCAAGCATTTGCGCGGCGAGATCGAGGTTACCCGCAAGGCCGAAGGCGACCTGCGCACCGCCATCATCGAGATCGACGGGCGCTCCAACACCACAATTCAGAACCTCAGGGCCGAAAAAGCCGACCTCCAGGTGGCGCTCGACCGTGCCGATGAAGACCGCAAGCGCCTCAACCGCGAGATCGCCGACATGAAGCGGCAGACCGAGGAAAGCTGGGCTTCCGAGCGGGTCGAAAATGCCATGATGCGCGAGCGCATCAACGACGTCGCCGCCGAAGTGGCGCGGCTTGCCTCCACGCTGGAAGGGCCGAATTCGCCGATCGACGCCATTCTCGCCGCCGAAACCTTGCGCGACCGCACAAGCAAGCGCGCAGCGCCCGCCCAAGGCGAAGCGAGCGCAATAACCGGCAACCTCGCCGAGCGCATCCGCGCGCTGCAGACCCGGGCCTCGCGCGTGCCGCACGGCACCGAGCCCAACAACCGAAATTAGCCTCGCTTGACACCTCTTCGGGCCGCTCCTTATATCGCGCGGCCGTCACGACCGGGCGCTTAGCTCAGCGGGAGAGCGTTCCCTTCACACGGGAGAGGTCGTAGGTTCAATCCCTACAGCGCCCACCATTTCTGCCGGCAAGCGAACTCAAAAAGCATTCGTCTCCCGCGAGGGTGGCCTCGCGAGAGACGTTATCTGTATTGAGCAGAGATCGGTTCAGAAGCCGCCGCGGCCGCCGGCCATTCCGATCATGCCGCTGATCATTTCCGGATTCATCATGCCGCTCATCGCGTTCATGTTGAAGCCGCTGCGCCGCCGAAGCCACCGCCAAAGCTGCCTCCGCCGAAGCCTCCGAAGCCGCCGCCTTGGCCGCTCATCATGTTGCTCATCATGGGGCCCATGGTGCGCATCAGCATGGCGAAACGCTTCTTGCCCATCTTCTTTTTCATCATGTTGAGCATGGGCGCCATCTGCTGCATCTGTTCGAAGCCGCCGCCGCCGGCAAACTGAGCGTGCGCGGCAGGCGACAGGCTTGCACTCAACATCAGGCCGGCCACGATCGGCAGGGCCAGTTTCATCATCCGTGTCATAACGATCTCCAATGAGTGGA
Organism: uncultured Alphaproteobacteria bacterium; assembly: GCA_963761245.1. GTDB lineage: Bacteria > Pseudomonadota > Alphaproteobacteria > Rhizobiales > Xanthobacteraceae > Pseudolabrys. Next base: position 6,909 of record CAVXGN010000023.1, on the reverse strand, counting down.
TTTAACCCGAGGAGCCCCGGCATTCAGAGAGGGTCCCGCGCCAACGAGGGAACACGTAGCGCGGGACCTTCTCCTGCCGGCCGAGGCTACCGGCGTTAGTTCTTGGCCTGCTGACTGGCCATGTTGACGATGCCGACGCGGCGGTTCTCGCCACCGAAAGGATCAGACGGGTTCTTCAGGTGGGTCTCACCGTAGCCGGCGGTCACCAGCGTATCGGCAGAGATGCCGTACTTGTTGGTCAGGATATTCTTGACCGCATCGGCGCGACGCTCCGACAGATTCTGATTGTAATCCTCAGAGCCCTTGGCGTCGGTGTAACCGGCAACCAGGAAGGTGCTGCCCTTGAGGGCTCGGATCGTTGAGCGCCTTGGCCAGCGCATCGACTGTCGGCATCGCCGACTTAGAAATTTCCGCCGAGTTGAAATCGAATTTCACTTCGAGGTCGATCTTCGGCTTGTCCTGGGCGATGACGGCGACCTTCTCGCGGTCTCCGGCACTCAGAGAGCGGTTGTGACGCAGTCCGCTGACGAACCGGTCGTTTTCCTTCTGCTTCGCGACCTCAGCCGGGGAAACCGACAGGCTGCGGGTCAGGGGCTTGGGGGTGAGAGCGTGGACGATTTGGCCGGTTGAGGGCTGATCTTGCGCCGTGGCAAAACCGATGCCCAGGGACATAACCAGGCCGCCGATGACGGCCGTGCCGACCAAATTCCGCTTCAGACTTCCGAGATAACTCGACATTGCTGTTCTCCTCGATTGGATATGGTTCAGGATCAGGCTGATTACGTAACGAAGTAAAGCGGAACAGCTCGGCGCCAGGTCCATAAGTTGAAACATCGCTTGTTTTCCTTCAAAATATGGGCCTCGGCAGAGATGTCCGCAGGTGTTTGTCCCCGCTTAGCCACTACACGGCGGAGAACCCCCTAATCCGGTGAAAAATCGCCAAAATATTTTTTTGCTGCCCCGCCGGAATTGGCGCGCAACGGCCGTGTCTATTAGGAAGGCCGTGTGCGCTGCACAAAGCCTCCAGCTGGGCCGAAAGTAAGGGTCCAATGGCGCTGGAGGAAATGAGGGCAGGCGGGACGGCGCGACTGAGCGTCCTGAACTCGTTGCCTCGGCAACACCAGGACTACTTCTTTGAGGCGGTGCGCAAGTTATGCGCGTCGTACGTAGCTTCGAAGGGGACACCCGTGGCGCAAAGAGATGCCGAGTCCTTGGAACTGTTCAGCGAGGTGATGGCCAAGCTCCTTGGCGCCACCGCCTCGGGCGACAGCCAGGCCGGCGCGGCGGAGGGAGATGACCCGAAGCCCGATTGGACGGTCGACAACGACCCCAAGCAGGACGGCCGGGTGACTTGGTTGATCGCGGAGATTGGCGGACGGCAGGCGCTCGGACACCGGCATGAAGACATCCGGCGGCGACTGTACGGACGCTGGAAGGAAGGAAGCTACAAAGTTGAGCAGCTGGCGGATGAGCATGTGGCCGACCTCGCGGTCGACCCGATCGATCCGCTCGAAGACGAGGATAACAGGAGGGCCTGGCGTGGACTTCTCGCTGCCGCCAAAACGGAATTCAAGCCGACCGAGGACGTTTCGGTGCTGCTCGATCTGTTGGCCAGCGATCCGGAAATCCAGGCCGGCTTCGGATCGGAATGGCCGGTCAGGCAGATTGTCGAAACGCTAAATCGACGCAAACCTGCTCGGCCGTGGAACGATGATCGCGTGGATAATGCCAAGAAACGTCTCAAGGGTTGGATAGGACGGATCAGACGCAAGTACCAAATCGATCCAAGCGATCTCATGCACCTTTTCGCGCAGTACGCGCGCAAACAAGAGTTGGTTGAAAATGCTCGATCATAGGTCAATGCGACGTTTCCTGTGGTCGTGAACGAGTAACGACAATGACGAAGACAGAATCCATGCGGACACTTGCGGCGATCCTCGCGCCTGAGGACGAGGAGTCGCAATCCGCGGCAGCGCCGGGCGCTCTTCCGGGTCTGGAGGAGCGCGTCGAGCTTTTCCTGCGCGCGCTGCATGGTTCGCGCGAGGTCACCGCGCTGGAGCGCGCCGACGCGCGGCGCCGCATCCTCGACGCCATGGCCGCGGATCTTGCCGGTGAACCGGACAGCTATGTGGTGCAGAGCGTGAAGAGCGCCTCTGCCACGTCGAGTGCTGCAGCCATCGCGCCGGCTCGCGCCGCGCGGGCAGCGGGCCCGAGCGCGCTCAGCCGCGCATGGGACGTGTTGCGTGAAGCGCTGCTCTGGCCCTTGATGATCTCCAGCGGCGGACACCCTATGCGGCTGGTCGGCGTGGCCTGTGCGCTTGCTGCTGGTCGCCGGCGGCGGCTGGACCGGAACCTGGTTCTATGCGGCGCACCGGACCGAGACGGCGATCGCCAGCCTGGTCGCGTCGGAAGCCAAGGCCGGGCGCGACTATAGCTGTGGCTCGCGCAGCGTCGGCGGCTTCCCCTTGCACGTGGAAGTCACCTGCACCGCGCTGCAAGCGACCGTCGCGATGTCCGAGCAGTCGACCATGATCATCAACGCGAAGTCGTTGACGACCGTCGCAAGCATCTTCCATCCGAACACGTACGTCACGGAAATCAGCGGCCCGGTTTCCGTCACCGACTCGAACCAGTCGGCGACGCTGATGGGCAATTGGTCGCTCGCCCAAATGACGTTGCACGGCAAGGCGGCCAACCCGAGCAAGGTTGCCCTGGTGCTGGATAATCCCGAATTTTACCGTCTGGCGCAGGGCAAAGATAAGCCTCTGCTGGCCGGCGGACGGCTCGAGTTGAATGCCGATGCGAGCGCGCGGCTCGAATATCAAAATCGCCGCGCATGCGATCGATATGTCGATCCCGGAGGGCGGGCCGATCACCTCGCGGCCGTTCGTCGCCAACATTGCGGCCGTGTTTCGCAAGACCGAGGGTCAGGGCGCGCAATCGTTCGCAGAGCGTCTGCGCGATTGGCAGTCGCGCGGCGGCCATATCGATGTCGCCGATGCACGGCTTCAGCAGGGCGATGCCCTCGCCAGCGGCACTGGTCAAATCGGCCTCAACCTGAACGGTCGTCTCGAGGGCAGCTTGCACCTCAATACGACCGGTCCGTATCAACAATTGGCGCTGTCCTACATCCGCGACGGGCAATCCGGCGCGCGCAAGCGCGAGCGGCTGGCGCAGTCTTTTCTTGGCCAGCCGAGGGTTCAGACCCGGTCCTTGGGCGCGACGCCGGAGGATCGCACGCCGGCGGCACGTCAACGGCCGCTGCTCGTGCCGGCGCCAGGCGCCAATTTGGAAATCCCGATCCGCTTTGTGGACGGCACCGTCTATCTGGGCTCCACCGGTCTGGGCGCCCTCCCGCCGCTGTTCTAAGCCCCCTGCCCTCGCAATCATTCTGCGCATAACGGCAACTGCAGCATGAGCGGCGCGCGACGTTCCGCACTGCCGCCACATTGCCGGTGTCGATTGGAACTTCGGGACGACAAAACCGTTGGCACCGCAAGGGCGCTCGAAGGCTACCACCGCCCATGGCTCAATCGAAATCGATCGCTCATTCGGCTTCCGCGCCGGCAACGCGGCGCGATTTTCTCTATATCGCCACGGCGGCCGTCGGCGCCGTCGGGGTCGCAGCGACACTTGTCCCTCTTGTCGATCAGATGGAGCCCGATGCCTCGACGCTCGCCGCCGGCGGGCCGGTCGATATCGACATCACCAATATCGGGCCCGGGCAGCAGATCATCGCGCGCTGGCGCAACCGCCCGATTTTCATCGTCAATCGCCCGCCGGATGCGCTCAAGGTGTTGCAGGAAACACAGATGGTGAACCGTCTGGCTGACCCGCAGTCAGCGCAGCATCAGCAGCCGCCCTATGCGCGCAATTGGCATCGCTCGATCAAACCGGAATTCGGCGTGCTGGTCGGCATCTGCACTCACCTCGGCTGCATTCCGCTGTTCTATCCCACCCCGAATGCCACGCAGCCGGCCGCCGATTGGCTTGGCGGCTATTTCTGCCCGTGTCACGGATCGAAATACGATCTTGCCGGCCGCGTCTACGAGGGCGTCCCGGCGCCGTACAATTTGCCGGTGCCGCCCTATCGCTTCGTCAACGACAAGACGGTGCGGATCGGCGAGAATCCGCCCAATACCGAATTCGATTTCGCGTCCATTCAGCAAATTTAGCCGGGCGCCGGGCGGCGCGGCTTATCGCCGCGCGGGCGGATCGCGGGTCAAGTTCTGTCCCGCCAGCTCGTCGAGATAATCCTGCCAATAGCGGGCGTGATTGCGGCCGAGGTCGCGCAAATACTCCCAGCCATAGATCCCGGTCGAATGCATGTCGTCGAACACCAGCCGCACGGCGTAATTGCCGACCGGCAGCACTTCGAGGACGGCGACGTTGCGTTTGCCGGGAACGGTCTTGCGCTCCTCGGCCGAATGACCCTGCACTTCCGCGCTCGGGCTTTTCACGCGCAGATATTCCGCCGCGAGATCGAAACGCTCGCCGCCTTCGAAGGTCACGGTGAGCGTCTTGCGGTCCTTGTGCAGGCGCAACTCGGTCGGCCAAGCATCGCTGTCGGCGGCGGGCATGGCGCCTTATAACAGCGCCGACGCTTTAAGTCTGCGCATGATCTTGTCCGGAAACCGCTTCCCACTTTTCGGGATCATGCGCTAGTTCACAAACCGTACCTTGCCGGCATCCGTGAGGTCGAAGCCACCCATTTCCTTGGCGCGCGTGGCGAGATCGTCGGAGCGCAGGAAGCCAAGCACGGCTTGCAGCGGCGGATGGAAATAGTCGCGTTGCCGCATCACCAGGTCGAACGGTTCCCAGACGATCGGCACAAAGTCGAGCCCAGCGGAATTGGCGACCGAGCGCGTGGCGATGCCGGTATCGGCGCGGCCGGCACGGATCGCCTGCGCGATGTCGGGCCCGGTCGGGCAGACCGGGCTTGCAGTCACCAGTTGATCGAGCGCGGCCTTGGCCCGGTGCAGCAGCGCCAGCAGCAGCAATTGCGCGCCGGCGCCTTTCGGGCGCAGGCAGATGCGCGCGCGCTTGGCGATGACGTCTTCGATCGAGTTGAGCTTCAGCGGGTTGCCGGGCACCAGCAGGAAACCCTGCTCGCGCTTGCAAAAGGCGATCATCACTGCGTCCTGCAGATCGCTGCGCCCCGCCATCGCCGCCACATTGGCGTCGGCCTCCTGATCCTCCAGCGCGTGCAGATGCATGGAGGCGGCGATCGCCTCGCCGGCGATGAAGCGATTGAAGCCGGACTCGCTGCCGACCGCGAGGGTGGCAAGCCCCGAACCGCTTTCGCGCAGCGCCCATTCGAGCAGCGGATCGTGGCTGCCGGCGACGATCGGCATCGGCTCAGGCCGCACCATGCCCTCCGGCCGCGACACGCTGGAGGCCAGCCACTGATCGAGCTCGGCCTTGGGAAACAGCCAGCGGCCGGTGACCTTGGTGCAAGGCACAGCGCCTTCCGCCACCATTTCGTAGATTTTGCGTTCCTTGAGACGAAGATAGGCAGCCGCTTCAGAGGTCGTGAAAAGCTGCATGACGCCAGCCTGCGCTGTTATGCATCGTTTCTGGAAATGAATTTATTTTCGAGAATGCCGAAATAATAAGAAATAACAAGGGCGTTAGCGGCAAAATAGCCTAAGGCTATGGGATCGCGTGCGTTTTACCGTGCCCCGCCAGCCCAATCCGAACGTGGGCAACAGCATTCCGGCATACGCTTGTTGTTTTTCGGCTAGGAGCGCGCGGCGGCGATGGCGCTCCAGATCCGTGCCGGAGTCGCCGGCATATCGAAATGCTTGACGCCGGCCGTGCGCAACGCATCGCACACCGCGTTCATGCAGGCCGGCAGCGCGCCGGTCGTCCCAGCCTCGCCGACACCCTTGGCGCCGAGCGGATTGTTTGGGCTGGGCACCCCCTGATCGACCAAAGTGAGCGCCGACAGCAGATCGGCGCGCGGCATGCAGTAGTCCATGAAGCTGCCGGTCAACAATTGGCCGTCGCTGGTGTCGTATTGGCAATGCTCGCCGAACACCTGGCCGGCGCCTTGCATGATGCCGCCGTGGAATTGCGCGTCGGCCAGCGTCCGGTTGATGGCATTGCCGATGTCGTCGACCGAGGTATAGCGAACGACCTCGACCGCGCCGGTGTCGGGATCGACCTCGACCTCGACCACATGAGCGCCGCTCGGAAAGGCGCGCGAAATGTCGCGCGCCGCGATGGTGTCGAGCGGATGCGGCGTTTGCGGGCATGCCGCTCGACGACTTCCGTCATCCTCATCGACCGATCCGTTCCGGCGATGGTGAACGCCCCGTTCGCGAACTCGATATCGTCGACGTTTGCCTCCAGCGCGTCGGCCGCCAGGCGTTTGGCCTTTTCGATCACGATGTCGGCGGCGACCTTGAAGGCGCTGCCCTGCGACATGCCGGAGCGCGATCCGATCGACGGATTGCCGTGCAGCGCCGGCCCATCGGGATCGCCGGCATGCGAGGTCACGCGCTCGACCGGAATACCGAGCCAGCGCGCGATGAGCTCCGGAAACACCGTCTCATGCCCCTGCCCGCTCGAGCCGGCGACGTTGTGCAGCACGATGCTGCCGTCGCGCTGGAACAACACCGCCACCTCGTCCTGCTTGGCATGACCGCCGCCCGAGGGCTCCACGAACAGCGCGCAGCCGATGCCGCGCAACTTGCCGTTCTTGCGCGACTGCCGGCGGCGCGCGTTGAAGCTTTGCCAATCGGATGCCTCTTTGGCCTTGACCGCGAGCGCGGAAAATCGCCGCTGTCGAACACCGCGCCGGTCAGTGTGCGGTACGGCATCTGGGACTTCTTGATCGCGTTGCGCCGACGCAACGTGAGCGGATCCATCTCCAGCTTGACGGCGACTTCGTCGACCAGGCGCTCG
>CAVXGN010000022.1:0-153573 GCA_963761245.1 uncultured Alphaproteobacteria bacterium | reverse complement strand
ATAATTGTTCCATCAACTTTGGACCATTTCCCCAAAGTGCCAGCCGCCATTGCTGGCGTAATCTTCAAGGGTTGGTGGATGCGGTCGACTGTCTCGTCTAGTCAACCGCAGCCCAGCGAGCGCATTGTAGCACATCATGGCTTTCAATCGCATCGACAGCGCCGACGATGTCATCGCCTATCTCAAGGTCATCCATGATCGCGACGGCTCGGATGCTGCGGAGATGGCGGCCAAGGTGATGATCGACGAAGCATTAGCTACCACGAGCCCTGCGGCGGCGTTGCGACCACCTCGAGGCGGCGCAGGTGGCGGGGATCGACGACGATCTCGCATTCCTCGCGCGACACAAAGAGCGCGAGCACATGCGGTTTCGGAATGAAGGCGCGCACGACGGTCGGCATGTCGTTAATGCAACGCTGGCCGATCGCAAAACCATGCGCAACGCGCTGATCGGTTGTCCAATACAAGCCGCGCTCGCGCCCTCTTTCGCAGCCGCGATAAATTTGGATGAGCGGGTCGAGCTTGTCGTACCAGGCGCGCTCGGCAGCCGGCAGCAGATCACACAACGGCACCTGCTTTAGAGCTGCCCGTAATAGGTCGGATACCGGGTGCGCCAGTCCCAGGGCGCGTCACACATATTGCCCCACTCAAGAAACAGCTGCACCAACTCTGCCGGCGAATTTGCCTTCATCATAGCCGTCACAAGCCGGGGGCCGCGCTCGTAGCTGCTGCACTCAAATAAATAGGCGTCTAGCTCTTCCTTATCGGCGCTAGTCACGCGGGTAAACGTTTTGCTGCTAGCCATGCCGGCAAGCCTGCACCATCCGCCCTCTGTGATGAACGATAGCAGAACTCGACAAACGTAAAGGCGCACTTGACGTTGCGAAAGCGCGGGATCCATCATGCCCTTCGTCTATTCTTTGATGCATCTGCCGTGAGCGGGTTGGTTCACAGCGGCCGGCATTCCAGTGATTGCAGTGACCCACCAAAATTCGCCGGTCCTCTTGTTGATGACGATACTAACGACCCCAACAGTTGGCTGTGTGTAACCCTGCTCAATTTCCGATATCGCTGATGTGGCGACTATCCCGTAGTTATTGTTTTGTTCAATGTGATACGTTTGGTGAAATTTTAGCTCTACTAAGTCCGGCGGCGACACCTCGAAGCGACTGATCACGGGCCGGTTATCGGGGACCGAGCGGTAGCTACAACTCCACACCTCTGCTGCATGCGCTGCCGCTGCGCTCATGACCACCACGGCAGCTGCCACGATCATTGACCTCATGACTGGCCTCCCCGTCAGACCGTAGTTGCGCCCCCCCGGGGCTCACAGCCCATATCCGAAAGCTGGCGCTTTCACGTGCCCGGCTAAGCCAACATATTGAACCGCGCAAGCCGCCCCGAGTTTTCGATACTGATCGCACTTGGCGCTCTCATGCCGCAGGTCCGGCAGCGCGATGTCGGCGCCATATTGCGCGATCAGGGTTGCCTTGCGGTATTGCCCAGCGCGCCCGCAACGTTCGCACGCGAGGCAGACCATGTCGGCGGGATGATCGCGGAGAGCGAGCCGGTCATCGCCGCTCAATCTTCGCTCAAAACCAGCGCAGGTGGCACCCGCCCACGGGCGGTCACGTTGTACGAAAGATCGCCCAGCCGGCTTTCCCAGACGCCTGGCTTGTAGCTCACAACGTCGACGCGGCCCTCGTCTGACCATTCGATCTTCATCAGGCCCGTGCGGGTCGTGACATCGAGGTCGTAGCACCCTCGCTTTGCCAGCATGCGATAGGCGATAGTGAAGCAGCGCCGACCTTTGCCCTCGCGATAAACCAGCCTCGGCGGCCCACCAGCAAACGGCATCACCCGACCGCGCGCCTTGACTACCGTCAGCGCTAGGTCGCGCAACTCAGTCATACGCTCGGGTCGAGGTGACATGCCGTCGAGGCTGGCATGTGAGATCAAGCACGGCAACTTGATCTGCACAGAAATTGGGTCAAAGGCTGTTACTCAATATTACAGCCGAAGGCCGCGCTGGCGATCTGCTGATCGACATGAAGGTGAGCGGGAAAGTCGACACGTCCCCGAGGACGGATCGCGCTCGTTTGCTAGCCCGTGGCAACAGCCTGTCACCACGGACGCCGGCCTCACCCCGCGCGCCACAGATCAACAACGCGACCATTCAACTCGCCCGGCTGCAGCGTCGCCACCCCTTGCCGCATCGCGCGAGCAGCGCTGAAATAGAACTTGTAAAAGCGGCCACTAGCGGCAGGACCGCACCTGCACCGCATCTGCGGTGCAATGTGCGGTCCCTGTCCGCACCGCAGGGGGGGGGGTATGGGGGGACAGGACACACCCCCCTCGCCGGGCATGCGGTGCAGGTAAAGTGGCATGCGGTGCAGGGTGCGGTGCAGGTCATTTTCGCACCAGTTTTGACCACCCGCGGGACGGCGGGCCGTAGTTTTCGTTGACGATCTTGCCGGCCTGAAACAACCGATCCATTGCGGCGGCAAATTCGACCTTACGGACGCTCCTGCCTTCGCGCGTGGCCACGAAGGCGGTGGGCGCGAAGCTATTGGCCTTCGGCTTATCGCTGACGGCCCGGCCTTGGTCCTGAAAGCGGTCAAGCAGCTCTAAAAACAGCTCATCGACCTTCTGCTCGACCGCCAGCTTTTCCAGGTTGCTAACGCTGGCCACCAGCAAAAATAGGCCGTCCTTCCAGCGCAAAGTGATCGTTTCGCCGACAGGGCCGTAGTTGGCCTTCATAACCTCAAGCACGCGCAGGTCCGGGTCCGGCTCTTCGTCTTTGTCGGTCGTGGCGCGCTTGAAATAGAGCCGCGATCGCACAGAAGCATTCCAGGCTGTCGAGCCGCTCAAGCCGGTGCCGCTGCTGATCCCGGTCAATGAAGGGTGTGAGGTGAGCAGTACGCCGCAATTGGCGGCCAGCGCCAGTCCGTGCAACAGGCTGATAAATTGCCGCACATGCGCGCGATCGTTTTCATTGCCGGCGAAGATATCGGCTGCATTGTCGAGCACGATGAGGCGCGGCTGCAGATCGCAGGCGGCCTCGATCAACCGCCTAAACAGCGTCGAGGGTTGGATCAGGCCGCCCCGATCAGGTGCCGCCATGATAGTTTCCTGGCCAGCGAGCGTCAGTAGGTACAGGTCTTTCAGCTCGCCATAGCTGGCGCCGTAATGGGCGCGGATACGATCGAGCCGGCGCCATAGCTCGTCGGAGTCATCCTCGCAGCAAACGACGAGTGTGGCGCCCGGCTCAGGCAGCGCGCCAAGCCAATCGCGGCCCAGGACGATCGCGGTCGACAGATGCAAAGCGAGTATGCTTTTGCCGATCGCGCCTTCGCCGGAAAGCAAGGTGACGCTTTTTTGCGGAATGCGATCTTGCACAACCCAGGCGCGCGCCGGCACGGGCTGATCTTGCCACGCACTCAGGTTGATAAACGGCAGCGGCGGCAATGGCGTGTCCGTCGCTGCGTTGGCGTCGGCGGCGTCCGGTGTCCACAGCGGCGCGCTGAAGCAAATCTCGATCAGTTGCTCGGCCGTGCGGTTAGGATCGGCGTCAAACCAATCTGACACGTCACCGCCGTCCGGCAGGTCGGGCAGGCAGACAATGCGGATTGTTGAGGCCGTGCCATGCAAGGCGGTGGCCGCCGCCAGCGCGCGCTTGTGGCCGGCCGTGTCGTTATCTTCCAGGATCAGCACGTCGCGGCCGGCGAGCGCTTTGACGCATTCGTCTGTCCATTTCCCCGAGGCAACAGTGGTGACGCATAGATCGAGCGAGGCAACGCGGTCGGCGTCCTTCTCGCCTTCGGTGAAAAATATGGTGCCGTCGGGATATTTGAGCAGCTCAGGCCAGCGATAGAGCACGCGGCGCTCTTCAAGCTTCCATATCCAGCCGCCGTGGCCGTCCGGCCGGCGCTGGCGGAAGCTCTTCGGATCGTGTCGCACCACTTGGTAGAGCAAGGTGCCGTCGGCGTCGGTGTAGTCGTAGGTCGCGACCACCCGGCCGTCCGGCTTGTCGCTGCGACTCTGTCCCATGACGGCCGCCATGACCGCCTTTTCGATCACGTCGTCGGTAACCGGTTTGCGGCCATTAGGTTTGAAGGCCGGCAGGTAGGCTTTCTCGCGCACGTAGTCTTTGCAAGCGATCGGATCGTCGGCCTCGCTGTGGGTGTGGACGACAAAACCGTCCGGCGCGTTTGGATCGAGCTTTACCGCAAGGCTGCGATCGGCGGCGGAATGACCGGGACCCGGCGCCCGGACCTGGCCGCTGCGCACCTCGCCGCCAAGCGCGCGAGGGAGGGTTTGTAAATTGAGGTGACAGGCACTATTGTCCACCATGTTACCACCCATGTTGAAATGCGGGCCGCCGCTGGAACGGCGACCCGCAGGTTTTCTCGATCAGAAGGGAATCGCGTCGTTCATGTCGTCGACGACGGCGGCTGTTCCGTTATTTCCATTAGGCGGAATGACCGCCGTCGCTGTTTGCGGGGCGCCACCTTCCCAACCGACAATCACGAAATCAGGCGTTTCGATCCTGCCGTACTGCTGGTGCTTGTAGCTGCGCGTGCGCAGCGCCACGATCGGCAACATGCCCTCGCGGTTTTTGTGGCCGTAGACGCGGCACAGGCCTGCCACTGCCGCGGCACCACCTTTCGAGCCGGTGACGAAGGTGACGAAATCGCCGGTTTCGACGGCGATCATGGGCACAAACCACTGCGACACCCACGGATCACGCGGCTGTCCATTGGCGTCTTTTTCCTTCCAGCTGGTGCGATCGGTATCACCCAACTCTTCGCGTTTCGGTGGTTTGAAACCGTCGGCGACTTTGCCGATCAGACGATCAACTACCTTGCTGTCCTCGAACTTCACCCAGCCACGCACCAGCTGATCGAGGTGCACGACGTATTCGGCGCCCTCGGGCACGGTGTCGTCGCCAATTTCCCATTTACCTTTGACGAATTTGAGCAAGCGGCCGAGATCGCTGCCGGCCTCCGCTGCGGCTTCGAGCCATGGATTACTGGCGTCATGGGTTGCGGGTGCTTGGTTTGTTTGCGCTGTTGGTGCTGTTTTGCTCATGGTTGTTCTCACTGTTCCGCCGTGACAAAAGCCACTGCGAGCGCGGGCGGCGGCGCGCTCATTTTCCGGCTTTCTGGTTTGGTCAAGCGGCGCCTCGTCATTTTTGACGCGGAAGCGGATCGTCGCCGATTTTGGGCAGGCCGTTCAAAAAGCCGTCGAAATCGGACGCGAGGACAAACGTACGCCGCCCGAATTTGTGAGCGATCAATTTCCCCGCCTTGATCGCGGCATAGATTGCGGTCCGTCCGAGCGGGCCGAATTTTACGGCCTCGCTAATCGTGAAAGCGACCTTGGTTTCCATTTGGCGTGTCTCCCATGAAACGCGCAGCGTGCGCGGTTGACCATGGGGACAAGCTAGAATGCAGGCGGATCAATTGGAGGTGAGGAACCCCCCGGAACTTTGCGACTATTTCGGGGGGTGTTTCCCAGCCTTTTGCAAATGGGCAATTGCCGAGCGAACCTGATAGTCGATTGGCTGATCCCGTAGACCCAGATCGGCCCGCGCCGCATCGGCAAAATCCCAGAACAGAACCCGGAGTGATTTTGACCGACGGGCCGATACGCGAGTCTTCGACGGAAACTCGCCGGTCCATTCGTGCCACGAGGCGACCAAACTTTCGGCCAGCCCCGCCATGTACGGCTTGCCGGGGTTCTTCCGCTTAACCGGCTTTGCACGGCGTTGCTCGTCGGCCACTATCGATTTAAGCAACATAACGTGTTCAAGCCCGCGTGCGAGATCGCGAGCGTGATCACCAAAACTTGGATTTTCGGCGGCGACAATTGACGCAACATTTTGAATCGCCGGGATGAAGGTCGAATCGCGCACGACTGGTAATAGCGCGCGTAACGCACGCAAAGAAGCAATCGCCCGGCTGACGGAATCACGGTCGATGAATTCTACGAGTTTATCTACACCGGCGTTATGAGCCGCCACCACCGCCCGCCTGAGAACAAGCACGTCGTTAAGCCCGAGCCGTTTTGCAATTGCGTCCACTGCGAAAGCCCCGGACGGGATCGCAAAGTTTGCGTGGACATTACCAAGAGGCGGAAGCAAATAAATTGCAGGAATGCGACCGACAACATGATCGCCCGGGCGCTTGTGCGCCGACCCTGCTAGCACCACGGAGAGCCCGGGGACCGCAAAGCGGCCGCCTGCACTACGCCGCTTTGGCAATGTCTTTTTTGCCATAGGCGTGTTGTTTCCTCATTTACGCAGCGGGATCACTGACGCCCCCATGCTTGCAGCTTTGGCGCAATACTCAGCCCACGCATGCATTAGACGTTGGCGCTTGTCGAACAAATCTCCACGCTGATAAGCCACCTCAACTTTGTTTCTGGTGACGTGAGCCAGCCCGGCCTCGACTGGCGGCGAACGAGGGAGAACAACAAACTGGCGGAGAGGGAGGGATTCGAACCCCCGATACGGTTACCCGTATGCCGCATTTCGAGTGCGGTGCATTCAACCGCTCTGCCACCTCTCCGGAGCCTGAAAAAGGCCTGAAAGTGGGCCCAGCTCAGGCGGCGCTATCTAAACAAGCGAGCCAAGACAGACAAGGGCGCCGCAGGCTATAATGTTGCAGCATCGCTACCGGCGACCGAAAAAGATGCCCAATAGCCCCATAGCCACCCGCATCCGCAACGAATTGCGGGGCATTTTCTTTACGCTTTGCCTGGTCGCCGCCGCGACCGTCGCGGTCTACCTGCTGGTGTCGAACACCGGGCTCAATCACGGCTCTGCCGTCTATCTGATTCCGGTGGTGATCGCGGCCTCGCGCTGGGGCATCATTTCTTCGGTGGTCGGCGCGGTGTGCGGCGTCGTCGCCTCGGCTTTCTTCTTCTACGCGCCGCTCTACAGCCTCCGCATCACCAACCCGCACGAGGTACTCAACCTCTCGCTGTTCATTTTCGTGGCGGTGGTGATCAGCCAGCTCGGGTCAAGGCTCAAGCGGCAATTGGAAATGTCGCACCAGCGCGAGATCGACATGCGCGATCTTTACGCCTTCTCGCGCCGGCTGGCGGTGGCTTTTGACGTCGGCGACATCCATGCCGCGATCGAGGACCATCTCGCTTCGGTGATGCAGCGCAAGGTGGTGCTGTTCGCCAGCGCGCGCGAGGCCGCCGGCAGCAGTGGGCGGCGCGCCGGCGTGACGGTGCCGGAGGAGGTGCTCAAAGAGGTGGTCGAGGTTGCCTCCGGGCGGCAGGAGCCGACCGCGGTCAGGACGGTGTCCGCCGGCAGCGGCGAAGTCTGGCTGGTGCGCGCGGTCTCCGCCAAGAGCTCGGAGTTCGGCGTGATCGCCATCAATCTCGGCCGCGAATCGAAGGAAGCCATCGACGAATTGCGTGTGCGCGTCGACGCGGTGCTGGCCGACGCCACCGCCACGCTCGACCGGCTGGGCGTCGGCCATGCCATCAACGAAGCGCGCATGCGTGCGCAGACCGATCAGTTGCGCGAGGCGCTGATCGGATCGGTCAGCCACGAATTGCGCACGCCGCTTGCATCGATCCTCGGCGCCGCCACCGTGCTCGCCGCTTCGCCCGCGCTCGCCAACGAGAAGAAGCTCCAAGCGTTGGTGCACGATGTGCGCAACGAGGCCGAGCGGCTCAACAACGACATCCAAAATATGCTCGACGCCACGCGCATTTCAAGCGATGGCATCAATCCACACATGGAATGGGCCGATCCCGCCGACATCGTCAATTCGGCGCTCGACCGCTGCAAACGCCGTCTGGCCGAGCGCCGCCTGGTGCTCGATCTCGCGCGTGATCTGCCGCTCGTTCACGTCGATTCGGTGCTGGTGCAGCAAGCGCTCGTCCAGATCGTCGACAACGCGGTCAAATACTCCGCACCCAATTCGCAAATCACGCTCACCGCCCGCTCACGCCACGGCCGCATGATGATCAGCGTGCGCGACGAGGGCACCGGCGTCACGCCCGCCGAGCAGGAGAAGATGTGGGACCGCTTCGTGCGCGGCGAACGTCATGCCACCACCACCAGCGGCTCCGGGCTCGGGCTGTGGATTGCCAGCTCCTTTATCGCCGCCAATGGCGGCAAGATGAACGCGATCAGCGAGGGCCCCGGGCGCGGCACCACGCTGACGATCGAACTGCCGGTGACGCAAACCGCCGTCCCGCAACTTGAAAGCGACGCAGATGAGTGACCCCTCCTCGATCGTGCTCATCGTCGACGATGAGATCCAAATCCGGCGCTTCCTGCGCGCCGGCTTCGAGCTCAACGGCTTTGTCGTGTACGAAGCCGGCACCGGCGCCGAAGCGATCCGCGCCGCCACGCTGCGGCCCGTCGATCTGGTGATCGTCGACCTCGGCCTGCCCGACATGGACGGCTCCGAAGTCGTAGAGCGCATCCGCTCCTGGTCGAGCGTGCCGATCATCGTGCTGTCGGTGCGCTCGAGCGAGGCACAGAAGGTGCACATGCTCGAGCTCGGCGCCGACGACTACGTGGTCAAGCCGTTCGGCATGGCGGAGCTGTTGGCGCGGGTGCGGGTGGCGCTGCGCCGGCAGATGCGCGCGGCCTCCGGCGAGCCCAAGGTCAAAGTCGGCCCGCTTACCATCGATCTTGCCGCCCGCGCGGTGCTGCTCAACGACAAGCGCTTGACGCTGACGCCGAAGGAATACCGGCTGTTGCAGGTGCTGGCGCAGCACGCCGGCAATGTGGTCACTCATCAGCATCTCTTGAAAGAGGTCTGGGGCTCGATCCACGTCCACGACACCCATTATCTGCGCATCTTCGTGCGCAAGCTGCGGCAGAAGATCGAGCCGCACCCGGAATCGCCAAAGATCCTGGTGACCGAATTAGGCGTCGGCTACCGGCTGGCGCAGTCGGGCGCCGAAGCCGAGAACGGCGCCTGGACCTCGGCGGCGACGCCGGCCGGACAGCCCTAGCATCGCCGCCACCGGCCGCGGCCGCAGCGGAACCGCTCGCTACAGCCCGAACAGCTTTTCCGCGTTCTTGCCGGCGATGCGCTTGGCGGAAGCCGGCGCCAGGGCGTTGACGCGCGCCAGGCATCCGGCCATGTCGCCGAGATTGTGCGGATAATCCGAGCCGTAGAGCACGCGCTCGTCCGAGCCCGCCACCGTCAGGCACATTTCAAGCGCCTCGCTGGTCATAGACCACGGTATCGTACCAGATGCGCCGCAGATAGCTGCTCGGCTTGTCCTTGATCACCTCGGCACAGGCCGGGATCGTCGCGTGGCAGCGGTCGAGCCGGCCGGCGAGATAGGGCAGCGTGGCACCGCCATGGGCGGCGATCAGCTTCAGGTTCGGATAGCGGTCGATGAAGCCGGCATAGATCATGCGGGCGAAGGCGAGCGTGGTGTCGAACATGAAGCCGACCGCCGGAATCATGTTGAACTCGTCCATGTGCATCTCGCGCAGGCCCTGCGGTGCGGTCGGATGCACCAGCACCGGGAGCGCGCGCCGGTCGATCTCCTGCCAGATTGTTGCGAATTTCGGATTGGTCAAATCCTCGCCGGCGATGTTGGCGAGCACCATGACGCCGACCGCGCCGTTTTCGGTTGCGCGGGCAAGCTCCGCCACGGCGTCCTCGGCATATTGCCAGGGCAAGGAGGCGAACCAGCGGATGCGGTCGGGCCTGGCGCGCTGCTGCTCGGCCATCGAATCGTTGACCATTTGCGCCGCGCGCAGGCTGACCTCGCGCTCGCCCCAAAAAACATTCGGGCAGGTGAGCGAGACCACGGCGACATCGACGCCGGCCGCGTCCATCGCCTTGATGCGCAGGTCGTAGTCCCACATGCCGGGGAACAGCGTCATGAACGGAGTATCGTAGAGATGGATCGCGCGCTGTCCGGCGCGGGTGTTCTTCACGCTGTATTTGCCGGCGCCGTGCTCGCGCAGCAGATCAATCCAAGTCTTGCGTCAGCATGTGGGTGTGAATGTCGATGACCGTCATCGCGGGATGTTCTTTGCCGGAGGAACAAGCCGTGTGTCATCCGCCGCTCCCGCTCGACTTTCGGCGCGACCAGGGCGCGCGTGCGCGTGACCGCCAGGTATTCGTAAAGCACGATGCGCGATGCCGCCGACGACGCCGGCGATGTCGAGCAGCACGCCACCGGGGAACGCCCCGGCGGGGATCAGCGCCGCCAGCCCGGTGGCGGCGAACAACAGCGCGTCCGGTCAGCTTGAGCGGCCGCATGAAGAAACCGACGCTGGCGCAGCTCACCAGCCAGACCCCGAATATCGCGGTGATGACGGCGACGGCGATCTCGAGCGGCGGGCCGATCAGCAGCAGGCTGGGCGAATAGACGAACAGGACCGGCACGATGAAAGCGGTCCAGCCGAAGCGCGTCGCCGCGAAGCCGGTGCGCATCGGATCGGCCTTGGCCACCGAGGCGGCGGCGAAGGCGGCGATCGCGATCGGCGGCGTGATCATCGACATCATGCCGAAATACATGACGTAGAGATGGGCGGCGATCGGCTTGACGCCGACCTCGACCAGCGACGGCGCCACCAGCGTCGCCAGCAGCACATAGACGCCGACCGTCGGCAGCCCCATGCCGAGGATGATGCAGACGATTGCCGACAGCAGCAGCAGAACGAAGAGATGGCCGTGGCCGATCTGCACCAGGCTGAGCGTGAGTTGATAGCCGAGCCCGGAGATCGCCAGCACGCCGATGACGATGCCGGCGGCGCCGGTGATCAGAATGAGGTCGAGCGCGTTGTGGCCGGTCTCGACCAATGCGGCCAGGAAGGCGCGCGGGCCGGCCCGCTTGCCCTGGAAGCCGAACACGACTGCCGGCACGATCAGCGCGACGATCGCCCACAGCACGGCCTTTTCGGGCTGATAGTTCAGGTAGAACAGGCCCGAGCAGCAGGACGGCAAAGGCGAGCGGGAAATACCAGCCGGCGCGCCAGATCGGCCCGGCCTTCGGGATCTTGTCGGCGCTCGACCGGCGGGATGCCGTCCTTAGCCGCGTCGAGATCGGCCTGGATGAACAGCGCGCCGTAATAGAGCAGCCCCGGCACGATCGCGGCCATCACCACCGTGGCGTAGGAAGTCTCCAGGAACTCGGCGATCAGAAAGGCGGCGGCGCCCATCACCGGCGGCATCAACTGGCCGCCGGTCGAGGCCACCGCCTCGATGGCGGCGGCCTTGTGCGCGGGAACCCCGGCGCGCTTCATCAGCGGAATGGTGACGATGCCGGTCGCCACCACATTGGCGACGGCGCTGCCGGAAATCGAACCGAACAGGCAGGAGCCGAGCACCGCGATCTTGGCCGCGCCGCCGCGGAAGCGGCCCATCAGCGCCATCGAGATGATCGGTGAAGAACTGCATGCCGCCGGTGCGCTGGAGAATCTGGCCGAACAGCAGGAAGGCGATGACGATCGTGGTCGCGACCTTGACCGGCAAGCCGAGGATCCCGGTGTAATTGGCGGCCAGCGTCAGCGACAGCTTGCGCCAGTCGGTCCGATGCCGGAGCCCGGCAGGTGATTGGCAAACAGCGCGTACAGAATAAAGGTGATCACCAGAGTCGGCAGCACCATGCCGGTCGCGCGCCGCAAGGCTTCGATCAGCAACACGATCAGAATGACGCTGACGATGACGCTGTCGGTCTGCCGCAGGTAAATGAGATCGACGATGCGCGGATAGAACGTCGCCAGATAGCCGGTGGCCGCGAAGACGACGACGGCGGCGACGGCGTCGTACCACGGCAGTTCGGTCTTATTCGTGGCGAATGAAGCCGGCAGTTTCAGGTACGCCAGCGTCAGCGTGAGCGCCAGCATGCCGGCGAGATATTGCTGGTCGTAGATCGCGATGCCGACGCGGTTATAGAAGTCGAGTCGCCCAGCCGATGCCGCCGAGCGTGAGCAAGAGGGCTATCAGGTCGATGAGGCGGCGCGGATAGGGCAAGGCTGCCCTCCGGCAAGGAGGGCAGCCCGCGTCCACGCTTGGCGGAATCTTCGGTCATGCGAGCACCCAAAGTTTCAGTGTCGGTGCTTGCGCCTCATGGCTTCTTCGGCGGCCACTGGCCGATTTCCTTGTAGTACTTGACGGCGCCCGGATGGTACTGCACGCCCTCGATGGGCTGCGCCATCGCGTTCTTGCTCGAACAGCCGCAGCGGCGGGAACACCTTGCCGAACTCCGCCGCGTTCTCGTGCATCGCCTTGACCAGCTTGTAGACGATGTCGTCCGGCGTCTTAGTGCTGGCGAACAGGTTGACGCCGTAGGACACGATGTAGCCCGGCTTCAACAGTCCGGTCTTGCCTTTGCCGGGCGTCACGTAACGCAGATAGGCGACCGGGACCTGCTTCTTAACCGCGGCCAAATTCGCCGGCGTGTTCTTCGGCACGGTCAGGGCGCGCACGCCGCCCACCGCGGCGTCGGCTTCCTTGATCGGACCGGCGCCGAGCGCGAACACGAAGAAGTCGGTGCGGCCTTCCTTAAACGCATTCACGTTCGAAATGATGTTGGCGACGCGCACGCCCTGCATGTCCTTGAGCGAAACGCCGCCGGGCGCCAGCGCCGCATCGGTCACCGCGGTGAGGATCTTCTGGTTGGTGAAGCCGACCGGACCGCGCGCGCCTTTGAGATCGGCGAGCGTCTTATACTTGCTGTCCTTCTTCACGAAGATCGTATTGCGCAGCGGATAGAGAATCGCCACCGAGCGCACGTTCTCGTTGGGCCGGCCCTTGTAATAGGCCCCGCCGGTCACCGCGAGACTGGTTTCGTAGACGTTGGCGATGCCGAACGGCACTTCGCCGGCATTGACGATGGGCAGGAACTGGCTGGAACCGCCGAGCGCCTGCACCGTCAATTTCAGCCCCGCCTTTTCATCCAGCACCTTACCGATGGCGGCAGCGGTCGAATTGTAGATGGAGCCGGCCGGTGGCGTGGCGATGGCGATCGGCTGTTGCGCCGAAGCGGCCGACAGCGGCCCGAGAACCCCGAACGCGATCAGCGCCGGGACGAACTTTTGGTAATGCATCGATTTCCTCCCAATCTTGATCGTTGCAGCGGTCTTGTCGCGGCCGCTTGCGGCGGTTGGCCGAATTGAAAATTTTGGTCTTTTTGCCTCCTTTGCGCGCCGCGCCCCGAAGCTTGGACGCGGCCGGGGCCCGAGACAAGTTGCGCATTCACCCAAAATTGGATTCGGCGTGGGCCTGGATGTCGCACCGGGCCCCGCCCGTTCCCGGAAATAGGGCCGGACGGGCCATTTCCTTGACAGATCGGCCCATTCCCCGCATATGAAGGCCAGCGCGGACCCTTGCGGTCCGCGTGTTTTTGCGCGGGCTGTTCAAGCCCCTGAAAACACACAACAAACCGACTGAAAGAAGCCGGTCCGGATCATTCCGAGCACCGGAAACGAACACTGAGGAAAGAACGATGTTCGCAGTCATCAAAGCCGGCGGCAAACAGTACCGGGTGGCCGCCGAGGACGTGATCCGGATTGACCGGGTCGGGCAAGAGCCCGGCCAAGTGGTCGAATTCGGCGAGGTGCTGCTACTGGGCGGCGACACGCCGACCATCGGCACGCCGACCATTGCCGGCGCCACCGTCGCCGGCGAAGTGCTGCAGCACGCGCGCGGCGACAAGGTGATCGCCTTCAAGAAGCGCCGGCGCAAGAATTCGCGCCGCAAGCGCGGCTACCGGCACGAGTTCTCGCTGATCCGCATCACCGAGATCCTGACCGAAGGCGCCCGGCCCTCGCAAACGCCGCCGCCGCGACCGCAGCGCGAGGTGAAGCCGAAAGCGGAAGGCGAAGGCGAGGCGGAAGCCAAGCCGGCCAAGAAGGCCAAGACCAGGGCCAAGAAGCCGGCCGCAAAAAAGCCCGCTAAGCGGGCTACAAAAGGTAAGAAGAAGTGAGATGATTCCGTCACGGAATCGGTGTACACAGTTAAGAGAATTCGAGAGAGCTTACTCATGGCGCATAAGAAAGCAGGCGGATCTTCACGCAACGGCCGCGACTCGGCGGGCCGACGCCTCGGCTTGAAGATGTTTGGCGGCGAGTCGGTGACCGCCGGCAACATCATCGCGCGCCAGCGCGGCACCAAATGGCACGCCGGCCGCAATGTCGGCATGGGCAAAGACCACACGCTATTCGCGCTTATCGATGGAAAAATTCAGTTCGCAAATAAAGCCAAAGGCCGCAGCTACGTGTCCGTTGTACCGATGACGGAGGCTGCGGCCGAATAAGACGGTGGACATATCGAGGTCCGCCGGTCATTCAGTCAAACCGGCGGGGCTCAATGGGCTTCGAGAGGGGGAGACGGGTGACCGGCTCCCCCTCTTCGCATTTTCAACCCGCGTTGAACCCCTGGAGCCCGTGTCATGACCCTGCTGGAAGAGATACCGAGAGCGCCCTACCGCGAGGCCAGTATTCCCGTCCTCGAGACCAAGCGGCTTGCTTTGCGCGCCCCGCGGCTCGAGGACGCTAAAATGGTCGCGACGCTCGCCAACGATCGCCGCATCGCCGAGAACACGGCGCGCATTCCGCATCCGTACAAGATGGCGGATGCCGAGAAATTCATCGGCGGCGCGAACAAAGCCGAAGGCGAAGCGGTGTTCCTGATCACGCTACGCGACGGCGCCGCTATCGGCGCCGGCGGCGTCGTGTTGCATGATGAGACGCCGGAGCTCGGCTACTGGCTGGGCGTGCCCTATTGGGGCAAAGGCTATGCCACCGAGGCGCTGCATGCGGTGATCGACTACGCCTTCACCGATCTCGATCATGCGGCGCTGCAAGCCGGCGCGCGCGTCACCAACCCGGCCTCGCGCCGGGTGCTGGAGAAGTGCGGCTTCCAGTGGACCGGCGTCGGCCTCTACCGCATCAGCTCGATCAAATCGTCGGCGCCGATCGACCGCTTCCGGCTGGAGCGCGGCATCTGGTCGGCGCTCAAAAGCTGGGGCCGCATGCGGCGGCTGGCATGAACCGAAGGCAAGCTTATGGTCGACGTCATTCGCACGCAGCGACTTGTCCTGCGTCCGCTCCAGGCGAGCGACGTCGACCGGGTCTTTGCCTTGTTCAGCGACTGGAATGTGGTGCGGCGGCTGAGCTCGCCGCCCTGGCCTTATACGTCTGAGGACGCGCGCGGCTTCGTGCTCCAGCAGGCCCAAGCAAGCGCACGATCTCACAAAAACGACCTTCGCGATCACCCGCGATGCCGTGCTGATCGGCGGGATCGACATCCGCGTTGCGCCGGTCAATCCGAGCCGGAGCGGCCCCGTGCTCGGCTATTGGCTCGGCCATGACTATTGGAGCCAAGGCTATATGACCGAGGCGGCGCGCGGCTTTCTTGCCCAAGTCTTTGCGGCGAACATAAGCGACGTGATTTGCTCGGGCGCCTTCGCCGACAACACGGCATCGTTACGGGTGCAGCAGAAGCTCGGATTTACGCAAGAAGTCGAAGTCATGATGTTCGCCAAGCCGCGCGGCGATCGCTTCCCACACATCAATACGAGGCTGACGCGCGCCGGGTTCGTAGCGCGGGCGGCGTAACGGAGCCTGCCCCGCGCAGCCGGGGACGGGCGATGACGGCCTCGCTTATCGCCCCAGCCGGCCTGACCATCTATTCCCAGGAGAATTTTATGCTATTTTCCCCCGCAATGGACGGCGGATTTTACCGCCCCGCGTCAGGGAGAACGCCATGGCCTACGACCTCGACCAGTTCATCGCCGATTGCCGCTCCGACCTTTCTCGCGACCCCGGACCGGCGGGCCGCGAGCAGGTGCGTGCCAACCTCGAAAAGCTTTTGGGCAACGCGGATTTCATCGCCAATTATTGCGGCGACGACCAGCCGAAGGGCGTGAAAATACTGTACGAGGATCCCAAGCTCGGCTTCCAGGTGCTCGCCCATATCAACGAAAAGGCGCACAAGTCGCCGCCGCACGACCATGGCGCCTCCTGGGCGATCTACGGCCAGGCCACCCAATACACCGAGATGACCGAGTGGGCGCGCGAGGACGACGGCAAGGATCCCAAGCACGCCAAGCTAAAGCCGAAGACGAAGTACCGGCTGACGCCGGGCAAGGCCGGCATCTACCAGGACGGCGATATCCACTCGATCGACTATCCCGACGCTGCGCGCTTCGTGCGCGTCACCGGCACCGATCTCGAGAAAATCAGCCGTATCAAGGTCGACCTCGGCACCGGCGCCGTCGAGCAAATCCAAGCCCGGGCGGCGTCGTAGCGCCTTCACTTCTCCCCCGCTTGCGGGGAGAGGTCGACCCGCCGAAGCTTTAGCGAAGGCGGGTCGGGTGAGGGGCGCCTCTGCAATCCTGGGCATCTCGATTCGCCCCCTTACCCGGCTCGCTGCGCTCGCCACCCTCTCCCCGCAGCGGGGAGAGGGAAATCGCCGCATCGCCGCGCACCGGAAAGATCATGACCAGCACCACTTTGTCTCGCCCCCTCACCCCCGCCGCCGTCAAAGCCATGCTCGGCGACGGGCAGGAACTGGCGCTGGTCGATGTGCGCGAGGAGCTGATCTTCTCGCGCAGTCATCTGTTGTGGGCGCGCAACGTGCCGCTCAGCCGGCTGGAGTTGCGCTTTGCCCGGCTGGTGCCGCGCAAAAGCACACGCATCGTCTTGTGCGACGACAATGACGGGTTGGCCGAGCGCGCCGCGGCCGTCCTCGCGCGCGCAGGCTACAGCGATATCGCCGTCCTCGACGGCGGCACCGCCGCCTGGGCGGCGGCCGGCTTCGAATTGTTCTCCGGCGTCAATGTGCCGAGCAAGGCGTTCGGCGAATTCATCGAGCACCAAAGCGGCACGCCCTCGATCGGCGCCGACGAGTTGAACAACCTGATGCGTACCGGCACCGACATGGTGGTGCTCGACAGCCGACCATACGACGAATACTCGCGCATCTCGATCCCGACCGGCATCAACGTGCCAGGCGCCGAGCTGGTCTTACGCGTGCACGACATCGCGCCCTCGCCCGACACGCTGATCGTGGTCAATTGCGCCGGTCGCACCCGCAGCATCATCGGCGCGCAGTCGCTGATCAATGCCGGCGTGCCCAACAAAGTGGTGGCGCTGCGCAACGGCACCATGGGCTGGCATCTCGCCGGCTTGACCTGCGACAGCGGCAAAGACGCGCGCTTTCCGGACGTGTCGAACGCCGGGCTTTCGTGGGCCAAGGACAAGACCGACGCGGTGGCGCGCCGCTTCGGCATCGAGCGCATCGACCGTGCGGCGCTGGCGCGCCTGCGTGCCGATGAGACGCGCACGACCTATCTGCTCGACGTGCGCGATCCGGCCGAATACGCCGCCGGCCATTTTCCCGGCGCGCTGTCGGCGCCCGGCGGGCAACTGGTGCAGGCGACCGATCAATATGTCGGCACGCTCGGCGCCCGCATCGTGCTCAGCGACGACAATGAGGTGCGCGCGGTGATGACCGCCTCCTGGCTCAAGCAGATGGGCTGGAAGGACGTGTTCGTTTTGCCGGAGGCCGGCCAAAAATCGGAACAAGAGACCGGCATGCCGGCGCCCGATGTGCTCGGCTCGGCGCCGGCCGACGCGGCGATCGAATTCTCCGACGTGCTGGCGATCGACGACGTGAACGTGATCGATCTGTCGCGCAGCCCCAATTACCGGCGCGGCCATATTCCCGGCGCCTGGTTCGCCGTCCGCGGAAGGCTCGACCGCGCGCTGCCGAAGATACCGGCGCGCCGCATGATCGTGCTCACCTCGGAGGATGGCGTGCTGGCGGGGCTGGCGGTCGAGGAAGCGCGCGCGCTCACCGAGACGCCGGTGCGCTTCCTCAAGGGCGGCAACGCCGCCTGGGCCGCCGCCGGCTTTCCGCTCGCTACCGACGTGAAGCTGGCGGACGAGCCGGTCGACGCCTGGCTCAAGCCCTACGAGCGTCCGGGCGATCCGAAAGACGCCATGAATGAATATCTGTCGTGGGAAGTCGATCTGCTTCAGCGCATCGAGCGCGACGGCACCACGCATTTCAGCGCGCCGTCCGGCTAGCGCGTGTCTTGACATTTGTATGTACAAGCGTATGTCTTGAGCGGCGATGGACCTGCCGACCGCCGGTTTAGATTGGGATCGCGGCAATCTCGAAAAATGCCGCCGCCATGGCGTCGAGATTGCAGACATCGAAGCGATGTTCCGCCGGCCTCTCTGGGTGATTCCTGATCCGGCCCATTCCCTGGGCGAGCAACGGCTTCGGGCGATCGGCACCGATCGGAGAGGAAGGCACATATTCGCCGTGTTTACGCTTCGCGCCCGACGCGGCGAGACGTTCATCCGGCCGATCAGCGCGCGCTACATGCACAAGAAGGAAGTTCGCCATTATGAAACACAAAAAGCCGAGGCTGAAAAAGCTTCCCGTTCTGAAGAGCGATGAGGCGGCGGAGCGTTTTGTCACCACAGCCGATCTGAGCAAATATGACTTGTCGGCGATGGTGCCCGTCCGCTTCGAGTTCAAGCCGAAGACCGAGCGGGTCAATATGCGCCTTTCGAAGGATCTTTTGAAATCGGTGAAGGCGCGCGCAGCCCGCGAGGGAGTCTCCTATCAGCGCTATATCCGGCTGACGCTGGAAAAAGCGATCGCGCAATCAAAATAGGCCAATATGAAATTCCCCGACGACGCCGAGGTGTCCGGGCATCCGCGAACGCACGCGCTTCAACGGCTCGACTTGATCTCCAGCACGAGCGTGTGCCGCCGGGCGGGCGCGGTATGCTCCCACGGCCGCACATAATTGAACACGATGCGTGCGCTGCCGGCCGCCAACGCCTTGATGCGCCAGCGATGCGCGCCGGCAGCGCCGATGCGCCCGCTGCTGCTTTGCTGATGGCCGGCATCGCTGATCTGCACGATGGCAAGATTGGCGCTTTGGCCCTTGTCGATCTGCCAGCGATAGCCGGTCGTCGTATTCTCGCTGAGCGTGACGACCTTGACCGCGCCAATCGACAACTGAACCGATTCATTGGCGTTTGACGCGGCGCTCGCGGTGCCGGTCGAGAGCAGTGCCAAGAATGCGAAGGTGGCGACGTATGCGATCGCGGAATTTTTTCATGATCGGCGCCTTATCGGTCTTCAATAACGATTGACGATATCCGGCGGATGTGAGCAAAAATCGCCCCTTCGTTGTGCCAAAGCATTGATTCCCATCAATTCCTTGCCAACTAGAGTCGGCCGCCCTTTTGCAGTGAATGATGCGCCATGAAATTCCTCGACGAAGCCAAGGTCTATGTGCAGTCCGGCGCGGGCGGCAACGGCTGCGTGTCGTTCCGGCGCGAGAAATACATCGAGTTCGGCGGGCCCAACGGCGGCGACGGCGGCAAAGGTGGCGACGTGGTCGTGCAAGCGGTCGATGGCCTCAATACGCTGATCGACTACCGCTACCAGCAGCACTTCAAGGCGCAGCGCGGCGGCAACGGCATGGGCAAGGACCGCCACGGCGCCAACGGCAAGGACGTGGTGCTGAAAGTTCCGGTCGGCACACAAATCTATGAGGAGGACGGCGAGACGCTGCTCGCCGATCTTACGCAAATGGGCGAGCGCGCCACGCTGATGCGCGGCGGCAATGGCGGATTCGGCAATGCGTATTTCAAATCGTCGACCAACCGCGCGCCGCGCCGCGCCAATCCCGGCCAGCCGGGCGAAGAGCGCACCATCCGCCTGCGGCTGAAGCTGATCGCCGACGCCGGCCTGATCGGCCTGCCGAATGCGGGCAAATCTACTTTCCTTGCGCGCGTGAGCGCCGCCAAGCCGAAGATCGCCGACTATCCCTTCACCACGCTGCATCCGCAGCTCGGCGTCGTGCGCGTCGACGAGCGCGAATTCGTGCTCGCCGACCTGCCCGGGCTGATCGAGGGCGCGCATGAAGGCGTCGGGCTCGGCGACCGCTTCCTCGGTCACACCGAGCGCTGCCGCGTGCTGCTGCATCTCATCGACGGCACGGCTGAGGATGCCGGCGCGGCCTACAAGACCGTGCGCGCGGAGCTGGAAGCCTACGGCCAGGGCCTGACCGACAAGCCGGAGATCGTCGCGCTGTCGAAGGCCGACGCGCTCACGCCGGAGGCGATCAAGGCGCAAAGCGCGAAATTGAAGAAGGCCTGCAAGAAGACGCCGCTGGTGCTGTCGTCGGCCTCCGGCCAGGGCGTGGCCGAAGCGCTGCGCGCGCTGTTGAAAGTCATCGACGCAACGCGCGCGAGCGCAGAACAACCGCAACCAAAAGAAGCGGCTTGGCAGCCGTAATATCCCTCCACCGTCATGGCCGGGCTCGTCCCGGCCATCCACGTATTTTTTTCTTCTTGGCAAAGACATGGATGCCCGGCACAAGGCCGGGCATGATGAATGTAACTGGGGAGGCGCCCATGCAAACACGCGCAGCCGTCGCCTGGAAGGCGGGCGAGCCGCTCACCATCGAGACCATCGACATCGAAGGCCCGAAGGCCGGCGAGGTGCTGGTCGAGATCATGGCGACCGGCATCTGCCACACCGACGCCTACACGCTGTCGGGCGCCGACCCGGAAGGCATCTTCCCGGCGATCCTCGGCCACGAGGGCGCCGGCATCGTGCGCGAAGTGGGCGCGGGCGTCACCACGCTGACAGTGGGCGACCACGTCATCCCGCTCTACACGCCGGAATGCCGGCAGTGCAAAACCTGCCTGTCGCGCCGCTCGAACCTGTGCACCGCCATCCGCGCCACGCAAGGCAAGGGCCTGATGCCGGACGGCACATCTCGGTTCAGGTGTGACGGCGATCCGGTGTTCCACTACATGGGCTGCTCAACCTTCGCCAATTTCACCGTGCTGCCGGAGATCGCGCTGGCGAAAGTGCGCGAGGACGCGCCTTTCGATAAAATTTGCTACATCGGCTGCGGCGTCACCACCGGCGTCGGCGCCGTCATCAACACCGCCAAAGTATGGCCCGGCGCCAATGTGGCGGTGTTCGGGCTCGGCGGCATCGGCCTCAACGTCATCCAGGGCGCGCGCATGGTCGGCGCCGACAAGATCGTCGGCATCGATCTCAATCCATCGAAGCGCGCCATCGCCGAGAAATTCGGCATGACGCATTTCATCAATCCCGACGAGGTCGGCCGCGACAAGGTGGTGCAGGCGGTGGTCGATCTTGACCGGCGGCGGCGCCGACTTTTCGTTCGAATGCATCGGCAATGTCAACGTGATGCGGCAGGCGCTGGAATGCTGCCACCGCGGCTGGGGCGAGTGCATCATCATCGGCGTTGCCGGCTCCGGCCAGGAGATCGCGACGCGCCCGTTCCAGCTCGTCACCGGCCGCGTCTGGAAAGGCACCGCCTTCGGCGGCGCGCGCGGCCGCACCGATGTGCCGAAGATCGTCGACTGGTACATGGAAGGTAAAATCAACATCGACGACCTGATCACCCACACCATGCCGCTGGACAAGATCAACGACGCCTTCGACCTGATGCACGAAGGCAAGTCGATCCGCTCGGTGGTGATTTATTGAGGTGCCTTCCGTGACCGAACTCACAGTCTTCAGTACGCATGCCGCATACGACGTCTTGGCCGAGGTCGGCCCGCGCTTCGAGCGCGACACCGGCAATAAGCTGACCTTTCGCTACGACCCCGCCAAAGCGGTGCGCCGCCAAGTCGAGGAAGGCGCCGTCTTCGACGTCGCCATCATCACGCGACCGGTGTTCGATGCGCTCGCCGAGAAAGGCCACATCCTGCCGGAGACACGCGCCGATCTCGGGCGCTCGGGGCTCGGCGTCTCGGTGCGCGAAGGGCGCGCCCAAGCCCGACATTTCGACGGTCGACGCCTTCAAGCGCGCGCTGCTCGCCGCCAAATCGGTGGTGCGCTCGACCGAAGGCACCAGCGGCATGTATTTCGAGCAGCTGCTCGGTGAGCTCGGCATCGCCAAGGACATGCAGAGCAAGATCGTGCTGGGGCCGAGCGGGCGCGTCGCCGAATTGGTGGCGCGCGGCGAAGGCGAATTGGCCGTGCAGCAGGTTCCCGAATTGCTGCCGGTGAAAGGCACGGATTTCGTCGGCCCGTTTCCGGAAGAGCTGCAGCTTTACAGTACGTTTTGCGCGGGCGTCGGCGCCAAGAGCAAAAACCGCGACGCCGCCAAGGCTTTCATCGCCGCTTTGACGACGCCGGCGGCCGCGGCGCTTTTCAAGGCTGCCGGGCTTGAACCCGTCGCTTAGTGCATGTTCCGCTGGGCCGACCCGGACCCCGCTCATTCCCGCGTAAGCGGGAATCCAGGGTCACGGTCGTAGACTCAGCAATTCGCCGCCCTGGGTTCCCGCTATCGCGGGGACGAGCGCACGATGGATGCCGAAGGAGAGTGCGATGACGCGACCGTTCGAGGGAATCAGGGTGATCGACGTCACCCATGTGCTGGCCGGGCCGTTCGCCGCCTATCAGCTCGCCGTGCTGGGCGCCGACGTGATCAAGGTCGAGCATCCCGACGATCCCGATCAGAGCCGCGGCGCCGGCACTGACAAGGCGCTCAACCGCGAAAAACATGGGCACGGCGTTCCTCACGCAAGCCTCCAACAAGCGCTCGATCACGCTCGACCTCAAGCAGGAGAAAGATCGCGAGATCCTCAAAAAGCTGGTCGCGACCGCCGACGTGTTCGTGGAGAACTACCGGCCCGGTGCGTTCGAAGCGCTCGGCCTCGGCTACGAGGCGCTCTCGGCCATCAATCCGCGCCTGATCTATGCCTCGTTCTCGGCTTTCGGCCAGAACGGCCCGCGCGGGCCGCAAACCGCCTACGATCATGTGATCCAGGCCGCCTCCGGCATCATGGCGATGACCGGCACGAAGGACGTGCATCCGATCAAACTCGGCTCGCCGGCAGTCGATTACGCCACCGGTATGACCGGCGCCTTCGCACTCTCCGCCGCGTTGTTCCAGCGCGAGCGCACCGGCAAGGGCCAGCGCATCGACATGGCCATGCTCGACGTGGCGATGATCCTGATGAGCTCGCTGATGACCGGCTACCTGCGCAACGGCGTGCATCCCAAGCCGCACGGCAACCGCCATCCGCACGCCACCAACGGCGCCTTCGCCACCAAAGATGGGTTGGTGATGCTGGGCGCCAGCAATCTGCGTCAGCAAGCAAGGTTATGGAAGCTGCTCGGCCGGCCGGACATGGTGAAGAAGACGAACGACGAGCGCGAGGCCGATCACGCGCGCGAGATCGCACTGCTGGAAGAGATCATGCTGACGCGCAGCGCCGACGAGTGGGAAGCGTTCCTGCAAGCCAACCACGTGCCGGCCGCGCGCGTGCGCACCATGGGCGAGGCGCTCGCCGATCCGCAGCTCGCCTCGCGCGGCATCGTTCACCGCCATGCGAGCGCGCCCGGAATGGAGGGCGGCTTGGGCGTGCCGCTTGCGCCTTTCACCTTCGCGCATGGCGGGCCGCGCATCGATTCACCGCCGCCGACGCTCGGCCAGCACAACGACGAGATTTTCGCCGAGCTCGCAGCCAGTCAGAAAGCTTGAAAGTTGTTAGCGCCGCTCGGCTTCCCAGCGGCCGGCGCATTCGCCGGCGGAGCCGACGCCGTGCCAGGTGCCCGAGCCTTCCGAGCCCGCCAGACGGCCGATGCCGCGCGCGCCCTTGTTGCCGGCTTTGATGCTGACCTTGACCAGGCCGCTCGGCGCCACAGTGCCGGCGAGCTTGACCGCGGCGCTGCCGTCATAGACCACCCGGCCGCGCGCGACGTTGAAATTGTAACGGTAGGCGCGGTCGCAGGTGCCCTTTTCGGTGATGATCAACACGCTCCAATTGCCGTCGGTGGTCATGGCATGAGCGGCGGGCGGATTGCCGATCGCGGCGGCACCCAGCAGCAGCCCGGCGGCAAGCGTCAATTTGATCATACGCATGGCAATGCTCCTCAAAGCGCCATTCCGTTCGATGGCGAGCTAAACCGGTAACGGCCGGCCGCTGCCTATTCCGCAAGCCACCGTCCACTTTTTTGTCGACGGAAGGAGGCGGTCGGTTCACTGCCGGCGCCGGCAATCACTACGCCGGCTCTTGCCGCCCGACGCTGCGACGGGCGGCCTCGCCGGTGCCGATGAATAGACGCGCTGTTAAGGATGCGCGCAGATCGGCGATTGGCGGCGGCCGCTAAGCCGCGGCCTGGACTGGGACCGCGAACAGCATCTCGCCGTCCGCGGTGCGCACCAGCACCTTGGCCCCGACCCAATCGTCGGTGTCGGACACGCCGAGATCGGCAGCAATCAGCTCCGCCAACTGCGCCGCATCTTCCGGACGGCCAAAATCGCGGCCATGATAGTCGTAGCTCGAAGACTGCTGCTTGTGGACGTCGAAGAAGAAACGCATAGGGTCTGCTCCTGAGGTCAGGGCAGCACCCTATACCGCCACCCGTTGGTTCCAACTTAGGCCGATCGTTCAAATTTTAGCTGCATTGCAAGTACCTAAAGTGATTCCCGTCCAAGCCAATTCGGCGCCGCAGCACAAGGGAATCGATGCCCTTCCGCCCCTCCCTGAGCGCCGGCGCTTCGTGTAGCCTTGCCCGCAGGCGCGGCAAACCGCGTGAGTGAACGACCCAGGGAAACGCCATGACGCTCTTGAAAGCCCTTACGGCAGCCGCCTTCGCGCTGGCCGTCTCAGCCGCATCGGCCGCCGACTATCCGGCGCCCAAGCAAGGCGAATGGGTCGCGCATGACTTCAAGTTCCACAATGGCGAGACCATGACCGCGCTGCGCCTGCACTACACCACCGTGGGCGAGCCGAGCGGCGAGCCAGTTCTGGTGCTGCACGGCACCGGCGGCTCGGCCGCGCGCATGCTGACGCCCGCCTTTGCCGGCGTGCTGTTCGGTCCCGGTCAGCCGCTCGACGCCAGCAAGTATTACATCATCATCCCCGACGCGGTCGGGCACGGCAAAAGCAGCAAGCCGTCCGACGGATTGAAGGCGAAATTTCCGAAATACGATTACGCCGACATGATCGCGGCACAGCACCGGCTGTTGACCGAAGGGCTTCACGTTCGCCACCTCCGGCTGATCATCGGCAATTCCATGGGCGGCATGGAAACCTGGATGTGGGGCGAGACCTATCCGGATTACATGGACGCACTGGTGCCGATGGCTTCGCAGCCGACCGCGATGGCGAGCCGCAACTGGATGCTGCGGCGCATGTTGATTGAAGCCATCCGCAACGATCCCGATTACAACAACGGCGACTACGCCAAGCAGCCGAAATACTTGAAGATCGCCAGCGTCTTCTTCGGCATCGCCACCGCCGGCGGCACGCTCAATTACCAGAAGATCGCGGGGACGCACGCGCAGGCCGACAAGCTGGTCAACGCGCGTCTGGCCGCGCCGATGAAGGCCGACGCCAACGATTTCATCTGGGCCTGGTCCTCATCGGCCGATTACGACGCCGCGCCCAGGCTTGGCCGCATCGAAGCTCAGGTGTTGGCGATCAATTCCGCCGACGACGAGCGCAATCCGCCGGAGACCGGCGTGATGGCGGCGGCGATGAAAAGGGTGAAGCACGGCAAGCTTTATCTCATCCCGGCGAGCGGCGAGACGCGCGGTCATCTCACCACCGGCATGGCCAAGTTCTACAAGCAGCAGCTTCAAGATTTGCTGGCGAAAGCGCCGCACCGCGCGATGTAGGGCACGCGCGCGATTATCGCTCGCACAGCCGGCGCGGGCCTTCGCTGGGCTGGTAAGTGCAGTCCGCCGGATTGAATGAGAAATAGGCCTCGGCGCAGGCCTGAACGTTGCAGCGCGCATTTGTGCCCACGTCGACCGGTTTTGCTGCATCGGCCGGCTTCGCGGCGGACGCCTCGGCTGCGGCCGACGGCGGTGTGCCGCGGGTGCAAAGCTTGCGCTCGCCGACCCTGATCGCAAAGGTGCAGTCGGCCGGGTTGAAGGTGTGATAGGCGCGGCTGCAAGTCGCAATGTCGCACAGGTTCGACACCAAGGGCTTGAGCGGCTGCGGCGCCGCGGTCTCGGCCTGCGTGTCGGCGGTCGGCGCCGCCTCGGTTGTCTTGATGTTCGTATCGGCCGGCTTGCCAATCGCCTGATCGGTCGGATTGGTGGCAATCGCTTCCGGCTTGGATTGTTCTTCGCCGGCATCATTGGCGGGCGCCGGCGGCGTGGTAGCGACTTGTTGCGGCGGGGTGCCCTTGGTGCACAGCGCGCGCACGCCAAATCGCGGCATGAAGGTGCAGTCGGCCGGATTGAACGAGTGATAGGCGCGGTCGCAGGCCGTGACATCGCACAGATTGGAAATCAGGGGCTTGAGCGGTTGTGGCGGCGCGGATGTCAGCCGGTGTCTCGGTTGCCGTCGGTGCAGCGTCGGCCGTTTTCGTGGCCGTGGCGGCCGGCGTGTTCACCTGATCGGTCGGCGTGGCGCTCGCCGTTTCCGTCTTGGGTTGCTCCTTTGCAGCATCGGTCGCAGCCGGCGCGGCAGCGACCTGTTGCTGCGGCGTGCCCTTGGTGCACAGCTCGCGCACGCCAAATCGCGGCATGTAGGTGCAGTCGGCCGGGCTGAATGAACGGTAGGCTTGCCTGCAGGCCTCGACGTCGCACAGGTTTGACACCGCAGGTTTCGTCGGCTCGGGCGCAACGATGGAGGCCGGGACGTTGCCTGCCGTATCAACTGGTATGGCGGCCGGCGCGTTCACCTGATCGGTCGGCGTGGCGCTCGCCGTTTCCGTATTGGGCTGTTCGTTCGCGGCAGTAGCCGGCGCGGCGGCGACCTGCTGTGGCGGCGTGCCCCTGGTGCACAGCGTGCGCTCGCCAACCCTGATCGCAAATGTGCAGTCGGACGGATTGAAAGTGCGATAGGCGCGGCTGCAGGCCTCGACGTCGCACAGGTTTGACACCAAAGGTTTCAGCGCCTGCGGCGTTCCGGTGTCTACCTGCGTGTCGGCGGTCGGCGCAATGTCGACAGTTTTCGTGGTCGCGCCGGCCGGGGTCGCCTGATCGGCGGGATTGGCGCTCGCAGTTTCGGTCTTGGGCTGTTCTTTCGCGGCCTCGGTGGCAGCCGGCGCGGCGACCTGCTGCGGCGGCGTGCCCCTGGTGCACAGCGTGCGCTCGCCAACCCTGATCGCAAAAGTGCAGTCGGCCGGATTGAAGGTGCGATAGGCGCGTGTGCAGGCGTCGATGTCGCACAGGTTCGACACCGCCGGTTTCGCCGGTTCGGGCGCGACGATGGAGGCCGGGACTTTGCTCGCCGCATCGGCCGGATTGGCCATGGCGGTCTTGGCGGGCGTCTTCTTTGGGCCGAGCGCGACGGCGGGTTTGACCGGCATCAATTCGGGCTTGGCGGCGACCTTCGGCGTCGTCTGCGGCAGTGAAAGCGTGGTGCGCTCGATCGAACGCCCCGGCTGCACCAGCACGTCCATCTCCAGCAGCACGCCGAAGACGCTGACGACCACGATCACAAGGTAGAAAAGAAACGCCATCGCTCAATCCCGATGATCGGCAAGGCCGCGATCGGCGGGGATATCCGTGTCTACGCTGGCTGCAAATGCCCGTTCCGGGCCATTCGCGGGCGAATTGGCGCAGTCCATTTCCGCCCATTTTCCAGCAGTGAGAGCGCTTCCCGCAGCGACACATAGATTATCGCGTTTCGGGGCTGAGCGCAAAAAGCGGGGGCGCCATTTGCCGGGCAACATTAATGGTTTTCGTCGCGCGGCGCGTACGCGCGTACCTCCGAGGGCGTCGCGCCGTAGCGCTGGCGGAACACGCGGTTGAAGTAGGAAATGTCGCCGAAGCCGGCGTCGTAGGCGATGCCACTGATGGTGCGGGTGGCGGAGCGCGGATCGCGCAACATGGCATGCACGCGGGCGAGCCGCTGGCCCAGCACGAACTCGGAGAATGACTGGCCCTCACCCTCGAACAGCTTGTGGACGTAGCGCGCTGTGACGTCGTGACGCGCGGCAACCGATGTGGCGGTCAAGTCGCTGCGGCCGAGATTGTCCATCACGTCGGCCTTGATCGCCTGCAGGCGCGCCGCACGCATGCCGTGCGCGCTCGGAAGTGCCTTGAGTTCGTCGCCGGTCGACATCGCCCGCCACCCTTGCCCGCCGCGGCCGCCGATTGAGCCGGCGGCAGCTTCCTGCTTGTCGTTAGTCGCGCGGTGGCGGCAGTCGGTTCAAACGCCGGCGAACGGCGCCGGCGGGTCAGCGGACCGAGGGAAATAAAATTCCGGAAAACGGCAGCGCGGCCTGTGGCCGGTGCACCGGCACATAAGAGCGCGCGACGTCGTCATCGCCGGCAACGACGCGGATGCGCGTTGCGGTCTGCAGCGCCTCGTCGCGCGCGGCGGACCGATCAAGCGTGCGCGGCACGTCACAAAACCGGCGCGGACCTTCGTAAGGTTGATAGGTGCAGTCGGAAGCTCGGAACGAGCGATAGTGAGCGGCGCACGCATCGACGTTGCAAATGTTCGCCGCCTGCTGCGCGACCGGTTGCGCGGATTGCGCGGGCGGCGACGGCTGATCGTCGGCCGCGGCCGCGCTGGAGGTTTCGTGCGGCGCCGTCGTGTCCTGATTGGCGATCGTGCTGTTCGCCTCCTCGATCACCGGCACGCCGCCCGGATTGGCCGGATAGATCGGCGTCAGCACGCGTTGCGGATCACCTTCAATTGTCGCATCACGCTGTTCCGCCATGCGCCGCGCCAGCTTGTTGCGCGCCTGCGCCTGTCCGGGCGGTATCACGGTGCCGCCGACCGCCGCTTGCTGCGTCGGCGGCAGCGGCGCGGTCACCAGATCGAGCCCGACCAGCGCGGCCGTCGCGGTGAACAGCAACAAAGAAAGATAAAATACGAACGGCATGGGAGGCCCCACATGATCCGTGAAACCAACGCGGCAGACCGATCCGCGTTCCCCCTGCCAAGTTCCGCGCCGGAAAGGGAAAGCCGTGCGTCCTTATTCTGGCCGCACACGCTCCCCACAATCGTCCCGTTTAGACGCGCTAAATGCCCGGGCGAAGGGGAATCCCTGCCGAGTTCAAGCCTGGTCGTGATCGCGCAATCCGCGGCTCGCCCACTGTATCGGGGACCGACATGCGGCTTCTGTTCTTGCCCGCCTGCATCTGTCTGATGACCTGGTCGGGCGCGACCGGTCCCGATGCCAAACTTCCGCTCGACAATCTCGCCGGCCTTGCCACGACCAACGTGTCAGGCAAGCCGAGCCTCGCCAGCGACAGCAAGACGCAAACGCCGTCGACACGCTTGGCGTCGCTCGCGCCGGAGCGCGATACATCCGACGCGCCGCGCAGCGGCACGCTGGAAAGCGCCGCGCCACCGCCGATCCGATCGCGCGCGCGCCAAGCCAATCACAAACCTTGAGCGCCAAGCTTGAAAGCGGCGCGTCGCCGAAAGCAGCGGCGGCAACCGCGCCGGTGCTCGGCGAAACCTATCAAATGCGGAGCGCCACTTACGAGCTCGCCTACTTGCCGTTCGCGCCGTTGCGCCCGCTGCTCAAGCCTATCATTCCGCGCTCGCGCGCGGAGATCTGCGACTCGCTGACCAAAGCCGCGCAGACGAACGACCTGCCAGCGCCGTTCTTCATCCGCCTGCTGTTTCAGGAAAGCGAATTCAAGCAGGGCGTGATCAGTTCGGCCGGCGCGCTCGGCATCGCGCAATTCATGCCGGAGACCGCCGCCGATCGCGGGCTCGACAATCCGTTCGATCCGCTGCAGGCGATCCCCGCCTCCGCCAAGTTCCTGCGCGATCTTGCCCAGAGGTTCGGCAACCTCGGGCTGGCCGCCGCCGCCTATAACGCGGGCCCAAGGCGCATCGCCGACTGGCTCGCCAACAAAAGCAAGCTGCCGCACGAGACGCACAACTACGTCAAGACCATCACCGGCAAGCCGGCGGAGAACTGGACCGGCGCGCAAGCGGGCAGCCCGGCGCTGAAGCTGCCGAAGCGCGCGCCCTGCCAGGAGGCCGCCGGCCTGCTCGCCTGGAACGGGCCGGACCAGATCCCGCTGCCGCTGCGCGACCCGCGCACGCCGGAGCCGAGCGAAGAAGGTCGCGAAGAAGGGCAAGCACGACAAGGCGCATGCCGGCAAAGACGCGGATAAGCATGCGAGCGAAGACGGCGGAGGCGGAGAAGAAGCACGGCGCCGATAAGCACGCGGCGAAGGCGTGAGAAGAAGCGCGGCAACGATGAGCGCTTACGAAGAAAGCGAAACGGCGGCGACGAGCACACTGCCAAGGCCGAGAAGAAGTGCGAAGCATCACGCCGGCGACGACAAGCAGACAGCACAGCGCCATGACAAGCACCGCAAGGTCGAGCTGACTGAGCGGTAGCGCCCGCAATATAGCGGCATCGCCTAAATCGATCCGTCATCTTGGCGCGGTCTCGTGAAGCGATTCGGCTGATCCAATGCGAAGGCGGAAGCGGATCGCAGCGATAGACGACGACCATCGCAAGCTCCTGTTAACCATCGAGGCCATTCGCCTCAAGCCAAATTGATACCCTTATTCTACGAAACACGAATGTTTAAATCTTAAGCAGTACCGATGGCACAAGCGCTGCATTAACAAGGCTCATTTCCGGGGGGCAATTGAGCGTCGGGTGCACTGCATGGGTGTCCGCGCAATTTGCGCGTGCTGCATGCGCGGCTGCCAAGATCAAAACGACAGGTCCGATTCGGACAGTCATCGTGTGCGCCGTGGTGCTCTCGGTCATTATCGCGAGTGCCGGCGGTCTTTTCCTTTTCAATCTTCACAACCGTGTTCGGGCTGTGAACGAGCGGAACCTGTCAAGCAACGCACTGATTCTCGCCAAGCAATTCGAGCAATTCTTCACGACCGTGGAGGCGGTGCAGACAGGCATTATTCAGGACATTGCAGCGCTAAAAACCATCGACTCTACAAATTTTGAACAGTTGCTTTCGCATCATGATGTTCATCTCAAGCTGCGCGACAAGGTTGCCGGCATGACCTTCGTCGGCGCCCTCACAATCATCGACGCGCGAGGCCAGCTGATCAATTTTTCTCGCCGATGGCCGATCCCGAATATCAATGCCAGCGATCGCGACTTCTTTAACGCGCTTCGAACCAAACCGAACATCACAACATACTTTGGTGCGCCGATCCACAATCGTGCGACCGGAAGCTGGGTCATGCAGTTAGCCCGTAGGATATCCGGGCCAAACGGTGAATTTCTGGGAATGACCTCAGCCGCGATCGAGCTTCAGAAGCTGCAAAATTATTTCGGCGACATATCTCGTGATCTCGGGAGCGGGGTCATGCTCTTTCGCGAAGACGGCACGCTGCTTGGGCGTTACCCCCCAAATGACTCGCTTATAGGGCATCGCTTTCCAACCGCAGAAGCTCTGCAGCTAGTGTCAGCTGCAGATAAAGGCGTGGGATTAAGCGGGGGCACGATCGACGGCCAAACCCGTATGGTCGCGGCGCATCGAGTTCGGCCGGTACCCGATCGTAGTGACCACAACCAAGGCCATCGCCGAAATTTATGCAGGTTGGTGGCAAACGGTTGCATTTGTCGTCGCAATGGCTGCGTTGACCATTATCGCAATCGCGGCATTTGCAATCCTGTTCATCAAATCATTCAGAAACTACCAAGCTCTCGCAATAGCCCGTGCAGAGCGAGAAAAAGCGGAACAAATCGAGCAGCAAAGTCTTCGGCTCGACGTCGCCTTGAATAACATGTCGCAGGGCCTCGTCATGTTCGACTCGTCCGAGCGGGTCGTCCTGTGCAATCAGCGCTATTGTGAGCTATCCGGCCTTACTCCCGAATTTATGAAGCCCGGCCGCACATTGCGCGAGATTCTCGAAGCCCGCCAAGGACAGCGCAGCCTTGTAAGCGATATAGAAGAATATCGCCGCGAACTGCTAAATGATCTGGCTCACGGCCAGACGAAAAGTCTCGTCGTAGAGACCACCGATGGTCGCTCGTGTCGCGTGACGAACGTTCCAATGGCGGGCGGTGGTTGGGTGGCGACCCATGAAGAGATCACCGAACACGTCACTACGAGAAATCTGATTGAGACACAAAAGCTTCAGCTTGACGCCGCCCTTGCAAATATGTCGCAAGGACTTTGCATGTATGACGGCACGAAACGTCTGCTCGTCTGCAACAAGCAATATGCCGACCTGTATGGATTGAATGACGAGCAGACGATGCCGGGCACGCCGCTGAGCGCGATTTTGGAATACCGGATAGCCAACGGCAACGCGCCGGAAGATTACGAAAATTACTTCAAGGAGCGGCTGAGCGAAGTCGAGGTCAACAAGGCATACCGAATCGTCAATCATCTACGCGATGGGCGTTACGTTTCAGTTGTTCACCGCCCGATGGCGGGCGGCGGCTGGCTGGCAACCCATGAAGACGTCACCGACTCAAAACGCCGCGAGGAATCATTTCGGCTGCTGTTCGAAGAAAACCCGGTACCGATGTGGGTTAGCGATCAGCAAAGCTTGCGCTTTATCGCGGTCAACGAAGCCGCCGTCACGCACTATGGCTATAGCCGCGAACAATTCATGGCGATGACGGTGCCGGAATTGCGCCCGCTCGACGATCGCGACCGCTTTATGGACCATTTACGCGCCCTTCCGCACGTCCAATTGACTGGAAACATCGGACAGCACTTGAAAGCGGACGGAAGCGCGATTGACGTCGTCGTCTATTCGCGCACGCTAAATTATAGCGGCCACCAGGCGCGATTGGCCGTTATCCACGACATCACCAAGGTCGCTTTGGCCGAGAGCGAGCTGCATAATACAAAGACATTTCTCGATGCGGTGATCGAGCATGTTCCGCTCCCTATCATCGTAAAGGATGTTTCGGGTTCGGAGGCGGACGCGCGCGCAAGCCGATTTACGTTGTTCAACCGGGCCTACGAAGAGCTTAGCGGCGATTCGCGCGAGCAATTGATTGGCAGGACTGCGCACGAGATATTTCCGAAGGAACGCGCCGATCTCATCGTGCGAGCCGACAATGAAGTGTTGCGGTCTAACCAAGTTGCGGTCACGAGCGAGCACGCAATCCATACTTCGCACAACGGGACTCGCTTGGCCGTGGCAAAAAAGACGATCATCCGGGACGAAAAGGGCAAGCCGCAATATTTGTTGACAGTTGTCGACGATGTGACCGAGCGTCGAAGCGCAGAACAGCGCATATCGTACTTGGCGCATACCGATTCATTGACGGGCCTTCCCAACCGCGCAACGTTTATCGAATATCTTGCTGCAACGCTCGACAAAGTGTCAAAGAGCGGCAGGCAGTTTGCCGTTCTCTGCCTCGACCTCGATCGCTTCAAGGAAGCGAACGACGCTTACGGCCATCTCGTCGGCGACGGCCTATTGCGCGAGGTCGCCGGTCGTTTGCAAGCGGCGGCCAAAGAAGTATTTCTCGCGCGCGTCGGCGGCGATGAGTTTACGCTTGTCGTAACTGACGGTCCGCAACCGGAGACTGCCAAAGCGCTCGGCAAGCGCCTGCTGGACGCTTTTCAAGACGACTTCGAGGTCGATGGTCACCAAATGCATTTAGGTCTGAGCATTGGCGGGGCCATCTATCCAACCGACGGCGTCGACGCGAAAGCATTGATAGCCAATGCGGATTCCGCCCTTTACCAGGCCAAGACTGAGATGCGCGGCTCAGTGCGGTTTTTCGAGGCGGGACTGGGCGCGCGGCTGCGCGAGCGGCGCGACCTGCAGAACGATCTACGAGTCGCCATCAACCGCGGCGAAATTTTCTTGCACTATCAGCCGCAGATGAAAATAGCCTCAAACGATACAGTCGGCTTAGAAGCATTGGCCCGCTGGCAATGTCCAAAGCGCGGCATGGTTTCGCCCGGCAAATTTATTCCGATCGCCGAAGAGAGCGGCCTCATAAATTCAATGGGCAAATGGATTCTAAGCGAAGCCTGTCGTGAGGCGGCGTCTTGGCCGCAGCCGCATACCATCGCAGTGAATATTTCCCCTATCCAATTCCGCCAGGGCGACTTGCCAAAGCTGGTCCATTCGATCTTGCTAGAAACCGGCCTCGCGCCGGAAAGACTCGAGCTGGAAATTACCGAAGGTATATTGATCGATGATTTTTCGCGTGCGGTGTCGATCCTGCGAAAGCTCAAATCGCTCGGCGTAAAAATTGCGATGGATGATTTTGGATCTGGTTACTCTTCGTTGTCGTATCTGCATTCGTTCCCCTTCGACAAGATCAAAATCGACCGGAGTTTTATTGGCGATTTGGAACAGAATCATCACTCGATGGCGATTGTCCGGGCGATCATCACGCTCGGCCACAGTCTCGATGTCCCGGTTCTGGCCGAAGGAGTTGAGACCGAGGCCCAACGCCTATTTTTGGCGCGCGAGGGCTGCGATGAAGTGCAGGGTTATCTGACCGGCCGGCCGCGCCTGATCGACGAATACAACCGACTGGTCGGCCGTGCGGCAAGAAAAAAGAGAAAGAGCGCCGCGGCGGAATGATTGAAAAT
This sequence comes from uncultured Alphaproteobacteria bacterium, assembly GCA_963761245.1. Taxonomy (GTDB): domain Bacteria; phylum Pseudomonadota; class Alphaproteobacteria; order Rhizobiales; family Xanthobacteraceae; genus Pseudolabrys. The sequence continues at coordinate 119,109 of CAVXGN010000022.1, read as the reverse complement.
TTTGCCGGCGCCGGACGCACGGTTAAACGAAATTAGCCTAGTACGTCGCTTGCGGGCCTCCGCTTGCCCATGACGGCATTGCGAACCCATGCTAAACCCCCCGCGCCATTAACACTGCCGCCGGGCCCATGTCGCAAGCCGCCGCCAAAACCCCCACCCTCACCGCCTTCCGCCGCATCGTCGTCAAGGTCGGCTCATCGCTGCTTGTGGACTCCGCCGCCGGCGGCCTCAAGCGCGACTGGCTCAATTCGCTCGCCGCCGATATCGCGGAGTTGCATAACGAGAAGCCTGTGACCGGAGCCGCCGCCGGCGGCGCCAGGTTACGCGACCTGCTCGTCGTCTCCTCCGGCGCCATCGCGCTCGGCCGCGCCGTGCTCAAGCTGCCGGCCGGCGCGCTCAAGCTCGAGGACAGCCAAGCCGCCGCCGCGGTCGGGCAGATCGCGCTGGCGCGCGCCTGGGCCGAGGCGCTCGGCGCGCACGGCCTCACCGCCGGCCAGGTGCTGGTCACGCTCGGCGACACCGAGGAGCGCCGCCGCTATCTCAACGCGCGCTCGACCATCGACAAGCTGCTCGAGTGGCGCAGCGTGCCGGTGATCAACGAGAACGACACGGTGGCGACATCCGAGATCCGCTACGGCGACAACGACCGGCTGGCCGCGCGCGTCGCCACCATGATGAGCGCCGATCTCTTGGTGCTGCTGTCCGACGTCGACGGGCTTTACGACAAGCCGCCGGCGCAAAACGCCGATGCGCAACTGGTGGCGCAGGTCGCGCGCATTACGCCTGCGATCGAGGCCATGGCAGGCAGCAGCGACAATGCGCTGTCGCGCGGCGGCATGCGCACCAAGATCGAAGCCGGCAAGATCGCTACGAGTGCCGGCACGCATATGGTGATCGCTTCGGGGCGCGTTGCGCATCCGCTTAAGCGCATCGCCGACGGTGCGTCCTGCACCTGGTTCCTGACGCCGGCCAATCCGGTGACCGCGCGCAAGAAGTGGATCGCCGGTTCGCTCGAGCCGCGCGGCGCGCTGCACATCGATGCTGGTGCGGTCAAGGCGCTGCGTTCGGGCAAGAGTTTGCTGCCCGCCGGCGTTCGCCGCATCGAGGGCGGCTTCGAGCGCGGCGATGCTGTGGTGGTGCGCGGGCCGGACGGCTACGAGATCGGCCGCGGGCTCGTCGCTTACGACGCCGCCGACGCCGAGCGCATAAAGGGCCGCTCCTCGACCGACATCCCCGCCATCTTGGGCTTCGCCGGGCGCGCCGAGATGATCCACCGCGACGATCTGGTGCTGGGCGGCGAGTAGTCCAGAAGAAAAAATTGCGCGCGGGCGACATGCGCCGAATTCGGCGTGCATCTCCGCCAAGAAGATCGAGAAGAAGAAGATGTTCGGCCGTGCGGCGCGACGTTTTGGCTCACGCGACGATTTGGCAAATTGCGCCGATGCGCCAAGCGGGCTCCACTCCCGCCCATAACGTCGCCTGTGGCCGGGGGGTTGCCCCTTGAACACCCAAGCCCAGTTGCCGGCGGCGGTAGTCAAAGGCACGTCGTGTGCCGGCGACGGTGAACTATCCCCCAAGGGGCCTTCGGGCCCCTCTTTTTTTGCGCTAAGCGATAGCAATAGCTGGATATTTTGGCGGTCGGCCAATGGCCGAGCGCGCCGCTTTCGGCCGCTGGCCGAGATCTAAGCGCGCCGCCTACGCCGGTTTCGATTGCGCCGGTTTGGCCGCGGTGCCGGCCGCGACGGCAAAGACAGCGTCGTGCCATCGGGAAATTCCAGATAGCGGCTATAGACTTGCACCTGGCCCTCGCCGCCGCGCCGTCCCTCGATCACGAACTTGGTGCCGACCGGAAAACGGCTGGGCAGACGCTTCGAAACGGACGCCATGACAACCTCCTAGCTATGGGATAGCCTGACAAAGCAATGTGTAGGTCAATTAACCCGTTCCCCCGTGCCGCCGGTTATCCACGCTATCCCCAGGTAAAATCGTGCTGAAATCCGCAGGCGCGCGCCTGCAAGCCACCTCGCGGCCGGCTGCCTGACATGATAGGAACCAAGCAGGATTGACGATTTCGTTGGGTTGACGGGCCCTCGCCGCCATGAGCGCGCCGCTGAAAAGCATTGAAGGAACAGGCGAAATCGCCGAATTGATGGGCGAGATCGGGCGCAGCGCGCGCGCCGCCGCCCGGATGCTGGCGCTCGCACCTGCTGCACAAAAGGACCGCGCGCTCGGCGCCATGGCCAAGGCCATTCGAGCGCAATCGGCCCGCATCCTCGCCGCCAATGCGGAAGACCTCGCCGAAGCCCGCGCCAGCGGCCTGAGCGGGGCCTTTCTCGACCGTTTGACGCTCGACGCCGCCCGAATCGAGGCAATTGCCGCTGGAGTCGAAGTCGTCCGCGGCCTCGCCGATCCGGTCGGCAAAGTCACCGAATCCTGGACGCGCCCCAACGGCATGACCATCGAACGGGTGCGGGTGCCGCTCGGCGTCGTCGGCATTATCTACGAAAGCCGGCCGAATGTGACGGCCGACGCCGGGGCGCTGTGCCTGAAGTCCGGCAACGCGGCGATTCTGCGCGGCGGCTCCGACAGTTTGCGCTCCAGCCGCGCCATCGTCGCCGCCCTTGCCGAGGGCCTGCGCGAGGCCGGCCTGCCGGAAGCCGCCATTCAGCTTGTCCCGACCCGCGATCGCGCTGCCGTCGGCCTGATGCTCGCCGGCCTCGACGGCAATATCGATGTGCTGGTGCCGCGCGGCGGCAAAGGCCTTGTCGCGCGCGTGCAGGCGGAAGCACGCTTGCCGGTGTTCGCGCACCTGGAAGGCATCTGCCATGTCTACGTCGACAAGGCCGCCGATCTGGCCATGGCCAAGAAGATCGTGCTCAACGCCAAAATGCGCCGCACCGGCGTTTGCGGCGCGGCCGAAACGCTGCTGGTCGACCGCGCCGCTGAAGGAACGCTGCTCAAGCCGCTGGTCGAGATGCTGATCGAAGCCCAATGCGAGGTGCGCGGCGATAAAGCGACGCTAGCCGTGGATAAGCGCGTCAAGCCGGCGAGCGAAGAAGACTGGGGAACCGAATATCTCGATGCCATCATCGCCGTGAAGCTGGTCGACGGGGTCGACGCCGCCATCGACCACATCGAGCGCTACGGATCGCATCACACCGACGCCATCGTCACCGCGGACCCCGCCGCGGCGGAGAAATTCCTCTCGCAAGTCGATTCGGCGATCGTCCTGCACAACGCCTCGACGCAATTCGCCGACGGCGGCGAATTCGGCTTCGGCGCCGAGATCGGCATCGCCACCGGCCGGCTGCACGCGCGCGGCCCAGTGGGAGTCGAGCAACTCACCACGTTCAAATACCGCATTCGCGGAAGCGGTCAGATTCGCCCGTGATACCGCGATTACCCGTGCGCAGAGAGCGCGTGCTGCCTCCTCACGCGCCCGGCATGAAGATCGGCCTGTTCGGCGGTACCTTCGACCCGCCGCATCTAGCGCATCTCGGCGCCAGCCTGCTCGCTCTCAAGCGGCTCAAGCTCGATCGTGTCTGGTGGCTGGTCACGCCCGGCAATCCGCTCAAGAACAGCAGCGGGCTCGGGCCGGTCGGCGAGCGCATCGCCGCCGCCCGCGCGCTGACCCATCATCCGCGCATCGATGTGACCGGTCTCGAAGCTGTCATTAAGACGCGATATACCTATGACACCATAAAATGGCTCAAGGCCCGATGCCCACGAGTCCGAATTCATCTGGATCATGGGCGCCGACAATCTGCGGAGCTTTCACCGCTGGCAGAGATGGCGTGGCATAGCAAAGCTGGTGCCGATCGTGGTGATCGACCGCCTCGGGCCCAGCCTTTACGCCGCCGCCAGCGCAGCGGGCCAAGCACTTTCCCACGCTCGTATCCCGGAACACGACGCCGCTTCGCTGCCCTACCGCAAGCCGCCGGCCTGGGCCTTTGTGCACGGCCTCAAGTCGCCGTTGTCCTCGACCGCGCTGCGGGCGTTGCGCAAACGCGCAAGACCCGGCGCCGGCAAAACCGTCAAGCCCAAGGGTGGCAAGAAACGAACCAAGTCGTTATCTTGAGTGTTGCCCCGGTGCGAACCGGGGCGGGTGCAACGAATGGAAAGGAAATAACCCTCTGATTACACCTGCACTCTCTCGGGCGTCGCGTCGTATGCCCGAATCCGTCTCCCGGCGCCCTGACGCCGACGAGACGCTCCGTCTTGTCCTCGCCTCTCTGGAAGACGCCAAAGCCGAGGACAGCGTTACCATCGATCTCACCGGCAAAACCTCGATCGGCGATTACATGGTCGTGACCTGCGGCCGGTCGCAGCGCCATGTCGGCTCTGTTGCCGACCATGTGGTCAAGGACCTCAAGGAGGCCGGCATCAGCGGCGTGCGCGTCGAAGGCATGCCGCAATGCGACTGGGTGCTGATCGACGCCGGCGACGTCATTGTCCATGTGTTCCGGCCTGACGTGCGCGCCTTCTACAATCTCGAAAAGATGTGGTCGGGCAGTCGCACAGACGAGCGGCGCCGAAGCTGATACGCTCGGCGGCACGATGCGCATTATCGTTGCCGCCATCGGACGCCTGAAACGAGGCCCGGAAACCGAGCTTTCCGAGCGCTATGTCAAGCGCGCCACGCAGACCGGCCGCAGCCTCGGCCTGCGCGAGGTCGAAATCGTCGAAATCAGGGAAAGTCGCGCCGCCGATGCCGGCAAGCGCATACTCGAGGAATCGATCGCGCTCGCCAATATCATTCCGCCCGGTGCCATGGTCGCGCTGCTCGATTCGCGCGGCGACAATCTCGACAGCGCGAGCCTCGCCAACCAACTGGCCCAATGGCGCAGCGATAACCGCCCGGCGGTGGTGTTCGTGATCGGCGGCCCCGATGGCCTGGCGCCAAGTCTGCACGAAAAGGCCAAATTGAAGCTGTCGTTCGGGGCCGCCACCTGGCCGCACCAGCTGGTGCGGGTGATGCTGCTGGAGCAGCTTTACCGCGCCGCCACCATCCTCTCCGGCCATCCCTATCATCGCGCCTGAAGCGGCCTCAGCGGTCGCGTTTTGGTCTTAATCGCACCCCAAGAAGATGCCGCCACAATCTACTTGCCGTTCACCCCTGCGGGCTTAACTTGGCCACGATGATTTGCCCTACGGCCTTCTGCCGTTTCGATGTGCGCTTGGCGCTGGTCGCCGGACTAGGCCTAGCTTTGCCGCTGGCCTTTGCGGTCGCGGCCGAGAAGCCGGCGCCGGAGAGCAAGAGCGAAAAGCTCCAGGCCATCCAGCAGCACAATCGCGAGCTTGAGGCCACCAAGGAGCAACAGCGCAAATCGGCCGAAACCGAGGCTGAACTCAAGCGCGAAATCGAGCAGATCGGCGCCGACCGCCGCAAGCTCAATCAGCAACTGATCGAGACCGCCGGACGCCTGCGTGATCTGGAACGTAAGGTTACGGAAAGCGAGGCCAGGCTGAAGGGGCTGGATGATGACGAACGCGACCTTCGCAAATCGCTCGACGGCCGGCGTGCCGTGATCGGCGAAGTGCTCGCGGCCTTACAGCGGATCGGCCGCAATCCGCCGCCGGCGCTGATCGCTAGCCCCGAAGACGCGCTGCAGTCGGTGCGCACCGCCATGTTGCTCGGCGCGGTGGTGCCGGAAATGCGGCAGCAGGTGGAGGAACTCGCCAATAACCTCAGCGAGCTGGTCGCGGTGCGCAAGAAGATCGCCGCCGAGCGCGACCAGCTCAAGAACCAGGTTGCCTCGCTCCACGGCCAGCGAACGCGCATGACCGCGCTGGTCGCCGCGCGGCAGAAGCAGCAGGCCGCACACGAGAAGGCGCTCGACGCCGAGCGCGCGCGGGCGGCCCAGCTCGCCCACCAGGCCGATAATCTCAAAGATTTGATCGCCAAGCTCGAAAAGAGCGTCGTGCGCGCCGAGCGCGAGGCTCCCCGCACCGACGCAAAGACGGCTTTGGCGGCGCTCCACGACCCCGGCCGAATGGCGCCCGCGGTCGCTTTTGCCACTATGCGCGGGCAAATTCCGATCCCGGTTAATGGCGTGAAAATCAAGAATTATGGGGCGCCGGACGGCGTTGGCGGGCTGGAAAAGGGCGTTTCCATTGCCACCCGCGCAGGTGCCCAGGTGACCGCGCCGGCCGACGGCTGGGTGGTCTATGCCGGGCCGTTCCGGTCCTATGGACAACTCTTGATCCTTAATGCCGGCGGCGGGTATCATGTCTTGCTCGCTGGGATGGAACGGATATCAGTTGATCTCGGACAGTTCGTGCTGACCGGAGAACCCGTTGCGGTAATGGGGAATGGTTCCCATGTTGCCGCTATTCTCGCGACTGGTTCCAGTCAGCCGGTGCTATACGTTGAATTCAGAAAGAACGGGGTTCCCGTCGATCCAGGCCCATGGTGGGCATCTGGCGAAGGTGCAAAGGCTCGCGGATGATGCGCAAAACTTCTCTCATTCTACTCGGCGCGGCGGCAGGGGCGGCGATGACGCTGCTCGCGACACAGCCTCGCCTCACCTTTGCCGGCGCGAGCGCCAAGGCGGCCGCGGCGGACACATACCGGGAGCTCAATCTCTTCGGTGACGTATTCGAGCGCGTACGCGCCGACTACGTCGAGAAGCCGGCAGACAACAAGCTGATCGAGACGGCGATCAACGGCATGTTGGCCGGGCTCGATCCACACTCCAGTTACATGGATCCGAAAAGCTTCCGCGACATGCAGGTGCAGACGCGCGGTGAGTTCGGCGGCCTCGGCATCGAAGTCACCATGGAAGACGGCCTGATCAAGGTGGTGGCGCCGATCGACGACACGCCTGCCGCCAAGGCCGGCGTCCAGGCGAACGATATCATTACCAAGCTCGACGGCGAGCAGGTTCGGGGTCTCACGCTGAACCAGGCGGTCGAGAAAATGCGCGGCCCGGTGAACAGCAAGATCAAGCTGACCATCGTGCGCAAAGGCGTGGAACAGCCGCTTGAGGTGTCCATCACTCGCGACATCATTCGCGTGCGCTCGGTGCGCTCGCATGTTGAAGGTGACGACGTCGGCTATATTCGCCTGACCCAGTTCAACGAGCAAACCACCGACGGGCTGAAGAAGGCGATCGCCAGCATCAAGTCCAAAGTGGCGAACGACAAGCTCAAGGGCTACATCCTCGACCTGCGCAACAATCCGGGCGGTCTGCTCGACCAGGCTATCTCGGTGTCGGATACCTTCCTGCAAAAGGGCGAGATCGTGTCCACGCGCGGCCGCAACCCGGAAGAAACCCAGCGGTTCGACGCGCGCTCCGGCGATCTCACCGGCAGCAAGCCGCTGATCGTGCTGATCAACGGCGGCTCGGCGTCGGCTTCCGAGATCGTCGCCGGCGCGCTGCAGGATCACAAGCGGGCGACCTTGGTCGGGACCCGCTCGTTCGGCAAAGGCTCGGTGCAGACCATCATTCCGCTCGGCTCCGGCAACGGCGCCCTGCGGTTGACCACCGCACGCTACTTCACGCCGTCCGGCCGCTCGATCCAGGCCACGGGCATCACGCCCGAAATCCAAGTGCTGCAGGACGTGCCGGACAGTCTCAAGGACAAGACCGACACCATGGGCGAGGCCTCGCTGCGCGGCCATCTCAAGGCCGAAGGCAAGGAGCAGACCGGCTCGCAAGCCTATGTCCCGAAGGACCCGAAGGACGACAAGGCGCTGAAAATGGCCGACGAGCTGCTGCGCGGCACCACGGTCAATTCGGCTTTCCCGCCGAATCCCAAGACGCCGGTTCCGAACTGAACGCGGTCAATCGAAGCGACAGTTACTGCGGGGCGGCTTAACCAGCCGCCCCGTTCGTTTTACCGCCCGGCCAACGGGAATCCGCTTGCGCTCGCGTGCTAGACTCACCGGATGATTCGCGAGGACCCGGGCCGGTGTCATCGGACGACCTGAACGCGCCACTCGGCCAGGACGCAGGCAAGAAACGACGTAAGCTGCCGATCGCCGCACCGCAGTTGGTTGCCGGCATGCTGGCGGCGTCCGGCCTCGCCATCGCGGGCTGGGCGATTTTCGTCAACGATCCGCTGGGCGGCGAGCCGGTCGCAGTGGTCGCCACCACGCCATCCGGACCCTCGCACCCCAAGGGCGCAGCCGCCGGTGACGGCCAGCATCACGCCCGCTATGACGGCCCCGACAAGATGTCGGACAAGGCGGTCGATAAAGCGGTGTCGGCCGCGGCTCAATCGGCGCCCCCGCCGCCGGGCAGCAAGACCATCACCATCATCGACGGCTCCAGCGGCAAGCGCCAGGAGATCGTGGTCCCCGGCAATGCGACCACCCATGCACCCGATGCGGGCGACCATACGCCTAAGGCGCCGGTCGAACACCGGCTGCTGGATACCAGCCGGCAGGGTGCGATCCCGCGCATCGGCCCAGACGGCGCGCGCGCCTCGGCGGTCTACGCGCATCCGCGCCAATTGCCGCCGGGCAAGGTGGGCGCGCCCCGTATTGCCATCGTCGTTGGCGGGATGGGCATCAGCGCGTCCGGCACCGCCGACGCCTTCGCCAAGCTGCCGGCGCCGATCACCTTCGCGATCGCGCCCTACGGCAACGATCTCGAGCAACTGTCAGACGCGCGCCCGCGCGGGCAGCCACGAAGTGCTGCTGCAAGCGCCGATGGAGCCGTTCGACTATCCCAACAACGATCCCGGACCGCAGACGCTGCTCAGGTCGCTCAGCCCCGATCAAAACATCGATCGCCTGCATTGGCTGATGAGCCGGTTCAAGGGCTATGTCGGCATCGAAAGCTACATGGGCGCGCGCTTCACCGCCTCCGAGCCGGCGCTGGCGCCGATCCTGCACGAAATCGCCAAGCGCGGTCTGATCTATGTCGATGACGGCGCTTCTTCGCGCAGCCTGGCCAGCCAGATCGCCGGCGCCAGCAACATGTCGTTCGCCAAGACGGATATCGTTATCGACGCCATGCCGGCGCCGGCCGAGATCGACCGCGCGCTGGCGCGGCTGGAACTGACGGCGCGCGAGCGCGGCACCGCGATCGGCTTTGCCACCGCGCTGCCGGGAACGGTCGCGCGCATCGCCGGCTGGGCGAAGACGGTGGAGAGCCGCGGCATCGTGCTGGTGCCGATCAGCATGGCGGCGGTGAAGGCGAAGTCGTGTGATACACCAACCTATTGCATTACATATATCTACACGTAAAAATTACCTGTTTCTGTGTCGACTAATACCAAGTCCCGTTAATCAGAACCCGTGCGCCCATTGGCGCAAACCGATGGACATGATGCGCCAGGGTTGATCGACGAGCCTGTTCCATGCCTCACAGCAGTGATCGACCAGATCGTCGTAGGATTTGAAGATACGGTTGGAGAGCCAGTTATCGCGCATAAACTGCCAGACGTTTTCGACCGGGTTGAGCTCGGGGCATTTCGGCGGCAGGGCGATAATGGTGATGTTGGACGGCACGACGAGGCGCGTCGATAGATGCCAGCCGGCCTGGTCGACCAAGAGGACGGCGTGGGCGCCGGGCGCGACGATCGCGGCGATCTCCGCGAGGTGCAGGTTCATCGCCTCGGTATTGCAGGCCGGCAGGATCAGGGCCGCGCCCTTGCCCTGCTTTGGGCAGACGGCGCCGAAGATGTAGGTCGAGGCGGTCCGTTGATCACGGAGCGCTGGGGCGGGTGCCCGCTTTGCCCATCGGCGGGTGATTTTGTTCTTCTGCGTAACTGAGCCTCATCGCACCAAATTTCTATCTTGTCGCTGTCGATCGCCTTCTCGTGCGCGATTGCATCCAGGCGCGTGGGGAAGTTTTTTTAAAATCCTCGACGGCGCCCACGGCCTGCGCATGGTGGCGTGGCCTAGCCGACAGCTTGCGATAGCCCATGGCCCGCAACTCCCGGCTCAACGTCTGCTTGGCGATGGCGATGCGGAACTCTACGTATATCCATTGCGCCAGGTCGATCAGCCGCCAGCGCACCACACCGTGTATCGCCGGGATCGGGCCGCTCTCGATTATTCGGGCTATCGCCTGGCGCTGGACATCATTGAGCTTTGACGGCTGACCCGTTGATTTGCCGTCAATGAGGCCGTCGGGACCCCGCGCATTGAACCGCACCACCCAGTCCCGGATGATCTGAAGACCAACGCCACCGATCTTCGCCGCCTCAGTGCGCGTCGCGCCGTCATAGATCGCGGCAAGGGTCAGAAGTCGCCGCGCCTGCGGCCCATCCTTGGTCTTCTTTGCTAAACTGCGCAGCCGAGATGCGCTGAAATCCCGCCGCAATGGTATCGGAACCGACATGGCGAACCTCCTTCGTTCGCCAACATATGAATCAGAGAAAATCTGATTTGGATACCAATCGAGGAGTCAGGATTTACGGGACCTGGTATAAATAGATACTAATGTTGAAGCGTTGGGCAGAAGAAATTCTTGATATTGCGCAAGAATTATTTCGGCGCATTTTGAATGCATTAAACTGGCGCCTCGTGCGTGGGGTTGGCCAGTTGCAGATACTTACGCGCGCTTTGTACGCATTGCTAATTGTCGTACCGTTGCTTGCTGGCCTGTGGCCAGCAGTGAAAATCGTTGTCAACATGAATAATCAGGCAGTCAGCGAAGCGATACATCTCTTGCGAGCGGCAAACACCGACTTGGTCCACTCCATCGAGCACGCAAAGCTTCAATTCGGCGGGCAAGCAAAGAATTTCAGCAAGACGATAAACGAAAAGGATAACGAACGCGCCGACCAGCTCTTGAGCGAACTAGAAATTCGCATTCAACGCATCTCCGCGTTGGGTGATCGTTATTCGGCTGAATTTGCTGACCGCACTATAACTGCGGTAAAGCTACCCTGGTCATTTGGAGCCGCCTTTTTCGCAGCATTGTTTGTGGTTTTTGGTCACCTGGTCTACCAATTAAGAGCGCCTGAACAGATACGTGCCTTTACCTGGGACGATTTTGTTTCATTTTGCAAGGAAGATTACGCGAAACACGGGACAAGCGATGCACTACAGCGCGCACGAGAGTATTTGGAACTCAAGGCAAGGACGGCGCCTAGCGGAGAGTGATCGCTATGAAGTTGAAGACATATTGAGACGTAATTTTGACAGATCTCCGTCGAAAGCGGATGATTTAGTATACCTCACCTGGAGCATTCGATGGTTGCTGGAATGGGTTGAGAGTGGAAATTTGTCGGCTCCCCATCAATACCAAGACGAGATGCTCAGTTTAGCACGTCAAATTATGGGAAAGTCACGTGGCCCGGTGGATTTAACTCATGAAAAAAATAGGAATTTGACTATAATCGAACGCGGTGCTCGAGCAGAATATCTCCAATTAGCCGCGCAGAAACCACTTGGAATTCTTCTAGCTGCGTTTCTGTACGGCTTAGGAGCTTGGTTAATCATCTTAATTATAAAGGTGCAAGCGACCGCCGCGTTAATGCGCAGGTGGCATAAAGTCACAGATCTTTTGTATCCGGAAATGGTTCAATATGGCGTCTCTCCAATCCCTTCCCTACCGCCCCTGCGCCGGCATCATGGTGCTCAATCGCGATGGCCTCGTCTTCATCGGGCGGCGCTCGAGTGGGCCCGAGCACATCGATGCCACCCATGTCTGGCAGATGCCGCAAGGCGGCATCGACGAGAATGAAGACCCCTACAAGGCGGCGCTGCGTGAACTCTATGAAGAGACCAATATCCGCTCGGTCGAGAAACTCGGCGAGATCGCCGAGTGGCTGGCCTACGACATTCCGCGCGACATTGTCGGCCAGGCCTGGGGCGGCAAATATCGCGGGCAGAAGCAAAAATGGTATGCCCTGCGCTTCACTGGCGAGGAATCCGAGATCGATATCAATTGCCCAGCCGGTCACGAGCCGGAATTCATCGCCTGGCGCTGGGTGGCGATGGACGAATTGCCCGACCTGGTGGTGCCGTTCAAACGGCAGACCTATGAGCGGGTGGTCGAGGAATTTGACAAATTCATTTGAGATAATCCGCCCGCTGACCCGCACGCAATTCCGGTAATGCAGAATCAGAGAATTGCCGTGAGGGCGCTATCGACCTGATCCACGGTATCCCCGCATCAACCGCGGGCCCTTATGACTGCGCGGCACGTTTCCATCCGGGCCCGGGATCGGCTCGACCACGACCACGCCGGGATTGATCGGCCCCACTCTCTAAATCGACGACGGCCCGAACATGCCGATTGAAGGTACGCCGAGCGCGGCAGCGACGTGCAGCAGGCCGGAATCTTGGCCGAGAAAGACCGACGCAGCGCGAAGCTGATAGACGGCTTCGCCCAGCCGTGAGGGCGTGAAATCGCGGATGTCCGCCTTGGCGGCAATCGCGTCCGCCATCGGCTTTTCCGATGGCGCGCCGAGCACGAAGATGCGCCACCCGCGCGAGGCGGCGCGCCGTGCGATCTCGGCGAAGTTCTCGATCGGCCAACGGCGCCCTTCCCAGCTCGCCCCCGGCGCGAGCGCCAGCACCTTCACTCCGTCGTCCGGGACGTTCTCGCGCCGGCGCCAGGCGGCGAGTGCGTCGTCGCGGACGACAAGATGCGGCGGCGGCACACTCGCCGGCATTGCCTCGCCCGGATCGAGAATGGGCGCGCAGACGTTTAAATGATCGAGGCGCCGCCATTTGGCCTCGTCCCAGCGGATGCGGTTCAGCAGCCCGACGCGGCCTTCGCCGATATAGCCGAACCGCTCGGGGATGCCGGCGAGAAACGGAATCAGCGCCGGCTTGATCGCCCGCGACAGCACGTAAGCACGGCCATAGCGCTCGGCGCGCAAATGTCGCCACAGCGCGTATTTCTCGCGCCAGCCGAACTCGTTGTGCTGCGCGTGCTCGGCGATGACGTGGCGGATCTCGGGCGCGAAGCGCGCGATCTCGTCGGCGGGCGCGCGGCAAATGAAATCGATGGGCCGTCCGGGCTGGCGCTCATGCAACAAGCGCACGGCGCTCAGCGAGCGCACCACGTCGCCGATGCGGCCGTAGGAGACAACCAAGAGCGGTGACGAATCGGTGCTTGCGTGATGGGGCGCGGTCATGGGACGGCTAGCTGAGGACCCGCGCGGACAGTATCGATGGCCACTGTCAGCGTCTACCGCACGCCGCTCAATGCATCGCCGTGCCGGTGAGGTGGCGGTCGATCTCTTTGAAATGATCGAGGCGGGTGACCAGCTTGTCGAGCGCGACGCCGGGCTCGGTCTTTTCGATGTGCTGTTCCAGTTCGCTGATGTGACTGGCGAGCATCTCGCGATCGACCTCCTCGACCGCTTCGGCCGTGTCCGCCAGCACGGTCAAGCCTTGCGCCGACACCTCGGCGAAGCCGCCCAGCACCATGATTTTCTGTTCGCCGCCCGTGCCATGAACGGTCAGGATGCCCGGCCGCAGCGTGGTAACGAGCGGCGCGTGACCGGCGAGCACGCCGAAGTCGCCTTCAGCGCCCGGCACGTCGACCTGTTCGACGTCGCCCGAGAACAAGAGCTTTTCCGGAGACACCAGATCGAAATGGAATGTAGCCATTGCTCTCTCAGCCTTTGCCTCTGCCCATCGCGAATCCCAAGCCCAGACCGATGACACCGCCGATTGCCATGATGATGGCGATGTGTTGGATCTGACTTGAGGTCAGCGGCCCATTGCCGTGCGCGACGTCGTTTCCTTTCACTTCGATGCTCAGCGGCCCGAGCTTGATCTCGGCCGATTCCGGCCGGGTAGCGTAGCCGGCCAGTGCGCCAATCAGCAGACCGACGACCAAGAAAGCAACCAGATTCGATCGGGCTCGCATCGCTTAGGCCGCTTCCGCCGCCAGCTTCTTGCCCTTCTCCATGGCCTCTTCGATGGTGCCGACCATATAGAAGGCAGCCTCCGGCAGGTGGTCGTATTTGCCTTCGCACAACCCTTGGAAGCCTTTGATGGTGTCCTTCAGGTCGACCAGCTTGCCGGGCGAACCGGTGAACACTTCGGCGACGAAGAACGGCTGCGACAGGAAGCGTTCGATCTTGCGCGCGCGCGACACCGCCGTCTTGTCCTCTTCCGACAACTCGTCCATGCCGAGAATGGCGATGATGTCCTGCAGCGCCTTGTAGCGCTGGAGGATTTGCTGCACCTGCCGTGCCACCCCGTAGTGCTCCTCGCCCACGATCAGCGGCGAAAGCATGCGCGAGGTCGAATCGAGCGGGTCCACCGCCGGATAGATGCCTTTGGCGGCGATGTCGCGCGACAGCACGGTGGTGGCATCCAAGTGCGCGAACGACGTCGCCGGCGCCGGATCAGTCAGGTCGTCGGCCGGCACGTAAATCGCCTGCACGGACGTGACCGAGCCTTTGTGGGTCGTGGTGATGCGCTCTTGCAGCGCACCCATGTCGGTTGCAAGTGTCGGCTGATAGCCGACCGCCGACGGGATACGGCCGAGCAGCGCCGACACTTCCGAGCCGGCTTGCGTGAAGCGGAAGATGTTGTCGACGAAGAACAGCACGTCCTGGCCCTGGTCGCGGAAATATTCGGCGACCGTCAAACCCGAAAGACCGACGCGAGCGCGCGCGCCCGGCGGCTCATTCATCTGCCCGTAGACCAGCGCGCATTTGGAGCCTTCGACCGAGCCCTTCTTCGGGTCCTTGTTGACGCCGGATTCGATCATCTCGTGATAGAGGTCGTTGCCTTCGCGGGTGCGCTCGCCGACGCCGGCGAACACCGAATAGCCGCCGTGCGCCTTGGCGACGTTGTTGATCAGCTCCATGATCAGCACGGTCTTGCCGACGCCGGCGCCGCCGAACAGGCCGATCTTGCCGCCCTTGGCGTAAGGCGCCAGCAGGTCGACGACCTTGATGCCGGTGACCAGGATCTGCGCTTCGGTCGACTGGTCGGTATAGCTAGGCGCGTTCTGGTGGATGGCGCGCATCGCCTCGCCTTTGACCGGGCCCGCTTCATCGACCGGATCGCCGATCACGTTAATGATGCGGCCGAGCAGCCCCTGTCCCACCGGCACTGAAATGGGCGCGCCGGTGTCGGTCACTTCCTGGCTGCGCACCAGACCTTCGGTCGAGTCCATGGCGACCGTGCGCACGGTCGATTCGCCGAGATGCTGGGCAACTTCCAGCACCAGCCGATTGCCGCGGTTCTTGGTCTCCAAGGCATTGAGAATCGGAGGCAAATCGCCTTCGAACTGGACGTCGACGACGGCGCCGATGACCTGGGTGATCTTTCCGACTGCGTTCTGCGTGGCCATTTTCAGTCCTCTTAGAAGCTCAATTCCTCGGCTCCGGGCGTTGATGCTCAGAGCGCCTCGGCGCCGGAGATGATCTCGATCAGTTCCTTGGTGATCATCGCCTGGCGGGTACGGTTATAGGTCAGCGTCTGCTTGCGGATCATCTCGCCGGCATTACGGGTGGCGTTGTCCATCGCGCTCATGCGCGCGCCCTGTTCGGACGCGGCGTTCTCCAACAGCGCGCGGAACACCTGCACCGACAGATTGCGCGGCAACAGATCGGCCAGGATGTCGCCTTCTTCCGGCTCGTATTCGTAGGACGCGGCAGCGCCGGCAGCCTTCTCGAACACCGGCGGAATGATCTGCTGCGCGGTCGGGATCTGCGCGATCACCGACTTGAAGCGCGAGAAAAACAGCGTGCAGACGTCGAAGCCGCCCTGCTCGAACAAAGCGATGATCTTGCCGGCGATCATCTCGCCTTGCGCGAAGCCGATCTGCTTGATGCCGCGCAGCTCGACGGTTTCGATGATTTCTTTGCTGTATTGCCGGCGCAGCTGATCTTGGCCTTTGCGGCCGACGCAGAGAATTTTGACCTGCTTGCCCTGGCCCAGCAGCGTGTTGATGTGCTCGCGCGCAAGCCGCACGATCGACGAATTGAACGGGCCGCATAGCCCGCGCTCGGCGGTGCAGACCACCAGCAGATGCACCTGGTCGCTGCCGGTGCCGGCCAAGCAGCTTGGGCGCCGAATCGCTGCCGGCCACCGCCGCGGCGATCGAGCCCAGCACGTTGCCCATGCGCTCGGCATAAGGACGCGCCGCTTCCGCCGCGGCCTGCGCACGGCGCAGCTTGGACGCCGCGACCATCTGCATGGCCTTGGTGATCTTCTGCGTCGCCTTGGTGGCGGCGATGCGAACGCGCATGTCCTTGAGAGAGGCCATGTCCAGGCTTTCTTAAGCGTGCCTTACGCAAACGTTTTCGCGTAGCCGTCGACGGCTTCCTTGAGCTTGGCGGCGTCGGCGTCCGACAGATCGCCGCTCTTGCGGATACTGTCGAGCAGATCGGCGTGCTTGGTGCGCAGCAGCGTCGAGCAGGCCCTGCTCGAAGGCGCGCACGCGATCGACCGCCAACGGTCGAGATAGCCGTTGATGCCGGCCTAGATCACGCAGACCTGCTCCTCCATCTTCAGCGGCGAGAACTGCGGCTGCTTGAGCAGTTCGGTGAGCCGCGCGCCGCGGTTCAGCAGACGCTGGGTGGTGGCGTCGAGGTCGGAGCCGAATTGAGCGAAGGCGGCCATTTCGCGGTACTGCGCGAGCTCGCCTTTGATGCGGCCGGCGACTTTCTTCATCGCCTTGGTCTGCGCGGCGGAGCCGACGCGCGACACCGACAGGCCGACGTTCACCGCCGGGCGGATGCCCTGGTAGAACAGGTCGGTCTCCAGGAAGATCTGGCCGTCGGTGATGGAAATCACGTTGGTCGGGATATAGGCCGAGACGTCGTTGGCCTGCGTTTCGATGATCGGCAGCGCGGTGAGCGAGCCCGATCCGTTGTCGTCGTTCATCTTGGCCGCGCGCTCGAGCAGGCGCGAATGCAGGTAGAACACGTCGCCGGGATAGGCTTCGCGCCCCGGCGGGCGGCGCAGCAGCAGCGACATCTGGCGATAGGCGACGGCCTGCTTGGACAGGTCGTCATAGATGATCACCGCATGCATGCCGTTGTCGCGGAAATATTCGCCCATGGTGCAGCCGGAGAACGGCGCCAGGAACTGCATCGGCGCCGGATCGGAGGCGGTGGCGGCGACGATGATGGAGTAGTCGAGCGCGCCCTGCTCCTCCAGCACCTTGACGAATTGCGCGACGGTGGAGCGCTTCTGCCCGACCGCGACATAGACGCAGTAGAGCTTGATCTTTTCGTCGTCCTGCGCGTTGAGCGACTTCTGATTGAGGATGGTGTCGAGCGCGATCGCGGTCTTGCCGGTCTGGCGGTCGCCGATGATCAGTTCGCGCTGGCCGCGTCCGATCGGGATCAGCGCGTCGATCGCTTTGAGGCCGGTCGCCATCGGCTCGTTCACCGATTTGCGCGGGATGATGCCGGGCGCCTTGACGTCGACGCGCTTGCGCTCGTCGCTCTTGATCGGCCCCTTGCCGTCGATCGGATTGCCGAGCGCGTCGACCACGCGGCCGAGCAGGCCCTTGCCGACCGGCACGTCGACGATGGCGCCGGTGCGCTTGACGGTCTGGCCCTCCATGATCTCGCGGTCGTCGCCGAAGATCACGATTCCGACATTGTCGGTTTCGAGGTTGAGCGCCATGCCGCGCACGCCGTTCTCGAACTCGACCATCTCGCCGGCCTGCACATTGTCGAGGCCGTAGGCGCGGGCGATGCCGTCGCCGACCGACAGCACCTGGCCGACCTCGGAGACTTCGGCTTCCTGGCCGAAATTCTTGATCTGCTCTTTCAGGATGGCGGAAATTTCTGCGGCGCGGATATCCATCAGCGGGCCTCTTTCATCGCGACTTTGATCGCATTGAGCTTGGTGCGGAGCGAACTATCGACCATGCGGCTGCCGACCTTGACGATCAGCCCGCCGATGATGGCGGGATCGATCTTGACGTCGAGGTCGATCTCCTTGCCGCCGGTCACCGATTTGAGCGCGCCCTTGAGCGCATCGAGATTCTTCTCGTTCAGCGGCTCGGCGACGGTGATGTTGGCCGTGACCTCACCTTTGTGATGGGCAACCAGTGCGCGGTAGCCACGGATCATGTCGCGCACCGCGAACAGGCGCCGGTTGGTGGTGATGACGCGCAGAAAATTGGCGGCGAGCCCTGTGATGCCGGCCTTGTCGAGAATGGCGGCGAGCGCGCGCAATTGCTCGTCGGCGCCGAACACCGGGCTGCGCACCAGCCGATTGAGATCGGGACTCTCGGCGATCAGCGCGTCGAACTGGTCGAGGTCGGCCTTGACGGCGTCGGTCGACTTTTCCTCGCGCGCCAATTCGAACAGCGCGTTGGCGTAACGGCCAGCCATGCCGGAGATGATCGGGTCTTTGCCTGCCACCTGACGCTCGTTTTCTTTAACTATTCACAGGCCGGGCGCCGTCGCGGGGTAGCGGCGCAAATGATTGGAATCCAAGAGGGAATTCCGATTTCCGGAGACGTCGCGGAAGCCCGCGGGACCCCCGTAAAATCGAGCCGCTAGCTAACACAGGGCCGAGGGCGGTGCAACATGGCGGGTCAAACGGCGCCGGGCAGGCCCGCCCTTTCAAGCGGTACGGATAGCCGCCACGGTGCGCTCATGGCTGCGCGGATCGCGACCCGCCGCTTTGATCCAGACATTGATCGACTTCAACTCGGCGGCCCCGAATACCGAGCTGAACGAGACATCGGCGGCGTCTCGGCCGGCGCCGATGCGCACCAAGCCGTCCAGCGCCGGCTCGCGGGTTGGATCGAACAGCCACCAATGACCGCCGAGATAGGCCTCGAACACCGCGTGAAAATCGCTCGGGATCGAGGCCGAAGGCATAGCAACTCACGAAACGCGCCGGAATATCCAGCGCCCGGCAGATGGCGATGCCGAGATGGGCGAAGTCGCGGCAGACGCCGGCGCGCGCCTCCAGGGTCTGGCAGGCTGAAGTGTGGATATTGCTCGAGCCGGGGCGATAGTCGATCTGGTCGCAAATCCAGTTGCAGATCGCGGTGACGCGCGAGAATCCGGGCAGCAAGGCGCCGAACTGCTGCTTGGCGAAAGCCTCGAGCCGATCGGATTCGCAATAGCGGCTCGGCAGCAGAAACGGCATTACCTCGGGCGGAAGCTGCGCCGGCGCCGTCTCCTCGATCGTGGCCGGATCGGCGACATGTGCATGCAGATCGACGGTGCCGTTATAGGCGACCGACTAGCGCGCCGGGTGGCACGACAAAGCGTGTCGTGCGGTTGTCGGAATTGGGCGCAATGGTGCTGTCGCGCGGAAGATCGGGAGCGATCTTCAATTCGTCGACAAGCCCAACATGACTGGCGATGCGAGCAGCTTCGACATGAAGCACAAACACCGTCGGCTCCATCACCCGATAGGCCAGCTCGCACCCGAACGACAGTTTCACTGTGACGCCCCCCAATGACGCCTGCGTCAAGGATTGCAAGAAACAAGCCAGGCCAAATCGAGGCGCGGGCTCGCACTTCTATGCATTCCAGGAATGTCTCGCATCGACGGCTTTGCCGGTATAGCCTGCGCGCCGCTCTCTATTGACTTGCCGGAACCATGCTCTGCACCAAGCATCGAGACACGCCGTGAAGGCGGATTCCGCCCGCACGGCCAAGCTCCTGGTCGTATTGCTGGCCTTCGCCTGGGGCTTCAACTGGATCGGCGCAGCGGTGGCCTTGCAAGAGGTGCCGCCCTGGAGCCTGCGCGTTGCCGGAGCCGGCATCGGCGGAGCCATTCTGCTCGTCGCCGCCTTGATCACCGGCCATGACCTGCGCATCCCGCGCGGCGAGCACGTCCACATCATGGTCGCCGGCTTTTTCAACGTCGCAGCATTTCAGATCTTTTCGAGCTTCGCGCAGGTGACCGGCGCGACCTCGCGCGCCATCATGATCACCTATTCGATGCCGATCTGGGCGACGCTGATGAGCCGCGCGCTGATTGGCGAAGAGCTCACCCCCATTCGCATGGTCGCCTTTGGGCTCTGCGTGTCGGGTTTGACGATCTTGCTGTGGCCGCTGCTCGAGCATGGATTTCAGCCCTTCGTCTTCTACTCGCTCGGCTGCGCGTTGAGTTGGGCGATCGCGACCGTCTACGTCAAATGGATGAAGCTCACCATCGAGCCGCTGGCCAACGCGACCTGGCAATTATTGTTCGGTTTCATTTTCATCGTCGCCGGCACGCTGCATGTTCGAAGGCTACCCGCGCCTGTGGCCGCTGCACACCAAGCCGCTTTTGGCGGTGCTCTATGTGGGCATATTCGGGGTGGGCGTGGCGCACTTCCTGTGGTGGTCGATCGTCGGACGGCTGCCGGCGATCACGGCGTCGCTCGGCTCGCTGATGACGCCGGTGGTCGGCGTGACGGCCTCGGCGGTTCTGCTCGGCGAGAGACTGAGCGTAGCCGACATCATCGGTTTCGCTTTGATCTTCGCCGCATCGGCCTGCGTGCTGTTGCAACCGGGCGTGAAGCACACGGAGATGCCGGAGTGACGGGCGGAACGCGCCATGATGCGGCAGCCAGCGCAAAGCTCATGGTGCTGCTGATCGGGCTGATATGGGGTTTCAACTGGGTCGCCGCCCGCATCATCCTCACGGAGCTTGGGCCATGGGCGCTCCGCACCATTGGCATCGGGCTCGGCACTTTCACCTTGTTTGCCGCGGCCGCCATCTGCCGCGTGCCGCTCACCGTTCCACGCAGCGAGCGCAGCAAGATCTTGATCGCCGGTTTCTTCAATGTCGCGATCTTCAATGTCTGTTCGGCCTACGCGCAGGTCTACGGCACGACGTCGCGCGCCATCGTCATCGCCTATTCGATGCCGATCTGGGCATCGCTGCTGGCGCGCATCATGCTCAAGGAAGAACTCACCGCGGTTAAGCTGGTCGCGCTCGGCTTATGCGCGGCCGGGCTGGCAATCCTGATCGGGCCTTTGGCGCGCACCGGCTTTCCGCTCGGCGCGCTCTTGGCGCTGGGTTGCGCATGGAGTTGGGCGGCCGGCACCGTTTATCTCAAACGTGCAAAGATCGCGGCGCCGACCCTTGCTGCCGCCGCCTGGCAATTGCTGTTTGGCTGGCTGATTCTGGTCACCGGCATGCTGTGGTTCGAGGGTCTGCCGCAGCTATGGCCGCTACCCGCGCATATCGTGGTGTGGATCGGCTACAACGGCTTTATCGGGATGGGCCTTGCCTATTTTCTCTGGTTCGTGGTGGTCGAGCGGTTGCCGGCAATGACCGCATCGCTCGGCTCGTTGCTGGTGCCGGTGGTCGGTGTCATCGGCTCGGCGTGGCTGGTGGGCGAGCGGCCAAATCTGTCCGACGCCATCGGCTTCGCGTTGATTTTCTCCGCCGCGGCCTGCGTGCTGCTGCAGCCGAACGTGCAACACACCGAATTGCCGGAATAAGATTCAGAAAAAGCTCTGCGGATCGACGTCGACCTCCAGCCGCACGTTGCCGCGCGGCTTGGGGGCGGCGGCGAGCCATCGCCGCAAATAGACCGAGAGATCGAAGCCGCGCGGCGATTTCACCAGCAGTCGGAAACGATGACGCCCGCGCACCACCGCAATCGGCGCCTCCGCGGGACCGAGAATGCGCACCTGCTCGTCGCGCGGCGCATGCGAGACCAGCACGCGCCCGTACGACTCCGCGCCGTGGCGCTCGTTGGCGCTGATCACCAGGCTGGCGAGCCGGCCGAACGGCGGATAGCCGGTGCGCTCGCGCAATTCGATCTCGCTCGAATAGAACGCCTCGCGGTCGCCGGAGATCAACGCCTTCATCACCGGATGCTCGGGCTGGTGCGTCTGAAGGTATCCTTGCCCCCGCCCCTCCTCGCGGCCGGCGCGGCCGACCACCTGATTGAGCAATTGGAAGCTGCGCTCGGCGGCGCGCGGATCGCCGTTGCCGAGCCCGAGATCGGCGTCGACAATGCCGACCAGATTGAGCTTGGGGAAGTGATGTCCCTTGGCGACCAGTTGCGTGCCGATGACGATATCGAAGCGGCCTTGCGCGACGTCGTCGAGTTCGGAGCGCAGGCGCTCCATCGATTCCACCAGATCGCTCGACAGCACCAGAATGCGCGTGTCCGGAAACAATTCGGCCGCTTCCTGCTCGAGCCGCTCGACGCCCGGGCCGATGGGCGCGAAGCTTTCGGTGGCGTGGCAGTTCGGGCATTCCGCCGGCGGCGGCATCGAGAAGCCGCAATGGTGGCAGACCAGGCGGCGCCGGAAACGGTGATCGACCAGCCAGGCATCGCAATTCGGGCATTGCAGGCGGAAGCCGCAAGATCTGCACAACGTGAGCGGCGCGTAGCCGCGGCGATTGAGGAACAACAGCGCCTGCTCTTTGCGCTCGAGCGCGATTTGTACGGCTTCGGCAAGCTTTGGTGAAATGAATTTGCCGCGCGGCGGGCCTTCGCGCCGCATGTCGATCGCCTCGATCATCGGCATGTGCTGGCCGCCGAAGCGCTCGGGCAGATGGATGCGCTTGTAGCGCCCGCGCCGGGCGTTCACTTCCGATTCGACCGACGGCGTCGCCGAGGCGAGCACCACCGGAATCTTGGCGACGCTGCCGCGCACCACCGCCATGTCGCGCGCGTGGTAGTGCGCGCCGTCCTCCTGCTTGTAGGCCGGGTCGTGCTCCTCATCGACGATGATCAGGCCGAGATCGGCGTAAGGCAGAAACAGCGCCGAGCGCGCGCCGACCACCACCGAGACTTCGTTTTCCGCCACCGCCGCCCAGGTACGCGCGCGTTTGCGTGGGCTGAGCTGCGAATGCCACTCCGCCGGCTGTGCGCCGAAGCGCTCGGCGAAGCGGTCGAGGAACTGCGCGGTGAGCGCGATTTCCGGCATCAGGATCAGCGCCTGCCGGTTCTTGCGGATGTTCTCGGCAACGCCCTCGAAATAGACTTCGGTCTTGCCGGAGCCGGTAACGCCGTCGAGCAGCGTGACGGTGTAGCCGCCCTGGTCGACAGTGGTGCGCAGCGCGTCGGCCGCGGCAAGCTGCATCAAGGCGAAATCGGGCTTGCGGAAATCCGGATCCGGTGGCGGCGCCACCGGCGGCGGCGGCAACACCAATGTCTCCAGCGTGCCCTCGTCGATCAGCCCGTCGATCACGCCGGCGCTGACGCCCGCTTCCTGCGCGGCCTCGCCCTTGGAGCGCGTGAGCCCATCGGCGAACAGCGCCAGCACGCGCGCGCGCGCCGGCGTCATGCGCTGCGGCGGCGGGCCGGCGCGCCGCACGCCGACGCGTTCGCGGCCGGGCCCGAGATGCTCGCCCATGCGCAGCGCCATGCGCAGCACCATGCCGCGTGAGGCGAGCGTATAGTCTGCCACCCAGTCGACGAACTTGCGCAGCTCGGGCTTGAGCGGCGGGATGTCGAGTTTTTCGTCGACGTCCTTAAGGCGGTTGTGCAGGCGCGGATTAGGATTGGGATTATCGGCCCAGACTACGCCCAAGGTTTCGCCGCGCGCGCCCAGCGGCACGGCCACCAGGTCGCCGGGACTAAGGTCCAGGCCCGCCGGCACCCGGTAGGAATAGGTCTGATCCAGCGCCACCGGCACTAGGACATCGACAACGCGTGTGGCCATGGGCTTTTTTGCTTGCACATGATCTTTTCCGAAAACCGGTTCCCACTTTTCGGGATCATGTGCTTGGTCTGGCCGATTCCGGCGGTTTAAGGAAGGGTGAAGAAACCGGTGCCACTCTGCCGGCTATGAGCGAGCTTTCCGTTTCCCCCGACGTCGCCGCTGAGCTTGCCCGCTGGCTTAGGTTATCTCGGCGCCGAAAAGCGCATGTCGCCGAAGACGGTGGAAGCCTACGCGCGCGACGCCCGCCAGTTCCTCGGCTTCCTCGCCGAGCATCTCGGCGGTGCGCCCTCGCTCAAGCAGCTCGCCAAGCTGACGCCGCAGGACGTGCGCGCCTTCATGGCGGCGCGGCGCGCGCAAGGCATCAGCGGCCGCTCGCTGATGCGCGGACTGGCCGGCGCGCGCTCGTTCGCGCGCTTCCTCGAGCGCAACGGCAAGGGCAAGGTTGGCGCGCTTTCCGCCGTGCGCGCGCCGAAGGTGGCCAAGACGCTGCCAAAGCCGCTGGCAATTTCCGCCGCCAAGCAAATCTCCGATGTCGATCTGCGCGCCGGCGAAGAGCGCGCGCCCTGGGTGATTGCGCGCGATGCCGCCGTGCTGGCTTTGCTCTACGGCTCCGGCCTGCGCATCTCGGAAGCGCTCGGGCTCAAGCGCAAGGATGTCGCCAAGGCGCCCGACGTGATCACCGTCACCGGCAAAGGCAACAAGGCACGCATGGTGCCCGTGCTGCCGCAGGTCAACCGGCTGATCGCCGACTATCTTGCGCTCTGCCCCTTCAAATGCGGCCCCGACGGACCGCTGTTCATCGGCGCCCGTGGCGGTCCACTCAGTCCCCGCATCGTGCAACTCGCCATGGCCACCTTGCGCGGCGCGCTCGGCCTGCCCGACTCCGCGACGCCGCATGCACTGCGCCATTCCTTCGCCACGCATCTCTTGACGCGCGGCGGTGATTTGCGCGCCATCCAGGAATTGCTCGGTCACGCGTCGCTGTCGACCACGCAGATCTACACCGCGGTCGATGCCGAGCGTTTACTCGAAATTTATGCGAGCACCCATCCACGCGCATAGCTGCGCCGTCCCTCTTGCGCGTGGCTGAAATTTCATATCAAGGTCCCCGCGCCATTTTGCTGGTGCATGATCTTTTCCGAAAACCGGTTCCCACTTTTCGGGATCATGCACAATCCGGAGAGGGCGATGAGCGCGCACGAAAATCTGGAACACGCCGAGCATGCCGAACATGCCTCGCATGGCGGCAACAAGAAGATCGCACTGCTGATCTCCGTGCTGGCGCTGGGCCTGGCGTTTTCCGAAACGCTCGGCAAGAGCGCACAAACCACGACCATCACCCAAAACGTCGCTTCCAACGACCTGTGGGCCTTCTTCCAGGCCAAGGCCATCCGCATCACCGTGCTGAATACGGCGCGGGAGCAGTTGCAGATCGAGGCCGAGCGCGCGCCCGATCCCGAAACCAAGGCGCGGCTGACCAAGACCATTGAGGCCTGGAAAAAGACCGCCGCGCGCTATGAAGACGACCCGAAAACACGTGAAGGCCGCAAGCAGCTTGCCGAGCGCGCCAAGGAAGCCGAACACAAGCGCGAGCGGGCGCTGGCGCGCTACCATCAATACGAAATCGCCTCCGCAGCGTTTCAGATCGGCATCGTGCTGGCTTCGGCGGAAGTCATCACGGCATGGTCGTGTCTTGGGCTGGCTGTCCGGCCTGGTCGGCGTAATCGGGCTTGTCTTCACCAGCTTCGGCCTATGGGCGCCGCACGCCCTGGACTTTCTGACGCATTCCGCTCACTGACGCGCAACAGTGCGCTCACGCCGGGCGGCTACGATAGGCGCGGCGGCGCAGGCGCATGAATCGGCGCATAAAACGGCCGGCGCGCTGCGGCTTCAACAGCCAGGTCAATTGCTGCACGCGCTCGCGCACCGGTTCGGTGATCTCGTGCGCCCAATCGCGCAGCCACATCACCCAGTCGTACATCTGTTTGAACCAAGCCATCTGCAGAAGCTTGGCGCGCGTGACGTCGAAGATGAAGGCGGTGATGCCGAGTCCGAACAGCTTCACCAGCAGCAGCACGCCGATCGCGCCCAGCCAGTTGCGCGTCGCCAGGAAATAGACTTCGAGGAATTTCAGCGGCAGCAGGACGATGAACGGGATGATGAAAACGAACAACGTCGCCCAGGGCGGCAGGCTTTCGATCATCCGGGCGAGCCAAGTCTTGACCCGGCCCCAGGGCACCAGGTTGACCACCCAGGCCACCAGCGGCTCGAGATGATCCCAGAGCCATGCTTCCAACAGGAACAGCAGCGCGAGAACGATCCAGAACCGGTGCAGCCAGCGGCGCATGGCGCGATATATAGGGTGGGTAGCCGCCGCAATTAAGGCGGAGGCTAACTGCGCACCCGCCCCCCATCCACGTTCAGCGTCTGCCCGGTGATGAAGGCGGCATCGTCACTGGTCAGGAACGAGACGGTGCCGACAAGGTCCTCAGGCACCTCCACCCGCTTGATGGCCTGGGCTTGGGCGATGGCCTCGAACTCGTCCTCCATGGACTTGAAGGCCGGACGCGGCGCGCGCGCCAACGTGCCCGGCGAGCGCGTCAGGCTCGGCGCAATGGCGTTGACGGTGATGCCGTCGGCAGCGAGATCGGTAGCAAGCGCGCGGGTAAAACCGACCACGCCACCTTTGCTGGCGACATAATGCGCAAAGCCGGTGACCACCGAGCCGAGCGTCGACGACGCCATGTTGACCACGCGACCCCACTTACGCGTGCGCATGCCGGGAACGAACGCCGACGTGACCAGAAATGTGCCGTCGAGATTGATCGAGAGCACCTGCCGCCAGTCGGCAAAGGTCATGGCGGCGAATTCCTGTTGCGGAAAGATGCCGGCGCAATTCACCACGATGTCGACGTGGCTGAATTTGCCGTTGATCTCCTTGGCCATGGCGGCGACCGATTGCTCCGAAGCCACATCGCATTTGACCGCAATCGCATCGCGGCCCGCCGCTTGCACCAGCTTGACGGTGTCGCTGCCGTCGCCGAGATCGACGACCGCGATATGCACGCCGTCCTCGGCCAGCCGCTTGGCAAAGGCCTGCCCGATACCGTTGGCCGCGCCGGTGATGACGGCGACTTTGTCCGTGTGGCCCTTGGCCATGGCGTTTCCCCCACTTTTGGTCATCACCGGGCCGCGCGAAGCGCGAGTCCCGGTGATCCCGCTTGGTGACGTACTGCCTCCCTAAACGAGATGGCACCGCAACTCGGGCTTGCCCGAGTTGCGCAGGCTCTAAATGCCAAAAGTCGCGTATACGCGACTTTTGGTGACAAGCCCGGCCATGACGAATGCTACATGTGGATCGCGCGTTTCGCCACCGCCATGGCGGCTTCCTTGACCGCCTCCGACAGCGTCGGATGCGCGTGGCAGGTGCGGGCGATGTCTTCCGCCGAAGCGCCGAACTCCATCGCGAGCACGGCTTCCGCGATCATGTTGCCGGCGTCGGCGCAGACGAGGTGCACGCCGAGCACGCGGTCGGTCTTGGCGTCGGCCAGAATCTTCACAAAGCCCTCGGTGGTCATGTTGACCTTGGCGCGGCCGTTGGCGGTCATCGGAAACTTGCCGACCGTGTAGGCGACGCCGGCAGCCTTCAGCTCCTCTTCGCTTTTGCCGACGGTGGCGATCTCCGGATAGGTGTAGACCACGTTGGGGATGGCGTCGTAGTTCACGTGGCCCGCCTGCCCGACCAGCATCTCGGCCACCGCCACGCCCTCGTCCTCCGCCTTGTGCGCCAGCATCGGTCCGGCGATCACGTCGCCGATTGCCCAGATGCCGGGGACGTTGGTGGCGTAGTAGTGATCGACCACGATGCGCCCGCGCTCGTCGCGCTTGACGCCCACCTCGTCGAGGCCGAGCCCGTCGGTGAACGGCACGCGACCGATGGCGACCAGCACCACGTCGGCGTCGATCGTCTCAGGCGCGCCGCCTTTGGCCGGCTCGACGGTGGCCTTCAGCCGCTTGCCCGCGGTGTCGACCGCGGTCACTTTCGACGACAGCTTGAACGTCATGCCCTGCCGCTCGAACAGGCGCTGCGCCTGGCGGCGCACCTCGCCGTCCATGCCGGGCAGAACGCCGTCGAGGAATTCAACGACGACCACTTCGGCGCCCAGCCGGCGCCACACCGAGCCGAGCTCGAGCCCGATCACGCCGGCGCCGACCACCAGCAGCCGCTGCGGCACCTTGTCGAGCGCAAGCGCGCCGGTCGACGACACGATGCGCTTCTCGTCGATCTCGATGCCCTTCAGGCGCGCGACGTCGGAGCCGGTGGCGATGACGATCGATTTTGTCTCGAGCGTTTGCGTCGCGCCGTCTTCGGCTTTCACCTCGACCTTGCCGGCCGCGACGATGCGCGCCGTGCCGTGGAAGGCCTCGATCTTGTTCTTCTTGAACAGGAAGTCGACGCCCTTGACGTTGCCGTCGACGCCCTGGTCCTTGAACGCCATCATCGCTTTGAGATCGAGCTTGGGCGCGACGCCGATGCCCATCTTGGAAAAGCCGTGGCCGGCTTCCTCAAACAATTCCGAGGCGTGCAGCAGGGCCTTCGACGGGATGCAGCCGACATTGAGACAGGTGCCGCCATGGGTGGCGCGCTTCTCGACCACGGCGACCTTCAGCCCAAGCTGCGCCGCGCGAATGGCGCAGACATAGCCGCCGGGTCCGGTGCCAATGACGATGAGATCGTAGGAGGCCATGGAATCACTCCGCACTCTCGATCTGCCATGGCCGGGCTCGTCCCGGCCATCCCGTTTAATCTGGCAAAGAGTGCAACCGAAGACGTGGATGGCCGGCGACAAGGCCGGGCATGACAGGAGAAAGACTTACAAATCCAGCACCATGCGCGCCGGGTCCTCCAGGCACTCCTTCACCCGCACCAGGAAGGTCACCGCCTCGCGGCCGTCGACGATGCGGTGGTCGTAGGAGAGCGCCAGATACATCATCGGCCGCGCCTCGATCTTGCCGCCGACGATCATCGGCCGCTCCTGGATCTTGTGCATGCCGAGAATGCCGGACTGCGGCGCGTTGAGGATCGGCGTCGACATCAGCGAGCCGTAGACGCCGCCATTACTGATGGTGAAGGTGCCGCCCTGCATGTCCTCGATCTTGAGCGCGCCGTCGCGCGCGCGCCGGCCGAAATCGGAAATGGTCTGCTCGATCTTGGCAAGCGACAACTGGTCGGCGTCGCGCACCACCGGCACCACCAGCCCGCGCTCGGTGCCGACCGCGACGCCGATGTGATAGTAATTCTTGTAGACGATGTCGGTGCCGTCGATCTCGGCGTTGACCGCGGGGATTTCCTTCAAGCCCTGGATGCAGGCGCGCACGAAGAAACCCATGAAGCCGAGCTTCACGCCGTGCTTCTTCTCGAACAGGTCCTTGTATTGATTGCGCAGTCCCATGACCGCGCCCATGTCGACCTCGTTGAAGGTCGTCAGCATCGCGGCGGTGTTCTGCGCATCCTTCAGACGGCGCGCGATGGTCTGGCGCAGCCGTGTCATGTGCACGCGCTCTTCACGCGCGGCGTCATCGGCAGGCGAGGGAGCGCGCATTTGCACGGGCGCGGGAGTCGCGACCGGCGTCGGCGCCGCCGCCGCGCGTTCGATCGCCGCCATCATGTCGCCTTTGGTGACCTGGCCATGCAGGCCGGTGCCGGCGACGCTTGCCGGGTCGACGCCGCTTTCGGCGGCCATTTTGCGCACCGAGGGCGGCACCGGCATGGGGCTCGCCGCGGGCGTGAGGAGCCGGCGCCGGCTTCGGCGCTTCCTGCCGGTTTAGCGGCAGGCGCGGACGCGGCGGGCTTGGTCGCCGTCGCCGCAGGCGCCTTGGCAGCGCCGGCGCCATCGGTGATCTGGCCGAGCAGCGCGCCGACCGCGACGGTGTCGCCGTTCTTGGCCGCGATATCCGACAGCACCCCGGCGGCCGGCGCCGGCACTTCCAGCGTGACCTTGTCGGTCTCCAGTTCCACCAGCGGCTCGTCCACCGTCACCGCGTCGCCCGGCTGCTTGAACCATTTGCCGACGGTGGCTTCGGTGACCGATTCGCCGAGGGTGGGAACGCGGATGTCAGTCATGATGTCGTATCCATTCAAATCCAATCTCGGCAGTCATCGTCCGCGAAGGCGGACGATCCAGTAACCACCGACAGTGAGAAATCGTTCAAGCGGTGATTACTGGGTCCCCGCTTTCGCGGGGACGACAAGCATGGTTACCCCAGCGCCTCGTCGAGGAATTGCTTGAGCTGCGCCAGGTGCTTCGACATCTGCCCGACCGCGGTCGAGGCCGAAGCCGGACGCCCGGCATAGCGCATATGGCGATGCTTGGCGCCGATCTGGTTGAGCACCCATTGCAGGAACACGTCGACGAAGAACCAGGCGCCCTGGTTGCGCGGTTCTTCCTGGCACCAGATCATCTCGGCCTGTTTGAAGCGCGAGAGTTCCAAAACCAGCGCCTTCGACGGGAACGGATAGAGCTGCTCGACGCGCAACAGATAGATGTCGTCGATGCCGCGCTTCTCGCGCTCCTCGTAGAGATCGTAATAGACCTTGCCCGAGCACATGACGACGCGGCGGATCTTGTCGTCGGGCTTGAGCTTGATCTTCTGGTCAGGCAGCAATTGCGCGTCGTCCCACAGCAAGCGGTGGAACGAAGTGTCGCTTGCCATCTCATCGAGCCGCGAGACCGCGCGTTTGTGGCGCAGCAGGCTCTTCGGAGTCATCAGGATCAGCGGCTTGCGGATCTCGCGCCGCAACTGCCGGCGCAGGATGTGGAAGTAGTTGGCCGGCGTCGTGCAATTGGCGACCTGCATATTGTCTTCCGCGCACATCTGCAGAAAGCGCTCGAGCCGCGCCGAGGAATGCTCGGGCCCCTGGCCCTCGTAGCCGTGCGGCAACAGGCAGACCAGACCGGACATGCGCAGCCATTTGCGCTCGCCCGAGGAAATGAACTGGTCGAACACCACCTGCGCGCCATTGGCGAAGTCGCCGAACTGGGCCTCCCACAAGGTCAGCGCATTCGGCTCGGCGGTCGAATAGCCGTATTCGAAACCGAGCACGGCCTCTTCCGAGAGCATCGAGTTGAGCACCTCGTAGCGCGCCTGGTTCTCGGCCAGATGATTGAACGGCGTGTGGCGCTCCTCGCTGTTCTGGTCGAACAGCACGGAATGGCGCTGCGAAAAGGTGCCGCGCTCGGAATCCTGGCCGGACAGGCGCACCGGATGGCCGTCCAGCAGCAGCGAGCAGAAGGCGAGCGCCTCGCCGGTCGCCCAGTCGATGCCCTCGCCGCTCTCGATCGCCTTGGCGCGATGATCGAGGAACCGCTGCACCGTCCGGTGCACGTTGAAGCCTTGCGGCACCGTCGTGATCTTCTTGCCGATCGTGTGCAGGGTTTCGAGCGCGACGCCGGTATTGCCGCGGCGCGCGTCGTCGGCTTCGGCGGCCGCCTTCAGATGCGACCAGCGGCCGTCGAGCCAGTCGGCCTTGTTCGGCTTGTAGCCTTGCGCCGCCTCGAACTCCGCTTCCAGCCGCGCGCGCCAGTCGCCCTTCATCTTCTCGACTTCGCCGGCGGTGACGACGCCTTCGCCGATTAGTTTTTGGCTATAGATTTCCAAGGTGGTCGGATGCGAGCGAATCTTCTTGTACATCAGCGGCTGAGTGAAGGCGGGTTCGTCGCCTTCGTTGTGGCCGAAACGCCGATAGCAGAACATGTCGATCACGACCGGCTTCTGGAATTTCTGCCGGTATTCGGTCGCGACCTTGGCCGCGAACACCACCGCTTCCGGATCGTCGCCGTTGACGTGGAAGATCAGCGCCTCGATCATCTTGGCGACGTCGGACGGATACGGCGAGGAGCGCGAATAGCGCGGATAGGTCGTGAAGCCGATCTGGTTATTGACGATGAAATGCACCGAGCCGCCGGTGCGGTAGCCTTTCAGCCCCGACAGCCCGAAGCTTTCCGCCACCACGCCCTGGCCGGCGAAAGCGGCGTCGCCGTGCATCAAGAGCGGCAGCACCATGGTGCGCTCTTCGGGCGTGGCATTGTGCTGGTCCTGCTTGGCGCGCACTTTGCCGAGCGTCACCGGATCGACGATTTCGAGATGCGACGGGTTGGCGGTGAGCGACAGGTGCACGCGGTTGCCGTCGAACTCGCGGTCGGACGAGGCACCGAGATGATATTTGACGTCGCCGGAGCCTTCGATTTCGTCCGGCGTAGCCGAGCCACCCTTGAACTCGTGGAACAGCGCGCGGTGCGGCTTGCCCATCACTTGCGTGAGCACGTTGAGCCGGCCGCGGTGCGGCATGCCGAGCACGATCTCCTTTACGCCGAGATTGCCGCCGCGCTTGATGATCTGCTCGAGCGCCGGAATCAGCGACTCGGCGCCGTCGAGGCCGAAGCGCTTGGTACCGGTATATTTGACGTCGAGGAATTTCTCGAAGCCCTCGGACTTCGACCAGCTTGTTGAGCATGGCGCGCTTGCCTTCGCGCGTGAACTGAATCTCCTTGTCCTTGCCCTCGATGCGCTCCTGGATCCAGCCTTTCTGCGCGGCGTTGGAGATGTGCATGAACTCCACGCCCAGAGTCTGGCAATAGGTGCGGCGCAGGATGGCGAGAATTTCGCGCATGGACGCGAATTCGAGGCCGAGCACCATGTCGAGGAAGATCTTGCGATCGAGATCGGCTTCGGTGAAGCCGTATGAAATCGGTTCGAGCTCCACCTCGTTCTTCTCCGGCTCGAGATCGAGCGGGTCGAGCTTGGCGTGGAAGTGACCGCGCATGCGATAGGCGCGGATCAGCATCAGCGCGTGCACGGAATCGCGCGTGGCCTGCTGCACGCCGCTGGTGGAGAGCTCGGCGCCGGTCGCCTGCGCCTTGGCCTTGATCTTGTCGCCGAGGTTCTTCTCAACCTCGTGCCAATTGCCATCAAGCGCAGAGACCAATTCGCCGTCGCCTTGCGGCGGCCAGTTCGGCTGCTTCCAGGAGGCGCCGCGCGCGCTCTTGGCGACGTCCGCCGCCTCGTCCTTCAGGCTCTGGAAGAAGGCCTGCCATTCGGCGTCGACCGAAGCGGGGTTCGCCTCGTAGCGGGCGTAGAGGTCTTCGATGTAGGGGGCGTTGGAACCGTAGAGGAAGGAGGTGCGGGCAAAGGCAGTGTTGGCGTCTTGGCGGGACATGGCGTCATCCTGGCGGGTCCTGAGAAACCCCGCGGGCTACGGCAGCGCTGCTAACCCGCTGCCGCCGGCGATAAGTCGTTTTAACGCTATTTATGACGTCTGTAAGTCTACAAAAGACCTAAGCACTGAATCAGGATTTCAGCACTTCCACCAGCGTTTTCCCGATCCGGGCCGGGGATGGTGATACCTTAATTCCCGCCGATTCCATTGCCGCAATTTTGGACTCTGCGTCGCCTTTGCCGCCAGAAATGATAGCGCCGGCATGGCCCATGCGCCGGCCGGGCGGCGCCGTGCGCCCGGCGATGAAGCCGACCGTCGGCTTCTTGCGGCCGCGCTTGGCCTCGTCCTTGAGGAACTGGGCGGCGTCCTCTTCCGCCGAGCCGCCGATCTCGCCGATCATGACGATAGACTCGGTCTTCGGAGTCGGCCAGGAACATCTCCAGCACCGCGATGAATTCGGTGCCCTTGACCGGATCGCCGCCGATGCCGACCGCAGTGGTCTGCCCGAGATTTTCGCGGCTGGTCTGGAACACGGCCTCATAAGTGAGCGTGCCGGAGCGCGAGACGATGCCGACCTTGCCGGGCTTGAAGATATTGCCCGGCATGATGCCGATTTTGCATTCACCCGCCGTCATCACGCCCGGGCAATTGGGGCCGATCAGCCGCGACTTCGAACCCGATAGCGCGCGCTTGACCTTGACCATGTCCATCACGGGGATCCCTTCCGTGATGCAGACGATGAGCGGAATTTCGGCCTGGATCGCTTCGCAAATCGCATCGGCGGCGCCAGCCGGCGGCACGTAGATGACGCTGGCATCGCAGCCGGTTTTATCCTTGGCTTCGGCGACGGTGTCGAACACCGGCAAATTGAGATGGAACGAGCCGCCTTTGCCGGGTGAGGTCCCGCCGACCATCTTGGTGCCGTAGGCGATCGCCTGCTCGGAATGGAAGGTGCCGTTCTTGCCGGTGAAGCCCTGGCAGATGACCTTGGTGTTCTTGTCGATCAGGACAGCCATTACACGGCCTCCTTCACGGCTTTGACAATCTTCTGCGCGGCGTCGTCGAGGTCGTCGCCGGAGGTGACGTTAAGCCCGGACTCGGCGATGATCTTCTTGCCGAGATCGACATTGGTGCCTTCCAGCCGCACCACCAGCGGCACCTTCAGCCCAACTTCCTTCACCGCCGCCACCACGCCTTCGGCGATCACGTCGCATTTCATGATGCCGCCGAAGATGTTGACCAGGATGCCCTTCACGCTCGGATCGGAGGTGATGATCTTGAAGGCGGCCGCCACCTTCTCCTTGGTCGCGCCGCCGCCGACGTCGAGGAAGTTGGCCGGCGCCAAACCATAGAGCTTGATGATATCCATGGTCGCCATGGCAAGGCCGGCGCCGTTGACCATGCAGCCGATCGAGCCGTCGAGCGAAATGTAGTTGAGGTCGAATTTCGACGCCTCGACTTCTTTTTCGTCCTCTTCGGTCAGATCGCGCAGCGCGACGATGTCGGGATGGCGATAGAGCGCGTTGTCGTCGAAGCCGACTTTGGCGTCGAGGCAGATCAGCTTTGCATCTTTCGTCACCACCAGCGGATTGATCTCCAGCAGGCTCATGTCCTTGGCGATGAAGGCGGCATAGAGCTTGGGCAGAATCGCTCCGACCTGCTTGGCGAGATCGCCCTTGAGGTTGAGCGCCTGCGCCACCCGGCGGCAATGATGCGGCATGATGCCGGTTGCCGGATCGACCGAGAAAGTGAGGATCTTCTCCGGCGTCTTGTGGGCGACTTCCTCGATATCCATGCCGCCTTCGGTGGAGACCACAAAGGCGACGCGCGAGGTTTCCCGATCGATCAGCGCCGAGAGATAGAATTCGCGATCGATGGCCGAGCCTTCCTCGACGTAGAGGCGGTTGACCTTTTTCCCGTGCGGACCGGTCTGATGGGTGACGAGCGTGGAGCCGAGGATGCGGGCCGATTCCTTTTTGACGTCGTCGGTCGACTTCACCACCTTCACGCCGCCGGCCTTGCCGCGGCCGCCGGCGTGGATTTGCGCCTTGACCACCCAGACCGGACCGCCGAGTTCGTCGGCCGCCTTGAGCGCCTCCTCGACCGTGAAGGCCGGCACGCCGCGCGGCACCGGCACGCCGAATTCACGCAAGACCGCCTTGGCCTGATACTCGTGAATATTCATGCAATGCTCCCGGCCAAAAAGCGGCGGCCTGACTTAGGCGAGATTGGGCGCGATCTTCTTGCAGGCGTCGATCAGGCCGGTGACGGCGGACGTCGACTTCTCAAAAGCCGAGCGCTCGCTGCTGGTGAGATCGACTTCGACGATGCGCTCGACGCCCTTGGCGCCGATCACCACCGGCACGCCGACGTAAAGATCCTTCATGCCGTATTCGCCGTTGAGCCAGGCCGCGCAAGGCAATACCCGCTTCTTGTCGAGCAGATAGCTTTCCGCCATGGCGATGGCGGATGCCGCCGGCGCGTAGAAGGCCGAACCGGTCTTGAGCAGATTGACGATCTCGCCGCCGCCGTTGGCGGTGCGCTTGACGATGTCGTCGATGCGCGCCTGCGTCGACCAGCCCATCTTGACGAGGTCAGGCACCGGAATGCCGGCCACCATCGAATAGCGCGTGAGCGGCACCATGCTGTCGCCGTGCCCGCCGAGCACGAAGGCGGTGACGTCCTCCACCGAAACGTTGAACTCGTCGGCCAGGAAATAGCGAAAGCGCGCCGAGTTCGAGCACGCCGGCCATGCCGACCACTTTCTGCTGCGCCAGGCCGCAATATTTCTGCAGCGCCCAGACCATGGCGTCGAGCGGATTGGTGATGCAGATGATGAAGGCGTTGGGCGCGTATTTCTTGATGCCGGCGCCGACCTGCTCCATCACCTTCAGATTGATGTTGAGCAAATCGTCGCGGCTCATGCCCGGTTTGCGCGGCACGCCGGCGGTGATGATGCAGACGTCGGCGCCGTCGATCGCCTCGTAACTGTTGGTGCCGACATATTTGGCGTCGAAGCCGCTGACCGGCGAGGATTCGGCGATGTCGAGCGCCTTGCCTTGCGGGATGCCTTCGACGACGTCGAACAGCACCACGTCGCCGAGTTGTTTGAGGCCGATCAGATGAGCGAGCGTGCCGCCAATTTGGCCGGCGCCGATCAAAGCAATTTTGTTGCGCGCCATGATGGGAAAACTCTCGAATGGGGTCAGCCGAGGAACGCGGCCGCGTTTGGCTTATCCAGTTTGCTGTATTGCAGCAATATGCCGTTCTGCATAACCGGGCCGTGTATACATTATACCAACAGACGGGCGCCCTTGAGTCCAGCCCTCCTGAGCCGATTAGCGTTTGCGGTTGGCCGGATCCTGCATCAGCTCCAGCTGGATCTGCTGGATCTCCGCCAAGCCGCTCCCACTGCCGGGTCAGCATGTGGTCGATCTTTTCGTGCAAGTGCCTGATTTCCAATTCGGCTTTCAAATTGACCCGGTAGTCGTTCTCCGACCGCAGCCGGTCCTTCGCTTCCTGCCGATTCTGACTCATCATGATGATCGGCGCCTGGATGGCGGCCAGGCACGACAGCACCAGATTGAGCAGGATGAAGGGATAAGGATCGAAGACATCGCGCGTGGCGACCCACACGTTGTAGGCCATCCAAACAATCAGCACCGCAAAGAAAATGCTGATGAAGGTCCAGCTGCCGCCGAACGAAGCAAGCTGGTCGGACACGCGCTCGCCGAAGGTGCGGTTGCCGGCAAACTCGGTTTCGATGTTTTCCGCCAAAACCTCGTGGTCGGCGAGGCTTTTCACCACGTCCTTCTCGAGCTGGGTGAGTTCGCCGCGTTCCTGGCCGAGCATATCGGCGACATAGCGCGAGCGGTACTTATCAAGGTCGTCAGTGCAGATGTAGCCTTCGCTAGGCAGGTCGGGATACTCGGCCTTGACCAGATCGAGCAGGCTCGGGCGCAAGACTTCGATCAGGGTCACGTCGCGCGCCGGCTTTTCCTTGCCGCAGATCACGCAGCGAAACCGCGTCGGCCGCACCCGTTTGGCCCGGGCGGCGGGCGACGCGACGTCGGCTGACGGTTCGGGCGTCGTCGCGGCGGCTGATGGCACACCTGCGCCGGCCGTATTCTCCGGGTTGTGATTGTCGGCCATGGCTGGCCCCTTTCGGTCGATCGCCCCAAGCGGATGATTGGCGCGCCGCGCCGCAATTGACAATCGGAAACTGAAGCCGCCGCGGAGGGCTGGATTACGTTTCCACGATGCCGCCGGTATCGCCCACGTTCTCGCCGGTGCGCGAACCATGCGGCAGCGCCAGATAGCCGTCCGAGCGCATCTCGATCAGGCGCGAGGCGGTGCGCTTGAACTCGTGCACCTCGTAGCCGTCGCTGGCGCGATAAAGCTCGCTCGGCTCGGCGGCGGCGGAGGCAATCAGCTTGACCGCATTGTCATAGAACGTGTCGATCATGATGATGAAGCGTTTGGCGGCATTGCGCTGCTCGTAATGCATGATCGGAATGCTGTCGACGATCACGGTGTGGAATTCATGGGCGAGCCGCAGATAGTCGTTGGCGCCGAGCGGCTGTTGGCAGAGCTGGCCAAAGGTGAAGCGCGCAACGCCCATCGCCGCCTCCGGCACGCGCAGCACGCGGCCGTGCAGACGGATGTCGCAAGCCTGCCCTTCAAGCGCGCCGGTGAGCCGCTGCCAGGCGACGTCGAGCGCGACTTCGGCGTCTTCGTCGGCCGGCACGTGCCAAGTCGGTCACATCGGCGAATTTCTCCAGCCGATAGTCGGTGCGCGCGTCGAGCTGCATGACCTCGACATGGTCCAGCAGCAGGTGGATGAACGGCACGAACAGCGCGCGGTTGAGCCCGCCGGCATAGAGCTCGTCGGGCGGGATATTGGAGGTCGCGACCAGCACCAGCCCGCGCTCGAACAGCCGGGTGAACAGCCGGCCGAGGATCATGGCGTCGGCAATATCCGTCACATGGAATTCATCGAAGCAGAGCAACGTCGTCTCGTCGGCGATCTGGTCGGCGGTGAGACGGATGGGATCGTCGCCGGCGATCTCGCCGTATTTGAGCTTGTGGCGGAAGACCCGCACCCGTTCATGAACGTCGGCCATGAATTCGTGGAAATGCGCGCGCCGTTTGCGCCTCACGGCACTGCTCTCGAAAAACAAATCCATCAGCAGCGTCTTGCCGCGGCCGACCTCGCCGTAGATGTAGAGCCCCTTGAGCGGAGCGTCGGTTTTTTCACGCTTGCCGAACAGCCAGCCGAGCGAGGACGACTTGCGTGCCAGCCGGCGCTGCTCGAGGTGGCGATCGAGCGCCGCCAGATGGCGCGCCAGCACCGCCTGGCCGGGATCGGCCTCGATCTTGTCGGCCGCGATGAGCGCCGCGTAACGCGTGCTGAAAGTGTCCGACATGGAGCGAAAGGCTGGCGAGGGTGGGACGGGATCGGCCGGCGGAGCGGGACACCTAAGGCGATATCGCGTGGCTGTAAATCGACTGTTCGATCAGGCACAGCTAGATATGCGTTAATCATTTGTTAGCCATGCGTTTTTGCCGATAGGGGTATCGCCTGAATGGCGTTTCGGTCGCTATTTTGCTGCATTGCAGCACATAGCTAAAGGTCGACGATTCGCGAATGTTCCGCGCGTCGCCAACAGGGTGGAAACGACAAGGCTCAGGGCCGCAATCGCGTAAGGAGACCGAAATGCATGAGCCTCTGCCCGACGGCGGCGCCGTCCGCAAATTGTGGATCGGCGAAGCCGACGCCTATCGTGACCACCTGCTCCGCCTCGATCCGGAAAGCCGTTACCGGCGTTTTTCCGGCGCCGTGTCGGATGAATACATCAGGCGCTACGCCGCCAAGGCCTTTGACGTCGGCACCGTGATCCACGGTTTCTTTGTCGACGGCGTGTTGCGCGGGGTCGGTGAATTGCACCCGGTCGGATCGGTCTTCACACGCGACGCGGAAGCCGCCTTCAGCATCGAGCAACCGTGGCAAAGCCACGGCGTCGGCACCGTGCTACTCGAGCGCACGCTGCTCAGCGCCCGCAACCGCGGCTTCAAATCGCTACAAATGAATTGCCTGTCCGAGAACTCACGCATGCAGTCGCTGGTGCGCAAGTTCGAAGCCGATCTCAGCTTCGATTTCGGCGGCGTGGTCGGCGAAGTGGATCCTCCGCAATCAACGCCGTTGTCGCTGATGCGCGAGGCCTTTGCCGATGCCAACGGTATTGCTGTTGCGATGTTCGACGCGCAGGCACGGCTATTGTTGCCCGCGGCGCCTCACGCGCTCAGCGGGTAGCTCGCCTCGACCACATAGGGCCCGCCGCCGATCGAGGCGCGCGAGGAGAACAGTACGAAGCGCGAGACGCGGAACGCCGCCGTGCGGAAATAGCCGCGCGCCGAAAGATAGTCGGCGACCGCATGGCTCGATGAATCGCGCAGGCGCGCAAG
Source organism: uncultured Alphaproteobacteria bacterium (assembly GCA_963761245.1). GTDB lineage: Bacteria > Pseudomonadota > Alphaproteobacteria > Rhizobiales > Xanthobacteraceae > Pseudolabrys. The sequence goes on along the minus strand of CAVXGN010000022.1, from coordinate 79,949 downwards.
CGTGACGTGCGGCGTGTACTTGCGCCCCTCCGGCTCGAGCCCGATGCGCTGCATCAGCCGCTCGTGCTCGGCCTGCACCTCGAGCAAGGCTTGCGTCGGCGTGACCGCGGCGACCACCGCGCGCGGCTTGCGCCCGCCGAACGAGGTGACACCGTCGAAGCGCAATTCAAAGGCGTTGCGCTTGACCTTGTAGAGCAGGTCGGCGACCTCGTGCGCGATGGTGTCGTCGACGTCGCCGATGAAGCGCAAGGTCAGATGATAGTTTTCCGGATCGATCCAGCGCGCGCCCGGCAGCCCACCGCGCAAACTCGACAGCGCTTGCCCGACATCGGGTGGGATTTCGAGACCGGTGAACAGACGCGGCATAGCGACCTACTCTTGTTTTGCGCGTAATCTTTTCCAAAAACCGGTTCCCACTTTTCGGGATCACGCGAATCACGAGCCGCGCGCGGCGCGGGCGCGGGCCATCAGCGTTTCGACTTGCGGCAGGATTCGGGCCACGATGACGTCCACACCGGCGGCATTGGGATGCATGCCGTCACCCTGATTGAGCTTGGGATCGGCGGCCACCCCGTCGAGGATGAACGGATAAAAGACGACCGAATGAGTCGAGGCAAGCGCCGGATAGATGGCATCGAAGGCGCGCACATAATCCGGCCCCATGTTGCGCGGCGCCTTCATGCCGGCGAGCAAGACGGAAATGTGACGCGCGGCAAGCTTGGTCAAAACGGCATCGAGCGCCTTTTTGGTCAGCGCCGGATCGATGCCGCGCAGCGCGTCATTGGCGCCGAGTTCGAGGATGACCGCATCGGTACCGGGTGGCACCGACCAGTCGAGACGGCCAAGCCCGCCGGAGGCGGTATCGCCGGAGACCCCGGCATTGACGATGGTCGCGGCCTCGCCCTTGGCCTTCAGCGCCGCCGAAAGCTTCGCCGGGAACGCGGCATCGGCCGGCAAGCCGTAACCGGCGCTGATCGAGTCTCCCAGCACCACGATCTTGACCGGTTGCTCGCCCGGTGCCGCCCGTGTCGGCCCTATCGCACAAATGAAAGTGACCGCCACAACGGCCGCGAGCCGCTGGACCCGAGACGGCTTTCTCCCATATGAGCGGGGTCGTGAACGGTGAAATCCCATGAAGGCACCTTCGGAGCCGCGCCCGGTCATCGCGCTGGCTGGCGTCAATCTTTCGCTCGGACAGGGCGCCGCCCGCGTCCATATCCTCAAGGACATCGACCTCAATATAGGCAGCGGCGAGGCGATTGGCCTCACCGGGCCGTCGGGCTCCGGCAAATCTACGCTGCTGATGGTAATGGCGGGGCTTGAGCGCGCCGACACCGGGACGGTGGCAGTTAACGGTGAGGAGCTCGGCGCGCTGGACGAGGACGCGCTGGCGCGCTTCCGCGGCCGCAATGTCGGCATCGTCTTCCAGTCGTTCCACCTGATCCCGACCATGACCGCGCTGGAGAATGTGGCAGTGCCGCTCGAGCTTGCCGGCGTCGCCGACGCCCACGAGCGTGCGGAGAAAGAGCTCAGCGCCGTCGGCTTGCGCGAGCGGCTCAGCCATTATCCGGCCGAGTTGTCGGGCGGCGAGCAGCAACGCGTGGCGGTCGCCCGCGCGCTCGCGCCCAATCCGGCGATCCTCGTCGCCGACGAGCCGACCGGAAATCTCGACGAGGATACCGGCCGGCAGATCATCGACCTTCTCTTCGCCGGTCATGCCGATCGCGGCACCACGCTGGTGCTGGTGACCCACGACCAAGCGCTGGCCGCGCGCTGCGAGCGCGTCGTGCGGCTGCGCTCCGGCCGCATCGACGGCGTGGGCGGGTCATGAGCGCCATCGCGCATACACCCGCATCCGCAGGCGGCAACTGGCTGCCGCTGCGTTTCGCGCTACGCGAATTGCGCGGCGGCTTGCGCGGATTCTATGTGTTCATCGCCTGCATCGCGCTCGGCTGCATGGCGATCGGCGGCATCGGCTCACTTGCCTCCAGTCTCGCCAACGGCCTCGCGCGCCAAGGCCAGGTCATTCTCGGCGGCGATCTGTCGTTCGATTTGGTGCAGCGAATGGCCAAGCCGGCGGAACTGACGTTCCTCGAGCGGCACGGCAAAGTCTCCAGCGTCGCCACAATGCGCGCCATGGCACGCACCGCCAGCGGCAATGCCACCTTGGTCGAGGTCAAGGCGGTCGATGACGCCTATCCGCTTTACGGCGCCCTCACGCTCGATCCAGCCGGCACGTTGTCGGCGGCGCTCGCTGCGCAAGACAACATTTTCGGCGCGGTGGCCGATCCGACGCTGATGGCGAGGCTCAACCTCAAGCCGGGCGCGCGCCTGACCATCGGCAACGCGACCTTGGAGGTCCGCGCCGCGCTCACCGGCGAGCCGGACAAGCTCGCCGGCGGCATCGGCTTCGGACCGCGGCTGATGATGAGCGAGGCGGCGCTGCGCGCGACCGGCTTGCTGCAGCCGGGCAGTCTGGTGCATTGGCACTACCGGCTGCGATTGCCGGAAAACAACGCGACCGATGACGACGCCAAGGCCGTCACCGCGGCGGCGCATCGCGCTTTACCGCAAGCCGGCTGGGAGATCCGCAACCGCAGCAATGCCTCGCCACGACTTGAGCGCAATATCGAACGCTTCACCCAATTCCTCACCATCGTCGGCCTGACGGCGCTCTTGGTCGGCGGCGTCGGCGTTGGCAACGCGGTGAAAAGTCATCTCGACCGCAAGCGCGACGTGATCGCCGCCATGAAGGCGCTCGGCGCCACCGGCGGGCGCGTGGTGTCGGTTTATCTGACGCAAGTGATGTTGCTCGCCTTGATCGGCGGCGTGATCGGGGTGGCGCTCGGCGCCGCGCTGCCGTTTGCGACCGCCTGGGGTTTCCGCGCCATCATTCCGCTGCCGATCGAACCGGCGCTGCACGTAAGCGACCTTGCGATGGCGCTGCTCTACGGGCTGTTGACCGCGCTCGCCTTCGCGCTGTGGCCGCTCGGCCGCGCCCATGACGTGCCGGTCGGCGCGTTGTTCCGCGACACCGTCGCGCCGCAGCCGCGCTGGCCGCGCAAGCCGTACGTCGCGCTCACTGTGGCGGCGGTGGCGGCACTGGCATCGCTCGCCGTGCTGCTCGCCTACGACCGGCGCGTCGCCGTCGTCTATGTCGGCATCGCAGCGGCGGTGTTCGTGCTGTTGCGGCTCATCGCCGCGCTGCTGATGTTCCTTGCCGGCCGCGCGCCGCGCGCGCGCTCGACCGCCTTGCGCATGGCGCTTGCCAATATCCACCGGCCGGGCGCGCTGACGCCCACCGTGGTGCTGTCGCTTGGCCTCGGCATCGCCTTGCTGGTGACGGTGATCGAGATCGACGGCAATCTGCGCCAGCAATTCACCGCCGCGCTGCCGGAGCGGGCGCCGTCGTTCTACTTCCTCGACATTCCCTCCGACCAGGCCAAGCGGTTCGATGATTTCGTGCGCGCGCAGGCGCCGACCGCGAAGCTCGAAGAAGTGCCGATGCTGCGCGGGCGCATCGTGTCCGCCAACGGCGTTCCCGCCGACAAGCTCAAGCCCGCGGATAACGCCGCCTGGGTGCTGCAAAGCGACCGCGGCATCACCTATACCGGCACGCTGCCGAAAGGCTCGCGCCTGGTCGAAGGCAAATGGTGGGGGCCCGACTATCAGGGTCCACCGCTGCTCTCGTTCGAGAAGCGCATCGCGGACGGGCTCGGCCTCAAAATCGGCGATCCGGTCACCGTCAACGTGCTCGGGCGCAACGTCACCGCCCGCATCGCCAATCTGCGCAGCGTCGACTGGCAAAGCCTCGCCATCAATTTCGTGCTGGTCTATTCGCCGCATGCCTTTGACGGTGCGCCGCGTACGCATCTCGCCACCCTCAGCTATCCCGGCGGCAGCACGCCGGCGCAGGAGGCGGCTGTCGTGCGTGCGCTCGCCGACCGCTTCCCGATGGTGAGCACCGTGCGCGTGAAGGAGGCGCTGGATGCGATCGGCGCCATCATCTCCAACCTGGTGCTGGCGGTGCGCGGCGCCAGCGCGATCACCTTGCTGGCTGCGGCGCTGGTGCTGGGCGGCGCGCTGGCCGCCGGTCATCGCAACCGCGTCTATGATGCGGTCGTTCTGAAAACCCTCGGCGCCACCCGATTGCGGCTGATCGGCGCCTATGGGCTGGAATATTTGCTGCTTGGTTCGGCGACCGCGGTGTTCGGTGTCTTGAGCGGATCGCTCGCCGGCTGGTTGATTGTCAGCGAATTGATGCACCTGCGTTTTACTTGGCTGCCGCTGCCGGCGCTCGCTGCCGCGCTCGGCGCCCTGGCGGTGACGGTTGCGCTCGGCTTGATCGGCACTTTCGCGGCCTTGGGCCAAAAACCCGCGGCAGTGCTGCGGAATCTGTAAATTCCTGAAGGTTTTGCGGCATTCCGCCGCGCCGCTTTGCCACCGATACGGCGGCTCGGTTTTTCGGCTATAGTGCCATCATCGAAACGTTAACGTTCGGCAATGATATGCCGTCATGATCGAGCCATATCTGGCGTAGAGGCTTGCCGCACACTAGATTCAGCCTACGAACCGACGGCTGTCGCCGGCGCGTCTGACCGGCTCAATCGCCGGACACAAGAGAGGGAACTTCGATGTCGGACTTCGACCGTAACTATGCCGCCCGTACCAGCTACGGCGAACGGGCAGCCGTGATCGATGCAGGCCTGCGCGCCTACATGATCCGGATCTACAATTACATGGCCGCCGGCGTCGCCCTCACCGGCGTGGTGTCGTATCTGACCTTCAACGCCGCGGCCGTCACCAATCAGAGCCGGGCAGATTACCGGCCTGACCCCGTTCGGCCAGGCGATCTACGGCGGCCCGCTGATGATCGTGCTGTTTCTCGGCACGCTCGGCATGGTGTTCTTCCTGAGCTTCCGCATCAACAAGCTCCAGGTCGGAACGGCGCTGACCTTGTTCATGGTCTACGCCGGCCTGCTCGGCCTAATGCTGTCGTCGATCTTCATGACCTACACCGGCGCCTCGATCACCCGCACATTCTTCATCTCGGCGGCCTCGTTCGGCGCGTTGAGCCTGTACGGCTACACCACGCAGCGCGATCTCTCGCCGATCGGCTCGTTCCTGGTGATGGGCCTGTTCGGGCTGATCCTGGCGATAATCGTCAACATGTTCCTGAAGAGCACCGGGCTCGACTTCGCCATCTCGGCCATCGGCGTGCTGATCTTCGCCGGGCTTACCGCCTGGGATACCCAGAAGATCAAGGAGATGTATAGCGCCAACGACGACGGCACCGTCTCCGGCCGCAAGGCGGTGATGGGCGCGCTGACGCTCTATCTCGACTTCATCAACCTGTTCCTGTTCCTGCTGCGCTTCATGGGCGACCGCCGCTGAGCGCTCCCGAACGGTGAATAGTTCAACGCCCCGGCCTGGTGCCGGGGCGTTTTCGTTTTGCTAGTTTCCTGGGCGCATGAACATCCGCCCGGCCAAGCCTTCCGATATCCCCGCCATCACCCGCATCTACGCGCATGCCGTCGAGCACGGCACCGCCTCGTTCGAGCTGACGCCGCCGGACGAAGCCGAGATGGCGCGGCGCATGGACAAGCTGTTGGGCGGCGATTTTCCCTATCTCGTCGCCGAATTGGGCGACCGCATCGCCGGCTACGCCTATGCCGCGCTTTATCGGGAGCGGCCGGCCTACCGCAAGACGGTCGAGGATTCGGTCTACATCGCGCCCGACATGCATCGGCGCGGCGTCGGGCTGGCCCTGCTCAATGCACTGGTCGAGGCGGCAACGCAGCGCGGCTTCCGGCAGATGATCGCGGTGATCGGCGATTCCCAGCAGGCCGGCTCCATCGCCCTGCATGAAGCCGCCGGCTTCCACCACGTCGGCAAACTCGAGAATGTCGGCTTCAAGCACGGCCGCTGGCTCGACACCGTGCTGATGCAAAAGGCGCTCGGCGACGGCGCGACGACCGATCCTTAGTCAGTTCACCACTGCCAGCGAGCGGTCGATGGCGCGCAGCACGCGGTCGAGTTCGTGGCCGCGGCGCACGATCAGGCCGGTGGCCGAGATCACGCTGAAGGCGCCTTGCCGGCGCGCCCATCGGGGATCTTTTTCGATACGATAAATCGGCACTTCCGAGGAGCGGCGGAACACCGAGAATACGGCGCGATCTTTCATGAAGTCGATGGCGTAGTCGCGCCACTCGCCGGCGGCGACCATGCGTCCATAGAGATCGAGGATGCGTTTGAGCTCGCGCCGACTGAAGGTGACTTGGTTCGCGGGGGCGGGGACGGCGCTGCGCGCCGGGGATCCGCCCCCGAGGGGCTGGCTCGGATCAGTTTCGCCGGAAACAAACGTCATGCGGCGCCTCCCTTGGGTTAACCCAATGATCGCGCCGGTCGCGCCCGGCGGCAAGAGCTTCGTGGCCGCAGCGAATGGCCAGGAAACGGCCGAAAACGCCCGTCCGTGATCACGAACTCGTTAAAAGTACCATAATAACGCCTAATTTCGGTCAATCGCCGGTCATGCTGGGGGGCGATAAGCCTAGCGTTGCCTCAAAGGCCCGGTTCGGTTCGAGCACCGGATTCCTCAGCCCCCCAGCCCCCCGGGGCTTGGCCGACCGGGCCAGTTGAGTTCCGCGTAAGGTTCAATCCCCTAAGCCTTCGGGCCGGCCTTGCCGGCCCGATTTTTTTGCGCGCGCCAAGTGGCGTCATGGCCTGCTTTGTGAGGCCATGACGGCAAATTCTCGGTTGAGGAAGTGAGCTAGAAGCTGCCCGGCGCGAGTTTCGCAATTGTCGCGCCCAACATCAGTCCCGGCTTGCTGGCGGGACCGCGCTGCACCAGCACCGCGACGTGATCAATGTCCTTGAGCGAATAGCGGGCGTCGGCAAGGCTGCTCAGCGGCACGTTGAAGCTTGCCGCCTTGCCGTTCCACTCGCCGAGCTTCATCCAGCGCCGCACGACGTTGTAATAGGTCAGCGTGTGACCGCCGTTCTCGCCGCGCTTGATGACGACCTGCGCCTTGCCGGTCACCGGGCAAAGCCAGACGTCGGCGCTGCCTTGCGCGTCGCTCGCGGCCGGCACGCTTACCTGCACCTTGCCGTCGACAACCGTCACCGACACCGGCACCGTCAACGGTGAAGCGCTGTGCCGCGTTCGCCTGATCGCCGCCTCGATGGCCGCCTTGTCGCTGCCGAGGACGTGCACGACGCCATCCACCACCACTTGCGGGGTGTAGACTTGGCGGTCGCCGCGCGCGTCGGCATAGGCGCGCTCCCGGTTGGAGTGGCCGTGCAGCGCGAGCGTGTCTTTCCAGCCGAGATAATCCCAATAGTCGACGGGCAGGCTCAACGTCACCAACGACGGATCGCGCGAAAGTTCACCCAGAACCTTGTCGGCGGGCGGACAGGACGAACAGCCCTGACTGGTGAACAGTTCGACAACCGCGCGCGGCTCGCCTGCGGAAGCCGGCGGCGTAGCCATCAGGGCGGTGCCAATGACCGCAGCCGATAAGGCAAGGTGGTGGTAGTTCATGCCAATCCCACGATCCCCCGATGCCCATCGATAGCGAATTGATAATCGTCCGTTCGATCACCCGCTACTCACTTCGCGGTGAGTGGCGCTTTAGATCGCCCTTCCCGCTCAGGCGGCGAGATGGCGCAGCACGTACTGCAAGATGCCCCCGTTCTTGAAGTAATCGAGCTCATCCAGGGTATCGATGCGGCAAATCAGCGGCACCCGCTTGAGCGTGCCGTTGCCGGCGACGATGTCGGCGATCAGCCGCTGGCGCGGCTTGAGATCGCCATGCAGGCCGCGAATTGTTACCTGCTCGTCACCCTTCAAGCCGAGCGATTGCCAGGTCGTCCCCTCCTCGAATACCAGCGGCATCACGCCCATGCCGATCAAATTGGAACGGTGGATGCGCTCGAATGACTGGGTGACGACCGCGCGGACGCCGAGCAGTACCGTGCCCTTGGCGGCCCAATCGCGCGAGGAGCCGGTGCCGTATTCCTTGCCGGCGAAGATGACGAGCGGAACGTGTTCGGCGCGGTACTTCATCGCCGCGTCGTACATCGTCATCTTCTGCTTCGAGGGATAGTGGATGGTGACGCCGCCTTCGACGCCCGGCACCATCTGATTCTTGATGCGGATATTGGCGAAGGTGCCACGCATCATCACCTGATGATTGCCGCGGCGCGTGCCGTATTGGTTGAAATCTTTCGGGCGAACCTGGTGGTCGCGCAGATACTCGCCGGCCGGGCTTGCTTCTTTGATCGATCCCGCCGGCGAAATGTGGTCGGTGGTGATCGAGTTCGAGGAAGAGCCCGAGCACGCGGGCGTCGACGATATCCTCGATCGGACGCTGGCGCTTCTCCATGTGCTCGAAATAGGGCGGGTTTTGCACGTAGGTCGAGCGATCGTCCCACGCATAGGTCAGCCCACCCTTGACCGCGATCTTGCGCCAGTTGGCGTCGCCCTTGAACACGTCGCCATATTTCCTGGCGAACATCTGCTTGGTGATGTTCTTGCGCACGAAAGTGTCGATCTCGCGGTTCGACGGCCAGATGTCGCGCAGGAACACCTTCTTGCCCTTCTGGTCGACGCCGAGCGGCTCCTTCGCCAGATCGACGTTCATCGAGCCCGCGATGGCGTAGGCAACCACCAGCGGCGGCGACGCAAGATAGTTGGCGCGCACGTCGGCGTTGACGCGGCCTTCGAAGTTTCGGTTGCCCGACAGCACCGCGGCCGCCACCAGATCGTTCTGGTTGATCGCTTCGGAAATCTCCTCCGGCAGCGGGCCGGAGTTGCCGATGCAGGTGGTGCAGCCGAAGCCGATGAGGTTGAAGCCGAGCTTGTCGAGATCCTTCTGCAGGTTGGACTTCTCGAGATATTCCGCCACCACTTGCGAGCCGGGCGCGAGCGAGGTCTTCACCCACGGCTTGGAGGTCAGGCCGCGCGCCGCTGCCTTGCGGGCGAGCAGGCCGGCGGCGATCATCACGTTCGGGTTCGACGTATTGGTGCAGGAGGTGATGGCGGCGATCACGACGTCACCATGCCCGAGATCGTGCTTGCGGCCTTCCACCGGCACGCGCTTCTTCATCTCCGACGCTTTGTTGAATTCCTTCTCCATGGAATTGGCGAAGCCCGCCTTCACCTCTTTCAAGGCGATGCGGTCCTGCGGACGCTTGGGCCCGGACAGCGACGGCTCGACCGTGTTGAGATCGAGCTTCAATATGTCGGTGAACATCGGATCGGGCGTCGTCTTGGTGCGGAACATGCCCTGCGCCTTGGCGTAGGCGGCGACCAGCGCCACCACGTCCGCTGGGCGGCTGGTGTCCTTCAGGAACCGGATGGTGTCGTCGTCGATCGGCGAGAAGCCGCAGGTGGCGCCGTATTCCGGCGACATGTTGCCGAGGGTGGCGCGGTCGGCGATGGTGAGATGGGTCAAGCCGGCGCCGAAGAATTCCACGAACTTGCCGACCACGCCGCGCTTGCGCAGCATCTCGGTGACGGTGAGCACCAGATCGGTGGCGGTGATGCCTTCCTTCATGCGGCCGGTGAGCTTGAAGCCGATCACCTCCGGCAGCACCATCGACAGCGGCTGGCCGAGCATGGCGGCTTCCGCCTCGATGCCGCCGACGCCCCAGCCGAGCACCGACAGGCCGTTGACCATGGTGGTGTGCGAGTTGGTGCCGACCACGGTGTCGGGATAGGCGACGTCCATGGTGGCCTGCTTGCCGTCGGCCTTGACCTTGTCTTTCTTGCTCCAGACCACGCGCGACAGATATTCGAGATTGACCTGGTGGCAGATGCCGGTGCCGGGCGGCACCACGCTGAAATTGTCGAACGAGCGCTGCGCCCATTTCAGGAATTTGTAGCGCTCCTGGTTCTGCCGGTATTCCTCATCAACATTCTTCTTGAACGCCTGATTATTGCCGAAGAAGGTGACCGCGACCGAGTGGTCGATGACCAGATCGACCGGCACCAGCGGGTTGATCTTTTTCGGATCGCCGCCGAGATGGTCCATGGCGTCGCGCATGGCGGCGAGATCCACCACCGCCGGCACGCCGGTGAAGTCCTGCATCAACACGCGCGCCGGGCGAAAGGCGATCTCGCGATCCGAGCTCTTGGTCTTGAGCCATTCGGCAACCGCCTTGATGTCGTCCTTGGTCACCGTGCGCCCGTCCTCGTTGCGCAGCAGATTTTCCAACAGCACCTTCATCGAGAACGGCAGACGGGAAATTCCCTTCAGACCGTTCCGCTCGGCGGTGGGGAGGCTGTAATAAGCGTAGGTTTTGCTTCCAACCTTGAGGGTCTTGCAGCATCGAAAACTGTCGAGTGACGTCATAGTCGCTGTTTCCATACCCGGGCGAGGGACATCGGCGCGGTTTCGCGCTAAGCTCCTAACAAGACAAATGTTTTCTTGGCCGTGAGGTTCGCTTTGGGATTTCGATTACGCGCTGCCGCAGCAGCGGGCTTATAAGGTCTTTTCGCGGCGGACGCCACATTAACGGGAATCTGCAATCCAGATGTGCGGAAATTCAAGGTTTTTTGCCCCTCCACGGCGCCAGCCGTCATGCCGGGACCGGCTTGATGCAGCTTAAAGCCGACAATCTGACCTGCAGCCGGGGCGGACGGCAGGTTTTTTCAGACATCAGCTTCACCGTTTCCTCCGGTGAGGCCCTCATGGTCACCGGCCGCAACGGCGCCGGCAAGTCTTCGCTGCTCCGCCTGATCGCCGGCCTGGTGCGGATCGCCGACGGACGGCTGGAGCTGACCGGCGGCGAAACCGACGCCCCCATCGGCGAGCAGGCGCATTATCTCGGGCATCAGGACGCGCTGAAGCCGTCGCTCTCGGTCGCCGAAAATCTTCAGTTTTGGACCGAGTTCCTGGGCGGGCAGACGCCCGCGCTCGAGGCGCTTGAGAAGGTGGGACTGGAGCCGCTCGCCGACCTGCCGGCCGCCTACCTCTCCGCCGGACAGCGGCGCCGGCTGTCGATCGCGCGTCTGATCGCGGTAGCGCGGCCGCTCTGGCTGTTGGACGAGCCGACCTCGGCGCTGGACGTCGCCTCGCAGGCGCGGCTCGCCGATTTGATGCGCGCGCATCTTGCCGGCGGCGGCTTGATCGTCGCCGCCGCCCACGGGCCGATCGGCCTCGATACCGCGCGCGAAATGAAAATGGGGCCGGCATGAACGCGCTTTTCGCCTTGCTCATGCGCGACATGCGGATCGCCGTGCGCGTCGGCGGCGGCGCGCTGATGGGCGCATTGTTTTTCCTGATCGTGGTGACCATGGTGCCGTTCGCGGTCGGCCCCGATCTCAATCTGTTGGCGCGCATCGGCCCGGCGATCCTGTGGCTCGGCGCCTTGCTGGCAAGCCTGTTGGCGCTCGACCGACTGTTCGCCACCGATCACGAAGACGGCTCGCTCGATTTGCTGATGATGGGCCGCGTGCCGTTGGAATTGTCGGTGGCGATCAAGGCGATCGCGCATTGGCTGACCACGTGCCTGCCGCTGGTCATCATCGCGCCGGTGCTCGGCCTGATGCTCAATGTCGAATTGTCGGCGATGGGCTGGGTGGCGCTGAGCCTGCTTGCCGGCACGCCGGCGCTGACCTTCATCGGCCTGATCGGCGCGGCATTGTCGGTCGCGCTGCGCCGCGGCGGATTGCTCTTGGCCGTTCTCGTGCTCCCACTCACCGTCCCCGTATTGATTTTCGGGGTGGCCTCGGCCAATGCCGCGATTGTCGCGGGCGTGCCGTTCGGCCCACCTTTCACCATTCTTTGCGCTCTATCCTTGGCCAGTTTGGTGCTGGGCCCGGTTGCCGCCGCCGCGGCGCTCCGCCACGGCCTGGAATGACCGATTTGGCGCCGAAATATCGGATCGACCGCATGACGCAGATCAATTCAAACGGACCGTTAGGCCTGCATGGTGCGCCGGCCAAGCGCCATTGCCCGGCGCCATCCATCCGATTAAAAGGCCGCCGATGCCTGTGATCGATCTCGCCAATCCGACGCGTTTTTTGACCTTGGTCAATCGCGTGCTGCCCTGGCTCGCGGCCATCACTTTGCTGCTGTTCGCGATCGGCCTGACGCAGGCCATGCACGCGCCCGACGACTACCAGCAGGGCGCCACCGTAAAGATCATGTTCCTGCACGTGCCGGCCGCCTGGCTCGGCATGTTCGGCTGGACCATCATGACCGTGGCCGCGCTCGGCACGCTGGTATGGCGGCATCCGCTCGCCGACGTCGCCGGCAAGGCCGCCGCTCCGCTCGGCGCCGCTTTCACCTTCGTCTGCCTGGTCACCGGCTCGCTCTGGGGCCGCCCGACCTGGGGCACCTATTGGGTGTGGGATGCGCGGCTCACGTCGGTGCTGGTGCTATTCCTGCTCTATCTCGGCATGCTGGCGCTCTATTGGACCGCCGAGGATCCGAACCGCGGCGCCCGCGCGGCTGCGGTGCTGGCGCTGGTCGGCGCCGTCAACATTCCGATCATCAAGTTCTCGGTCGAGTGGTGGAACACGCTGCATCAGGGCTCGTCGATCTTTCGCGCCGGTGGCCCCAGCATCGCGCCGTCGATCCTGACGCCGCTGTTGGTCATGGCGGTGGCGTTCACGTTTCTGTTCATCACGCTGCATCTCGCCGCCATGCGCAATGAGATCCTGCGCCGCCGCGTGCGCTCGATGCGCTTGATGCAGGCACAGGCCTTGGCGGAGGCGAGCTCATGAATCTCGGACCGCACGCCGATTTCATCATCGCGTCCTATGCGGTGACGGCCTTCGTGGTCGCGCTGCTGGTGGCATGGGTCGTGCTCGACTATTCGACCCAGCGGCGCATCCTCGGCGATATGGAAGAGCGCGGCATCTCCCGCCGCTCGCAGCGGCAATCGAGAAGCGAACGATGAGCGCCACGTCCGACAACGATGCCGGCCAAGCCGCCCCCGTCAACAACAAGCGGCGCAACACTTTGATGCTGCTGCCGCTGGTCCTGTTCCTGGCGCTGGCGGTTTTGTTCCTGTTCCGCCTCTACGGCGGCGATCCTTCGCATTTGCCTTCGGCGCTGATCGGCCATCCGGCGCCCAAGACCGACCTGCCGCCACTCGCCAGCCTCACCCGAGATGGCAAGCCTGTGCCGGGCTTGAACAATGCCTCGTTCAAGGGCGCGGTGACGCTGGTGAACGTCTGGGCCTCGTGGTGCATCCCCTGCGCCGACGAGGTGCCGTTCCTGGAGAAATTGTCGAAGGACAAGCGCGTGAAGCTGGTCGGCATCAATTACAAGGATCCGACCGACAACGCGCGCCGCTTCCTCAATCGCTACGGCAATCCCTTCGTCGCTGTCGGCGTCGATGCCAGCGGCCGTGAATCGATCGAGTGGGGCGTTTATGGCGTGCCGGAAACCTTCCTGGTCGGCCGCGACGGCACCATCGCCTACAAGCTGATCGGGCCGGTCAACGCCGAGAACCTTGCCGGCGTGCTGGAGCAGGAAATCGCCAAGGCGGTCGCGAAGCCCTAGGCCTTATTGTCCGGGTGATATTTCACCAGCAGCGGATATTGCAGCGCGCCGAATAAAAAGGTCAGCGGCACCACGCCGAACAATTTGAAGCTGACCCAGACGTCGGTCGAGAAATTCCGCCAGACGATTTCGTTGAGCACCGCGAGCGCGAAGAAGAACAGCGCCCAGCGCAGCGTCAGCCTGCGCCAGCCCTCCTCGGTCAGGTGGAACATCTGGTCGAACAGAATGCCGAGAAACGGCTTGTTGAACGCCAGCCCGCCGATCAAGGTACCGCCGAACAACACGTAGATGATGGTCGGCTTGAGCTTGATGAACACGTCGTTGTGCAGCACCAGCGTCAGCGAGCCGAACACCAGCACGATCGCCGCGGTGACCAACGGCATGATGGCGATATGCTTGGTCAGCGCGTAGGACACGGCGAGCGCCGCCAGCACCGCCACCATGAAGGCGCCGGTCGCGGCATAGATGCCGAAGCGCGCATTGGCGGCGAAGAACAGCACCAGCGGCCCGATATCGAGCGTGAGCTTGAGGATGGGGTTGAGTTGCTTCTTGTCGGACATGGCTATTCGAGGCCAACCACCGCCCGCGCGAAGTCGCGCGCGGTAAACGACTGCAAGTCCTCCACGCCTTCGCCGACGCCGACGAAATGCACCGGCAGCTTAAAGCGCGCGGCGATCGCCACCAGAATGCCGCCGCGCGCGGTGCCGTCGAGCTTGGTCATGACCAAGCCGGTGACTCCGGCGATCTTGCCGAAAATCTCGACCTGATTGAGCGCGTTCTGCCCGACCGTCGCATCGAGCACCAAGAGCACCGCGTGCGGCGCGTTCGGCTCCACCTTGCGCATCACCCGCACGATCTTTTCCAGTTCGCCCATCAGCTCGGCGCGGTTCTGCAGACGGCCGGCAGTGTCGACCAGCACGATGTCGACGCCCTCCGTCTTGGCGGCCGTGAGCGCGTCGAAAGCCAGACCGGCCGGATCGGCGCCCGGCTCGCGCGCGATGACTTTCGCGCCGGTGCGTTCGCCCCAGATTTTCAACTGATCGATGGCGGCGGCGCGAAACGTGTCGCCGGCCACCAGCATCACCGACTTGCCCTCGTTGCGGAACTTGGCGGCGAGCTTGCCGATGGTGGTGGTCTTGCCCGAGCCGTTGACGCCGGCGACCAAAACGACGAAGGGCCGCGCCGTCACTTCCAGCGGCTTGGCGACAGGGCTGAGCACCTTCTCGATTTCGGCCGCCAGCACGGCCTTCACTTCGTCGGGCGTGAGCCCTTGCGGATAGCGGCCCTCGCCGAACTCGTTAACGATGCGGACCGCAAGATCCTCCCCGAAATCGGCGCGCACCAGCTCGTCTTCCAGCGCGTCGAGCGTCTCCGGATCAAGTCGGCGGTTGGTGACCAGCGCGCCGATGGCGCCGCCGAGTGAGCCCGAGGTGCGCTTGAGCCCGCCGCTCAGGCGCTTCCACCAGTTTTCTTGCGTGCTGTCGTTCATGGCGCGCCCGTGATAGCCGTTTCGGCCTATCTAGGTAACCCGCCATGACCCCGGAAGAGACGCTCGCCCGCCTGCTCTACCGCGACGGCCTGATGCTGGTGATCGACAAGCCGGCCGGCGTTCCGGTGCATCGCGGACCCAAAGCCGGGCCAAGCCTGGAGGACGATTTCGGCGCGCTGCGCTTCGGCCTGCCGCGCAACCCGGCACTGGCGCACCGGCTCGATAAGGACACCTCCGGCTGTCTGGTGCTCGGCCGCCACCGCAAGGCGCTGGCCGCGCTCGGCAAGCTTTTCAAACAGGGCAAGGTTGGAAAAACTTATTGGGCGGTGGTCGAAGGCGCACCTGAGGCCGAGGAAGGCCGCATCGATATTCCGCTCGGCAAGCTCGACGAGAGCCGCGGCTGGTGGATGAAGCCCGACCCGCATGGAACACCGGCGGTGACGACCTGGAAGGTGATGGGGCGCGGGGATGGTCTGACCTGGCTCGCGCTGGAGCCGCTCACCGGCCGCACGCATCAGTTGCGCGTGCATTGCGCCGAGATGGGCTTCCCGATCGTCGGCGATGCCATTTACGGCCGCGCGCCGCGCGCAGGCGGGCCGCCGCTGCATCTGCATGCGCGCGCGATCGTGGTGCCGATTTCCAAGAACAAGCCGCCGGTGACAGTCGCCGCGCCGGTGCCGGCGCATATGCGCGAGTTGCTGCGCCAATGCGGGTGGCAGGACGAGGTTCAGTAAAGCTGCGCCTTGATCCGCTCATCCAGCCCGCGGTCGATCGACTCGCGGTCGAGCTTGCCCTGGCTCGTTTCCGCGATCAGCGTGCCGAGGCTGGGCAGGCTCTTGCGGTCGACCTTGGTCGCTTCGTCCCACAGCTTGGAGCGCACGATCGCCTTCGAGCAGTGGAAGTAGATGCTTTCGATGTGCACGAGCAGCACGCAGCGCGGCAGCTTGCCGTTGACCGTGAAGCTTTGCATCAGCTCGGGATCGACCGAGATCGTGGCGCGGCCATTGATGCGCAACGTCTCGCCGACGCCGGGAATGAGGAACAGCAGCGCCACCCGCGGATCGCGCAAGATGTTGCGGAAGCCGTCGAGCCGGTTGTTGCCCGGCCGGTCGGGAACGGCAAGCGTCTTGTCGTCGAGGATACGCACGAAGCCCGCCGCGTCGCCCTTGGGCGAGCAGTCGAGCCCTTCCGGCCCGCTGGTCGCCACGGCCACAAACGGCGCCGCTTCGATCAGCCTGCGATAGCCGTCGTTGATGTAATGGATTTCCTTGAACACCGAGGCCGGCGTCTTCGCGCCATAGAGCGCCTGGAGCTGCTCCTCGCTGGTGATCAGATGATCGGCCATGCGTTCCTCCGCTTATGCCGCGACAAAGTGCGCGGCCGTCGTGGTCGGCAATCGTCAGATCGAGCATAGCACCGGGCGCGGCCGCTCGAGCAAGCCGCACCGGTGAGGAACTGCTCGGTGCGGCCGAGCGCGGGCGATTCCGCCAGCACGCGGCGGCGCGCGCCCACTTCGCGCGCCAGATGCGCACGCAACGCCGCCTCACCCTTCTCGCGCAGGCGGCGCGCGCGTTCCTTGATGAGGCCGCGATCAAGTTGCGGCATGCGCGCGGCCGGCGTCCCGGGCCGCGGCGAAAACGGAAATACGTGCAATTGCGTCAGCCCGCAGTCGTCGACCAAATCGAGCGAGCGCGCGAACATCGCATCGCTTTCGGTCGGAAAGCCGGCGATGATGTCGGCGCCGAAGGCGACGTCGGGGCGCAAACGCCGCACAGACTCGCAAAAAGCAATGGCGTCGGCGCGTGAATGCCGCCGCTTCATGCGCTTGAGGATCAGATCGTCGCCGGCCTGCAACGACAGATGCAGGTGTGGCATCAGGCGCGGCTCATCGGCCAGCGCATCGATGAGATCGGCGTCGGCCTCAACGGAATCGATCGACGACAGCCGCAAGCGCGCGAGCTCCGGCACGTCGCGCAAAATGCGCTTGACCAGCGCGCCCAGCCGCGCGCCGCCGCTGTCGTAGCTGGTGATGTCGACACCGGTCAGCACCACTTCGCGATAGCCGTTTTCGGTGAGCCGGCGCACCTGCGCGACGACATTGTCGGCCGGCACCGAGCGCGAATTGCCGCGGCCGAACGGGATGATGCAGAAGGTGCAGCGATGGTCGCAGCCGTTCTGCACCTGCACGAAGGCACGGGCGCGGCCGTCGAGGCCATCGACCGCGTGCAGCCGCGCCTCGGTCGCCGCCATGATGTCGCCGACCGCGATGCGGCCGCCGGCGGCCCAAGCGTGCGGCTCGAATTTCTCCTCGTTGCCGACCACACGGTCGACCTCCACCATGGCCGCGAACGTTGCGGGCTCGGTTTGCGCCGCGCAGCCGGTCACCACGATGTGCGCCTCGGGGCGCTCGCGCTTGATGCGGCGGATCGCCTGGCGCGCCTGCCGCACCGCTTCCGCCGTCACCGCGCAGGTGTTGACCACGACCGCGTCGTCAGCGCCGTTGGCCGCGCGGCGGATCGCTTCCGATTCATAAGTGTTGAGGCGGCAACCGAAGGTGACGACGTCGATGCTCATGCCGCGCCCGCCTGCTCGAACAACGCCGCATCGAACTTGCCGGTAAACTCGAATTCCACCGGCCCGGTCATCAGCACGTGGCCGTCGCGCTCGCGCCATTCGATGGTCAAGTCGCCGCCCGGCAGCACTACTTTGACTTTGCGCTCGGTGCGCTTGAGCCGCGCGGCGGCGACCGCGGCCGCACAGGCAGCCGAACCGCACGCTTGCGTGAGCCCGGCGCCGCGCTCCCAGGTGCGGATCACGATGTTCTCGCGATCGACGATTTGCGCCAGCGTGATGTTGGCGCGCTCGGGGAATATCGGATGGTTCTCCAGCAGCGGCCCCAGCCGGGCGAGATCGTAGGCGTTCACGTCGTCGACCCAGAAGATCGCGTGCGGATTGCCCATGTTCACCACCGAGGGCGAATGCAGCACCGGCTTGTCGATCGGCCCGATCTGCAATTCGATGGCGCGGGTGTCGCGGAATTCCTCGGCGAGCGGAATCTCGTTCCACGTGAAACGCGGCACACCCATGTCGACGGTGAACAGGCCGTCGGCGCCTTTCCAGCAATTCAATATTCCCGATGTGGTCTCGAAGGTGAGCGCACTCTTGCCGCTCTCTTTCGCCACCAGGTCGGCGACGCAGCGCATGCCGTTGCCGCAGGCGCCGGCTTCCGAGCCGTCATTGTTGTAGATGCGGATGAAGGCGTCGGTGCCGGGTGTGCGCGGCGGATAGAGCGCCATCAACTGGTCGTAGGGCGCGCCTTCGGGCGAGGCCGCCGCGCGCGCCTCCGCCGGCGCGATCGCGGCCGCGCCGGCGCGCAGATCGACCACGACGATCTCGTTGCCGATGCCATTCATCTTGACGAAAGGCTGGTTGGCGAGCGCGCTCATGACTTTAGCCGACGGTTAGACCCTGCCCGGGTTTCGCCCGGTTTATATGGCGAATGGCCATCGATTGGCCAGGGGCCGTGCTAGAGTGCCATCCTGCGGTGAGACGCTGGGACCGCGCCTCGATTACGGAGAATCGCGATGTCGTGCATTCGGTTGGCGGCGATTATCCTCGCCTTTGGCCTTGTTGCCGCGCCGTCGCAAGCGAAAATCCCGAAGGTGCAGCTTGCCGAGCAGACGCCGGCCCCGGCGCAGCCGCCCGACACCAGCGCGCCGGCGCCGCTGCAGCCGGGCGACGCCTTCGGCCAGGAAGTGACGCTGACCGAATACACCATCATCTATCGCACCGGCGAGAGCGATTGGGATTCGGCCTTTGAGACCATCGTCGGCGACTTCAAGTCGCTCAACGCCTTTCTCGCCAAACAGGGCATCAAGCCGAGCGGCCCGGCGATGGTGATCTATACCGAGACCGACGACAAAGGATTTAAATTCCGCGCCGCGCTGCCGGTCGCCGAGCCACCCAAGGAAGCGCCCACCGGCGACTTCGCGGTCGGCAAATCGCCGTCCGGCAAGGCGTTCAAATTCACCCACCGCGGCTCTTACGACGCCATGGATTCGACGTATGAGGCGATCACCAATTATCTCGACGACAAGGGCATCGACGCCGAGGACCTGTTCGTCGAGGAATATGTCACCGACCCGGTGACGACCAGCCCGGATGCGCTGGTGATCAATGTGCTTGTACCGGTGGATAAGTGATGTCGACAACGCGTCTTCTCGTCTTCGCCTTCGTCGCCGCCGCAGCGGCATTCGCGCCCGTGTCCGCCCCGGCGGCGGACAGATTGGTGACCGTCCATGGCGAGGGGATGGTATCGGTCGCGCCCGACACCGCTGCGATCCGCATCGGCGTGACCAGCCAAGGCAAGACCGCGCGCGAGGCAAGCGCCGCGAACGCCAAGCAGATGACGGCGGTGCTCGCCGCGATCAAGGGCAGCGGCATCGCCGATAGCGACGTGCAGACCACGCAGCTCTCGCTGCAGCCGCAATACGAAACCGACAAAGGCAGCACAGCGCGGCTCACCGGCTTCCGCGCCACCAATCAACTGAACGTCAGGATCCACGACATCAACAAATTGCCGGACCTTCTCGATCACGCCATCGGCGCCGGCGCCAATCAGATGTCCGGCATCGAATTCCTGGTGTCGGATCGCTCGAAGGTGCTCGATCAGGCGCGCGCCGCCGCGATCGAAGACGCGCATCGCAAGGCCGAACTCTATGCCAAGGCGGCCGGCGCCAAGGTCGGGCCGGTAGTGGCGATTTCCGAACAGGGTGCAAGCCCCCCGCCGCGGCCATTTCAGGCGATGCTGCGGGCCGGCGGCGCCGCCGCTATTCCGGTCGCGCCCGGCGAGCACATGCTGCACGTCAGCGTCACGGTGAGCTACGAATTGACGCAATAGCGCCTGCCGGCCTCATCCTGGTAGCGAAGAAGCCTTGCCTTGACTTGGCCATACCCCGCCCCTAGGTTCCGCCCGCTCTAGAAGACACGCGAAATTCAAGTTCCGCCGCCCGGTCCCCTGAGAGGCCGGAGGCCACCGCCCGACAGCGCGATGCGCCCTCGGGCGTAAAGGTGTTTGCATATGGCCATCCCGAAGGGACGGCCGTTCTTGGAAGGACTAAAGAGTGTTCGACTCACTGTCGGAAAAACTCGGCGGCATTCTCGACCGCCTTACCGGCCGCGGCGCGCTCAGCGAAGCCGACATCGACGCCGCGCTGCGCGAGGTGCGGCGCGCGCTGCTCGAAGCCGACGTCGCGCTCGACGTGGCGCGCGCCTTCACCGACGGCATCAAGAAGCATGCGGTCGGCGTCGAGGTGATGAAGTCGGTCACCCCCGGCCAGCTGGTCGTGAAGATCGTGCACGATCAGCTGATCGAGACGCTCGGCTCGCAAGGCCAATCGATCGATCTCAACGCCGCCCCGCCGGTCGCCATCATGATGGTCGGCCTGCAAGGCTCCGGCAAAACCACGACCACCGCCAAGCTTGCCCGCCGCCTTACCGACCGCCAGAAGTGCAAGGTGCTGATGGCCTCGCTTGACGTGCGCCGCCCGGCGGCGATGGAGCAATTGGCCGTGCTCGGCCGCGACACGCAAATCGACACGCTGCCGGTGGTCGCCGGCCAGCAGCCGGCACAGATCGCCAAGCGCGCGCTCGAGGCCGCCCGGCTCGGCGGTTACGATGTCGTCTTGCTCGACACCGCCGGCCGCACCACGCTCGACGAAGCGATGATGAGCGAGGCGGCGGAGGTGAAGAAGGCCGCCGATCCGCACGAGGTGCTGTTGGTCGCAGACAGCCTGACCGGCCAGGACGCGGTCAACCTCGCACGCTCGTTCGACCAGCGCGTCGGTTTGACCGGCATCGTGCTGACCCGCGTCGACGGCGACGGCCGCGGCGGCGCCGCGCTCTCCATGCGCGCGGTCACCGGCAAGCCGATCAAGCTGATCGGCACCGGCGAAAAGCTCGACGCGTTGGAGGAGTTCGAGCCTTCGCGCATTGCCGGGCGCATCCTCGGCATGGGCGACGTGGTCGCGCTGGTGGAGAAAGCCGCCGCCACCATCGACGCCGAAAAGGCGATGCGCGCGGCCGAGAAGATGCGCAAGGGCAAGTTCGATCTTGCCGATATGCGCGAACAGCTGACGCAGATGCAGGCGATGGGCGGCGTCGGCGGGCTGATGGGTATGTTGCCCGGCATCGCCAAGATGAAGAACCAGATCGCCAACGCCGGACTGGACGAAAGCATTCTCAAGCGCCAAGTCGCGATCATCGACTCGATGACGCCGCGGGAACGGCGCAATCCCGACATCCTCAAAGCCAGCCGCAAGAAGCGCATCGCCGCCGGCTCCGGCACCTCACCGGAGCAAATCAACAAGCTGCTGAAAATGCACCGGACCATGGCCGACATGATGAAGGCGATGGGCTCAGGCAAGCGCGGCGCGCTTGGCGGCATCGCGCAAGCCATGGGGCTCGGCGGCATGCCGTCGCCCGAGCAGATGGCCAAGCTCGCCGAAAAAATGCCCGGCGGGTTGCCCGGCGCCGGCGGACTGCCGCCGAACATGCCGGGCCTGCCGCCGAATTTCCCCGGCGCCCCCGGCGGATTGCCGGGACTGGGCAGCGGAAACTTTCCCGGGCTGCCGGGTCTGCCCGGCGCCAAGAAAAAATGAAGCGACACACCACCGCGTTTTAGTCAGAAAGGAAAACTCGAATGTCCCTCGTCATCCGCATGGCCCGCGCCGGAACCAAGAAGCGGCCGTTCTATCACATCGTGCTCGCCGACTCGCGCTCGCCCCGCGACGGCCGCTTCATCGAGCGGCTCGGCTATTACAATCCGCTGCTGCCGAAGGAGAAGACCGAGCGGCTCAAGCTCGATCTCGACAAGGTGCAGGCCTGGATGAAAAAAGGCGCGCAGCCCTCCGACCGCGTCATGCGCTTCCTCGACGCCGCCGGCATTGCCAAGCGCGAGAAGCACAACAATCCGGAAAAGGCGGTGCCGCGCAAGGAACGTAAAGCGCAGGCGGAAGAAGCCGCCAAGGCCAAGGAAGCCGCCGACGCGGCCGCCAAGACCGCTGCGGCCGCCAAAGCTGCCGCACGCAGCCGGCGGCGAGCTGATGCGCGCGGCCTGACGCGCTGTGGCCGACCGTATCCGCGTCGCCCGCATCGGGGCCGCGCACGGTGTCCGCGGCGAGGTCAAGCTGTGGTCGTTCACGCAGGATCCGATGGCGGTCGCCGGTTACGGACCGCTGCAAACCGAGGACGGCGCGCGGCAAATCGAGATCGAAGCGCTGCGGCCGGGAAAGAATTTTCTGGTCGCGCGCATCGCCGGGATCGCGGACCGCGACGCGGCCGAGAAGCTCTGCAATCTCGATTTGTTCGTGCCGCGCGAGCGGCTGCCGGCGATCGAGGAGCCCGACACCTTCTATCACGCCGACCTGATCGGGCTTGAAGCGGTGACGGCAGACGGCGCGGCCCTTGGCACAGTGACCGCGCTGCATAATTTCGGCGCCGGCGACATTATCGAGATCGCGCCGGACGGCGGCGGCCAAACGATCATGCTGCCGTTCACCGATACAACGGTGCCGAAGATCGACCTTGCGGCACGCCAGATCGTCGTCGTGCCGCCGCCCGAAACCGAGTGATGCCCATGCGGCGCGCGCAACAAACTTCGCTCATTCCCGCGCCAGCGGGAATCCAGAGCGACGACTCTTGCGCTTGGCTCCTCCAGGGTCCCCGCTTGCGCGGGGACGAGCGGAAGGTAACGGTCATGTGGCGCGCGAGTGTGCTGACCATCTTCCCGGAGATGTTTCCCGGGCCGCTGGGCGTCAAGCCTTGCCGGCAAGGCACTCGCATCCGGCCTCTGGTCGCTCGAAGCCATCGACATCCGCAACCACACGACCGACAAGCACCGCACCGTCGACGACACGCCGGCCGGCGGCGGGCCGGGCATGGTGATGAAACCCGATGTGCTGGCGCGCGCGCTCGACGCCGTGCCGCATGACAAGCGCCCGCGCCTGCTGATGAGCCCGCGCGGCAAGCCGCTCACGCAACAACGCGTGGCGCAGCTCGCCGTCGGGCTCGGCGTGGTGATCGTCTGCGCGCGCTTCGAGGGCGTCGACGAGCGGCTGATCGAGGCGCGCGCGCTGGAGGAAGTCTCGCTCGGCGATTTTGTTTTGTCCGGCGGCGAGCCGGCGGCGCTCGCGCTGCTCGATGCCTGCGTGCGGCTCATTCCCGGCGTCATGGGCAAGGACGCCTCCGCCGCCGAGGAAAGCTTCGCCGACGGGCTGCTGGAATACCCGCAATATACCCGGCCCCCGGTATTCGAGGGCGAGCCGATCCCCGACGTGCTGTTGTCGGGCGACCACGGCAAGATCGCGCAATGGCGCCGCGCCGAGGCCGAGCGGCTGACCAAGGCGCGCCGCCCGGACCTCTGGGCGGCCTATCAGGCCCGCCAAAAGCCCGGAAACGGCCCAAAAGGCCGAGGGTGACAACCCGCAATCTTTGGTCTAAAAGCCCGCCGACCCATTCAGGACCGAACAAGCACCGCGCGCCGGATGCTGGCGCTGCCGAGGAGATACGCCCATGAACCTCATCCAACAGCTCGAAAAAGAGCAGGTCGAGAAGCTCTCGGCCGGCAAGGAGATTCCGCAATTCGCCCCGGGCGACACCGTGCTGGTCAACGTCAAGGTGATCGAGGGCGACAAGAGCCGCGTGCAGGCCTACGAAGGCGTCTGCATCGGCCGCTCCGGGCGCGGGCTGAACGAGAACTTCACCGTGCGCAAGATCTCCTACGGCGAAGGCGTCGAGCGCGTGTTCCCGCTCTATTCGCCGATGATCGACTCGATCAAGGTGGTGCGCCGCGGCAAGGTGCGCCGCGCCAAGCTTTATTACCTGCGCGGCCTGCGCGGCAAGAAGGCGCGCATCGCCGAGGCGCAAGGGCCGATCGGCGAGGAAGCCGCGGCCAAGGCCGAGTAAGTTCCGGGTCTTCCGCAACAGACAAAGGGGCCGCTTGCGGCCCCTTTTTGTTTGCGATCCGCCGATCCGTATTCTGCTCATTCCCGCGTAAGCGGGAATCCAGTGCCGTGACCGCAAAGCGAACAGCCTGTTGCCCTGGGTCCCCGCTTTCCACCTACGCGCTCCGCGCTTCGGCGGACTCATACCCGCCGAAGCTCGTGAAGCGAGCGGAGGCTGGGTCGCGGGGATGAACGGCTGCGTCTCGTCCGCGTTGTCGCGGCGGATGCGAAAGGCTATATACCTCGCATGGTTTCCAAGGCTCAGCGCATCATTTTGGCCGACCACGCGCGGCTGCCCTGGCGCTTCTTCGGCCGCTTGGCCGTTTGCGCGCAAGCCGCGCTTTGAAGTCGTTGAACCGGCGCGCCGGACCGCGCGCAACGAACCCAACCATTCCGTCAAGCCAAGGCTTCGAGCAATGAAACCGCGCACCCTCTACGACAAAATCTGGGAAGACCATCTGGTGGACGAGCAACCGGACGGCACCTGCCTCATCTACATCGATCGCCATCTCGTGCATGAGGTGACCTCGCCGCAGGCGTTCGAAGGGTTGCGTGATGGCCGGCCGCAAGGTGCACGCGCCGGAAAAGACGCTGTGCGTCGTCGATCACAATGTGCAGACGCACCGACCGCCACTTGCCGAGCGAAGACCCCGAGAGCGTGGCGCAGATTGCCTTCCTCGCCGAGAGCGCCAAGGATCTTCGGGCATGGAATATTTCGATGAATTCGATAAGCGGCAGGGCATCGTGCACGTCATCGGCCCCGAGCAAGGCTTCACGCTGCCCGGCACGACGATCGTGTGCGGCGACAGCCACACCGCGACCCATGGCGCCTTCGGCGCGCTGGCCTACGGCATCGGCACCTCGGAAGTCGAGCACGTGCTGGCGACCCAGACGCTGATCCAATCGAAATCGAAGAACATGCGCGCCGTGATCGACGGCAAATTGCCGCCGGGCGTGACGGCAAAGGACATCATCCTCGCCATCATCGGCGAGATCGGCACCGCCGGCGGCACCGGCTATGCGCTGGAATATGCCGGCGAGGCGATCCGCGCGCTCTCGATGGAAGGGCGCATGACCGTCTGCAACATGTCGGTGGAAGGCGGCGCCAAGGCCGGCTTCATCGCACCCGACGAGAAGGCCTACGAATATCTCAAGGACAAGCCGAAAGCGCCCAAGGGCAAGGCCTGGGACGAAGCCATGCGCTATTGGGAAACGTTGCGCAGCGACGACGACGCCCATTTCGACCGCGAGATCAGGCTGCACGCCGCCGAGCTGCCGCCGCTGGTGACCTGGGGCACCAGCCCCGAGCAGGTCGCCTCGATCTCCGGCCGCGTTCCGGTGCCGTCGGATATCCGCGACGACCACAAGCGCGCCGCCGCCGAGCGCTCGCTCGGCTACATGGGGCTGAAGGGCGGCGAGAACATCACCGACATCAAGCTCGACCGCGTGTTCATCGGCTCATGCACCAATGCGCGCATCGAAGACTTGCGCGAAGTCGCGCGCGTCGTGAACGGCAAAACGGTCAACGGCAACGTCAACGCCATGATCGTGCCGGGCTCCGGCCTGGTGAAGGAACAGGCGGAAGCCGAAGGCCTCGACAAGATCTTCAAGGCCGCCGGCTTCGACTGGCGCGAGCCGGGCTGCTCGATGTGTCTCGCCATGAACCCCGACAAGCTGGCGCCGGGCGAACGCTGCGCCTCGACCTCCAACCGCAACTTCGAAGGCCGCCAGGGCCACAAAGGCCGCACCCATCTGGTGTCGCCGGCGATGGCGGCGGCGGCGGCGATCGCCGGGCACTTCGTCGACGTAAGGGAGTGGAAATAGCGGCCGGCAGGAAAGGCCGCTGCATAAAAGGAAAGACCGCCTTGCGGCGGTCTTTCCTGTTTCCGCTCAAGCGCACTGTGCGCTCAAGGGCAGGGATGCCGGTAGCCGTCGTAGCCCAAATACGTGCCGCTCCGAAGATCGTACGATTTGAACCGCCGCATGCAGTAGGCCACGGCATCGTCCGGCGGAGCCAAATAGTACTCGTCGGGGTAGGCATAGTACTCGGGCCCCAAAGCATAGGGCGCCAGCAGTAATCCGCCGAGAACCGCTCCGTAACCAAATCCGCCCCAGGCTGGACCGCCGCCATAATAGTGGCCGCGATAACTGCGGCTGTAGGAGCGGCCGGCAAAATGACCGCCCACGCGAGCGCCGCTGAAATGCGTCCCGCCCCTGCGAGCGCCGCTAAAGTGCGTTCCGCCGCCCCGAGCGCCACTGAAATGCGCACCGCCGCCGCCGCGGGCGCTGACACCCGGCCCGGCTTCGCGTCGCGCAGCGCGCTGCGCTTGCGCCGGACCGGATAAACGGCTACCGTCAGGATCAAAGCGGCACCGACTGAGGCTATATTTTTCAACATAGCGTTCCTCCTTCACCGGTTCATTTGAGTAATTTTGCAGTTAAGGACCTCTGCGCGGCGCCTGCATTGATGCACATCAACCGTAACATCGCCGTGTCGCGCTCGGACCGCGCGACGGGAACGGACAGACGCTGCGCCACGCAGGTGGTCTTGTTCACCGTCCGCTAATTCATATCATCGCCGAATTGCGCCGCGCGCAGCAGCCGCGCGTCATCTTCCGGACTCGACGGATTGATCGGCAAACCGGCGCCGAGCTCAAAGCCGCCCCAGATCGCGATATCGGGCGCAATCCGTAAGCGCCAATGCAGATGCGGCGCTGCAAGGTCGTCTTTGGGCGCGCTGTCCACCGCGAAATTGTAGGGCGGATCGCCGAGCACCGCTTTCAAGCGCGCGAGGCTGCGGCCGAGCAGCGCGGCGAAATCGGGTAGTTCCTCATCGCCTAGCGCGGTGAATGAGGCCTGGTGCTGCTTTGGCACGATCCAAAGCTCGAACGGATGTTCGGCGGCAAACGGCACCAGCGCCACGAACCGCTCGTTCTCCTCGACCACGCGCGTGCCGTCCTTGCGCTCGCTGGCGAGCTCGTCGCAGAGCGCGCAGCGGCCGTGCTCGCTGTGATAACGCTTGCACCACGCGTTCGTGGCCGCGACGCGCGGCGGCACGACATCGAGCGCGATGATCTGCGCATGCGGATGTGCGAGCGAGGCGCCGGCAGCGTGCCCATGGTTGCGGAACAAAATGGTCGCCGCGATGCCGTCTTGCGCCAGCAAAGTTCTTGAGCGCTCGCGGTAAACCGCGGCGACCGTATTGAGCTCGGCCGCCGTCATGGCGGCCAGGTCGGCGTCGTGCCACGGGCTTTCGACGATGACCTCATGCGCGCCCCTGCCCGCCCGCACTTGGTGCTCGCCATCACCCGCGGCTGGCGCCTCCGGCCGCATCTGCAAGGCGGGAAACTTGTTGGGAACGACGCGCGCGCGCCAGCCCGGCGCACCTTGCGCTTTCGTCTCGGCGATGATGCCCGGAAGCTGCGCCTCGTTGCCCGGACAGAACGGGCAATCGGGGTCGAAGCGCGGCAGTTTTTGCGGCGGCCCAGACGGCGCGCGCATCTGCGGTCGGTGCCTGCGCTGCGGCGCGATGATGACCCAGCCGCCGCTGGTGCGATCCTGCCTCAGCTCCCACATGCCATTTCGCCTGCTTGCAACGTTATTGTGCGTCGCGCCTTTCAGTTGGAAGCGCGCCTCGAACGAGCCGATGAGATCGAGCCAGTCTTCCATCAACCGCGTCATCAGGAAGCGGCGGCGCACGGTCTCGCGCGCATTGCTGCCGAGCCGCTCGCGCAACGCTTTATCCTTGACGAGCTCGACGATACGGGCGGCGGTCTCTTCGACGTTGTTCACCAGGAAGCCGCTCACGCCGTCCACGATCTGATGCTTGATGCCGCCGACATTGCCGCCGATCACCGCGGCGCCTTTCCACATCGCCTCGCTGACGGTCAGGCCGAAGCCTTCGCGCAGCGACTTCTGCAAGACCACCGCGGCGCGCCGCTGCAGCGCGTTGACCAGCACGGTGTCCTGCACCGAGAGGATGCGGATGCGATCCTCGGCGCAGCGGCAGAGCGAAGCAAACACCTCCTGGCCCTCGGGATCGTCGGTCGCCACATTGCCGACCAGCACCAGCGTGCAATCGACCTGCTTGCGCGCGATCTGGAAGGCGTCGATCACGCCCTGCGGGTCCTTCCATCTGTCGAAGCGCGAGACCTGCACCACCAGCGGCAAGTCGGTCGGAATGTTGTGGTGCGCGAAGCGGTCGGCGATCTGCGCCTCCGACAGCTCCATATTGGTGGTCGAGAACGGGTTGATCGCCGGCATGATGAAGCGCTGCGGCGTGCCGAGTTTTTGCGCGTATTCCGGCAGCGACAGCACCACAGCGTCATAGCGCTCGACCAGCGGCGCCAGATAGCCCCATACGTCGGGATGCGGCTGGCTGAGATCGACGTGGCAGCGCCAGATCCACGGTGCCTTCTTGGGCAGATGCTGGATGAGCGGCAGCGGCTGCGGGTCGTGCACGATCACCACGTCATGATCGAGATGCAGACGCGCGGCGTTTTCGAACGCCACCTCCTCGTAGATGTGCACCTTCAGGTCGGTGAGTTCGATGTCGGCGCCCTGCAAGGCGTTGTGCATTTTCTTGGTGACGCTGAAGAAGTCCGGGCGTCCTTCGATCACGCGCCAGCCGGTCCTGATGCCGGAGGCGTTCATCAACAGCGTCAACGAGGACAGAAGCTCGGCGACGCCGCCGCCGTAATAGGTCGAATTGACGTTGACGACGTGCAGGTCGTGCATCGCCTCCGCCTTCTTGAGCAGCCGCTCGACCGCCTCGGCGCCGATCAGCGACTCATAGTCCTCGACCGAAATCAGCTTGAAGCTGTGCGTGTCCTGCGGACGATTCGGTACCAGCATCGAACAAGCTCCTCGCGTCGTGGCGGCGGCCCGCATTCGCGTCCGATAGAACAACGATCTTGGCCGCGCGATTGGCGAAATTTCGACAATGGAAGCGCAATCCAATTGTCGGCGAAGCGCGCGCGATCGGCTTGCGCCTGATCAAATTTTGTCAAGCTGGCCCAATACTTACGCCATTATTGTGAACGGCAGGTTATCGCCGATGAGGGCTGCGGCCGCAAGCCGCGCTCAATCAGTTGTTAAAGGCGTAACGCTCGCCATGTCCGCGGGCGGCGCGGGCACAACCTGCGACGGCTTGCCGTCGAGATGCGGCACCACCACCAGGCGGTCGATCTGGCCTTTCAAATAGGCCTGCAGGAACGCCTTATAATTCTTGAACGACACGCAACCATAGGATTGGCCGGTCGGGCCCAGCATGTAGGTATGCGCCAGCATGCCGTCGCGGCCGTACATCTTGTCCTCGTCGACCGGATTGAGACGAATTGCACGCACGCCGTGGAACAATTGCTCGCGCAAGGTCAGGTCATAGACATTGGGCGGCGTCGGCCCGCGGTTCTTCTTACTGGCGTACCGCGGATTGTCGCGTCGATGGCCGAGACCCGAATGTGCCTCGAGCTTTTCCCCGTTCGGCAGATAGACGGTGTGCGCGGCGATGTCATAGACGGCCGTGCGGCTGTCGGGGCCGGGTGGCGACGCTGAATTGTCACGCGCCGGCTTCGGCGGTTCCGGCGTGACGGTGGCAACCTTCGGCGCCTGCGGCTTTGGCGGCGGGGTCGGCACCACGGCAACCTTCGGGGCTGCCGGTTTCGGCGGCACAGGCGTCGTGGCGGCAAGCTTCGGCGCTACCGGCGCGGGCGCCGCCGCCGGGGTAATCGGGGCCGCCGGGGCCCGCGCAATCGCCTGCCTGGCCAGATGCGGACGATGAGGCGGCAACGGCACCCGGCTCGCGAGCACTGCGGGCCGCCGCGGCGGCAACCGCGGGGCGCGCACCGCTGCGGAAACCGGCGACGGCGGCGTAAGCTGCAACGGGCTCGCAATTGCCGGCGTCGGCGCCGGCGTCAGCTCGGCCATATGCCGCGGATGCGGGGTGTTGGCGAAATCGATCAGGCCGCGACCGGAGGCGGCGACATTCGCCGCGCCCGCCAGCCTGCGATAGGGGGCAACCAGCGCCGCCGATCGCAGCACCGTCGACGCCCGTGCCTGCAAATTGGGATGGGTCGCGAGCGAGGCGGCGATCATCCAGCTGGCGGCCACAGTAACTGAGCCGATCAGCGCCGCGACCGTGGCCACCGCCGCGAGAGCGATGGCGATACTGCTAAGAATACGCCGGCGATAATCGCCGAAAGCGACAGCACGACCGCCAAAAGCAGTGACGTCGGAATACGTCGCGCTCGTACACGTCATGATACGCGCTACGCAAAACAGGCTGATTAATTATTTTGAAACCATGATCGGCTGCAGCGATCGCAGCGTATCGATCGGTTTTGCTCGTTCAAAAGCTACGCAACTTGGTTTTTTCATCGTGACCCCACCGCCCAAAAACGCGTGACGATGTGGACGAGCATGCAATGGTTACAGTTAAGCGGTTGTAAACAAGTTGAATAAGTTGATCGACAAGTTGGATGGAACTTTTTGACTTCGTTAATGCGACCGCGGACTGGCAAGACGCAATGGGCTGTTGCGACGCCGGATCTGAAAAAGCGCACAAGGCCGCTGGCTGGTCACCAAGGCCTGCAACGGTTGCCGCTTCGGCTACGCCAAGATCATCAAATAACAGAATACTGGGAACGCTCGAGCCGCGACGTCTATCAGTGCAGCACTCAGTTCTAGCAATGAGGTATTGCGAAGACGCCGGCGCAATGAAAAAGGCCCGCCGCGCGGCGGGCCTTCTCATAACTCTTCGGTTGCCTTACCAGCAGCGCCAAGACGCGTGACGACGCGGTGATGACTGCGCCAGTGCGACGTGCGTACCCAACCGCATCCACCCGGCGTGTAGTAATAGGGCACGGCAAAGAAAACCGGGATGCCCAAGGCAAACGTGGAGCGCCGATAGCGGGGCCAGCCAACCCATCCGCTGTGCCAGCGAACCCCGCTGCGCCAGCCCGGGAATGTGGGCAGATGGATCGTGCCGCTGTGCCAGCCGTGCCAGCCGTATTTGGCGGCGGCCGGCGCCGGCGTCAGGGCAAGCGCACCGGCGAGCGCGAGCGCGCAGGCGAAACCTTTCACAAGCTTTGACATCTGTGACCCTCCGATCCCGCCATCCGAGAAAACTATAGCGAATGGAACGCAGGCCGCCGCTAGCCCCACCAGCAGACCATCTGCGGCACGATCACGGTGCCGCTCAGGCGGTGCTGCACCTGCAGCCAGGAGCGGCAATAGCGCTTGGCGTTGGGGCCGGGCGTGACGCGGCGCGGACGAATGACGATGTGCGGGCGGCGCTGAGCCGCCAGTTCCTGGGTGGCGGAGCCGGCGCTGGCAGGCGCCGAGAAGACACTCATCCCGACCGAGAACAGCAGGAGAAGACACAAGAAGAACAACATGTTCGCTGTGGTCTTCGGCATCGTCTTGCTCCTTACCCGCAAGCTCCCGCCAAAGCTCGCGTATTCCGCCTGCCCCGTCAACCGCTTGGTGATCGCGCCCGCCTCCTCTACAACGCTGATCGAATTGGGAAATATACCGCTGACATGAAAGGCAAATTCGAAAACGCGCTGCCTTGGCACCAGACCGCGCCGCCCAATCTTGCCGCGTTCGAGGCCATGGCCTTGCACGCTTATGCGCGTCTTCCGCAGAATTTCCGCGACCTTTGCCAAGACCTTGTCATTCGCGTCGACGATTTTCCCTCGGACGAAGTGCTCGACGCAATGAAGGCCGAGAGCGAATTTGACTTGCTTGGGCTCTTCCAAGGTGTTGGTCTGCCTTTTCAGTCGGCCACCGTCCCGCAAGTTCTGCCCAACATGATCTGGCTCTACCGCCGGCCGATCCTGGATTACTGGGCCGAGCACACCGATACACTGGGCACTATTGTCACCCACGTGCTGGTGCACGAAATTGGCCATCATTTCGGGCTGTCGGACGAAGATATGATAATGATCGAGCGAGAAGCGGAATAAGCAAGGAGATTGCAGTCATGAAAGTCAACGGCGCCTGCAGTTGCGGCTTCATCACCATCGAAGGCGAAGCCGACACCGATCGGGTCACGGTCTGTCATTGCACCGATTGCCAGACGAGCACGGGCACGGCGTTCCGCTTCAACGTTCCGGTGCGCGGCGACACCTTCAAGATGACGGGAGAACCGACCATCTACACCAAGACCACTGCCGAAAGCGGGCATCCGCGCGCGCAGGCCTTCTGCCCGCGCTGCGGCTCGCCGCTCTATTCGACCACGCCGGGCGAAGGCCAGCAGGCCTCCTACATGGTGCGCGCCGGCATCCTCAAGCAGCGCGACCAGCTCATGCCGAAGCGCCAGATCTGGTTCCGCTCCGCGCGCGCCTGGGTCACCGGCCTTGAGGGCGTGCCCAAGTTCGAAAAGCAGACCTGACGGCTCAACCGTCATGCAGTGGCCGGCTGCGCCCATCCGGGGCTTCCGCATCACGACCATTCGCGATAAACCCTGCCTAACCACGTCAAGATGGATCAGCACCACGTCATGGACAAATTCACCACCCTGGAAGGCGTCGCCGCGCCGATGCGCATCATCAATGTCGATACCGACATGGTGATCCCCAAGCAGTACCTGAAGACGATCAAGCGCACCGGGCTCGGCAAGGGCCTGTTCTCGGAGATGCGCTACAAGGACGACGGCAGCGAGAACCCCGACTTCATCCTCAACAAGCCGGCCTACCGCAATGCCAAGATCCTGGTCGCCGACGACAATTTCGGCTGCGGCTCCTCGCGCGAGCACGCGCCCTGGGCGCTTCTTGATTTCGGCATCCGCTGCGTGATCTCGACCTCGTTCGGCGACATCTTCTACAACAACTGCTTCAAGAACGGCGTGCTGCCGATCCGCGTCTCGCCCGAGGACTTGGAGAAACTGTTCGACGACGCCGAGCGCGGCGCCAACGCACGACTCTCGATCGATCTGGAGAAGCAGGAAATCCGCGGCCCCGACGGCGGCGTGGTGAATTTCGAGATCGACGAGTTCCGCAAGCACTGTCTGCTCAACGGCCTCGACGATATCGGCCTGACCAAGCAGAAGAGCGGCAAGATCGCGACCTACGAGGAAAAGGCCAAAGCGGCGCGACCGTGGGCATAAGATTGCGTCGGGCCGCGCGATCACGCGGCCTTCGCTGTCGCTAGTGCAAGCGCGGACCTTTCATGAACTTCATCCGGTCGGACGAGTTCACGCGCACGTCGAAAGTGACGCCCTCGCGATAAAGCGTGAGCGGCACCTCGACGCCGGCAGCACCGAGCGACCAGACCCGCTTATAGAAGCCGGACAGCGTCGAGACCTTCTCGCCCTTGACCGCCAACACCACGTCGCCGGTCTTGAGCTCGGCGCGCGCGGCCGGTCCCTTGGGCGCGATGCCGACGATCACGATCTTGTCCTCGATCTCGGTGGAATAAAGCCCAAGCCACGGCCGCACCGGCCGGTCGACGCGGCCGAATTTGCGCAAGTCGTCGAGGATCGGCTTTAACAGATCGATCGGCACGATCATGTTGAGATGCTCGTTCTTGCCGGCGCGCTCGCGCTCGAGCTGCAGCGAGCCGATGCCGATGAGCTCGCCGGCAGACGAGATCAGGCCGGTGCCGCCCCAATTGGGATGCGCCGGGAAGGTGAAGATCGCTTCGTCCAGCACGTATTCCCAGTAGCCGGCGAATTCCTGCTTGGCGGCGATGCGGGCGGCGAGCGAGCGCGTACGCCCGCCGACGCCGCCGACCACCACGCGTTCGCCGACCTCCGCGGCGCTTGAGGAGCCGAGCGGCAGCACCGGCACATCGAGCTTGGCCAGCGCCTGCACCAGGCCGAAGCCGGTTTCCTGATCGAAGCCGAGCCCATGGCCCTCCACCACGCGGCCGTCGCCGAAGTGCAGCCAGATGGTCTCCGCTTCGGTGATCAGATAGCCGATCGTGAGCACCAGCCCGCTGCCGATCAGCACGCCGTTACCGGCGCGTTCGACACCGAGCGTGTCGGCGGTGAAGGCGTCGGGCGGGATGATCGAATGCAGCCCCACGATCGAGGACAGTGCGCCCTCCAGATCAAAGCCGTAGTCCTCCGGCCGCGGCTGCGCCGCCGTCGGCACCTTCCATTCGGTCAGCAAGGCCATGCCCGGCTCCCTCTGCAAATTCTAGCTATGCATCATACGCGGTCTTGCGCGCGCGAAAAGACGGGGCGCGGCATGTTAAGATAATCAGCCATGATCCCACTCTCCATCCTCGATCTGTCGCCGGTTGCCGCCGGTTCCAGCGCCGCGCAGGCGCTGCGCAATAGCCTCGATCTGGCGAAGCTCGCCGACCGGCTCGGCTTCATGCGCTATTGGGTCGCTGAACACCATAACCTACCGGCAATCGCCAGCGCCTCACCCGAAATCATGATCGGACAGATTGCCGCGGTCACGTCCCACATGCGCATCGGTTCCGGGGGCGTGATGCTGCCCAACCACGCGCCGCTGATGGTGGCCGAGCGGTTCAAGCTGCTGGAAGCGCTCTATCCCGGCCGCATCGATCTGGGCTTAGGCCGCGCGCCGGGCACCGACCCCGCCACCTCCTACGCGCTGCGGCGCCGCCAGGGCATCAGCGAGGAGGACGACTTCCTCGAACGCTTCAACGAATTGATGCTGCTGGAAACGCGCGGCTTTCCCGCCGGGCACCCGTTTCACAACGTGCGTGCCATGCCGGCCGACGTGCCGCTGCCGCCGATCTATCTGCTGGGCTCCTCCGATTACAGCGCGCAGCTCGCCGGCCAGATCGGCGCGGCGTTTTCCTTCGCGCATCATTTCGCCCATTTCGATGCGGCGGAGGCGATGCGGCTTTATCGCGACAATTTTCGTCCTTCGCCGGCGCATGACAAGCCCTACGCCATTCTTGCGACGCATGTGGTCTGCGCCGACAGCGACGCGGAAGCCGAACGGCTCGCCGGCACCGTCGATCTCAATATCGTGCGCCGCGCCAAGGGCGAGTATCTGCCGCTCGCCTCGCCGGAAGACGCCGCGGCTTACGACTATAGCCCGGTCGACAAAGCGCGCATCGCGCAGAACCGCACGCGGCTTGTGGTCGGTGCACCGGCGACCGTCATGGCCAAGCTCACGCCGCTGATCGAAGCGACCAAGGCCGACGAGCTGATGGTGACCACCATGATCTTCGACCACGCGGCGCGCAAACGCTCCTACCAATTGCTGGCCGAGGCCTTTACCGGATAACGCGCGACGCGGATGGCGCGACCGCCGCGGCTTCGTTAAGATCGCGCCCAAAATAACAAACGCGCTCGGCGCGCCAGGGGAGGATGGGCTTATGCGTCGCGTCGCGGCGATCTATCTGCATTTCCTCGACTTGCTCAAGGCGCTCTCGGGCGCCGTGATTTTCGGCGTTTTCCTGCTCATCGTCACCGACGTGCTGATCCGCACCGTCGGCCTCAAGCCGTGGATCTATTCAAGCGTCCTGGTCGAGTACGGACTGCTGTGGTTCACCATGCTGGCGGCGCCCTGGCTGGCGCGCAACAAGGCGCACGTCTTCATCGACGCCATCACCCAGATACTGCCCGCCGCGGCGCAGCGCGTGCTGGCAAAATTCGTCTACCTGGCCTGCGCCTGCGTCTCGCTCGTCGTCACCTATTACTCGCTCAGACTGGCGATCACCGCGATTACCGAGGGGCAGATCGACGTGCGCGCCGCCGACATGCCACTGTGGACGCTGTTCGCACCCATTCCGCTGTGTTTCCTGCTGGTCGCGATTGAATTCCTTCGCTTCCTGTTCGGATTCGACTCGATGTACGGCAGCCGGTCCGACGTCAAGGAAGGCGCCTAGGAATGGAGTGGTACTGGGCCTTCGCCTTGCTGCTGGGCATGATCGTCAGCTTCCTGGCGATGGGCTTTCCGGTCGCGCTGGCTTTCGTCATCACCAACATTCTCGGCTGGCTCGTCTTTACCGGCTGGAACCCGGATGCGGTGCTTCAGGTCGTCGCCAATTCGACCACCCTGATTTCGCGCTTCACGCTGGCGCCGGTGCCGATGTTCATCATGATGGGCTCGCTGTTCTTCTATTCCGGCCTCGCCGTGCGCGTGTTCGACGGGCTCGACATTCTGTTCGGCCGGCTGCCGGGCCGGCTGTGCTACCTGACGGTTGCCGGCGGGGCGATGTTTGCGACGCTGACCGGTTCCTCGATGGCCAATACGGCGATGCTCGGCTCGCTGATGGTGCCGGAGATGCAGCGTCGCGGTTACAGCCGGCGCATGTCGATGGGGCCGGTGCTCGGCAGCGGCGGACTGGCCATGATCATCCCGCCGTCGGCGCTGGGCGTGCTGCTGGCCGCGATCGCCAGCATCGACGTCGGACAATTGCTGGTCGCCGGATTCATCCCCGGTTTCGTGCTGGCCTGCCTCTATGCCGGGATGATCTGGCTGCAGCTCCTGATCAACCCCTCCGGCGCACCGGCCTACGACGTCGCCCGCAGCTCGTGGACGCAAAAGCTGCGCGTCGTCGTGGTCAATATCGTGCCCATGGGCTTTGTCGTGTTCATGGTGGTGGGGTTCATCGTCCTCGGCTGGGCGACACCGACCGAATCGGCGGCGCTGGGCGTGCTCGGGGTGATGATCGTCGCCGCCTTGTTCCGGGTGCTGACGCTCAAGGCGATGCTGGTTTCGATCGATTCCACCGTGCGGGTCGCCGGCATGGTGTTCTTCATTCTGATGAACTCGACCGTGTTCAGCCAGATCCTCGCCTATTCCGGCGCTTCGGCGGGCCTGCTCGGCTGGGTCAGCACTTTCGAAGTCTCCCCGCTGTGGATCCTGTTTGCCATGTTCTGGGTCCTGATCCTGCTGGGCATGTTCATGGACGGCGTCTCGATGATGCTGATCTCGGTGCCGATCTTCTTTCCGTTGGCGCAGCACCTCGGCTTCGACCCGATCTGGTTTGGATTGTTCGTGCTGATGACCATTGAGATGTCGGGCACGACGCCGCCGTTCGGCCTATTGCTCTATGTGATGCTCGGCATCGCCCCGAAGGGCACGACCTTGTTCCAGGTCGCGAGCGCCGCGTTTCCATTCCTGATCTGCGACGCCGTTCTGATCGTGATCCTGGTGCTGTTCCCCGCGGTCGCGCTGTTCCTGCCCAGTCTGATGTGAGCCTGGCGGCCGGAAACGAATCCGTCGCCGCGGAAACGGATGCCGACAAAAAAGTCCGGCCCCCTGACGGGGACCGGACCGAGCACGTGCATCGAATGCCTGCCGGTGCAGCGGCTTTCTTTAGTTGGTCGGCGGTGTGTACAGGAGCGGCTTCAGTTTCTTGTAATCGACCGTGTATTTGAGCTTGTCGTTCTGCTCCCACTTGGCGCCGTAAATGGTGTTGAGATAGGCGCTGCGCACCGCGCCGGTCAGCTCGATGTCTTTCACGCCGGCTTTGGCGAGCTTGGCGTCGTCCTCTTTGCCCTTCTTGATGATGACGGCTGCGCCGTCTTTCTCGAGTATCAAGGCTTGCTTGCTCAACAGGTCCTGTTGCGCCTTGCTCAGGCTCTTCCATTTTTCGAGGTTGATGATCACCGGCATACTGGCGCTGAAGTATTTCGGCTTGACGCGGAACTTCAGAAAGCGCTCCCACCCGTACTTGGCGACCGATCCCCACGGCCAAGCCAGGCCGCCGACCACGCCGCGCTGCAGCCCGGCATAAACGTCGCCGGCCGACATCACGATGGTGGTCGCGCCCATCGCCTTGAGGAAAGGATTGTAGAGCGGGGTCGAACGGATCTTGCTGCCGGTCAGGTCGAGGCCGGTCTTGTCGCTCTCCTTCGGCTTCTCGATGAAATAGGTATAGAAGGTCTGGCCCTCATCGTAGACCCACGCCAGCAGATGCGCGTTGAGGTTCTTGTTGTAGGCCTCTTCCATCATGTCC
Source organism: uncultured Alphaproteobacteria bacterium (assembly GCA_963761245.1). GTDB lineage: Bacteria > Pseudomonadota > Alphaproteobacteria > Rhizobiales > Xanthobacteraceae > Pseudolabrys. The sequence goes on along the minus strand of CAVXGN010000022.1, from coordinate 42,048 downwards.
CAGCCGCCGTTCTTGCGGATTTCGGCGATCGGCGTTGTTTGCGCGCCGGGCAGCCGCGCTTCGCTGAACAGGCCGCTGTAGTAGGCCGCCGGGCACAGGATGATGTCGATCAGCCCGCGCTTGACCGCGCCGCCTTGCTCGCGGAACGGCGTCACTTCGGGCCCGCCAAGATAGGTCAGCTTCAGGTCCGTCTTTTTGGCGTTGATCGGCTCGACGAATGTCTGCAGGAACGCCTGCGAAAAGTCGTGGTTGCGCGCCAAGCACGTCGTCACCTTCAAGGTTACGTCGCCGGCGGAAGCCGGCCCGACGAGTGCAAGCGTGACGCCGGCGACAACTCCAAATGCAAGCCCTCTGATCATTGAATTGACCCTCCCTAAGTCAATCGAGCCGCTTTAAGGCGGCTTCATACTTGATGCGGTGCCGACGATTGTGTCGACGTTCGAACCGCAAAGAATAACCACGCTCTTGCGCTGATCGGCGGTCTTCGAACTTCGTGACCGCTTCGTCGGACGTGTGGCGGTTCCGAGCAATCGTAAGGGGCCGGCGAAGGTTTCACAAACGCTAAGTGCCCTGAATGATGTGCAGTGCAACAAGGTCTGGTTCGCGATCCGCTCGCTGTGCTAGAAACCCCGCGGGCGCGACTTACGCGTTTGATCCGGCTTCGATTGAAAAAACGGGAGGCTTCCTTGGGCAAGCAATTCAAACTCACCACCAGCGACCAGCACTCGCTCGGCGCCTATCGCGCCGATCCGGCCGGCACGCCGAAGGGCGGCCTGGTCGTGGTGCAGGAAATTTTCGGCGTCAACCATCACATCCGCGCGGTCTGCGACCGGCTGGCCGCGCTCGGCTATGCCGCGGTGGCGCCGGCGGTGTTCGACCGCTTCGTGCGCGACTTCGAATGCGGCTATACGCCGGACGAGATCGCCAATGCGCGCAGCTATCTCGGCAATCTCAACTGGGATCACATGATGGCGGACATCGCCGCCGCCAAGGAGGATCTTGAAAGGCGTCGGCCCGATCGGCGTCATCGGCTTCTGCATGGGCGGCACCGCCGCCTTTCTGGCGGCCTGCCGCATTCCCGGGCCTGTCGGCGTCGGTCGCCTTCTACGGCGGCATGATCGGCAAATTCGCCGACGAGAAGTCCAAGTGTCCGATGCAGATGCATTTCGGCGAGAAGGACGAAAGCATCCCGATGGACGTGGTCGCCGCCATCAAGGCCAAGCAGACGCAGGCGGAGATCTATACCTACCCGGACGCGCCGCATGGCTTCTACCTGCGACGAGCGCGCCAGCTACCGCAAGGAAGCCGGCGACCTGGCCTGGAGCCGGACGCAGGAATTCTTGGCCAAGCATATGAAGAAGTGAGCGGCGCTTCGCCGCTCATTCCTGCGAAAGCGGGAATCCAGAATATTGATTTCTCTGGGTCCCCGCTTGCGCGGGGACGAGCGGCAGACGTTGCCTAGAACCAGCGTTCCTTGACCATCACGGTATCGCCGGGGCGCACGGGGTAATCGAGCGGCACCTCGCTGCGGACCTGCTGGCCTCTTGCGGTGTGGGTGAGCTCGACCTTGTACTTATAAGCGCGCGGCGAAAAGCCGCCGGCGATCGCAACCGCCTTCTCCACCGTCATATTGGCGACGTAAGGATATTGCCCTGGCGTGGTGACCTCGCCAAGGATGAAGAACGGCCGATAGGCTTCCACCTCCACCGAGACGTGCGGATCGCGCACATAGCCCTGCTTGAGCCGCCCGGCGATGGCGTGAGCCAGTTGCTGGGTGGTGTGTCCGCGGGCTGGAACGCTGCCGATCAGCGGCAGGCTGACATTGCCGCCGGCATCGACCAGATAGGAATTGCTGATGCCCTCTTGGCCGAACACCACGACGCGCAGCTTGTCACCAGCATCGAGCGTATAGGGCCGCTCGCTCACGGCCGGCGCATAGGCGTAAGCCTCAGGCGCGGCGGCGGCAGGACGCGCGGGGCGACGTAGCGCGGAACGGGTTTGTGGCGCGGAGGGGGTTCTTGCGCAACGACCTCGCGCGGCGGGTGATACTGCATGACGATCGGCGGCTGCACCGCCGGCCGTTGCGCGTAGGCTCGCGCCCGGTGCGACATATTGAACAAGCCGCGCTCGCTGCCCGGCGCCGGCGCTGCCGCATAAGTCTTCGGCACGGCGGCGAGATTGGTCGGCCCGTGCCGCATGCAGCCGGCGAGCGCCAGCGCGGCCATTATCGGCAATAGAAGGTGAGATCCCCGCATCAAGCGAATCCGGGCCAGTGGCTGAAAACAAGCCCGATTAACGCCTTATATGGTTAATAAATCCTGACCAGGCGGTAACAGAAACGGGCACCCCAATGGGGCGCCCGTGACATTTTGGAAGTCGATCGGCGGTTAAACCGCCGCGCCCTGGGCCAGCTTGGCGCCCGTGCCGATCGGACACGACACACCGGTGCCGCCCAGCCCGCAATAGCCGAACGGGTTCTTGGCCAGATACTGCTGGTGATAGTCCTCGGCGAAGTAGAACTCCGGTGCGTCGACGATCTCGGTCGTGATCTCGCCGTAGCGCTTCTTGTTCAGCTCGGCCTGGTACATCGCCTTCGAGGCTTCGGCCGCCTTCTTCTGCTCGGGCGTAAAGGTGTAGATGCCGGAGCGATATTGTGTGCCGACATCGTTGCCCTGGCGCATGCCTTGCGTCGGGTCGTGGCTTTCCCAGAAGGTCTTGAGCAAAGTCTCGTAGGCAATCTTCTTCGGATCGTAGACCACCAGCACCACCTCGTTATGGCCGGTGCGGCCGGAGCAGACCTCCTCGTAAAGCGGATTGGGTGTCAGCCCGCCGGCATAGCCGACGGCGGTGACATAAATACCGTCGCCGAGCTCCCAGAATTTGCGCTCGGCGCCCCAAAAACAGCCAAGCCCGAACACCGCCTTCTGCGTGCCTCCCGGATAGGGCTCCTTCAGCGGGCGGTGATTGACGAAGTGCTCGGCGGCAGTACGGATGGGCTGGTCGCGCCCGGGCAGCGCCTCGCCGGGCTTGGGCATAGAAATCTTCTTGAAGCCGAACATTGTTGGTTCTCCTCCAATCGATGCCCGCAATATATGTCCGGCGCGGTCGATGCGAAATGCCGGCCCCAATCACGTCTCGGCCAGCGCGCTGCACACAAGGCTCACGCCGGCGCGAGGAACGGGTCCGCGCGCGGCCTCGAAAGAGCGCTAGACGCGCTCATAGCCGATTAGCGGCTTCTTCTTGCGGCCGAGAAGAATGAATATGACGCCGATGATGCCGAGCACGCTCCAGCTCGGTGCCTCCAGCACGGTGACCATGCCTGGGTCCCACAGCAGACCCCTGGCATAGCCCGAAATCATGGGCTTGAGCTGCTGGAGGCTGGTGGCGTTGATGAGATCCCACAAGGTCTGCACACTGGTGATATAGATGGTATTTCCGGCGATCGACTTGGTGCCGTCATAGACCACCAGGATAAAGGCGGCGGCCACGCACAAGAGGCCGAGAAAGCGGAAGGTAAAGCGAATCATGGCCGTGGGTCTTTAGGTCGTGCCCGGGGGCACCGATTAGCGCGGGCCGCGTGCCGGTTCAACCGCCCAAAGTAGTGCCGTCCCTTGAGTTCGCTGTTCCTTCCGCTAACGTCGACCCGCCGGGCATCGCCGGTTGCGTCATGGAGTAGAAATGCTCGCCAAGCCCCCCCGCCGTAGCCGGCCGACCTTTACCGACCAAGAAGCCCTGCAGTTCCATAGCAGCGGCCGCCCCGGCAAGCTGGAAGTCGTCGCCACCAAGCCAATGGCGACCCAGCGCGATCTGTCGCTCGCCTATTCTCCCGGCGTGGCTGTGCCGGTGCTCGCCATCGCCGAGGACCCGGGCCGCGCCTACGACTACACGGTGAAGGGCAATTTCGTCGCCGTTATCACCAATGGCACCGCCATTCTCGGGCTCGGCAACCGCGGAGCGCTGGCCGCAAAGCCGGTGATGGAAGGCAAGGCGGTGCTGTTCAAGCGCTTCGCCGACATCGATTCGATCGACCTGGAAGTCTCCACCGAAGACCCGGATGAATTCATCAACTGCGTCAGATATCTCGGCGCCGGCTGGGGCGGCATCAATTTGGAAGACATCAAGGCGCCGGAGTGTTTCGTGATCGAGCAGCGTCTGCGCGAATTGATGGACATTCCGGTCTTCCATGACGACCAGCACGGCACCGCTATCATTGCGGCCGCCGGTCTGCTCAATGCGCTCGATCTCACCGGGCGTGAAATCGAGTCCACCAAGCTCGTCTGCAATGGCGCCGGCTCCGCCGGCATCGCCTGTCTGGAACTGCTGAAGGCAATCGGCTTTAGGCCAGAGAACCTGATCCTCGCCGACACCAAGGGCGTGATCTACCAAGGCCGCACCGAGGGCATGAACCAGTGGAAGTCGGGCTACGCGGTGAAGACCTCGGCGCGCACGCTCGCCGACGCGTTGAAGGGCGCCGACGTGTTCTTCGGCTTGTCGGCCAAGGGCGCGATGACGCAGGACATGGTCAGGTCGATGGCGGCCAAGCCGATCATCTTCGCCATGGCCAATCCCGATCCGGAAATCACCGTCGAGGAGGTGGCCGCGGTGCGCGATGACGCCATCATGGCAACCGGACGCTCCGACTACCCCAACCAGATCAACAACGTGCTCGGCTTCCCTTACATCTTCCGCGGCGCTCTCGACGTGCGTGCGTCCGCCATCAACATGGAGATGAAGATCGCGGCGGCGCGCGCGCTTGCCGAGCTCGCGCGCGAGGACGTGCCCGACGAGGTCGCCGCCGCCTATGGCGCGCGGCCGAAATTCGGTCCCGACTACATCATCCCGGTGCCGTTCGATTCACGGCTGATCTCAACCGTGCCGCCTGCCGTTGCCAAAGCGGCGATGGATACCGGCGTCGCCCGCAAGCCGATCGTCGACATGGACGCTTATCGGCAGCAGCTCAGCGCGCGGCGCGATCCGATCGCCGGCACGCTGGTCCAGGTCTACGCGCGGCTGCGCCGTTCGCCCAAGCGCGTGGTGTTCGCCGAGGGCGAAGAGGAGCAAGTCATCCGCGCGGCCGCGAGCTTCGTTCATCAAGGGCTCGGCACGGCGCTCTTGGTCGGACGCGAGGATCTGGTGCGCGGCGCTGCGCAAGAAGCCGGTATCGAGCTCGGCGAGGGTATTGAAATCATCAATGCGCGCGTATCGACGCGCAACACGGTCTATCTCAACTATCTTTACGAGCGGCTGCAGCGCCGCGGCTATTTGTTGCGCGACTGCCAGCGGCTTGTGAATACCGATCGCAACCATTTCGCCGCCTGCATGGTGGCCCTGGGCGACGCCGACGCCATGGTGACCGGCGTCACCCGCAATTTCTCGGTCGCGCTCGAGGACGTGCGCCGCGTTATCGACCCCAAGCCGGGGCACCGCGTGATCGGCGTGTCGCTGGTGGTGGCGCGCGGCCGTACCGTGCTGGTCGCCGACACCGCGGTGACGGAAATGCCGGAGGCGCATGAGATCGCCGAGATTGCCGTCGAGGCGGCAGGCGTTGCGCGCCGGCTTGGCCGCGAGCCGCGCCTGGCGTTGCTGGCATTTTCCACATTCGGCCACCCGCAGGGCGAACGCTCGGCGCGGGTAATCGAAGCCGTGCGGATTCTCGACAGCAAGCGGGTCGATTTTGAATATGACGGCGAAATGGCCGCCGACGTGGCATTGAATCCCGAGCTTGCCGCGTCCTATCCGTTCTGCCGCCTGTCGGGCGCCGCCAATGTGCTGGTGATGCCGGCGTTCCACTCGGCGTCGATCTCCACCAAATTGCTGCAAGAGCTCGGCGGCGCCACGGTTATCGGGCCGCTGCTAGTCGGGCTCGATCGTCCTGTGCAGATCGTGCAGCTCGGCGCCAAGGACAATCAGCTCGTCAATATGGCAGCGCTGGCGGCCTATAACGTGAGTGGATAGCCCATCACGAGGAGACACAGCGTGAGCAAGACACTTTCCGGCGTCATTGCCGCCATCGCCACGCCAATAGACGAAGGTGGCGCGCCCGATCTTGCGCGGGCGGTCAAGCTCGCGCGCTATCTTCTCGACAATGGCTGCGATGGCTTGAACGTGCTCGGCACGACCGGAGAAGCAACATCGTTTTCGCTCGACCAGCGCAAGCGCGTGATGAATGCCTACAAAGCGGAGGGACTACCGTTAGACCGCTTGATGGTGGGTACCGGCGCCGCCGCGGTCTCGGATGCGGTGGCGCTCACGCGTCACGCCGCCGAACTCGGCTTTGCCGGCGCGCTGGTGCTGCCGCCGTTCTACTACAAGGGCGTGCCGGACGACGGTTTGGTGGCCTATATCGAAGCTCTGGTGAATGCCACGACCGATATGCCAATACCGATCTACCTCTATCACTTCCCGGCGATGTCGGGCGTTCCCTGGCATGTCGCGCTGATCCGTCGGCTACGCGACACTTATTCGTCCCGCATCGTGGGACTGAAGGATTCATCCGGCGATATGGACTTTGCCCGCTCGGCAGCGGCGATCTCCCGTGACTTCGCGGTGTTTCCCTCGACCGAGGCGGCGCTGCTCGAGGCGCGGCGCGGGGATTTCGCCGGCTGCATCTCGGCGACCGCCAATCTCAACGCCGATCTTTGCGCGCGGGCCTGGGGCGCTGGCGATGCTGCTGCTTTTGATGCTGCTGTGACCATCCGCAAATTATTCGACGGTAAGCCGCTGGTCTCCGGCGTGAAGGCCTTGCTCGCTCATATTCACGGCGATCCCGCGCTGGCGCGGGTTAAGCCGCCGCTCGCTGCTTTTTCCGCTGCGGACCGCGCCGCGGTCGTCGCCGGCCATGATGCGGTGCGGGCTAAACGCGTGGCCTAATGGCAAGATTTCCGGCGTTGACGCCTGCGCGAGGCCTTACTATAAGCCTCAGCCTTGGCCGCGAGCCTGCTTGCGGCCGCACTTTCTTGTAAATTTCGGCCGCTGCAGCGGGAATTCCGCGGCGGTAACTGTCGCGAACGAGAGATTCATGGCCAATACCACGTCCGCCCGTAAAGCCACGCGCAAGATTGCGCGCCGCACCGCCATCAACAAGACGCGCCGCTCGCTGCTGCGCGGCTCGGTGCGCAAAGTCGAAGAGGCAATCGCCGGCGGCGACCGTTCTGCCGCACTGGCGGCTTTGAAAGAGGCGGAGCCGGTGATCATGCGCGCGGCTCAGCGCGGCGTCGTCCATAAGAACAGCGCCAGCCGTAAAGTTTCGCGCCTCACCCATCGCATCGCCAAGCTCGGCAAGTGAGCGCGAGCGCCTCTTAGGGGCGCGAAGCGCTAGTTGCATCAAGATTTTGCTTTGAATCGACGAGTATTGCTGCTCGTCGCAAGCGAAATGGCGTCCGGCGTCGCAAATTCGTCACGCTGCTGCAAAAAACATTTGCTTGTGATCAATTTAGCGCATCAATTTTCATCACCGTCGCACTAATGCCCGTAGTTCAAGGGTTTCTTGTGAGGGCTACCCTCCAAATTCGGTCAAAAATTTCTCCGCCGAGATAATCACTTACAAGACATAACGAGACGACCGCCACAAATTCCCTCTGCCAGAGGCACTTTTCGCAATAACGGCCTTAAAAAAATTTCTTAGCGCCAAGGCCGGCCAAAAGAGCGTGCCGCGGATGATTCCATGCGAGTCATCAATGCGTTAAAAAAATTCAGCAAGAAGATTGCGACCTGCCGCACCGCATATCGATCCCCCCACCTGTTGCGGCTCCTTAAATTTCATTGCGAGCGGGGCATCGGCGTGTATCGTGGCTTCGCACTCGGATTTCCCGGGGGCCATCATGAGTAAAGGTCACTTCACGCTCATCGTTCGATGAGAAGAACTGTTGTTGCCTCGCTCACACGCTTGATACGTGTCACGTGAGGCCGATGTTGTGGTGGGTCCGATTTTGCGATCAAGAGCAGATAACAGGGGCGGCGGGCCAACGCTCGCGATCGATGCGGGGGGCAATCATGCGGGGATATAAGACGATGAAAGCGAACGCGGGATGTGCGGTATTTCACTGAAGAAGCAAGCTTGGCTGGCGCTCTTCGCGCCCATTCGAACTCCCGCAGCCTTGTTGACCGCGCTCGGCTCCCTCAAACGTCTGCGCGCGCTATCGCATCCGTGTTTCCGACCGGTGGTCGAAGCGCCACGCCGCCGCCCTGCGGCTAAGGCGCCGCACCCTCGGCTCCGAGTCGATGCCGTGCCGCCGGGCCCTTGTCGCTCTGCGGACCACCGATCTCCCAACGGCACCGTCATTGTCTGAGTGTGTTGCGTCCTGTTTCCGGCGCGTTGGCGACTTCGCAGTCGTCAGGCCGAGCAACCGAGTCCGTTCAACAATCAATCTGGATCGAAGAAAAAATGACGAACGCGGATCAGGACAGCTGGTCTCGGGTGAAAGAGCGCCTGCGCATGGAACTTGGCGAGGATGTCTATTCGAGCTGGTTCGCGCGCATGGATCTGGAGGCGATCGACGAAGGAAGCGTCCGTTTGTCGGTGCCGACCCGATTTCTCAAGAGCTGGATTCAGTCTCATTACGCCGAGCGCGTGCTCGCCTGCTGGCAGGCCGCGAATACCAAAGTCGATCGCATCGAACTGATCGTGCGCTCGGCCGTACTACGCTCGGTCGCCGCAAAGCCCAAAGCGCCGGACGTCGAAACGACCGGCGTCAACGGTATGCGGTTCAATGCCAACAGCGGCCGCCCGCCGGCGCCTGCCGATGCCAGTGCGCATGAGGCGCTCGGCGGCTCGCCGCTCGATGCGCGACTCACCTTCGATACGTTCGTGGTTGGCCGCTCCAACACACTCGGGCACGCCGCAGCGAAGCAGGTCGCCGCCGGCAAGCGCGGCGACCCCGTGCTGTTCAATCCGCTTTACATTCATGCCGGCGTCGGCCTGGGCAAGACGCATCTGCTGCAGGCCATCACCTGGGCCGGCAACGCGGCCGGCGAACGCAAGGTGCTCTATCTCACCGCCGAGCGCTTCATGTACGGCTTTGTCGCCGCGCTGCGTAGCCAGACGACCATCGCCTTCAAGGAGGCACTACGCGGCATCGATGTGCTGGTGATCGACGATCTGCAGTTCCTGCAAGGCAAGTCGACGCAGGCCGAGTTTTGCCACACGCTCAACGCCCTCATCGACGCAGGCCGGCAGGTGGTGATCGCCTGCGACCGTCCGCCCTCGGACCTGGAAAGTCTCGACGACCGGGTGCGCTCGCGGCTTGCCGGCGGGCTGGTGGTGGAGATCGGCTCGCTCGGCGAAGAGCTGCGCTTCGAAATTCTCAAAGCGCGCGTCACCGCGGCGCGCACGCATCATCCCGGCTTCGACGTGCCGGCGCCGGTCTTGAGCTACATCGCCAAGACCATCACGCATAATGGCCGCGATCTCGAAGGCGCGCTCAACCGCCTGCTCGCCCATAGCAAGCTCACCGGCCACGCCGTGACCCTGGAAATGGCCGAGCGCGAGGTGCGCGACCTGATCCGCCCGCAAGAGCCCAAGCGCGTCAAGATCGAGGACATCCAGCGCATTGTGGCGCGGCAGTATAATGTGAGCCGCTCCGACCTCTTGTCATCGCGGCGTACGGCCAATGTGGTGCGCCCGCGGCAGGTGGCGATGTATCTGGCCAAGACGCTCACCTTGCGCTCGCTGCCGGAGATCGGTCGGCGCTTTGGCGGCCGCGACCACACCACCGTGTTGCACGCGGTGCGCAAGATCGAAGGCCTGGTCGGCAACGACATGGCGCTGGCGGAGGAAATCGAGATTCTCAAGCGGCAATTGCAGGAATAGAAAAGCCTTAAAGCGCCGAGCCCGGGTCTGCAGCGCAGAGCGCAGCGGTTGTTGCCGACCCGAGGCGCTGGATTAAAGGGGAGGACGGCCCGCCGCCCTGTGGACGCCGTGTCCGCTTCAGCCTCCGTGCTCTTGCGATTTTCGCGCCAGCACGTCACCTTTGCTCCCCGGCCTCGCATGGCGCGATCGGCCGGCTTGCGGTCGCACCTGGTTTCCGGGTCGTTTTCGAAGGCGCCGAAGCGGGTCTCCCATGAAGGTTACGGTTGAGCGTGCAGAGCTGTTGAAGTCGCTGGGCCATGTGCATCGCGTGGTCGAGCGCCGCAACACCATTCCGATCCTCGCCAATGTGCTGATCAAGGCCGACAAGGCCAATCTCAGCCTGAAGGCCACCGACCTCGATCTCGAAGTCACCGACTCGATCGCCGCCGAAGTTTCGCCCGGCGGCGCCACCACGGTGCCGGCGCACATGTTCTACGAGATTGTGCGCAAGCTGCCCGAGGGTGCGCAGATCGTCATCGAGGGTTCCGGCGAACGCGCGATCCTTTCGATCCGCGCCGGCCGTTCGCGCTTCACCTTGCAGACGCTGCCGGAAAGCGACTTCCCCGATCTCGCCGCCGGCGAGATGACGCATTCGTTCAAGCTCGCCGCCGCCGATCTCAAGCGCCTGATCGACAAGACCCAATTCGCCATCTCGACGGAAGAAACGCGCTACTACCTCAACGGCATCTATCTGCACACCGCAGGCTCGGCCAAGAATACGACGCTGCGCGCGGTCGCAACCGACGGCCATCGCCTCGCGCAAGTCGAGCTGCCGCTGCCGGAAGGCGCCGCCGGCATGCCCGGCATCATCGTCCCGCGCAAGACCGTAGGCGAGGTGCAGCGGCTGATCGAGACCGGCGAAGGCGAGGTTTCGGTCGAGCTTTCCGCCGGCAAGATCCGCTTCACCATCGGCGACGTCGTGCTCACGTCGAAGCTGATCGACGGCACCTTCCCCGACTACGCGCGGGTCATTCCGGCCAACAACGACAAGCTGCTCACCGTCGACAAAAAAGATTTCGAAGCTGCCGTCGACCGCGTCTCGACGGTGTCGAGCGAGCGCGGCCGCGCCGTCAAGCTTTCGATCACCGGCGGCCGGCTGGTGCTGTCGGTGACCAATCCGGATTCCGGCAGCGCCACCGAGGAGCTTGAGGTTGAGTACGCCTCCGATCCTCTCGATATTGGATTCAATTCACGTTACCTGCTCGATATTGCCGCACAAATCGAGGGCGAGGTCGCCGTGCTCAAGCTCGCCGACCCCGGCTCGCCCACTTTGATCCAAGACAAAGACAGTAAGGGCGCGCTTTATGTATTGATGCCAATGAGGGTGTAGGATGGCTATGGCGCCGGGCACAATCACGAGATTGCGCGTGCGTTAGGCTTTGACTGCTGGCCTCTAACGCGTTGGTAAAGCGAAGAGAAAACCTATGAGCCTCTCAGAAGAGATTTTGAGAAAGGAAGATCTGCGTTCGCACCTTTTCGGTGAGACGTGGCGCAAGCTGATCCCGGAAGTATTCCGGGATGTGCCGGCCTATTACGACAAAGGCAATGCGGTTGCATCGCTTGGCCAATGCTCGCGATGGAGCAACAACTTTGCAACGGCGATCGACAAATATCTGCCGCGCGGCGCAAAGGTGCTCGACGTCTGCTCAGGCACGCACGACATTCCTTTGCGGCTCTTGGCATTCGATCCGACGCTCGAGATTCATGCCGTTGACGCCAGCACCCATATGATCGCCGAGGGGCAGCGTCGCGCACGCGAGCGCAATCTGACAATTCATGCGCGCGTCTGCGACGCCCATGTGCTGCCGTTCCCCGACAACACGTTCGATGCCGTGACGCTGCAATTCGCGTCCCGCCACCTCGAAATTGTTCGCGCGTTCAGGGAAATTCAGCGGGTTCTCAAGCCCGGCGGCATCTTCTGCCACAACGACATGCTGCGCCCGTCATCGAGAATCATCGAAATACCGCACCTGATGTATTTGCATTTCTCGGTGTGGTTCACGGCAAAGCTGTTCGGAAGTTCAGCCGAGAGCCTAAAATGTGTCGGCTACTTCGCGGAAGCGATCCGGCATTTCTATACGCCGCAAGAATTGAGCGAGCTTTTCAAGGGAGTTGGCTTCGACGGCCTCGAGAACCGGAGCTTTCTCACGGGCGTCATGTCGTACCACATCTCGCGCAAGCCGATGTGAGCGTGCGTTTGACCTGAGCGGTATTTTTGACTTTAAGCTAGCCAGACAGTTCCGCTGGGTTCCGCGCCTTGTTGCGCGCGCTTGAGCAGCGCCGCTGCTGTCGTCCGGGACGCGAAAGGGACGATGACCGCCGCTCACATCCGCCGCCTGACGCTGACAAATTTCCGCAGCTATCATGCCGCCACGCTCGCGCTCGGCGCGGCCGGCCCGGTGGTGCTGACCGGCGCCAACGGCGCGGGCAAAACCAACCTGATCGAGGCCATTTCGCTGCTGGCGCCCGGCCGCGGCTTGCGCCGCGCGACGCTCGAAGAGATGGCCTTTTCCGAAGGCGACGGCTCCTGGGCGGTCAGCGCCGAGATCGAAGGCATGCTGGGGCTGGCGACGCTGGGCACCGGCATCGATCCGCCGGCCGGCGAAGATGCCGCGCCCGCGCGCCGCTGCCGCATCGACCGCGAAGCGGTCTCGTCGGCGACGGCCTTTGCCGATCATTTGCGCGTGGTCTGGCTCACGCCTGCCATGGATCCCCTCTTCAACGGACCGGCCTCGGAGCGACGGCGTTTTCTTGACCGCCTCGTGCTCGCCGTCGACGCCCAGCATTCCAGCCGCGTCGCCGCTTTGGAGCGCAGCTTGCGCTCGCGCAATCGGCTGCTCGAAGACTCGCACAGCGATTCCCATTGGCTTGATGCGGTCGAGCACGAGACCGCCGAAATCGCGGTGGCAGTGGCCGCCGCCCGCGCCGAGACCGTCGGCCGGCTATCCGCGGCGCTGGCAAAGGCGCGCTCGCAAGGCTCCGAATTTCCTGATGCCGAAATCGCATTGGAAGGGTGGATGGAAAAGCTTCTGCCAACGCAAAGCGCAACCGAGATCGAGGACCGCTACCGCGTTTTGCTCAAAGCTAACCGCGCGCGCGACGCCGCCGCCGGCCGCACACTCGACGGACCGCACCTCTCCGACCTTGCGGTCAGCCACGCCGGCAAAGGCATCGCTGCATCGGACGCCTCCACCGGCGAGCAAAAGGCCTTGCTGATCCGGCTGGTGCTCGCCCATGCCGGGCTGATCAAGGAGATGACCGGATTTGCGCCGCTGCTGTTGCTCGATGAAGTTGTCGCCCATCTCGACCCGCGCCGGCGCGCGGCGCTCTACGACGCTCTCGCGGCGCTCGGCACGCAGGTTTGGATGACCGGCGCCGACCCGGCCGCCTTCGGCGACATCCTCGGGCGTGCGCAGGTGTTCGAGATTCGCCCAGGCACGGTGGAACCGCACTGAGTTCCCCACGGTCGAGAAATCTTGAATCGAAGAATCCAGGAACCATCGCCACATCGATATCTTCCTCCTATTGGCGACGAGATCGCCGGCATGACGACCGGCTATTCCTCGCTCGACTATTTGCGCTCGTTCCATGTTGCCCGCCTGAAAATCGACCAGCACTTTGTCTGCAACGTAACAACCAGCGCCGACGATGCGGCGATCGTGCGCGCCACCATCGGGCTCGCGCACGAATTGGGCATCGAAGTCGTCGCAGAGGGTGTGGAAACCGCCGAGCAGCGCGCCTTCCTGATCGCAGCCGGTTGCAAGCTGGCGCAGGGTTTCTACTTCGGTAGGCCGGTTCCGGCAGAGGCGGCGGCCGAACTGTTACGCCGCAACATGCAATTGGCGGCGGTCTAGGCGGCCGAGCTAGATTTCGCCCAGCAGCTCGCGCCGCTGGCGCTCCGAGGCGTCGGAATAGCGGCGCAGCGCATGCGCCTCGCTCAGCTGCCCGATCACCTGCCGCCGCTCGGGCGTATCCACCACCACCAGCGCCTCCGCTTCCGTCCGGTCGAACGCCGCGATCGCTTCCTGCACCGTCATCTGCGGCAGCAGCACATGGTCGCTATGACGTAGGATATCGCGCACCGAGGCGGTGGCAGGCAAATCGGCCGCATGCGCCTCCGGCACGATCACCACGCCGGCGTAGCGGCCGTCTTCGTCGACGGCGATCACCTGGCTGGTCGCGCCAAGCGGAAACGTCTCGCGAAATGTCGCGATCGGAATTTCGACCGGCACGGTGCGCACATCGGCGCGCATCATTTGACCGACGCTGAGGTCGCGAATCCAGCCAACGTCGGCGGCGCTGCGGATGGCTTCGCCGCGCAGATGAAATCGCCAGGTGGCGAAGGAGTAGCCGAAGAATTCGCGCGTCACCGTCATCGATATGATGGCGGCGATCAACACCGCGGTGGAGAGCCAAAGATCGCCGGTGGTTTCCAGCGCAATGAACGTCATGGTGAGCGGACCGCCGATGACCGAAACCGACAGCGCGCTCATGCCGATGATGGCATAAGCGTCCGAGTCCAGATGCATCGCCGACGACAGGGAGGTCACCCCCGTTGCGAACAGTTGCCCGCCGAGCGCGCCCAATAGCAGGGAAGCGAAGAACAGTCCGCCGCGAAACCCCGATCCCAGCGACACGATCGAGGCCAGCGCCTTGAGCACAAAGATCAGCGCGATCATCTCCAAGGGCAGCTTGAAGATGCCGGTGAGGTGCAAGGCGCCATGTCCGGATGACATCACCTGCGGCGAGACCATCGCCATCAGCCCGACCAGCGCGCCGCCGATAATCGGGCGATAGGCAGGTTTCACCTTCAGACGGGCAAACAGCCGCTCGCAGGCCGCGACCCCGCGCATCAGGAGGATGCCGAAAACGGCGGCGAGCAGGCCGACGCCGGCGGCGATGATCGCGTCACGCACCGTGACGTCGGTCACGGCATTGGCCTCGATGCCGAGACGCAGCGGCGCGAAGGCCTGGGTCGTGAGATAGCCGACCAAAGATGCCATGCCGACCGGCGCCAGGCTGGCGATCGAGTAGCTGCCGATGATCAATTCGAAGCCGTAAAAGGCGCCGCCAAGCGGGGCGCCGAAGGCGCCGGCTATGGCGGCGGCGGCCCCGCATCCGACCAGGATGCGCATGTCGCTGCGGCGCAGCCGGAACGCCCGGCCGATCCCTGAGGCGATCCCGCTGGCGAGCTGGGTATAGCCCGCTTCCAGGCCGACCGAGGCGCCCACGCCGCTCGACCATATAGTTTGCGCGGCCACGATCAGGCTGCCGCGCACCGACATTCTGCCTCCGTGCAGGGCGTTGGCCTCGATCGGGTCGACCTCGGTGCCACGCTTGCGGGTGACATAGGCCGTCCCAAGCCCGAACAGCAGGCCGCCGAGGCATGGGGTCAGGAAGGCATAGACCGGATTGAGCGAGCCGCGGCCGGACAGGCGCTCGCCCGGATCGAGGCCGAAGAAGACCAGGTGCATCAGCCCGACCGCTTCGCTCATGCCGGCGACCACCACGCCGGCAACCAGGCCGACGATCGCAGCCAGCACGATGACGCTCGATTCCCGCGCCCGGACGATGGCGCGCAGGCGGTGCGGAACTTCCAAAGTCAGGTGATGGCGGATTTGGCGGGTAGGATCGAACCAGCGCATCGACAGTCAATTCAAATCGGGCGAGAGCGGCCTTGCTTAGACGCCAATGCGCGGCCGAGTACAAGGACATACGAGGTTTGCGCTCACTAAACGGCGCTTCAATGACGGCGCGACAAATCCTTTGATGCAAAGCCGAATCGAAGCCGATTCAGGGCCTTAAAATTGCTCGAATTTTTCGCCGCCAGCCCTTTAAATTATGCTTTTAAATCAACATATTAGATGCATTGACTTTGCCCTGTACGAGACCCAATTTTCGTGTCACACAAAATAGCGAATCCGACTCGTTTCCGACCCCTCAGAAAGCACTGCCGATGGCTGAACCGGCCTTGAATATCCCGTCCGACGACAACGACTATGGCGCTGAATCGATCAAGGTCCTCAAGGGCCTCGATGCGGTGCGCAAGCGGCCGGGCATGTATATCGGCGACACCGATGATGGCTCCGGCCTGCATCACATGGTCTACGAGGCGGTCGATAACGCCATCGACGAGGCGCTCGCCGGTTACGCGACCGAGGTCGCCGTCACGCTCAATCCGGACGGCTCCTGCACGGTGCGCGACAACGGCCGCGGCATCCCGACCGACATCCATAAGGGCGAAGGCATTTCCGCGGCCGAGGTCATCATGACCCAGCTGCATGCCGGCGGGAAGTTCGACCAAAACGCTTACAAGGTTTCCGGCGGTCTGCACGGCGTCGGCGTCTCGGTGGTCAATGCGCTGTCGAGCTGGCTCAAGCTCACCATCTGGCGCGACGGCAAAGAGCATTTCATGGAGTTCCACGACGGCGTCGCGGTCGCTCCTTTGAAAGTGATCGGCGACGCCCAGAGCAAACGCGGCACGGAAGTGACGTTCCTGCCGTCGACTGCGACCTTCACCATGGTGGAGTTCGACTTCGCCACGCTCGAGCATCGCCTGCGCGAGCTCGCCTTCCTCAATTCCGGCGTCACCATCGTGCTGTCCGATCATGCGCCACGCGGTCGAGAAGCGCGAGGAGATGAAATACGAAGGCGGCGTCGAAGCCTTCGTGAAATTTCTCGACCGCAACAAGTCGCCGCTCATTCCGCCGCCGGTCATGATCAAGGCCGAGCGCGAAGGCATCACGGTCGAATGCGCGTTGTGGTGGAACGACGGCTATCACGAGAGCGTGCTCTGCTTCACCAACAACATCCCGCAACGCGACGGCGGCACCCATCTTGGCCGGCTTCCGCGGCGCGCTCACCCGCCAGATCACGCAATATGCCGAGAGCAATGGCAGCACGCGCAAGGAGAAAGTGGCGCTCACCGGCGACGACTGCCGCGAAGGCCTGACCGCGGTGCTGTCGGTGAAGGTGCCGGACCCGAAATTCTCCTCGCAGACCAAGGACAAGCTTGGTGTCCTCGGAAGTCCGCCCCGTGGTGGAGAACGTGATCAATCAGGCGCTGCAGGACTGGTTCGAAATTCACCCGCAGGAAGCGCGCGTCATCGTCGGCAAGGTGGTGGAAGCCGCCGCCGCGCGCGAGGCGGCGCGCAAGGCGCGCGAGCTCACGCGCCGCAAGGGCGCGCTCGATGTCTCGTCACTGCCGGGCAAGCTCGCCGACTGCCAGGAGCGCGACCCGGCCAAGTCCGAACTGTTCATCGTCGAGGGCGATTCGGCCGGCGGCTCCGCCAAGCAGGGCCGCAACCGCGAATTCCAGGCGGTGCTGCCGCTGCGCGGCAAGATCTTGAACGTCGAACGCGCGCGCTTCGACAAGATGCTGGGGAGCCAGGAGATCGGCACGCTGATCACCGCGCTCGGCACCGGCATCGGCCGCGACGAATTCAATCCGGACAAGCTGCGCTACCACAAGATCATCATCATGACCGACGCCGACGTGGACGGCAGCCATATCCGCACGCTGCTGCTGACCTTCTTCTTCCGGCAGATGCAGGAGCTGATCGAGCGCGGCCATATCTATCATCGCGCAGCCGCCGCTCTACAAGGTCGCGCGCGGCAAGTCCGAGCAGTATCTCAAGGACGAGCGCGCGCTCGAGGACTATCTGATCGACACCGGTCTCGAAGAAGCGGTGCTGCGGCTGACCAATGGCGAGGAGCAATGCCGGCGCCGACCTGCGCAAGCTGGTTGAGGACTCGCGCACCATTCGCGGACTCCTGCGGCGGCCTGCACAACCGCTATAACCGCCAGGTGATCGAGCAGGCCGCAATCGCCGGCGTGCTCAATCCCGACATCGATCGGCAGACCCGGAGAAAGCCGCCTCGCCGCGGCCGCCTATATCGCAGGCGCTTGGACGCGTTGGCGGAAGAAACCGAGCGCGGCTGGACCGGGCGAATTTGCCGACGACGACGGTTTTCATTTCAGCGCACCGTGCGCGGCGTGAAGGAAGTCGCGGTCGATCGATCAGGCGCTGCTCGGTTCGGCCGACGCGCGCAAGCTCGACGAATTCGCGCCGGCGCTGCAGGCAGCATTCCCGCGCCCGACCCCGCCGGCGGTGCTGCGCCGCAAGGACGAGGATGGTCTCGATCTACGGGCCGGTCGGCCTGTTTGAGGCGCTCACCAATGCCGGGCGCAAGGGCATCTCGATGCAGCGCTACAAGGGCCTGGGCGAGATGAACCCCGAGCAGCTGTGGGAAACCACGCTCGACGTCAACGCGCGCTCGCTGTTGCAGGTGCAGCATCAAGGAGGTCGACGAGGCCAATGTGCTGTTCGACCAGTTGATGGGCGATCTGGTCGAGCCGCGCCGGCAGTTCATCCAGGACAACGCGCTGGCGGCGAGCGTGGATGTGTAGCGCGCGCTCACGACATAGCTTGGACCCAATCGCCAAGCCGATGACCAGCGCGCCAAGGAACAGAAACAGGAATATTCCGAACAGCCATTTGGCGATCGTTGCCGCGGTCTCTTCCACGCCGGTGAAGCCGAAAATGCCGGCGACGATGGCGATCAGCAGAAAAACAAAAGCCCATTTCAGCATCGCGGCCCCCTCAAAGGTGGTTCCCGAGTTCCAATAATGAATGGAGTGCCCGCTCGGTTCCATCGCCATAGAACCGCCTGACGGCGCGCGGCGGCTCAGCTCATGGCCGGCTTGAACGGGCGCGTGCCGCGCGAGAGTTGATCGCACGGCGCCCAGCGGCCGGCGTCGACGCGGGTAAGGAAATCGCCGAGCACCTGATTGAACAGGTCGGGCTCTTCGAGGTTCACGACGTGGCCGGTTTTGGGAAGCACCACCAGACCCGAAGCAGGAATGGCGTCTTTGAGGAACAGGCTCGGCTCGATGCAGCGGTCGTCCTCATCGCCCACGACGATCAGCACCGGAATGGTCAGCTTCCTGATTTCGTCCTCGAAATCGTAGAGCGACGGGCGCGCGCCCTGAAAACCGCGCGAGGTATGCGCGGAGCCTTGCGCGTCGTGCTCGGCCAGCCTGCGCTGAAATTCGGCAAAGCCACGCGGATCCTTGAGCATGAACGGCACGCGACTGGGACCAAGGCCGTAGCCTTTGGCAACGGCGGCCGAACCTTCGCGCTCGAACTGATCGCCGAGTTCGCGCGAATGCTCGATGGAAGTCTTGCGTATACCAGCGCTCGCTGCCCGAGCCGGTGCCGGCAAGCGTCATCGAGCGCACACGTGCCGGATGATTGAGCGCGACCTGCAAGCTGGTGTAGCCGCCCATCGACAGCCCGACGAAATGCGCCTGCGCGATGCCCAGATGATCGAGCACCGCGACCGCATCGCGCATCACGTGGAGATAGCTGTAGGCGGCCGGATCGGCTGGCACATCGGACGGCGCATAGCCGCGCGCCGAATAGGCAATGCAGCGATAACGCTTGCCGAATTCGCGTAGCTGCGGCTCCCAGCCGCGATGGTCGGAGGCGAATTCGTGCACGAACAAGATAGGCGTGCCCTGCCCGACTTCTTCGTAGTAGAGCCGCACGTGGTCGCTGGTGGTGGCGTAAGGCATCGCATAGGTCCCGGCTGGTTGCCGGCCTTATACGATGAAGACCCATCGATCGGAAGCAACGTTGCGAGCGGTCGCCATGCATCCCTTAACGGAAACGGCCGGCGAAACGGCCGGCCGGACTGTCAATGAAGTCTTGAGTGCTGCCTTCAGCTCGGGTGCCGCGCCGCCCAGCCGACATCAAGCCGCCGGCGCCAGGCCGCCTGCCGCAAGCCCAACAAGCGCTGCGCCGCGGTCTTGGCCTCGGCGCGGCTGGCCGCTGCCCAGGTCCGGTATTCGAGATCGGCCACGCGCGAGGTCAGCGGCGCCGGGCGAAACATGCGGGCGAAAAAATTCGGCTGCCGGTCAACATTCAATTCGGAGATCGCGTTGGCGACGTTGCCGGTATGCCCGAAAGCAATCAGCCGACCGGTCAACATGTGACGAACCTCGTAAACCCCTGGGCCGATAGGGGCATCGACGTGCTCGCCATTCCCCACGTCGGGAAATCGCTTCCAGCTACTCCAGGTCTGCACCATCGGACGAAACCCTACAACTTTCGGCAACGCGCTCCCCACCAGTGATAACTAGGCTTTAGTTCCGCTCCGTCAATGCCCACTTTTGGTCATCCTAAACAATTGCCTCTACGCTACAAATTGCACATTGCCGGCATGTGACAGCGGCGTCAGTGGCCGGGCAGCACCAGAACTTTCGGCTTTGCCGGCAGCGTCGTCTTTGAGACCACTACCGATGGAACCTCGGCGATCTCGACCTCCCATTCCTGGCGTACCCGCTGCAAGAAGCGGTCCAGCGTATAGGCGCTGAAATAGTGCATCGGGATCATGAGCGGCGCCTTGAGCGCGTGCAGCACCTCGACCATCCCGTCGAGATCGAGCGTCATGCTGCCGTCGACCGGGACCATCACCACATCGATGCGGCCGATCTCGTCGAGCTGCTGTTGGGTGAGCGTGTGATGCAGATGGCCGAGATGGGCAATGCACAGATTGGCCATTTCGAAGATGAAGATCGAATTGCCGTGGCGCTCGGTGCCGCCGTCCCAGGTGCGGATATTGGTCGGCACATTGCGCACCCGCACGTCCTTGTAAGTCATGTCGATGCGCGCCGGCTTTTGATCGCCGGCCCAGCCGCGCAGCACGAACTTGATGCCCGGCTCGGGATTGTCGGTGTAGTGTGTGTTGTGCGCGTGGTTCATCGTCACGATGTCGGGCAGCACCGGCGGCTTGACGTAGTCGTTGTAGTCGGTGGCGATGCGCACGAGCTGCGGGCTCTCGAGCAAAAATGTCGAGTGGCCGATGTAGCTGATGCGCACCTCGTCGGCTTTGAGCGCGGCGAGACGGAACGCCACCGGCTGCACGAACGGAGGTCGCGCAGCGACGAGGCCCGGACAGCTTTGTCTCATTTCCGGCTTTGCCGCCGGCGGCGCGGCGCCCTGCGCCGCGGCTTGGCCGATACCGGCAGCAGCAACCCACGCCACTGCCGCGAGAATTTTCAGTGAGGTGCCGCGCATGACATCACCCGCTAGCGTTCCCGGCCAGCGCAACTCTGGCACGGTTTTTCGTACCTCGCCACTGGGCTTTCGCGCATAGGCCATCACGCACGGGCGCAAGCCGTGCCGCCCTCGCTTAACCGATATCTCTTGGAAATTGCGGCGCAATCGCCACAAGCATTCGGCCAGTTCGTGCCTAGATGAAGGGCATGAAGAACGTCGACCTCATCCTGCGGACCATCGTCTTCTTTCTTTTCCCGGTCCCATTCATTCTCGGCTTTGCCACTGCGCATGGCAACGATTGGACGGGATATTTGGGTTATGTCGCTGCCGCCGCTCTCGTCTTGGCGGCCACGGTGGCAGGTTGGAGCGCAAGCCGCCGGCGCGGCGGTTCATGAGGTTCCGGCGCCCGAGCCACCGTCAATAGCGGTCGCGCAGGGAGACAATGATTCCCTTAGGCGTCACGACCATCCAGCGGCCGTCCTGGCGCTTGATCGCCTCGACCGGCCCGAGGCCCGGCAGCACCGCGCCGATGACCACCTGATAAAGCTCGCCATGGTGATCCACTAAGACCGCGCCCTCGCGCGCCGAGCGGATCGTCCAATCCGGCACCACGGACAAGCGTGCCGGACTTTCGGTTGCAGCGATTCGCGCGGCGGGACGCGGAGCCGGCATGGGCGTCGTCACGACAGGCAGCGTTGCCGGCGGTGATCGTAGCACCGGTGTTGGTGTTGGCGCCGCCGCCGCCATCTTGATCGAACCGGTGATTTCCGGTTTAGGCGGCGCTGCCAGCCGCGCGTTGATCTTGGCGATTTGCGTATGGGTGGCCCTGCTTGCCGTCTCCAGGCTCGACTTCATGACGGCCACTTCTCTGGACAGGTGCGCGATCGACTTGTGCAGCGCCTGGCGTTCTTTGACGGCGGCGACATCGATGTGCGGCACCGGCTTGTTGATGCTGGCGCTCGTCACCGCACCGACGATCGTGCCGAGCGCGCCGGCGACAACAACCCAGACGGCCAGCACGGCATTGCGCCGATGACGCGCGCGCACGATGAAACGCGGCGCTTTGACCTGCGCTTCGGGCGCATCGCTGTCGATGGTGATTTCAGGCGCCGCCCGCGACACCGATTCAATCGCCGGCGAGATCGAGGGGGAATCGACGGCATGCAACTCGCTTCGGCCGGCCGACTGCTCCGGCGCGCCGCTATTCCCGACATCCTCGGCCATGGCCCGATCCTCGATTGGACTTCATCGAGCGGTAACCACGTTCGGTTACCAACCGGTTACCAATCGGTTCGGGGAGCGCTTCGAGGACATTTGTTCGATGCGGTTTTACCGCGGCGCCGCTAGACCGGCAGCCCATTTTCCTCGGCCAACGCCTTGAGCGAGACCTCGGGCCGGGCGCCAAGGTGCTGGATCACCTCCGCGGCAGCGAGCGCGCCCAGACGGGCGGCGGCGCCGTGATCCTTGCCGCGCGAGTGACCGACCAGGAAGCCGGCGGCGAACAGATCGCCGGCGCCGGTCACGTCCACGACGCGTTCGATCGACGCCGCCGGCACCGCCTCGACCGCATCCGGTGAAACCACCACGCAGCCCTTCTCGCTGCGGGTGACCACCGCGAGCTTGGCCTCCGCGCGCAGCGCCGCGACCGCGGTGTCGAAGTCGGCGGTCTGATAGAGGCTGTGCAGCTCGTGCTCGTTAGCGAACAGGATGTCGACCGTGCCGCTGCGCACCAGCTCGAGGAATTCCGGTCGGTAACGATCGACGCAAAACGCGTCCGACAGCGTGAGCGCGACGCGGCGGCCGGCGCCATGCGCGATCTTCGCCGCCTTCAGGAAGGCCTCCTTGGCGTGCGGCGGATCCCACAAATAGCCTTCGAGATAGACGATGGATGCGGCGGCGATGGCCGCCTCGTCGATGTCGTTGGGATGCAGATCCTGCGCGGCGCCGAGATAGGTGTTCATCGTGCGCTCGCCGTCCGGCGTCACCATGATGTAGCAGCGCGCGGTCGAGGGGCCTTCGGAGGCCGGCGGCGTCTCGAAGGCAACGCCGGCGGCGCGGATATCGTGCGCGAAGGCGTGGCCGAGCTCATCGTCGTTGACCTTGCCGACAAAGGCGGCGCGGCCGCCGAGGCTCGCCACGCCGACGATGGTATTGGCGGCCGACCCGCCGGAGCTTTCGGTCGCCGGCCCCATGGCGTCGTAGATTGCCTGCGCGCGCGCCTCGTCGATCAGCATCATGGCGCCCTTGTGCATGCCGTGCACGACCAGGAAATCGTCTTCGGCATGGGCGATAACATCGACAATCGCGTTGCCGATGCCGAGTACGTCGTAGCGTGGGGCGGTCATGCGTGCTCCTCGTTCGATTGCGCGGCGCACTATAGCGAGTGAGCAAACTGAGGCAATGTGACGCCCCGCAGCAACCCGTGGATGCCCGGCACAATTGCGGCCACGACGGCGGAGATGCACTACAATGCGGGCGGAGGCCCATATGTCGCTTGCGCGCGATATCACGACGGTCGGCAGCGGGACGCTCGTGTCGCGGCTGCTCGCCTATTTCCGTGACGCGGCCATCGCGGCATTGCTCGGCGCCGGTCCGTTCGCGGAAGCCTTTTTCGCGGTCATGCAGGTCGTCAACTTCTTCCGCCGGCTGCTGGCGGAGAGCGCGCTCAACGGCGCCTTCGTGCCGCTCTGGCTGCGGCTTGCCGGCGGCGAAGACGGCGCGGCCAATGCCAATCGCTTCACCGCCCGCGTCTTCGTCGCGGTCGGCTGCATCACCGGCGCGATCGCCCTGCTGGTCGCTCTGCTCGCAAAATTCGTGATGGCCGCTATCGTGCCCGGCTTCGACGAGGGCCTGCGCGATCTCGCCGCGTTCTATCTGCTGATCGTCGCGCTTTACATCGTGCTGGCGGGACTGGTCGCCGTCCTGGCGGCGGCCCTGAATGCACAAGGGCGTGTCGCTGCGGTCGCGGCCAGCACCGCGCTCTTCAACTTCGTCCTTTTGCTGGTGCTGGCGCTCGCCTTCGCCTTGCACATCGAATACTACTTTATTGGAATCTGGCTTTCAGTGACCATCGTCATTGCCGGAATCGTTCAGTTCATCGTCACCGGCGCGGCCTGGCTCTTGAGCGGCCGCCGCTTCCAGCGCGTGGGCGCGCCGGCACGCGATGAGACCGGCACCTTTTTCAAACGCGTCCTGCCCAGCCTGATCGCGACCGGCGTGCCGCAGCTCAAACTCATCGCCGCCACGGCGATCGTTTCGTCCACGCCGGCCGCGGTATCGTGGCTCTATTACGCCAACCGCCTCTACGAGCTTCCGCTCGGCGTTGCCGCGGTCGGCATCGCGGCGGTGATGGTGCCGCATATCGCCGCCGCCAAACGCACCGGCAGCGATGAAGCCTTCTCGGAAGCGCAGTCGCGCGCCTGCGAGGTCGCGCTCGCGCTGGCGCTGCCGGCGGCGACGGCTTTTGCCTTGCTCGCCTCGCAAATCGCCGGCGGGCTTTTCCAGCATGGCGCTTTCGCTGCGCGCGACACCGAAGCGGTTGCCGTCGCGTTGATCGCGATCTGCTCCGGCCTGCCCGGGCATGTGCTGGAGAAAGTGTTCGGCGCGGTATCCTTTGCGCATGAGGACACGCAAACGCCGATGCTGACGGCGCTCTGTGCCCTTGCCGCCACGATTGTCGGCGGTGTGCTGTTGTTTCCTCGCTATGGCTACATTGGTGTCGCTGCAGCGATTGCGATTTCGGGCTGGGTGGGCGCCGCTCTGCTGGGCGGCATCCTGCGCGCACGCGGCTGGCTGCGGCTCGATGCCGACGCCAAGCGACGCCTGCCGCGCATCGTGGCAGCCACGGTTGCGATGGGTGTCGCCATTTCAGCGGCGATTTTTGTGAGCCGCGCGTTTTTTCCAGCTCTGGCCGCATCCGCGCTGGGACGCCTTGAGTTGCTCGTCGTGCTGGTCGTGCTCGGGCTCGTGGTCTATGCCGCCGCGCTGGAAATCTTCGGTGTCGCCAAGCTCAAACAGATGATCGCGGCCCTGCCGCGGCGCACCTAAAATCGTTGCGCTTCGGCATTCGATCGTTTCGCGCGGTAACAATTCTTGCTTTCGCGCCGAAGCCTGCCGTTTGTTATGAGATGCCGGCACGGGGGATCGTTGCTGCCGCCATGTCTGTCTTGAGCTGCATCGGCGGGTGCGCTGGCCTGGCTCGGCCGTCAGGGCACGCGCGCGCTCGCGGCCATGATGGTCATTGGACTTGCGGCGCCGCCGCTCGATGCGCTGTTCAGACCCTTCGTCAGCGAAGCCATCTTCCTGCTGCTCTGCATCGCCTTCTTTCGCGTCGACATCGACGCGTTGCGCAGCCATCTCAACCGTCCGGCGTTGCCGCTCGCGGCGACGGCGTGGACGATGCTGGCGGTCCCGATCATTTTCGGCGTCGCCTGCCACGCCATCGGGCTAAAGGACCGGGCGCCCGATCTGTTTCTCAGCTTGATGATGCAGGCGCTGGCGCCGCCGATGATGGCAGCGCCCGCCTTCGCCGCGCTGATGGGTCTTGACGCGACGTTGGTGCTGGTCACGCTGGTGTTCTCGTCGATCGTGGCGCCCTTCACCGCGCTCATCTTCGCCGCCCTTTTCGTCGGGCCGGCGCTGGCATTGTCGCCGCTCGCGCTCGGCTTCAAGCTGTTTGCGATTCTCGCCGGCGCGGCGCTGCTGGCCGCCGCGATCCGCCGCGTCGTCGGTGCGCAAGCCATCGTGCGCCACAAGGAAGAAATCGACGGCATCAATCTGATCGTCGTCTTTGTTTTCGTCGCGGCCGTGATGGAGCACCTCGCGGAACGACTCTATGCCGCGCCGCTCGCCGTGCTGGGCTTGGGCGCGCTCACCTTCGTCATCACGTTCGCCGTCATGGGACTGACCGCTTTGGTGTTCATCCGCGCCGGCGCCGAGCGCGCGCTGGGGCTCGGGCTGATGACCTCACAGCGCAATATGGGGCTGATGCTGGCGGCGGCCGGCGGCGTCCTGCCCGATCCGGTGTGGATCTATTTCGCGCTGTCGCAGTGGCCGATCTATCTGTCGCCGCAACTGCTGACGCCGCTCGCGCGGCGGCTGACCGCCCGGGCCGCGGCCCCGGCGGGATAACCCTTGCGCCGCGCCGCCCCGGCGTGGCATTCACCCGCGTCAGCAATGAGGAATCGCTAATGGCGTTCAAAGAGCGCGTATTTTCCGGCGTCCAGCCGACCGGCAACCTGCATCTCGGCAATTATCTCGGCGCCATCGTCAAATTCGTCGCGCTGCAGGAGCGCTACGACTGCATTTATTGCGTGGTCGATATGCACGCCATTACGGTGTGGCAGGATCCGAGCGAGCTCGCGCGCGCGACGCGCGAGGTGACCGCGGCGTTCCTGGCCTGCGGCATCGATCCGCAGAAGCACATCATCTTCAACCAGAGCCAGGTGGCCGAACACGCCGAGCTGGCGTGGGTGTTCAATTGCGTCGCGCGCATGGGCTGGCTCAACCGCATGACGCAGTTCAAGGAGAAAGCCGGCAAGGATCGTGAGAACGCCTCGGTCGGGCTTTACGTCTATCCCAACCTGATGGCTGCGGACATTCTGGTCTATCGCGCGACGCATGTGCCGGTCGGCGAGGACCAGAAGCAGCATCTCGAGCTGTCACGCGATGTCGCGCAGAAGTTCAACAACGACTTCGGCGCCTCGATTCACGCGCACGGCTACGGCGACACCTTCTTTCCGCTGCCGGAGCCGATCATCCAGGGACCGGCGACGCGGGTGATGTCGCTGCGCGACGGCTCGAAGAAGATGTCGAAGTCGGAAGCGTCCGACTATTCGCGCATCAATCTCACCGACGATGCCGACGCCATCGCGCAGAAAATCCGCAAGGCGAAAACCGATCCCGAGCCGCTGCCGAGCGAAGAGAAAGGTTTGGAGCCGCGGCCGGAAGCCGAGAACCTGGTCGGCATCTACGCGGCGCTGCAGGGCACCAGCAAGGCGCAGGTGCTGAGCGAATTCGGCGGCGGGCAATTCTCCACCTTCAAGGCGGCATTGGTCGACGTCGCTGTCGCCAAGCTCGGGCCGATCGGCGCCGAGATGAAGCGCCTGACGCAGGATCCGGTCTATATCGACTCGGTGCTGGCGGAGGGCTCCGCGCGCGCCCAGGTGCTGGCGGCCGAGACCATGAAGGCGGTCAAGGATATCGTCGGCTTTGTACGGCGTTGATTTGAGTCAAACTCGATCGTATGCGCGTTTGCACTGCGACAAAACCGAGCAAGCTTCCCGCTTGTCGATGCGGCGGCCGCCGTGGCACCATTGGCAGCTTGTGCATCCGTTGTCATGCAAATGATCGGATGAAGCGGGAGCAAGCGATGAGCAGCAAGCGCCGCAGTTACGAGGCCGGCCACAAGCGCAAATATCTGGTGGTCATCGACAATACCGAAGAATGCGATCGCGCGGTCTATTGGGCGGCCAAGCGCGCCGGCCGTACCAAGTCGCAGTTGGTCATGCTGCGCGTGATCGAGACCAGCGAGCGCAATCAGCAATGGCTCGGCGTCGCCGACATCATGCAGGCCGAGGCGCAGGAGGAAGCCAAAGCCGTGCTGGGCAAGTTCGCCACCCGCGTACGGCAAATCGGCCACTTCACGCCCGACCGGGTGATCCGCGAAGGCGACATCGCCGAAGAGATCGTCAAGCTGATCGACGAGGATGCCGACATCGGCATCCTGGTGCTCGCCGCCGGCACGGCGAAGGAAGGCCCCGGCCCGCTGGTCACCAGCGTTGCCAAAAGCGCCGGCACGTTCCCGATTCCCGTGGCGATCGTGCCCGGCCACCTGAGCGACGAAGAGCTCGACGCCATGGCGTAAAGCCGCGCTACGGGCCGTTTTTGCAGCCGGTTGACCCCAGCCTGCGCAAGCGCCATTTATCCTTTATAGTCATGCCATCCACGGGCCTTGAACCCGCAAGGAGAGCCGAAAATGTTCATCCAGACCGAAGCCACCCCTAATCCGGCTACGCTGAAGTTCCTGCCGGGACGCCCGGTGCTCGAATCCGGCACCCTCGACATGCCGACGCAGGAAGCGGCCGCGCAATCGCCGCTGGCCGCGGCGCTGTTCCAGATCCCCAATGTCGGCGGCGTGTTCTTCGGCGGCGATTTCATCTCCGTCACCAAGACCGACGGCGAATGGCAGCAGATCAAGCCGGCGGTGCTTGGCGCCATCATGGAGCATTACATGACGGGTGCGCCGCTGCTGGCGGCCAACGCCGAGCCGGCAGCCGAGAGCGATGAGTTCTTCGACGCGGCCGACGAAGAGACGGTCACGATCATCAAGGACCTGATCGAGACACGCGTGCGCCCGGCGGTGGCCGGCGACGGCGGCGACATCACTTTCAAGGGTTACAAAGAAGGCGTCGTCTATCTCACGATGAAGGGCGCCTGCTCGGGCTGCCCATCGTCGACGGCTACGCTCCAGCACGGCATCCAGAACTTGCTGCGCCATTTCGTGCCCGAGGTCGTGGAAGTAAGGCCGGTTTAACCCATTTGCTGTCACGCCCCGCGTAGGCGGGGCATCCAGTATTCCGCGTGCTTGCGATATAATCGCTGCGTCGGTGACTACTGGATCATCCGCTTTCGCGGATGATGACACTTGGGTTTGCATGCGCCTGCTCGCCATCGATACCGCGCTCGAAGCCTGCTCGGCGGCCGTGCTCGATAGCGAGCCCGCGGCCATTGTCGCTCATGAATCGCTCGCCATGACGCGCGGCCATGCCGAGGCCTTGATGCCGCTGATCGCGCGCGTGCTGCTGCGCGCCCGGGTCGCCGTCGGCGACCTCGACCGGATCGCGGTCACCACCGGACCCGGCAGTTTCACGGGCCTGCGTGTCGGCATTTCGGCTGCGCGTGGGCTGGCGCTCGCCTCGGGCAAGCCGGCGGTCGGCGTCACCACGCTCAATGCCTTTGCCGCGCCCTATGTCGCGGCCGACCGCTCGCTGCCGGTGGTGGTGGCGATCGATGCGCGGCATGACCAGGTCTATCTGCAGGTCGTCGGCACCGCCGGCCGCACGTTGGTGCAGCCGCGGCTGGTGCCGTTACGCGAGGCGTTGCGCGTTGCGGCAGCCGAAGGCGCGCGCGTGGTCGGCACCGCGGCGAATTTGATCGCGTCGGCTTGGCCGCCGGGGGTGGCGCCGCCCAGCACCGTCGATCAGCGCGCGGCGCCGGATATCGATTGGGTGGCAAGGCTCGGCGCCATCGCGGTGCTGACCGGCGAGCCGCCGAAGCCGCTTTACCTGCGGGCGCCCGATGCGCAGCCGCAGGACGCCGCCCAGCTCGCGCGCCGATGATGCGGTTCTTTCGCTGGCTCAAGGCGCGCGGCGCGCCGATGTTATCGGAGGCGACGGCGCGCGATGCCGCGAGCATCGCGAACCTGCATGCCGCTTCGTTCCGGCGCGGCTGGAGCGAGCAAGAAGTGGAAGGCCTGCTGCTCGCCAACAATGTCGTCACCCATCGCGCTATGATCGGCGGCAAGCTCGCCGGTTTCATCATGGCGCGGCTGGCCGCGGACGAGGCGGAAATCCTGTCGGTCGCGGTTGCCCGCGCGAGCCGAGGCCGCGGGCTGGCGCGCAGCCTGCTCGATTTGCATCTGCGCCGGCTGGCGGGGCTCGGCGCGCGCGCGGTATTCTTGGAGGTGGATGAGAATAATCGGCCGGCGATCCGCCTGTATGACCGCGCCGGTTTCCGCGAGGTGTCCCGCCGCGACAATTATTATCCAGGTCCAGAGGGCAAGCCCGCGGCAGCTTTGGTGCTGCGGCGCGACCTTGCCTGACCGGTGGAAAGACACTCGCCTCACCCCCTCAATATGATATGAGGGCCGGACGGGAGAGGATCGTGACCACGCCGGACAAAGCCG
The DNA here is from genome assembly GCA_963761245.1 of uncultured Alphaproteobacteria bacterium. Classification (GTDB taxonomy): domain Bacteria; phylum Pseudomonadota; class Alphaproteobacteria; order Rhizobiales; family Xanthobacteraceae; genus Pseudolabrys. The sequence continues at coordinate 12,233 of CAVXGN010000022.1, read as the reverse complement.
TTCCTGACAGGCGAAACATCGAGGCCCTGTGCGCCGCCAAGGGCATGCGCATGACCGAACAACGCCGCACCATCGCGCGGGTGTTGGCGCAATCTGACGACCATCCGGACGTGGAGGAGCTTTACCGCCGCTGTGTCAAGGTCGACGACCGCATTTCCATCTCGACCGTGTACCGCACGGTTCGGCTGTTCGAGGACGCCGGCATCATCGAGCGGCACGATTTCCGCGAGGGCCGCGCCCGCTACGAGACCAGCACCGAGAGCCACCACGATCATCTGATCAATCTGCGCAACGGCGAGGTGGTCGAGTTCAAGTCGGAGGAAATCGAGCGGCTGCAGGCCGAGGTGGCCCGCAAGCTCGGCTACAAGCTGGTCGACCACCGGCTCGAGCTCTACGCCGTACCGCTGGGCGACGACGCCAAGAAAAGCTGATGGCGCGCGCGCTGATCATCGCGGTGGTGTTTTTCACCGCCACGCCGATATTGATTTCGCTGCAATGGCTGCTCGACAAGTTGCATCTGCCCGGTTGGGGCACGATCGCCGTCAACTATTATCGGTTGCTGCGCAGGCTCCTGCGCCTGCATTTGCGCGTGATCGGCGAACCGGTGCGCGACCGCGCCGCGCTGTTTATTTCCAATCATGTGTCCTGGGTCGACATCGTGGTGATCGGCTCGATCGTGCCGGTGGCCTTTGTCGCCAAACGGGAAGTCGCCTCCTGGCTCTTGGTCGGCATCACCGCCAAGATACAGCGAACGGTGTTCGTCGACCGCACCCGCCGCCACCAAACCAGCGACGCCGTCAATCAGATCGTAGAGCGGCTTGCCGGCGGCACCTCGGTGGTTCTGTTCGCGGAAGGCACCTCGAGCGACGGCAACCGGGTGCTGCCGTTCCGCTCGGCACTGGTCGGCGCGGTGAAGGAGGCGGGCCAGCGCGCCGAGCACGGGATCCTGATTCAGCCGATGTCGATCTGCTACACCGACCAGCACGGCATTCCCATGGGCCGCCAGCATCGCCCGCTGGTGGCCTGGTATGGCGATCTCGAATTCATGCCGCACATCAAGGCCTTCATCGAACGCGGTGCGGTCGATGTGGTGGTGACTTACGGCGAACCGGTCGCCGCCGACGGCGCCACCGACCGCAAGGTCATGGCCAAGAACCTGGAAAACACGGTGCGCCAGATCACCGTTGCGACCTTGCGCGGCCGTCCGCGCCCGGCGCGAGCAGCGGAATAGGCGGCATTTATTCATGCGGGGAAAGCCGTTATGAGGAACCGCGGTCCGGTGGGGGACGTCTTAAAATCGTTGCAAAATCAAATATATCGTTGGCCGGGACAGCCCGGCCTGGACAGGTTACATTAGGTCCCTGGTTCGCAAACTCGGCATGAGCAGACCCCGCAAAGTCCACGTCAAATCATTCGGCTGCCAGATGAACGTCTACGATTCCCATCGTATGGCGGACACCCTGGCGCCGGCCGGTTTCAGCGAAACCGCAACGCCCGACGATGCCGACCTTGTCATCCTCAATACCTGCCACATCCGCGAAAAGGCGGTTGAGAAGGTCTATTCCGAGATCGGCCGCATCCGCGTCATGAAGGAGGCGGCGGCAGCCGAAGGCCGCCGCATGCTGATCGCGGTCGCCGGTTGCGTGGCGCAGGCCGAGGGCGACGAGATCGTGCGCCGTGCCGGCGCCGTCGACCTGGTGGTCGGCTCGCAAAACTATCATCGCCTGCCCGATTTGCTTGCGCGCGCGCAAAGCGGCGAGAAGGTCGTCGACACCGAATTCCCGGTCGAGGACAAGTTCGATGCCCTCGCGGCGCCGGGGCGAGCCGCCATCCAGCGGCGCGGCATTTCCGCCTTCGTGACGGTGCAGGAGGGTTGCGACAAGTTCTGCACGTTCTGCGTGGTCCCTTACACCCGCGGCAGCGAGGTGTCGCGCCCGGTCGCAGCGATCGTCGCAGAAGTCGAGCGGCTGGCCGATGCCGGCGTGCGCGAAATCACGCTGATCGGGCAGAACGTGAATGCCTATCATGGTGAGGATGCAGCCGGCGCACCATCGTCGCTCGGAAAACTCCTGCACCGGCTCGCCAATGTGCCCGGCATCTTGCGGCTGCGCTACACCACCAGCCATCCGCGCGACATGGATGACGATCTGATCGCCGCGCATGCCGATCTGCCGGCGTTGATGCCCTATGTGCATCTTCCCGTTCAGTCCGGCAGCGATCGCATGCTCGCGGCCATGAATCGCAAGCACACGCGCGCGGATTATCTTGCCGTCATCGACCGTTTGCGCGCCGCGCGTTCCGACCTTGCCTTCTCGTCGGATTTCATCGTCGGCTTTCCCGGCGAAACCGAAGACGATTTCCGCGAAACTTTGTCGCTGGTGGACGAAGTCGGCTACGCCGGCGCCTTCTCGTTCATGTACTCACCGCGTCCGGGCACGCCGGCCGCCGACATGGACGCGCAGGTCGCGCAAGAGGAAAAGTCCGAGCGCTTGCAGCGCCTGCAAGCCGCGATCACGCGCCATCAGCGCGCTTTCAACGCGCAATTTGCCGGCCGCACCGTGGACGTCCTTTTGGAAAAGCCCGGCAAGCTCCCTGGGCAACTGGTCGGCCGCACCCCATATTTGCAGGCAGTACAGGTCATGGCGCCGCGTTCGCTCATTGGCAGTGTGGCGCCGGTTATTGTCACTGAGGTTGGCAGCAACAGTCTGTTTGGCGCGCTGATCGACGACGTTCGCGCACCGCAATTTGCCGCAGCAGGAGCCTGAAACACCCTTGCGCACACAGGATCCCGTGATCCCGCCCGCCGCCGCCTCCGAAGAGACGGCAACGACGCAGACCGTGCTCGCCTTCGAGGACAACCGGCTCGCCTCGATCCTGTTCGGCCAATACGGCCAGAATCTTGCGCTGATCGAACGCCGGCTCGGCGTCATGGCCGAGCAGCGCGGCAACCATGTCACCATCGAAGGTTCGCGCGGCGCCTGCGAGCAGGCGCGCCGCGTCCTGGAAGGCTTGTATGAGCAGCTCCGGCGCGGCCGCGATTTAACCCAGGGCGACGTCGAAGGCGCCATCCGGCAGGCCATCGCGCAAGGCTCGCTGTTCGACTACGACCCGGCGAGCGCGCGGTCGGCTTTCGAGGAAATCAACCTGCGCAAGCGTCCAGTGCGCGCACGCACCGCGGCGCAAGACGCCTATATCCGCGCTCTCAAGCGCCACGCGCTGGTCTTCGGCACCGGCCCGGCAGGCACCGGCAAGACCTGGCTCGCGGTCGCGCATGCGCTGCAGATGTTCGAGCGCAAGGAAGTCGACCGCATCATCCTGTCGCGGCCGGCGGTGGAAGCAGGCGAACGGCTCGGCTTCCTGCCCGGCGACATGCGCGAGAAAGTCGACCCCTATTTGCGCCCGATCTACGACGCGCTCTACGACCTGATGGACGCCCGTATCGTGGAGCGTGCATTGCAAAGCGCCGAGATCGAGATCGCGCCGCTCGCCTTCATGCGCGGCCGCACCTTGTCGAATGCCGCCGTCATCCTCGACGAGGCGCAGAATACGACATCGATGCAGATGAAGATGTTCTTGACCAGGCTCGGCGAGAACAGCCGCATGATCGTTACCGGCGACCCGAGCCAAGTCGACCTGCCGCATGGCCAGACCTCGGGGCTCGCGGAGGCGGTGCGACTGCTCTCGGGGATCGAGGGCGTCGGACATGTCGCCTTCACGCATGAGGACGTGATCCGGCACGAACTGGTCTCGCGCATCGTCGAAGCGTATGACCGCGGCACCGGCAAGCGCGAGGCCAAGGAATGAGCACGGCGCCGGGCCGGCGCGCCGGCGCGCCGGACATCGACATTCAGACGCAATCGCCGCTGTGGGCCGCACAGCCGCTCGCCGAGCAGTGCGTGCGCGACGCCATTGCCGCCGCGGCAAGCGCACTCTCAACAGCCGACGGCGAAGTGAGTATCGTGCTGACCGATGATTCGGCGGTCCGCGCCCTCAATCGCGACTGGCGGGGCATCGACAAGGCCACCAATGTGCTGTCGTTTCCGGCCGCCAAGGCCAGCGGCGCCAAGTTTCTGGGCGACATCGTCATCGCCTATGAGACGCTGGACCGGGAATGCAGCGAGGAAAATCGAGTGTTCCTTCATCATCTCGCCCATCTCGCCGTGCATGGCTTTCTCCACCTCCTCGGCTATGACCACCAGACCGATGCGCAGGCCGAAGAGATGGAAGGGATTGAAAGCAAAGTCATGATGCGATTGAGAATGCCCGATCCCTATCTTGTCCGCGATCTCGGCGACGCCTGACCGCCATGCCTGACAGCCAACCTCCAAGTTCCAGCTCCGGCGGCACTTCATTCGAACCGCGCAATCTGCCAGTGCCGGTCCCCCAGCGGCGCGAAAACGGCGAGAGCTGGTTCGGACGCGTGGTCCGCGCGCTGTTCGGCTGGAAGCCCAATTCGATTCGCGCCGATCTCAAGGATGTGCTCGACGCCATGACGCCGAGCGAATCCGGCTTCTCGCCGGAAGAAAGCCGCATGCTCAAGAATATCTTGGGACTGCGCGAACGGCGGGTCGGCGACGTCATGATCCCGCGCGCCGATATCATCGCCGTGCAGCAGGACATCACGCTGGGCGCGCTGGTACGGATGTTCGAGGGCGCCGGGCATTCGCGCCTGGTGGTCTATAACGACACGCTCGACGATCCGATCGGCATGGCGCACATCCGCGACCTGATCGCGTTCATGACCGCGCGCGCGGCGGTCGATCCGGAAAAAAACGCCAAGCGCAAGAAACCGCTGCCGGCCAACCTCGATCTCAAGGCGATCGACCTTGCGATGCCGCTCTCGACCGCGAAAATCGTCCGTGAGCTTCTATTTGTGCCGCCGTCGATGCGCGTCATCGACCTGCTCGCCCGCATGCAGGCAACGCGCATTCATCTCTCTCTCGTGATCGACGAATATGGCGGCACCGATGGGCTGGTTTCGATTGAGGACATCGTCGAGCAGATCGTCGGCGAGATTGCCGACGAGCATGACGAAGACGAGACGCCTCACGTTGTGCGCCAGCCGGACGGCTCTTACATCGCCGATGCGCGCGCCGGCCTCGAAGATGTGTCCGCCACCGTCGGCAATGATTTCGACCCTGGCGATGCAGCCGAGGAAGTCGATACGCTCGGCGGCTATCTGGTGACCCGCGCCGGCCGCCTGCCCGTCCGCGGTGAGTTGATCCCCGGTCCTGGCCTGTTCGAATTCGAAGTGCTCGACGCCGATCCGCGCCGCATCAAGCGCGTACGTATCACCCGACTGAAAGAGCGCCGCGAGTGGGCGCGCGGCGCCGCCAAGCGCGCGGAGCCGGATGCCGTGCTCGCCGGCACCGCGCCGACGACGTTACCGACCGACGATTCCGCCGGCTCCAAGGATGGTGAATCGTCTTCCAACACGTCCTCGCCTGCCGCGCGCCGCCCGTGACGCTCACTCGCATCGCCCATTCCCTCATGCTCGCCTTCGGCTGGCGGCGTGCGGGCATCGCCTTCGTGGCCGGCGCCGTCTCCGCGCTGGCGATGGCGCCCTTCAATGCCTGGCCGATCCTGTTCGTGACCTTCCCCGTTCTGGTCTGGCTGTTGGACGGCACCGCCGCCGGCCGCTGGAGCGGAGCCGTTGCGGCTGCCGGCGTCGGCTGGTGCTTCGGTTTCGGCTATTTCCTCGCCGGGCTTTACTGGGTCGGTTACGCCTTCCTGGTCGATGCCAAGACCTTCGGCTGGCTGCTGCCGTTCGCGGTCGGCGGGCTGCCGGCCTACCTTGCGCTTTATACGGCGTTGGGACTTGCGGCCGCGCGCCTGATTTGGGTACGCGGCGCCGAACGCGTGTTGGCGTTGGCCGCCATGCTCACCATGGCCGAATGGCTGCGCGGCCATCTGCTCAGCGGCTTTCCATGGAACACGTTCGGCTACGCGCTGGCGCAGCCACTGGCACTGGCCCAAAGCGTATCGCTGGTCGGTGTCTGGGGTCTGACATTTCTCAGCATCGCGATCTTTGCAAGTCCCGCCGTGCTTGCCGACGACAAAGTCGACACGCCGCATCCGCGCCGCGCGCCGATCTTCGGCTTGCTCATCCTTGCCGCGTTCACCGGCTACGGCGCGTTCCGGCTGTGGCAAAATCCGACCGGCTACGTCGATGGCGTCAAGCTGCGCATCATGCAGCCCAATCTGCAGCAGGACGAAAAATTCAATTACTCCGCCAAGCAACAAGTGATGACGCGCTATCTGCGCCTGTCCGATCGCGCTGCCGGACCGCAATCAAGCGGCGTGCAAGATGTCACGCATTTGATCTGGCCGGAATCGGCTTTCCCTTTCTTCCTCACCCGCGAGCCCGATGCGTTGGCGCAGATTGCCGCCTTGCTGCAACCGCATACAGTCTTGATCACGGGCGCGGTACGCGCCGCACCGACGGCCACCGAGGCCCGTGTCGTGCACGCGTATAATTCGGTCTATGTCATCGACCACGACGGATCGATCTTGGGCATCTACGACAAGGTCCATCTGGTGCCATTCGGCGAATATCTGCCGTTGCAACATCTGCTCGAACGTCTCGGCTTGCGGCAGCTCACCAAGATGGCGGGCGGATTCTTCGCCGGCGATCGCCGCCGCGCCATGGACGTACCTGGCGCACCGAAGATGCTGCCGCTCATTTGCTACGAAGCAATTTTCCCGGGCGCCGCAGTGCCGCGCGACCAGCGACCGGGCTGGCTCGTCAACGTCACCAATGACGGCTGGTTCGGCATCAGCACCGGTCCCTACCAGCATTTCGAACAGGCGCGCATGCTCGCGATCGCGGAGGGACTGCCGCTGGCGCGTGCGGCAAATACCGGAATTTCCGCCGTGGTCGACCCGCTCGGTCGTATCGTCCGTTCGCTGCCACTTGGCGTCGAAGGCGTGCTGGACGCCAAGCTGCCAAAGGCCGTCGCGCCGACCCCCTACGTTCAGTTCGGCGATTTCCCCGTGATTCTATTTTTAGTAGCAAGTTTCGTGGTTGTGGGACGCCGCCGCTTGCAGCCATAAATTGCGAGAACACCGACCGGTTTTCGGGGCAAAGTTGTTCTAACTTTGCAACAATCGAAACTCAAAATGCGCGAGACCGTTTTCCACGATGTGGAACTAATTGAAAAGGCGAGCAAATTTTTAGAGCCGACTAAAGTTGAATATCGCGCCATGAGATTTCACGGATTGCCTATCGGCCCGCATCTGTGACATTACGCTACAAAATAGCGGCATAGGGGTAGGTTATGGCGAAGAAGGCACCCAATCCGATCGACAAACATGTCGGTTCGCGCGTGCGTATGCGTCGGATGATGCTGAGCATGAGCCAGGAAAAGCTGGGCGACGCGCTCGGGCTGACCTTCCAGCAGGTGCAGAAATACGAAAAGGGCACCAACCGCATCGGCGCCAGCCGGCTGCAGCAGATTTCCAACATTCTGCAAGTGCCGGTTTCATTTTTCTTTGAAGGCGCGCCGCATCTTCCCGGCCACCATGGCGGCATGGGTGAAGCCCCCTCGCCAGCCTATGTCTCGGACTTTCTCGCCACCTCGGACGGGCTTTCGCTCACCAAAGCGTTCATGCGCATCAAGAACAGCAAGCTGCGCCGCCGCATTGTCGATCTGGTCGAGCAAATCGCCGGCGTCGACGACTGAGCGCTCGACCCGCCTCTTCAACGCGGCCCGATATCTCCGTCGTTCCGCGTCTTTTTGCGGCCAATGCGCGCATTTTGCTTGGGCGCGACGTTTTTACGCAAATCCGTTCCCACCTTTGCGAATTTCGCATTGAGCGGCTGCCCAACGCCGCCCGCATCTTGACCTCGTCCGGGCACACTGCAAGAAACACCCCGGCGTTAAACCGCGCGGCGGTCGAGCCGCGGCAGGGGAGGATTTTCAACGGTGGCTCATACCAATTTCCTGTTTACCAGCGAGTTGGTTTCCGAAGGGCATCCCGACAAAGTCTGCGATCAGATTTCCGATGCGGTGCTCGATGCGTTTCTGGAAAACGACATCGAGCTTGGCATCGCTGACGACAGTGCCGTGAACACGCGGCTCGGCTGCGAGACGCTGACCACGACCAACAAGATCGTCATCGCCGGTGAGGGCCGCGGCCAATCGCCGTTCTTCCACAAGCATGGCGACAAAGCCGTCGTGAACCGCGAACTGATCGCCCAGATTGCGCGCGACGTGGTCAAGGACATTGGCTACGACCAGGACGGCTTCTCCTTCTACGGCGCCGATGTCGAAGTTCTGCTGCACGGCCAGTCGCCCGACATCGCCATGGGCGTTGACGCCAAGAAAAAGAAAAGCGGCGAGGAAGAAGGCGCCGGCGATCAAGGCATGATGTTCGGCTTTGCTTGCACCGAAAGCGAAGTCTACGAGAAGAACTCGTTCATGCCGGCGCCGATCTATTTCGCGCATAAAATTTTGAAGGTGCTCGCCGACAAGCGTCGTGGCGGCCAACTGGCGGATCTGCAACCCGACGCCAAGAGCCAGGTCACCGTCAAATACGTGAACGGCCAGCCGGTCGGCTGCACCAAGGTGGTGGTTTCGACGCAGCACAAGGCGCAGAGCCGCAACAACAAGAAATACACGCCCGGCCTGATCAAGGAGATGATCTCGGACGCGGTTGAGTCCGCGCTGCCAAAGGGCTGGATGCCGAAACGGCCCTCCGACTTCCTGGTCAATCCGACCGGCAATTTCGTCATCGGCGGTCCCGACGGCGATTGCGGGCTGACCGGCCGCAAGATCATCGTCGACACCTACGGCGGCTATGCGCCGCATGGCGGCGGCGCTTTCTCCGGCAAGGATCCGACCAAGGTCGATCGCTCGGCGGCCTACGCCGCGCGTTATCTCGCCAAGAACGTGGTCGCCGCCGGCGTCGCCGAGCGCTGCACGATCCAGATCGCCTACGCGATCGGCGTGGCCGATCCGATGTCGGTCCTGGTCGATACCCACGGTACCGGCAAAGTGCCGGAGTTGAAGCTCGAGAAGATCCTGCCCGAGCTGTTCCCCTTACGGCCGACCAGCATCCGCCGCGCACTCAAGCTCAGCCGTCCGATCTACCGGCGCACCGCCGCCTACGGCCATTTCGGCCGCGCGCCGGACAAAGACGGCGGTTTCTCCTGGGAGCGCACCGACCTCGCGGACGCGATCAGGCGGGCGGCGAAGTAAGACCAATTCGGCCGTAGAATTTCGGCTGTCGTGCCCCGCGAAAGCGGGCATCCAGTATTCCCGGCTGTGCCTGATCGAACGGTTGGTGTTTACTGGATCGCCCGCCTGCGCGGGCGATGACACCATGAACGAGCGGCAACAACCGAAGGATCAAGCGCAGCGCGCCTTCTTCGGCCGGCGCAAAGGTCATCCCTTGCGGCCGCGGCAGGCCGCGCTGTTCGATACATTGCTGCCGACGCTCGCGCTCGATCTCGCGCGGCCGGCACCGGCCGATCTGCGCGCGTTGTTCGGCGGGTCGCCCGACGACATCCGTCTCGAGATCGGCTTCGGCGGCGCCGAACATCTCATTGCGCAGGCCAAAGCAAATCCGCGCAGCGGCTTTATCGGCAGCGACGGTTTCGTCAATGCGATCGCCAAGGCTCTCGCCGCCATCGATGCCGATCGGCTTGCCAATATCCGGCTGCATTTCGGCGACGCCAGCGCGTTGATCGAATGGCTGCCGCCTGAAAGCCTTTCGCGCATCGATCTGCTTTATCCCGACCCGTGGCCGAAGCGCCGGCACTGGAAGCGGCGCTTCATCCAAGACGACAGCCTGAAGCAGCTTGCGCGCATCTTGCGAGCCGGCGGCGAGTTACGCTTCGCGACCGACATTGCGGACTATGCGTCCTGGGCGCTTGCGCGCGTGTTGCGCTCGAAAGAATTCATCTGGACTGCCGAGCACGCCGAAGACTGGCGCAAGCCGTGGCCGGATTTCTCCGGCACGCGATACGAAGCCAAGGCCAAGCGCGAAGGCCGCATGCCGGCGTATTTTATCTTTCGGAAGACCTAGCCGGCGCCTGTGCCCTGACGCACTTGCCAGAAGCGCACCACGCGTTGGGCGGTAGCGGCAGTCAGCCGCTGGAAATTCTCGCGCGCCGCATCGATCGCCTGGCTGGAGGGCGGCTTGCCCGGCCGCGCGGTGATGATCGCGCGCACCGTCGGCCACTCGAAGCCGGCCGAGCGCGCCAGCAGCAGCACCGGGTCGGCGCGTTCGCCGCTCATCAATCGATCCACCACTTCCACCGGAACCGCGCATAGAATCGACAGCGCGGCGATGGTCTCCTCGTATTGTCCGGTCTTGGCGAATTCGACAACATCGGCTTCGCCGAGTTTGCCCTCGCTGTGCAGCGCGCGGACGGCGGCAAGCGCAGCGGTGTAATTGCGCGGCGCCGCCTTGGCGGCGACCTCGTCGGTTACCTTCGCCAGCACATTGCGGATCTCGGCGCGCGTCTCCGGCTTGGCCTGTGCCAGCAGCCGCTTCTGAACCACATCGGAGGCCTTGAGCAGCAACTGGCGGAACATGCGCGGCGGAATGTCGGTGCGCAATCCGACCCGCTCCGCCAGCACCCAGTCCTGGGTCGCGCGCTCGACCAGGGTCGCAAACGCATTGTCCGACAATCGCGCATTTTGATTGGTCGCGATCGACCGCGTGACTTCGCGGTCGCCGCGCTCAACCAGAATATCCGACAGCGCCTCGCCGATGCCCGTTCGGCTCGACATCGCCAGCAGGTGCGCCTGGCTCTTGGTCTCCGCGATAAATTTCAAATCCGGCTCGTCGAGCTTGGCCTGCTGAAGCACAGGCGCAGCGATGCTGATTTCATCGCGCTTGGCGAGCGTGCGCACCACCCCGGCCGGCGCATTGGGCACCGACGCGATCCGGCGCGCGAGTTCCGCCAGCGCCTTGACTTCGATTTGCTCGATCAGGCAGCCGATCACATCGTCGAACACGGCGACATGATCTTCGTTGAAGCGGTCGGCACTTTCGAGAAACAGGCTGGTGATGCGCCGCAGCGACTCGGCACGCTTCTCCGCCGAGCCGTGCTGGACGACCTCTTCCAATTCCGGAAGCAGCGAGGCCGGCGCGCCCATTAAAGACCTGCAAACGCCTGTTAAAATTGCGGGATCGATGGCTTTACCTAATTTTAAGGGTAGATTCTGAACGAACAGTTAGCCGGCAAAAATGCACGCCGCCCTTGCACCAAACCGGGAAATCGCTATATTTCGCGCGTCAGTTAAGACACCCTCATAACCGAATGGGTTTTGAGAGTGGGTCCCCCCGGACCCGCTCTTTTTTGTTACCGAATGGCCGGAAGTCACGCACTGCAAGACAGCGCGCCGCAAGGCGCCGACCGAAATCAAAGCGAACCGCGGCTGATCGTCGAGCCGGGGGTTGCCGCGCGCGTGGCGGCGATTGCCGAACCGGTCATCGACACACTCGGCTACCGCTTGGTGCGCGTGCGGATCTCAAGCGCCGAAGGCTGCACCGTGCAGATCATGGCGGAGCGGCCGGACGGAACCATGACGGTGGAAGACTGCGAGGCCGTATCGCGCGCGCTGTCGCCGGTGCTCGACGTCGCCGACCCGATCGAGCGGGCCTACCGGCTGGAGATTTCCTCGCCCGGCATCGACCGGCCGCTGGTGCGGCGTTCGGATTTCGACCGCTATGCCGGCCAGGTGGTGAAGATCGAGACCGAGATTCCGATCAACGGCCGCAAACGGTTTCGCGGCCTGCTCATCGGCACCGAGGGCGAAGCGGCGCGCGTGCGCCGCGACGAAGCGGGCCCGGACGAGGAAGCGGAGGTTCTGCTTCCGATCGAGGAAATGAGCGAAGCAAAACTTGTGCTGACCGACGAACTGGTGGCGCAGGCTTTGCGGCGCGAAAAGGCCGCCAAGCGAGAAGCTAAGGCGGCACGCAGAGAAGAACGACATCGGCGGCTCAAGACCGGCCACGCCGGAAGGCCCCATTACCAAGGAGACTGAGCTATGGCTGTCAGCGCCAACAGGCTCGAACTTTTACAGATTGCCGACGCGGTCGCGCGCGAAAAAGCGATCGACCGCTCCATCGTCATTACGGCGATGGAAGACGCCATCGCCAAGGCGGCGCGCTCGCGCTACGGCGCGGAAACCGACGTGCATGCCGAGATCGAACTCGAAAACCGGCGATCTGCGGCTCTCCCGCCACATGCTGGTGGTGGAGACGGTCGAGAACCCCTC
>CAVXGN010000021.1:0-266955 GCA_963761245.1 uncultured Alphaproteobacteria bacterium | reverse complement strand
GATGCAGGCCGGCGACGAACCGCCCGACCGTTCTCGGTTCTGACGACGCGCTCGACCACGCCGCAAATTGAATGCGGCATCACGCGCACCATCGAAGCAACGATCAAATCATTCGCGCTAACGTCATCGCTCGCCGATGTACTCGGGACAAATCGTGAGCCGCGGTCCGCGTTACTGTCCGTCGATCGAAGACAAGTCGTGAAGTTCGGCGAGCGCGACGGTCATCAGATTTTTTTGGAGCCGGAAGGTCTCGACGATCACACCGTTTATCCGAACGGCATTTCGACGTCGCTTCCTGAAGACGTGCAACGCGCATTGGTCGCGACGATTCCCGGATTGCAAAACGCATCTATCTTCGGCCAGGCTACGCCATCGAATACGATCACGTCGATCCGCGTGAACTCAAACCAACGCTCGAGACAAAGCGGCTGCGCGGGCTCTTTCTCGCCGGTCAAATCAACGGCACCACAGGCTACGAAGAGGCTGCGGCACAGGGACTTCTTACAGGTCTCAACGCGGCCCTCGCCGCGCCGGCGACGGCAAAGAAATCATGTTCGATCGCGCGCAAGCTTATCTCGGTGTGATGATTGACGATCTCGTCACGCGCGGAGTCAGCGAACCGTATCGCATGTTCACATCGCGCGCCGAATATCGTCTCGCGCTGCGCGCCGACAATGCCGATCAACGTTTGACCGCGCGCGGCATCGACATCGGATGCGTTGGCGCCGAGCGCGCGAAAGTTTTCGCTGAAAAAAATTCCGCACTCAACGATGCGCGCGCGTTTGCCGATTCCGTTTCGCTCACACCGAAAGAAGCCGAGCGTCATGGACTTGCATTGAACAAAGATGGACAACGGCGCAGCGCGTTCGAGCTGTTGTCGTATCCAACCATCTCGGTTGCGGATCTCGCGAAAGTCTGGCCGCGCTTTGGCGCGCTCGCGCCGAAAATTTCCGAGCAGATCGAGATCGACGCCAAGTATGACGTCTATCTCTCACGCCAGGCCGCCGACATTGCCGCCTATCGGCGCGACGAAAGTTTCGCCCTGCCCGATGAGCTCGACTACGCAGCGCTGCCCGGGTTGTCGAACGAGGTTAAGCAAAAGTTAATCGCGCATCGTCCGCGCACCATCGGACATGCGAGTCGTATCGACGGCATTACGCCGGCGGCGCTCACGCTGCTGGTCGCGCATGTCAAACGCGGCCGCGGCAAAGCGGCCAAGCGCGCTTGAACAAGACTGCGCAGCGCGACGACGACCGCGCGCGCGCTTTCAAGCTCACGCCTGTTTCACGTGAAACGGAAAACCGTCTGAGCATTTTCGTCGATCTGCTGTCGGCGTGGCAGCGCAAGATCAACCTGGTCGCATCGTCCACGCTTCCTCAAATCTGGACCCGGCACGTCGCCGACTCGCTGCAGCTCTTGACCCTCGCTCCGCAGGCCAAGGTGTGGGCCGACTTCGGATCGGGCGGCGGCTTCCCTGGCCTGCCGATCGCCTGCGCGCTGGCCGATACGCCCGGCGCCAAGGTCCATCTGGTCGAAAGCAACGGCAAGAAGGCCGCCTTCTTGCGGGAGGCGGTCCTCAAAACCGGGGTGCCGGCGCAAGTCCACCAAATGCGGGCGGAAGATTTTGCGGAATCCTGTGCAGAAGCCATCGAAGTGGTGACGGCGAGGGCACTCGCCCCATTGAAAACGCTCTGCGATCAGGCGTTTCCTTTGATTGCGAAGGGAGCAATCGGCCTGTTCCCCAAGGGTCAAGATGTAGAGGCTGAATTGACCGAAGCTACTAAATATTGGAACATGCAAGTCACGACGGTTCCCAGCGTAACGAGTCCCGCACGGCGCCATTGTCATCGTCCGCGGCCTCAATCCTCGTACAAGGGCGTAAACTCGGCGGCGGACAGCCGATTCGCCGCCCCGTTGAATCAGGTTGGAGCGCGATCCCCATGACCGACGAAGCCGACAAGCCTGCCGAACCGCCGGCCGCTGAACCATCGCTCACTGAGCCACAGGTTGCCGAGCCACAGGTCGTTCCCTTCAGTCGGCCAATGGACCAGTCGGAAGAAACCGGCGAACAGCCGGCACCCAAGCCGCCGCTGCTGCCGCGCGTGATCGCCGTCGCCAACCAGAAGGGCGGCGTCGGCAAGACCACCACCGCCATCAATCTCGGCACCGCGCTCGCGGCTATCGGCGAGCATGTGCTGGTGGTCGACCTCGACCCGCAGGGCAACGCCTCGACCGGGCTGGGCATCGACCGCAAGGCGCGCCGCACCTCGACCTATGACGTGCTCACCAATGCCGCGCCCTTGCGCGAGGCGGTGCAGCCGACCGCCGTGCCGCAGCTCTGCATCGCGCCCTCCACCCTCGACCTCGCCGGCCTCGAGCTCGAGATCGGCCAGCAGCGTGACCGCGCCTACCGGCTGCGCAACGCATTGCGCGCGCTCAACCATGGCCCGCGCACGCACGACTTCACCTATGTGCTGGTCGATTGCCCGCCCTCGCTCAATCTGCTCACCGTCAACGCCATGGCGGCGGCGGATTCGATTCTGGTACCGCTGCAATGCGAGTTCTTCGCGCTCGAAGGCCTGTCGCAACTTCTGAAGACGGTCGAGCAGGTCAAGACCACGCTCAATCCCAAGCTGTCGATCCACGGCATCGTGCTGACCATGTACGACTCGCGCAACAACCTCTCCAACCAGGTGGTCGCCGACGTGCGCCAGTTCATGGGCCGCAAGGTCTACGACACGGTGATCCCGCGCAACGTGCGCATCTCGGAAGCGCCGTCCTACGGCAAGCCGGTGCTGGTCTACGATTTGAAGTGCGTCGGCAGCGAAGCTTACTTGCGGCTCGCCACCGAGATCATCCAGCGCGAGCGCGAGTTGAAGGCCGGCTAACCGTCATGCCCGGGCTTGACCCGGGCATCGCACGAGATCCAACGACGTGAAGCCTTACGTAAGCTCCGCCGTTGCCGAACGTCATCATGGATTGCCGGGTCAAGCCCGGCAATGACAAGAAGAAACGCAATCGGAATAACAAAGAGGCAACGGGTGTCGAGAACATCAGGAGCGGCGGCGATGGCGGATCATTCGCGATTGGGACGCGGCCTGGCCGCGCTGATCGGCGACGTCGGCGATGAAGGCCAGGCGACGCCCGGTGAGGGGCGCAAGTCGCGGCGGGCGCCGATCGAAAACCTCAAGCCCAATCCGCGCAATCCGCGCCGCGCCTTCAGCGAGGCCGAGCTCGACGAGCTCACCGGCTCGATCCGCGAGCGCGGCATCATCCAGCCGATCGTGGTGCGGACGGCGGCCGAGCGCGACCAGTTCGAGATCATCGCCGGCGAGCGGCGCTGGCGCGCCGCGCAGCGCGCAGGCCTGCACGAGGTGCCGATCGCCATCGTCGATGCGACCGACGCGCAGTCGCTCGAATTCGCCATCATCGAGAACGTGCAGCGCGCCGATCTCAATCCGATCGAGGAAGCGGCCGGCTATCTTGCGCTGATGGAGCAGTGCAACCATACGCAGGACGAGGTCGCGCAGATCGTCGGCAAGAGCCGGCCGCATGTCGCCAATACGGTGCGTCTGTTGAAGCTTTCCGAGCCGGTGAAGGAGCTGGTGCGCTCCGGCCAGATTTCCTCCGGCCACGCGCGGCTGCTGCTCGGGCAACCGAACGCGCTCGAGATCGCCGGCGACATCATCCGCAAGGGCTTGAGCGTGCGCCAGGTCGAGGCCTGGATGCGCAAGGACGGCGCCGCGCAAGTGCGCGACATGCGCAACGAGGCCAAGGGCTACACCAGCGGCGCCAAGGACGCCGACACCCGCGCGCTCGAGCGCAAGCTGTCGGACGCGTTAGGTCTGGACGTGACGGTCGATCACCGCGGCGAGGGCGGCATTCTGCATATCAAGTACAATGATTTGGATCAGTTAGATGCGGTGTTAAGGAAGTTGGGGGGTGGGTGAGCACTATTCGTGCAACTCATTGCCTCTTGGGTATTTTTGCTGCGCTAGGGCGTGTCCGCAACAAGCGGATAGTCCGGCATGCGGAGAAAAGCGGACATCGCTCAAGTGGGCGATAATGTCCGCTTGTGACCGATATTGTTGCAAAAGTATTTTGAGCATGCCAGCGCGTAACATTGATTCAAGATCGCGCACAAATGAGCAACATAGATTCAAAAGCGCTCATTCGCAGATTCGATTATTACAAATTTCTATTCCACAGAGTCCGCTTGGCGACTTTTGCAACACAATCGACCCAAAGCGGACATCAGGCCCGAGGGCATCGTCGGTGTCGGCCCTTTATCGGCGCGTAGACCTATAGCGCGCAGGGGCATTCAACCCGAATCTCTGCTCCGCGATTTTACGCAGTAATACGTAGAGCTTTTCCCGGTCGCGTTAATCCCGCCTGGAGTATGCTGTAGTAGCGTTTGCGCCATAGCATGCAACTTGTCGCGCCATCGCCAGTTTTGTCTCGAACAACCCCGACGTTCCTGCGTTCGTCCTGGCTGAGCTGGACCATCGGCTTCTCCCTCTGCCTGTCCGCCGCCCTGATCGGGATCGAGGGCTGGCAGATGTGGCATGTGCGCGAAGCGAGCCTGCACAGCGCCAAGATCGTCACGGCGAGCCTCGCCGAATCCCTCTCCCAACAGATCGAAACGACGCTCAAGACAGCCGACACCGTCGTCGGCAGCCTGGTGCAACGGGTCGAGAGCGACGGGTTGGCGCCCGAGAACCAGCAGCGCCTCTACGGGCTGATGACATCGCTCGCCGTGGCGCTGCCGGCCATCCACGAGATGGGCGTGACCGACAAAGACGGCAATGCGATCGTCAAGTCGCTGCTTCGTAATCCGGTCGGCATGAATTACCGCGAACGCGACTACTTCCGCTTTCTCAAAAGCCATAATACGGGCGATGTGTTCATCGGCCACCCCGTCAGAAGCAAGATCGACGGTTCGCTCAACATCACGGCCTCGCGCCGGATCAATAACCAGGATGGCAAGTTTGACGGGGTCGTGGTGTCGAGCGTGTCGATGGAGTTCTTCCGCAAACTGTTCCAATCGGTCCAGGCCAAGTCCAGTGGTCTCATCAGCCTGATCGCGGACGACGGCACGCCGCTCGCCATGAGTTCGAATTCCTTCGGTGCCGGCGAGCTCGAGACGTTGACCGCGTTGCCCGCCGACGAAATCGAATATCTGTCGCCAAACGACCACGTCTATCGGGTCGGGTCGTACAATCATCTTTCGCGCTATCCAACGATCGTCCTGGTCGCCGAAAGCAGCTCGGCGATCTTGAGCGAGTGGTACGGCCAACTGCGCGTGCATGGCGCGATCGTGCTCAGCATCCTGATAGTCATCGGCGTGCTCGGCTATCGGGTCGATCAGGCCAATCGGGCCACGCGATTGCAGGCCGTGCGCGACGGGCTAACCGGCCTCGCCAATCGTCGCTGCTTCAACGAGACGATAGAACGGGAATTCAGCCGCGCGGCGCGCATTAAGCAGCCGCTGTCGCTGATCATGGTCGACATCGATCTCTTCAAGAGCTTCAACGATCAATTTGGTCATCCGGCAGGCGACGCTTGCCTGCGCGCCGTCAGCGCGGCCGTGCAGGGCGTGTTGCGCCGGCCGGCCGACATGGCCGCGCGCTATGGCGGCGAAGAAATCGCGATCGTGCTCCCGGCAACGGATGTCGCCGGAGCCGGCCAGATCGCGGCGAACATCCTGGCCGCCGTCCGCTCGCTCGCCATCCCGCACGAGGCCAGCCCGCACGGCATCCTCACGCTGAGCGCGGGAGTTGCGTCCTGGTACCCGGGGCGCCAGCCTTCAACACCGGCGGCGCTCGTCGAAATGGCCGACGCGGCGCTCTACGCGGCCAAGGCGCTTGGCCGCAACACCTTGACGGTCCATCAGAACGCCGAGACCACCGCACCGGCTCCAACCGTCGAGCACGAAGAAAGGCAACCTTTGGCAGAAGGATCGGCTCATTGGTCCAGCGTTTAAGCTCTTCTATCGAGGCGTGCCCCAAACTCTCCCGCAATAAATGAGCGGTGACGTACGCATCAGGCATTGCGCGATGGGCGCGGCCGGCGATTGACCGATCCATGTCGAGATTCAGCCAATAGCGAGCACGTGAGCAACGTTACGCTTACGTCAACGGTTCTCATCGATTGTCGGCCTTTGGCAGATATTGTTGCAAAAGTATTTTGAGCATCTTGGCGCGAAAGATTGATTTCAATATAGCACTCCAACACGTAACATAGATTCAAAAGCGCGCGCTGCCGGATTCGATTATTTTAAAATTCAATTCCACAGATGCCACTTGGCGACTTTTGCAACACAATCGGCACTTAACAGACATGACGCTCGCATCGATTAATGTCAGCTCATAGAGGCAAAGCGGACATGTCGCAGCTATCGCGAAATTTCCGTTTATGACTCGAAGCGAACGGAGAATTACTCCGGCTCCTGCGAAATCTTCGGCAACTTCAGCGATTACTTGATCGCCCGCTTGCGCGGGCGATGACGGCAGGGGATCTCGCCGCTCGTCGCGCCACAAACTCGGCGTCATGCCCGGGCTTGACCCGGGCATCCATGATGCATGGCCAATTCGCGATTGCCTTGCGTAAAGCCGGTGGTGCCTCCTCTCATCATGGATTGCCGGGTCGCGCCGCTTTGGCGGCGGCCCGGCAATGCCAGAAAAAGAAGCGGCGGCCCAACCGCGCCGCCCTTGGCCAACCGTATTTGGTTTGCGTTAGGGATAGCTACGCGTTCATTGAATTGTTTAGTGACTCTTAAGAGATACAAACGAATTCTAATAGAAAAAGACGACTTCGGCTTGCGAAGAGTGGCTGGAAGGCAATGCCCCCGGTCGGTCGAGGTGAAAGCTTCACATGCCGCTACTTGTCGGGACGATAAGCTAAGGCAGCGTTCGTGATCGAAGTGGTGATGTATTTTGCGATGGGGCTTCTCGTCGCGGGTCTCGGTGCAGTCATCATTGTTCCGCTCATCCATGGGCGAGCGGTGCGGCTGACCGAACGGCGACTTGAAGGCGCAATCCCCGCGTCGATGGCGGAAATCGTGGCGGATAAGGATCTGCTGCGCGCCGACTTTGCACTATCCATGCGAAAGCTGGAGATCGAGATCGAGAAACTCAGGGCGAAAAACGCGACGGCAAACGCTGAACTCAGTCGGAAGAGCGACTTAGTCAACCGACTTAAGATCGAGCTTGGCCTATTGCGAGCGCAACCGAAGACCGCCGGCGAGAATGCTGTGGTCGGCTCGAATGTGTGTGAACCTGAGCCTCTGTTGCGGAACAACAATGCGGAACCGGCGAAGATGCCGAGCATAGGCAGCGCACCGCCCGAGTTGGCGAAACCCGACGCGGACGAGGTGGCAGCGATGAGGGCGCAAGTCCTGAGACTGACGGACTGGCTCGCGCAAGCCGGCGCCGAAATCAGGGCGCTGAATGCACAGCACAGCAAGCTCGAATCAGCCGCCAAACAGGCCGAGGATGAACGGCATAGCATTAGCAACTTCCGCCATCGCGCCTCCGCGCTCGTGCGGCAGCTTATGATTCAGGCGAACGAAGACAAAGTCGTCAGAAATCATGCCCAGGATTTGGATGCCCGCCTGG
Organism: uncultured Alphaproteobacteria bacterium; assembly: GCA_963761245.1. Classification (GTDB taxonomy): domain Bacteria; phylum Pseudomonadota; class Alphaproteobacteria; order Rhizobiales; family Xanthobacteraceae; genus Pseudolabrys. The sequence continues at coordinate 259,339 of CAVXGN010000021.1, read as the reverse complement.
CCAAGCAGTCGCAATTGCTCAACGAAAGGAAACTGGAACTCGCGCGCTTGCAAGACGAGCTCGATGCCGCCCGCAGCGCCGAAGCCAATCTGCGTGTTGCCCTTGTAGAGATCGACAGTCGCGTCAATAGCACGATCTCCGAGAATGGGAAGCTAAAGGAGTCCCTCGACCGTGCCAACGGCGAGCGGGCGCGACTTAACTACGAGCTTGCCAAAGTAAGGCGGCGGGTCGAAGCCGTGGCTTGACCGCCAAGGTCGAATGGGGCCATTCGCCGACAACGCCAGCGAGGCCACCCTGCGCATTTGACCGCGGTGTTTAGCGGATCGCACGCCCACGCGGCCGATGACGGCAGAGGATGTCGCTTGGTCGTAGCCACAAACTCGGCGTCATGCCCGGCTTGACCCGGGCATCCATCCTGCACGGCTAATGTGCGATTGCTGACGTAAGTCCGACAATGCCGCGCGGCTTCATGGATTGCCGGGTCAAGCCCGGCAACGACGGCGGAGAGGCGGTGCGCTTACTCAGGCCTACTCCGGCTCACGCGAGATCTTCGGCTCCATTTTGCGGTGCAGGCGCTCGGCGTCGGCCAAGGTGTCGATGACGGCTTCGAACTCGGCGACGATCTTGGCGAGGATGCCGCGCGGCTTGGGCGGGGAAGCGGATTGCTTCTTGGCCGCCGATTTCGACTTACGCTTCGCGATCGTCTTGCGCTTGGCCTTTGTTGCCTTCTTGGCGACTTTCTTCTTGGTCGCTGATTTTTTCTTCGCCTTCACCGCTTTCTTTTTGCGCGCTTTCTTGGCCATCGGCAGCCCCCTTAAGCTCTTCAGGTTTGCATCAGCTTAGGTGCCGGTTGCCTTTTGCGCCAGGGCCGCCGCTCACTCCACCGCCGCCAGGCGCGGATCGGGCGTCAGCACCAGCGCGAGATAGCTCTCCATGTCGGCGGCGAGCGTGTAGTGGAAGCGCTGGAATTCGCGCATCAGCTCGTCCTGGTAGCGCGCCAGCCAGTCGCGGCGGCAGATCAGGAACTTGGGCGAGGCCACGATGTCCTCGCGGTCGATGATGGCCATCAGGCGCAGCTCGGGATGGCGCGCGAGATAGTCGAACACCGTCGTCACCATCAGCGGATAGCCGGGATGCAACATGTCGTCGAGGCAGATGACGCCGCCTTCGTGCAGCAGCGGATGGACGAGCGCGAGCTCCTTGGCGAGGTGGTCGCGCTTGTGCTCGCTGTCGATGTGCACAAAGCGCAAGCGCGACCCGGCGAGCTTGGCGCGCAATTCGGGCGGGGTGAGCGTGCGGCTGTCGGCCTTCCAGGCGAGGTAGCGGCCGTAGGGAAGGTGCGCCGCGCAATTTTCGAGGAAGCGCTGCTCGACGCCCGGATTGGGCCATTCGAAGGTGTCGACGCCGAGCGCCTTCTCGCCGGCGGTTAGGCCCGAGCGCCATGGCGATGAAGAAGCGGCCCTCGAAGGTGCCGATCTCCAGGAAGTCGCCGGCAATGCCGAGCGCGCTCTGCCGGCGCAGCAGAAAGCCGCAGATCGCCGCCGCGAAGCGCGAGGACATGCCGCGCACGCGCTCGTAGTCCCCGGCCAGATAGCGGTCGATGGCGGCGTGCCCGCTGGCGATGTCGATCATTGCTCCCCCTTTCCCCACCTGAAAATAGCGCAAAGTTCCGTCCGCGCCACGGGCCATGGCTTTTGCTTTACGCGCGCGGCGGGAAGCCTCTATCATTCCGGCCGGGATTGGGGGACGCCGGGACAATGTACGTCGCGAATGCCAAGCGCCTGACGATGGACGGCGCCAAAAAGATGATGGCCGCCGCCATCGATCATTCCAAACAAGCCGGCGCCGCGGTCACCGTCGCCATCACCGATGCGGGCGGCAATTTGATGCTGCTCGAGCGCATGGACGGCGGGCGCTTCCACACCGTGCATTCGGCCACCACCAAGGCGGTGTGCGCCGCCTCCAACCGGCGGTCGACCACCTCGAGCGGCGCGGTGGCGCAGCCGCTCGACACCGCGCATGCGCTCGGCCTGGCGCTCGCCGCCGGGCCGGAGCGCTGGACCGCGATGGAAGGCGGCTGCCCGGTGATCGCCGAGGGCGAATGCGTCGGCGCGGTCGGCGTCGCCGGCGCCGACTGGGTGACCGACGAGCGCATCGCGCAGGTCGCGGTCGAGGCGATCGGCGCCCAATGGCGCGCGGACGGCAAGTGACGGCCATGGCCGATCCGGTACGCGTTGCCTGCATCGGCATGGGCTGGTGGTCGGACGTGCTGGCGGACGCCATCACGCGCTCCGACAAGATCAAGATCGTCGCCTGCTATTCGCGCTCGGAGGGCAAGCGCTCAACCTTCGCCGCCAAGTACGGCTGCCGCGCGGTGCCGAGCTACGAGACCATCCTCACCGATCCGGAGATCGAGGCGGTGATCAATACCACGCCCAACGACGTGCATCTGGAAACGACGCGGGCGGCGGCGGAAGCCGGCAAGCACGTCTTTCTCGACAAGCCGATCGCCAATTCGGTGTCGGACGCGCGCGCGATCACGCAATGCTGCCGCGAGGCCGGCGTGGTGCTGGCCATGGGCTATCAGCGCCGGCGCGAGACCCATTTCCGCTGGATCAAGCGGCAGATCGAGGAAGGCAGCTTCGGCAAGCTGGTCAACGCCGAAGCCAATATCAGCCGCGACCGGCTCGGCCAGTTCGATCTGTCGTCCTGGCGCTACACCGCGGCCGGCATGCCGGGCGGCGTGATGCTGCAGATCGGCATCCACTATGCCGACGTGCTGGATTACCTGATGGGCCCGATCAAAGCGGTGAGCGGGCGCTTCGTGCGGCTGGTGCTGCCGGGCGACAACCCGGACGTCGCCAGCCTGATCTTCGAGCACGAGAACGGCGCGCTGTCGACGCTCAATGCGAGCTACGCCTCGGCTTCCGAATATTACCTGATGAACATCTACGGCAAGGAAGCGACCGCCTATTACGATCTGCATCACGGCCTGAGCCTGCTCAAGCGCGGCGAGAAGCAGGCGGTGGCCGTGCCGTGCGCCAAGAACGACACCTTCGTCGAGGAGCTGGAGGAGTTCGCAGCCGCCGCGCGCGGCGGGCCGGCGCCGGAAGTCGGCGGCGACTACGCCACAACCTCGCTGGCGGTGGTGCGCGCCGGCATCCTGTCGGCGCACGAGGGCCGGCGGGTGGAGATCGCGGAGATTCTCGCCAAGGATTGAGATCGACCTTTCGGTATCACCGAACGGCGATTGACGGCGGAAAGCGATTGTTGAATTCGGCGACGAAAGCCGCCACGTCTGTGTTTCTCATCGACCGCGCGAACAGGTAGCCCTGCATCGCATGCACGCCGGCCGCTGTGACGAACCTTTGTTGTTCGACAGTTTCAACACCCTCGGCAACAACCTTCAGTCCCAAGGCGCGGCCTATGCTGACGACCGCATGGACGATCGTTGCATCGATCGTCATGCCGACATTCGATACGAAACTGCGATCGATCTTGATCTTGTCAACCGGGAACCGACGAAGTGTCGTGAGGCTCGAATATCCCGTACCAAAGTCATCGAGCGCAAACGACACGCCGCGTTGATGCAACTGGCTCCATGGTCTGCAGCACGGCCGCTTCCGAATCGAGCAATGCCGTTTCAGTGATCTCAAGCTCGATATGTCTGGGGTCGACGCCCGACTTCCGACAGAATTCGCTCGATGCGATCCGCGAGCCCAGGTCGGCGAAATTGAATCGGCGATATGTTTACGGCGACGATGAGGGTCGGCCAAGCAAGCGCGTCCTTGCAGGCTTGCCGCAAGACCCACTCACCCATTTCGTCAATAAACCCGGTTCTTTCGGCGATCGGCACGAACACCGAGGACGGCACATCTTCAACGCCGCCTCTCCGCCATCGGACGAGGGTTTCGAGGCCCAGCACTTGCCTGCCGCTGCGATCCACAAATGGCTGGTACTCGACGTTGAACTCCCGACGCTCAATCGCGAGATGCAAATCTTTTTCCAAACGGTCGGGCGAGGCGGTCAGGCTCGGTGATGCCGGGCCGGCCGCGTTCACTCGCGGTCCGCCGTCTGTCTGTTCGATTTCGTCGGCCAAGACCGCCAAAGTCTGCTGAAGCATGTTCTCTAGCGCGTCGATCGCATCCTGCTCGGGGACCTTGGCGTTGCCGCGCGCGGCTTGCTCGAAGTCGGCGGCAATCTTGGCGACTTCGACCGCGCCGATATTGAGGCTCATGGACTTGATGGAGTGGGCCACAGCACCGCAAGCCTCGGCTTCATTGGCCTTCGCGTGTTGCCGCAACTGATCGCAGGCCTTCGGCGCATGCTCGGAATAAATCTCGACCACGCGCTTGAGGAAGTCGTGCTTCTTTGTCTCGTTCATGATTCGCAATTGCGCCAAGACGGCGGGATCGACGAGCGGTGCGCCGCCGGTCCCGATAGCGTCAGCCGATCCGGCCTCGGCGGTGTCCTCCGCCTGACCGCTGTCTTCTGGCTTAGTCCGGTCGCTAGTCGGTGTTTGGAACTGCGGCACCTGGTCCGCTAAACATTCGGCGAGTTGCGCGATCGTGAACGGCTTGTGGATCACCGCGTCCATTCCGGCCAGCCGCCATTCTTCGGTCGCCGCGCCAATCACGTGCGCGGTCAACGCGACAATGGGAATTCGTTGGCGATTTTCCAATTTTTCCGCTTGCCGAATAATCCGGGCGGCCGTGAAGCCGTCCATTTGCGGCATACTGCCGTCCATGAAGATGATGTCATGCGAGCGTTTCGAAGCCGCCTTAACTGCCTCAGTGCCGTTTTCGACCGTCTCGACTTGAGCGCCCAGTCGCGACAACGCTTCGATCGCGACCTCACGATTGACCGCGTTGTCGTCCGCAACGAGTACCCGCAGATTGTCGAATCTCGGCAGCGCGCCGTCACGGCGTGAACTTGCCGCTTGGACTTGCAGCACGCTTTCTCCTGCTGCGACACGGCGCAACAGCTCTTCGATTTCAGAGCGCAACAGCGGGCGGCTGATGGCGGCATCGGCCAAACCGCCGGTGATGACGTCGGCGGACGCCTCATCCCCAAACCGCGTCACCGCCAGAACGATGGGTGTTCGGTCCGGCCGCTTTCCCAACGCTCGCTGGTGCAAGCGGTCTGCGTCGACGCAAATCATTGCAGCCGATCGGTAATCCGCATCTGAAAGCCCGGCGTCGGGCTGCGTGATCGCGTAACCGAAGGCGCCGAAATAGTGCGACAATGCCGAAGCGGTCGCTTCTCCCGATACGTCAATAACGCAAACGGGCTGTTGCGAGCCTTTGGCCTCGAGCATCGGCCACGGCTGACTGGTGCTAGCGCCGGTCGGAATCCGAACGCGAAACGTCGAGCCGACGCCGAGGGTGCTGGACACCTCGATGTCGCCGCCCATCGCGGCGGCGATACGACGGCATATGGCCAGCCCCAATCCGGTGCCGCCGAATTTTCGGGTTGTCGATTGGTCGGCTTGCGAAAAGACTTCGAAGATCGTCGAAAGTTTGTCCTGCGGAATTCCGATCCCGGTATCTTCGACCGACAGCTCGATCATTCCTGAATTGACCGGGCATATTTTGACCGAGAGTTCGCACGAATCCTTTGTCGGTGAACTTCAAGGCGTTATTGATCAGATTGCTAACGACTTGGCTCAGCCGAACAAAATCCCCCGATATTGTTCGCGGAACTGCCGGGTCGATGAATGCCGCAAGATCGATATTGCGGGTGGCCGCCAGCTCGGCAAATAGACTGGTGACGTTCTCGACGACCTCGTCGAGGCAAATCTCACCGTCTTCCAATTCGAGCTTGCCGGCCTCGATTTTCGAAAAATCCAGGATATCGTTGATGATCGCCAGCAGGCTTCGACCGGATCTGGCGATGACGTCAGCATATCGATGCAGACGCTTCGGGATATCCGAGTTCACCAGCAAGTCCGCCATCACCATGATGCCGTTCATCGGCGTTCGGATTTCGTGACTCATGGTCGCAAGAAAATCGGACTTGGATTGGTTCGCCTTTTCGGCGGCATCCCGGGCACGAGCCAGTTCATGCGTGCGCTCGACGACTTTCTGTTCGAGATTCTCGCGATATGCGGTCAGACGCTCGTCGCGATCGCGGATGGCGTCAAGCATCGTATTGAAGCCGTCGATCAAAACGCCGACCTCCTGATCGCTCGCCTGATCGACGCGCACATTGTATCGATGATCTCTTTTCACCTCTTGCATGGCGGCGAGCAGCCGACGCAATGGTTTCGTAATGACCCGCTGAAACCGCCATGCGATGATCAGACCGATCGCCAGGGCCGCCAATGAAGCAAGCACGGTCGCCCAAAGCCTCGACAGCAGGCGAGGCCATAGGTCCGTCGTGTCGCTGATCAAATTGATACGGCCGACCTGTCTGCCGCCGTTGACGATCGGCACGGTAACGAGGATGGTTGCGCCGCTCAGCAAGCCGAATACGGAAGGCGCCGTTTCGCCGTTCAGTGAAGGATCGGTTAACAGGCGCGAGGCGCTGCCAAGCGCAGCCAGCACGTGGCCGTCCGGCGTTCGTACCTGGACAAACAAGATGCCGGGCACCCGCCCAATGCCTCGTATCGCTTTCAGTGTCTCATTTTGGTTCAGTTCGGCGACCGAACTTGCCGCCGCTGCAGCGAAGGCGTTTGCCGTTGCGCGCATGAGCTGGCGGCGCGTGTCCGCATAGTGTTCGACTTCTTGCCAAGTCGAAAGCACCGCCGAGGCGATGAGCCCCGACGTCACAGCGGTCATAACAAGCAATATAAGCTTTCGGAGCAGCGACCGGCGGCGCACTTTGAAATTTCCCAAGATATGCGGGCACTCGTCCGGTAAATAAATCACTAAAATGCTAATGGCCGATTTACGCGCGAGTTGAACGGTATTTTTTAGATTTGCATCTACATTTTCGTCTTTCTGGATGAATATCGACATGACGGCGACGGATAACCGCACCGCTTCCTGGACTTTTGTCCTCGACGAGCCTTTGCGCATTCTCGTCGCAGACGATGATCCGCTTTTGCGGGAATTCGCCTCCGTTTATCTCGCCACGCCATCCACCACGATCGAAACGGCTTGCGATGGTGCTGAGGCGCAAATTCGTCTCAGGCAAGATTCATACGATTTGCTTCTTCTTGATATTGAAATGCCCGAGCTCGACGGATTTTCGCTCCTCCACCAGATCCGGTGCGACGATAGCCTCAAGCATCTGCCGGTCATCATGTTGACCGGTCACGACGATATTGCGTCAATCGATCGGGCCTACCGCTTGGGTGCCAATTTGTTCGCCACCAAGCCTGTAAACTGGCGCCAGCTCAGCTACTTGATTCGATCCGTTGTCCGCGCAAGCCGGCTTGAATGCCTGCCCTCGCAAGACGCCGGACTATTGCCCGCCACCGAAGGTCGCGCGGCTACGCGCGCCACCGGAAACGACGTTCGTGATCTTCTCCACACGGTCATCGATCGTGCGGATGCAATTGAGCGGCATCTGACATCTGAAGATCGCTCGCGATATTTAGGGCCGCTGCAAGCTATCCGCTCATACGCGAAGCAGGCGTTTGCCGAAGCTTTCGGACAGATGCCGCGGTCTAGAACCGACGACGCGCCCCGAACGGGGCTAGCCGATCGGCGCGAATTGACGTCGACGACAGAGCAGAGCACTGCCAGACAGGATGTCTGCTGATGTCGTGGAGATGCAATTTTAGGAAAGTACTCGCTGGAGCCTCGACACGGCGCCAAGCGGGACGCTTTCTCGCCAATGAAGCGGCCAGCACATTGATCATCTTCGCGCTGGCGATGCCGGTCCTCACGATCGCGGCGGTCGAAGGCGTCGATTACAGTCTCGCACTTTTGACGCAGACCAAAATGCAAACCGTGGCTGACTCGGCCGCCTTGGCTGCAGCCCGAGAATTGGGGCTCGCTCGCACCGATCCAAGCACGATCACTGCGGTTGCCAACAATGTCGTCAATAGCGCGCTTCAGGGCGTGACGACACAAGTCAATGTGGATTCTCAGGCGCTGTCGGTCCAGGTTGCTATCGATAAGCAATATGTGCCCATTATCAGCACTTTTCCGACAATTAAGTTGCACGCCAGTTCCACCGCCAAAATGAGCGGCTCCATGCCGCTGTGTCTGCTCGGGCTTGATCCATCGGCTCCGCAAACGATTGGCCTGGAACAGTCGGCATTGCTGACGGCGCCCGGCTGCCTCGTGCAATCGAATTCCACCAGCGCCACCGGCGTGAAAGCAAAGAACGATTCGGTCATGCAGGCCGGCATGATCTGTTCCGCCGGCGGAAAGGTCCAAACCAGCAATGCCAATTTTTCTCCGGCCCCCACGACCGATTGTCCGGTGCTGGCAGATCCCTTGAGTGCTCGCACCGCGCCGCCTGTTGGCGCCTGCAATTATGCCGATGAGGTTGTCGACGGCATGTCGACAACGCTCCACCCTGGCGTTTATTGCGGCGGATTGAGGCTGACCAACCACGCCGTGGCCGATCTTGCGAGCGGAATTTACATTATCAAAGACGGACCGCTGATCGTCGACGGCGGCGCATCGATGTCTGGGACTGGTGTCGGTATCTTTCTGACGGGCAGCGGCGCAAACCTTACCTTTGATGCGGACTCTACGATTGATTTGTCCGCGCCAAAGGACGGCCCGCTTGCGGGCATATTGATTTATGACGATCCCTCCGGTGGCAGCGCTCCGGCCAAGGCGCCTAAGAGCGGAAGAGGGTCCAAGGGCCGAGCGCTTAAGAAAGGCTCGCCGCGACAGCACCAAATCCTCAGCGACAACGCCCGGAACTTGCTCGGCACCATCTACATGCCGAAGGGCGAGATCATTATCGACGCCACCAAGCCGATCGCCGACAAGTCCGCATACACCGTCCTTGTGGTGCAACAGCTCCACCTCTATTCCGGCCCGAACCTGGTCCTCAATACCGACTACAGCGCAACCGACGTCCCAGTACCCGTCGGGCTCGGTCCATCAGCCGCAAAGATCTTCCTCTCCAACTAGCTTGACCCTGCTCAGGCGCGGCGGCGTTGCGCCGGGGCACGGCGAGCCCGGATAGAAAAGCGTGCACCGCCGTGCCGCCGCCACGCTGAATTATTCGGTAATTGTGCATAAGATAACCGCGCGCGAGCGTGTTTTTCCAATGCATGGATATCCGCAATGACCGACATGACGATCAGCCGATGTTCGCCTCACCACGCTGCGCGTGCCGTGGCCGAGCGACCCGTGGCTGAAGGGTCACCCGTTCGGCGAGGCGCGCAATATCCTGGTGCTCGAGGTCGAAACCCGCGGCGGCATCGTCGGCATGGGCTATCTGCAGGTGTTCCGGCCGGTCGTGAACACGATCAAGGCGTGTCTGCAGGAAAGCATCATCCCGCGCGTCATCGGCAAGGATGCGACGGCGGTCGAAGCGATCTGGGACGATCTGTGGACCTACACCGTGACGTTCGGGCGCGGCGGCATCACGACCATGGCGATGTCGGTGCTCGACATCGCGCTGTGGGATACTATCGGCAAACGCGCCGATCTTCCGCTGCACCGCTTGTGGGGCCATTTCCGCAGCGAGCTGCCGGTCTATGGCAGCGGCTGCTTCCGCGGCACCGGCGGCGACGGCATGATCGCCAAGGCGCTGCATTTCAAAGAGCAGGGCTTCAAGGCGATCAAGATGCAGGTCGCTCACACGCAGGACTTGAAGACCGATCTCGACAACGTGCGGCGCATGCGGGAGGCGGTCGGCCCCGACATCGCGATCATGATCGACGTCAACATGGGCTGGACCGCCGACGTCGCCATTCAGATGGGCCGCAAGTTCGAGGACTACGACGTGTACTGGCTCGAGGAGCCGGTCAGGCCGGACGATTTCGACGGCTACAAGCGGATCGCGCGGGCGCTCGATCTGCGCATCGTGGGCGGCGAGACCCACTTCACCCGTTTCGACCTGATGCCGTTTCTGCGAAGACCCGGTGCTGCCGATCCTGCAGCCGGACCTCATGCGCGGCGGCTTCACCGACTTGCGCAAGACCGCGGCGCTCGCCGATAGCAAGGGCATAACGATCGCGCCGCATCTGTTTCCCGAGCTCAGCACGCAGTTGCTGGCGTCGATCCCGAACGGCATCTGGATCGAGGACATGGGGCTTTCGGCCGACCTCTGGATCGAGCCGGTCCCGGTCGTGAACGGCACGATCACCGCGCCGGAAAGACCCGGGCATGGCCTGGCGTTCAAGCCGGAAATCTTGCGCGACTGTGCGGTGAGCTAGGCCATCGCGGGCTACGCCGCCACCTTGTAAGACGAAACAGACGTGACTGTCTTCCCAAGCGCTGGGTGGCGTTAGGATTGTGCTATAATTGTTTGTATCAAAGCGCAGATGTGCTCGCGAAGCCTTTGGTGATCGATTTTTCTCGGCGACGCTGTAAGCAGCTGCAAAACGCTTCGACAGGAGAATTGATCCGGTGCCGTCAAAATCTGTCCTTCTGAGCACCGTTAATATCTTCAGCCTCTTCATAATCGCCTTATCGGCGTCGCCCCGGTCTTTTGCCGAGGAACGGCCATCGCCCGTTCCGGCTTGGCTGAGGGCCCATGTCGGGCAAGGCGACGGTCAAATCGCACCGGTGGTCTTGCAGAGGGCGCGCGCGCTTTATCTGCAAAAAGTGAGCGAAGGTGCGGTCAAGAATCCCTGCTACTTCGCCATGGACGCGACGCGTCCCCACGAGTTAGGCGACGGCAAAGCGGGGCGCCGGTTCTACATCATCTGCGAAGCCAAACGATTCGTTTCGCGCGATTTCGGCGGGTCACGGCGGCGGTCGCCGTTTGAAAGGCATCGTGAATTTCGCAAACGGAAAACAGTGCGCGCAGAACTTCGGCAATGCGATGGATTCGAAACTGACGACAGGCGGAGCCTATGTGACAGCGGAGGCGAAAACCTCCTTCAAAAGCTACTACCGCGTCTCGGCGAAACATGACGCCGCTTTGATCCGCACCTTCATTCAGTTCGACGGCCAAGGCGAGACCGCAAACGCCAGAGAGCGCGCAATCGGCGGACATCCGGCCGTTCTGGTAAGGGAGTTTTGTCGTTTCAAAAAGCCGCACAGCCCTTACGCGGACCACGACGGTTACGTTCCGTTTGGAAGGATCGAGGATTACGCCGACGGCCGCAGCAACGGCTGCACCAGTTGGTCGCGCTCGGATGCCCGGGAAATCACCGCGATGGTGAAGGACGACCCGACGACGCTGTACATCTATCCTGACGCAGCCGACATCGACGCCGTCGCGCGAGCGGTGAAGGCCGGCCGGCCGCTGTCGCGCGCGGGATTATATTGGAACGCCTCCTGCTTGAAGGAAATCCATTCTCCGAAATTCTGGTCAAATAAAACCCTCGGTCCGATCCTCGCTCAATACAAGAAGGATCATCCGCCGCCGCCGGATCGGCCACTGCCGATTTGCAAGGGGCGGTGAAATTTATCTCCTTATCGCTTGTGCCGGCCGTTGCGCCACTCCGGCTCAACATACGCGGCGGCTTCACCGACTTGCGAAAAGCCGCGGCGCTCGCCGATAGCAAGGGCATAACGATTGCGCCGCATCTGTTTCCCGAGCTCAGCACGCAGTTGCTGGCGTCGATCCCGAACGGCATTTGGATCGAAGACATGGGGCTTTCGGCCGACCTGTGGATCGAGCCGGTCCCGGTCGTGAACGGCACGATCACCGCGCCGGAAAGACCCGGACATGGCCTGGCGTTCAAACCGGAAATCTTGCGCGACTGTGCGGTGAGATAGGCTGTGGACTCACGAATGCGCAGTGCCAGTTTGCCTCACTCGACGCCTTATTGAAGTCTGCGCATTTCACCGATGAGTCGGGCATTCTCTATCGCGATGACGCTTTGATCGGCGAACATACGCGCCACCTCAAGAGTTTTGTCATCAAATGGACGGACGCTCTGGCGATAGACCGAGAAGGCGCCAATTAGCCGATCACCTGCCAACATGGGAATCGCCGCAAATGAGCGAGCTCCGCCCAAATCGGCTGTGGCGTCTCTGAGTGGGATCACCTTTCCTGTAAATCGCCTCGGAGCGAACGTCGGCGATATTGACGACATCGCGCGTGGAGATGATGCGCCCCAGTCCGGTCTGAGGATTGACGTGAAAGGCCCCTTGTTCCGATAGCCATTCTGCAAAAGCCGAAGGTATGCCCCGCATGTATGCCGCCCTGTATCCGGACCGGCTATCGTATTCGAATAGGATTCCAAATTCGGCATCGCAGAGGTCGAGAGCGTAGGCAAGCACCGAAGCGATGACCGTTTCGACTTGCCCGTTTGAACGACTGATGATCCTGAGAACCTCTCCTAGCGCACGCTCGCGACTGATCGCCTCCTCAAGACTAAGCGCCAACTCCGAGATTAGGGCCGCTCCTTCCTCGCCTTCGGGTAGCTGAACCTGCGCCTTCCCATTCAGGACGTTGTGGAGTTCAAGCTTGGATGACACCCCGAGTTTTCGATAGATGGTGGTCAGGTGGGTGCGGACGGTGGACGGTGCAATCGACAGGTGCTTGGCGATTTGGTGGTAAGTCCCTCCACTAGCATAAGCCTCGGCAATTTCCCGTTCTCTGCGGGTCAAGGTGTTTTCTGACGCAAGCCGATCCATTAGTTGAGCCGCTAATTCTTGGTTTCAAAATTCAATCAGGAATAGCTACTGCAAATGCTGTACGCAAAATACAGCAAATGCAACCGGCCAATACAGCAAGCGCTCGATATGCGGCACCGCTTGGCGTTCTTAGAATCAATACCATTCGTACTTGCGCGACGGGCTGATTCTAGAGCGTCGGATTGAGGGGGAGCATGAGCAATCGTTGGTACGTATTGGCATTGCTGTTCAGTGTGCGCGTAGCAATGGCCTTCCAGTTTCAGGCTGTTGCCGCTCTTTCTCCGCTCATCATGAGCGAATTCAAGGTCGGTATCGCCGACATCGGTCTCTTGATTGGCCTGTATCTGTCACCGGGAATCCTGCTCGCCTATCCCGGCGGCGCAATAGGGAGGCGATTTGGCGAGAAATCAGCCGTCTTGGCAGGCTTGTTGCTCATGACTGCCGGCGGCTTGGTCATGGCGACATCAGGCAGTTGGGAACTGCAAGTGACTGCTCGTCTCGCTGCCGGAGTCGGCGGCGTCATCCTCAACGTGCTCATGACCAAAATGGTGGCTGACTGGTTCGCCGGAAAGGAAATTGCGAGCGCCATGGGCATCTTCGTCAATTCGTGGCCCGTTGGCATTGCGCTCGCCCTCATTGCCCTTCCCGGCCTTGCCCAGACGACAAGTTTGAATGTCGCCCTGTTGACCGTTTCGGGATTTACAGCCTTGGGTTTCGTCGCCCTCGCCGTCGGCTACCGGACTCCGCCTGAAATCGAGTTGGCTAGCCCGGCCAGCGCGCCGCTGCGCGGAGCGGCACTTGCCGCTGTTATTTGCGCCGGACTGATCTGGGGGCTCTACAATGGCGCCCTGGGCATGATCTTCAGTTTTGCCCCCGCAATGCTGGCTGAGCGCGGTTGGAGCGCGACCGCCGCCAGCTCGGTGACGAGCGTCGTCCTTTGGCTTGTGGCCGTCTCGGTGCCGCTTGGCGGAATACTTGCGGACCGGACGAGGCGCGTTGAATTGGTATTGCTGACCGGGCTTGTCGTGTTCGGCGTGATGCTGGCGTTTGCGGCGCGAACTGAAGCAGTATTTTTGAGTTTTGTGCTTCTTGGATTGGTTGCCGGAATACCTGCGGGGCCGATCATGAGCCTGCCGGCGACAGTTTTGCCGCCCGAACAAAGGGCCGTCGGCATGGGTATCTTTTTTACACTGTTCTATTTGTTCGTTGTGCTTGCGCCCATCGGGGCCGGTCGCCTTGCCAATGCTTTTGGCCGCATCAATATCGCCTTTGATCTAGGCGTTGCGATGCTTGCTGTCAGTATCGCGCTGGTGATCGTGTACAAACGCTTCGAAAAGTCTGTGTGCGAAGGTGAGGCCGGCACTTTGCGCATTAGCTCTCGACGAGCCTGAACAAGATCACCTCGGCATAGCGCAAGCTGACTTCTGGATTGTTGCGACAAAGGTTCGCTCATGGCTCAACTCGGACCTCCGGGGTCGTCCGGCTTCGCGCCACTATCGGGGGCTAAGTGGACAGGCCGAACTTTTGAGTACACGGCCTAGCCCAACGCAAGTGACGCCGCTAGGACGGCCGCTCAAGTATGCGCCGGCCAGTGGCGCTCGCGGAACCAGGGGCGGTACTTCGACATCTTGGCGCGCTGCGAACCGGGCGCCTGGCGCATCGCTCTAACGACGCGAATGACCTGAAGGCAAACTCTCGGAACTTACAGACATTTTAGCATTTCGTGCCAAATGCTAGGCGATAACCGCCAAAGGCGATAAGCTGAACGTTTAGGGCTGGTGTACTCCAAGTGTCGCCATGACAACCGATGACTTGTCGGCGCTTGCGCAAGGGCTCGGCAGGGCTGACTTGCGCGGCGACCTTGCGCGCATGGTGGCGTCGCTTGTGAGTGCCGCTCGCGAATTCATTGGTATTGCCGATCTGGAAGGCAATGCTCTATTCGTCAATAACGCCGGTCGCAAGCTTGTTGGGTTGCGAGATCTAGAGTCGGTACATTCCACGCGGATTATCGATTATTTCGGACCCGACGATCAATCGCGAGTCCTGACGGAGGTCTTGCCTGCGGTCCGCGCTACCGGCTTTTGGGAAGGCGAACTAAGTTTTCGCAATTTCGAGACGGGACAACTTATTCCAGTCCTGTACAACATCTTTCCAATTTACGATTTAACAGGCGCAACGATTGCTTACGGAACCGTAACGCGTAATTTGACCGAGGGGAAAATTGCGGATCAGCGCTTGCGGTTTCTCGCGTCGGTCGTTGAGTTCGAGCGATGACGCGATTGTAACCAAAAATCTCGACGGCATTATCACAAGTTGGAACAACGGTGCACAGCGCCTCTTCGGCTACACCGCCGAAGAGGCGATCGGCAAGCCAATCACCATTGTCATTCCAGAGAACAGACTCAACGAGGAGACAGAGATTATCGGGCGCATCAGCAGAGGAGAACGCATCGATCATTTCGAGACGGTGCGCCAACGCAAGGATGGCGGTCCAATCACCGTTTCGCTGACCGTTTCGCCCGTCAAAAATGCGGAAGGAAAGGTCGTGGGCGCCTCAAAGATCGCGAGGGACATTACCGAGCAAAAGCGGGGCCAGGAGCAGATCGCCACATTGGCGCGGGAAGCAGAGCATCGCAGCAAGAACTTGCTGCAAACCGTGCAAGCGGTCGTCAAACTCTCGAATTCCGAAACACCTGAAGGCTTGAAGGCGGCGATTGAAGGGCGCATCCACGCGCTCGCGAATGTCAACTCGTTATTTGTCGAAACCCGGTGGGCCGGTGCAGAACTGTCGGCCATTGCCGCTCAAGAGCTCGCTCCCTATGCGGGGAAAAGGCGAAAGCGCGTGCACATAGACGGACCGCCGATGTTGTTGGAGCCAAGCGCCGCTCAAGCCGTCGCGGTGACACTGCACGAACTGGCAACAAACTCGGCTAAGTATGGGGCGCTCTCAATTGACAAAGGTCACATTGATTTAACATGGCAGTACAGAACGGCCGGACAGTTGAACCTTCGCTGGGCAGAAACGGGCGGCCCGAAGGTGCGGGCTCCCGCCCGCAAAGGTTTTGGCAGTCGCGTCATCGAACGAATGGTTGGACAATTGCAGGGCAAGACACAATTAGACTGGCGGCCGGAGGGGCTCGTTTGCGAAATTACGTTTCCGGCATGAGTTTGGCGGTTTTGGTTCGCCTGCAGGCGCTGCCGGGTCAACGCCGCTAGGACGGCCGCTCACGTATGCGCCGGCCAATGGCGCTTGCTGAACCACGGGCGGTACTTACTCATCTTGGCGCGTTGCGAGGCCGGCGCATGCCGCCGGCAGGTCGAGGCCTCCTTGCTCTTGGCGGCCGCGGCCCAGCGCAACTCGACGCAGTCGTTCGGGTTGTACGACATCTCCAATTCCTTCGACCGGTCGAGGACGTCCTTGAGCGTCAGCGTCCACGACGAGCCGTCGCTGCGCTTGTAGGAGAACTTGCGCGCCGCCAGCTCCGCGGCGAGCGCGTGCTGCAATTCGGCCTTCACCTCCGCCGCGCTCTTGTCCGCCGGCATGGCGTAGCGGTTCGCGCGCCGCGCCACGCGATCCGGAAAGTTGCGCACGACGTCGATCGCGATCAAAAGCCGGAAATCGCGCGCCGGCGTGGAGAAATCCTCCCACGGGCCGGTGGTCGCGAAGATCGCCGCGCCGTCCGGCATGCTCACTTCGCCATGGTGCGTGTTTTGGTATTTGCGCCCGTTTTCGACCGCCACCACGCGCGTCTGCACCTGCTCCTCGAGCGAGGTGATCGCCGATTTCATCGCCAGCAATGGATCGAGCGGCGCCGGCGACATCACGTCGTCCATCTTGTCGTAAAACGCCTCCACGCTGAGCTTCGACTGTTCGAGCGAGAAGTCGCCGTACTGCTTATCCTTGGCGATCTCGCTGTTGGAGAGCCGCCCCAGGCGGCCGTTGCGCTCGCGCACGATCGGCCGGAAGCGCTTGAAGCCCGGACTGCCGAGCTTGGGATCGTTCACGAACAGGAAATTGCCGCGCCAGAAGCGCTTGCGGGTGATGGTGCCGTCGGGCTCGGCGTCGACGGCGAGAAAGACGCCGGCCGCGCTGCCGGACTGCGGCACGCGCCGCACCAGCGTCAGGAAGTGCCCATAGGGATCGGCGTAGATGGTGCCGGGGCGCAACGTCTCCTGCGTCAGCGGCACCGGATAGAAGTCGCTTTTGCTGTCGCTCGCCAGCGTGCGGCCGTTGCCGGTCTGCACGCCGTCGGCGACGGCCTGCAGATATTGACGGAACGAGGAGACCAGCCCCTGCGAATGCGCCGCTTCCAGAATGTTCGTCCACCCCGGGCATCTCGGCGGGTGGCCGCCGAAGCCGCGCGAGCAGGCCGAATAGCCGAACGGCAGCCCGAGCTTGAAGGAGAAATAGGTGCGCAGGAAGTACGGGAAGTCCGCGCAATCGGGGCGCATGACGATGTTGTCTTCGTGCAGACCCAAATAGTCGAACAGGAAATTGCGCGAACGGTCGCGCACCACCTTGTCCATCGCGGGCCAAGTCAGCTCCTGGCCGACCGGCGCATCGAACAGCAATTCCAGCCACGCCGAATAGAGGTTCTCCGTCGCGCGGTTCCACGAATGGCGCAAGGGCCAGACGCTGCTCGCCGGTCGCATGCGGCGGCGCGGGCCTGCTTTTGCGCACGGAAATTTCACGCGTGATCTTGCTGCATTCGGCCGGCGCGTGCTCAAGCCTTGCGTGCCAGGTGCCGGCGGCCGGCGATTTGACCTCGGCGTACCAGAAATAGGGCGGCCCGCCTTTGCGGTCGCGCGAGGTGGCGGCAACGCTGCCGTCGGGGGCGACCAAGGCAAGCTCGCCTGGAATCGGCTTGTCGACGACGAACAGAACGCGCAACGGCGCGCCGGTCCACGGCGTAATCGGTGAGGGCAGGACCGCGATATCGCCGGCGGCTGCGCACGAGGATTCCTCGGCTTGCGCGTTCGCCGAAAAAAGGCCGACGCAAAGCGCGGCCAGGATCAGCAATCGTGGGATGGCGGCAGCAGATTGGCGTCGTGGAAACAATTGAGGCTCCTTGCCGCCTGCGAGCGCCGACAAGTATTGCGAATACGCCGGGCAAAATCCATAGCCAGACAAATCCGGCGGCATCGTGGAACCGCTTCAAAACGCCGCGCGCTCGCTCGCAGCCGGCGCCCGACCGCGGTTCACCGCAACTGCAGCAGCACGAACCATTTCTTGTCGTTGAGCGAGCAATCCTGCGTGGCGGCCGGTACGGGCGGCGTGCCGGCCGAAGGCTGCGGCAAGGTCCAATCGCCCGGCCCGCCGCAATGGCCCTTTTGCGCGGGCGAGAATTTCATGTCGTGGCGCAGGTTCAGCTTGCTGACGGTGACGCCTTGCTGGAGGTTGCCGCCGATGACGTACATCTTGCGCGCCGACCTATCGATGTGCGCGACTACGTTGCAGTGCGTGCGCCGCACCGTGCGCGCGTCGGTGCCGCCGGCGAGTTCCGCGCGGATGCGCTCGCGCACTTGCCCGCCGCTGGCCTCGGCCAGCGCCGGCTCGCGCTGAAAGCAGATCAGATCGCCGGCGCGCGGCCTGGTCGCGGTGGGCGGACAGGCGCGATAGAGCCGTTCGCCGGCCTTGCCGGTCAGCTCGGCCGCGCCGGTCGCGAAAGCGTCGTAGATATAGACGCGATGGGCGTTGGAAAACTGGAACTCGTCCGCGGTGACGCCCGACTGGCGGATCACGTAGCTGATGAAAGCCGCCGACCACGGCGTATCGATGACGGCCGCGCGCAAGACCGTCTCGCGCAGGACCTCGCGTTCCACCGGATCGGCGATGCTGTCGGCGTCGCGCAGGAGTTGGGCGACATCGGGCACCAACAGCGCCGCGGTCTGCGCCGCATCCGTTGAGGTCGAGGCGTCGCGAAACCCGCGCACCTCGAGATAGTCCGCGACGTCTTTGCCGTAGAGCGCGCGCCAGTATCTCATCACCTGCCACCAGCCGAGCTCGCCGAGCTGCGTCGGCCGGTCGGCGCCGTGCTCCGCCGCGTGCTCCGCCTCGGTCAGGCCGAAATGAAACAGCCGGCCGTTGGAATCGACCTCATGGCCGCCGAAGCGGGCGAACTCGTCGATCGCCGTCTGGGCGATGCGACGGCCGAGCTTGCCGGCGGGCTTGGCGGCGGTGGCGTCGCATTTGGCCTGCACGGATTTCCAGAACGCCGGCGCGCCCGCCGCGCCGTGGCCGGTCTGAGCGAACGCCGGATGCGCGGCGAGCCCGATCGCCGCCACGATGGCGCAGAGAGCAGCACGCATGGTCCCTCCTTGGCGGGTGAGCGGCTCGGGCCAGTATAACGCGGCGCGCCGACAGCCGTCCGGCCGGCGCATGTCTTTCGTTGATCTGAGTCAACGCCGGCAACGGTTAACGGACGAAACTGGCCGTATCCCGACGCCGGAGGCACGGCCATGAAATATGAAGATCCCGCATGCGCCTATTGCCCGGACACCGTGCGCGCCTGCCGCGTGGGTGAATCGGCCGAGCGCGGCCCCGGCTATTGCCCCACCAAGGTGGACCCGGACGGCATCGACGAGGCGGCCGGCAAATACGACGACGCCGAGGTGCGCCGCATCGCGCAGGTCTCGGCCGTGGTCGAGGCCGAGGGCTACTGCCAATGGACGCGCGTGCAGGAGATTTGCGAGTTCGCCAAGCGCATGGGTTTCAAGAAAATCGGCATCGCCACCTGCATCAGCTTTGTCGATCACGCCAAGGTGCTGAGCGGCATCCTGGAGAGCCACGGCTTCGAGGTGGCGTCGGTCGCCTGCAAGCACGGCGGCATCCCCAAGGAAGAGCTCGGCCTCACGGACGACGAGAAAATCCGCCCCGGCACGTACGAGGCGATCTGCAATCCCGTCGGGCAGGCCGAATTACTCAAGCGCGCCGGCTGCGAGTTCAATGTCGTGCTCGGCCTCTGCGTCGGCCATGACAGTCTGTTCTTCAAGCATGCCGAGGGATTGACCACCGTGCTGGTGGCGAAGGACCGGGTGCTGGCGCACAACCCGATCGGCGCGCTCAATCTGGCCGACACCTATTACAGCAAAGTGTGGGGACCCGACCGGCCGGCGAAGCCGCCGAAAATTCCGGCCGAAGGGCGGCGCAAGAACACAGAAGCGTAACGCTACCCGGGAAGACTTTAGGGCTGCTGACCCATGTCCCTGATCCGCTGCGGAGGCCCGTCAGCGGTCCGCACACGGATGGCGGCAAAGCGCGCCTTCAGCCGCCCCTTCGTCCCGTTTCTCCAACTCACAGTGTGCCACTTGGCATTAGCCAGCATGTCTTCGGCCGCCACTGACAGAATATTCGGGATGTGCCGCTTACGGGGGCGGCCGCGCGCGGCCTTTGGCCATATAAGCTTTACCCCGATAGGGTAGACTTTGAGGTGGCGCGGGATGCCAACGGCCCAGGTAAGGCTGCGAGCCGTGAGCCCCTGGCGGAACGGCGCGCTCAGCCCATAGCCGGCATCCGCCAGCACACAACCGAAGCGCACACCGGCCGCCATCATGCGATCGATCTCAGCGAGCGCAATCTCCGGCTTCGTCCGCGCCGCGCGATATTCAACCGGGACACCCGCGCGCTCCAGCCGCGCCGGATCGCTTGTCCAGGTATCGGGTAGAAACAGGCGCAGAGCCACCATCACCGGCACTTCGCCTCGCGCAAGCGTCAGCGACACCAGCGTCTGGCAATTGGCAGTCTTGCCAAGGGCCGAAGCGTATTGTGGAGCCACACCAACCGAGTGCATGCCTTTCTTCGGCATCGCCGTGTCGTCGATGACCAGCACGGCATCGCTACCGCCGACAAGCCTGTCCGCTTGAATGAGCAGCTCTGTTTCCAGCGGTGCCGGATCCCAGACGCCAGCAGCAACAAAATGGTGCAGTTGGTCATAGTCGCCAGGCGCGAACCGTTCCGCCATCGGCTGAACGCTCTTGCGATCGCCAGGACCAATCAGACCCGCCACATAAAGCGGGCACATCTGTCGTCGCGCCTTGTGACCCAACCGTTCCAGGAACGGCTTGAGCCAATGGCCAAGCTCATCTTTCCAATCCGAAGTCGTGTCCACCATGGCCGGCCCTCCAAAAACCGACCACCGATGAATATTGAAAAACTGATTTGGGAATCCCTGACCGCCTATCGCCCCTCAAAAGCACACTGATGGCGGCAAAGCGCGCTTCAGCCGCCCCTTCGTCCCGTTTCTCCAACTCACAGTGTGCCACTTGGCATTAGCCAGCATGTCTTCGGCCGCCACTGACAGAATATTCGGGATGTGCCGCTTACGGGGGCGGCCGCGCGCGGCCTTTGGCCATATAAGCTTTACCCCGATAGGGTAGACTTTGAGGTGGCGCGGGATGCCAACGGCCCAGGTAAGGCTGCGAGCCGTGAGCCCCTGGCGGAACGGCGCGCTCGGCCCATAGCCGGCATCCGCCAGCACACAACCGAAGCGCACACCGGCCGCCATCATGCGATCGATCTCAGCGAGCGCAATCTCCGGCTTCGTCCGCGCCGCGCGATATTCAACCGGGACACCCGCGCGCTCCAGCCGCGCCGGATCGCTTGTCCAGGTATCGGGTAGAAACAGGCGCAGAGCCACCATCACCGGCACTTCGCCTCGCGCAAGCGTCAGCGACACCAGCGTCTGGCAATTGGCAGGTGTGGACTCATAAACGGGCGGCCAAATGTCGGCGGCGCGGAAAGTGAAATTTACAAAAAATTATCCATCAGCGGCGGCCGCTAAAAGTGCATCAGCAATTAGGTAGTCTGTTACCCGGTGATTAACCGTCTTGCTGCACGCTGACCTCCCCGACGTGCGATTTGCTCTTTCCGCGGCAGACTTGAGTCCAGGAAATTCGATTGGGAGGCATGGAATGCTTAGAGTGACCGTCCTTGCGACAGTGTTTTTGTTAACCGCTGCTATACCATCTTTCGCGCAAGGCGGTATGCAGCGTGGCTTGTTCACGGCAGCCACGCCACAGGAAGAGGCTGCCTGCCGCCGCGACGTGCGTAAATATTGCCGACACGTTAGAGCAGGCGCCGGCAATGGTGCCTTTCTCCACTGCCTCCAGGAAAATCGCCCGAAGCTGAGCAAAGCGTGTGGCGACGTCTTGCGGTCCCACAACGTATGATGTCTGCGCAATACTCCGCACGTTCCAGCAGAAAGTCCGAGTTTGGCGAAGACGCCGAAGGGAATCATTACGCCGATCAACGAATGGAAACGAATAAAGTAGCGGCCCGACGAAATCACGCCTCGCCTTCGCTCGCCGCGAGGCCGCGGCTGCGCGCGCGTAACGTTCCGACCACATGGCCGCCGATCACCAGCACGGCGAGGACGAAGAAAACGAGCGCGGTCGGTGAGGTGTAGAACACCGACAAGTGGCCTTCCGACATGATCAGCGCGGTGCGCGATTCGCGCTCCAGCGTCGGCCCGAGCACCAGCCCGAGCAGGATCGGCGCAACCGGAATGCGCACGCGCAGCAGCAGATAGCCGGCGAGCCCGATCGCCATCATCACCAGCACGTCGAACAGCGTGTTGCGGATGGCGAAGGAGCCGACCGCGCACATCACCAGAATGCCGACCGCCAACAAATGCGGCGGCACCCGCAGCGCCCGCACGAACAGCCGCACGCCGTAGAGCTGCAGCAGCACCACGCAGATATAGGCCATCACGAACAGCACATAGATATTGGCGATGACCGCGGGCTTCTCGGTAAACAGCAGCGGGCCCGGCTGGATACCGTGGATGAGCAGGCCGCCGAGGATGATGGCGGTCGCCGGATCGCCGGGGATGCCGAGGCCGAGCAGCGGGATCATGGCGCCGCCGGTCACCGCATGGTTGGCGGCTTCCGGCGCGATCACGCCGGCGAGGTCGCCCTTGCCCATGCGCTCGGGGTGCTTGTGGAAGCGCTTGGCCTGATCGTAGGCGAGGAACGCCGCGATCGGCCCGCCGGTGCCGGGAATGGCGCCGATCACCGTGCCGATCAGGCTGGAGCGCAGCAGGTTTGCCCAATGGCTGGCGAGCAGCCGCACGGTCGGCAATTCGGCCCGCACGGCTTGCGCCTCGACCTTGGCTTCCGCGCCGCGCCGCCACTGCGCCAGCGCCGCAATGGCGTGCGGCACCGCGAACAGCCCGATCATCGCCACCAGCAAGTCGACGCCCTGCAACATGGTGACGCTGCCGAAGGTGAAGCGCTGCAGGCCGTCGATCGGGTCCTGGCCGATGGTCATCACCATCAGCCCGAGCACGCCGCCGATCATGCCGCGCACCAGCGACTTCTCCGCCAGGCCGCAGATGGTCGAGAGCCCGAAGATCACCAGCGCGGTGATCTCGGCCGGCCCGAAGGCGAGCGCGATGTGCGCCAGCACCTGCACCGAGACCAGCATAATCAGCAGGCTGAAAATGCCGCCGATGCCGGCCGCCACGGTGGCGGTGCCGACGGCGAGGCTCCCCTGATTGTTCTTGGCCAGCAGGTGGCCGTCCAACACGGTGGCCGCCGCCGAGGGCGTGCCGGGCACGCCGATCAGGATCGCCGAGATGGCGCCGCCGGTCATGCCGCCGATATAGGTGGACAGCATGATGGCGATCGCCGGCTCGTTGCCCATGCCGAAGGTGAGCGGCAGCACCATAGCGAGCGCCATGCTGTAGGTGAGCCCGGGGATCGCGCCGAAGATCAGCCCGACCAGCGAGCCGAACAGCGTGGCGGCGAGCACCTGCCAGGTCGCCACCGCGTGCAGCGCCGTGAGGATGGCGGCCATGAACTTAGAGTCCCATCAAGTTCGTTTCACTCAGCGGTCGCCTGACATCTTCCTGGCGCATGATCTTTTCCGAAAACCGGTGCCCACTTTTCGGGATCATGCGCTAGAACCAATCGATGATGGAGCCGTGCGGCAGATAGACGCCCATCGTCTTGCCGAGGATCAGCCAGATTCCGAAGGCGAGGCCGAGCGACATGCCGGCAATCAACTGCGGCGAGCGTTTGTTGAGCGCAAAGAAAAGGAAGCCCGCGATGGCGACGACGGTGGCGAGGACAAAGCCAACCCACGCCAAGAGCACGACATAGCCGCCGAGAAATCCGAACGTCGCCATGAGCGCCCAGAGCTCGGCGCGATCGAAACGGCCTTTGTCGTCGCGCTCGCCGCTCGCCGCGCCGCCGGCAAAGCTCGCCGCGATTATCAGCGCGGCGAGCACCGCCAGCATCACGCCCATGGCGAGCGGAAAGCCGCGCGGACCGACGCGGCTGGTATCGCCAGCGGCGTCCGGAACGGTCCAGAACACGCCGGCGATCCACAGCAAAGCGACCAGCAGCAGGACGGCGCCGGCCAGCCGATCGCTTTTTGACGCCGTCACGCCTTGAGTCTCACTTCTTCTTATTGAGGCCGATCTGCTTTACCAGCGCGCCGATTTCCTTGTCGTCGGTGGCGATCACTTCGCCGAACTGTTGGGCCGGCAGGAACGCCGGCACAAAGCCGAGCTTTTGCGCCGCGTCTTTGAACTCGGGCGAGGCGACCGCATCCTTGGCGGCCTGCTGCAGCTTGGCAATCACCTCCGGTGGCGTGCCGGCCGGAGCCGCCAGCCCGCGCCACATCGACAGATCGAGGCCGGTGGCACCGGCCTTGTCGCAAGTCGGCGCCTTGATGCCTTCAACCGAGACGGTCTTGCTGGTCACGCACAGCACTTCCAAGGTGCCGGCCTTGACGTGCGACATGATCTCGCTCGGCCAGCGCAATGCGCCGTCGACGCGGCCGGCCAGCAGTTCGGCGACTTCACGCCCGCGCCCGCCGGGAACGAAAGTCACGTCCAGCCCGAGCCGGTTGAACAAAGCCGCCGAGGCGATGTGGGTGAACGAGCCGAGGCCGCCGACCATGATGTTGAGCTTCTTGCCCGACTTCTTGGCGGCGTCGACCATGTCCTTCAGCGTCTTCCAGCCCAATTCGGTGCGCACCACGAATACCGGCAACTCGACGCCGACGCGCGCGATCGGGGTGAAGGCCTTGTAGTCGTAGGGCAGGTGGCCGCTGTAATGGGTGGTCGAGATCGAATTCGAATTCCAGACGATGTTGTAACCGTCCGGCGCTGTATTGTGCACGTAGTTGTAGCCGATAGCGCCGCCGCCGCCCTTGCGCGCGACCGCGACCACGGGCGAGCCGAGCTTCTTCGACATCTGGTTGGCCAGCACCTGGCCGACGGTCTGCGCCGAGCCGCCGAACAGAATGGTCATCTCGACCGGCTTGCTCGGAAATTGCGCGTGCGCCGGTACCGCGGCCGCCAACAGCAGCACCGACGCAAAAACCGGCGCGCGCCAACGCTCAATGGTTCGCATGGTCTGTTCCCTCCCGCCTTTGATGCCGGCGTTTATCGCCGGTTTTGTTGATGCAGCACGGTATCGGCTTAACGGGGCGCGTTCAATGGCGCGAACGGACGCTGCTGCAAGGCGCGAGGGCAGCCAAGCCGGGACGGCCGCGTTTGAAGTCGGGGTGGTCCGAGAAGGCGCGCGCATTGCGATGGCGCGCGCTGCACTTATGGCATCGTGAAAAGTGCGGCGAGCCGCCGGCTGGCGGATGTCAGGAAACGAGCACTTCCGGCATGGCCGGCACTGGCTTAAGTGCCACTTCGAGCTGGTGCGGCAGCATGCTGAGAAACCGGCATGCTTGATCCTCGGTGATCTTGCTCACGTGCGGTTCGGTAATGAGGCTCTTGGCGGCGGTATAGGCATTGATCGCATCGCAGGCCGGCTTGGCCATTTGCTCGGGCGCGTCGGTCGGCGCGAACGGCAGAATGCATTCGTGCAAGACCGCTTGCACCGCGTCCCGCCGCAGCAATTGCTCGATCGATAACTGGCCGTCGGGCGAGGCAGCCGCGAGGTCGACATAGGCGTTGATCAGACGGATGTCGGCATTGCCGCAGAACTGCTGCCGGACAAATTGCGCGAACCCGTCAAAGAACCGGCCGAGCCAGGTCGGGCCAAGAAATTCGAGTTGCAGTGCGAAGACATGGCGCGCGGACTTTTCCCCGCAGGCGCGCAGCATCGTGGCCAGGATGCGGTCACGGTCGAACGGCATCTCGGCAATGCTCAGGCTGGCGGCCATGCAATTGTGATGGATCGACTCGAACAAGTCGAAGCCGGACGAGAAGCTGTCGATGATGTTGGCGTAGAGCTCTTCGATCGCGTGCTGCGACAAGGTACCGCCGCCGGCGGCGCATTTCGCGCGAAGGCTGCGGAAAACGACCTCAGTCGCGGCGCGCGCCGTGCCGATGCAATGGTGGGGACCGGGCAGCGCGTTCGACAACTTCAACCTCTAAGTAGGACGCCGCGACAACTAAACCCAGATCGCTAATGAGCCTTTAACGAATGATACATAATTGTGACGTGGATTGTTTAGCCGGTATGCGTGGCGCGCATTTAGGCGCAATTATCCGGGCTTGCCCGTCAGCACCCGTGGTTGATGTACGGCGTGCCAGTGCGCTTCGATCTCTTCCGGCGTAAGGCCCTTGGTTTCCGCCGCCAGCGCCCGGGTGAGTTCCCACGTCATTATTCAGAAAGAAATGGCGCCAGCCATTCGCGCCGATATCGAGCGGCCGTCCTGCTGAATTTCGTCGGCGCGTCGGTGCGTTGAACCGGCCGATAGCCGGCGGCGACCCACGCAAGTGGCCCCGCGCACCCGCTGGGTCAGAATCTTCCGGCGATCGATGGAGGAAGTATGAGCGCCGAACCGAACAGCGGCGGCAACAGCAAATGGGGCAAGCTCGCCCTGGTGAACGCTGCGGTCGCCGCCTGGTTGATCTACGACATAACGACGGCGACCGAGGCGCCGCGGCAGGCGCTCGTCATGTTGGAATATTTCCTGCTGGCCTGCGCGCTGATCGCGCTGGCCGGCTCGCTCGTCAAGCTGATGGCCGCGAAGTGAATTTGTTGTTCAGGCCGCGCGCACGCGGTTGAAGAAGGTGGCGACTTTCACTTCCAATTCGCTCGCGCAGGCCGACAGGCGCGCGGTCCAATCGGCGATCTCGTCGACCGCGGTCGTGCTGCGCCCGGCGGCGTGTTCGACCGATTGAATCTCGGCCGAGGCGCTCGCGGTGTTGCCGGCCGCGGTCTGGATGCTGCCGGCGATCTCATGCGTGGTGGCGCTTTGCTCCTCGACTGCGGAGGCGATGCTGGTCGCGGTGGTGGTCAGTTGCTCGATGGCGCGCGCGATCGCGGAGATCTCGTCGACCGACTTGCGGGTGGCGTCCTGAATGGCGGCGACCTGTTCGGAGATTTCCTCGGTGGCGCGCGAGGTCTGGTTGGCGAGCGCCTTTACCTCGGAAGCGACCACCGCGAAGCCTTTGCCGGCATCGCCGGCGCGCGCCGCCTCGATGGTCGCATTGAGCGCCAACAGATTGGTCTGCGATGCGATGGTGGAGATGATGTTGACGATCGAGCCGATGCGCTCGGCGGTGTCGTTGAGCGACAGAATCGCCTGCTGGGTGCGCCGGGTGTCGCCGACCGCGGCTCTCGCCATATCGAGGCCGCGGGTGGCTTCCTGGCCGATATGTTGAATCGATCCGGACAGCTCCTCGGTCGCCTCGCCGGTGATCTTCACGCGCTCTGTGGTCTCCGCCGCGGCCGATGAGGCCACCGCCATGCGTTTGAGCGTGTCATCGGCGACTTCGCGCATGGTCGCGCAGCTGCCGGTCAACGCGGTCGAGGCATCGGTCATCGCCTCGAGCACTTCGCTGATGGCGCCGCCGAAATCGGCGATCGCCTCGTCGAGCGCCGCCTGCCGCAGTTTCGCGGCTTTTTCGGCGGCTTCGCGATGCAAGGTCATGGCGTTGGCGACGTCGAAGGCGATCACCTGCGAGATGAGCTTGGCGCCGGCGGTGAGCTTGGCGGGCGAAAACCGATGCTTGTGCGCCAGGGCGTCCATCGCCGCGCGCAGCACGTAGTTTCCGGCGGTGCCGCGCATGCGGGCGTCAAGTCCGAGCACGGCTTCCTGTTGCACGGTCCTGCGGCAGGAACTCGAAATAGGGGCCGTCCAACTCGCCGCTGAGCAGCGCTTCCAGGTGCGCCAGTTCGAGCCGCTTCATCAGCTCCCGATTCTGCACGACGACCGGGCCGACCTTCGGCAATTTGGCCGTCGCATCGAGAATGTTCTCGACCGCCCGCTCGAGATAGGGCGCGACCGTCGGCCACAGCTCCTTGATCGCGCTGCGGGCGCGCGCGTCGAGCTCGAACAGGGTGTAGCGTGGCTCGACCCCGTCAATCAGTTGGTCTGGCTTCATGGCTGCGGTGAATTGACCAAAAAACAGGCGGTTTCGACGATAAAACAGATTGGTTGTGGCAATGTTAATGATCATGAATCCAATGGCGGCGCGCGCTCGATGACGGCGGTCAACGCTGGCGATTTCGCCGGTCATGCGATAAATGCGGGGCGCGCAAAGCGAAAAAGCCAAGGGGAGGACAGGCGTGCCAGCTTCAATGCAAGGCGAAATGCTACCGGCCATCTACCGCTTCAAGCTCGGCGGCTTCGAAATGGCCACCATCATGGACAGCTATGCCATCCGTCCCGGGCTGACGCCCGCGTTCGGCGGCGAGGCGCATGCCGCGGAGGTGAAAGCCTTGGCCGCCGCCAACCACATCGACGCCGACCGCTATTTCCATCCGTTCACGCCGAGCCTGGTCAACACCGGCAAGGAGCTGGTGCTGTTCGACACCGGCAACGGTTCGCTGCGCGACGAGCACGAGCAGCTGAAGGGCCGCCTGCCGCCCGGCCAACTGGTCGCGCGCATGGCCCTGGCCGGCTACAAGCCGGAGGACGTCGACGTCGTCGTGCTCACCCACGGCCATCCCGACCATATCGGCGGGCTGACCAAGGGCGGGCAGCCGGTGTTTCCCAACGCGCGCTACGTGATCGGCGCCGCCGAATTCGATTTCTGGAACAAGGGCGAGAACGTGCGCGAGGCGCGCAAGTTCAACCGCGAGCTCTATGTGAAGATCGTGGTGCCGCTCGCCAACCGCGCCACCTTCATCAAGCCGGGCGACCAGGTGGTGCCGGGCATCACCGCGGTCGACGCCGCCGGTCATTCCCCCGGGCTGATGGCGTTCATGATCGAGAGCGAGGGCAAACGCGTCCTCAATTGGGCCGACACCTGCAATCACTACGTGGTGGCGGTGCAGCGGCCGGATATCCCGCTCGACGTCGATGACGACAAGGAGAAGGCGATCGCCACCCGCAAGCGCATCCTCGACATGGTGGCGACCGACAAATTGTTCGTCGCCGGCTTCCACATGCCGTTCCCGGGTTTGGGCTGGGTGGAGAAGACGGCCGCCGGCTATCGCTGGGTGCCGCATAGCTATCAGTTGAATCTCTAAGATTCGGCGATGCCGCAAACTGCCGCTCATTCCCGCGAAGCGGGAATCCAGCACTGGGTCCCCGCTTGCGCGGGGACGAGCGGGTAAGCTCTAGCTCTCTCTTCGCCGCGCGTTCACCGCGATCGACAGCAGCGTGCGCTGGGCGATGCTCTCGGCAAGCGTCGCGTTGCGGCGCGCCTCGAGCGAGGCCTCGGCGAGTTGCGCCATGGCGCGCAGCAGCCGCGCCGGCGTCCAGGCGCGCAACGCCGCGCCCACTTGTTTCTCGCGGCTGAAATGCACCGGCGGCGCGCCGCGTTTCATGGCGAATTCGATCGAGTCGCCGCCGTCGACCGCCAGCTTCATCTTGTGCAGGTTGGCGACCTGGCGGATCGCCGCCGAGACGATGGCGGCCGGCGAGGAGCCGCCGGCGCGCGCCTTGCCGAACTCGCTCTCCACTTCGCGCGTGTCGCCGGCAAAGGCGGCGTCGATCACCCCGTCGAGCGCGAGGTTCGAGGCGTCCGACACCACGGCGGCGACGTCGGCGAGCTCGACGCGCTGCTTGCCTTGCGCGTAGAGCGTGAGCTTGCGCAATTCGCCGCGCGAGGCCATGCGGTCGCCGCCGAGCAATGAGGCGAGCGCAGCGCGGGCATCGGGCGCCAGCGTCAGGTTGGCCGCGCGCATTTCCTCGTCGATCAGCCGCGCCAGATCGCGCTCGCTGTCGGCATAGCAGGGCAGCGCGGCGGCGACCTTGGCCTTCTCGCACAGCGCGCGCAGCGGTGCGTTGCGCTTGAGGTCGCCGGCCTCAATGATGATGCGGCATTCGCTCGACGGCTGCGCCACCACCATCTCGACCGCCGGCGTGATGTTGCGGCTGCCTGCCTTGACCAGCACCGCGCGGCGGCCGCCGAACAGCGGCACGGTGTGCGCTTCCTCGACCAGCCGCGCCGGATTGGCGGAGAGCTCCTCGCCTTCGATGCGCACAAAGCCGAACGGATCGTTGACGTCGTCGACCGAGGCGCGCACCAGCGCGTCGGCGCGCTCGCGCACCAGCCCGCTATCCGGCCCGAACACCAGCATGATCGGCTGGCCGGGATCGGGCTTGGCGATGAAACGGTCGACGTCGGCTGATTTGATGGCGGTCATGTATTCTGCTCGTGCCCGCGGGCGCGGCGCAGCACGAAGTGATGCGCTGCACATCGGTCTTGCAATTTGTGGCGGTCCTGGATCTGCGGTGCACCGCTGGCGCGCTGCACGCGTCCAGGACAAGAGCTAGTTACGTCCCCGCGACGAAATACGACGCCAGGCGGACGCGAATGTGGTCGGCGATTTCCTTGGCGGCGCGATCCTCGGCGTCGCGCAATCCGCGTTCGCCGGCGAAGCGCTGTTCCTGGCCGGGGATATCGAACGACACCCGCGCGAAGGTGGTGGCGGTGACCACCACCTTGCCGGTGCCGAGTTCGGTCAACGTGTAATAGGCGTCGATGCCGTAATTCTGGATGTCGGGCCGCGCGGTGTTGATGTCCACGATCACCTGTTGGACGGTCGCGTTGAGCCTGATCGCCAGCTTGTAAGCGGGTGGGGCGGCAGGGGCGCCGCCGGTGAGGTCGAACAACAGATCGTTGTGAACTTGCGAACCGACGCGGGCGAGCCGCGTGCCGCGCGGGGCATTGACCGGCGGCACGTCCACGGCGCTGAGCCTGTCGGCGACCGGGGCCTTGCCGACGCTCGCCAATGTGTTTTGGCCATAAAGCGGCTGGAAGCAGCCGGCGGTCAGGCCGGCCAGCGCGAAGACCGCCGCCATGCGCGCGATGCCGTTCCAGCGGGGGTCAAACGACCACATTCACGATCCTCTGCGGGACGACGATGACCTTTTTCGGGCGCTTGCCGTCCAGGGCCTTTTGTACCGCATCGAGCGCCAAAACGGCAGCCTCTATCTCGGTATTTGGGGCGTCCCGTTTGACCGCCACTTCCGCCCGTTTCTTGCCGTTGATCTGCACGGGCAAGGTGATGGTGTCTTCCACCAGCAGGCCGGCCTCGAGCTGCGGCCAGGATTCGGCGGATACCAGCGTCTTGTGGCCAAGCGCCGCCCAGCATTCCTCGGCCAGATGCGGCATCATCGGATGGAAGAGGCGGACCAGAATATCGCCGGCTTCGCGCAGGGCCCAGGCGAGGTCGGGCGCCGGCGCGGTTTCGGCCGAGCCGATCGCGTCCGAGAGGGCATTGGCGCACTCGTAGATGTGGGCGACGCAGCGGTTGAAGCGCAGACGCGCGATGTCGTCGGAGACATTGGCGAGCGCGCGGTGGGCGGCCTTGCGGACATTTAACGCTTCCGGGCCGAACTTGTCGGGGCGCGTGGCCGGCCCGGTGATATCGGCGATCTCGCCGATCAGCCGCCATAGCCGCTGCACGAAGCGCGCGGCGCCCTGCACGCCTTCCTCCGACCAGATCACGTCGCGGTCGGGCGGCGAGTCCGACAGCATGAACCAGCGCGCGACGTCGGCGCCGTAGCTCTCCATGATGTCGTCGGGATCGACCGTGTTCTTCCTCGACTTCGACATCTTCTCGATCGAGCCGATCTCGATTGGCTCGCCGGTGGCGGCAAGCGTCGCGCGTCGTGCGTCGCCTAGCCCTCGATCTTCACCTCGGCCGGCAGCACCCATTCGCCGTTCTTGGCGCGATAGGTCTCGTGCACGACCATGCCTTGCGTGAACAGGCCGGCGAACGGCTCATCCAGATTGACGTAGCCGCATTTGTGCATCGCCCGGGTGAAGAAGCGCGAATAGAGCAGATGCAAAATCGCGTGCTCGATGCCGCCGATGTATTGGTCGACCGCCATCCAATGGTTGGCCATCTTCGGATCGGTCGGCGCGCTCTCGATCCAGGGATCGGTGAAGCGGATGAAATACCAGGACGAGTCGACGAAGGTGTCCATGGTGTCGGTCTCACGCCGCGCCGGGCCGTCGCACGTGGGGCACTTGACGTTCTTCCAGGTCGGGTGGCGGTCGAGCGGATTGCCCGGTTTGTCGAAGGTGACGTCCTCCGGCAGCGTCACCGGCAAGTCCTTTTCCGGCACCGGCACCGCGCCGCATTTCTCGCAGTGGATGATCGGGATCGGGCAGCCCCAATAGCGCTGGCGCGAGATGCCCCAGTCGCGCAGGCGATAATTGACCTGACGTTGCGCCACCGGAGAATTGCCGCGCGTCTCTTTCTCAAGCCGCTTGGCGACTTCCGCCTTCGCCTCCTCGATCGTCATGCCGTCGAGGAAGCGCGAATTGATCATGCGGCCGTCTTCGAGATACGGCGTCGTGGTGATGACGAAAGTCGCCGGGTCCTGGCCCGGCGGGCACACCACCGGCGTATTGCCCAGCCCGTATTTGTTGACGAAGTCCAAGTCGCGCTGGTCGTGCGCCGGGCAGCCGAAGATGGCGCCGGTGCCGTAGTCCATCAAAATAAAATTGGCGACATAGACCGGCAGCTTCCAGGTCGGATCGAACGGATGCACCGCCTTGATGCCGGTGTCGAAGCCCAGCTTCTCGGCGGTATCGATCGCCGCTTGCGAGGTGCCCAGGCGGCGGGCTTGCTCGATGAACTCCGCGAGCTTGGGATTCTTCGCCGCCGCGGCGGCCGCGAGCGGATGATCGGGCGCCAGCGCCATGAACTTGGCGCCGAACAAGGTGTCCGGCCGGGTGGTGAAGATTTCCAGCTCGGTCTCGCCGCTCGGCGTGGTCGCCGGATCGAGCATGAAGCGCACCAGCAGGCCTTCCGAGCGGCCGATCCAGTTCTTCTGCATCAGCCGGACTTTTTCCGGCCAGCGGTCGAGATGGTCGAGCGCTTCGAGCAGCTCTTGCGAATAGTCGCTGATCTTGAACAACCACTGCGAACAGGTCGCGCTGCTCGACCTCGGCGCCCGAGCGCCAGCCGCGGCCGTCGATCACCTGCTCGTTGGCGAGCACGGTCTGATCGACCGGGTCCCAGTTCACCTTGCGGTATTCGCGCTTCGACCATTCCCGGCTGCGAGGAAGTCGAGGAACAGCTTCTGCTGGTGCCTGTAGTAGGCCGGGTCGCAGGTGGCGACCTCGCGCGCCCAGTCGAGCGACAGCCCCATCGACTGCAGCTGCGTCTTCATGGTGGCGATGTTGTCGTAGGTCCAGGCGCGCGGGTGCACCTTGCGCTCGACCGCGGCGTTCTCGGCCGGCAGGCCGAAGGCGTCCCAGCCCATCGGGTGCAGCACCGCGTTGCCCATGGCGCGTTTGAAGCGCGCCACCACGTCGCCCATGGTGTAGTTGCGCACGTGGCCCATGTGGATGCGCCCCGACGGGTAGGGGAACATCTCCAGCACGTAGTATTTCGGGCGCGGGTCGTCGTTTTTGGTGGCGAAGATGCCGCGCTCGGCCCAGGTCTTCTGCCAGCGGGCTTCCGCCTCGCGGGCGTTGTAGCGGTCGTTTGTGCGGGATGGGGCGGTCATTGGCGGGCCTTTTTAAGGACCCGGGACGGGATAGGGAAGGGGGCGTGGGTCAACGGGCGGTTGGCGCGGGCCTCGCCGAAGCCGGCGCGGCAGGGATGCCGGCGTGGCAGGCCGCCGCCTGATCAGGCGCTGGCGCGCAGCAGCGTGACGCCGGTGCGGGCGACCACGATATTGCGCCCGCGCTGCTTGGCTTCGTAGAGCCGCGCGTCGGCGGATTCGGTCAGATCCTGCGGGCTTTCTTGCTCGTCCGGCACCACCGAAGAGACGCCGACGCTGATCGACACAAAGCCCAAGGGCGCGGCGGTGTGCGCGATCAGCAAGTCCTCGACCGCCTGCCGCAGGCGCTCGCCGATGCGCGCCGCGCCGTCGAGGTCGACCGCCGGCAGCAGCACGGCGAATTCCTCGCCGCCATAACGGGCGGCCAGTTGCGGGTCAGTGCCGAGCGGATTCGGCTTTTCGGCGCCGCGGCCATCCGCGTGAGCGGCCGCCGCGATCATGTCACCGCTGGCGCGCGTGCCGGCCTTGATCGCCTCGCCGACCTTGCGCAGGCAGCGGTCGCCCTGCACGTGGCCGTAGCGATCGTTGAACGCCTTGAAGTGATCGACGTCGATCATCAGCACCGACAGTTCGTGTCTGCGTTTGACCGCCAGTTTCCACTCGGTCAACAGCTTGGCATTGAAGGCACGGCGGTTGGCGAGACCCGTCAACGAATCGAGCTGCGCCAATTCGCGCAGCTGGTTGTTGATGTCGCGCAATTCCTGTTCGCGCTCCTCAAGCTTGTCGGTCATTTCATCGAGCGCGACTGCGAGCGGCACGAACTCCGCCGCCCACGGCAAGGCGGACGCGTGCGTCTTGTCGTCACCGCGCCCGATGCGGCCGGCGGCGTCGACCAACATGCGGATCGGGCTCACGATCAGCCGCTCGGCGACGACCCAGATGCCCAGCAGAACAAAGACGGCGACGGCGCCAAGCTCGGCGAAGGCAAGCCACATCGCCGAATCGGCACGCGACAACACCTCGTTTTCGTCGAGACCGAAGGCGACATGCGCGCTGGTGCCGGGCAATTCGACAAAGCCGAGAATGCGCCGGCGGCCGTCGAGCGAGACCTCGGCGATGCCTTCCTTGCGGGTCAACAGGTCGTGGATAAACGGCTGGTCCTTGAGCTTGCGGCCAACCAGGTCCTTCGGATTGGGCTCGTGCGCCAGCACCGTACCTTTGCCGTCGACCACCAGCATGATCGAGCCGGGCCGCTCAGACAGCGCGTTGGCGATTTGCCCGAGCCAATTGAGATCGAGCGTGGCCATGAGCACCGATTGGATCTTGCCATCCGGCCCGCGCTGCGGAAGCGCGGTAATGATCAGCGGCGCGATGTCGCGCGTACCCATGAAGTAATTGCTGACGGTGAATTGCCCGGTCGTCATCGCATGCAGAAAGTGCTGACGCTTGCTGATGTCGAGGCCGAGCGCGACCGGGTTGCTCGAGCACACAATGTTCCCTTGAAGATTTGCCACCGACAACGCTCTTATCCAGCGGTCCGGCTCGGCGACGCTCTTGAGCATCTCGTCGCATGATTTGTCGGTCGGGGACAGCACCACGCGCGTGCCGGCGAGCACCTGCAACAGCGTGCGCGTCGACACGATCACGTCGTTTTGCTGGGCGGCCGCCTGACGCGCGAGGCCGAGCACCTGCTCATGGGCTGCCTCGATACGCTCGCTGCGGTCGAATTGCTCGTTGTGCACGCGTTCGATCACGATCGGCACGATGGCGATGATCGCGAGAATCATCAGCCGCGCGCGGATGCTGAGCGCTCGCTTGGGCCGTGCGCAGGCAGGCTCCGGCCGTTCTCGGTTGCGTCCCATACGAAGAATTCCCCGAATGGGAGCTGTGTAATACCGGCGGCTTAAGATGCCCTACGCTCGGCCGCTAAAATTTTAGCGGATCGACGGCAAGGACCGATCAACGATGTGAGAGCTGGCCGGTAAGCCTTCAGCGCGACGCCAGCGCGCGGCGCAGCGCCTCGAGCAATAGCGGTGTTTGATAGGGCTTCTCCACCGCCGGCGCTACCGGCCGCGCCGTTCATCTGACGGCGGCGTTTTCGGTTGCGGTCGATTGCCGGCATGCGCTATGGCCGCTGCCATGACCGCCACCGACCGCGCCGCCGGCCTCGATACCGTGCACGCAGAGATCGCGCGCGCGTGCCGCGATGCCGGGCGCGATGCCGCCGAAGTGACGCTGGTCGCGGTGTCGAAGACATTCGGCACCGAGGCGATCGAGCCGGTGATCGCCGCCGGCCAGCGCGTGTTCGGGGAAAACCGCGTGCAGGAGGCCAAGGCCAAATGGCCGCCGCTGTTGGCCAAGTACCCCGGCCTGTCGCTGCACCTGATCGGTCCGCTGCAATCGAACAAGGCGAAAGAAGCGGTGGCGCTGTTCGACGCCATTCATTCGGTGGATCGGCCAAGCCTGTGCGAAGCTCTGGCCAAAGAGATCGGCAAGCAGAACCGCCAACCGCTGCTGTTCGTCGAGATCAATACCGGCGTCGAGCCGCAAAAATCCGGCGTGCTGCCGCACAACGCCGATGATTTCCTGAAGAAGTGCCGCGAAACCTACGGTCTGACGATTTCCGGCCTGATGTGCATCCCGCCGCTCGATGATGCGCCGGGGCCGCATTTCGCGCTCACCGCCAAGATCGCGCGGCGCAACGGGCTCACGCTGTTGTCCATGGGGATGAGCGCGGATTTCGTCACCGCCATTCAACTCGGCGCCACCCACGTGCGGGTGGGCAGCGCGATTTTCGGCGAGCGGAAGACTACCTGAACTTCGGCGGATAGCCGGGCGTGCCCTGCGGCGGCGAAGAGCGCAAGCCGCCGCCCGGTGAGCCGAAACTGGCGGCGTCGAGCGGCTTCTTGAGCAGGCTTGACCGCAAGGGACTCGGCTGCGCCGGCATTGGCGGCGGCGCCGACGGTGCCACGGAAGGCGCTGCGGCCGGCGCCGGCTGCAACGCCGGCGATTCGGGCGGCGTGAGGTATTCCGACATTTCGTCGTCGACGACGCGCTGGCTCATGCTGGCACTGCGCCAACGCTCGATCACGCTGGTGATCAGATCCTTGCTGATATTGGTGCCGACGTCGGAGCGGGTGTTGCCGGACGCCTCGCTGTTCGGGCGGATGCTTTCGGCGATCTCCTTGAAGCGCAGCCGGGTCGGCAGCGCCACGCCGGAGCCGAAGGTGAACACCTCGCGGGTGCCGAGCGAGGGGATGAACGAGAGCAGGTTGGCAGCGGCGTCGGAAACCGCCGAGCGGATCAGCGACTGGTCGCGATCGTTCGACAGCCGCATCACGAACAGTGTGCTGCACTGGGAAATGATGGTCGGATCGATTTCCGCCGGCCGCTGCGTCACCAGGCCGAGGAACACGCCGTATTTACGGCCTTCCTTGGCGATGCGCGACAGCGCGCGGCGGGTCGGGCCGAAGCCGATGTTCTTGTCGGCCGGCGCGTAGCGGTGCGCCTCCTCGCAGACGAACAGCAGCGGGGCGACGCCTTCGCTCCACAGCCCGAAATCGAACGCCATGCGGCAGAGCACCGAAACCACCGAGTCCACCACCTCGGCCGGGAAACCGGCGAGCTGCATGATGGTCATCGGCTTGCCTTCCGGCGGCAGCCGGAACAGATGGCTCAAGATCTCCGCCATGGTGTCGCCGCCGATGTTCGCGTTCTCGAACATGAAGGCGTAGCGCGGGTGATTGCGGAAGGTCTGAATGCGGCCGATCAGCTTGTGATAGACCATGCGCGAGGAACGGTTTTCCAGCTTGCCCATGCGCTCGTCGAGCACGTCGATCAGGTCCTCGATGCGGTAGGGCACCGGCGTGTCGGCGGTGAAACCGGTGTCGCGCGGGTCGCGCCGCCGCGACAACATGCGATCGGGGCCGGGGCGGTATTGCAGATAGAGCGCCTTGGCGATCGGAATGACGTCGGCGAGAATCTCGATTTCCTC
This sequence comes from uncultured Alphaproteobacteria bacterium, assembly GCA_963761245.1. Lineage (GTDB taxonomy): Bacteria > Pseudomonadota > Alphaproteobacteria > Rhizobiales > Xanthobacteraceae > Pseudolabrys. The sequence continues at coordinate 221,844 of CAVXGN010000021.1, read as the reverse complement.
GTCGAGGCCGGGGCGGCCGCCGAAGAAGGCGTCGATGGTTTCCTCGAAATTGAACAGCCAGAACGGCAGCCGCAGATTGCGCGGCGTGAGCACCTGCGCCTTGTCGCCGAAACAGCGGCCGTATTCGTTATGCGGATCGACCAGAAAAAGGCGCAGATTCGGACGCGTGTTGAGGATCTGCTGCAGGATAATGGCGACGCCGCTCGACTTGCCGACGCCGGTGGCGCCGAGAATGGCGAAATGCCGGCTCACCAGGTTATCGATGTCGATGTGGACGCCGATATCTGAATTCTGCTGCAGGTCGCCGATATGGGCGTGATCGCTGTCGGCGTGACCGTAGACCACGCGCAATTCGCGCTCGCCCAGCATAATGGCGGAATCGCCGATGGTCGGATATTCCGTGATACCGCGCTGGAAGCGCGCCGATCCTTCGCCGGTGGCGCGGATTTCGCCGAGCAGATCGAGCCGGGCGACCTTACGAAACGATTGTGAAGAGCCGTTCCCGCCCTGCGCGTGCTCGCCGACCTCGGTGATCATACCGACCAACAAGGCGCGGCCGGTCATCAGGCCTAGGAATTTGCCGACCGTCGCCTTCTCCTTGCTGGGCGCGCGCTGATCGAGCTCGACGGTAGCTTGCGAGCCGGTGACGCCGACCACGCGCCCGAGTAGATCGGGAACGCTCGAAATTGGCGTGCCGGCCTCGCGTGTCATTGACGTATCCATTTTCGCCCCGCTCTTGAGCCTTGTTTGCTATGGGGTGGCCGCGTTTCATGCAGCGACATAAAATTTTTTAACATGGCCAACTGGGTGATTTCTTAATGGCGGGCTGTGGAGCGCAGCTATGGCTAAAAGTTGGTAACGGTATTTGGTAGCCTCGATAAGAATTAGTTAACCATCAGGCGGGTGCGCGGCCCGACCCGCTTGAGCAGGCGGCGCAGGGCGTCGAGCCGCAATGCGACGCAGCCGGCGGTCGGCGCGAAAGCCGGCCGCGCCACGTGGATGAACACGGCGCTGCCGCGGCCGGCGACGCGCGGCCGGGTGTTGTGGTCAATCTCGATGATGAAGTCGTAGAGTTGGTCGGCCCGCTTGAGCCGGTCGGCTTTGGATTGCGGGGAAAGCTTCACCGGCCGGTTGTAGCGCCGGTCGGTCGGGTCCTCGCACCAGCCGTCGTCGGGGCGTATTCGTTGCACTGGCAACATTGTGGCCGGGCGCGGGTGGCGGTCGGCCCGCCACCACAGCCGCTTGAGCCGGAAGCTGCCGCGCGGGGTGGAACCGTCGCCTTCGCGCTTATTGGCCTTGATGCCGCCGCGGCCAAGCGCCACCGGCAGCACCAGCGGTCCGGCCGTGAGCCAGCCTTGCGTGGGCGCTCCCGGCTTTCGCCGGACGGTCAGGCGCCGCAACGATGTTTCATGCCTGCCCTGCGCCACGTTCAAGAGCTCCGCCTGTGGTCTAAATACCAGTTCGGCCTTGCTCTTTTAGCCCTGAATGTTCTACTTCGCGGCCAGCGCGCGATCCCGAAATGTTGCTCCCGGCTGGGTCCGGGAGGGGAACCGGTTTCGGATAATATCATGCGCCAATAAATATTGGCCGGGCGCGGGACGCGCCCCTGGGGTTGTCCAATCGATGCCCAATAAGCGAACCATCCTGATCGTCGACGACGATACCGAACTGCGCGAGGCGCTGGTTGAGCAATTGGCGCTGCACGAGGAGTTCGACGCCGTCGCCGTCGACAGCGGCACCAAGGGTGTGCAGGCCGCCAAGAACGGCCAGATCGACCTGGTGATCATGGACGTCGGCCTGCCGGACGTGGACGGGCGTGAGGCGGTGCGCATCCTGCGCAAGAACGGCTTCAAGGCGCCGATCATCATGCTGACCGGCCACGACACCGATTCGGACACCATTCTGGGGCTGGAGTCGGGCGCCAACGACTATGTCACCAAGCCGTTCCGCTTCGCCGTCCTGCTGGCGCGCATCCGCGCGCAGCTTAGACAGCACGAGGCGAGCGAGGACGCGGTGTTCAACATCGGCCCTTACACCTTCCGCCCGTCATCCAAGCTGCTGCTTACGCCGAAGGGCGGCAAAGTGCGCCTGACCGAGAAGGAGACCGCGATCCTGCGCTACCTCTATCGCGCCGGGCAGAAGCCGGTGTCGCGCGAGACGCTGTTGCAGGAAGTGTGGGGCTACAATTCCGGCGTGACCACCCACACGCTGGAGACGCACATCTATCGGCTGCGGCAGAAGGTAGAGAAGGACGCGGCGGCGCCGATGATCCTGGTGACGGAAGCCGGCGGCTACAAGCTGGTGCCGTAAGCAGAACTTTTCGCCGCGACGGCGAGCAGGGGTAAACGCGTCTATGGCTCTCGAAGACGACATCGCCTCCTTCGAGCGAGTGCCGATGCTGGCGGCGCTCGGCCCGCAGGCGCTGCGCATTCTGGCGATCGGCGCCGAGGCGCGCCGCCTGCAGAACGGTTCGGTGTTGTTCTACGCCGGCGAAGTCGCCGACGGCGCCTATCTGGTGCAGGATGGCTCGCTGCTGATGGAGCCGGGCACGCTCGGGGAAGGCAAAAAATTCACTATCGGACCCGGCACGCTGGTCAACGAGCTGGCGCTGTTCACCGATATGGCGAGTCCGGCGACCGCGATCGCCGGGGAGCCGACGGTGGTGGTGCGCATTTCGCGCAGCCTGTTCCTCAAGACGCTTGAAGGCTATCCGGCTGCCGCCCGCGCCTTGCGCGACATGATGAATAAGCGGCTCGACGGCTGGTCGCGCGAGCTGGGCAAGGTCAAGGCGATGCTGAACAAGCACGCCTCGTAATGACGTCAATCAGATTTCGATCGTCGCCGTCACCGGCACGTGGTCGGAGGGGCGCACCGCGCCGCGATAATCCTTGGCGATCTTGATCGCCGAGACTCGATCGGCGAGCGCGTCGGAGGTCCACACGTGATCGAGCCGGCGGCCGCGGTCGGCGGTGCGCCAGTTGTCCATCGCGCGATAGCTCCACCAGGTGTAAAGCTTCTCCGGCTCCGGCGTGAGCACGCGCATGGAATCGATCCAGCCGCCGGCGCTGCGCGCGGCGGTGAGCTTCTCGCATTCGATCGGCGTGTGCGAAACCACCCGCAACATTTGCTTATGGCTCCAGACGTCGTGCTCGAGCGGCGCGACGTTGAGATCGCCGACCAGAATTGCGCGCTGCGCGCGCTGCGGCCGCAGCCCCTGGTGGGCGCGCATCTCGTCGAGGAAGTCGAGCTTGTGCTGGAATTTCGGATTGATTTCGGGATCGGGCTCGTCGCCGCCGGCCGGCACGTAGAAATTATGCAGTGTCACGGCATCGCGGAGGCCGGCGCGCTCGCCCAGCACCACCGCGACATGGCGGCAATCGGTCTTGCCGCAGAAGTTCTGCAGATCGATGCTGTCGAACGGCCGGCGCGAGAGCACGGCGACGCCGTGATAGCCCTTCTGGCCGTTGAGCGCCGCGTACTCATAGCCGAGCCGCTTGAAGCGCTTGAGCGGAAAGACCTCGTCCGGGCATTTGGTCTCTTGCAGGCAGAGCACGTCCGGCCGCGCGCTTTTGAGAAACTTCGCGACCAGATCGATGCGCAGGCGGACGGAATTGATGTTCCAGGTGGTGATCTTGAGAGGCATTGCCTGCAATCTAAGATGCCCGGTGCGGATTTTCCAATGCTGGCGCGACGTCCCCCCATCCACGCCTTCGTGCATTGACCAGCAAAAAAGCAAATGCTCGGCGCAAGGCCGGGCAAAACGACGGAAACATCAACGGCGCGCTAATTCGGCGTATAAGTGAATCCGGGTTGCGCGTATAGTCGATCCTGAACAGGCTGGGATCGGGCTTCTTGGTGGTGTCGAGATTGTAGACCGCGACCGTGGTGTCGTAGCCCTGCGGATCGGTCACCGTCCACTGCTTGAGCTGCATGTCCTTGGCGCTGAACATCATCATCAGCCGGCTGGTGCCAACGATGACGTTCTTCTCCTCGACCACCACGGTGACGAACACGTCATCGGCATAGACCGCGACCAGATTGGTGTCCTTGAGCAGATTGACGTGATCGGCGAGCAGGAAGCGCAACGGCGTCTGCGACAGCGGATAGAGATCCTGCGTGGCCAGCCTGCGGTCGCGCACCACCACCGATTGGCCGTCGGCGATGATATCGATCGGACTCGGCGGATCGTAGTCGAAGCGCACTTTGCCCGGCTTCAGGATGTAGAACTCGCCCTGGGTGCGGCGGCCGTCGGGACCGACCTGAACGAATTTGCCTTCCAGCTGCTGCGTCGTGGACAGGTAATTGTTGACCTTGTCGACGATGGCGCGCTGTTGCGGACTAAGCGCGGTGGTGGAGCCCGGCCTGCCCAGCAGAGCGGCGAAGGGATTGGAAATCGGGTTCGGCGCCTGTGCCTGCGCTTGCGCCGCTTGCGAGATAACCGCCGGCTTTGCGGTGCGCGCCGCGACGCTGCCGGTGACGATCGGCACGGAGCGGAAAACATGCGGGCGCGGGATCGGCAACGGCACATTCTCGGCCAGCGCCGGTGCGGCGGTCAGACAGGCCAACAACGCGGCAAGTGCCACCCGGCGGCCATATCGCCCCTTGTTAGGTCCCGCCATTATGATCTCCACCTCTCGCCCCTTAAGCCTGATAGGAGCCCGCTGTGGCGATTTCGCGACGCCGCGCACGTGGCACAATTCGGATTAGTCGCGAACGCCTTGATTCTCAATAGCGATCCTGCGGTTCCTCGGGGATCAGGATCTCGCGTTTGCCGGCATGGTTGGGTTGGCCGACGATGCCTTCCTGCTCCATGCGTTCCATGATGGTGGCGGCCCGGTTGTAGCCGATCTGCAGCCGGCGCTGGATGTACGAAGTCGACGCCTTGCGGTCGCGCTTCACCACGGCGACGGCTTGGCTGTAGAGATCGCCGCCCTCGGCGAGCCCCATGCCGGTTGCGTCGAACACCGCGCCGTCCTCGCCCACTTCCTCGTCGGTGGCGGTGACTTCCTCCAGATAGTCGGGCACGCCTTGCGACTTGAGGTGGCGCACCACTTTCTCGACTTCGTCGTCGGACACGAACGGCCCGTGTACGCGGCTGATGCGGCCGCCGCCGGCCATGTAGAGCATGTCGCCTTGGCCGAGCAGTTGCTCGGCGCCCTGCTCGCCCAGGATGGTGCGGCTGTCGATCTTGGAGGTGACCGCGAAGGAGATGCGTGTGGGGAAATTCGCCTTGATCGTGCCGGTGATGACGTCGACCGAGGGACGCTGCGTCGCCAGGATGCAGTGGATGCCGGCCGCGCGCGCCATTTGCGCCAAGCGCTGGATGGCGCCTTCGATGTCCTTGCCGGCCACCATCATCAGGTCGGCCATCTCGTCGACGATCACCACTACGTAAGGCAGCGGCTCGAGATCGAGCTCCTCTTTTTCGTAGATCGCCTCGCCGGTTTCCTTGTCGTAGCCGGTGTGCACGGTGCGGGTGAGGTTCTCGCCCTTTGCCTTCGCTTCGGCGAGGCGCGCATTGTAGCCGTCGATGTTGCGCACGCCGAGCTTGGACATTTTCTTGTAGCGCCCTTCCATCTCGCGCACCGCCCATTTGAGCGCGACCACCGCCTTCTTGGGATCGGTGACCACGGGCGTCAGCAGATGCGGGATGCCGTCATAGACCGAAAGCTCGAGCATCTTGGGATCGACCATGATCAGTCGGCACTGATCCGGGCGCAGGCGATAGACCAGGCTCAGGATCATGGTGTTGATGGCCACCGACTTGCCGGAGCCGGTGGTGCCGGCGATCAACAGATGCGGCATGCGCGCGAGGTCGACAATCACCGAATCGCCGCCGATGGTCTTGCCGAGGCAGAGCGCGAGCTTGGCGGAAGTTTCGTTGTAGTCCTTGCCGGTGAGAAGCTCGCGCAAGTAGACCTTCTCGCGCGTGGGATTGGGCAGCTCGATGCCGATGGCGTTGCGGCCCGACACCACGGCAACGCGCGCCGAGATCGCACTCATCGAGCGGGCGATGTCGTCGGCTAGCCCGATCACGCGCGAAGACTTGATGCCCGGCGCCGGCTCCAATTCGTACAGCGTCACCACCGGTCCGGGATGCGCCTTGATGATCTCGCCGCGCACGCCGAAATCGGAGAGCACGCTTTCCAGCGCAGTGGCATTGGAGTCGATCAGCTCTTTCGACAGCGTGGTGCGCTCGGAGACGCGCTGGACGGCCAGCAGATTGACCGAGGGCAGCACGTAGCCGTTGGCGGACCGGCGCGCCGGCAGGCGCGCGGTGGCGGCGGCGCGGCGGCGCGGCGCCGGCCTTTCCTCTTCCTCGTCGTCTTCTTCGTCCTCTTCTTCGCCGACGAAAGCGGGCGCGATCGGCGGAGCGGTGCGGCCATAGATATCGAGGCGTGGCTCCTGCCGCCCGTCCGCGGGCGCGGCGGCGCGCAACGCCGGGCGCGGCGCTCCTTGCCACCAACGCAGGATTCGGGCTTTCCAACTCAGCAGCGTGTGCACGATAAAGCCGAGCGAGGCCGAGGCGCGATCGCGCTCCTCCTCTTCTTCGTCATCTTCGTCCTCGTCGATGTCGCGCGTAACGGATTTGGTTTTGGTCGCGGGCCGCCAATGCCAGCCGACCGCCAGCGCCACCGTCAACGCGCTGGCGAAGCCGAGCAGCAAGCCGACAACGAGCAGTGCAAGACCGCCAAGCCGTCCACCCATCAGCACCGCCGGCACGACCAAAATGGCGTCGCCGATGACGCCGCCGAGCCCGGTCGGCAGCGGCCAGGAGCCGATGCGCGGTAATGTCGAGACGCAGCCGGCGGCCAACACGGTCGCCAAAATCCACAACAGGCTGCGCCATTTGTCGCCGATCGGACGATGCGACAGCAGGCGCCAGCCGAGCAGCGCTTCCGGGGCCAGCAGCAGCACGCTGGTCAAGCCGAGCAATTGCATGGCCAAATCGGAGAAGATCGCGCCGGCATAGCCGAGCAGATTATGCACCGGCGCCTGCGTGGCGTGGCTGAGCGAGGGATCCCGTACCGACCAGGTGGCGAGCGCGATGGCGCCGAGCAGCGCCAGCGTAATCAGCGCGAGACCTGCGAGCTCGCTCAGGCGGCGGCGCACGATCTCGCGGAAATGCTCGGAGAGGAAGGCGAGGATGTCGAGGCTGCGATCGGCGGCGCGCATGGGGTGCACCTGCTAACTCAGCACCGCGACGAGGCGATGCAGCGCCTCCGCCGTCGTCGCTTTATCGTGCACGATGGCGACGCGGATATAGTCCGCGCCGGGATTTGAGCCGTCGACCTGCTCGCGCGCGAGATAACGTCCCGGCACCACGCGCACGCCCGCCTCCTGCCACAGGCGCTTGGTGGCGATCTCGCTGCCGCCGAATTCCGAGACGTCGAGCCACAGATAAAATCCGCCGGCCGGCCGCACATAGCCGTAGCGGTCGCCGACGATCTGATCGGCAAGATCGAACTTGGCGTTATAGAGCGCGCGGTTTGCCCGCACGTGCTCTTCGTCGTTGTAGGCGGCGATGGCGACGTGCTGTGCCGGGCCCGGCACCATCGGCGCCGACACGTTGCGCAACTCGAGAAAGGCCGACAGGAAGCCTTTGTCGCCGGCGACAAAGCCGACGCGCAACCCGGGCAGGCTCGAGCGCTTGGACAGCGAATGGAACACCGCGCCGTTCGCAAAATCCGGTCCGCATACTTCCAGCATGCCGGCGGGCGGATCCTTGCTGTAGATCTCGCAATAGCACTCGTCGGAGAAGACAACGAAGCCGAAGCGGCGGGCCAGCATGCCGAGCTTTTCAAGATAGCCGCGGCTGGCAACCGCGCCTTCCGGGTTTGACGGCGAGGCGATGTAAAAGGCGACGGTGCGCGCGAGCAGCGCCTCGTCGAGCGCATCGAGATCGGGCAGGAAGCCGCTGGCGCGCGTGCACGGCAGATAGACCGGCTCGCAGTCGGTGGCCAATGCGGCGGCGGCATAGACGGCATAGAACGGATTGGGGATCAGGATGGCCGGCTTGCCGGCGCGCGGCTTGACCCAGCGCTTGGCGGCAATGGCGGCGAGGAACAGGCCTTCGCGGGTGCCGGCCAGCACCAGCACCTCGCTTTCCGGATCGACCGGGCGCGCCAGCTTGTAGCGGCGGCCGAGCCAGTCGGCGACCGCGCGGCGGAACGGCTCGATGCCTTTGTTAGGCGGATAGCGGCCGAACTCGTTGAGATGAGCGGCCAGCACCGGGCCGACGAAAGACGGCATCGGGTGCTGCGGCTCGCCGACCGACAGATTGATGACCGGTTTGCCCGGCTCGATGCCGGCGATCAGTTCGGTCAGCCGGACGAAAGGTGAGCGGGTGTCGACCGCCGGAGCAGATGGAGAGGAAGGCTCGCGCTGGGCGGTCATCATGGACATGCGGTCACGAGGCAGGCTTGAGGCCCGCGGACGAGTGATGAGGCCACATTAGATAAAGCGAGGTTAAGACCCCGTTAACCATCGGGGCCGGGCGGGGCGCGCACTCTATACTATAGGCCTGGGCAGGCCAGTCCCGCGCACAAGTTGTCGAAAAATAAGAGAGGCCCCGGCTCTTTCGAACCGGGGCCTCGACGGAAGGGACAGTGCCGGGTTTCCGCCCCTACCGCTAGCTGGTCCGGCGCACGATCCCGAAAGGTAGCAAGAGGTTTTCGGACCTGATCGTGCGCCGGTAAAGTTTGCTACTGCACCACCTCGCCATGCAGCGAGAGGTCGAGACCGTCGCGCTCCACCTCCTCGGTGACGCGCAGGCCAATGATCATGTTGATGACGAACAGGATGATCAGGGTGACGATGGCGTCGTAGATCAGCGTGCCGAGGATGCCGTAGATCTGGATGACGACCTGGTAGGCATTGCCGTCGATGAGGCCAGGCTTGCTGATCGCGGCGCGGGCGAACACGCCCGTGAGCAGCGCGCCGATAATGCCGCCGACCGCGTGCACGCCGAAGGCGTCCAGGCTGTCGTCGTAGCCGAACATATGCTTGAGGCTGGTGGCGCCCCAGTAGCAGCCGACGCCGGCAGCGGCGCCGATGAACAGCGAGCCGACCGGATCGACGAAGCCCGAAGCCGGCGTGATGGCGACGAGGCCGGCGACCGCGCCCGAACAGATGCCGAGGATTGAGGGCTTACCCTTGAGCGCCCATTCCACGAACATCCAGGTGAGCGCCGCAGTGGCGGTGGCGATCTGCGTGACCGCCATGGCCATGCCGGCGGCGCCGTTGGAGGCGACCGCCGAACCGGCGTTGAAGCCGAACCAGCCGACCCACAGCAGCGAGGCGCCGATCATGGTGAGCACGAGGTTGTGCGGCGCCATGTTCTCGGTGCCGAGACCTTTGCGCTTGCCGAGCACGAGCGCGCACATCAGGCCGGCGACGCCCGCATTGATGTGCACCACGGTGCCGCCGGCGAAGTCGAGCACGCCGATGCCGCCGAGCCAGCCGCCGGGTCCCCAGACCCAGTGCGCGATCGGAGAATAGACGAACAGCGACCACAGGCCCATGAACCACATCATGGCCGAAAACTTCATGCGGTCGGCGAAAGCGCCGCAGATCAGCGCCGGGGTGATGATGGCGAAGGTCATTTGGAATGTCATGAACACGGACTCAGGAATCGTGAGGCCGTTGAGTTCGTTTACGCCCATTCCGATCAGCAGGAAGCGGGAATTTCCGCCGATCCAGCTGCTGCCGCTGGTGAAGGCCCAGCTGTAGCCGATCACCATCCACAGCACTGTGACCAGGCAGGTGATGGCGAAGCTCTGCATCACTGTCGCCAGCACGTTCTTCTTGCGCACCATGCCGCCGTAGAACAGCGCGAGGCCGGGGATCGTCATCATCAGCACGAGCGCGGTCGACGTCAGCATCCAGGCGGTGTCGCCGGAATCAAGCTTTGGCGCCGGTGGCGCCGCGGCCGGAGCAGCGGGCGCTGCAGTTTGCGCCAACGCGCCGTCGGCGAGAATCAAGCCGACGACTAACGCGGCGAGTGCGATCAGCCCCGCACCGGAAAGCTTCTTCAACGTCATGGTCAAACTCCTGTCCGAATTGTTTGCGGTGCGGGTTACTAGAGCGCGGCGGCGTCAGTCTCGCCGGTGCGAATGCGCACAGCGTGATCCAGGCCGAAGATGAAAATCTTGCCGTCGCCGATCTGGCCGGTTTTCGCGGCTCCGGTGATGGCGCTGATGACTTTATCGACCTGATCGGATGGCACCGCGACCTCCACCTTGATCTTGGGGAGGAAGCTCACCGCATATTCGGCGCCACGGTAGATTTCCGTGTGGCCCTTCTGACGCCCGTAGCCTTTGACCTCGGTGACGGTCAGTCCTTGGATCCCGATGGAGGTCAAGGCGTCGCGGACCTCGTCGAGTTTGAAAGGCTTGATAATGGCCATGACGATTTTCATGGATTCGATCCCCGCTTGTGCCCGTTTTGTACATTCACGCAGTGCGGGCGGGTTCACTGAGCCGAACCCGCAAAGCGCACTTCGCGGGCATTGCCGGGGAAACAGAATCAAGCCCCGTGCCAGTTGCCCAATCGGAGGCTATCCGGCTGATTCAATGGGTAAAATTTTAAGAGACAGGTGGCCACTTGGTGGACACAGCGGGCTGTAGCCCAAAGTCGCGCCATGGCCGAAATGGCCTGCTTAAGATTTAGGCAAGGATGCAGCCAATGATGAACGGCTCGGCGGAAGACTGATTTCCGGCCTATTGCAGCGCCTCGCCGTGCAGCGAGACGTCGAGACCCATGACCTCGTCCTCCTTGCGCACACGCAGCGGCACGATGGCGCTGATCAACTTCAAGATGATGTAAGTGCCGATCCCCGACCACAGGATGGTGACGACGACGCCGTAAAGCTGCGCCAGCAACTGCCGCGGATTGCCTTCGATCAGGCCATGCACGCCGCCCGGCAGCTCCGGACTCGCCGACACGACGCCGACCGCAAACACGCCGGCGAGCAAAGTGCCGGTCAGCCCGCCGATGCCGTGCACGCCGAACACGTCGAGCGAGTCGTCGTAGCCGCATTTCACGCTTCAGCCAGGTGCAGGCCCAGAAGCAGAGCGAGCCGGCGATCAGGCCGATGATGATGGCCTGCATCGGCATGACAAAGCCGGATGCCGGCGTGATGGTGCCGAGCCCTGCCACCGCGCCCGAGATCATGCCGAGCACCGACGGCTTGCCGCGCGTCCACCATTCCAGCGCCATCCAGGTGGCGGCGCCGGTGCTGGCGGAGAGGTGCGTCGACACGATCGCCATCGCGGCGCGCGGATTGGCGCCGAGCGCGGAGCCGCCGTTGAAGCCGAACCAGCCGACCCACAACAGTCCCATGCCGATCACCGCCAGCGTGAGATCGTGCGGCGCGAGGTTTTCGCTGCCGTAGCCGTGACGGGCGCCGATCACGTAAGCCGCCACCAAGCCGGCGACGCCGGCATTGAGATGCACCACCGTGCCGCCGGCAAAATCGATCATGCCGTATTGCCCGAGGAAGCCGCCGCCCCACACCCAATGGGCGATCGGCACGTAGACCAGGAACAGCCAGAACGTGCAGAACACCAGGAACGCGGAAAAGCGCAGGCGGTCCGCCACCGAGCCCGCGACCAGCGCCACCGTGATGATGGCGAAGGTCATCTGATAGATCATGAACAGGCTTTCGGGGATGGTCTTGGCCAGCGGCGAAATGGAATCGGGCATCATGCCGTGCAGGAAGAAGCGATCCAGCGTGCCGATGACGGCGCCTTCGCCGGTGAAGGTGAGCGAATAGCCGGCGAGCGCCCAGAGGATGGAAACGAGGAAGGTGGCGGCGAGGCTTTGCGCCATGGTGGCGAGCACGTTCTTCTTGCGCACCATGCCGGCATAGAACAGCGCAAGACCGGGGATCGTCATCATCAGCACCAGACCGGTGGCGCCGATCATCCAGGCGGTGTCGGCGCCGTTGATCTTGGTGGTTTGCGCGGCGGCCGGCGAGGCACTCGCCGCGAATACCAGCAAGACCACGGCCCAGCGTCGTGCGCGTGTCATTGTCATCCCCCCAGATTTCTTTTTACAGCGCGTTGTCGTCGGTCTCGCCGGTGCGGATGCGCATGGCCTGTTCGAGCGGCACGACGAATATTTTTCCATCGCCGATCTGGCCGGTCTTGGCGGCGGCGGCGATCGCCTCCATCACCTGATCGATCTGCTCGCTGGCGACGGCGACTTCGATGCGCACTTTCGGCAGGAAGTTCACGGCGTATTCGGCGCCGCGATAGATCTCCATGTGCCCCTTCTGCCGGCCGTAGCCCTTCACCTCGCTCACGGTCATGCCGTGGATGCCGATGCGGGTGAGGGCGTCGCGCACATCGTCGAGCTTGAATGGTTTGATGACGGCAATGACCAGCTTCATGGCGTTCTTCTCCCCGGCGGCGCCCGGCCTCGTTTGCGAGGCTTCGGAATGACAAGCCCGCCCCGGCAGCTGCCGGTACGGGTACATGCGCCTAAGCTATCGACAGGAGGCTCAAAAATTAAGCTGGATAATTGCCGCGCCCACAGGCAATTGCCGCGGTAGCGGGCATATTAAGTCAATAATGCTGACTTATTCGTGCTTTGCGCTTGCCCGCCAAGCCGAGGTCCTTGATCAGTCCAGGCAGCAACGCTCGCACCTGCCGGCGGGTCATGCCCGGCTCCATGCGCGGGTCGTACAGCAACGTGAGCAAGGAGCGATCATAAACCGTGAGGTAACCCACCATGCGTTTCTGGTTGAGCGTGGTCCACGGATTGTGCTGGTCGTGGTTTGACAGCCCGAAGGCGTGCAGCAGCTCGTGATAGGCGCAGTCGAGGAAGACGTCCTTGCCTTTGTCGACGATGATGAAGGACACCGAGTGGACGATCTCGCCGCCCGCCTCCGACTTCACGCTGGTCATGCATTGCGGGTCGGTGCGCTCGACGAATGTGCGGGTGATTTTGCTGCCGAAAGCGGATTCCAGCGCCGACTTGAAATTTTTCTCGTCGATCAGCCGCACCTCCATGTCGGCCGCCAAATTGTCATCGTCCACGCTGAGCTGCAGGTTGGGGACCTTGCTTCCATATTCCTCCAGGATGTCGTGCATCGCGCGCGTGCGGTCGACGCTGCCGCTGGCGATCACCCGCACTTCGATCGGGCGATCGAAGCGGCGAATGCCTTTCGGCCGCTTGCCGATCAGGAGGTCGGAGCCGAAGGCGAGCGTGAGAAACCCGCGCGACAATTCATGCGCTGTAAAGTGCGTGTATTCTGCCGGCGCGCCGTGGAACGCGCCAGCAGGCGCCGGTTGCCTGTCGGATGCGGCGAAGGCAGCCGTCGACAACAAGATCAGAACGGTGAACCCGGCAAATACTCGTTTCATCACCACCGCATGACAGTCAGCGCCGATTGCGCACCAAGCCTTCCTGCGCGACCGAAGCGACCAGCGTCCCGTCACGGGTGAATATAAGGCCGCGCGAGAAGCCGCGCGACCCGTAGAGGTTGGGCGAATCCTGGGCGTAGAGCAGCCAGTCATCGGCGCGGAACGGCCGGTGCAGCCAGAGCGCGTGATCGAGACTGGCGGCCATGAACTCGCGCTCGAACAAAGTGCGCCCGTGCGGTGCGAGCGCGGCATCGAGCAACGTCATGTCGGAGGCATAGGCCAGCACGCATTGGTGGATCGCCGGGATGTCCGGCAGGCGCTCGGTGGTGCGGATCCACATATGGAAGCGGCCGTTCGGGACTTTCTTGCCGCCGTAGCGCTCGAATTCGACCGGACGCAGCTCGATCGGCCGCTCGCGCTCGTAATAGCGGCGCACCGGATCGGGCATGGTCGGCAGCATGGCCTTGCGCATCTCCGACTCGTTCGGCAGCTCTTCCGGCGGCGGCACTTCAGGCATCGTCGCCTGATGCGCGAGCCCGGGCTCGTCGGTGTGGAACGAGGCCATCGCCGAAAAGATCGGATGGCCGTGCTGTCGCGCGGTGACCCGGCGCGTGGTGAAGCTCTTGCCGTCCCTGATCTGATCGACGTCGTAGATGATCGGCACCTTGGGGTCGCCCGGCAGCAGGAAATAGGCGTGCATGGAATGCGGCGGGCGGCCCTCCACGGTGCGCACCGCGGCGACCAGCGCCTGGCCGATCACCTGGCCGCCGAACACGCGTTGCCAACCCGCCTGTGGGGAGCGGCCGCGGAACAGGTTCACCTCGAGCGGCTCGAGGTCGAGAATTTCAAGTAGCTCCTGGACGGCGGTGGACATGAGGCGCTTTCGCTGCGGGTCAAGCCAATGACGCTTGCGCGCCGCGCGAAGTCAAGGCGCGGGGCATGCAACACCCGCCAAAGAGATGGGCGGCAGATCGACTGCCGCCCGCTCATGCACGCCGCCAAGGGCGCGCCAGTAAGGCGCGTCGCTAGATCGTGAAATAGACCACGGCGAGCACAACCACCGCGAGGACCACCCAGATCAAAATCTGGTTCCTGTTGTTGAGGGTATGGGTTTCGCTTGCCATTGCTTGCCCCTTCTAGCAGGGGTCGTGGGCCGGACCGACCCGGTCCATGCGCCCCTAGAGACGTTATACTTTCGTCTAAGTTCGCCGGCAGGTGTTGATCTGGGTCAAAAACAGCCTAGCTGGCGCAAGTGCCTGAATAGACTAGGATAGCGGCTATGGCGAAGGTGAAAACCGAGCGGTGCGAGGTGATGATCGGCGGCGGCGGCTTTGCCGGCCTGGCGCTCGCTATCGCGCTGCGCCAGGCGCTGGGCGAAGGCTTTGCCGTCACGGTCGCGGACCCGGCCTTGGCCGCCGAGACCTCGGGCGATCCGCGCGCGTCGGCGATTGCTGCTGCCGCCCGCCGGCTGTTCGAAGCGATCGGCGTTTGGGATGCGGTCGCGGCCAAGGCGCAGCCGATGCTCGACATGGTGGTGACGGATTCCAAGCTCGACGACGCGGTACGGCCGACATTCCTCAGCTTCGGCGGCGACGTGGAGCCGGGCGAGCCGTTCGCGCACATGATCGAGAACCGCTATCTGGTCGACGCGCTGGTCGCGAAAGCGAAAGCGCTCGGCGTCGGACTGCGTGCGACCGCGGTTGCGAGTCTTGAAAACACGCCAAACGGCATCGAGGTGCATCTCGCCGACGGCGAAAAAATTTCCACACGGCTCTTGGTCGGCGCCGACGGCGCGCGCTCGAAAATCCGCGAGCAGGCCGGCATCGCCACCTCCGGCTGGAATTACGATCAGTCGGCCATCGTCACCACGGTGGCGCACGAGCGCGATCATCATGGCCGCGCCGAGGAGCATTTCCTGCCCGCCGGTCCGTTCGCGATCCTGCCGCTCACCGGCAAGCGCTGCTCGATCGTGTGGACGGAGACCGCGCGCGAGGCCGAGCGCATGGTGGCGCTGCCCGATGATGAATTCCATGCCGAGCTGGAAAAGCGCTTCGGCTTGCAGCTCGGCGACATCAAGGTGATCGGCCCGCGCCGCGCCTTTCCGCTCGGTCTGCACACCGCGCGCGCGTTCATCGCCGAGCGGCTGGCGCTGGTCGGCGACGCCGCGCACATTATTCATCCGATCGCGGGGCAGGGGCTCAACATGGGTCTGCGCGACGTCGCCGCGCTCGCCGAAGCGATTGCCGATGCGGCGCGGCTCGGGCTCGATATCGGCTCAGCCGACGTGCTCGAGCGCTATCAGCGCTGGCGGCGCTTCGACACCATGACCATGGGCGTCGCGACCGACGGCCTGAACCGGCTGTTCTCCAACCACTCCGACGTGCTGCGGCTGGCGCGCGATGTCGGGCTCGGTCTGGTCGAGCGCATGCCGGCGCTCAAGCGCGTATTCATCCGCGAGGCCGCGGGCTTCACCGGCGAGGTGCCGAAGCTGCTGCGCGGCGAGGCGTTGTAGTCGCATTCCGCTCGTCCCCGCGAATGCGGGGACCCAGGCTGGATTCCCGCTTGCGCGGGAATGAGCGGAGCAAATTCAGCTCAGCGGCACGCTGCCGACGTAATCCTGAAACGCCTTGCGCTTGGAGATCGCGGCGTACCAGCGATCGAGATTGGGCGTTGGCGGGCGTTCGGGAATGAGCTGCATATAGCGGTAGATCATGATGCCGACCGGAATGTCGCCGTAGGAGAAATCGGCGCCGGCCAAGTATGCCGTCTTGCCGAGTTGCGCATCCATGATCTTGGCGGCCGCGATTGTTCTCTCCTTGCCAGAGTCGATCGCTTTGGCGTCGCGTTTCTCCGGCGGGGTGCGGATCAAGCCCCAGAACACCGGCGTGATCGCCGGGGCCATCACCGAGAGCTGCCAATCCATCCATTGGCTGGCGCGCGCGCGCGTCCGGGCGTCTTTCGGCTCCAGCACGCCGCTCTTGTCGTGCTTGCCGGCGAGATAGCGCACAATGGAATTGGACTCCCACAGCAGGAAGCCGTCCTCTTCTTCCAGCGTCGGCACCAGGCCGTTCGGATTCATCGCGAGATATTTCGGCTCTTTGTTCATGCCGAACGGGCCGCCGATATCGATACGCTGATGCTCGAGCCCGAGTTCGCCGATCGCCCACATCGCCTTCTGCACGTTCGATGAGGTGTTGCGCCCCCAGATCTTGATCATGGCATTCCTTCCTTCACTCATTGTCATGCACCGCCAAGGCGGGGCATCCAGTGCGCCTTGAAGATGAAATTGTACCGATTGTGATTATCGGATCACCCGCTTTCGCAAGTGATGACGCCGAAGTGATGTCACTCCAAGCGTCGCGCTTCCTCCGGCAGCATGATCGGAATGCCGTCGCGGATCGGATAGGCGAGCTTGGCCTTGCGCGAGATCAGTTCTTGCGCGGCGGCGTCATATTCCAGCGTCGTCTTGGTCAGCGGACAGACCAAGATTTCCAAAAGCTTGGGATCGACGCTTGGTGTCGGGCGTTCGGTGGAGGACTCACTGGACATAGGCGGGCTCCCGGCATCTGTCGCAACATACTAGTCTGTCACGTTCGGCCTTGTCCCGGCTATCCCTATTGTGAAGCCAAGGCTTGTCCGCCAAGACTTGCCTGCCAAGACTTGCCCGCCAAAGCGGGATCGCCGGGACTTCAAACGCGAAGGCGGCGCTTTGCGCCTTTTGCCCGGCGATGACACCCGCTCACTGCAATTGCGGCTCGCCTTCGGTGTTCTTCTTGGCGAGCTCGATCTCGGTGATGGCCACCAGCACTTCGGCGCGCGTCTTCAGATCGGGCGCTTCAAGTAGCGCTTGCTTCTCCGCCGCCCCATAGGGCGACATCATCGACAGGGCGTTGACCAGCGCTTCGTTCGGCGCCTTGTCGATGCCTTCCCAGTCGGCCGTCAAGTCATTCGCCTTCATGAAATCGTTGAGCGCGCGCAGCAGCGCCGGGCGGTCCACCTCGTTCTCGCCTTTGCGCGCGACGAAGTCGTCGACGAACGGCGCGTAGGTGACGCGGCACTGACGATAAAGCGTCTGCACGTCCCGTTCCTGCTCGACGCGGAAGCGCGCGATGCCGGTGAGCTCGATCAGGTAGCGGCCGTCGCCGCTCTCCGCGAGCTGCGTGATGCGGCCGACGCAGCCGATTTTGTAAAGCGGCGGCTTGGCGGACGGTCCGGCTTGCGCAACGTCGGGCTGGATCATGCCGATCAGCCGGTGGCCGTCGCGCAAGGCGTCGTCGATCATGGCGAGATAGCGCGGCTCGAAGATGTTGAGCGGCATCTGCCCGCGCGGCAAGAGCAGCGCGCCCGGCAACGGGAATACCGGAATCGTTTCCGGCAGGTCCACCGGCCCGCGATAATGGGCGTTCATGGGCATTGGTGCACCCCGCACCGTCGTTACGCCGTCAGCCCGTGCCCGTCACCCTTCGCGGGCTTCGCTATGTGAAGCCATCTCGGGATGACGGATCATAGTCACGAAAACAAAATCGACGACAGCTTCTTGCGGCCTTCGACCGCGGTCGGATCGGCGAAGCCCCAGGCGTCGAAGAACTGGACCAGCTGCTTGCGCGCGCCGTCGTCGTTCCATTTGCGGTCGCGCTTGACGATGGTCAGCAAATGCTCGACCGCCTCGGCGCGCTTGCCCGTGGCGTTGAGCGCGGTGGCGAGATCGAAGCGCGCTTGATGGTCGAGCGGATTGGCATCGACCTTCTGCTGCAGCTCGTCGACCGGGCCGGCCGACTTCGCCTGCTCGGCAAGCTCGAGCGCCGCGCGCGCGGCGACGACCGCGCTGTCGTTCTGCTTGGCCTCCGGCACCATGCCAAGTGTCTTCTTCGCCTGTTCGAGATTGCCGGTCGCGACGTAGCAGCGCGCCAGTCCCGCGAGCGCAGCGATGTTGCCGCTGTCCTCCTTCAACAGTTGCCCGTAGAGATTGGCGGCCTCGGCGGCATTGCCCTGAGCGAGCGTCTCGTCGGCGGCTTTCAGCAGATCCTTTTCCTCGGCGCCGATCGCGCCCTTGGTCAAGCGTTCGAGGAACGCGACCACCTGGCTCTCGGGCAGAGCGCCCATGAAGCCGTCGACCGGCTGGCCGTTGGAAAAGGCGATCACCGCCGGGATCGACTGGATGCCCATCTGACCGGGGATCGCCGGATGCTCGTCGATATTCATTTTGACGAGCTTGACCTTGCCCTTGGCGGACTTCACCGCCTTTTCCAGGATCGGCGTGAGCTGCTTGCAGGGGCCGCACCAGGGCGCCCAGAAATCCACCAGCACCGGCTGCTGTTTGGATTCCTCGATCACGTCCTTCATGAAGGTCTGCGTGGTCGTGTCCTTGACCGCGTCGGCCGTGGCCGTCATTCCCCCGCCATTTTGCAGCATATTCCCTCGCCTTTTCGGGCTGTTAGCCGGTCGGTTTCCATTAAATGGGCATCCGGCCGATGAATGCAATTGCCTTAAGGCGCTTCCGCGCCCGGCCCCGAGACGCGCTCGATACGCGGCGGGTGGCCGGTCGATTCCAGGAATTTCACCAGATCGTCGCGGGCAATCGAGGTGGTCATCGTGTTGTCGAGCGGATGATAATTGAGCGTCGTATGCTCCATCATGGGCGCATCGAGCACGACGGTGACCCGCCCCTCGCCGTCGTTGATGACCCCGAACGGCGTCACCGCGCCGGGCGCGACGCCCAGCACTTCCTGCATCAGGTCGGACGAGCCGAATGAGAAGCGCCCGCCGGCGCCGAGCCGGCGATGCAGGCTTTTCAGGTCGATCTCGGCGCTCTCCAGCGCCACCACCAGATAAATCGCGTGTTTCTTGTCGCGCAGGAACAGATTCTTGGTGTGGCCCCCGGGAATCTGGCCGCGCAAGGCGCGCGATTGCTCGACCGTGAACAGCGGCGGATGCTTGACGGTGCGGTGCGGTATGCCGAGCCGGTCGAGGGCGGCGAACAATTCGTCGGGCGTTAAGGGCATAGTCGCAACATATTTGGCAGGTTTGGTGCTAATCTGACGAGATCGGAAATGGGTTAGAATGCCACCATGCGAATGATGCTTGCGCTTGCCGCCCTGGGGGCGGCGCTATTCTTCTATGTTCCGCCGAGCCAGGCCTATGGCAGCGCCCCTTGGTGCGCCGTGGTCGATACCGGATGGGATAGCATGGAAGAAGAGTGCATCTACAATTCGATCGAGGAATGCCGTCCGCACGTGATTGCCGGCAACCGCGGCTTTTGCAGCGAGAATCCGCGCTGGCCGGGCTGGTACGCGCCCAAGGCCGAGGCGCCGGTCAAGCATAAACGCCGGATTCGGCGCTATTAGCGGTCGGAATTGCCGCGGTTGCAAAGGGCCGGCCCTTATGGGTATAGGAACGGCCTTGGCCGCCGGAAAAGGCAGTTTCGGCCGGTTTTCTAAATGGATGCGGGTGTAGCTCAGGGGTAGAGCACGACCTTGCCAAGGTCGGGGTCGAGGGTTCGAATCCCTTCGCCCGCTCCAATCTTCTCTTCCAATTTATCGGTCCGGCGCGGCGCTCAATCGGCGCGTCCGAGAGTCGCAATTCCGCAGCGCCGAAGTTGTGGATTGCGGGCTCACGCGCTGCGCTCGCGTCCGAGAATCAGAGAAGATGTCACTATTGACGCCTGTGAGATGCGGGCGTCGCCTGTTCGTGGCGTCGACAGAGTCGCAGATTTGAATTCTTCCTTGGTATCAACCTGATCGCTCAGCCGAGATGTGTGAGGCGGTCGGCGAGCGGTTGTGTCGATGGCGTTCGATTGCATCGTGTGCGTCCGGTGCACTGTGTCCTGAAATCCACAGCCGCGCAAAAAACATCCACAACCGCACAGCAATTTCACGTTTTGACATAGCTCAAAAATGAAATCTTTCATTGACATATGTGGTGATTGCGTAAAATTTATGTTGCTCTACTTCATCAGCGTATGTTGGTCGCGGGCTGCGGCCAAATGGGGGCACGCAGGGGGGTTCTAATGTATAGGTTCAGCGATGGTTCGCGCCAGAACGCTGGCGTGAGACTTGGAGTCATTCTGCCCTCGCTTGGTCTATACGCATTTGTCGCTCTAACGACATTCGGCTTCGGCCGCTCCCGCCCAAGCCGAACACATGACAGTCAGCGATATTTACGCCGCGCTGCAAGGGCAACCGAAGCAGCAGCCGGCCGCTGACAAACCTTATGTCGATTTGGTGAACTTCGTTCAGAGCTCGACGGGCGAGCAGCCGAAAACAATCAGCGTCACGGCACCGCAAGCTTCGTCAAAGCAAGGCGACGACAAAACCATTTCGGAGTTGCGCGATTTTGCGCGCAGCGTCGGCGCGAACCAGCGCACTTCGATCAAGGATCAGCCGAAACTCGCCGAAGCGAAAACGTTGCATGGAATTGTTGTTCGGCGGCAAGGGCTCCTCGGCTCCGGCAGCGGCGCCACCCGCTACATCAGCCTCGACCAAAAAGATGAGTGCGCCGGTCGACGCTATTCTATCGGCTCGAAAGCTTGCGCGACCTGCCATGCGCCGCTGATCGCGGAATTCCACAAGACGCTGATGGGCAAGATCAGCATGACGCCCAAGGGCAGGGGCAAATTCGAATGCGAGAACTGCCACGGCCCCGGGTCGGCGCACGTCGAGGCCGGCGGCGGACGTGGCGTTGGCGGCATCATGTCGTTCGAGGCCGACGATCCGCGGCCGGTGGAAGAAAGAAACGCGATCTGCTTGAGCTGCCACCAGCGCGGCGAGCGGACGTATTGGGCCGGCAGCATCCATCAGACGCGTGGGCTTGGCCTGCACCAATTGCCACACGATCATGAAGAACGTGTCGCGCAAGATTCAATCTGAAGACCGAAAGATCGTGATGGATACCTGCTTCCAGTGCCACAAGCTTAAGCGGGCGCAGATCCAGTACTCGTCACACATGCCGATCCGCGAAGGCAAGTTGACCTGCACGGACTGCCATAACCCGCACGGCAGCACCGACCGAGAATCTGCTCCGCGAAGCCTCGATCAACGAGAATTGCTACAAGTGCCATGCGGAGAAGCGTGGCCCGTTCCTGTGCGAACATGAGCCGGTACGTGAGAACTGCCTCAACTGCCACGTGCCGCACGGCTCGAATTACGAGTACCTGCTGAAAGTGGCGCGGCCGCGGCTGTGTCACGAGTGCCACAGCTTTGCTCATAACCCAACCACCATGGCGGCTTCGGTTATCCGACCACCGCTTATGTCCTGCAGACGCGCGTGCAGCAACTGTCACAGCAACGTCCACGGCTCCAATCATCCGAACGGCTTGTTCTTCCTGCGCTGAGATTGGGTGTGCGAATGACAATGTTCGTAGAAAGGGCTAAGGTGTGGGGGCACAATGAAATTGCGGGCTAACTCCTCGTAGCATGCGCGGCCTTGGTCATTTGCGCGGGATCGACCTCGCCAGCTTGGGCAGCCGACATCGTGCCTGACCAAGGCGCCCGTCGCTGCACCGATACCGGTCTTATGGTGGTATGAAGGCTATGCCGAAATCGGCGACCGCGACTACCTGAACGATCCGGACAAGACCAGCTAGGACGGTTCTACGAATACCGTGATCTAGCCCAGGCGTGTTCGGTAATTTCCTCTTTGGCGCGCACAGGACAGGCGCGGATCCGCTCGACATCGTCGCCTGGGGCTGGAATATCGGTTGGGATGACCAAGCCTACGGGCTCGATCTTTCAAAACCCGGCACCTACTACTTGACCTTCGGGTGGGACGAAAC
Source organism: uncultured Alphaproteobacteria bacterium (assembly GCA_963761245.1). Lineage (GTDB taxonomy): Bacteria > Pseudomonadota > Alphaproteobacteria > Rhizobiales > Xanthobacteraceae > Pseudolabrys. Next base: position 199,704 of record CAVXGN010000021.1, on the reverse strand, counting down.
GCCCAACTCTACGCCAAGGATGCCAAGTCGACGTATAGCGGCGACCAACTTTCTGACGACGCCGACCTATCCAGTTCTTCGCTGGCAACCCGCCGAACGCGGCGGCGGTAGCTGCCAACACAGCATTTGTGAATGCCAACAGCAATTTATTCGACCTCAAGTTCGCCGTGACACGGCAAGCGCGAAAGGTCGCTGGACTCCCAATGACAATTGGGACATCAACGTCAGACTATTCGCATCTGCACCGCGATGGTACCCAGCCGCAGAGTGCAATTACGTTTGCGCCCCCTGCCGGTCGTGGCGGCGCAGACCAGCGAGCCTCTATCCAATTTGCCAAACCGGTCGACGACACCACCCAGAACGGCAATCTCAAAGCTGAATATGCCGGCATCACGCCGTGGGCCAAGCCGTTCAATGTCGCGTTCGGCGCCGGCTTCTCTCTGTACAACAACTGACGATACAACTCCGTGACCTTCCAGAACCCGTGGATTGCGGGCAATACGTTAACCGACCCGCTGTTCAATCTGTATTCGTTGTGGCCCGACAACCAGGCGCAAACCGTAAGTGCTTCCGCCGGCGTCGGCCTGCCGTTCAACAGCCGCTACATGGGCACGTTGCAGTACTCGAGGATGACGCAGGACGAGACGTTCCTGCCGTCGACGAGCAATCCGTTGATCATGCCTGCGACGCTGACAAGGTCCAGCCTGGACGGCGATGCGCACACGATACTGTCCAACAACGTGCTGCACTCGCGGATCACGTCGAATCTGCAGTCAACGCTGCGCTACCGCTACTACGACTACCATAGCAATCAGAGCCCGATCACAATAACGGGGTTATTTGCCAATCCCGATACCAACGCCGGTGCCGAGCCGCCGGATACGACCTACCCCGTCAACTTCAACAAGCAGAACGCCGCTGCCCAGTTGGATTACCGGCCCTGGAAATGGCTGAATATCGGCGGCGCCTATGAGTGGGAACGCTGGAAGCACGATAGTCGAAGGCGAAAACGTAATCACCCTTCAAGACAGTATCTTTGACGCGGTCACCAACGAAAACGCGGTGAAGGTATTCGCGGATGCCAAGTGGGGCTGGTCCACCTTGCGGGCGAGCGTCCGCTATGGCGTGCGGCGGTTTGACGGCGACTACATCAAGATCGCCAACAACAACAACGCTTTCCGGACTGTCGATCTCCAGGACCGCAACAGCACCGTTGTGAACGCCAGTTGGGCCATCGACGTGGTTCCGACGGTCACAATCACGCCAGTCGGCGGCTTCCGGAACGACGACTATCCGTCCGATGGCGTAACCACGTTCGGGATCACCAAATACAGTTCATGGAACGCGGGCGGCGACGTCGCCTGGTACATGAACCCGATGGCGAGGTTCTACGTCTCGTACATCCACGAGAACGGCCATCGTGAGGTCTTCCAAAGCACGGTGCCATCGCCCCTCATTTTGGATACGACTGACCACGACGACACCTTCATCGTCGGCGGCAGGTTTACTTTGATCCCCGACAAGCTGTTCGCGAACGCGAGCTACACCTACACCACAGGGAAGTCGACGTGGATTTCGAACTGCGGCCCGGGCGGCTGCTTGTTCGACCCCATGCCGACGTTCCCGGATACGACCAACACCAACCAACGTATCGACGCTTGGCTGAAGTACGTGTTCGACGAATCCACCGTCAAAGCCGCCGGCTTGACCGCTAAGCCCTTCGTGAAGGCGCGCGTGATCTGGGAGAAGAACGCAAACGACTCGTGGCAAAACATCGAGCAGCAGCTCGGATTGGCCGTCAATCCCGCCGATGCCACGATGGCGCGTTCGGTCTTCTTGGGCACCTCAAATCCGAATTACAGCGTGATCGTAGGGATGCTGTCCTTCGGTGTGAAGTTTGGAGTGCCGAAGCCGGCGCCGTGAGCAAAGGTGACGCGCCGCAGCGTCCACCCACTCAACGATACGCGATCAGGAGCGGCCTTCGGGCCGCTCCTTTGATTTTCGGGTGGCGCGCCCTTGTCATTGCGCGTTAGAAACGCCGGTGTTCTCGATCATCGGAAACACTGAATGAGTCGTTTCAGAGTTCCCCACGATTCGCGTGCGCTATATTTTGCCGTCATGTGCCTTTCGGCCGGGAGCGGCTGCGCGGCTTTAATTTACGAAATCGTTTGGCTTCAGATGATAGAGCTGGTGATCGGCTCCTCCTCCGCGTCACTGGGTATTTTGTTGGCCACATACATGGGAGGGCTGTGTCTCGGCAGCCTGCTGTTGCCTTATGTCGTTTCGGATCGTCACCATCCGCTGCGCGTTTACGCGATCATCGAGATTGCGATCGGCGTCCTTGCGATTGCATTGGTGGGCGGCATCTCATGGGTTGGCAGCATTTATGCGGCCAGCGACGTTCAGGGCTTTGCCGGCATGTTGCTGCGTGGTGCCTATTGTGCCGCGCTGTTGATGCTGCCGACCATGCTCATGGGCGCCTCGCTGCCCTGCCTCGCCCGGCTGATGCGTTCGACGCCTGTCGGTATCGCGCGGCTGGGCGGCGTGTACGCGAGCAATATCATAGGAGCGATACTTGGATGCGTGCTGGCAGGCTTTTATCTGCTGCGAATATACGACATTCCGACGGCGACTTATTTTGCCGCGGCGGTGAATGGGATCGTGGCCTTGGTCAGCGTGACGCTGGCTTTCGCGACGCTCTACGCGCCGGCCGGTCGCGATAGCACCGGGAAGGACGCTAGAGCTGAAAAGAAACAGGTTTCACATCCTTGGCCCGTGTACCTGACGATCGCCCTGTCCGGGCTGACGGCACTCGGCGCTGAGGTGACCTGGACCCGGCTGCTATCGCTGCTGTTCGGTCCGTCGGTCTATACGTTTTCCATCATTCTGGCGGTATTTTTGTCGGGTCTGGGCCTCGGCAGCGCCGTCGCCTCCCGGCTGGTGCAGCGCGTCAAGGATGCCGCCGCGGCGCTCGGAGCCTGCCAGTTCCTTCTGGTTGCCGCCATTGCCTGGTCGGCGTTCATGATCGCCGCCGTGCTTCCATTCTGGCCGATCGATCGCGCGCTGGCGCCGAGTTCGTGGGTCAACTACCAAATCGACGTCCTGCGCTGTCTCTGGGCCGTCCTTCCCGCAGCTATTTTATGGGGTGCGAGTTTTCCCTTTGCCCTGGCGGCGGCCTCGCCGGGTCAAGACGATGCGGGCTGGGTCGCCGCTGCGGTCTACGCGTCCAACACAGCCGGCGCGATCCTGGGCTCGCTGGGTGTCAGCTTGGTCCTCATCCCATGGCTCGGGACGCAGCAAGTCGAGCGCGTGTTGATCGTCCTTTCCATTTGCGGCGGGCTGTTCATGCTTGCGCCGCTTCTTCGCGCAATGTCGCGAGCCGCCGCAGCGGAAGCAAACGCGACAACGCGCAAGGCGGCCGTGGCCGTGGGGGCGCTGGTTGTTGCTTTGCTCTTGATCTATGGCGTCCCCCCGACGCCTGCGCAATTGGTCGCTTATGGGCGCGATCTTTTGAAGTTTCCCGACTTTCCCAAAGTTCTTTATCATGGGAGAGGGAGTCAGCAGCTCAATCGAGGTCACTGAAATCGATGCCAAGACGCGCCAGTTCCATATCAGCGGCAAGGTCGAAGCCTCGACGATTCCCGCCGACTTGCGTCAGGAGCGCATGCTGGGCCATCTGTCGGCATTGCTGCATCCCAATCCGCGCTCGGTGCTGGTCGTCGGCTTCGGCGCCGGCATCACGGCCGGGTTCGTTCCTTCTCTACCCGAGCATTCAACGGATCGTCATCTGCGAGCTCGAACCGTTGGTGCCGACAAACGTGGGACCCTACTTCAAGCGAGAGAATTACGACGTCCTGCACGATCCGCGGGTTGAGATCGTCTATGACGATGCCCGCCACTATATCCTCACGGCCAAGGAAAAATTCGACATCATCACATCCGACCCGATTCACCCCTGGGTCAAAGGCGCCGCCAATCTTTACACGCAGCAGTATTTCGAGCTGGTGAAAAAGCGCCTCAACCCGGGCGGCGTCATCACGCAATGGATTCCGCTCTATGAGAGCACGCGCGCGACCATAAAATCCGAACTGGCCACTTTCTTTAAGGTGTTTCCCGGCGGGATGACGTGGGCCAACGATCGGCAAGGAAGAACCTACGATCTCGTCGCGTCCGCCTATCGCGATCCGACAAAAATCAATCTTGACGACGTGAATGAACGACTGAGCCGGCCCGAATATGCGCGCGTGCTTACTTCGCTGCGCGATGTCGGTTTTTCTTCCGTCACCGACCTGTTCGGCACCTACTTGGCGCAACACGCCGATCTGGCGCCGTGGTTGGCCGATGCGCAAATCAACACCGATAAGAACTTGCGGCTGCAATATCTTGCCGGCTTCGAGTACAATTTTCACCGATATATCCCGATTTCCGAGGAAATACGGAAATTCCGCTGGCTGTCACCGAATTTGTTCACCGGCTCCGGAGAAGCCAAGAAGGCGCTGTTGAGAGCGATCGAGAGCCATCGGTGAGCGCCACGCACGAGCCGCCATGCGACGCTCCCGGCCATGTATCTGGATCAATAGCCAGCGGCCAGCGCGCCGCGGGTTCGTCGTGTCGGCGGCGCCGACATAGCCTTGCGGCGTGAATTCTCCCTTCGGGATGACCTCGATGGAATTCGCCGACGTGTGCGGCGCGGTCGGCACGATGTTGTGGCCGCGCCGTTTCAGCGCCTCAAGCACCTCCGGCGCAAAGCCGGGTTCGACATAGGTTTCGTCGGGCTCCCACTGGTTATGCAGCCGCGGCGCGCTCACCGCCTTGTCGATCGGCATATGAAAATCGATCACGTTGGAGATCACCTGCAGCACCGTGGTGATGATGCGGCTGCCGCCGGGCGAGCCGGTGACCAGGAACGGCTTGCCGTCTTTCAGCACGATGGTCGGGGTCATCGACGAGAGCGGGCGCTTGCCCGGCCCCGGCAGATTGGCGTTGAAGCCGACGAGGCCGTAGGCGTTGGCCGTGCCCGGCTTGGCGGTGAAATCGTCGAGCTCGTTGTTGAGCAGCACGCCGGTGCCGTCCGCGACCAGGCCGAGCCCGTAGGAAAAGTTGAGCGTATAAGTATTCGACACCGCGTTGCCGTCGCGGTCGATCACCGAGAAATGCGTGGTGTTCTTGCCCTCGGTCTCGACAGGCTTGCCTGGCTTGATGTCGGCGGCCGGCGTTGCCTTGTCGCCGATGCTCGCGCGCAAGCCGGCGGCGTATTTCTTCGACAGCAGTCCGGCGATCGGCATCTTCACCTTGTCGGGATCGCCCATGTAGACGGCGCGGTCGGCATAGGCGCGCTTCATCGCCTCGATCATGTCGTGCAGCGATTGCTCGCCGCGCCCGAGCTTGCCGAGATCGTAGCCCTCCAGGATGTTGAGCATCTCGATCAGCGCCACGCCGCCCGACGAGGGCGGCGCCATGGAAACGATGTCGTAGCCGCGATAGCTGCCGCGCACCGGCGCGCGCTCCACCGCATGGTAGTTTTTGAGGTCCTCCACCGTCATGATGCCGCCGGCGGCGCGCACCGCCTCGACGATCTGCTCGGCGGTACGGCCTTGATAGAAGGCCGACGGGCCGTTGTCGGCGATCCCCTGCAGCGTGTCGGCGAGATCGAACTGGAACAGCCGGCTGCCCTGGCGCAGCGGCTCGCCGCCGTTGAGAAAAAGCCGGGCCGACGACGGCCAGCGCGCGAGCTTCTCGCGTGCCGACGGCAGCGAGTCGGCGATGTCGTCCTCCACCCGCACGCCTTTGCCGGCGAGATCGATCGCCGGCGCGATCAAGTCGGCGAGCGAGAACTTGCCGGAGCCGTATCTCTTGTGCGCCAGCGCCAGCCCCGCCACCGTGCCGGGCACGCCGACGGCAAGCCCGGAGGCGCGCGACTTCTGCGGATCGGGATTGCCGTCGGTGTCGAGGAACATGGTCGGCGTGGCCGCCGCCGGCGCGGTCTCGCGGTAGTCGATGGTGGTGTCGCGGTTTTCCTTGGCGAGATGGATCACCATGAAGCCGCCGCCGCCGATATTGCCGGCGCGCGGATAGGTGACCGCCAGCGCGAAGCCGACCGCCACCGCGGCGTCGACCGCGTTGCCGCCGCGGTCGAGGATTTCCACCCCGATGCGGGCGGCGCGTTGCTCCTGCGCCACCACCATGCCGTGATGGGCGAGGATAGGAATGGCCGGCGGTATCGCCGGCGCGCTGTTGACCGGTGCAACCTGGGCGCGCGCGGTGCCGGCGAGCGCCAGCAGCGCGGCAGCGGCGACGATCAGGTGGCGAAAACTTCGCATCAGGCGGGACCCGGCGGCAGGCAGCGGAAAGCGTTGGATCAAGCTATAATGTATCGGCGTCGTGATGCGAAACGAGGGGGACTGCATGCGCTCGATTGCGATCAGATCGCCGGACGGCATAATGATTGCGGCCTACGAGGCCGGCAATCCGCAGGGCCCGCCCATTCTGTTCATCCATGGGCTGATGCAGTGCCATCTGTCGTGGCAGCGGCAATTTGCCGATTTGGCGCTGGCGGAAGAGTTCCGCCTGCTGGCCGTCGACCTGCGCGGCCATGGCGCGTCCGATAAGCCGATCGGTAAGGAATATTACAACCCGGATCAGCCGTGGGCCGACGATCTCGCCGTGACGATGGTGCAATTGAATGTGCGCCGGCCGGTGCTGGTGGGCTGGTCCTATGCCGGGCGGGTGATCACGAGCTATCTGCGCATCTATGACGACGGTGACCTGGCCGGCATCAATTTCGTCGGCGCCAACACCAAATCGACCGATGCCAGCCTGTTCGGACCGGGCGTCAAGCTCGTCGGCGCGACGCTGTCCGAGGACGTGGCGGCCAGCATCGAAGGCTCGCGCGCGTTCCTGCACACCTGCTTCGAGCAGCAGCCGAGCGAAGAAGATTTCGCCTTCATGCTCGCCTACAACATGATGGTGCCGCCCAAGGTGCGCGCGGCCTTAACCGACCGCGATCCCAATCCCGGCGAAGCGCTGGCATCGATAACCTGCCCGGTGCTGGTAACGCACGGCGCCAAGGATCCGCTCATGCTGCCGGCGATGGGTGAGTTCACCGCCTCGCAGATCAAGGGCGCGCGGCTGTCGCTTTACGACGACGTCGGGCATGCGCCGTTCTACGAGGATGCCCCGCGCTTCAACAAAGAGCTGGCGGAGTTCGTGAAGGCGGCGCAACGTCGATAGCCGTTATCCCCGCACAGGCGGGGATGAAAGCATTACCGTGCCTGCCCGTGATAGATCAAGTTCGGCCGCATGTCGGTGGCGGAGGCGACGCGGTTCGACATGTTGAAGAAGCCGGCGATCGCGGAGATATCCCAGATGTCGCGAGCGGAAAATCCGGCGCGGCGCAGCCGCTCGCGGTCGGCCTCCTCCACGCTCCACGGCGACGATGTCAGCGTGACCGCAAAGTCGAGCATGGCGCGCTGGCGCTTGTTGAGCCGCGCCACGCGATAGTTCATCACGATCTGCTCGCCGAGCAGCGGATTGCCGGAATATTGCCGCACCGCGGCGCCGTGGGCGGTGAGGCAGTAGTAGCAGCGGTTCTGCGCCGACACCGCCACCGCGATCATCTCGCGCTCGAGCTTGGACAACCCCGACTCGCCCAGCATCAAGTCGTTGTACATGGCGACGAAGGTTTCGAGCTTGGTGTTGTCGAAGGCGTAGGCGACGAGCACGTTCGGCACGAAGCCGAGTCTGTCCTGGCATTTCTGGAAATAGGCGCTCATCGCCGGCGACAATTTGGCCGGCGGAAGATCGAGCGCGATCACCGGTACGTCGTCGGGCGCGCTTTTGGCGGCGGCCGGTTTGCTCGCGGAAGGTTTCGCATTCTTGCCGCCCTTGATGGCGCGCAACGTCGGCGCGGATTCCTTTGCGGAAGACTTCACTGTTCTGCTGGTTTTCTGCATGGACGCGCCCGTTGCAATCGTTGTTCGGACGGAAGACTACATCGTTCTTGGCGCGTACGATACGCGCGCTTGGTCATGTTTTTACCTATTATCTCAATGGCTTATGCGATGCGGCGTTCATGTTGCGCACAGCCGTCACGCCCGCGTCAATAAATGGTGTGTTGCTCTCGACGCCCCGCCGCGGAAAGTGAAAACTCCGCTCCAAAGCCTCAACCGATTCTCTTTTTACCCGCGCGAGGAGCCATGGCCGTCGACCAACCGGGACCCTTGGAAGACAACGCCGCGCCCGCCGCGATCGCGCAAGCCGACGCCGCGCTCGCCAAGCGCCGCAGCGACATGCCGGCGAACTTTGCCTCCATGCTGTTCGGTCGCGCCGTGCCGGAAGACGTGGTGCATTACGCGGCCGAGGATCTCGCGCGGCTCGCCGAACGCGCCTTCGACTTCCTCGCCGACGCGCAAGCGCGGTGCACCGAAAATCCGCTTCGAAACCGTGGCGCTGCCGGGCGGCGCCGACCGCAAAGCGGTCACGGTGATCGAGATCGTCAACGACGACATGCCGTTCCTGGTCGATTCGGTGATGGGCGAATTGGCCGAACGCCGGTTCGACGTGCGGCTGGTCGCGCACCCGGTGTTCGGCGTCAAGCGCACCGCCGCCGGCAAGCTCACCGCGCTCCATGCCGCCGATGCCGGCGACGGTGCACGCGAAAGCTTTATCCATATTCATGTCGACCCGGTCGAGGATCAGGCGCAGCGCGCGGCGGCCGTCGACGCGCTGCAATCCGTGCTCAACGAGGTGCGGCTGGCGGTGCAGGACTGGCGCACCATGCTCGACCGCGTCAACGCCATGGTCGACGAACTGAAGACCAATCCGCCGCCGCTGCCGGTCGACGAGATCGCCGAGGCGATCCAGTTCCTGCAATGGCTCTTGGCCGATCATTTCACCTTCCTCGGCCTGCGCGATTACAGCGTCAAAGATCAGGACCTGCAGCCGGACTTCGACAGCGGTCTCGGCATCATGCGCTTGCGCGAATTGCGCGTGCTCAAGCGCGGCGACGAGCACCTGGAATTCACGCCGGAGATCATGGCGTTCCTCAAGGAGCCGCGCCTGCTGATCATCGCCAAGGCCAATATCCATGCGCGCGTGCACCGGCGCGTCTATCTCGACTACATCGGCCTCAAGCGCTTCGATCCTGACGGCAATCTGGTGGGCGAATTCCGTATCGTCGGCCTGTTCACCTCCACCGCCTATACCCGCACGGCGCACAGCATTCCCTATCTGCGGCGCAAGATCGCGCATGTCGAGCAGCACGCCGGCTTCGACGCCAACAGCCATTCCGGCAAGGCGCTGGCCAACGTGCTGGCGCATTATCCGCGCGACGAATTGTTCCAGATCGACGAGGACTCGCTCTATCAATTCGCGCTCGCCATCCTGCAGCTCGACGAACGTCCGCGCGTGCGCGTACTGGCGCGGCGCGACCGTTTCGACCGCTTCGTGTCGGTGCTGGTGTTCATCCCGCGCGACCGCTACGACAGCAATATCCGCGCCAAGATCGGCGACTATCTGGCCCGCGCCTTCATCGGCCGCGTCTCCGCCTTCTATCCGTTCTTTCCGGAAAGCCCGCTGGTGCGGGTGCATTTCATCATCGGCCGCGCCGGCGGCGCCACTCCCGACATCGACGGCGCCACCCTGGAAGACGCGGTCATGGGGATCGTGCGCAGCTGGACCGACGGTCTGGCCGAGGCGCTGGCGCTGGTGCATGCGCCGGAGAAGCTAGGCGACGTGTTCGCGCGCTATCGCGCCGCTTTCTCGGCCGGCTTCCAGGAAGCCTATCCGCCCGCCGTCGCCGCCGGCGACATCCGGGTGATCGAAGGCTTGACCGAGCAGCGCCCGCTCGGCGTCGATTTCCATCACCGGCTGGAGGAGGAGCAGCGCGCGGTCGGCCTGAAGGTGTGGAGCCTGGCGCGGCCAATCCCGCTGTCGGAGCGGGTGCCGGTGCTGGAAAACATGGGTTTCCGCGTGGTCGACGAGCGCACCTATCACATCGCGCCGAAGGCCGAGGGTGGCCGCGACGTCTGGTTCCACGACATGCTGCTGGAGGACCGCGAAGGCGGCATGATCGACCTCGACGCCGGCAAGGCGCGCCTGGAGGCCGCCTTCCTGATGGTGATGCGCGGGCTCGCCGAAAACGACGGCTATAACGCGCTCACGCTGGCCGGCGGGCTGATGTGGCGCGACGTGGCGCTGATCCGCGCGCTGTCGCGCTTCCTGCGCCAGATCCGCGTGCCCTATTCGCAGGATTACATGTGGGCGACGCTGGTGAAGCACGCGGCCATCGCCGCCGATATCGTGGCGCTGTTCCACGCGCGGTTCGATCCGCGCGCCGAGGCCGTGAAGCAAAGCGAGGCGAAGCAAAAAGAGATTGCGGCGCGCATCGAAGAGGAATTGCAAAAGGTCGAGAGCCTCGACGAAGACCGCATCCTGCGTCATTTCGTCAATGCGGTGCAGTCGGCGATCCGCACCAATTTCTATCAGACCGACAAAGACGGTCAGCCCAAGGCGCTGATCGCCGTCAAGTTCGAAAGCGGCAAGCTCACCGAGCTGCCGTTGCCGCGCCCGCTCTACGAAATCTTCGTCTATTCGCCGCGCGTTGAAGGCGTGCACCTGCGCTTCGGCAAGGTGGCGCGCGGCGGTATCCGCTGGTCCGACCGGCCGCAGGATTTCCGCACCGAGGTTCTCGGCCTGGTGAAGGCGCAGCAGGTCAAGAACGCGGTGATCGTGCCGGTCGGCTCCAAGGGCGGCTTTGTGCCGAAGCTAATTCCGAAGGGCGCCGCGCGCGACGTCGTGCAGGCCGAAGGCGTCGCCACCTACAAGCTGTTCATTTCGACGCTGCTCGACATCACCGACAATATCGGCCCGGACGGCAAGATCATTCCGCCCGATTGCGTGGTGCGCCACGAGGGCGACGATCCCTATCTGGTGGTCGCGGCCGACAAGGGCACCGCCACCTTCTCCGACATCGCCAACGGCATCTCGATCGAGCACGACTACTGGCTGGGCGATGCCTTCGCCTCCGGCGGCTCGGCCGGCTACGACCACAAGGCGATGGGCATCACCGCGCGCGGCGCCTGGGAGTCGGTGAAGCGGCATTTCCGCGAGATGGATATCGACGTCGGCCGCACGCCGTTTTCCGCGGTCGGCGTCGGCGACATGTCGGGCGACGTGTTCGGCAACGGCATGTTGCGCGAGAGCACCACCAAGCTGCTGGCGGCGTTCGATCACCGCGACATCTTCATCGACCCCGACCCCGAACCGGCGCACAGCTTTGCCGAACGCAAGCGGTTGTTCGCGCTGCCGCGCTCGAGCTGGCAGGACTACGATAAATCGCTGATTTCGGAGGGCGGCGGCGTTTATCCGCGCGCCTCCAAGGAAATCCGCTTGAGCCCGGCGGCGCGGAAGCTGTTCGGCGTGGGCGAGGCCGTGACGCCGCAGACGCTGATGAAGGCGATCCTGACGGCGCATGTCGATCTATTGTTCTTTGGCGGTATCGGCACCTATGTGCGCGCCTCGAGCGAGGGCGACGAGGCGGCCGGCGACCGCGCCAACGACGCCATCCGCGTCACCGGCGCCGATCTCAATTGCAAGGTGATCGGCGAGGGCGCCAATCTCGGCATGACCCAGCGCGGCCGCGTCGAAGCGGCGATGAAGGGTATCCGGCTCAATACCGACGCCATCGACAATTCCGCCGGCGTCAACACCTCCGACGTCGAGGTCAATATCAAGGTCGCCTTGAGCCCGCTGGTGCGCTCCGGCGCGCTCAAGATCGAGGCGCGCAACGCGTTGCTGGTCGAGATGACCGACGAAGTGGCGCGGCTGGTGCTGCGCAACAACTACCAGCAGACGCTGGCGCTCTCGCTCGCGCAGCGGCGCGGGCTGGAAGATCTCGGCTTCCAGCAGCGGCTGATGCAGATCCTGGAGATGCACGGCGAGCTCGATCGCGCGGTCGAGTTCCTGCCCGACGAGATGGCGCTCACCGAGCGGCGCAAGCGCAATGTCGCGCTGACCCGGCCGGAACTTGCCGTGCTGCTCGCCTATGCCAAGCTTTCGCTCTACAGCCAATTGCTCGACTCGAACGTGCCCGACGACCCCTATCTCGGGCGCGAACTCGGGCGCTATTTCCCCAAGGAAATGTCCGAGCGCTACGACGACGCGCTGCACGCGCATCGGCTGCGGCGCGAGATCATTGCCACGCAGCTCACCAATTCCATGATCAACCGCGGCGGCTCAACGCTGATCGTGCGCATCGCGGACCAGACCGGCGCTTCCGCCGCCGCGATTGCCGCCGCCTTCGCCGCCGTGCGCAACAGCTACGACCTGATCGGGCTGAACGGCGAAATCGACGGGCTCGACAACAAGATTTCCGGCGAGGCCCAGCTCGGTCTCTACGCGGCGGTGCAGAACCTGCTGCTCGACCGGCTGGTCTGGTTCCTGCGCAATGTCGATCTCAAGCAGGGCTGGAGAGCATCATCGCGCACTATCACGAGGGCATCGCGCAGGTCGCGGATGCGCTCGACGGTGCGCTGTCGAAATCGGCGCGCGCCACGCCGCGAAGTGCGCGTCGCCGCGCTTGACGAAGGCCGGCGTGCCGGACGCTCTGGCGCTGCGCATCGCCAGCCTTCCCTTGCTGAAGGCCGCGCCCGACATCGTGCTGGTCGCCGACCGCGCGCAGCGCCCGGTTGCCGAGGTGACCGCCACCTATTTCGCCACCGAAGCCTTCTTCCAGCTCGACCAAGTGACCGGCGCGGTGCCGGATATCGTGGTGACGGATTATTTCGACCGCCTCGCGCTCGACCGCGCGCTCGATTCGATCGGCGATGCCGAGCGGCGGCTGACCGCCGCCATGGTCGGCAATGGCGCGACCGGCGCCGGCGCGGTCGACGAATGGGTCAAGCCGCGCCACGCCGAGGTCGAGCGCATCCGCGCCGCCATCCACGAGATCGCCGGCTCGGGGCTCACGCTGTCGAAGCTCTCGGTGGCGGCGAGTTTGCTGGGGGATTTGGCGCGGGAGTAGTTCTTCTCGCAGCCCATCACCACGGTCATTGCCGGGCTTGACTGCGAGCAAAGAGAGCAGCGCGGCAATTGGGGTTGTGAGGTGACGCCCACCCTTGCGGGGCTTCGCGCACGGACCCTTCCCTTTCAGGGGCAGGGATAAAGCACTGCTCAATGCCTGTAATGCCGCACGCCGATGAACACGCATCGCCGCGTTGTGCGCGTCGGCGGCGATCACTAATTATTCGAACGGCTGGTGTTGAGATTTATCGAGTCGAGGGGACCCGATGGTCCCTTGGGTTTCCCGGTCTTGTAGCTGCCGTTCGATTCTGGTGCCTTGGCGTGTCCATGGGCACCGTACACCTGTGCTCGGCATAAGCCTGCGTTGCCAGCACGAGCGATGCCGCCGTGAGCGCTGCCGCCAGAATACGGTATGACATTGCCACCTCCTCTGGTTGAGCGCTGGCGACGCTAGTCCTATCGGTCGCAGGCGTCTATGTGCAGTTTCCTCCCTGTCATTGGTCGCGGCGGTGGGGCGATCGGTTCAAAGGCGGCGGGCGTGATGATTTCGTTGGGGAATCCGGCGCGGAAGTGTTTCTCATGGACGCCCGGCGATCAAGACGGTCATTGCCGGGCATGACGCGATGTGTGTGGCGAGGAAATCAGCTAATGCCTGAAATGCCGCACGCCGGTGAACACCATCGCCACGTTGTGCGCGTCGGCGGCTTTGATCACCTCGTCGTCGCGCATCGAGCCGCCGGGCTGGATCACCGCGGTGGCGCCGGCTTCGATCGCAACCAGTAGCCCGTCGGCGAACGGAAAGAAGGCGTCGGACGCCACCACCGAGCCCTTGGTCAGCGGCTCCTTCAGCTTCATCGCTTCTGCCGCGTCCAGCGCTTTGCGCGCGGCAATGCGCGCGGCATCGACCCGGCTCATTTGTCCGGCGCCGATGCCGACGGTGGCGCGGTCCTTGGCATAGACGATGGTGTTCGACTTGACGTGCTTGGCGACGCGGAAGGCAAAACGAAGATCGGCAAGCTCGGCTTCGCTCGGCGCGCGCTTGGTCACCGGCTTGAGCTGCATCTCGTCGATCACTGCGTTGTCGCGCGACTGCACCAGCAGCCCGCCGGCGACCGATTTCACCGTCAGACCGGAGGCGCGCGGGTCGGGCAGGCTACCGGCCAGCAGCAGCCGCAAGTTCTTCTTGGCGGCGACGATCTTGATCGCTTCTTCGTCCGCCTCCGGCGCGATGATCACCTCGGTGAAGATCTCAGTGATCGCCTTGGCAGCCTCGGCATCGAGCTTGCGGTTGAGCGCGACGATGCCGCCGAAGGCCGACGTTGAATCGCAGGCGAGCGCCTTGCGATAGGCGTCGACCAGGCTGTCGCCTTCCGCCACGCCGCACGGGTTGGCATGCTTGACGATGACGCAAGCCGCGGTGCGCTTCGGATCGAACTCGGCGACGCACTCGTAAGCCGCGTCGGTGTCGTTGATATTGTTGTAGGACAGTTCCTTGCCCTGCACCTGGCGCGCGCTGGCGACGCCGGGACGATCGCTCGGCGCCTTGTAGAAGGCCGCGCTCTGGTGCGGGTTCTCGCCGTAGCGCAGCGGCTGGATCAGTCTGCCGCCGAAGGCGCGGTAATCGGGCGCCTCATCGTGCAGCCGCTCGGCAAACCAGTTGGAGATCGCCGCGTCATAGGCGGCCGTGCGGGCATAAGCTTTCGCCGCAAGCTTCTGCCGCAGCTCCAGCGAGGTCATGCCGGCGTGTTGCGCGAGCTCGTCGAGCACGGCGCCGTAATCGGCGGGTTCCACCACCACCGCCACATCGGCGTGGTTCTTGGCGGCGGCACGGATCATGGCCGGGCCGCCGATATCGATGTTCTCGACGCAATCGTCGAACGCGGCGCCTTTGGCGACCGTCGCCTCGAACGGATAGAGATTGACCACCAGCAGATCGATCGGCCGGATGTGATGCTGCTCCATGGCCGCGGCGTGTTCCTTGTTGCCGCGGATCGCCAGCAGGCCGCCGTGCACCTTGGGGTGCAGCGTCTTCACCCGCCCATCCATCATTTCCGGGAAGCCGGTCAGCTCCGCGACGTCGATCACCGCGAGCCCGGCCTCCTTCAGCGCCTTGGCGGTGCCGCCGGTGGAGACCAGTTCGACGCCGTAACCGGCGAGCTTGCGCGCGAATTCGGTGAGGCCGGTCTTGTCGGACACCGACAACAAAGCGCGGGTGATGCGGCGGGGATGGCTGGCCATAGGCGAGGAGCTAGCACAGGAGGTGGGCGAAAGTGTATGCGGGTTTCGGCAGACGAGCCGCGCGTCCACAACGAAACGGTCATTCCGGGGCGCGAGCGCAGCGAGCGAACCCGGAATCCAGAAACAAACTTGGAGGGTGCTTCTGGATTCCGGGTCCGCGCCTTCGGCGCGTCCCGGAATGACGGAAAAAAGTTATAGCGGCAGCTCAGGCTCCTCCGCCTGCTCGGCGCGGGCGTTGGCCGCGGCCGGCGGTGTGCGGCGGAAGGTCCAACGCACCGCCGGCTGGCCGCGCGCCTTGCCGTAAATCACGATCTGCACGGTGCGGCGTGGGCCGTCTGCACCGGACAGAAACACGCTTTCCTCGACCTCAACCGGGCCGGCATAGCTGGTAAAGGTCCACAATTCGCGGTCGGGCGACAGCAACAGCACGCCGTGCCCGTCGCTCAGCCGATTGGCCTTGGTCGAGGGGTGAAGGTGAAAGCGGATGGCGAATTCGTCGTTGGCATTCTCCGGCAGCGTCTCGCCTTGGGCCGGCGCGAAGCTGTCTTCGCCGTCGAGCAGATGGCCATCGGCGGAGAGCCGCAGCGCGCGGGTATGGATGATGCCGAAATCGTTGAGATAGCCGTCATGCGAAGCGCGCAGCAGCGCACCCTCGGCGGTGTCCTGGCGCGCTACCCGTACGTCTTGCGGGCCGCCGACGATCGGCCTGCCGAACAGCAAGCGGCGGAACGAGCCCGATTCGAGGAAATGGCATGAGGACGTATCGTTGATCGTGACGGTCGAATGCGCGCGGGTGGCGCGCGCCACCTGCCGCCAGTTCTCCTTGTGCACGACCGGCAAGCCGCAATTGATCACCAGGCGATTCTGGCTCGACGACAGCTCGAAGGACAGGCAGCCGGCATGCGCCTCCTGGCTCAAAGCCAGCGGCGGCGGTTTGCCGGTATCCATCAGCAGCACGGTCTTGCCGGCATCGATGCGCTGGTAGCCGGAATGCGGCGCGCTCGCCACCGGCGCGCCGCGCGCGTCGTCATAGGCGAGCACGGTCGCCAAACGGTCGACCGGGGTTGCCCCCATGCCGTTGAACAGCGCGAAATTGCCGTCGCCATGGCGGAAGAAGCGCAGCATCGGCATCATGCGGTCGATGGCGTTGTTGAGCGCCGTGGGCGGTTGCAGATTGCGCGCGGAAAACAGCTGGCGCAGCGGCAACAAGTCGATCAGCAATTCGATCAGCACGCCCGGATTGCGGCTGACGTGGCCGCCGTCGGGCAGGATCTGCCGCCCCAATTCATCGACCAAGCGCCGCACCGCAGGACGCAAAGCGCCGGACTGGCCCTGCAGGCAGAGCGCCGCATAGGTCAGTGTGATCAGCGCTTGCAGGCGCGGCAGGCCTTCGCGCGATTCCCGCAGCGTACGGCGCAGATAGCGCAATTGGCGCGCCAAGCTGCGCGTGAATCGGCGATAGAAGCTGATGTCGGCATCCTGCAGCACGAACGGCGCTTGGGTGAGCCAGCACAGGATGCGGCGGGACAGGATGTCGGTGCGCCAGCCGACGGGATGCCAGGCGCCTTGCAAGTTGATCCATTCGTCGATCAACGAGCGCGCATTGCCGCGGGCAATGGCGGTCTCGGCGGCGCGCAGGTGGCGCAGCCAGCCGAAGCCCAACAGGGCCGTCGCCCATTCCTCGGACGGCGGCGTCATTTCGAAGGGCGAGCGCCGGTCGCAGATCACCACCTTGCCGGCGAACGAGAAGTTGCCGGCGTAGATTTCGCCCGCCCGGGTAGGATCGGCGGTGCGCAGATCCTGCGGCGCGATCACCAGCCGGTCGGTCTTGGCCGAGGAAAACTGCCAGCGCAGCAGCGGATGGGCGTTGATACGGCCGACCAGGCTCAGACAGGCACGGCGCCCGATGAGCACGGAGAGCCTGGCCTGCTCCGGCATCGAAACCCGAGTCATCGTCCCGTTCATTCCCCCCGGCGCGGCATGGTGCGCCCGCGCGGCCCCCAAGATAGCGAAGGGGCGGTAGACGGCCAAGTTATTGATCAAACCCTCAAATACGGACCAAACGGGCGGCATAGAAGCCGTCGAGACCAGCCCAGCGGGGGTCCGGGTCGGGCAGATGCACCGGCAATGTACGCAGATCGCCGGCTGCGGTCACAAATTCCGCGCATCCGCAGACCTCGGACGCCACGATCGGCTTGCGGCCAATAGCACCATTGCGTGCCAGCAAGGCGGAAATTTGTTGCTCGCCCTCCTCGGGCTCCAGCGAGCAGACGCAATAGATCAGGGTGCCGCCGGGCTTGAGCAGCTCGACGGCGCGGTCGAGCAGACGTTGCTGCAAGGTGGTGAGCACGGCGATGTCGGCTTCGCCCCGCAGCCAGGGCACGTCGGGATGGCGGCGGATCGTTCCGGTCGAGGAACAGGGGGCATCCAGCAAGACCGCATCGAATGGCGCGCTTTGCCATTCCAGCACGTCGGCGGTGATCGCCGCG
Source organism: uncultured Alphaproteobacteria bacterium (assembly GCA_963761245.1). Taxonomy (GTDB): domain Bacteria; phylum Pseudomonadota; class Alphaproteobacteria; order Rhizobiales; family Xanthobacteraceae; genus Pseudolabrys. The sequence goes on along the minus strand of CAVXGN010000021.1, from coordinate 181,957 downwards.
GCGTCGAGCGAAAGCCGCGCGAGGTTGTCGCGCAGACGCACGAGCCGGGCCGGGGAGCGGTCAACCGCGGTGACGCGGGCGCCGGCCTGCGCCAGTTGCGCGCTCTTGCCGCCGGGCGCCGCGCATAGATCGGCGACCGCCAGCCCGCGCACGTCGCCGAACAAATGTACCGGCAGCGACGCGGCCGTGTCCTGCACCCACCAGACACCTTCGGCAAAGCCCGGCAGCAGCGCGATCGCTCCATGCGCCAGGGTGCGCACCGAGCCGGTCGGCAACACGCGCCCGCGCAGGTGCTCGGCCCAGCCGGCGGCATCGTCCTTGACGGTCAAGTCGAGCGCCGGCTCGTGGCCATTGGCAGTGGCGATGGCGCGCGCGGTGTCGGCCCCATAGGCTTTGGTCCAGCGCGCCAGCAGCCAATCGGGCGTGTCGCGGGTTGCCGAATCGTCCGTGTCGTCCTCGCGGTTTTGCGCGACGCGCCGCAGCACCGCGTTGACCAGCCCGGCGTAGCGCGCGGCGCGGCGGTCGGCCTGTGCCAGGCGCACCGACAGATCGACGGCGGCATGGTCCGGCACGTCGAGCCACAGGATTTGCGCCGCGCCGATCAGCAGGATGGTTTCCGTGCGCGGCGCGTCGGCGGGAAAGCCGCGCTCGAGAAAAGTGCCGAGCCGGTGGCGCAGCGTTCCGAGCCGGCGCAGCACGGTCGCCACCAGCCGCCGCATCAGCGCACGGTCGCGATCGGCGAGCGCGGCGAGGCCGGGATGGGCGCTCTTGCCCGATAGTTGCTCGTCGAGCGCGATGCGCCGGCGCAGCACGCCGTCGAGGATGTCGGCGGCAATTCGGCGGGCGGCGAGGCCCGGGACTTCCGGCTGGGGGGAGGTGCGGGCGCGCGCCATGGGCCGAACATTGCGGTGAATTGTGTCCGGTTCGCGAAAATCGCGACCAAAAACCCCGATTAGCCCACAAATTCCGGCCCCAAGCTCCGAAATAGATTGCGCAATATTGTATACACAATCAATGATTGTGCTTGCGCGAATTGGTTTTGGGATGTAATCCCTAGGAACATGTCCCTCACAGCGACATCGTTGGCCGGTCGGGCGCGCGGCGGAGCCTTGTTCTTGGCGGCCGCCTGCTTTGCCGCCGGGCTCGCCGCCGGAGCCCTGCTCGCACCCGCGAGCGTGAAAAGCGGCGTCGCGCCGACGGCGCCGCCGGCCGAACCGGCACGCTTGCGCGCCGGCCATCCGGCGGATGTGCTGCGCGTGATCGACGGCGACACCTTCGAGGCGCGCGTGCACATTTGGCCCGGCATGCAGATCACGACCAAGGTCCGGCTGCGCGGCGTCGACGCCGCCGAGATGCATGCACGTTGTGCCGAGGAGCGGGCGCAGGCGGTCGTCGCGCGCGACGCGCTCGCGCGTATTCTGAGCGAAGGTGACGTCGGCATTGCCCGCATTGCGCAGGACAAGTACGGAGGCCGCGTCGATGCCGAGGTTTCAACCGGTAAGACGCCCAACGTCTCGGCGGCAATGCTCAACGGCGGCTATGCGCGCCGTTATTTTGGCGGCCGGCGCCAGAGCTGGTGCGGGTGACGCGGCGCGCTTGCGCTTTAGCGTTCGACGACGACCGGCGTGCCGACGGACACCAGCGAATAAAGCTCGCGGATGTCGCTGTTGTACATGCGGATGCAGCCGTGCGAGACGAAGCCGCCGATCAGATCCGGCCGGTTGGTGCCATGAATGGCGTATTCGCCCCCGCGCAGCGTGAGCGCGGCCGCGCCCATCGGGTTGTTCGGCGCACCGCCGGGAATGACCCGGGGCAGACGCGGATTCTCGCGGCGGATGGAGTCAGGCGCTTGCCAGGCCGGCTTGATGTATTTGCCCTCGACCCGCGCGCTGCCGCTCCATTGCATGCCGGCGCGGCCGACGCCGACCGGGAAGCGCAGCGCGCGTCCGTAATCGAGCACAAAATAAAGCCGGCGCTCGTGCGTCTTGATCACGATGGTGCCGGGCGCAAAGCCGGAGAACGGGACGATGCTGCGGGCGGTGGCATTCGCCGCTGCCGCCATCAACAACGCAGCCCCGATAACGAATGCAACGAATAGCGCCGCACGCCTGACCATGATGCCCGCCCATCTCAATGACGGTGCCATCATAACGCGTGCGCGCCCGCATTCGGGCGAATGCTCGAATTAGCGTAAAAAATGACTAAAAGGCGCGCCGCGCCGCGTGTGCGCGAAGCGAGCTTTTCCCTATCCCGCCTTGGCCGCCCGCTTGTTCTGCCGGTTGTTGACCAGATCGTCGACCACGGCCGGCTCGGCCAAGGTCGAGACGTCGCCGAGGTTCTTGAACTCGTCCTCGGCGATCTTGCGCAGGATGCGGCGCATGATCTTGCCCGAGCGCGTCTTCGGCAGGCTGGGCGCGAACTGGATGAGGTCGGGCGAGGCGATCGGGCCGATCTCCTTGCGCACCCAGGCGACCAGCTCCTTGCGCAGCTCCTCGGTCGGCTGCTCGCCGGACATCAGCGTCACGTACGCATAGATGCCCTGGCCCTTGATGTCGTGCGGATAGCCGACGACGGCAGCCTCCGAGACCTTGGCGTGGGCGACAAGCGCGCTTTCCACTTCGGCTGTGCCGAGACGGTGGCCGGCGACGTTGATCACGTCGTCGACGCGGCCGGTGATCCAGTAATAGCCGTCCTCGTCGCGCCGGCAGCCGTCGCCGGTGAAGTAGCGGCCGACGTAGGTGGAGAAATAGGTCTGCACGAAACGCTCGTGGTCGCCATAGACCGTGCGCATCTGGCCCGGCCAGGCATCGGCGATGCACAGGTTGCCGGAGCCGGCACCTTTCAACTCATTGCCTTCGGCATCGACGATCTGCGGGATGACGCCGAAGAACGGTTTGGTCGCCGAACCGGGCTTGAGCGGGATTGCGCCGGGCAGCGGCGTGATCAGGATGCCGCCGGTCTCGGTCTGCCACCAGGTGTCGACGATCGGACAGCGGGTCTCGCCGACCACGCGGTAATACCATTCCCAGGCTTCCGGATTGATCGGCTCGCCGACGGTGCCGAGCAGGCGCAAAGATTTGCGCGAGGTCTTCTTCACCGGTGCATCGCCGCCCTGCATCAGCGCGCGGATCGCGGTCGGCGCGGTGTAGATGATGTTGACCTTGTGCTTGTCACAGATTTCCCAGAAGCGCGAGGTCGACGGATAGTTCGGCACGCCCTCGAACATCATGCTGATGGCGCCGTTACAGAGCGGGCCGTAGACGATGTAGCTGTGGCCGGTGACCCAGCCGACGTCGGCGGTGCACCAATAGACGTCGCCGTCGTGATAATCGAACACGTATTGATGCGTGATCGCGGTGTAGACCAGGTAGCCGCCGGTGGTGTGCAGCACGCCCTTCGGCTTGCCGGTGGAGCCCGACGTATAAAGAATGAACAACGGATCCTCCGCGTTCATCTCTTCGCACGGGCAATCGGCCGGCACGGTCTTGGCGATCTCGTCGTAATAGACGTCGCGCCCCGACTGCATGTTCACCTTCTCGCCGGTGTGGCGCACCACGATGATGGAGGTGACGCCGCCGGCCTTCTCGGCCGCCGCATCGGCGTTGGCTTTCAACGGAATCTTGCGGCCGCCGCGCACGCCTTCGTCGGCGGTGACGATAATCGGCGACTTGCAGTCGCTGATGCGGCCGGCGAGCGAATCCGGCGAGAAGCCGCCGAACACCACCGAATGGATGGCGCCGATGCGGGCGCAGGCGAGCATGGAGATCGCCGCCTCCACGATCATCGGCATGTAGATGGTGACGCGGTCGCCCTTCTTGACGCCGCGTGCTTTCAGCACGTTGGCGAACTTGCAGACTTCGGCGTGCAGTTCCTTATAGGTCAGCTTCTTGTCGACCTTGGGATCGTCGCCTTCCCACAGAATCGCGGTCTGGTCGCCGCGCTTGGCCAGATGCCGGTCGACGCAGTTGTAGGCGACGTTGAGGGTGCCGTCCTCGAACCATTTGATCGAGACATTGTGCGGGTCGAAGGAGGTGTTCTTGACCTTGCTGAACGGCTTGATCCAGTCGATGCGCTTGGCCTGCTCGCCCCAGAACCCGTTCGGGTCCTTGATCGAGCGCTCGTACATTTCCTGGTATTTGGCGTCGTCGATGAAGGCGCGCTTGCGCCATTCGGCCGGCACGTCATAGGTCTTGTCGGACATTGCAACTTCCTCCCCGCCCACGCGGCAATGCCCGCGGGCTTTTCATCGTTGGCCCCATTATGCGACGGCCTTTGCGGGGGCGACAAGGCGGCCCTGTTGCCACTTTGGTCGCGGGTTTGGCGGCATTTGCCGCGCTTTAGGGGCCGAACCAGCCGAGGATCGCCCCGATGATGACCAGCACGCCGAGCCAATGGCCGCAATCGATCGCGGTCAGTGCAAGTTTGCGGAACGTGTAGGCGTTATTGACCGCCACGGTGGTGAGCACGAAGCCGGCCCAGCACAGCGCGCCGGATATGACGCCGGCGCGCACCGTATAGATGTCGACATGAAACAGGATGCCGGCCAAGACGCCGGCCATGATCAGCTCGGCGGCGAAGGAGAGAATGAAGGGCGCGGCTTTGACCATGGCCGGCTTGCCGGCGCCTTCCGCCTTGCATTGTTCGACTGTCTTGTCCTGCGCCTCGATCCATTTGCGTCCGAGCGCGCCATAATAGACCGCGCCGAAAAGCCAGGCGGCGATCGCGGCCACGAAGACCGCCAGGACATTCGTGTGCTGCATGCGGACCTCCCTATTTCAGTCCACCCATATTGCAGACGAGCTTCCACTCCTCCGCCGTGACCGGCTGCACCGAGAGCCGCGTATTGTTGATCAGCACCATGGCTTTGAGCTTGGGCTCGGTTTTGACGTCCTCGATGGTGACCGGCTTCGGCAGCGGCGCGACTGCTTTGACGTCCACGACCACCCAAGGGTCGCCCTTTTTGGCGGTCGGATCGGGATAATGCTCGCGGATCACCTCGACGATGCCGACGATCTCCTTGCCGACGTTGGAGTGATAGAAGAAGGCGCGGTCGCCTTTCTTCATCTTCATCAAATTGAGCTTGGCCTGATGGTTGCGCACGCCCGACCAGGCTTCGCCCTTGGCGCCTTTCTTGACCTGCATGTCCCACGACCATGCGTCGGGTTCGGATTTCATCAGCCAATAGGCCATGTCAGGTCTCCGATTTCAGCGGTCGCGTCAGCAGCGATTCAATCGCTTCATCCACGCTCATCTTCTCCGCCAGCACGGCGGCGACCGCCGCCGAGATCGGCATCTCGACATTCTTCTCGCGCGCCATTTCCAGCAGCACCGGCGCGGTGAACACGCCTTCGGCGAGCTTGCCGTGCGCGGCCTCGCCCGGCATTTCGCCTTTGCCGAGCGCGACGCCGAACGAGAAATTGCGCGACTGCGGCGTCGAGCAGGTGAGGATGAGATCGCCGAGGCCGGACAGGCCCATCATGGTCTCCGGCCGCGCGCCGAACGCCCTGCCGAAGCGCATCAGCTCGGCGAAGCCGCGCGTGGTCAGCGCCGCCAGCGCGCTGGCGCCGAGCGCGCGGCCGGCGACGATGCCGGCGGCGATCGCCAGCACGTTCTTGGTGGCGCCGCCGAGCTCGACCCCGCGCACGTCGGACGAATGATAGGGGCGGAACGTCGCCGTGGCGATCGCATGCGCCAGATCGCGCGCTATTGCATCGTCTGACACCGCAATGGTCACCGCGGTCGGCAGGCCGCGCGCAACGTCGGCGGCAAAGCTTGGGCCCGAGAGTATTCCCGGCAATGCCCGCGGCGCGCATTCGGCGATCACCTCGGTCATGAATTTGTGCGTGCCGGCCTCGATGCCCTTGGCGCAGGCGATCAGCGGCGTCCCCGCGCGAAGCGTCTGCGCCAGCGATTGGGTCACCGCGCGCACCGCTTGCGCGGGCACCACCAGAAGGACCGCGTCGGCGCGCGAGGCTTCGGCCAACGCGCGCGTCACCTTGATGCCATCCTCGAGCCGCACGCCCGGCAGGAAGCGGCTCTCGCGTTTGTTGGCGAGGCTTGCGGCGTTGTCCGGCTCTTGCTCCCATAACGTCACGGCCCGACCGGCGCGCGCGCAGGTTTGCGCCAGCGCCGTCCCCCAGGCCCCGCCGCCGAGCACGGAGATCGTTTGAATGGTCATGCGCTCGCGCTCACTTATACGCCGCCGTGCCTTGCAGCGCGCCTTTGGCGGCGGCGATCTCGTCGAGCGGCCAGCGCGCGCGCGGCGCGACGTCAAGCGTATCGGTGAGGCCGAGCGCCAGCCGCTCGGCACCGGCCCAGGCGATCATCGCGCCATTGTCGGTGCACAATTCCAATGGCGGCGCCACCAGCACGGTGCCGACCTCGAAGGCCAAGCGTTGCAGCACCTTGCGGATCGCCTGATTGGCGGCGACGCCGCCGGCGGCGACCAGCGCGTTGGGCGCTCCATATCTGGAGCGGAAGATTCGCAAGCCCGAGCGCAGCCGGTCGACCACGACGTCCACCACCGCCTGCTGGAACGAGGCGCACAGATCGGCCACGTCCTGGTCGGAGAGCGGCGCGATATGTTCAGCTTCCAGCCGCAGCGCGGTCTTGAGGCCGGAGAGCGAGAAATCGGCGCCTTTGCGTCCGCGCATCGGCCGCGGCAGCGAGAAGCGGTCAGGCTGGCCTTTGGTTGCTTCTCTCTCGACCTGCGGGCCGCCCGGATAGCCGAGCCCCAGAAGCTTCGCGGTCTTGTCGAAGGCCTCGCCGATGGCGTCGTCATGCGTCGTGCCAAGCCGCACATAGTCGCCGACCGCGCGCACCGCGACGATCTGGGTATGGCCGCCGGAGGCAAGGAACAGGCAATAGGGAAACGGCGTGGCGTCGGTCAGCCGCGCGGTCAGCGCATGCGCTTCCAGATGGTTGACCGCGATCAGCGCCTTCTTCTGCACCATCGCGATCGCCTTGGCGGTGGTCAGCCCGACGATGACGCCGCCGATCAAGCCGGGACCGGCGGCGGCGGCGACGCCGGCAATCTCACGAAAGTTGCAGCCTGCATCGGCCATGGCCTTGGCGATGATGTGGTCGAGTACCTCGACATGGGCGCGCGCGGCGATCTCCGGCACCACGCCGCCAAAGGCCGCGTGCGCGCTGTCCTGGCTCAACACGACATTGGACAGGATGTGGCCGCGGCCGTCCGCGTCGCGCTCGACCACCGCGGCGGCGGTTTCGTCGCAGGTCGTCTCGATGCCGAGGACAATCATTGCTATCTCCGGCACTCCCCTTTCCGGGGAGGGTGAACTAAAAGGTGCCCTAGCATCGAGGGATTATATGACGCAATCCACCGCTCTGATACGTATCGGCACGCGCGGCAGCCCGCTCGCGCTGGTGCAGGCGCGCACCGTGCGGGCGCGCCTAGCGGCTGCCCTGGGGGCGGACGAGGAGGCGATCGAGCTCGTTATCATCCGCACCTCGGGCGATGCCATTCAGGACCGGCCGCTGGCGGAGGTCGGCGGCAAAGGCCTGTTCACCAAGGAAATCGAGGAAGCGCTGCTCGATAAGCGTATCGACCTGGCGGTGCACTCGAGCAAGGACATGCCGACGTTTTCACAACCGGGGCTGATGCTGGCGGCCTGCCTCGAGCGCGAGGATCCGCGCGATGTCTTCATCAGCCGCAAAGCGGCTTCGCTCGCCGATCTGCCGCAGGGCGCAACGCTCGGCACCGCCTCGCTGCGCCGGCAGGCGATCGCCAAGCGCGCGCGGCCGGATTTGCGCGTGACGCCGCTGCGCGGCAATGTCGAGACGCGGCTGCGCAAGCTCGATGACGGCGAGGTCGATGCGACAATTCTTGCGCTTGCCGGCATGAAGCGCCTGGGGCTGGTCGCGCACGCGACGAAAATCATGAGCGCGGATGAATTCCTGCCGGCGGTCGGGCAGGGCGCCATCGGCATCGAGGCGCGCGTGGACGATACGAGCACGCGCGACCTGCTGGCGCGCATCGACCACGCCGACACCTCGATCGCGCTTGCCTGTGAGCGCGCCTTTCTTGCGGTGCTCGATGGCTCCTGCAAAACGCCGATCGGCGGCCACGCCACCGTGCAAGGCGACAGCGTGCAGTTCCGCGGACTGATCGCGCGGCCGGACGGCGCCGCCGCGCACGACATTGCCGGCGCCGGCCACCGCAAGGACGCGGTCAGTATCGGTGCCGAAGCCGGGCGCGACCTCAAGGCGCGCGCCGGTCCGGGATTTTTCGACTAGTCATGCGCGTCGTCGTCACCCGCCCACAGCCCGATGGAGAGCGCACCGCCGCCACGTTGCGCGCGCGCGGCCATGACGTGCTGGAAGCGCCGCTGATGCAGGTCGAAGCGATTGACGCGGACCTGTCCGGCGGTTGGGGCGGCGTCATCATCACCAGCGCCAACGCGCCCGCCGCCGTCGCCGGCAACGCGGCGCGCGACGCGCTTACCAAGCTGCCGTTGTTCGCGGTCGGCCGCCGCAGCGCCGAAGCCGCACGCCAAGCCGGCTTTGCCGAGGTCAGCTCGGCCGGCGGCGATGTGCGTGACTTGGTGCAACTCTTGGCCGAGCGCCACGCCGACGCGGCGGCACCGCTGCTCTATCTCGCCGGCGAGGATCGCGCCGCCGATCTGATCGGCGAGCTCAATGTGCATGGCATCGCGGCCGAGATGCGTATCGTCTATCGCGCGGTCACCGCGCCGTTTCCGCCGGCGCTGATCGACGCGCTCAAGGCCGGCGCGGTCGACGCCGTGCTGCATTTTTCCAGGCGCAGCGCCGACAACTATCTCGCCGGTGCCAAAGCCGCCGGCTTGCTCAGCGAGGGCTTGCAAGTGCGGCATTTTTGCCTGTCGGCGCAGATCGCCGCGCCGCTGAAGGACGCCGGGGCGTCCCAAGTCGCGATTGCGGCGCGGCCTAATGAGGCGGCGCTGATCGAGCGTCTGGAACAGGGCTAGGCTTGATTGGCGCCCATGCGCCAATTGCGTTATTTCCTGATTGTGGCTGGGCCGAATCGCCCAAGGACCTGGATATGGCAGCCAAGCGCACAGCGCCGGACACGCCGAACGACGCAGCTCGCAAAAAGCGCGCGGGGCCGACTATCGACTTGACCGCATCCGAGGTCGAGACGCCGTCCGATCCGCCGGCGCAGCCGGAAACTGCGGCTGCCGCGGCCGATCCGCCGCCTGAGCCCGCCGAACCGCAAGCCAATCCTGAACCGCCGCGCGCGGCCCCAGTTCGTTCGGTCTTCAACGCCACGACCCTTGCTGCCGGGCTCGGCGGCGTGGCGCTGGTCGCGCTGGCTTTGCTCGGGCTGCTGCTCACCGGCACGCTGCCGATGCACAACGACGACGCAAGCGCATTGCAGGCGCGCGTGGCCGGCTTGGAAAAGCAGTTGCAAGATTTGCAAAACCGACCGGCGCCGACGGTTGACAGCAAGGCCATCGACGCCTTGTCGGCGCGCATCGGCAAGATCGAGCAAACCGTCGCCAAGCTGCCGGCAAGCAGCCCGGCAACAGACAGCAAAGTGATCGACGCGCTCAGCGCGCGCATCGGCAAGATCGAGCAGACCATGGCCAAGCTGCCGACGGGCGACCCCGCGATCGCCCAACGTCTCGCCGCCGCCGACAGCGCGATGAAATCTCTCGGCGCTACGGTTGCCGCCCTCAACAAGCGCATCGACGACATCGACGGCAACGTCACGCAAGCGCTCAAGCGCGCCGATGCGGCGGGAAAACGCCGTGGCGGGTTTGCAAGCTTCGATGAAGTCCGAGCAAAAGGCGCTCGCGGATTTGCAGACGTCGATGAAATCGGCGCCGCCTGTGTCCGCCGGCGCCTCGCCCGCCGAAGTTGAGGCGCTGCAAAAGCGCGTCGCCGCGCTCGAGCAGGCGGCACAGACCGCGCACCAGAACATCGTCGAGAATACCGCCATCGACAAAGCCGCGCGGCTGGCGGTGAGCGCGGCGGTGCTGCGCGACGCCGTCGTGCACGGCGCGCCCTATGCGGCCGAACTCAAGGCGGTCAAATCGCTCGGCGCCGGCGACCAGACGCTTGAGCCGCTTGCGCCGTTTGCCGCCGGCGGTTTGCCGAGCGACAAGACGCTGGGGCAAGAGCTTGCCGCGCTGATACCGGCGATGCTCAAGGCCTCGGACGCACCGCAGCCACCCAAGGGCTTCCTCAGCCGGCTGCAGGCCAATGCCGACAGACTGGTGCATATCCGGCCGGTGAACGCACCGCCCGGCAACGATCCTTCCGCCGTGCTTGCGCGCATCGAAGTTGACGCGGCCAATGCGGACATTTCCGCAGCTCTTTCCGAGTTCGACAAGCTGCCCGACAAGACGCGCGCGCCGGCTGCCGCCTGGATCGGCAAGGTGAAGGCGCGGCAAGCCGCGCTTGCTGCCGCGCGGCAACTGGCGGCGGATAGCGCGCACGGGCTTGGCCAGCTATGAGGACTCGATGATCCGCATCGTCCTGTTCCTCGTTTCCGTTGCGTTGATCGCGGTTGGCGCGGTCTGGTTCATCGACCGGCCGGGCGATGTGGCTATCACCTGGCTCGGCTATCGGATCGAGACCTCGATGACGGTAGCGGTCGCCGTCGTGCTCGTTCTGGTCGCGCTCATCATCCTGCTGTGGTCGATCGTGCGCGGCATCTTGCGCTCGCCCCAGCACGTCTCGCTGTTCTTCCGCCATCGCCGCGCGATGAAAGGCTATCTCGCCATCAGCCGCGGCTTGATCGCCATCGGCGCCGGCGACATGTCGCTGGCGCGCAAATCCGCCGAGGAGGCCGGCCGCCTGTCGCCGGGCGATCCGCTGGCGCTGCTGCTCACCGCGCAATCGGCGCAGATGGCCGGCGACCGCGCCAGCGCCGAACGCGCCTTCCGCGAGATGACCAAGCGCGACGACACCAAGCTGCTCGGGCTGCGCGGCCTCTATATCGAGGCGCAGCGGCGCAACGACGCGCCCACCGCGCGGCTGATGGCCGAGCAGGCTGCGCGGTTCGCACCGGCGATCTCCTGGGGCGGCGAAGCCGTGCTCGACGATCGCTGCGCCGCCGCCGATTGGGCCGGCGCGTTGATCGCGCTCGAGCACATGAAAGGCGCGCTCGACAAAGACAGCTATCGGCGCAAGCGCGCGGTGCTGCTGACCGCCCGCGCGCTCGCCGTGGCCGAGAGCGACCGCGACGCTTCGCTTGCGCTGGTGCTGGACGCGGTGAAACTCGCGCCCGGTCTGGTGCCGGCGGCGGCGCTCGCCGGGCAGCGGCTGGCGGAAGCCGGCGATCAACGAAAAGCACGCCGCATCCTGGAGCACGCCTGGGCGCTCAATCCGCATCCCGACATTGCCGAGGCTTACGCCAACGTGCGGCTTGGCGACAGCGCGCGCGAGCGGCTCGCCCGCATGCAGAAGCTCGCCGACAAGGCGCCGGGACAACTGGAAAGCGCGCTGGCGGTGGCGCGGGCCGCGCTCGATGCGCGCGATTTCGCCGCCGCGCGGGCCGCGCTTGAACCTTACATTGCCGCACCGACGCGCCGCGTCGCGACGCTGATGGCGGAGATCGAGCAGACCGAACACGGCGACGAGGGCCGCGTGCGCGAATGGATGGCGCGCGCGATGCGCGCTTCCGGCGATCCGGTATGGACCGCCGACGGCGTGGTGTCGGACCGCTGGCTGCCGGTGTCGCCCAAGGGGCGGCTCGACGGCTACCAATGGAAGGTGCCGCTGGCCGAGATCGGCATGGCCCGGCCGGTGATCGAAGCGCTGGAAGCACCGGTTGTTCCGGCAGAGCCGAAGCCGGCCGAGCCCGAGCCGAGCGCCCCGCCGGCGGCGCCCGCGCCCGCGCCGGAGGCAAAGCCTGCGGCAGCCGAGAAACCGGCACCAGCGAGCGCGAAACCGGCGCCGCGGCCCAAACCTGTCGAGCCGGTGATCCCGCTGGTGCACGCCCCCGACGATCCCGGCCCCGATTCCGGCCATGAGGCCGACCCGGTGCCGGCCCCCGGACCCGACGCCTGGACGCGCTTCAAACAGATGTTTCGGTAAGCCCCGTCATTGCTTGCAAACCCGGACTTGCGCCTCTATCAGTGCCCCACAATCTCTAATTTGCGCATGATCTTTTCCGAAAATCGGCACCCATTTTTCGGGATCATGCGCTTAGCCGGCGTAGCTCAGCGGTAGAGCATCCGCTTCGTAAGCGGGGGGTCGGGGGTTCAAATCCCTCCGCCGGCACCATTCTCCAGGCGGCTCACGCCAAAGCGATACATTCGATCTCGACCTTGAGGCCGCCGGACAATTGCACGCCGCAGGTCGTGCGCGCGGGCGGGTCCTTGGGAAAGAACTCGCGGTAGACCCGGTTCATATTGTCGAACTCGCGTATGTCGTAGAGCAGCACGTTGATCTTGACGGTCTTGCTCATCGATGAGCCCGCGGACTCCAGCATGTGCGCCATGTTCGACAGGATCTGACGCGTCTCGCTGGCGACGGTGCCCAACGCGCGCTCGCCGGTCGCCGGGTCGATCGACACCATGCCGGACAAGAAGATGAAACCGCCGGCGCGAACGCCGGGCGAGTGCGGCAGATTGAAATTCTTCGATACGTTCAAATGTTGATTTTTCGGCTCGATGATTTCGCGGGCGTCCGACATTCTCTCGATCCCATCAATTGGCGGCAGCGACGGCGTCGAGTTGGACCTTGAATCCGGCTTCGATCTGGACGCTCCACACGGTTCGCGCAGGCGGAAGGTGCGCGAGATATTTCTCGTACACCCGGTTGAGCGCGTCATATTCGATCCGGTCGTAGATATAGGCGCGCACCTGCACGATTCGGTCGAGCGAGGAGCCCGCGGCTTCGAGCAGGAGCTTGAGATTGAGGAAGACGCGGTGCGCCTCGCTCGTCACCGTGCCGTGCAGGCGGTCGCCGGTTTCCGGATCGACGGCGACCATGCCGGATACGAAAATCAGTCCGTTGGCGCGCACCATCGGCGATTGGTGGTGGCCGAACGTCTTGCCGAGATCGAGCCCCGGCATCGGCGCGCCGATCACTTCTCTGTTCATGTCATTGTCTTAAGCAACTTGTTCGACAGCGCGCAACGATGGGCGTCACACATCCTGCGGGCTGAGCACCTGGTCCGATGAATGCGCCTTGATCTCGCGCGCCGGCGTCTGGCCGTGGATGTCGAGCCCGGTCGGCGTCCAGGTGCAGACCTGGCTTGCATCCACCCAGATCGGTCTTGTGTTCGGCCGGTGCGAAGAATTCCGCGAACACCATTTCGCCGTCCTTGCTCGCTTCCAGATAATGCCGTTCGAGGTCGGGATAATAGATGACGTCGCCCGCCCGCACCGGGAACGGCTGCTCGTTCGCATAGACCGTGCCGTGCCCGCGCAGCACATACATGAAGTGCTCGGCGCCGACGTGATGATGATTGGCCGCCGACGTGCCGGGCGGATAGATGATCATCTCGCCTTTCACCGCCTTGGTGCCGAACAGTTTCGGCGTCACCAGATAGATGCGCTTGCGGTTGTCGTGCACGGAATCGAGCACCGGCTCGCGCGTCCAGTCCATCACCCGCAAGGTCATGGCGTCGCGGCAAAGGTCGGGTCGAGCGCGGCGGCGTTGGGGATTTCGCCATAGAGCAGGGCGGCGCCTTGGGCGGACGACAAAGTGACAGTGGCGTCCGGCGGCAGGAAGACGACATGGGCGTCGGTGAGTGTCTGGCGCGCGCCGGCATGGGCGAGCGCCACGTCGCCGTCGAGGATCTGCAACCAGGCGACGCTGTGCGCCGGCACCGCGAGCTTAAGTTCGCTGCCCGCCTCTAGCGTCAGCCGGTCGAGCAGGATGCGGGTGCCTTTGACGCGCTCATCGGTCAGCAGGCGTTGGCGGGCGGCGCCGTTGCCGGCCGGCTCGGGTGCAACGCTGCTTTCGTTGAAGATCGTGGCCATGGTTTCCCCCAACAGGCCTCGTGCTGGGCCTAAATACCGGCCGAGGCTCCGTTCTGCTGGACTAGCCTATCGGCGGCCCAAATCGGCGTCCATAACCCTCTATTTTGGGCATTTTTCGCGGCAAATCTTAGCGTTCGGCGGAACCGCGCGCTCACCAAAAAACCGCGATGGCCCCCAGAATCCCGGGAACGACTTTGGCACTTCGGCGTTGCCTGCAAGCTTCCGAGCGCGCAATCGCCAACCTGGGAGGTCTGCCATGTGGGCTTCGCTGTTCACGGTTTCGATGCTGATGGGCTTGGCTTTCAGCCTTGCGGCAATCGCCATCGAGTCCCGGGAGGGAGGCAAATTCCGGCTCTGATTTCGGCCCCTGTCTGCAGCAAATCCTCGGGCGGCCCCAAGGGGCCGCCCTTTTTCATCCTCGCATTTTCATGGGGATAGTGCTGCCGCCGGCCGCAAACTTGCGCTAACTATGGCGGCATGCCGCCGCTGCTGCTGTCGAGGCGCTTCGCGCCCCTGTTCTGGTGCCAGTTCTTCGCGGCATTCAACGACAATTTTCTGAAGACCTCGCTGGTCTTCCTCATTCTGTTCAGCCGCAGCGGCGCCGATGCCGAGGCGCTGATCACGCTCGCCAGTGCGGTATTCATCGCGCCCTATTTCTTCTTCTCCGGCCTGGGCGGTGAAATCGCCGACCGCCACGACAAGGCGCGGGTGGCGCAGATCATCAAGTTCGTCGAGATGTTCGTCGCCGGGCTCGCCTTCATCGGCTATGCGCGCCAGTCGGTGCCGATCCTGTTCGTGGCGCTCGGCGGCTACGGCGTCTTGGGCTCGCTGTTCGGGCCGATCAAATACGGCATCCTGCCGGACCACTTGCCGCGGGAGAAACTGCCCGCCGCCAACGCGCTGGTCGAAGGCGCGACCTTCATCGCCATCTTGCTCGGCACCATCGTCGGCGGGCTGGCGGCGCGCGAAGCGGGAAGCGTCGCGGCCTTCGCGGTGCTGGTGATCGGCTTCGCGCTCGCCTGCTGGGCCGCGAGCCTGCTGCATCCCGGCGACCGGCGCCGGCGCGCCGCAGCTAACAGTCAGGGCCAATATCTTCGCCTCGACCGCGGCGATGCTCCGCCACCTGCGCGCCGACTCGCGGCTGTGGTGGGGCGCCATGGTGACGAGCTGGTTCTGGCTGGTCGGCATTGTCGTGTTGTCGCTGCTGCCACCGCTGATCAAGACGCTGATCGGCGGCGACGAGGCGACCGTCACGACTTATCTGGCAATGTTCTCGATCGCCGTCGGCATCGGTTCGGGATTGGCCGCGCGTATCGCGCATGGGCGCATCGTGCTCGGCACCACGCTCGCCGGCGCGGTGCTGCTCGGGCTGTTCGCCATCGATCTCGGGCTTGCCGCTTTCGGTGCGGTGCCGGCGACGGCGCCGCAATCGCCGACCGCTGTGTTTTCGACGCCGCTCGGCATTCGCACCGCCATCGATCTGGTGGGGCTTGCGATCTCCGGCGGCCTGTTCATCGTGCCGGCTTTCGCCGCCGTGCAGGCCTGGGCCGGCGTCGACTATCGCGCGCGCACGATCGCCGCGGTCAACGTGCTCAACGCCGCGTTCATGACCGGCGCGACGGTGGTGGTGGCGATCCTGCAGAAATTCGGCGCCACGGTGCCGATGCTGTTCGTGCTGATCGGCGTTGCGACGCTTCTGGTCGCCGTCGCCATCGGCCGCACCATGCCGACCAGCTGGCTGCGCGATTTCATCGCCATGCTGCTGCGGCTGTTCTACCGGCTGGAGGTGCACGGTCTTGAGAACATCGACAAGGCCGGGCCGAACGCCATCATCGCGCTCAACCATGTGAGTTTCCTCGACCCGCCGATCGCCATGGCGTTGCTGCCCAAGGATCCGATCTTCGCCATCGATGTCGGCATCGCCTCGCGCTGGTGGATCAAGCCGTTCCTCAAGATGAGCCGCACTTTCGCGCTCGATCCGCTCAAGCCGATGGCGACGCGCACGCTGATCAACGCCGTGCGCGACGGCGAAACGCTGGTCATCTTCCCGGAAGGCCGCATCACGGTCACCGGCCGGCTGATGAAGGTCTATGACGGCGCCGGGCTGATCGCCGACAAGTCGGACGCCATGGTGGTGCCGGTGCGCATCGAGGGGCCGGAGGCGACGATCTTCAGCCGGCTCAAACGCAGCCAGGTGCGGCGACGCTGGTTCCCCAAGGTCACCGTCACCGTGCTCGAGCCGGTGCGGCTCACCGTCGATCCGGAGCTGAAAGGCCGCAAGCGGCGGCAGGCGGCGGGCGCCGCGCTCTACGACGTCATGTCGAACCTGATCTTCAACACCACCTCGACCGATCGCACCGTGGTCGAGGCGGTCATCGAGGCCGCGCGCATCCATGGGCGCGGCTGGATCGCGATCGAGGATCCGGTCAGCGGCAAAATGAGTTATCGCCGCCTGCTGCAGGCGAGCGCCATCCTGGGCGCCAAGCTGATGCCGCTTGCCGGCGTCGGCAAGCCGATCGGCGTGATGCTGCCGACGGCCAATGGCGGCGTCGTTACCATGCTGGCGCTGATGTCGGCGGGCCGCGTGCCGGCGATGATCAATTTCTCGGCCGGCGTCGCCAATATCCTCGCCGCCTGCCGCGCCGCCCAGCTCGACACCATCGTGACGGCGCGCAGCTTCGTCGAAAAAGGGCGGCTCGACAAACTCGTCGCCGCGCTGAGCGAAAAGGTGAAGATCGTCTACCTCGAGGACATCCGGCCGACGATCACGTTAGCCGACAAGCTGCGCGGCCTGTTGGCGGCCGGCAAACCGCTGGTCAAGCGCGCACCCGACGATTGGGCCGCGATCCTGTTCACCTCTGGCTCGGAAGGCGTACCGAAAGGCGTCGTGCTGTCCCACCGCAACATGCTGGCCAACATGGCGCAGGCGACCGCCCGCATCGACTTCGGCCGCGAGGACAAGGTGTTCAACGCGCTGCCGGTGTTCCACTCGTTCGGCCTGACGGTCGGCGTCGTGTTGCCGCTGTGCTCGGGCGTGCCGGTCTATCTCTATCCGTCGCCGCTGCACTACCGCAACGTGCCGGAATTGATCTACGGCGTGAACGCAACAATCGTGTTCGGCACCGACACTTTCCTCAACGGCTATGCGCGCGCGGCGCACGCCTACGATTTCCGCTCGGTGCGCTACATCATGGCCGGCGCCGAACCGGTGAAGGATTCCACGCGCCAGGTCTATATGGAAAAATTCGGCGTGCGCATTCTGGAAGGCTACGGCGTCACCGAGACCGCGCCGGCGCTCGCGCTCAACACGCCGATGTTCAACAAGTTCGGCACCGTCGGGCCGCATCCTGCCGGGCATGACGGCGCGGCTCGACAAGGTCGAAGGCGTCGAGGAGGGCGGCCGGCTGTTCGTGCGCGGGCCGAACGTGATGCTCGGTTATCTGCGCGCCGAACATCCCGGCGTGCTGGAGCCGCCGCCGGAAGGCTGGCACGACACCGGCGATATCGTCACCATCGATCCGCAGGGCTTCATCGCCATCAAGGGCCGCGCCAAGCGCTTCGCCAAGGTCGGCGGCGAGATGATCTCGCTCGCCGCCATCGAGACTGCTGGCGTCCGAGCTGTGGCCGAACGCGCTGGTTTCGGTCGCCGCCATCCCGGACGCGCGCAAGGGCGAGCGGCTGATCCTGGTCACCGACAAGCGCGGCGCCACCCGCCAGGAATTCCAGGCCTACGCCAAGGAGCAAGCACGCCTCCGACCTGATGATCCCGGCCGAGGTCATCCATCTCGACAAGGTGCCGGTGCTCGGCTCCGGCAAGGTCGACAATTTGACGGTGCAAAAATTCGTGCGCGAGCAGGCGGCGGCGAAGGTATCGGCGGCGGAGTAGACGGCATAATCACGCATTGTCATCACCCGCGAAAGCGGGTGATCCAGTAACCCCTGCTCATCGATTCAGTCTCAGGCCAAAGTGAATACTGGATGCCCGCTTTCGCGGGCATGACAGCCATAGTTTCTACCTTCCGCATCGCCAGCACCCGGTCGACCATCTCTCCCGCCACGCCGAGATAGTTCGCCGGGTCGACGAGCGTTCTCAAGCGTCTTGCGGTCGGCGTGCTTGGAGATTTCCTTGTCCTCGGCGAGCAAGTCGATCAGCGGCCGCCCGGTCTTCACCACTTCGCGGCAGACATCGTAGACCACGTCGTGCGCCTTGTTGCGCCCCATCTTGGCGCCGAGCCCCATCATCACCGCTTCCGACATGATCAGACCGTTGGTGATGTCGAGGTTCTCGCGCATCTTCTTCTCGTTGACCTGCAGGCCCTCGACCACAAAGCGCGTCTGCGCCAGCGCGCCGGCCGACAGCATGAAAATCTCCGGCAGCGCGATCCATTCGATCTCCCACGGTCCGGTCGAGCGCTCGTGGTCCTCGATCATCGCCTCCAACAGCGCGGCGACCAATTGCTTCACCATGGCGGTCTGCGCCGTGATGTAGACGCTCGAAATCGGGTTGCGCTTCTGCGGCATGGTCGAGGACGAGCCGCGGCCCTGGTGGAACGGCTCGTAGACTTCCTCGACTTCGGTCTGCATCAGCAGCTTCACGTCGAAGGCGATCTTGCCGCATGAACCGGTGATCAGGCCGAGGAAGCAGCCGACTTCGGCGATGGTGTCGCGCACCGTGTGCCAGGAGATCGCCGGCTGGCCGAGCTTGAGTTCCTTCATCAGCTCGACCTGGCATTTCAGCCCGTCCTTGCCGAGCGAGGACAGCGTGCCGGCGGCGCCGCCGAACTCGCCGACCAGCACGCGCGGCTTCAACTCATTCAATCTCTGCTTATGCCGCTCGAAGCCGGCGAGCAGCGTCGCCATC
Source organism: uncultured Alphaproteobacteria bacterium (assembly GCA_963761245.1). Taxonomy (GTDB): domain Bacteria; phylum Pseudomonadota; class Alphaproteobacteria; order Rhizobiales; family Xanthobacteraceae; genus Pseudolabrys. Next base: position 163,159 of record CAVXGN010000021.1, on the reverse strand, counting down.
TTGTAGCCGAAGGTGATCGGCACCGCCTGCTGCAGATTGCTGCGCCCGGCCATCGGCGTGTCGCGGTATTTCTTGGCGAGCGCGGCGAGCGCGTCGCAGATGCCGTCGATCTCTTTTTCGACGATATCGAGCGCCTCGCGCATCTGCATCACCGTGGCGGTGTCGGTGATGTCCTGCGTGGTGGCGCCCCAATGCGACCATTCGCCCAAGCCGTCCTTGCAGAGCTTCACCAGTTGCTGCACCACCGGCAGCACCGGATAGCCGATCCTTTCGGTCGCCTCTTTCAGCTTCGCCATGTCGATTTCTTTGGCGTCGCAATGCTTGACGATCTCGTCGGCGGCCTCCTGCGGAATGATCTTCAAGTTTCGCCTGCGCGCGCGCCAGCGCCGCCTCGAAGTCGAGATATTTCTGCACGCGGTTCTCGTCCGACCACACCTGTCGCATCGCCGGCGTGGTGAAAATGTCGCGGAACACCGCGGAATCGAGGATGGTCGAGGGCATGATCGTGCTCCTGTCGGGCGCGCAAATTAGCGTTCTCAGGCTAACAACTCACCGGGACTGTCGTCACCGGGACAAGCCCGGCCATGACGAACCGCTCGGGAGGCCCGCATGAATGTGATGAGCAAGCCGCAGCACAGCTTCAAGCTTGAGCCGGTGCACCCCAAGCCCGAGGAGGCGCACACCATGCCCTATGCGCCGGCGGTGCGCATCGTCGGCGCCTGCGACCTGATGTTCCTGTCGGGGGCCACCTCCTCGCCGCTCTATCACAAGCATCCGCACGTGGACGAAGAGCACGTTCAGCCGCACAGCATCGTGGAGCAGACCACGCGCGCGATGGAGGCGATCAAGTCGATTCTCGACGAGACCGGCGCGACCTGGCGCGACGTGATCAAGGTGACCAAGTATCTCACCGACTTCCGCGATGCCGACGCCATGCACGCCACCATGGCGAAATATTTCGGCGACTGGCTGCCGGCCAGCACCACGGTGTGCATCAATCAGCTGTCGTCGCCCGGCGCGCGCGTCGAGCTCGACATGATCGTGGCGCTGCCGAAGAAGGCGTGATCGCGCGCGCACGCTGCGTTGTGTATGCCCGCCTTCGCGGGCATGACAGTGAGGAAGCTACCCCAACTGCTCCTTCATCCAATCCGCGCTCTGCGAGCGCCAGCGGTAGGCGCGGTTGGTGGCGATGTGGTTGCCGTCTTCGATGATCATCAGCTCGACCGGGCCCTTCACCTCGCGCGCCAGGCGCTCGGCGTCGGCGGCCGGCACAAGGCGGTCGAGCCGGCCGTTGACGATGTAGATCGGCACGGTGATGTTCTGGGCGACGCCGACCAGCGAGAGCTTGGAGATGTTCTTGACCGCTTCTTCGTCGGATTTGGAATGGGTGCGTCCGCGGATCGCCTCGCGCGTCACCTGCGGCAGGGTATCCCACGCCTTTGAGAACTCGTACGGCCCGCCGAGCGCGATACAGGCCTTGATGCGCTTCTCGAACGCGGCGGCGCGCGGCGCGTAATAGCCGCCGAGGCTGACGCCCCATATGCCGATGCGCGTCGGATCGAGATCGGACCGCGTTTCGATGTAATCGATCACGGCCTTGACCGGCACCTCGTAGTCGCCGCGGATGGGAAAGTCGTATTGCGCCTCGCCCTGGCCCGGCCCTTCGAACACCAGCGTCGCCATGCCGCGCGCCAGGAACGGCACTTCGTAGGCGTCGGTTTCTTCCTTGGTCGAATCGAGTCCGACCGCCATCACCACCACCGGCGGCCTCGCAATGCCTTTTGGCTTGCGCAGAATGCCGGCCAGCGTCTTGCCTTCGTAAGGGATATCGACCCGTTCACCCGGCGGCTCCAGATAAGGCAACGCCGTCTGGCGGCATTCGATCTGTTTCTTATGCGCGGCCTTCATCTGCGCCATGTCGCGCAGAAAGAGGAACGAGGCGAAGTGGTAATACACGCCGGCGCGCTGAAAACATTCTCCCGCGGTGAGGTAATGCTTCTTGGCCAGCGCTTCGCGGGCGATCGCCTCGTGGTGCGCGGCGCGCGCCGACCAGGCTTTGCACCAGTCATCATACGTCGCGATCGAGCCGGTGACTTCTTCGAAGTCGGTCAGCACCACGCCATTGGCGACAAAGCGCGGGCCCCAATGCGAGATCGCGGCCTTGAGCACGGGGTCGGATGACATTGGCTTTCCTCTACTTGGTCCTCGTCATTGGAAGCGGCTCGTGCCCGCGACCTGGCAATCCGATCGCAGATTCGCCGCGCGAAGCTGGTGGATTCCGGGTCCGCGATTTCCCGCTTGCGCGGAATGAACGGAATGTGTCTCGATGCATGAAATAGTCGTCTAGTTTGCCGACTCGTCGCGCCGGTACCAGGGCATGAAGTGCCGCGTCGACCATTGCACCAGCACCTCGAAGCCGACGCCGAAGGCGGCGAGCAACAGCACGCCGACGAAGGCTTCGTTGTGGTGGTAGGTGCGCGAGTTGTAGAGGATGTAGTAGCCGAGCCCGCCGACCGAGAGGAAGAATTCCGCCACCACCGCGCCGATCAGCGCGCGCCCCGCCGCCAGCCGCACGCCCGCCAGCAGGTAGGGCACCGAGGCGGGCACCACGATCTCGGTCAGCACGCTCAGCCGCTTGGAACGGAACGAACGCGCCACCTCGAGAAAATCGCGCGGCACCGAGCGGGCGCCGTCGGCGGCGTTGATGATGATGGAGAAGATGGCGGCGAAGATGATGGTGGCGATGCGCGCGGCGCCCGAATAGCCGAACCACAGTGAGAACAGCGGCAGCACGATGATCATCGGCATGGCGTAGAAGCCGTTGATGTAGTGCCGGATGGTGCGCTCGAAGCCCACGCTGCGCCCCATCAAGAGGCCGATGGCGGTGCCCACCACCAGCGCGATGGCGAGCCCTTCGGCCACGGCGGCGAGCGTCTGCCCGGTGGCGGTGAGGAAGGCCGGATCGGTGATCACGCGCGGGATCGCCAGCACCACGGTGGTGGGCTTGGCCACATAGGCCGGCGCGAAGGCGCGCACGATCATTTCCCACGCCAGCAGGATGGCGAGGCCGGCGATCAGCCGCGGCACGAAAGTCCCCAGCAGCCGCGCGCTCAAGGCGGAGCGCTTGGGCTGCGCGGGCAGCGGGACCGACAGCGTCGATTCGGTCATCTACTGCCTCCAGCGCGCAAAATGCTGCTCGATCATGAGGCCGATCCGCATCAGCCCGACGCCGATCAACCCGATCACCAGAATCGAGGCGAACACCCCGCCGGTGTCGAAATTCTGCGAGGCGCCCATGATGAGTTGGCCCAGGCCGGTCGACGACAGGAAGAACTCCGCCGCCACCATGCCGACCAGCGCGCGGCCGATGGCCTGGCGCACGCCGGTCATGATGTAGGGCAGGGTGTAGGGCAGGATCACCTCGCGCCACAGCGACCATTCGCTCGAGCGGTAGGATTTGGCGACCTCGATCAGCTCCGGCTTGATGCTGCGCGCGCCCTCCACCGTGTTGTAGAGCACCGGGAATACCGCGAACAAAAACACCACCAGCACCTTGGGCGCGAAACCGAACCCCATCAGCGACAAGATGAACGGGATCAGCGCCACCATCGGCGTGGCGTAGAGGATCATCAGGTACGGCTCGATGCCGACGCGCAGCAGGCGCACGCGCGCCAGCAGCACGCCGAGCGGCACGCCGATGACGAGCGCGATCACGAAGCCGGTGAGAAAGAGCTGCGCGGAATCGAGAAACTGCGCGATGAAATCACCACCGGTGATGAGCTGCCAGAGCCGCTCCAGCGTCTCCGAGAACGGCACCATGAAGGCCGCGCTGGTGGAGCGGCCGGCGATCTCCCACAGCGCGATGCCGGCGATGAGGCTCGCCCAGAACGGCGCGTGGCGGCGGAGGGATTGTTGCACGGACCTTTCCACGTTCTCTCACCGTCATCGTCCGCGAAAGCGGACGATCCAGTAACCCCTGTGCATCGACTAAACGCCGAGGTTACTGGATCCCCGCCCCCTCCTTCGCTGCGCTTCGGAGGGCTCAGGCATGAGCCCGTCGAAGCCTTGGCGAAGACGGGTCGCGGGGATGACGCTACCGCCTCACTTCACCATCGCGTTGGCGTCCTTCCAGACGCTTTGATCGACCAGTTGCTCGAAGGTCACCGGCGTCTTGTCGGGCTTGATGGCGCCGATCTTCTTCATCAGCGCGGCGACCGCTTCAAGCTTCTTGCGCGGCAGGCCGTCGTCCTTGGCCGCCCAGAAATCGATGGCGAGGAATTCCTGGAGCGCCAGCTTGTTGACTTCCTTGCTGTGGCCGGTCTGCGAGGCGGCGTCCGCCACCACGTCGGCGTTCTTTGGATCCTGCATGAAGCGGGCGGCCTCGATCAGGCCGGCGACCGTGCGTACGGCCGCGTCGCGATTTTTGGCCAGGGTATCTTTGCGAATGACCAACACGAGATAATGGCTGGTCGGATTGGTGTTTTTCATCGCCAGCAGGATGTGCACCGGTTTGCCCTGATGCTTGATCTCGGCGAGGTCGTCGAGATGCAGCACGGCGTATTTCAGCCGGCCGGCGATCATCGCCGGCCCCGAGCTCGAGCCAAGCGCGATCTGCTTGACCTCGTTGAGCTTCACTTCCTTGCAGCCGCCGGCAAGCATGGAGCGCAGCGCCACCGAGCGGGCGCCGCCGATCGAGTTGACGCCGACGTCCTGGCCGGCGATATCCTTGCAAGTCTTGCCGGTTTCGGTGGTGGCGACCACCCAGTCCGGGTTCTGCATGCCGTAGATCGCCACCAGCGGCACGCCGGCGTTGGAGATCTGGTTGATCACCGGCGGCGTCGGCGCAAAGGCCATCTCGACATTGCCGGCGACCACCGCGCGCGCCGCCGCGGTGCCGTTATCGAACGGGCGGATATCCACGTCGGCGCCGTATTTCTTGAAGAAGCCCTGCTGCTTCGCCAGGAAGGCAATGGTCACCGAATAGATCGGCGGGATGCCGGGCGTGGCGATAACCATCTTCTTGCCTTGCGCCATCGCCGGCGGCGCCGCCGTCAGCGCAACGGCAAGGCCGAAGCCGGCCAGCAGTGTGACGAACTTACGCATCTTTGAACCTCCCTATTACCCCAGAGTTTTTGCTTAGCGTTCGAGAACGAATTCGGCTTCGCGCGCCTCCCGCATCAGCGTCCCCCATACCTGCTCGCGCAATTCGGCGAAACGCGGCTCGCGCAATGTCGCCCGCGTGCGCGGGTGCGGCAGGTCGATGACGATGGTTTCGTGGATGCTGGAAGGCCTTCCCTTGAGCACGATCACGCGATGGCCGAGCAGCACCGCCTCCTCGATCGAATGGGTGACGAAGATCATGGCGGTCGGCCGCTCGTCCCAGATGCGCAACAGCTCGAACTGCAGGATTTCGCGGGTCTGCGCGTCGACCGCCGCAAACGGCTCGTCCATCAACAGCACGTTCGGCTCGACCGCGAGCGCGCGCGCCAAACCGCAGCGCTGCTGCATGCCGCCGGACATCTGATAGGGGAAAGCCTTCTCGAAGCCGCCGAGCCCGACCAGCTTGATGAACTCCGGCACCTTGCGGTCGATCTCAGCCTTCGAGGCGCCGGCCATGCGCAGGCCGTAGGAGACGTTCTCGTACACGGTCTTCCAGGGAAACAGCCCGAAATGCTGGAACACCATGGCGACGCCGGCGATCGGTTGCGTCACCCGTTCTTGGCCGACCCAGATCTCTCCGGCATCCACCGGCAGCAAGCCGTCGACGCAGCGCAGAAGCGTGGTCTTGCCGCAGCCCGAAGGGCCGACAATGGCGACGATCTCGCGCTCGCCGACGTCGAACTCGATATTGCGGAAGACCTCGAGCGTGCCGTAATGCTTGCCGAGGCCGCGGATACGAATGCGCGGTTCACCCTTGCTGCCGCGCTTCGCGGGAGCCGGGCCTTTGGCGGATACCGCCGTCGATTGCCTGTTCACTCGGCAGCCTGTGTTTCTGGTTTGATGTTGACCTTGGCCCAATAGTCGGCGGCCTGTTTGGAGCGCTTGAGCGCCTCTTCCGTTTCAAAACCCGGGGCCATCGAGGCGTCGGTGCCCGCCAGGATCTGGTGGTGCTCGATGTTCAGCGTGCGCAGCCAGCGCTGCTGGCCCATGGTGAGCGCGACGAAATAGCCGATCTCGACCAGCTCGGGCTCGCTGAAATACTTGTGCAGCCGCGCCCAGAACGCATCGTCGGTCGGCAGATCCCAGGTGATCGCCTCGGCGTAAGAGAGCGCCGCCTTCTGCCGCTCGTCGTAGCGCGTCGAGCTTTCGAAGTTGATCAGGTCGGAATAGTCGTCTTCCTTGAGACCCGATTTCGCCGCCTTGATCGAGCGCTGATTGCCGCAGAACTCGCACAGCACCGAGCGCGACACGTAGATACGGCACAATTCCTTGATCTTGTGATCGGCGACGCCGTTCTTGAACACGTCGCGCCAGCTGTTGGCGAACGACCAGAACACCGCCGGCACATGCGCGCGCACCGCCTGGCTTTCCGGCCGCGGCGTGCCTTCGCGGGCGCAGCGCGCGAACTCGGCGACCATGGCAGGGTCGTTGACCGTTGCCGGGTCGATATAACTGATGCGGGGCTTCGCCATCCGCGCTTCCTCCTTATCATGACCGCGCCGTAGCCGGCGCGGTGGTCGTCTTGGGATCGACGGTTGCATGTTGCCGTAACCGCGCCCCCCGGGCAATGTCAGCGCCGCCGCCGTAAACCATGCTTTGGTCTTGACGATGTCGCGCCGCTCTGTCTCGCGGCGGTGCGGCGTGGGCGCAATGCCCGTCATTGCAGGGCTTCGCTGTTCGTTAGGCTAAACCGAACGTTACGGCGCTGACCTCAATGCGCCTCAGTATTGTTAATGACGCTAAAGGTTACTCTAAATGCAACGCGCTGGCGATACCGATCATCAACAATAGTAATTCAGCGACTCTTCAGCATAGCGAGAATTGCGCAGGCCATTTTAGTAATTCAATACACTCTGCCCCCGTAGTCTCGCCGCAATACACCGCGGAACAGCGGGACGCGTCAAACGGGGCCAAAACAGTGCGTGCCAGCACCATCGTCATGATCGGGTTCGCCGTCGTGTTCGGCCTGCTCGCTGTGTTCATCGCTCAAGCCTGGCTCAACAACCAAGCCGACCAGCAGGCGAAGAACTATCATCCGGTCAATCAGGTGGTTTCGACGGAGACCATTGTCGTCGCCAAGAAGCCGCTGCGTTTCGGCACCGCGCTCAATGCATCGATGCTGGCAGAAGTGGCGTGGCCGTCGAAGGCGTTGCCGGCCGGTTCCTTCAGCAAGATCGACGATGTGCTCAAGGGCGGCCGCCGCGTCGTGCTGGCGGCGATCGAGACCAACGAGCCGGTGCTGGCGGTGAAGATCACCGGGCCCGGGCAGCGCGCGACGCTATCGGCGCTTGTGCATCCGGGCATGAAGGCCGTGACCATCCGCGTCAACGACGTGGAAGGCGCAGGCGGCTTTGTGCTGCCGGGCGACCGTGTCGATGTCGTGCTCACGCGCCAGCTCGAAAAGGGCGCGGCGACCACGCAAGTCATTTTGCAGGACGCGCGCGTGCTGGCGGTCGACCAGAGCGCCGACGAGCGCGCGATCAAGGCCTCGGTCGCCAAATCGGTGACGCTCGAGGTCAGCACCGTTGCCGCGCAGAAAATTCGGCTGGCGTCCTCGGTCGGCAGCCTGTCGCTGTTGCTGCGCCAGGCCGGCGACAGCAGCGAGGCGAACACGCATCAAGTCACGCTCAAGGATCTGCTTAGCGGCGTGATGGGTGACGGCAATACGACGACCATAACCGTGACGCGGCCGTCGTCGAAACAGGATTACACCGTGCCGATCGAGCAGAGAGAGAAAAGCGATGGGGTCTCTGCTTTGACCGGCCAAAAGCAGGCAGCACGCTAACAGAACGATGATGTCTTTAATCAGGGGTGGGGTGTGTCGTGACAAATAACAATGACTATGCCGTCGGCTTTGCCTGGCGGCGCGCGGACAGGAAGCCGGATCGCGGCAATTGGCTGATCGACCTGGCGATTGCTTTGGCGATTGCGCTGGCGGCGACGCTGCTGTGCATGACCGGACGATGCCTCGGCGCAACAGCGCAGCATCCGGATCGTCGGCGCCGACCACACCGCGATGGTCAGCGTCACGGTCGGCAAGTCGCTGGACCTGCGCACCGACTCCAGCTTCGTCAACATCTCGGTCGGCGATCCCGACGTTGCCGACGTCAATCCGCTCACCGACCACACGCTGTCGATCCTCGCCAAGAAGATCGGCACCACGCGCGTCTCGGTCTACTCCGACGATAAGAAGCTGATCGGCATCTTCGACGTGGAGGTGACCTACGACGTCACCCGGCTGACCAATGAGCTGCACCGCGTATTTCCCGGCGCGCGCATGCGGGCGTCCTCCGTCAATGGCCGCATCATGCTCTCCGGCGAGGTGCCCGACGCCGTCACGCTCGACAAAGCGGTGACCATCGCGCGCCAGTTCGGGCCTGAAATCATCAATTCGGTCAGCGTGATGTCGCCGCAGCAGGTCTTGCTGGAGGTGCGCTTCATCGAGATTTCGCGCAATGCCGGCCGCGATCTGGGCGTGCAGTGGAATCGCTTCGGCCAGCACAGCATCGCCAATGTCGGCAACGGCGTGCCGGCGGGCGGCCTGCCGCTCACGGCCTCCAATATCGCCAGCGAAGCGGCGGCGGGCGTGCTCTCGGGCGCCTCGCCGTTCGGCTTCCTGATCGGGCGGCTGGTGGCGAGCGGGGTTTCCACCGACGTCATGATCAATGCGCTCGAGCAGAAGGGCATCGCCCGCAGCCTGGCCGAGCCGAACCTGGTCGCGCTCTCCGGCGATACCGCGAGCTTCCTCGCCGGCGGCGAATATCCCATTCCGGTCGCCGGCCAATACGGCAGCGTCACCGTCGATTATAAGAAATACGGCGTCGGCCTTGCTTTCACGCCGACCGTGCTCCGCCGCGGCCTGATCAACATGAAGATCGAGCCGGAGGTGAGCCAGATCGACACCACGCATGCGGTCGCGGTGGCGAACGGCATCACCGTGCCGGCGCTGATCGTACGCCGCGCCTCCACCACGGTGGAGCTGCGCGACGGCCAGAGCTTCGTGATCGGCGGCCTGCTGCAGAGCGACAACAAGAACGCCATCGAGCAATTGCCTTGGCTCGGCAGCATTCCGGTACTCGGCGCGCTGTTCTCCTCGAAGTCGTACCAGAAGAACGAAACCGATCTCGCCATCATCGTCACGCCGCACCTCGTGCGGCCGACGCGCCCGGGCGACGTGGTCAAGGCGCCGACCGACGACACGTTGCCGCCCAACGACGTCGACTTCTTCTTGCTCGGCAAGACCGAGCTCTCACGGGCGCAGGCGCGCTCGCTTACGCCCGTGCAGGCCCGCATCGCCGCGGCCGAGGCGCGGCCGTTTACCGGGCACATGCTCGACATGCCGAGGGGGATTTCCGATGCGGCCGTTCAGTAAAGTCACCGGCGCGCTTGCGCTCGCCACCGTGCTCGCCGCGCTCAGCGGCTGCTCGGAATATCTCGACCGGCGCGACACCATCGCACTGAGCGGGGGCAATGCGGTTGCCACCGACAAGGTCGTGCAGATGGTCGACCCGTGGCCGCGCGCCAGCGCCGACAAAAACATCGCCTTCAACGGGCCGAAGATGCAGAGCGCGGTCGAGCGTTATCGCACCAACCGCGTCATTCCGCCGTCCGGCAGCGGCACCTCCGCCTCCTATCAGGCCGCGCAAAACCCGAACGCGGCAGCACCGAGCAGCAACAACACGCCGCTCGGTCCGACCGTGAATCAGTCCGGAACGGTGAAATAGTGAGACTACGGAACGTCCATGCGTATCACTCGCACCGGCATTGACAATCGAACGCGCGTGGTGGTCGTCACCGCCGACGCCGAGTTCGATCGTTTGGCCCGTGCCACATTCGGCGCCAGCAGCCAGATCGACCTCAGCCTCGCGAGCGGGCCGCTGAGCGCGCTCGGCGACACGCTGGCGCTCGCCGACGCTACCGTCGTCGTGGTCGACCTCGATGCCGGACGCGAGGAGGAGATGGACGCGCTGGCGCGGCTGATGGCGCGCATTGGCGCCTGGCCGCCGGTGATCGCGGTGACGCAGAGTTTCGATGAGAACGTCGCCCGCACCTTGCTGCAGATGCGCGTCGCCGACTTCCTGGTGAAGCCGGTCGAGCCGGTCAATCTGGTGCGCACGTGCGCGCGCGTTACCAAGGTCAGCGGCAACGAGAATACCGAAGCACAGATCTATACTTTCCTGCCCGCGGTCGGCGGCGCCGGCGTGACCACGCTGGCGGTGCAGACCGCCATGTTGCTCATGAACAGTGCCGGCCCGCGCGCCAAGCCGTCCACCTGCCTGGTCGATCTCGATTTTCAGCACGGCTGCGTCGCCGACTATCTCGATCTCGAGCCGCGCCTCAATCTGGCGGAAATCGAGCCGCGGCCCGACCGGCTCGACCGTCAACTGCTGGAGGTGATGCTGTCCCATCACGCCTCCGGCCTCGCCGTGGTCGCCGCGCCCAACCGGCCGGCCGAAATGCGCTCGTTCGATCCCGACGTGGTGACGCGGCTGCTCGACCTGGTGTCGAGCAATTTCGAATATGTCGTGTTCGACATGCCGCGCACCTGGTTCGCCTGGACCGATAGCGTGCTGCTTGGCTCCAACAAGCTCTTCATTGTCAGCGAGACCACGGTGCCGGCGTTGCGCCACGCCAAGCAATTGGTGGCGGCGATACAGGAACGGCTGGGCGAAGGCCCCAATCCGCAGGTCATCGTCAATCGCTTCCACCAGAACTTCTTCGGCTCCGGCCTGCGCCGCGCCGATCTAGAGCAGGCGCTCGGCGATACCTACGTCGGCTGCATCCCCAACGATTATGCCTTGGTGCGGGAAGCGATCGACCGCGGCGTGCCGCTGGAAGAGGTCAAGGCCGGCAACAAGATCACCGTGCAGCTCAAGAAGCTGATACTGGCACAGTCGGTCGGCAAGCCCGCCGCCGCCAAGCCCGCCGCGATAATGAAAAAGCTCAAGCTCGCAGGCGCGCGATAGCGCCGAGCTGACGTTTGGAAACGATCATGCGTAAGGCTGAGGACTGAGATGGCCGGCCGTTTCACCACCCGACACGTCGCCGGTCCCGATCTGGTGCCGGCGGTCGAGGATTCCGTGTCCGTGGCGCCCGCCAGCGTGCCGTGGACGGTGTCGCCGGATGTCGCAGCCAATGCCGCCGCGCCGGAGCAGCGGGACGTCAATCCGCTGCACAGCGACAAGCTGCTCGACGCCAAGGTGCGGCTGCACCGCCGGCTGATCGAGGAGATCAACCTGTCGGCGCTGGAACAGCTGCCGGAGGAGCAGATCCGCGTCCACGTGCAGCAACTCGTCGCGAAATACGTGATGGTCGAGCGCCTGGCGCTCAACAGCGAGGAGCTCGAGGAATTCGTCTCCGAAATCCTCGACGAGATGACCGGCCTGGGGCCGCTCGAGCCGCTGCTCAAGGACCCCAGCATCAGCGATATCCTGATCAACGGTCATGAATGTGTCTATGTCGAGCGCCACGGCATTCTCGAGCCGCTGGCGGTGCGCTTCAAGGACGAGCAACACCTGCTGCGCATCATCAACAAGATCGTCTCGGCGGTCGGCCGGCGCGTCGATGAATCGCATCCGCTCTGCGACGCCCGCCTGCTCGACGGCTCGCGCGTCAACGTGGCGGTGCGGCCGATCGGCGTCGACGGCCCGCTGGTGTCGATCCGCAAATTCTCCAAGAAGCCGCTCAACCTCGGCAAGCTGGTCGAGGTCGGCGCCTTGTGCCCGCCGATGGCCGACCTGTTGGCGGCGGCGGTCAAAGCGCGCATTACCACCATCATTTCCGGCGGCACCGGCTCCGGCAAGACCACCATGCTCAACGCGCTCTCCGCCTTCATCTCGGAGAAGGAGCGCCTGATCACCATCGAAGACGCCGCCGAATTGCAGCTGCAGCAGCCGCATGTCGGGCGCATGGAAACGCGGCCGCCCAACATCGAAGGCAAGGGCGAAATCCGCCAGCGCGAACTGGTCAAAAACGCCCTGCGCATGCGGCCCGACCGCATCATCCTCGGCGAGTGCCGCGGCGAAGAAGCCTTCGACATGTTGCAGGCCATGAATACCGGCCACGAAGGCTCGATGGCCACCATCCACGCCAACACGCCGCGCGACGCCATTTCGCGCCTGGAACAGATGATCGGCATGGCCGGCCTGCCGATGACCATCGCCTCGATCCGCGGCCAGATCGGAGCCGCCATCCAGCTCATCGTGCAGCTCTCGCGCCAGTCCGACGGCAAGCGCAAGGTTACCTCGATCGCCGAGATCACGGGGCTCGAAGGCGACATCATTCAGATGCAGGAAATCTTCAAATTCGTGCGCACCGGCACCGGACCGGAAGGCGCGGTGCAGGGCCATTTCCAGGCCACCGGCGTGCGCCCGCGCTTCCTCACTCATCTGGTCAATCTGGGCATCAAGATTCCCGGCAGCTATTTCGACCCGACGCAGCCTTTGTGACCGCTGCCATGAAGCATCTGTTCGAGTTCAATTCGGTCTATCTGTTCTATCTGCTCATCGGCTTCTCGGCGGCGATGTTTGCAGAAGGCGCCTATCTTCTGCTCTACAACAAGGCCTCCTACCGCAAGAACATCAATCGTCGGCTCAAGGTCTTGGAGAACAAGCCGAACCGCGAAAGCGTGCTGGTGCAATTGCGGCGCGAGCGCGGGCTGACCTCGAGCGGCGAATACCGGCTGCCGCTCCTGAACCTCAACCAGCTCATCTTGCAATCCGGCCTGAGCTTCGGCTTCGGCAAGATGGTCGTATTCGTCGTGCTGTCCATGCTGGCGGCCTTTGCCGGCGTCATGACCTACGACCACAAGCTGTTGCACGCGCTGTTGGCCGCGCCAATCGTCGGCGTGGTGCTGCCCTATTTCGTGTTGCGCGTCCTGCGCGCGCGCCGGCAGAAGAAGTTCGGCGCACAATTCCCCGACGCCATCGACATCATCGTGCGCTCTTTGCGCGCCGGGCACCCGGTGTCGGTCGCCATCGGCATGGTGGCGCGCGAGGAGAGCGATCCGATCGGCAGCGAGTTCGGCATCGTCACCGACGAGATCACCTACGGCGCGGATCTGGAAACCGCCATGCGCAATCTGTATTTCCGCGTCGGCACCGACGACCTGCCGCTGTTCGTCACCGCGGTGGCGATCCAGGGCTCGACCGGCGGCAATCTCGGCGAAATCCTGGAGAACCTGTCGGGCGTCATCCGCCAGCGCTTCAAGATGCGGCGCAAGATCAAGGCGCTGGCGGCGGAAGGCCGCGCCTCGGCGCTGATCCTGTCGTCGCTGCCGATCGGCATGTTCGCGGTGATCAATTTCGTGGCGCCGGATTTCTACGCCAACGTCTGGAACGAAAGCCTGACCAAGATCTGCCTGGCGATCGCCGGCGCGTGGATGGGCGTCGGCAATATCATCATGTTCCGCATGGTCAATTTCCGGATCTGAGCGATGAACGCGATCACCGATCTCATCGACAGCATCCTGCGCGACAACACCAATATGTTGGTGGCGCTCCTGGTGTTCCTCGCCGCCGGTACGCTTGCCTTTTCGATCATGGCGGTCGTACGCGTGCGCGGCGCGGTCAAGAATCGCACGACGCGCATCGTCATGGACGAGCGCGAGCGCGCTGAAAACGCCAAGCGCTCGTTGCGCTATTCCAGCGTCAAGGCGGTGACGCAGCTGATCGAATACACGACCAAGCATTACGCCAGTACCAGCGGCGACGCCATGAAGGTGTTGCGCACGCGGCTGATCCAGGCCGGCATCTACGATCCGAGCGCGGTCGCGATGTTCTTCGTCGGACGCGCGCTGCTTGCGGTCTTGATTGCCGGCGCGCTGTTCTTCATCCTGCCGCACTTCGTGCCGCGCGGCGCTTCGCTGTTCTGGCTCATCATCATGGGCGGCGGCATGGCCGGCTATGTCGGCCCCAGCTTCTATATCGACAAGCGCATCTCGGCGCGCCGGATCGAGCACCGCGCCGGCTTTCCCGACTTCATGGATTTGCTGGTGGTGTGCGCGGATTCCGGCCTGTCGATGGAAGCTTCGCTCGAGCGGGTCGGGCGCGAGATGGGCGACAGCTACCCCTCGCTCACCGCCAATATCCATATGACCAATCTGGAAATCCGCGCCGGCCGCTCGCTCAAGGACGCGCTCGAGCGCTTCGCTTCGCGCCTGGCGCTGGAGGAGGCGCGCGCCTTCGCGGTGCTGATCAACCAGTCGATCGATCTCGGCTCTTCGATCACCGACGCGCTCAGGGTCTACTCGGACGACATGCGCCACAAGCGGCTCTCGCTCGCCGAGGAAAAGGCCTATGCGTTGCCGGTGAAGCTGTCGCTGCCGATGATGATCTGCATCTTCCCGGTGCTGTTCGTGGTCATCATGCTGCCGGTCTATGTGAAGATTCACACCGGCCATTATTGATTGGCGGCCGCCCGCCGCCTGCCGCGCTGTAACTCTGAACAATTTCTTAACCAAACTCCCCTAGCGTGACCCGGTTACCCGGGGGTCCCACACAGGCTTTGTTCATGCGTATCGGAGTGGCCCTGCTTGTTGCGGCGGCCGGCCTGTGGCTGGCGGGGTGCAGCACATCGAAAGACCTGACCGGCGCCTTCGCGGCAAAGCCGGCCGATGCCTTTGCCTCGGCGCCGGCCGCGACGAGCAACGTGCCGCCGCCGCTCGGCGTGCCGCCGGAATCGGAAGTCGGGCTGCTCGGCGGCGATCCTCACGACGATCTCAATCTCGGCAAGAAGCAGTATCGCCACGGCAATTATGGCCTGGCCGAGAAATATTTCCGCCGCGCGGTCGAGCTGCATCCGCGCGATGCCGAGGCCTGGCTTGGGCTGGCGGCAAGCTGCGACCGCCTGCGCCGCTTCGATCTCGCCGACCGCGCCTACAAGCAGGCGATCGGAATCGTCGGCCCCACCGTCCCGATCCTCAACAACCAGGGCTTCTCCTACATGTTGCGCGGCGACTACGTGCGCGCGCGCGCCAAGCTGCGCGAGGCCCTGCGCAAGAGCCCCGGCAACAAATACGTGCTCAACAATCTGGAGCTGCTGAATGAGGGCACGCGGCTGGGCAAGGGGATTGAGTACCCTTGATCGGCATTCATGCTGATCAATGGGCTATTGCCCGCCGTTTCCGGTGCTTATAAGGGCGCATACTCATAAATCGAACCTGCTTGGGTCTGCCTGCTCGATGTCCGCTATGGCTCCGATAGATGGGGTAATCGGCCGGCAGCTTGTGGATAGCTGAAGATTTTGGGTGCTGCGCTTCAGGCTGATGGTGAAACGAGGTCCGTGGGTGACGGCCTCAAGCATCAGAAGGAGAAGCGCAGCATGGACCATTTTGCGGGATTGGACGTTTCGGTCAAGGAGACCAGCGTCTGCATTGTGGATGAGACGGGCAAGATTGTCCGGGAAGTGAAGGTGGCGAGCGAGCCTGAAGCATTATTGGCGGTGCTAAAGAACCCCGCCTACCGCTTTAAACGGATCGGGTTGGAAGCTGGGCCGCTGTCGCAATGGCTGTTCAGCGCGCTCGCCGAAGCAGGCTTGCCGGTGATCTGCGTCGAGACGCGGCACATGCGGGCGGTGCTGAAGGCGCAGATCAACAAGACCGACCGCAACGATGCGCGTGGCATGGCACAGATGATGCGGGTGGGGCTTTACCGTCCAGTGCATGTGAAGACGCTACGCAGTCAGAAACTGCGGATGCTGCTGACCCATCGCCAGTTGCTGCTGTCCAAGGCCATCGCCCTTGAGAACGACCTGCGCGGTACGTTGCGCAACTTCGGCCTCAAGGTCGGCATGGTTGGGAAGGTGAAGTTCGAGGCCCGCATCAGGAAGCTTGTCGAGAACCTCCCCGACTTGGCGGTTCTGGTCGAACCGATGCTCATTGTCCGGCGGGTGTTGCGGGAACAGATCGTCATCCTGCATCGCCGCCTGCTGGCCATCGTCCGGGATGACGAGGTGTGCCAGCGTTTGATGACGACCCCCGGCGTTGGCCCCGTGGTGTCGCTGACCTATCGCGCCACCGTCGACATTCCGGCTCGCTTCCGCAAATCCAAGTCCGTCGGGGCGGTGTTTGGGCTGACGTGCGCCAAGTATCAATCGGGCGAGGTCGACTGGGACGGCAGAATATCGCGCTGTGGAGATGAGATGATGCGGACAATGCTCTACGAAGCAGCTCAGGCCATGATGCGTTCCAAGAAATGGTCCTGGCTCAAGGCCTGGGCGATGCAGATCGCCAGGCGCCGCGGGATGAAGAAGGCAATCGTGGCTCTCGCCCGTCGACTGGCCGTGATCCTGCATCGCATCTGGGTTGACGGCACCGAGTTCCGCTGGACACGGGAACAGGCCACGGTAGCAGCATGACAACCATACCGGATCAAATACGATAGGAGAAAACCAGAGTTCCACCCTGCGGTGGAAAGATGTCCCTTGCGGGACGATGGATGAGGTGAGTTCGCTTGGTCGCTTGAACCTGCCGTTCGTCTGACGGTAAGGCCGCCCGATAGATTGTTCCGCCTCGTCCTCGGATCCCATAATGGAAGGGCCTTGGTGCCGATTCCGAAGAGAAGCACGAGCCCGTGAGCGACATCGACACTGCAGTGGTGGATAGTCTGAAAGTGCTTGACCCCGAACGGCCGATTAGAGAAGCGACAAACATCTGCGTCGCAGCGAAACGACGCGATGTGCCAAACCAAACTCATGCGCCGCAGCAAACTGCAGCTTTTGCCTTCCGCTGAAACCGCGGGTTACGGTATCAGCAACGCGCCCTATAAAGCTTCGGCGATGTCTCTAAGCGCTCAGCGGTTCTGGTTCGGCTCGGGCGATCTCCGCGAGCAGCGCCTTGCGGAACTCGTAAAAGTCGACCTCGATGGCGTGGCGCGCCGAGCGCTGGTACCGCCAATGCGGATGCTTGATTTCCCGTTCTATGCGTGCGGTAAGATCTGAAGGGCGCGCCAGCCTCCCCGTGATCTGAAGGGCCGCAATCCGCGCTTGGTGGTCGGCGAGATTCCAGATGCAGCCGAGCGGTTGAAACAGCCCGATGAAAAAAAGATTGTCGATATCGGCCGGCATCATTCGCAGATAGAGCGGTGGCGGATCGAGGCTGGTCCAGCTGCCGAACGGCTCGTGCAGGAACGGGAAGGATATCCGGTAGCCGGTCGCCGCGATGATGGCGTCGAATTCTTCCTCCCGTCCGTCGGCAAATCGCACCGTGCGGCCGTCGACGCTTGCGATGCCCGGCTGCGGGTGAATTTTACCGTGACGGAGCGCATCGAGAAATTCCGAGCTTAGCGTCGGATGCACCTCTAAGAACCGGCCCTCCGGTTCAGCCAGTCCGTATTTCGCGGGCCGGCCAACCGCAAGACGGACAAGCCATCCGGCGAGTTTCTGCCGGAGCGATTTCGGTAAATGTCTGAGCCGCCAAAACGCGACGTCAGCCGGCATCCCAAATATTACTTTCGGCAAAAAGTGGTAGCCGCGGCGCAGGCTGATTGCGGTGAAGGCGGCCAAGCGCGCCGTTTCGATGGCGATATCGCAGGCCGAATTGCCGCCGCCGATCACCAGCACACGTTTGCCGCGGAATGGCTCAGCGCGTTTGTAGGCGTGGGCGTGAAGAAACTCACCATCGAAGCGCCCGGGCAATTGCGGCATTACCGGATCGGAATGGTGGCCGTTACAGATGAAGAGCGCATCGACGACGTCCTCCTTGGTATCGCCGTCGTGCGAGAGTGTCAGCCGCCATCGCGCATCTGCATCGCGCCGCGCTCGTTCGACGCGGGTGGCAAGACGGACGTGAGGCATTACCCCGAAATATTCCGCATATGCATTGAAATAAGCGAGGATCTGCCGGCGCGAAGGAAAATCGGGATAGTCTTGCGGCATCGGGAAGTCTTCGAACGACGAAAGCCGCTTCGATGAAATGATATGTGTTGTCTCGTAAACGCTCGAATTCGACGGTTGCTCGCGAAACACCCAATTGCCACCGATCGCATCGCTGGCCTCGTAGCAAACGATGTCGCGGACGCCTGCAGACACGCAGAATTCTTAACCGTAGTCAACCCCGATGGTCCCGCCCCGATCACCGCGACGCGAAGTGGCCGGCCGCCGACGCTTGGATTTTCTTTCGGTTGCTGATCCATCGTTAAGGGAAAAAGCGGAGGGTGTAATTATCAACTTTTCTCATTGAGCAGTTCGATCTCCTTTACGTAAAGCGGTGCGACCTGCGCACTCAACGGCGGCACCTTAAGGCCAACCAGCGCCGCTATTTCGCCCGCAAAATAATTGCAGTTGATTGTGTAGAGATTCCAAGAGTTAGCATGCGATCGAGTCCGATAGACGAAATTCTCTATCTTCTCGTATTGCGCGGGCTTGATTGGCCGGCGATAGACCGCGAGCGTATCAAACTCACTATCTCCCCACACCGGGAGCGTCGTCGCCGGCACCATCACAGGCAATGAACCAGCGGCGAGGCCAAGGTAGCCGCCGCGCGGATATAAAGCGACGAAATGCCGGTCAAGCGGATTGCCGTCCGCATCGAGACGGCCATAGACAACATAAGTGTGGCCGTAGAACGCGAGCCAGCGGGAACGGAATTCGACGTAATAGCGGCCTCGCGGATCGACCGGCTGCGGGGGCCCAGTATCAACGATGAAACCGTCGATGATCTGTGAGCCACCGCGCGCGTTCGCCGGCGCCATGGTCGCGGAGGCAAGTGTCTTCGATGCTGGCTCGCCCATGTCATAGCGCGCGGGCGCCGTAACCACGGGCGCGCAGGCAGCAAGCGCCAGAATGGCAATAGCTGCTGTCGCCGCAACTGGAGGGTGGCGGATAGGCATGTTTTTTCAGTCTCGCTCATTGAATAGCTTAGCCGAACCTCCTCCTACTACAAATAGGGTCACGACCGGCGTCGCTGACAAAGAGGCTCGAAATCCATCTGTCCGGTCTCCTTTTTAAAGGCGAAATGCGCTTGGCGGGTGCGGCATGTCCGAGATGGATAAATTGCCGTATGTGCCCACGATATCGCGCGTTATCCGCTTCGCGTCCGATAACGGACCTGCGTATTCCACACGTGTTTGAGCATGAGGCGAGAGTGGAGCAACCCCAGTAGCGTCCCCCTATTGCCTCAACTAACATCGCGTTAGGGGCAACAAAGGCCGATCGCTTAGAAATTCGGTCAATAGGGGAGAACGTCCAATGGCTGCTACAGTCAATGCCGGTGCACGCCTGGACCGGCTGCCAATTTCGTCATTTCACTATCGCATCTTCTGGCTGGTGGGAGCCGGAATGTTTTTCGACGGCTACGATCTTTATGTCGCCGGCGGCGTGCTCGCCGACGCCATCCACACCCATTTCTCTACGCTGCCGCAGAACCTGAAATTCCTCTCCTGGACTTTCATCGGCATGACGCTGGGCGCGCTCATCACCGGCTACGTCGGCGACGCCATGGGCCGCCGCTTCACCTATCAGATCAACCTGCTGATCTTCGGTTTGGCTTCGCTCGCCGCCGCCTTCGTGCAGAGCATGGATCAGCTCATCGTCTGCCGTTTCATCCAGGGGCTGGGGCTCGGCGCTGAGATCGTGGTCGGATATTCGACGCTCACCGAATTCGTGCCGCCGAAGACGCGCGGACGCTGGCTCGCCTTCATGGCCTTCATCGTGGTGGCCGGCTTTCCGGTCACCGCCATCCTCAGCTACCTGATCATTCCGCATTGGGGCTGGCGGCCGATGTTCATCATCGCCGGCGTCGGCTCGCTGATCGTGTGGTATCTGCGCAAGCGGCTGCCGGAATCCCCGCGCTGGCTGGAATCGAAAGGCCGCACCGAGGAAGCCGAAACCTTGATGCAGACCATCGAGACGGAAGCCGCGACCGCCGGGCCGCTACCGGCGCCGGCGCAGCCCGCGCCTGTTGTGCTGGTCACCGCATCCGCCATGCTGAAGCCACCGATCCTGCAAAGCATGATCGTCGGGTCCTGGGTGTTGATCACCATCAACACGCTGATCTTCGGCTTCGTGATCTTCCTGCCGCAGTTCTTCCTGCGCCAGGGCCTGACCATCACCCACTCGCTCGCCTATACGCTGGTGCTGTCGGCGGCCTCGCTGGTCGGCTGCGCCGTCGGCGCCTACGCCGCCGATTTCATCGGCCGGCGCTGGACCATCATCGGCGCTTCCGCGGTCACCATCGTGTTCGGCTATGTCTACGCACGCTTCAACGCCGCCTCCGATCCGGCGACGGTGCTGACCGTCGGCTTCTTGCTGATCGTGGCGATCTATGTGCTGACCGCGCTGTCGTTCGGGGTCTACACGCCGGAACTGTTCCCGACCGAGATCCGACTGACCGCCAACGGCATCTGCAACACCATCGGGCGGGCGGCGACTGTGGTGTCGCCATTCGTGGTCGGTTTCCTGATGGTGCACTACAAGCTGCCCGGCGTGATCTGGCTGATGATCGGGCTTCTGGTGGTGCAGATCCTGGTGGTGTGGGTGTGGGGCGTCGAGCCGGCCAATCGTCCGCTCGAAGCGGTTGGCGCCGAGGCCGCCGCCTGACCGCCATTGCGACCTATTGCATCGGCCGTCCGGGCTACCGGACGGCCGATCGCGTTGATACATGAGGACTGGGGGTGCCGGCTTGCCCTTCGGCGGCATCACAGGGAAAAATGGCCTTATGTTCGCATCGTTACGTAAATTGGTTTCCGAATTCGCCGATGGCGACAAGCATCCCAGTCGCTTCGACGACAGCGATTATCGGCTGTCGGCGGCGGCGCTCTTGGTGCATGCCGCGGGCATCGACGGCAATGTCTCGCAGGCCGAGCGCGACAAGCTGCGCGCGCTGATCAAGCAGCGCTTCGCGCTCGACGACAGCGCGACCGACGAACTGGTCGCCGAGGCGACCGAGGCCGAGCAGGAATCCGTCGACCTTTACCGCTTTACCTCCAAGCTCAACCGGTCGCTCGACGAGCAGGGCCGCGCGCGCGTGATCGAGATGATGTGGGAAATCGTCTATGCCGACGGCGTGGTCACCGAATTCGAGAACAATCTGATCTGGCGCGCCGCCGATCTGCTCGGCATTTCCGGGCAAGAGCGCATCGCCTTGCGCGCGCGGGTGGCCAGCCGCTCATGAGCGAGCTTCGCCCGGTTACGCTCATCACCGGCGCATCGGCCGGCATCGGCGTCGCATTGGCGCGGGTGTTTGCGCGCAACGGCCATGATCTTGCGCTGGTCGCGCGGCGCGAGGACCGGCTGCAGAAACTGGCCGACGAAATCGCCGCCAGCGGCGCGCGCAGGCCGCTGGTGATCGTCGCCGATCTGGCGAAGCCGGAAGCCGGGCGAACCGTCGGCGAAGCGCTCAAGGCGCAAGGGGCCGAGCCGCAATACGTGGTCAACAATGCCGGCTTCGGCCTGGTCGGGCTCGCCGCCACACGCGAGCGCGACGAAGAGCTGGCGATGATCGACGTCAACATGCGCGCGCTCACCGATCTGTCGCTCGCATTTGTCGACAGCTTGGCGCGCCATAGTGGCGGCGTGCTCAATGTCGGCTCGATGGCCGGGTTTCTGCCGGGCCCCGGCATGGCGGTCTATTACGCGACCAAGGCCTATGTGCTGTCGTTCAGTGAGGCCCTGCACTACGAATTGAAAGCCCGCGGCGTGCGGGTGAGCGTGGTCTGTCCCGGTCCGGTGCCGACCGAATTTGCCGAGCGCGCCGGCCTCAAGGAGTCGCTGGCGCCCGGCTTGCTCACGCAGACCGCCGAGCATGTGGCCGAAGAAGGCTATCGCGGCCTGATGCGCGGCCAGCGCGTGGTCGTCCCGGGCCTTGCCAACAAGCTGGTCAGCCTGTTGATCCGCGTTGTCCCGCGGCGAATTTTGCTGGCGGCGGTGGATTCGCGGCAGTCGCGACGCAGGTCCGCGCAGCGGACATAGCGCATGATCCCGAAAAGTGGGAACCGGTTTTCGGAAAAGATCATGCGCAAGCAGAATGTTAGGCACGCTTTGAGCGGACCGGGCCGCGGGCGGCCGTTGATGTTGCAAACACCGGCAAAGCCATTACTCATAATCGGCGCGTGACGCCGCGCCCAACCGACATGCAGAAGCCGGTCCTCATCATCTTGCACCAAGAGCATTCCTCGCCCGGCCGCGTCGGGCAGATGCTGGCCAAGCTCGGCTATCCGCTCGACGTCCGCCGGCCGCGGTTCGACGATCCGCTGCCGGAAACCATGGACGAGCATGCCGGCGCGGTGATCTTCGGCGGCCCGCAGAGCGCCAACGACAACGAGGATTTCGTCAAGCGCGAGATCGACTGGATCGGCGTGCCGCTGCGCGACCGGAAGCCTTATCTCGGCATTTGCCTGGGCGCGCAGATGATGGCGCTCAAGCTCGGCAGCCGCGTAACGCCGCATCCGCAGGGCCACGCCGAGGTCGGCTATTATCCGGTCCGCCCGACCGAGGCCGGCCTCAAAATCTGCGCCGAGTGGCCGGACCACGTCTACCAATGGCACCGCGAGGGCTTCGAGCTGCCGGCCGGCGGCGAATTGCTGGCGCAAGGCGAGGGTGACGTGTTCGCCGTGCAGGCTTTCCGCTATGGCACCGGCTATGCGCTGCAATTCCACCCGGAAGTGACCCACGCCATGATGTACCGCTGGCTGGTGCGCGGGGCTCACCGCATGGAATTGCCGGGCGCCAAGCAGCGCGCCGACCACATCGCCGGCCGCGCCGTGCACGATTTCGCATCGCGCAATTGGCTGGCGGCCTTCCTCGACCACTGGCTCGGCCGCGCGCCGGCCGATCAGCAAGCAGCGCCCGCCAGCTGAGGTCGTTAACCATTGACAAAACCCGGCGCGGCCATGATCGATAGTGCCGGGTAACGGGGGGTCGGGACCGACGCACGGAGGCGTGCGGATGCTCAAGCGCGAAAGTAAGCGGCCTGTTCCCGCGCCGGTCACGCAGGCGCTTGGCGGCGTGCTGCAGGCATCGGATGGCCTCCTTGAGCTCTTGCCCATCGCCACCTTCATTTGCGACGCCCAAGGCACCATCCTCCAGTACAACCGACTCGCGACGCAGATCTGGGGCCGTACACCGCAGCCGGGCGAAACGCACGACCAGTTCGCCAAGGACGTCCGCTACTTCGATATCGACGGCAATCCGCTGCAGCGCTCCGAGCTCGCCGAGGTGCTGACGACCGGCAAGCCGGCGCGCGACGTCGAGCGTATCGTCGAGCGCTGGGACGGCTCGCGCGTGACCGTATCGCTCAATATCGATCCGCTGCGCGATGGCGACGGCGAGATGATCGGCGCGGTCCATTGTTTTCTCGACATCACCGAGCGCAAACGGACGGAGGCCGTGCTGGCGCAATCGCGCAAGCGGGCGCTCGAGCAGGAACAGCGCCTAGCGGCGACCTACGAGCACGCCTCCATCGGCATCTCGGAGCTGGCGCCCGACGGCAAATTCCTGCGCGTCAACGAGGCGATCGCGTCGATCACCGGCTACAGCCGCGAACATCTGCTCACCCGTCGGCTGTTCGCCCATACCCATCCCGACGATATCGATGCCGACCGCGAGGCCTTCCGCAAACAGGTTGCCGGCGAACTGGAATTCTATTCGGTGGAGAAGCGCTACGTGCGCAAGGATGGGCGGGTGATCTGGATCTCGGTGCGCTCATCGCCGGTGCGCGACGCCGACGGACAGCTGCTCTATCTGGTGCGCGTGGTGCAGGACATCACCGAACGCAAGGCGGCGGAAAGCCGGCAGAAACTGTTGATCGACGAATTGAACCACCGGGTGAAGAACACGCTCGCCACCGTGCAGTCGCTGGCATCGCAGAGCGCGCGCGGCGCCGTTACGCCGGAAGCGTTCCGCGAGCGTTTCGAGGGGCGGCTGATCGCGCTGTCCAAGGCGCACAATCAGCTCACCTTGCATCATTGGGAGAGCGCGGAATTGCGCGAGCTGTTGTCGGCGAGCTTGGCGCCCTATGCCGGCGCCAGCGAGCGCGTGGTCCTGCGCGGCGAAGACGTGGTCCTGCGTCCGCGCGCGGTGCTCACGTTGGCGATGGCGTTCCATGAGCTGACCACCAATGCGGTCAAATACGGCGCGCTTTCGGTGCCGGGCGGGCGCGTCGAGATCCGCTGGCAGCCGATCAACGCGCAAGGCGACGGCACGTCGGGACTGCGTATAGAATGGGAGGAGCGGGACGGGCCGCCGGTGAGCGAGCCGGAACGGCGCGGTTTCGGGACGACGTTGATCGAGCGCGGCGTCGCCGGCGACCTCGACGGCCGCGTCACGCTGGCCTTCGCGCCGGAAGGCGTGCGTTGCGCGATCGAAATTCCGCTCGGCTCGGCGGCCGTCGATAGCCGGCCGGCGGGCGAGGACTGGCCGATCTGAAAGAGCCGGGGGATAACCGACATGATGACTTCTGACGTTGGGGCTGCTGACCTTGAGTTCGTACTTCTTGTGGCGGCGCAAGGCCCATTGGGGCTGGGCCGCGGTGATGGCCGCTTTGCTCATCGGCATCGTCATTTTCATGCGTGACGTCGACTTCACCTCGAGCTTGGGGGTGCAGCTATGAAAGCAGGGGCCCTTTCGCCGGAACTCGCCCGCGTCCTCAACTTCATTGGCTTGATGGCAATGCTCGGCGTCCTGCTGGGCGCCTACGGCTATCAATTTTACTATCGCGAGCTTCCCTGCACGCTGTGTCTTCTGCAGCGCGTCGCCATGATCGCGGTTGCAATCGGGGCGGCGATGAACGTGATGCTTGGGCCCGATCCCCGCCACTACGGTGTCTGTCTCGTTTCGGCCGTGTTCGGGGGCGCCATATCGATCCGGCAAACGTTGCTGCACATCAATCCCTTCTTTGACACCGCAACCGCCAAAGCCGACGCTGTCGGCGACGGCGAACCCGCCCTTCGGCCATGCGGTCATGGGTCTCGATCTCTATGTCTGGGGCGTCGTGCTCTTCGGCGTGGTCATCCTGGCGGTCGGCGTCGTGCTGTTGTTCCGTGAGCAGTTCAGGCCGGTCACCAACGAGCCGGATTGGCTCACGCGCCTTGCCGCCGTCGGGGCCGGACTGCTGTTCGTCGTGGCGGCGCTGCAGACGCTGACCACGTTCATGGAGTGCGGCGTCGGGGATTGCCCCAACAACGGCGGCTGGACTGGTGGCTCTTTGGTTGAATTGCTGAGGGCGGCAGCGCCGCGCCCTGCGACCTGATTCCAGCCAGTTGATGGCGCCGGACGGATAGCACTGATGTTATGACAGATTAGAAATGCTTTGATTTCGGCGGTGGGGAAAAAGAAACTTCAATGTGTTTGAAAGCTGGTCACACAATGATTTTTGACAAGCTATGTCAGAAATGCTGCTTCGCATCGAGCTGGGTCATGCCGGGAAATCCGGCGCGAGCAGATAGTGACGCTGCTTCGTCAGATTGAGGTTTTGATGGCAATTCGCTATCCCTAACGCTTGCGAGACGGGCGTCTCTAAAGTTGTTGTTTCCAGTCCATCGAAGGTCGCAATCAATCGCACAGGCATCGACGACTCGCCTGTTCCAGCATCCTATCCTGGTCGACACTGAGAGGATTGCTAGGTTTCCAATCCATCGGGTTTATTCTCACCTCAAACTTGCGATGGTCACCTGATTATTTAAGCGCGCGAGTTTACCGTCTTTAGAGACGACCAAATCAAGAGCACCGGCTGCCAAACAGTCTCGTGTTCACACGCCAATTCCGATCCGTCGCCGTAATTTTCGCAGATGTCTGCAAATTTTGAATGAAATTCCTTCCAATTAGCGAAATTAACACGACCCGAGCCGGTAATAGTTCGAAGCTTTTCGTGGCGGCAGTTAACGGGTCTTTCGCCATCTTAAAATTCAAGCTTGAAGTCTACGTACCCATACCTCATATCGACGGTGCATCAAGAGCAGGGCTGACGCCCTCGCCAACCTGCCAAGCCTGGGCAAGGTGGTTCCCGAAAGGGGATGCGGCCACTTCGGCAACGAAACAGGTCGCACGATTGTCAGTCCTCCTCGGGTGACCGATGGAGGTTTTTTTTATGTCGAAACGTAAATCAGGCAATTAAAGAGCCGCGCCATAGCGGACGGGGGATTTAGTTCCAACTTGCCAGCCCGTGCAGGTCGCAGAACTGGCTAAAACGGAGACTTACAATGATCGGAACTGACTACCGATAGACACGGTCAGAAGCATCCTCATTGGTGCTGCTGCGCTCTTGGTATGCACACCAGCTCATTGTTCGAGCCGCGAGTTTAATGCCCGTGCGCGCCCTACCATTACAGGATTTCAATCCGTTAGGTGAATTCTACCGACGTTGTTTTTATAATAACCTCGACTTTGACTTGAGAACAGGCCGCAGCATGAGGCTAGTTGAAAACGGAAGAATAATTTCTGTAGCCGACGCCCGCCGCATGGTCGCGCATACGCGGGCACAAGGATGGTTACCACCGGAAGCCGCTTCAGACCATGTCGCCGCGGACACAGGAGGAATTCCGTAATGCACCTAGAGACCTGGCCAAACATGCAGGAGCAGGAAACCAAAGCCGGGCGACGGCCGAGATCTTACCCATGAGTGAGGACGCCCCCACCGCGGAGTGCTGCCTGATCTGCAAAGATATGGAATGCAAAATCCACCTGCTTACATGCTCAAGGAGAGCATTCGTGATCGCAGCGCAGGCACAAAAGCGATGAGCGACGCGCAAGCTAAGCTAGAGGACATGTCTCTTGCCGAGCGCATCGCGACAGTCGCGGAGGACGTCGCGTCAAAGCGGGACGAGTACCGTTCAATTGATCCTCCTGAACTGGCGGAGCTCCTGGTCACGATGACGCTAAATGCGGCTTCTGCAATTACTGCCGCAGTCGTGAAATCCTTCGCCTGCGTTGGGAGCACGTTGATATCGAGCGCGGCTGCGTGTTCCTGCCGGAGAGCAAGAGCGGCTGGAAGCGTCACCCTCAATGCGCCCGCCCTTCATCTGTGGTTTGGCGGTCCGCGTCGTTGCGCCGATCCGGAATAGCCGGGCCGATCGTCGTCCATCCGTACATGCGCGCTTGGGTGCCGCCGCCTAAGCCCCATTGCAACTATGTGCGCGGCCGTCGTGGCCGCTGGGTGCTCGTGTGTCCGTAAGGGGCCTTTGCCAGTCGAGGAGGTGTTCCATGTTGAAGCGATCGATCTTTCTTGGTTTATTGGCCGGCGCCTTGCTGCAGGGATTTAGCGTCAAAGCCGATGCGGCGACCGCGAATCCGTCGCTCGGTAATGTTGCTGCCAATCTTTCTGGCGTGACCGACGTGCGTTGGGTGTGCGGTCCGTATCGATGTGCGTGGATTCCCAATTACCGTGGCAAGGTCGTGGTCTATCCACACATGCGAGTCTGGGTGCGGCCGCCGTCCCCGCATTGCTATTATGAGCGCGGCTTCTTCGGAAAATGGAAGCTGATCTCTGTCCGTGAGAGACTTCGCAGTCAAGGAGGTGTTCCACGTGAAGCGATCGATCTTACTCGGCTCGTCGGCCGGCGCCTTGCTGCAGGATTGCGTCAAAGCCGCTGAGGCGACCGCGAATCGCGCTCGGTCAACCGGCCGCCAATATTTCAGACCTCATCGCGAAAGCGGATCGTTAGAACGTTGAAGCATCTATTTTCCGACTGATGGCCTTACAATATTGCAAATATTGCCACCGCGAGGTTGTGGAAGGCCATATAATTCGGAAAGGGTTGCATCTAAAATCGCGGAATCCCGCTTAGGTTTTTGACTACGCTAAGCCCGTTCGGACAGAAGCCCGCTGACGGCTGGACTTTCGCGAGACCCACTGAAGCGGGCCGGTGCAATGTTAGGCCGCTATAGGGCGACACCCGTTACCCCCTGTGTTGCCCCACCGAAATTCTAGCGAGAAAAATTTTAGCTAAGTACCGAGCGGGCGAAGAGATTCGAACCCTCGACCCCGACCTTCGCAATTTCGACCTCGACGGCCTCCACCGATATTCTCTTTTTGTTCTAATGGCCGTCGGGACTATAGGTGAGGCCTACGACCTAGGGTGGCGGGTCACCATACGATGTTCATGGGCGCCGCGCGACGCCATGGAGCGTGTCCGCGAATGCATCCACGGAGCCGAATTGGACTTGCTTAGCTGGTCTGGAACTCGCCGCCGTGACTTCCCTCTGGAGACTTCGAAAGCCGTCTCTGCGCCGCGAGCGATCGGGCCAAGTTCGTCTTGGTCTGCAGCTTGCCAGCCGAAGCTAACCGCCAGCGAGCTTGATAGAGGCGTCGCCCGCGATGCTTCGTTCGTTTCATAAGCGTTCGTGATCGAGTATCCTCTCAATAGTGAGCATGTGACGTGAGGACGCTTGCGCGGCCCGCCAAGTGCGATCCTGGCACTTAACAGGTCTCGATAGGCAATCCGCACCGGCCGAGCTTGAAAACGCTTCGACCGTGATCCCTAAAGGAATGCAAATGGTGGGGAAGCAAGTGGGGTACGGAAAAACGATTGCTTCAAAAGTCCAAGTAAAATAGGGATTTCAAGCGGTAGGTGGTGGAGCCGAGGGGATTTGAACCCCTGACCTCCTCATTGCGAACGAGGCGCTCTCCCAACTGAGCTACGGCCCCGCCGAGCAGCAACGGAAAAGCGGCCGTTGCGCGAAATTGCGGCGAGTGGGCGCCATTTAGGACCGGGGTTATGGGCTGTCAAGGATGCTTGGCCGCGCCCCCTTTTCCTGGGGGCAGCAAGCGGCTATTCGTGATTTCAGCAAGTCGACGGAGCGCGCGATGAATCCCTTTTTATGGCTCATTGATACGGTCATCAACATCTACATCTGGATTTTGATCGCGGCGGCGGTGCTGTCCTGGCTGATCGCCTTCAACGTGGTGAACACGCGCAACCAGATCGTGTCCGGGGTCGCCGAGTTTCTCTACCGCGTCACCGAGCCGGCGCTGCGCCCGATCCGCAATATGCTGCCGAGCCTGGGCGGCCTCGATATCTCGCCGGTCATCTTGATCATCGGCCTGCTGTTCCTCCGGCAATTGATTTTCTGGATCTACATCCGGCTGTTCATCTAGCGCATGTCGACGCGCCGTCCGTGGACGCTTGCTGGCGACGGCGTGACGGTTTCGCTGCGGCTCACGCCCAAGGGTGGGCGTGATGCCATTGACGGCATCGAGACCTTGGCCGACGGGCGGCCGGTACTGAAAGTGCGCGTGGCGGCCGCACCGAGCGAGGGCGAGGCCAACGCGGCGCTGGTGCGGCTGATCGCCAAGACGCTGCGCGTCCCACCGCGCGCCGTCACGCTTGCCGCCGGTGCGAGCTCACGTATCAAGCGATTGGCGATTTCGGGCGACGGCCCAACCTTGCTCGCGGCGCTGGAGAAAATCTGCTCCTGACGTCGCGCCCGCGAAAGCGGGCATCTAGCAATCGTCGGCTTTGAACTTTAGTCTGCAGGCGCTAGTGATTGCTGGGTCCCCGCTTTCGCGGGGACGACAAGGTGGGTGTAATGACCGCACGCATCATCGGCGGCAAGGCGATTGCGGCGGACTTGCGCGGCAAGGTGACCGACGCCGTGCACCGCTTGCGCCGCGACCGCGGCATTGTGCCGGGCATTGCCGTCGTCATGGTCGGCAACAATCCCGCCAGCGAAGTCTATGTGCGCAACAAGGCGAAAGCGGTGGCCGAATCCGGCATGCACCCGTTCGACCGCAAGCTGCCGGCGAGCGCCAGCGAAACGGAACTGATCGATCTCATTGCCACGCTCAATGGCGACCCGGAAGTCAACGGCATCCTGGTGCAGTTGCCGCTGCCGGCGCAGATCGACGCGCAGAGGACGATCGCGACCATCGATCCGGAAAAGGACGTCGACGGCTTCCACCCGCTCAATGCCGGAAGGCTCGCCAGCGGCTTGCCCGGCCTGGTGCCGTGCACGCCGGTCGGCTGCCTGATCCTGGCCAAGACCGTGCACGCCTCGCTCGCCGGGCTGGAAGCGGTGGTGGTCGGCCGCTCCAACATCGTCGGCAAGCCGGTGGCGCAGTTGCTGCTGCAGGAGGACGCCACGGTCACCATCGCGCATTCCAAGACGCGCGACCTCGCCGAAATTTGCCGCCGCGCCGACGTGCTGATCGCCGCGATCGGCAAACCTGAATTCATCCGCGGCCACTGGCTCAAGCCGGGCGCAACCGTGATCGACGTCGGCATCAATCGCATGCCGGGCACGGGCGGCAAGGCGCGCATTGTCGGCGACGTGGCCTTTGCGGAAGCCTCGGAAGTCGCCGGCGCCATCACGCCGGTGCCGGGCGGCGTCGGGCCGATGACGATCGCGTGCCTGCTGCTCAACACGCTGCGCGCCGCCTGCATGCAGAACGGACTGCCGCCGCCGATGTTCTGAGATGGCGCGGCGGAAACTCACACCTCGTCATCGCCGGGCTTGTCCCGGCGATCCCGCTCAGGAGGGCACGGTGCGTCCCTAAGCGAGATGGCCGGCACAAGGCCGGCCATGACAAGCGACAGTCAGTGCAAGAAAATCAGGCCTGCCAGGCGTAGGCGACCTTGTCGAGGCTCTTGGCGCCGAAGCGCTCCGAGGAGCGCGCCACCGCGCGGCCGCCGAGCGCGCGGTAGAATTCCACCGCCGGCTCGTTGTCGGAGAGCGCCCACACCACCAGGCTCTTCAGCCCGCTCTGAATCATATCCTTGCGCGACGGCGTTGAACAGGCGGCGGCCGAAGCCGAGCCCCTGGAATTCCGGGCGCAGATAAAGCTCGTAGACTTCGCCGTCATAAAACAGGCTGCGCGCGCGATTGCGGCCGTAATTGGCGTAACCGGCGATCTGCTCGCCGAACTGCAGGATGGTGATGCGGCTGCCCTTGCGGATCGCCGAATCCCACCAGTCCGGGCCGCGCCGGTTGATCAGCTTGTCGAGCTCGTTGCCGGGGATGATGCCCTGATAGGCCGTGCGCCAGGCCTCGTCATGCGTGCCGGCGACCGCCATCGCATCGGACGGCTTGGCGCGGCGAATCTCTATCAGGGTCGTACTCATTTGCGAATTCAAGCAATGAACTTCGCGCGCTTCAAGCCCTATCGTTAACGATAGGTTACCAGTGTGGATTACAGGTCACAGACGATCAAAAATCCATGATTGGCGAGGCAAATCGTGCGCGTACGCACGGCAATTTGCGCAAGGAAGAGGCCGGCGGCGTGCCAAATTGGTGCAGGTGTCGTGCGCCGCGCATACACGCGGAAGGAAAGTGATTCGAATCAATCGCCGTTTATACCGCCTCGGCGGCGCGCAGGCGGTCTTCCTTCTTGCGGTCGTTCTCGTCCAACAGCTTCTTGCGCAGGCGGATCGACTTCGGCGTCACCTCGACCAGCTCGTCGTCCTCGATATAGGCGAGCGCCTTTTCCAGCGTCATGCGGATCGGCGGGATCAGGCGGACCGCCTCGTCCTTGGAGGTGGTGCGGATATTGGTGAGCTTCTTGCCCTTGAGCACATTGACCACGAGGTCGTTGCCGCGGGTGTGCTCGCCGACGATCATGCCTTTGTAGACCTTCCAGCCCGGGTCGATCATCATCGGCCCGCGGTCCTCCAGGTTCCACAGCGCGTAGGCGACGGCGTCGCCTTGGTCGTTGGAGATCAGCACGCCGTTGCGGCGGCCCTGGATCGGCCCCTTGTAGGGGGCATAGGCGTGGAACAGCCGGTTCATGATGGCGGTGCCGCGGGTGTCGGTGAGCAATTCGCCCTGATAGCCGATCAGCCCGCGCGTCGGCGCATGGAAGACGAGCCGCAGCCGGTGGCCGCCGGATGGGCGCATTTCCAGCATCTCGGCTTTGCGCTCGGCCATCTTCTGCACCACGATGCCGGAGTGCTCCTCGTCGAGGTCGATGACGACTTCCTCGATCGGCTCCAGCACATCGCCGGTGTTCGGATCCTCGCGCAGCAGCACCTTCGGCCGCGACACCGACAGCTCGTAGCCCTCGCGCCGCATCGTCTCGATCAAGATGCCGAGCTGCAATTCGCCGCGCCCGGCGACTTCCATGGAATCCTTCTCGTCGCTCTCGCGCACGCGCAGCGCCACATTGCCCTCGGCCTCGCGCAGAAGACGGTCGCGGATCATGCGGCCGGTGACCTTGTCGCCTTCGGTGCCGGCGAGCGGCGAATTGTTGACGCGGAAGATCATGGCCAGCGTCGGCGGATCGATCGGCTGCGCCGGCAGCGGCGCCTCCACCGAGGGATCACAGATGGTGTGCGCGACGGTGGCGTTGGGCAGCCCGGCGATGGCGACGATGTCGCCGGCCTGCGCCTCGTCCACCGGCACGCGCTCGATCCCGCGGAATGCGAGCACTTTGGTGATGCGGCCCTGTTCGATCAGCTTGCCGTCGTGGTCGAGCACCTTCACCGCCAGGTTCGGCTTGGCCGTGCCAGACGTGATACGGCCGGTGACGATGCGCCCGAGATAGGGATTGGCTTCCAGAATAGTGCCGAGCAGACGGAACGGCCCCTCTTCCACCACCGGCGGCTTGACGTGGCTGAGCACCAGATCGAACAGCGGCTTCATGCCGTCGTCATGCGACCCGTCCAGCGTGGTCGCCATCCAGCCTTGCTTGGCTGAGCCGTAGAGGATCGGAAAATCGAGTTGCTCGTCGGTGGCGTCGAGCGCGGCAAACAAGTCGAACACCTCGTTCACAACTTGCGTCGCGCGCGCGTCGGCACGGTCGACCTTGTTGATGACGACGATAGGCTTCAGGCCCATCTTGAGCGCCTTCGAGACCACGAACTTGGTCTGCGGCAGGGGCCCTTCCGCGGCGTCCACCAGCACCAGCGCGCCGTCCACCATGTTGAGGATGCGCTCGACCTCGCCGCCGAAATCGGCATGCCCGGGCGTGTCGACGATATTGATGCGCGTACCCTGCCACTCGACCGAGGCCGCCTTGGCCAGGATGGTGATGCCGCGCTCGCGCTCGAGGTCGTTGGAATCCATGGCGCGTTCGACCTGGCGCTGGTTCTCGCGGTAGACGCCCGACTGCTGCAGCAGGCGGTCGACCAGCGTGGTTTTGCCGTGGTCGACGTGGGCGATGATGGCGACGTTGCGGAGATTCATGACGTCCAAAAACCAATGCGCGGGACGCAAAAGGATTTCCGAAGGAAATCCGTCTTCAAAACACAACAGGATTGCCGGATGGCAATCCTGGGAACCCGCGACGCGCTGTTGCGGCGCAATATAGTCACGAAGCGGCCGGAAGCAACCGGCATAACGGCGACGCCGTTAAGCCCCCGCCGGCCGCCCCCAGGGCCCGACCTGGGCGCCGCGCGGCAGCGCCTCTTGCACCATCATCATCTCGGCGACGGTCTCGCCGGTGACAAAGCCGGTCAGCTTGCCGGACGCGTCGATAATGCCGACCGCCGGCACCGACTTCTCCTGCAAGAGCTTGAACGCCTGCTCCAAGGTGGCGCGGTGACCGACGGTGGGAAATTGCGGGTTCATGGCGTCGGCGACGCGCGCGTCCGGTCCCAAGGTCTTGAGCGCCTTGATGAGCGCGCCGCGGTCGAGCAGCCCGACCGGCTTGCCGGAATCGTCCACCACTGGAAATTCGCCCTGGCTGGTGGCGAGCAAAGTCTGCACGGCTTCGTCGATATGCGCCTGCGGGGTCAGCGTCGCGAACTGCGTCATCATGGCGTGGCTCACCGGCACGCCGCGCGACACCGCGCGCAGCGCCACCATGTGCGCTTCCGAGGAAGCGGCGAGATAGACGAAGATGGCGATGAAGATGAGGATCGGGTTGTACATCAGCCCGATGAAGCCGAGCGCAAAGGCGACGAACTGCCCGATCGAGGCGGCGATTTCCGTTGCGCGCACATAGCCCATGCGGCTCGCCAGCGCCGCGCGCAGCACGCGGCCGCCGTCCATCGGGAAGGCCGGGATCAGATTGAACACAGCCAGGAACAGATTGACGATCGCCAGCCGGTCGATCATCGAGACTTGCGTGTTGTCGACCGCGAAGGCCGCGCTGGTTTGCAGGTGCGCGCCGGCGATGAACACCAAGAGCAGCGTGATCACCACATTGACCAGCGGCCCGGCAATGGCGATGAGGAATTCCTCCCACGGCTCTTCCGGAATGCGCTCGAGCTGCGCCACGCCGCCGATCGGCAACAGCGTCACGTACGGCGTGCTGACGCCGAAATAGCGGGCGGTGAAAATGTGGCCGAACTCGTGCAGCAGCACGCACAGGAACAGCAGCACGATGAAGAGCAACGTGTTCCAGGCGGTGGCGGCCCCGCTCGACGCGTAGCTGGCGGCGAAAATCCAAGCGAGGAACAGCAGAAAGGTGAGGTGGATGCGCACGACCGTGCCGGCCACCCTGCCGATATTCAATGACCAGGACATAAAAGCCTCGTATGCTCCACGGTACCCCTATTAGCTAGTCATGCGGCTCGCGCTTTGCGAGGTCATGATATTGGTTGGAAGGAAGCGCCGGGAATGGGCGACAGCTATCCGAAAGTGAAAGTAGCAGCGGTACAGGCAGCTTCGGTTTTTCTCGACCGTGAGGGCTCGACCGAAAAGGCCTGCCGCTTGATCCGTCAGGCGGGCAATAACGGCGCCCGCGTCATCGGGTTTCCCGAAGGATTTATTCCGGCACATCCGGTCTGGTACCATCACCATACGGCGACCGGCGCCGTCGCCAACCGCCTGGCGGTCGAATTGTTCAAGAACGCGGTCGAAATTCCGGGGCCGGAGATCGGTGCGTTGTGCGAGGCCGCGCGCGCGGCCAACGCCTACGTGGTCATCGGCGTCTGCGAAAAGTTGCCGCAGACCACCGGCACGATGTTCAACACGCAAGTCTATATCGGTCCCGACGGCGCGCTGATCCGCAAGCACCAGAAAATCATGCCGACGGTCGGCGAACGACTGGTGCACACGGGCGGCTACGGCGACACCTTCGGCGCCTTTCCGAGCGAATTCGGGCCGATGAGCGGGCTGATTTGCGGTGAAAATTCCAATCCGTTGGCGATCTTCGCCTTGATCGCTGAAGGCACGCGCATCCACGTCATGAGCTGGCCCAACCATTTTCCGACCAGCGGCGATCCGCTGCGCAACCGCGTCGCCATCGATTCGCAGGCCTTCGCGCAGATGAGCAAGGCATTCGTTATTTCAGCCTGCGGGACGGTGGATGACCACATGATCGAGATGCTGCAGGCCGGCCCCGCGGGCGAAAAATTTCTGCGGAACGCCGATTGCTGCGGCGGCTCGCTCATCGTCGACCCGCTGAGCCGCATCATTGCCGGGCCGATGGGCGCGGAGGAGGGCATCCTCTACGCCGACTGCAATCTCGAACTCAGCATTCAGATGAAGCTTCGCCACGATTTCGCCGGCCACTACAATCGGCCCGATATTTTTCATCTGCACGTGAACAGAGCCGCGCCGCAACTCTATTCCGTGCACGGCGTTGATCAGCCGGCGGCGCTTGAGAACGCGGCCGACATGCACGCGCTTCCGGCGCAAAATCTGCGGCTAGAGCCGCCGGCCGGCGAGTAAGACGAAGGGAGGTTGGTGATGCCTGCTAAACTGACCGCAGATGTCCGCAAAGCCGCGCTCGCCAAGCTTTCCGGCTGGTCCGAAGCACCCGGCCGCGACGCCATCAGAAAGAAATTTGTGTTCAAGGATTTTAACGAAGCTTTCGGTTTCATGGCGCGGGCGGCGCTGGTCGCCGAGAAAATGGATCACCATCCGGAGTGGTTCAACGTCTACAAGACGGTGGAAGTGACGCTGTCCACGCATGACGCCGGCGGCGTCACCGAACTCGACGTCAAGCTTGCCGAGGCGATGGACAAGCTCGCCGGCTGAGCATGGATCGCCCAACGCTTGCCGCCTACGAGGCCGATGCGCGGACTTACGCCGAGCGCTGGCTGGCGC
Source organism: uncultured Alphaproteobacteria bacterium (assembly GCA_963761245.1). GTDB lineage: Bacteria > Pseudomonadota > Alphaproteobacteria > Rhizobiales > Xanthobacteraceae > Pseudolabrys. The sequence continues at coordinate 127,141 of CAVXGN010000021.1, read as the reverse complement.
AGGAGGAGCCCGCCGATCTCTATGCGCTGTTGCGGTGCTATTTCCGGCCCGGGCTGACCGCCGATATCGGCTGTGGCATGTCCTCGACACCGATCGGGGATGGGAGCCGGTTTTCGGAAAAATCATGCGCAAGCAAAATGTTAGGTAGCCTCCGGTCCGAGCCTAATTGATCCGCCTTTCGTTCCCTTGCGGGCGCCATTTTCGCCGCCTACATAACCGGCATGGAATTCGCCCGCACCGCATTCTGGCGATGGAAGAACGATGACGCGCTGCGCCGCGATTTCTGGCGCAAGGCAGGGCGCGTGGTCGCATCGCTTCCGTTCGCCGAGGATTTGCTGGCGGCCTATTACTGCGCCTTCGACCGCGACACGCCGGTGTCGGTCAAGGCGGTGCTGGTCGGCGCCATCGCCTATTTCGTGCTGCCGGCCGACGCCATTCCCGATATGCTGCCGGTGATCGGTTTTTCCGACGATGCCGCCATGCTCGCCGCCGCCGTTGCGCTGGTGGCCGACCATATCCGACCGCTGCACCGCGAGGCCGCGCGCAGGAAGCTTGCGGAATTCACACGCCGCTGATTGCGGTCACGGCCGCAAAATCACCTTGCCCATCACCTTGCGCGCCGCGATCGCCTTGAGCGCGGCCGGCGCCTCGGCGAGCGGATAGACCGCGTGGATATGTGTCGACAATTTGCCCTGCGCGGCCCAGGCCAGCAGCTGCTCGGTATTGGCGCGGTGCCGGGCAGGATCGCGCTCGGTCCATGAACCCCAGTGCACGCCGAGCACGTCGCAGCCGCGCAGCAGCACCAGATTGAGCGGCAGCTTGGGGATGTCGCCGGCGGCAAAGCCGACTACCAGGTAGCGGCCGAGCCAGGCGATCGAGCGCAAGGCGGCTTCCGCATAGACCCCGCCCACCGGATCGTAAACGACATCGACGCCGCGGCCGTCGGTGAGACGGCGCAGCGCCTCCTTCAAATCGTCCTTGGCGTAATCGATTCCCTCGTCGGCGCCGTGTTTCCGCGCAAACGCGAGCTTCTCCTCAGACGAGGCGCAGGCAATGACGCGTGCACCCATCAATTTGCCGATTTCGATTGCCGCCAATCCAACGCCGCCGGACGCGCCGAGCACCGCCAGCGTCTCGCCGTTTCTCATCCGCGCGCGATCTTTCAGCGCATGCAGCGTGGTGCCGTAAGTGACACACAGCCCGGCCGCATGCTCGGCGTCGAGCTCCGGCGGAACCTTCACCAGTCTGTCGGCGGCGACCGCGATGCGTTCGCGTGCCGCGCCAAAGCGGATATAGCCGAGCACGCGATCGCCGACGCTCACGCCGCTCGCCCCCGCGCCGAGGCTCTCCACGCGGCCGGCGAATTCCGCCGACGGCGAGAACGGCAAAGCCGGCTTGGTCTGGTATTTGCCGGCGATGATCAACGTGTCGAAGAAATTGAGCGCGGCCGCTTCGACGCGCACGATGGCTTCGCCCGGCCCGGCCGTCGGCTCGGGGATGTCGGCCAATTCGAGATCGTCCGGCGTGCCCAGACGGGTACAGAGCAAGGCTTTCATGGCGGCTCAGCTGGATGTTGCAATGCGGTGCAAGACATCTCTAGCATGGCGATCGGGGGTAGCTGCATGTGGAATAACGTGGGGGGCGGCGCATTGCCGCCTTCACATTGCCGATTTTTGCCTTCTAATGCGCTAGTATCCCGCGATAGTTTACGACGGCGACGCCGTTCCACCTTCAACCGGTAGGGCCCGATGACGACGACGTTTATGCAAAATTTCGCGATCGCTGTTCTGACTGCCGCCGCCGCGGCTTTTGGCACCGCGGCCCATGCCCAGAAGGCCACCGAGCAGGCGGTGCTGCTCGGGCAGTTCGGCGACTGGGGCGCCTATCGCGCGACGCCCGGCGGCAAGACGGTCTGCTTCGGGCTCTCCAAGCCGACCAAGGGGGTGACCGATCCGCCCGGCCGCAACCGCGATCCGGCCTATTTCTTCGTCTCCACCCGTCCGTCCGAGAAGGTGAAAAACGAGATATCGGTGATCGTCGGCTATCCGCAAAAGCCCGGCGTGGAAGCCACCGCCACCATCGGCTCGGCCAGCTACGTGCTCTACACCGAGAACGACGGCGCCTGGATCAAGAACGCCGCCGAGGAGTCCCAGATGATCGACGCCATGCGCAAGGGCTCCGACATGGTGGTCAAGAGCGTATCCACCCATGGCACCAAGACCACCGACACCTATTCGCTCAAAGGGGTCGCCGACGCGCTCGACAAAGTGGCGTCGGAGTGCAAATGACGGTCATCGCCGGGCCGCCACGCAGTGGCGAGACCCGGTGATTCCGCTTAGATAGACTGTACGCTTCGAAGCGGGATCGCCTCGGAAGTCGGGCTTGCCCGACTTCCGCGCTTTAGGTGTGCCGCAAGCCGGGTATAGCCGGCTTGCGGGTGACAAGCCCGGCGATGACAACGGTCTTTATCGGCGATGACGCTGACAGCTCGAATCCACCGATTTCGTCGAAAAGACGCCGCTCGAGCGCTATGTCGCGCCGGAGAAGCCGTCGCTGATCGGCCTGACACGCGAACAGCTTGGCGCGCTCCTGGGCGCGATCGGCGTGCCGGAGGCGCAGCGCAAGATGCGCGTGCAGCAGCTTTGGCACTGGATCTATTTCCGCGGCTTCACCGAATTCGACCAGATGACCAGCCTGTCGAAGGAGCTGCGCGCGGCGCTGGCCGAGAAATTCACGTTGGCCCGTCCGGAAATCGTGGCCGAGCAGGTCTCGGTCGACGGCACGCGCAAATGGCTGCTGCGGCTGCCGGGCGAGACGCAAGGCGAGCGGCCGCACGAGGTCGAGTGCGTCTATATTCCCGACACCGACCGCGGCACGCTGTGCGTCTCCAGTCAGGTCGGCTGCACGCTCACATGCTCGTTCTGTCATACCGGCACCCAGCGGCTGGTGCGAAATCTGACGGCGGAAGAGATTGTCGGCCAAGTGATGATGGCGCGGGATCGGCTCGGTGATTGGCAACGCAAGTCGGGCTCGCCCGACTTGCGCAATTCAAATCTGAACTCGGGCAAGCCCGAGTTCAGCGCCACGCGGCCGAGCGACGGGATCGTTCCGAACGGCGAGCAGCGCTGCATCACCAATATCGTGATGATGGGCATGGGCGAGCCGCTCTACAATCTCGACGCGGTGCGGGATGCCCTGCTGATCGTGGCCGACGGCGAGGGCATCGGCATCTCCAAGCGCCGCATCACGCTGTCGACTTCCGGCGTGGTGCCGCAAATCGCGCGCGCCGGCGCCGAGATCGGATGCATGCTGGCGGTCTCGCTGCATGCGGTGCGCGACGAGTTGCGCAACGAGCTGGTGCCGCTCAACCGCAAATTTCCGATTGCCGCGCTGCTGGAGGCGTGCCGCAATTATCCAGGGCTATCCAACGCCAAGCGCATCACTTTCGAATATGTGATGCTCAAGGGCGTCAACGACTCCATCGACGACGCCAAGGCGCTGGTGCGCCTGCTCAAGGGCATTCCGGCCAAGATCAATCTCATTCCGTTCAATCCGTGGCCCGGTAGCCGCTACGAATGTTCCGACTGGGAGCAGATCGAAAAGTTCTCGCAAGTGGTGTTCGATGCCGGCTATGCCTCGCCGGTGCGCACCCCGCGCGGGCGCGACATTTTGGCCGCCTGCGGCCAGCTCAAGAGCGCGAGCGAAAAGCTCTCGGCACGCGAGCGCATGGCGCTCAGGGCGATGGCGCTGACGGACTAAGGTTCCATCCGGAAAGCCTCGGAAGGCGCCGGCAATGACGGGAAAAGTCATGGCGCTGCTCGGCCGCATCATCGTCATCATCTTCGCGCTGTTCATGGCGGCGGCGGCCAGCGGCATTGCCGCCGCCGTCGCGCTGCTCGGCGTCGAATTGCATATGCTCGGCCCCGAACCGGTCGATCGCGTGTTCTTCTGGGGCACCGCGGCGGTTGCGTCCGGCCTCACGGTGATCGTCGGCTTCCTGCCTGTCCTGATCGCCGTCGTCCTGGCGGAAGCTTTTTCCATCCGCTCGCTCTTGATCCATGCACTGGCCGGCGCCGCGATTCTGCTGCTCGGTTACTACAGCGCCGGCTTTGGCTGGAGCTACGAGGAATTGATCGACCATCCGCCGCCGCCGGTGTCGCGCGAAGCCGAGATCGCGGCCGCAGTCGGCGTCGTATTCGGCTCCACCTATTGGCTGTTCGCCGGCCGCAATGCCGGCCGCTGGCGCAAGAGCTGACTTCCCTTCGCCGTTTTGCTCGGCTAGACCGCAGGTCCAATCGAGACCGAAGAGCATGAATCGCACCGGGTTGTTCATCGCGCTTGCCATTGCCGTCGTCGTCGGCCTGGTGTTCGGACTCTACCCGCAACTCGATGTGATGATCTCGGCGCCGTTTCATGACGTTTCGGTCAACGGCAACGCCTTCGGCACACGCATCTATCCGCCGCTGCTGCTTGCGCGCGACATCGGGCTTTGGATCAGCACCGCAATCATCGTGCCGGTGGTCGCCGCGCTGGTGATCAAGTTGCTTTTCCCGCGCCGCAAGCTCTTGGTGTCGGGCCGCGCCGTTCTGTTCTTGATAACGACGCTCGTGCTGGGGCCGGGACTGCTGGTCAACGTCACGCTCAAGAATCACTGGGGCCGGCCGCGGCCGATCGAGGTGACCCAATTCGGCGGCGACAAGCAGTTCGTCGCCTGGTGGGACCCGCGCGGCACCTGCGACGGCAACTGCTCGTTCGTGTCGGGCGACGTGTCCGGCGCGATCTGGACCGTCGCGCCGGCGGCGCTGGTGCCGCCGCCATGGCGGGCGCTCGCCTATGGCGGGGCCTTGGCGCTCGGCACCGGCATGGCGGTGCTGCGCATCATGGCGGGTGGACATTTCTTCACCGACACGGTGTTCGCCGGCGTTTTCACCTTCCTGATTATCTGGGTCATGCACGGCCTGATCTATCGCTGGCCGCGCACGCGCACGACCGACGAGGCCGTCGAGCGCGCCATCGAACGCGCCGTCCAGGCGAGCCGCGATTTCATCGTTGGATTGGTGCGCAAGCGCAAGACGGAACTGTGATCGGTTAACGCCTTAACCTTTTCGGCGGTCGGCATCCGGCCATTGTGGCGGGGCTGTCGGCGGTGCGCTAAAATGCATTGCCGGGGCGGCACTGAAGTAATTTTTAGGCGATGACGCAAACCGAACTCGTTGTCCAGGATTCAATCGACGCGTTTTATCCGCCAGCCCCGACCCCCCGGCTGACGCCTTTGGGGTCGCTGGCGCTGTTGCGGGTGCTTGCGAATAACCCGCTGGAAGCCTGGACCAAGGCGCATTTCGAACAGCCGATTGTCCTGGGCGGCCTGTCGATCGGACGGGTCGCGCTGGTCAACGATCCGGCCGCTATTCGTCGCGTGCTGATGGAGAACAGCCGGAACTATCACAAGGACTGGCTGCAACGGCGCGTGTTGTCGGCCGGTCTCACCAACGGGCTGTTGACCGCCGAGGGCAATCAGTGGCGCATCCAGCGTCGCGCGCTGGCGCCGCTGTTCGCGCGCCGGACCATTTTGAGCTTCTCAGCCGCCATGAGCGATGCGGCGGCCCGTCTCGTCGAGCGGCTGAATGGCCGCGCCGGCCAGGTCGCCGATCTTGCGGTCGAGGCGACGCGCCTCACGTTGGAGGTGCTGGAACGAACGATGTTCTCCGACGGGCTCGGCCGCAATCCGGAGGACATTCGCGTCGCCATGAAAAGCTATTTCGAGGCGATCGGACGGCTCGATCCCTTCGATGTGCTGGGCGTTCCGGCCGCCGTGCCGCGGCTCAGCCGCTGGAAGGTCTGGCCGATGCTGCGCGTGTTCGAATCCGCGATCGACACGATCGTGTCGACCCGCCGCCGTCGTATCGCGGAAAATCCCGCCAGCGTGCCGCGCGATATCCTCACGCTGCTGCTGGAAGCGCGCGATCCGGAAACCGGCGAGGGCCTGAGCGAAGTCGAGGTGCGGGCGAACATCTTGACCTTCATCGCCGCCGGCCACGAAACGACCGCCAACAGCATAACCTGGACGCTCTATCTATTGTCGCAATCGCCCGAATGGTGCGAGCGGGTTCAGGCCGAGGCCGACCGCGAGCTTGACGGCGACATTGACGGCATCACCGAACGGCTCACCGAAACGCGCGCCGTGATCGAGGAGGCGATGCGGCTCTATCCGCCGATCGCCGCCATCAGCCGGGCCGCGGTCGGGCCGGACGAGCTTGCAGGCGTGCCGATCAAGCGCGGCACCATGGTGGTCGTCGCGCCCTATGTGCTGCACCGGCATCGGGCCCTGTGGGACGATCCCGACCGTTTCGATCCCAACCGCTTCCTCGGCAAGGCGCGCGACGCCATCGATCGGTTCGCTTACCTTCCCTTCGGCGTCGGCCCGCGCATCTGCATCGGCAACAGCTTTGCCTTGCAAGAGGCCTCGATCGTGGTCGCAACCGTCATGCGGCATTTCACCTTGCAATTGGCGCCGGGCCACGCGGTCTGGCCGGTGCATCGGGTGACGGTGCGGCCGAGCGGCGGATTGCCGATGATCGTCAGGCGGCGGTGATCGCGCGAGGCTGTTGACGACTCTCGCCTCAATGCTCCCAGCCGCAATCAGCGCGTGACCGCGAACCGGCTTACGCGTTAGGTTTCTTTCACATCGGAGTCCGTGACAGCAGCGATCCGCGCAATGCTAGACTGATGCCCGAGTCGCATGAGGAGGGGCCTATGGCGGAGCCTGAAAAAGACGTCAAACGCGTGCTGCAGATCAAGATGCGGGCGCTCGGCGAAGTCGGGCAGGTGCTCACGCTCATCCGCAGCGCGGCGCCGTTTTACCGGGGCCTCGGCGGCACCCGCTTCCGCGTACTGCAGAACGTCGACGACCCGCCGCAGCTACTGGTCGAGATCGAATATGAGGCCCACGCCGCGCTCGAGCTCAATCGCCACAAACTGGCGAGCGACCCGATGGTACGCACCTTCCTGCAGGGCTGGCGCGCCATCCTGCAAGGCAGCGCCGATATGGAGGTGTACCAGGACGTGACGGGGTAGAACGGGCGCGGGACCGCCGCCCCTTGACCGCCAGCGCCATACTGAGTTCAACAACGGCCGTGCAAGGCGCCGGGCAGGGCCCGGGGCTGCCGCGGAAACAAGCCAATGCCCTCAGGCGCCAAGAAGAGCCCCAAGAAAGTCGTGCTCGCCTATTCCGGCGGGCTCGATACCTCGATCATCCTGAAGTGGCTGCAGCAGACCTATGGCGCGGAGGTCGTCACCTTCACCGCCGATCTCGGCCAGGGCGAGGAGCTCGAGCCCGCCCGGCAGAAGGCGCTGCGCGCCGGCATCAAGCCGGAGAACATCTTCATCGAGGATCTGCGCGAGGAATTCGTCCGCGACTTCGTCTATCCGATGTTCCGCGCCAACACGGTCTATGAGGGCCAGTACCTGCTCGGCACCTCGATCGCGCGCCCGCTGATCGCCAAGAAGCAGATCGAAATCGCCCACAAGGTCGGTGCCGACGCGGTCTGTCACGGCGCCACCGGCAAGGGCAACGACCAGGTGCGCTTCGAGCTCGGCTATTACGCGCTCGACCCCAACATCAAGATCATCGCGCCCTGGCGCGAATGGACCTTCAAAGGTCGCGAGGAGCTGTTGAAGCTTCGCGCGCGACAACCAGATCACCATCACCAAGGACAAGGAAGGCGAGGCGCCGTTCTCGGTCGACGCCAACCTGCTGCACTCGTCGTCCGAAGGCAAAGTGCTGGAAGATCCGGCGCAAGGAAGCGCCGGCCATGGTCTATCAGCGCACCATCTCGCCGATGTCCGCGCCCGATAAGCCGACCGACATCACCATCGGTTTCAAGAAGGGCGATGCCGTCAGCCTGACGGCCAGGCGATGTCGCCGGCGACTTTGCTCGCCGCGCTCAACAAGCTCGGCCACGACAACGGCATCGGCCGCATCGATCTGGTCGAGAACCGCTTCGTCGGTATGAAGTCGCGCGGCGTCTACGAGACGCCCGGCGGCACCATCCTGCTCGCCGCCCACCGCGCCATGGAGTCGATCACGCTCGACCGCGGCGCCGGCCATCTCAAGGACGAGCTGATGCCGCGCTATGCGGAGCTGATCTACAACGGCTTCTGGTTCGCGCCCGAGCGCGAGATGCTGCAGGCGGCGATCGACAAGTCGCAGGAACTGGTCGAGGGCGACGTGCGGCTCAAGCTCTACAAGGGCAACGTCATCGTTACCGGCCGCGAGAGCCCGGCCTCGCTCTATTCGTCGACGCTGGTCACCTTCGAGGACGACAAGGGCGCCTACGATCAGAAGGACGCCGAGGGCTTCATCAAGCTCAACGCGCTGCGCCTGCGCACGCTCGGCCAGCGGCGGAAGAAGTTGAAGTTGGATTGAGAAACCGTCATTCCGGGGCGCCCGCCGGAACGCAGTGAAGGGGGTGAACCCGGAATCCAGAGGTTAGCGCAAGGCCTGCATCTGGATTCCGGGTCCCGCGCTCACGCGCGGCCCCGGAAAGACAAGGAGCAGAACTATGCCGCTTGTCGATCCTCTGCCCGAGGACCACGATCCCGCGCTTATCGATCTCATCCAGTTTTTCCGTGGGCCGCTCGGCACCGTGCCGAACAGCGTGCTCACCATGCAGCGGCGGCCGAAGATCGCGCGCGCCTTCACCGAGCTCAACAAGGCGGTGATGGAAAACCACGGCCGCGTGACGGCGGAGCAGAAACGGCTGATCGGCTTCGTCGCCTCGCAGGCTGCCGGCTGCCGCTATTGCCAGGCGCACACCATCCTGGCCGCCGAGCGATTCGGCGCCTCGACCGAGCGCATGGCGGCGATTTGGGATTATGCCAATAGCCCGCTGTTCACCGAGGCCGAAAAGGCCGCTTTCGATTTTGCGCTGGCGGCGGCCGGCGTGCCGAACGCCGTCACGCCGGAGATCGCCGCCGCGCTTAGGCGGCATTGGGACGACGGCGAGATCGTCGAAATCCTCGGCGTCGTCGCCTTGTTCGGCTATCTCAATCGCTGGAACGACTCGATGGCGACCGAGCTTGAGCCGATCGGCCTGTCGGCCGGCGCGCGCAATCTCAGTCAGCGCGGCTGGACCGCGGGCAAGCACGGCTGAATAATAGCGCGACCGGCCCGGCCGCCGGGCCAATTGCAGGGAGCAAACGGGACCGAGATGATCGGGAGACGAAGCCAGTCAGCCGGATCGTGGCTTGCGGCGATGCTTGCGACCGCTGCGCTTGCTGCATGCTCATCGTTTGGCAGCAGCAAGGTGCCGGAAGTCAATCCGAATCTGTTTCCGACCGACTACAAACAGGAAATTCTCAATACCATGACGCGCACGCTGCAGGACCCGACCAACGTGCGCGACGCCTATCTTTCCGATCCGGTGCTGGCGCCGGTCGGCAAGGATCAGCGTTATACGGCCTGCGTGCGCTACAATGCGCGTGATGCGGCCAAGCACTACCTGGGCAGCCAGGACCGCATCGCCTATTTCTACGCCGGCCACCTCAACCAATTGGTAGAGGCAACGCCTGAGCAATGCGGCCAGGCCGCCTACAAGCCGTTCCCCGAGCTTGAGAAGCTGTGCCTCGCCAAGAAGTGCAATTAGCCTCTGAGCTGCGCGATCAATCCGTAAATATCGCCGAGCACGTAGAGGTCGCGCACTTTGTCGCCCTCGAAGGTGAAGATCGGCATGCCGATCCAGCCTACATGCCGGCCGCTCGGCTTCACGCCGAACAATTCCTGGCGATGAAACCCGTGGAAACGCATCTTGCCGCTGACGCGATTGCCTTCCTCGATCAGCGCCAGAATGTCGGTGGTGTATTGGCCGAGTGCGCCGGTCACCCAGTCGACATAGCCTGCGAACTCGTCATGGCCGACCAGCGTCGGCCCGAGCGAGCCGCGAAAGGTGAAACCGGCATGGAAGATTGTCGGGATCAGGCTCTTGTCGGCGTGGTCCCACATGTCCTTGTAGAAGGCGCGCACCGTCTCTTTCTGCGGTGACAGCGCAACGCCGTCGAAGCTGAGCGCGGGCTCGTCCATGGCGCGCGAGCTTAGCCCGGTTCCCTTGCACTGATCCATGCTCCGCTCACTCCCGCCTCGCGCAGGCGGGGGCGAGCGGAGGCGGAAACGAGGCCAGCGGCGCTAGTTTTCCCCCATCAGCAGCGGCGTGATGCGGCGCACGGTGACGCGCCGGTTAAGCCGTTCCGGTCCCGCCGTCGGCACCTTGGGATATTGCTCGCCGTAGCCTTGTGTCGTCAGGTTTTCCGGGGGGATGCCGAATTCCTGCGTCAGGATTTCAGCGACCTCCGCGGCGCGCCGATCGGACAGCGACAGATTGTCGATCTCATCGCCGACCAAGTCGGTATACCCCTCGATCATATAGACTTCGTTAGGATTGCGCTGGATCGCCCGCCGCATCGCCTCCGCGATTGGCGCGAGCAATTGCGCCTGATCCGGCGTCACATCCCACGATCCGGTCGCGAAGGTGATGGTGTCGAGATCGATGCGCGGCATGCGCTCACGCAGCGCGTTGGTATAACGGATTTCGTCGAGCGTGTAGCGGCGGTCGATGTGCATGACCGGCGGGGCGATCAACGTCTCGTAGAGCAAAGCGCGGTCGGCGCGGTCGGCATCGACGATGTAGCGGTCGCGCGGAATACGCACGATCGCCGGCGCCAATCCCGCGATGAAGCCGTAGACGCCGGCCGGGCCGCGGTGGCGGTTGTCGATGAGCACGTACTCGCGGCCATTGCGGTCCCTGCGGATGCGCTGCAGCAGGCGGCCCTGCGGATCGGTGATGGTGATGATCCGATCGCCGTCCGGCCGCACGACCACCGTCACGATCTCGTTGCCGCGCCGCTCGACATGGACGTCGCGCGCGCCTCTGCGGAAACGATCGGTATCGTCATGCCGGATATAGATGCGGCCGTTCTCGCGCATGATGGTGCGGTTGTTCTCCTGGATCACCACGCGATTACCCTCGCGGGTCTCGCGCCGTTCCTGGCGCAGTTGGTCGAGCCGCCGATTGTCCCGCGGGGGCTGGGTCTGGACGACGGGCGCCTTGTTGCGATCAAGGCGCGGCGCCTGCTGCTGCACCGCCGGCGCTTGTAGCGGCGGCTTCTGCACTTGCGCCGGCTGGTGCTGCTGCTGTTGTTGCTGCACGGGCTTCTGCACCTGCGCCGGCTGGTGCTGCTGCTGTTGTTGCTGCACGGGCTTCTGCACCTGCGCCGGCTGGTGCCGCTGCTGTTGTTGCTGCACCGGCTTTTGCATCTGCACCGGACGCTGCGGCGGCTGATTATGTTGCTGCTGCTGCGCGCCGGTTTCTGCATTTGTGCCGGCGGTGGCTTGTGTTGTTGCTGTTGCTGCATCGCCGGTCGTTGAGCGTTCGGATGCTGCGCCGGCTTCTTATCGCCGGGCTTCTTGTCCTTTCGCTGCGCGGCGGGTGGCGCCTGCTGCACGGCGGGTGGCGCCTGCTGAACCGCCTGCGCGAGGACCATGCCGGATTGGCGTTCGGCCGCCCCGGCTTGCGTGCAGAGGGCAAAACCCGGAGCCACGACGCCGATGACCATCAGCATTTTGAGCTTCATCGCTTGAGCCTTTCCTCGCATTGGGCACGCCGTTTCATGGCGTTCAATCCGACTTCACATAATTGTCGGGATTTGTCGCCGGTGTGACGGCGGCGAGTCGAAACTGTGGCTCGCAACCGCAGCAACTCGCAGCAGACAACGTTATGTAATGGAAAGGCGTTCCAATTCGCCGCCGCGACCGCATGCCGCTGGCGGCTGCCGGGTTGTCCCCAGCACTAGACCTGCCGATCGACCAAAGCCTTTTTCAAGGCGGCGATTTCTTTCGCCGGATTGAGACTCTTCGGGCAGGCATTGGAGCAATTCAGGATGGTGTGGCAGCGATAGAGGCGGAACGGGTCCTCGAGACTGTCGAGCCGCTCGCCGGTGGCCTCGTCGCGGCTGTCCTGCACCCAGCGATTGGCCTGCAACAGCGCCGCCGGACCGAGATAGCGGTCCGAGTTCCACCAGTAGCTCGGGCACGAGGTCGAGCAGCAGGCGCACAGGATGCATTCGTACATGCCGTCGAGCTTGGCGCGATCCTCATGGCTCTGCACCCACTCCTTCTCCGGCGTCGGCGTCGAGGTGTGCAGCCAGGGCTCGATCGAGGCGTATTGCGCGTAGAAGTTCTTCAGGTCCGGCACCAGGTCCTTCACCACCGGCTGGTGCGGCAGCGGGTTGATGCGCACCGGCGCTTTGACGTCGTCCATCGCCTTGGTGCAGGCGAGCGTATTGCTGCCGTCGATGTTCATGGCGCAGGAGCCGCAGACGCCCTCGCGGCAGGAGCGGCGGAAGGTGAGCGTCGGATCGACGGTGTTCTTGATCCAGATCAGCGCGTCGAGCACCATCGGGCCGCAGTCGTCGCGGTTGACGTAATAGGTGTCGACGCGCGGATTGGCGTCGTCGTCGGGCGACCAGCGATAGATGCGGAATTCGGTTTCGTCCGTGGCCTTGGACGCGCGCGGCCAGGTTTTGCCTTGCGTGATCTTGGAGTTTTTCGGCAGCGTGAATTCGACCATTGCGGCGATCCGTCAGTAAACGCGGGCTTTCGGCTCGATATAGGCGACATCGTTGGTGAGCGTGAAGCTGTGCACCGGGCGGTCGCCGAGCTTCACGTTTCCTTTGTCGTCCATCCAGGACAGCGTGTGCTTCATCCAATTCTTGTCGTCGCGCTGGGGATAGTCCTCGCGCGCGTGCGCGCCGCGGCTTTCGGTGCGGTTGCGCGCCGAATCCATGGTGACAAGCGCCTGCGCCAGCAAGTTGTCGAGCTCCAGCGTCTCGATCAGATCGGAATTCCAAATCAGCGAGCGGTCGCTGACCTGAAGGTCGCTCATGCCGGCATGCACGTCGTGGATCAGCTTGTGGCCTTCCTCCAGCACCTCGCCGGTGCGGAACACGGCGCAGTGGGTTTGCATGACCTTCTGCATCTTGAGCCGCAGCTGCGCGGTCGACGTGCCGCCCGAGGCATGGCGGAACTTGTCGAGTCGCGCGAGCGCCTTGTCGGCGGAATCCTTCGGCAGATCGGGCTGCTTGTCGCCGGGCGTGAGCAATTCGGCGCAGCGGTGCGCGGCGGCGCGGCCGAACACCACCAGATCGATCAGCGAATTCGAGCCGAGCCGGTTGGCGCCGTGCACCGACACACAGGCCGCTTCGCCCAGCGCCATCAGCCCGGGAATCACGGTATCGGCATTGCCGTTCTTCTTGGTCAGCGCCTCGCCGTGGAAGTTGGTGGGAATGCCGCCCATGTTGTAGTGCGCGGTCGGCAGCACCGGGATCGGCTCGTGCGCGATATCGACGTTGGCGAAGATGCGGGCGAGTTCGGCGATGCCCGGCAGCCGCTCGTGCAGCACCGCGGGGTCGAGATGATCCAGGTGCAGGAAGATGTGGTCCTTGTTCTTGCCGACGCCGCGGCCCTCGCGCATCTCGATGGTCATGGCGCGCGAAACCACGTCGCGCGAGGCGAGATCCTTGGCCGAGGGCGCGTAGCGCTCCATGAAGCGCTCGCCTTCGGAATTGACCAGATAGCCGCCTTCGCCGCGCGAGCCTTCCGTGATCAGGCAGCCGGCGCCATAGATGCCGGTCGGATGGAATTGCACAAACTCCATGTCCTGCAGCGGCAATCCGGCGCGCAGCACCATGGCATTGCCGTCGCCGGTGCAGATATGGGCGGAGGTGCAGGAGAAATAAGCGCGGCCATAGCCGCCGGTCGCCACGATGACCATGTTGGCGGTAAAGCGGTGGATCGAGCCGTCGTCGAGATTGAGCGCGACCACGCCGCGGCAGCGGCCTTCCTCGTCCATGATCAAGTCGATGGCGAAATATTCGATGTAGAACTCGGCGGCGTGCCGCAGCGCCTGGCCGTACATGGTGTGCAGCATGGCGTGGCCGGTGCGGTCGGCGGCGGCGCAAGTGCGCTGCGCGGTGCCTTGACCGTAATGGGTGGTCATGCCGCCGAACGGACGCTGATAGATCTTGCCGTCGTCCTCGCGGCGCGAGAACGGCAGGCCCCAATGCTCCAGCTCGTAGACCGCTTCCGGGGCGTTGCGGCAGAGATATTCGATGGCGTCCTGGTCGCCGAGCCAGTCGGAGCCCTTGACCGTGTCGTACATATGCCAGCGCCAGTCGTCCTCGCCCATATTGCCGAGCGCGGCGGCGATGCCGCCTTGCGCCGAGACCGTGTGCGAGCGGGTCGGAAACACCTTGGTGATGCAGGCGGTGCGCAAGCCGGCTTCGCCGCAGCCGACCACGGCGCGCAGGCCCGAGCCGCCGGCGCCGACCACGACCACGTCGTGGTGGTGATCGATGATGGGGTAAGCGCCGCCATTGACCGCCGGCGCGCCGTTGGATTTTCCATTGCCAGCCATGGCTAGACCCCGAACGAAAGCTTGAGGATGGCGAAGGCGCAGGCGAAGCCGATGGCGAAGGCATAGAAGGTGTTGGCCATCAGAGCCAGCAGCTTGAGCTTATCCTCGTGCACGTAGTCGACGAGAATCTCCTGCATGCCGATCCACATGTGATAGGTCATGTTGATGATGAACAGCAGCATGAGAATGGCGACGAGCGGCGAGCCGAGAATTTGCACGACCGCCGCGTGGCTGCGCCCCAGCAGCGAGATGACGATGACCACCAGCGCGATGGTCAGCAGAATGCCCGCGACCGAGGTTATGCGCTGATGCCAAAAAGTCTGCGTGCCGGTGTGGGCGGCGCCGAGTCCGCGCACACGGCGCATCGGCGTGCGCATCTGAGGCTCCATTCATCGCGGGCCTCCCATGGCGAGATAGCCGATCACCCAGACAAGCAGCGTGAGCAAAATCGAGCCGACGATGGTGGCCAGCGCCATCATCTCGCGCTCGGCCGGCTCGAAGCCATGGAGGGTGTCCCAGATCAGATGGCGAATGCCGCCAAGCATGTGGTGCAGCAGCGCCCAGGTGTAGCCGAACAGCACCAGCTGCCCGAACCAGCTGCCGATGAACCACTCGAAATTGGCGTAAGCGTTGGGGCCGGCCGCCGCCGCGATCAGCCACCAGGCGATCAGCAGTATGCCGAAATACAGCACCGCGCCGGTGACGCGGTGAAAGCCGGACATGAGATACGTCAGCGTCAGCTTGTAGATTTGTATATGCGGAGAGAGCGGACGGGGCCGTCGTGGTCCGCTCGTCGATCCTGCGTGAAGCTCGGCCATCGTCATCTCCAGAACGCGTGCGAACGGGCCTTGCAGATCGGCCGCATAAAATGCGTCGACGCTGGTGGTTCGGTTCCTAGCCAATGGGCGCCGAGCCCGCAACGCATCACCCGGCGAAAAACAAAACTGCCCACCACCCCGAAACCGGGCCGCCTGGCGTCGGCGTATCGCCCGTCCGACCGGTTCGCCCCACGCTCCGATCCTGGCGGATCGCTTGCGCCTCAAGGCCAAACCGGCTACTTCAACAAATACGAAGCTTGGACCGCAAAATGCCTATATACAATACGTGTTTTGTGTAGACCGCCTTCGCAATTTAAGAAGGAAGCGCCATGCGCTTCGATTTCACCGACCTCAGCCTGTTCCGCCATATCGTCGAGGCGGGCAGCATCACCCAAGGAGCGGCGCGGGCCAATATCGCGCTGGCCGCCGCCTCGACCCGCATCCGCAAGATCGAGCTCGCGCTCGGCGCCGAACTTCTGGTGCGCGGCCGCCACGGCATCACGCCGACCCAGGCCGGCCGGACGCTGTTGCAGCACGCGCGCGCGATCCTGGCGCAGACCGAAAAGCTGCAGGAAGACCTCAGCCCCTACGCGCGCGGCCTCGCCGGCCAGGTGCGGGTTCTGTCCAACACCAATGCGCTCACCGAGTTCCTGCCGGAGACGCTGAGCTCGTTCCTCACCACCTATCCGGACATCAGCGTCGATCTGGAAGAGCGGCTGTCCGACGAGATCGTCGGCCTGATCGCCGAGGGCACCGGCGATATCGGCATCGTCGCCGGCACCGTCGACTTCGGCGGGCTGCATACCTTTCCGTTCCGCAGCGACCGCTTCGTGCTGGTGGTGGCGCGCAATCATCCGCTCGCCGGCCGCTCGCACATCGGATTTTCCGAGGTACTCGATTACGACATGGTCGGGCTCGACCGCGCCAGCGCGATCCAGCGCTTCCTCGCCGACAAGGCGAACCGCGTCGGGCGGCCGCTGCGCCTGCGCGTGCAGTTGCGCAGCTTCGACGCCATCTGCCGGCTGGTGGAATGCAATGTCGGCGTCGGCATCGTGCCGGAGACGACGGTGCAGCGCACCGGCCGCAACATGGCGATCACCGCCGTGCGACTGGCCGACCCTTGGGCCTTGCGTGAACTGACCATCTGCGTGCGCGACGAGACCGCGCTGCCGCCTTATGCGCGGCAACTGGTCGATCACTTGCGCGCGAGTGTGTAGGGCAGGAGCGGCCGCTCACTTCGGCATCAGCACCCAGTAATCGAGATCCAGGATCACCGCCGGATCGTAGTCGTCGCCGTCCTTGTAGGGAAAATCCGGACACGGCCGGTCCTTGGTGGCGACGGTGCGCAGGCGCAGCGCGCCGACATCCGAACGGCCGGGGATGTCGGCCGTCGCCAAGACTTCCGACCAGGCGAACACCGTCAATCCCGCGAACAGCGGCGCCACGTGCCGCCCGCCATTGATCGCCGCCACGTGAAACGCATTGCCCAACCCGTTGAACGACAGCGCGCGCGCCAGCGAGATGGCGTGGCCGCCATAGATCAGCCGCTTGCCGAAGCGGCCCTTGCTCTCGGTGAAGTGGTCGAAATGAATGCGCGCGGTGTTCTGATAAAGCCGCGTCGCGATCATGTGTTCGGCGTCTTCCACCGTGATGCCGACGCTATGGTCGATCTTCTCGCCCGCTTTGTAGTCGCCGAAACGGTGCGGGCTGCCGGCGAGCACCGTGTCGTAAGCCGCGGCGTTGATGGTCGGGCAGGCGGCGCCGAGCGCGGCCGGCGCGACGCTTTTGGGCAGATCCGGCACTGTCTCGCCGGGCGCTGCGGCCGCCTCGTCGCGCTTTCGCACCATCACCCAGCGCGCATAGTCGAGCACGGTGTCGCCGTCCTGATCGAAGCCGCGCGAGCGCACATAGACGATGCCGGTCTTCTTGTTCGAGTTCTCCTTCAGCCCGATCACTTCCGACACCGCGTTGAGCGTGGCGCCGGGATAGACCGGCTTCAAGAAACGGCAGTCGGCATAGCCGAGATTGGCGACGGCATTGAGCGAGACGTCGGGCACCGTCTTGCCGAACACCACGTGAAACACCAAGTAGATCGTCGATTGGCGCGCGCGGATAGCCGATCTTGGCCGCGAACGCGTCGGACGACTGCACCGCAAAGCGCGGTCCGAACAATCCGTTGTAGAGCGCGACGTCGCCGACGGTGACGGTGCGCGGCGTGGCGTGGCGGATCTGTTGGCCGAGGCGGAAATCCTCGAAGAAATTGCCGGGATTTGTCTTTGATGCGGACGACGCGCTCACGATAGCGGCTCCTTCGGCGAGTTTTGGCCGGCGCACCATTCTCACAAAACTGTGAGGCGAACGCTAGGTTCTGCCAACGGGAAACTGAAGTGGATGTGTTCTCGCCTTGTGTTAGCCGGTGGGATGCAAACCCAAAATCCTCTGGAGGACAACGCATGAAAAAGACGATTCTGCTTTCCGCATTGATCGCCGCCGGTATCGCCCTGGCGCCGGCCGCTTACGCCATGGACGACATGAAGAAGGGCGACACCAAAAGACATGAATAAGGAAGACACCATGACCAAGTCTGACAACAAAATGGAAACGAAGGGCATGGGGAAAGACCGACAAGATGGACGAAAAGGGCATGAATAAAGAAGGCAAGATGGACAAGGGCGCGATGAACGACGAGCACAAGGACAGCATGAAGAAATAAGTCCATGACTCCGCCGGGCTCTTGCATCCAGGGGCCCGGCGTCGTCGTATATCGGTCACTCGCCAGTCGTGGGGGGCGACCTCAATGAGCGTCCAATCGGCAATCGGCGGCCGCGCGACCGCGGCGGGCCAGACAATCCACCCCGGATGGGTGCGGGTATGCCACTGGATCAATGCGGTGGCGATCCTGGTGATGATCGGTTCCGGCTGGCAGATCTACAACGCCTCGCCGCTGTTCGACTTTCAATTCTCCAAGCACTACGCGCTCGGCAACTGGCTCGGCGGCGCGCTGCTCTGGCATTTCGCCGCCATGTGGGTGCTGGTGATCAACGGCATCGTCTACGTGGCGCTCGGGCTTGCCACCGGCCGTTTCCGCCGCAAGCTGTTGCCGATCTATCCGAGCCAGATCATCGCGGATATCAAGGCGGCGCTGACCTTCAAGCTCGCGCACGATGACCTCTCGCACTACAACGCGGTGCAGAAGCTGCTCTATGTCGGCATCCTGCTGTGCGGGATCGTGATCGTGGCCTCGGGCCTGTCGATCTGGAAGCCGGTGCAGTTTAAGGAAATCACCGCGCTGTTCGGCGATTACGACATCGCGCGCTATGTGCATTTCTTCGCCATGGCGGCGATCGTCGCATTTCTCGTGGTGCATGTATCGCTGGCGCTGATCGTGCCGAAGAGCCTGCGCGCCATGATCACCGGGCGATAACGCATGATCCCGAAAAGTGGGAACCGGTTTTCGGAAAAGATCATGCGCGAGGAAAAATGAGGACCGCATTATGCGCCAGCGCAAAATCATCCCCGGCGTCGATCCCAAGCTGCTGATCAAGGATGCCGCCAAGCTGATGCCCGATCCGATGCGGCGCCAATTCCTGCGCGGCGCCGCCAGCCTGGGCGCGCTCGCCTTCCTCACCGGCTGCGACATCATCGACGGCGACACCGCGGAAGGCATCCTGCGCAAGGTGTCGAGCTTCAACGACGGCGCCCAGGCGCTGTTGTTCAGCAAGACCAAGCTGGCGCCGACCTATTCCGAAGCCGACCTCACCCGGCCGTTCCCGTTCAACGCCTATTACAATTTGGATCAGGCGCCGGCGGTCGACGGCACCACCTACAGGCTCGAGGTCGCCGGCCGGGTCGACGACAAGAAGCCCTGGACGCTGGAAAAATTGCACGCGCTGCCCGAGGTCTCGCAGATCACGCGCCATTGCTGCGTCGAGGGCTGGAGCGCCATCGGCTCCTGGCAGGGCGCGGTGCTGGCGGATTTCCTCAAGCGCATCGGCGCCGACACCAAAGCCAAATACATCTGGTTCAAGTGCGCCGAGGGCTACACCAACACCATCGACATGCCGACCGCGCTGCATCCGCAGACGCAGATGACCTTCAAATACGATCACGAGCTATTGCCGCGCGCCTACGGCTTCCCGATGAAGATTCGCATGCCGACCAAGCTCGGCTACAAGAATCCGAAATACGTGGTGGCCATGGAAGTCACCAACACCGACCATGGCGGCTACTGGGAAGACCAGGGCTACAATTGGTTCGGGGGGCTCTAGAAGATCTTGCTCACCGTGCAGCCTGATAAGCCGCCCGGAAATCGACCGGCGGCGTGGTGATGGCGAGATAGACGAAGGGCCCAGTCCCGGCATTCCGCAGACCGTGGAATTCGCCGGCCGGCGTGCGCACCACTTGGCCGGCACCGATTGACCGTGTTTCATTCCCCGCAAGCAGCAATTCCGCGCGGCCGGACTGCACGATCCAGATTTGCTCGGAGTGTTGGTGCGAATGGAGCGGTTGCGTCCTGCCGGGCGCGACTGTCACTCTTGTCACCGTCGTCAGCGACGACGGCGAGTTGCCGGGCCATATCAATTGAAGCGACGACACGCCCGGATTGGCGAGTGTCGTGAAATCGTTGGCCGTCATCACCTCGACTGCAGACTGGCGGTTTTTGGGCTGCATCCGACAAGTATCGCGTCCGCCCGCCGCCGCAGCAAGCCGTGTGGTCAACCGAGCGTTTTCACCATCGGCCGGCAGCTTGCGGTGGCGTTGGCGCCGCAGGCGCCGGCCGGCCCTTCCTGCTCGCGATAGCCGGCCGCCTCATAAAAGCGCCGCGCGGTCTTGGTGCTCTCCAGCCGGCATTGGCGTGAGACCGAGCGCGGCCGCCTTGCGCTCGAGCGCCGCCAGCAGCGCCTTGCTCACGCCTTTGAAGCGCGCGTCCGGTGACACGTAGTTCAACGAGATGCGGCCGTCTTTCGACATGCTGGCGACGCCGGCAATCGCCGCGCCGTCGACCGCGACATAGACGACATTGCCGGGATCGGAAATCCAGGCCGCGACATTCTCGGGCGTCTTGTTGGCGAGCCAACCTTTCAGAAACGCCGGATCGTTGCCGTGATCGGCCGCGCACAATTCGGCGATCGAGCGCCGCAATACCTCGCAGGCGGCCGCGGCGTCGGCCGCGCAAGCTTCGCGGATTTGTACGTCAGCCATGGCATCGCCCCAACCGCGGCAGCATCGCGCCGCGACGCGCGGCGATCAAGCGCCGGCGATTATTTCTTCGCCTGCTCCGGCTCGGTGATCAGCCGGGCGCCGCGCTGGAAGGTCAGGTAATTCCAGAACCAGTTGAAGGCGACGATGAAACGGTTGCGCATGCCGATCAGGAAATAAATGTGGATCACGCTCCAGAACACCCAGCCGATGAAGCCCTTGAGCTGCAGGCGCCCGAGTTTCACCACCGCGGCGCGCCGCCCGATGGTGGCGAGCTCGCCCAAATGCATGTAGCGGAACGGCCCGGGCGCGCGGCGCCCGGCGATACGGGCCGCGATCAGGCGACCGACATAGTCGCCCATCTGCTTGGCGGCCGGCGCGATGCCCGGCACCGGCTTGCCGTCGCGGTCGGTGACGGCGGCGGTGTCGCCGATAACGAAAATATCCGGATGCCCCGGCAGCGAGAGATCGGGATTGACCTTCACGCGCCCGGAGCGGTCGGCTTCGGCGTTGAGCCAGCGCGCGGCCGGCGAGGCGACCACGCCGGCGGCCCAGACGATGGTGCCGGCCTCGATGCGGCCGCCGTCGATGTCGACGCCGTGCGCGTCGCATTGGGTCACCATTGTGTCGGTCTTGACGTCGACCCCGCCGCGCTCGAGCGCCGCGCGCACATAGTCCGACTGCTCGACCGGGAAACTCGGCAGCAAGCGCGGTCCCGCCTCGACCAGCACGATGCGCGCCGAACGCGGGTCGATGCGGCGGAAATCGGTGGCCAAAGTCTTGCGCGCAATCTCCGCGATGGCGCCGGCCATTTCCACGCCGGTCGCGCCGCCGCCGACGATGACGAAGGTGAGCAGGCGCCGCCGGGCTTCGGGATCGGTCACCAGCTCGGCCTGCTCGAAGGCGATCAGGATGCTGCGGCGGATGCGGGTGGCGTCTTCGATGCGCTTCAGGCCGGGCGCGTAAGCCGACCATTCGTCATGGCCGAAATAGGCGTGCATGGCGCCGGTCGCGATCACCAGATAGTCGTAAGGCACCTCGCCGAAATTGGTGCGTAGCCGCTTTTTCTCCATATCGACGTCGCTGACATTCTCCATCAACACCGTGGCATTGGGCTGCGCGCGCAATATGTGGCGGATCGGCCAGGCGACATCGGCCGGCGACAGCGCGGCGGTCGCCACCTGATAGAGCAGCGGCTGGAAGCAATGGTGGTTCTGCCGGTCGACGATGCTGACATCGACGGGCGCGCGCGCCAGCGCCTTGGCGGCCTGCAAGCCGCCGAAGCCGGCGCCGACGATCACGATGCGCGGTCGTTGTTCTGGCATGACGCCTCTTAACTTACCGCGATGAATGGCAAGTGTCGGCCCATCCGACGCCAGTTGCCAAGGGCAAAGGGAGGCTTTAGCAATCCGCGCGGTAATGTCACTGCGAGGTAACGCGTATGGCCACCCATAATCTCCTGCTGCTCCCCGGCGACGGCATCGGTCCGGAAGTGATGACGCAAGTAAAGCGCGTCCTCGACTTCTTCAACAAAAAGGGCCCGGACAAGTTCACCACCGAGGAGGCGCTGGTCGGCGGCTCTTGCTACGACGCGCATGGCGTCGCCGTCACCGACGAGACCGTGGAGAAGGCCAAGGCCGCCGACGCGGTGATCTTCGGCGCGGTCGGCGGGCCGAAATGGGACAAGGTGCCCTATGACGTGCGGCCGGAGGCGGGTCTCTTGCGGCTGCGCAAGGATCTCGATCTCTACGCCAACTTGCGCCCGGCCGTGACCTATCCGGCGCTCGCCGACGCCTCCTCGCTCAAGCGCGAGCTGGTCGAAGGCTTGGACATCATGATCCTGCGCGAATTGACCGGCGGCGTTTATTTCGGCGAGCCCAAGACCATCACCGATCTCGGCAACGGGCAGAAGCGCGCCATCGACACGCAAGTCTACGACACCTATGAGATCGAGCGCATCGGGCGGGTGGCCTTCGAGTTGGCGCGCAAGCGGCGCAACAAGGTCACCTCGATGGAAAAGCGCAACGTCATGGTCTCGGGCGTGCTGTGGAACGAGGTGATGACCGCGCTGCACGCGCGCGAGTTCAAGGACGTTCAGCTCGAGCACATGCTGGCCGACGCCGGCGGCATGCAGCTCGTGCGTAATCCGAAGCAGTTCGACGTCATTGTCTGCGACAACCTGTTCGGCGACATGCTGTCGGACGTCGCCTCGATGCTCACCGGCTCGCTCGGGATGTTGGCCTCGGCCTCGCTCGGCGAGGTCGATCCCAAGACCAAGAAGCGCAAGGCGCTGTACGAGCCGGTGCACGGCTCGGCGCCCGACATCGCCGGCAAGGGCATCGCCAATCCGATCGCCATGATCGCCTCGTTCGGCATGGCGCTGCGCTACTCATTCAATCTCGGCAAGCAAGCCGACATGATCGATTCCGCGATCGCCGCCGCGCTCGCCAAGGGCCTGCGCACCGCCGACATCAAGTCGGAGGGCAGCAAAGTGGTGAGCACGGCTGAGATGGGCGACGCGATTTTGGCGGAGCTGGAAACGCTGGCCGCATAATACATGTCCCGGGCGCAGCGCAGCACGAAGTGGTGCGCTGCAGACCCGGGACCCCGCTTCATAAAGTTGGGCCCCGGATCAGCGACGCATCACTTCGCTGCGCTCGTGCTGCGTCGCGTCCGGGGCACGAGCGCACAAACAAAAAACGCGGCCCTGCGGCCGCGTTTTCGTTTAGAGCGCCTGCTGTCCGATCAGTACTCGAGCCAAGGAGTGTCCTTGAACGGCAGCGTGAATGGGCCCGGCAACGCCGTCTCGTTGGCGCCGAAAACCGTATTGTCGAGCACGCTCGATGCCCGATGGTTCGGCGACCAGGCATAGTTGTGGCCCGCGTACTCGCCCGGGAAGGACTCGGTGCCCGGATCGAGATAAGAGCGCTTCTGAATGATGATGCGGGTGCGGGCGTGCCCGTTCTCGTCTCGGCTGTAGAACACCGTATGTCCGCCCGCGCTCACCGCGCGTTTCTTCGGCGCGGCATCCGCCGGCAGGGCCAGCAACCCAACGGCTGCGACAACGGCAAACGCGCTAACAACGGCTTTCAAACGCATAGTGTCCTCGCGGGTGACTTCGAATTGCGACTGCATACTAGCCGTGTTCGGTTCGCGGCAATAGGGCAAATCACGCGCAATTGTGGCGCCCAATGCTTAAGAAACAGGCCTGGCCGGCGCGTCACAGCTAGTCTGGCTGGTATGCGGCAACCCGTCTAACGACCGATGCGGCGCGGCTCGGGGCGGTCGGCGAGCGCCTTCCAGAGCAATTTGTATTTCGGCGTCGGCGTCAGGATGGGATCGTGCTGGCCGCAGAAGCCGCGCTTGAGCTCGGCCTTCGCAAACAAGGCGCCGATCTTCGGCTCGCTGCCGGCGGACAACAATGTCAGGCGGTCGAGCGCACAAGCAAGCGTGGAGCGTTCGAATGTATTCGGCGCCGCCTTGGCAGAAGCGTCCGGATAATTGCAGCCGTGGTTCGTTGAAATCGCGCAGGAAGCCGAGACAGTGGCGGGGCGGGATGCCGACGTCGAAGGCGGCAACGGAAAGCGCGCCGAATTTGCTCGCCAGCGGTTGCTCCGTGCGAAAGGCGGTGACGGGACCGACGCTGGCCGCCTGCGCTACCAGGTCGCTTTGCGGAAGCGGAAAGCCGGCCATCTCGCTGCCCAGCCGGTAGATTGTGACCTGAAGGAACGGTGCATCGCCCGTCGGCTCACCGAGGTTCAGGATGTCCTTGCGGCCGTCGCCCGCGGCGTTTCGGCGGATCGCATAATTCGACGGCATGTCGGCCGCTTCCGGAATCGACAGCGCGAAAGCCGGAAACGTTTTTTCGATGTCGATCCATTTTGATTGGAGCAGCGGCTGCGTTGGCGTTGCCGGCGCCGGCCCGAATATTCGCGCCGCCGCTACTGACAACACGGCAATCCCGCCTAAATAGGCGAGCAGGCGCACAAAGGTGGCGGGCAGTTGTTCGCGCCAGGAATACAGGGCCGGGTGCACGGCCTTCCCCCCGGTTGCCGTTGTCTTGCGCGCCATTCTCGCTTAGAAGCGCTGGCATCCGCCTGTGCTGAAAGCGAACCCGAGCGGAGAAATATTCGGAGAGTTAACAATGGGTTACAAGGTCGCCGTGGTGGGTGCCACCGGCAATGTCGGGCGCGAGATGCTCGGCATTCTGGCCGAGCGCGATTTTCCCGCCGACGAAGTGGTGGCGCTGGCCTCGCGCAAGAGCATGGGCGTGGAGTGCTCGTTCGGCGACAAGACGCTGAAGGTGAAGACGCTCGACCACTACGACTTCTCCGATGTCGATATCTGCCTGATGTCGGCGGGCGGCGCCGTCTCGAAGGAATGGTCGCCCAAGATCGCGGCCAAGGGCGCGGTGGTGATCGACAATTCGAGCGCCTGGCGCATGGACCCGGACGTGCCGCTGATCGTGCCGGAGGTGAACGCCGACGCGGTTGCCGGCTTCACCAAGAAGAACATCATCGCCAATCCGAACTGCTCGACCGCGCAGCTTGTGGTGGCGCTCAAGCCGCTGCACGACAAGGCCAAGATCAAGCGCGTGGTGGTGGCGACCTATCAGTCGGTGTCCGGCGCCGGCAAGGACGCCATGGACGAATTGTTCTCGCAGACCAAGGCGGTGTTCACGCTCGACGAGATCGAGTTGAAGAAGTTTCCCAAGCGCATCGCATTCAATTTGATCCCGCAGATCGATGTGTTCATGGAGGACGGCTACACCAAGGAAGAGTGGAAGATGATGATGGAGACCAAGAAGATTCTTGATCCCAAAATCAAGCTCACCGCCACTTGCGTGCGCGTGCCGGTGTTCGTCGGCCATTCCGAAGCAGTGACCATCGAGTTCGAGAACCCGATCACCGCCGATGAAGCGCGCGAGATCTTGCGCAACGCGCCCGGCTGCCTGGTGATCGATAAGCGCGAGCCCGGCGGCTACACCACGCCTTATGAATGCGTCGGCGAGGACGCGACCTACATCAGCCGCATCCGCACCGACCCGACCGTCGACAACGGCCTGGTGCTGTGGGTGGTGTCCGACAATCTGCGTAAAGGCGCGGCGCTGAATGCGGTGCAGATCGCCGAGTGTCTGATCAATCGCAAACTGATCAGCGCGAAGAAGAAGGCGGCGTAGGGCGCATTCACTGCCATCTGTGTCACAGCTTCAATCCGCGGGTCGAGAAAACCTCACGGATTGGGGCCTGATGCGTTGAAGCAAGTTCCAGGAGCTTGCGCGCGAAGTTCACGCCGATATTTGACCGAAAGTCTTCCTGACGGAGCGAATACCACGTTTCGAGGAGAAGCTTGTCTAACGTCTCACGGCCGAGCTTTTCGCGCATTGCCCAGAATGCCCCGCCCCAAATAACTGTTCCATCTATCATGGCATCAGGGAGCGTGGTTCTTAACTCGGAGAAAGAGCGCTTCTTGGTCAGGTCCCAGTTGGACGCGTTTGGTGCTGGAAACGGATCCTTCAAGAAGCTGCAAGGTAGATACCAAGCGAGGGCCGATTCAAGTCCTAGGTACACCGCAAAATCAGCGCCATTGCCGGAAGGGACGTTGGATGAACCAAGCACATGGTGGGTGTATTCGCGCAACAGGATCGCCGGCTCGTTCGCGTACCTGCTGTCGATGACCGCCCGCTGCTTGTCGGGGTCATAATACGCAAGCATACCAAGATCGACCTTGTCGGTGATATCGATTTCGATGGTCGTTGACGTTCCTCTATATCCCCGCTCCTGGAGGTATTTCTTGAACTCCTCGAATTTGGATTCGAGTATCGTCCTCGTCTCCGAGGAAATTTTCGAAGTCGGCGTAAATCCGATCTTTTCGCCGATGGCGTCAACCTTTGCGGTCAGAGAGTTTACACGCTTGGCCAATGCATCCGTGTCAGCCAGCTGCGCATGAAGTCGCTCGTAATCATGCATCAGCGTCTCACTCTTGCCCTTGAGTTCGTCAGCTCCTTCCTTTGCTTTCTGTAATCGTTGCGAAATGGCGGCCTCTGCAGACTTCACTTGGTTCGAGAAGTCTGAATAGGTCTTGATGCCGAAGAAACCGAGCAGCAACAAAAGCGCTGCAATCGGGATACCGATGAAGAAAGCCAGGAGTTTCATCCAGTCGGCAAGCCTTGAAGCGATGGCCTGCGCCGTTTCAATCTCGACGACCTTCTGTTCTTTGTAGTTCTGCCGAACAATATCCATGACCTCTTCGCGACGCACAAAGCTCATCGCTTGTGACTGCGCGGCTCGCAATTCGGTTCCGCAGTCAGCACAAAAGTGCTTCTCGTCAGGGCTCTCCGACCCGCATTTTGGACATCTTGCAGTCATGACCGCCCCCACGGTGAGATCGTGTCAGGCCAATATTACAGCCTGTGGCTGTACGCCCGCAATGCATCAGAAACACGCGGGATCCTGCGCAAGGGTGCGGAGTTGAACGCGGTGCAGATCGCGGAACTGCTGATCAACCGCGAGCAGGTCAACGCGAGGAAGAAGGCGGCGTAGCTGTCGTCCCCGCGAAGGCGATGACCCATACGTCTTGAACTATCGATGGGCTGCGGCGTATGGGTCCCGGCCCCTCGCTCCGCTCGGCCGGGACGACAGAGGTCAAAATCGCAGCGCATTGAATGTGGTCGCTTCCGGCACCACCGGCAAAAACTCCCCGCTCCCCCGATCCAGCACCGACAAATCGCCGCTGGCGACGCCGAAATAGGCGCCGTGCACGTTGACCTTGCCTTTCTCGATCAGTCTGGCGAGACGCGGAAACGTCATCAGATTGTCGAGGCTGTTGACGACATTGGCTTGCTCCAGCCGCGTCAGATACGCGGCCGGCGATAAATCCCCGCGCGGGGTTTTGACCGCCGCCGGCGCCATCAGCTTCATCCAATTGCCGATGAAATCGCCGGGCGACAGCGGCGCGGCGTCTTCCGCGTAGGCTTTGATGCCGCCGCAGCGGGCGTGGCCGAGCACCACGATGTGCTTGATCCGCAGGGCCCCGACGCCGAACTCCAGGGCGGCGGAGACGCCGTGCGCGCGCTCGTCCGGCGCATAAGGCGGCACGATGTTCGCCACGTTGCGCACCACGAATAACTCGCCCGGGCTGGCGTCGAAAATCACCTCCGGCGAGACGCGCGAGTCGCAGCAGCCGATCACCATGATTTCCGGCCGCTGGCCGGTCTCGGCCAGCTCGCGGTAGCGGTCCTGCTCGCGCGCCAGCCGGCCGGCGGCGAAGGCGCTGTAGCCGTCGATCAGTCGCTGCGGAAAGTTCATCGCGATCCTCGAGAGCGCTTGTTCCATCCTTGACGCCGGCCAGGCAATCGGCATGCCCGGCGGGGTCAATGACCGGTCCGGGACCCCTTAGCACGGGTAACCCGCGGTTTTCACGGGCCGGAGGCGGCTTCCCGCGGCGCGAAACCGGGCCGCGTTCATCGCTCGTTCAGGCGAAATCGACGACTAAGGAAGCAAAGCTGGGGACCGCATGCTTTCGCCGAACAAACCTATTATGGCCAGCGCCCCCATGCCGCGCTTGCGAACGCATGGCTTTTCGGGGCCGCAGATCGCCGTTCTGTCCGCGGCCCTGACGCTGCTCATTTCGATCCCGCTCTGGACGCACCCGCTGCCGCCGCTGTCCGACTACGTCAATCACCTGGCGCGCATGGACGTGATCGCGACGCTGTCGAAGAACCCGCAGCTCGCCCATTTCTATGAAATCGATTGGCAGGTCATCCCCAACCTGACCATGGATCTCATCGTGCCGCTGTTGGCGCGGGTCATGAAGGTCTATCTCGCCGGCCAAGTGTTCATGGTCGGCATGTTCGCGTTGATCATCTCGGGGACCTTGGCGCTTAACCGTGCGCTGATCGGGCGCTGGTCGACGTTTCCGCTGTTCGCCCTGCCGCTGCTCTATAATTACGTCTTCCTCGTCGGCTTGATGAACTACATTTTCGGCATCGGCGTCGCCTTGTGGGCGCTGGCCGGCTGGATCGCCTTTCGCGAGCGGGCTTGGCCGATCCGCTTCGCGCTGTCGACGGCTTGCGCCGTCGTGCTGTTCTTCTGTCATCTCTCGGCGCTCGGCGTTTACGGCATCGGCGTCTTGTCGTTCGAGATCTGGCGGCTGTGGGAACGGCGCGCCGAACCGTGGCCCGGCCGCATCGTCGATTTCGTCCTGAGCGGCCTGCCGTTCCTGGCCGCGGCGCCGCTGCTCTATGCCAGCCCGACGATGCATCTGGTCGGCAGCACGCACTGGGAGCAGCGCGGCAAGATCGACGGGCTGATGTATGTCATCTCGGATTATTCCGACATCGCCGCCTTCCTGCTCGTCACGCTGCTGGTCGGAACCATCGTCTGGACCATCCGCCACCGCGTCTTGCGTTTCCACCCGCTGCTCTACGTGCTGCTCGCCGTCGGCGGAGCGGTCTATATGGCTTTGCCGCGGGTGATGTTCGACACCTATATGTGCGACCAGCGCGTG
Organism: uncultured Alphaproteobacteria bacterium; assembly: GCA_963761245.1. Taxonomy (GTDB): domain Bacteria; phylum Pseudomonadota; class Alphaproteobacteria; order Rhizobiales; family Xanthobacteraceae; genus Pseudolabrys. The sequence goes on along the minus strand of CAVXGN010000021.1, from coordinate 98,151 downwards.
CCGATCGGCGTCGCCTTCATGTTGTTTGCCTGCGGCGATCTGGAATTGCGCCGCCGCTTCGTGCGCCGCGCGCTGATGATCGTGCTGCTGGTCATGATCGGCACGCGGCTGATCGAGATCGATTACAACTGGTCGCAATTGTCGGATACCACCAGCGAGTTCCGCGCCTCGGTGCGCCGCATCAAGCCGGGCTCGACGGTGTTCGTCGCCTATGCCGACCGCTCTTCGTACGGCGACGACGTGCGCGATCTCGGTCTGGTGCACGCCGCCTGTATCGCCACCATCGAGCGCTCCTCGCTGGTGACCACGCTGTTTACCGTAGAAGGCAAGCAAGTGTTGCACACGCGGCCCGCGTTTCGCGACTTTGCCGATATCAGGGACGGCACGCCGCCGTCGGTATCGCAGCTCCTCGTTGCAGCCCATCATCCGCTGCCCTGGATGCCGGCGTTCTGGCGCAATTGGCAGAAGTTCGATTACCTCTACGTGCTGTTCACCGAGGACGGGGCGCCCAATCCCAATCCCTCGCACCTGAAGCTGATCGCCGACGGCGATCGCTTTCAGCTCTACAGGATCCTAAAGCCGCAGATTGCGCAGGCGCACCCTTGATAGTTTTCTGACGGCCGGTAGAGTTGGCGGCATGACCATTCGTCCGCGCCGCAGCGTGCTTTACATGCCGGGGTCCAATGCGCGCGCGCTGGAAAAGGCGAAGACGCTGCCGGCCGATTGCGTCATCTTCGACCTTGAGGATTCGGTCGCGCCCGACGCCAAGGAGGCCGCCCGCGATCAGGTTTGCGCGGCGGTGAAGGCCGGCGGCTTCGGCGCCCGCGAGGTGTTCGTCCGCATCAACGGCATCGATACGCCCTGGCACGCCGACGATCTGACCGCCGCCGCCCATGCCGCGCCCGACGCCATTCTGGTGCCGAAAGTGTCGGACGCCGACGCGCTCGAACAAGTCGGTCGCCGCCTGCTCGATATGGGCACCGACCACAAGACGCGGGTCTGGGCGATGATCGAGACGCCGCTCGCGATCTTCAACATTCTGTCGATCGCGGCGGAAGCGCGCGATTCCGAATCGCGGCTCACCGGCTTCGTCATGGGCACCAACGATCTCGCCAAGGACACGCGCGCGCGCATCGTGCCCGGCCGCGCGCCGATGCTGCCATGGCTGATGACGTGCGTGGCGGCCGCGCGCATTCACGGCATCGACATTCTCGACGGCGTCTACAACGATCTCGGCAACAGCGACGGCTTCGCCATTGAATGCGCGCAAGGCGCCGAACTCGGCTTCGACGGCAAGACGCTGATCCATCCCAACCAGATCGAGCCGTGCAACAAGGCGTTCTCGCCCTCGGCGCAAGAGGTCGAGCAGGCGCGCAAGATGATCGCCGCGTTCGAATTGCCGGAGAACAAGGACAAGGGCGTGGTGTCGATCGACGGCCGCATGGTCGAGCGTCTGCATGCCGAGATGGCCAAGCGCACCGTGATGATCGCGGAAGCGATTGCGGCGCGTTAGAATTTCGTCGGGCCTGGGGCAGGGGAGCGGTCGGCAATGATGATTGTGTATGGGATCGCCCTCTACGCCATGATCGGCTTCGTCATCGCGCTCGCATTCGTGACCGTCGGCATCGCGCAGCTGGTTCCGCATGCGGAGGCGACCGTTGGCGCGCGCATTCTCTTCCTGCCCGGCGCGACCGCGCTGTGGCCCTACATCCTGGTCCGTTGGTTGAAATCGCGCGGTGCCGCATGAGGCGCGCGCACCGCTCCGTCCATCGTCTGCTGTGGCCGCTGTTGTCGGTGGCCGTGCTGTTCGCCTTCGCCATGGCGCTTTATCTGCGCGCGCCCTCCTGACCGCAGCACGAGGACAACGAGATGAGCGTCGGCTTCCGGGCGGTGCAGTGGAATCGGGACAAGGTCGTCTATGACGGTATCCTGATCGCCGCCGTTGCGATTTACATCGCCGGCTATGCCGCGATTCATTTTCCGCTCGAGCAGCCGAAAAAGCTGCCCGACGCCATCGATATCTGGATCCGTGCCTTCGGCAGTTGCACCTTCATCATGTTGACGGTGATCCTGTCGATCGGGCCGCTGGCGCGGCTCAATCCGCGCTTCCTGCCGCTCTTGTACAATCGCCGTCATTTCGGCGTGCTCACCTTTCTGGTGGCGGCGACGCATTTCTGGTTTCTGCTCGAGTGGTATCTGGTGCAGCACAATCTGATCAACTTGGTCACCGAGCTGACCAAGTGGCAGGACTACACCACCTTCATGGACTTCCCGTTCAAGACCATCGGCCTTGCCGCGCTGCTGATCCTGTTCCTGATGGCCGCCACCAGCCACGATTTCTGGCTGAGCTTCCTCACCCCGCCGATCTGGAAGGCGCTGCACATGGGCGTCTACGTCGCCTATGGGCTGGCGGTCGTGCATGTCGCGCTCGGCGCCATGCAGGATGACGAGGGCATCGTCATTCCGCTGATGTTGGTCGTGTGCTTCGGCACCGTCACCGTGCTGCACGTGCTGGCCGGCTGGCGCGAATGGACCGGCGACCGCGGCCTTGCCGCCGACGATGGCTGGCTCAAGGTTGGCCCGCCGAGCGCGATCCCCGACAAAGGCGCGCGCATTATCGCCGCGCATGGCGGCGAGCGCATCGCCGTCTTCCGCGACGGCAGCGAGATCGGCGCGCTCACCAATCTCTGCGCCCATCAGAATGGGCCGATCGGCGAGGGTCGCATCATCGACGGCTGCGTGACCTGTCCCTGGCACGGCTATCAATATCGCCTGGCCGACGGCTGCGCGCCGCCGCCCTTCACCGAGAAGCTCGCCACCTACCGCGTGCGGCTCAATCGCGGCATGGTGGAGGTCCATCCGCGTCCGTTGCCGCCGGGCACGCCGGCCGCGATCCAAATTCCGGCGGACGCGTTGTGAGTACCATCAGCGGGGCAAAGCATCATGGCAGGCGAAGAAAACTGGGTCGACATCGGCAGCGCCGATGAGCTCGCCGCAACGCCGCTCAGGCGCGTCTCGGCGGCCAACCGCGAACTGGCGGTCTCCTGCATCGACGGCAAATTCGGCGTGGTGTCGAACACCTGCAATCATGTCGGCGGGCCGCTCGGCACCGGCCATCTCGACGGCGAATACATCGTCTGTCCCTGGCACTATTGGAAATTCCACCGCTGCACCGGCGAGGGCGAGCCGGGCTTCGAGGAAGACCGCGTTCCCTCCTTTCCGGTGAAGGTCGAAAGCGGCCGCGTGCTGGTCGACGTCAACGGCGCCAGCAAGCGCACCCGCAAGCCGCACGCGCCGCATCCGCTGGCGCGCAAGGTCGAACGCGCGCCCGGCCCGTTGCGGCTTGCCGGCATTTCAACGACCGCAATGGACGCCGCCAACCCGCGCTTCTCGGGCTCCGATCATCTGCTCGATCACGCCTTGAGGGAGGCGCGCGAGCTCGGCGCGGAGTCGCGGCTGATCCGGCTCAACGACCTCAAATTCCGCGAATGCGAGGGCTTCTATTCAAAGGCCGCGCATGCCTGCACCTGGCCGTGCTCGATCACGCAGATGGATGCCAACGACCAGATGGACCAGGTCTACGAGGCGCTGGTGCACTGGGCGGACGCCATCATCATCGCGTCGCCGATCCGCTGGGGCGCCGCCTCATCGCTCTATTTCAAGATGGCCGAGCGGCTCAACTGCGTGCAGAACGCGGTGACCATCCGCAACCAGGTGCTGATCCGCAACAAGGTCGCCGGCTTCATCATTGTCGGCGGGCAGGACAACATCCAGGCGGTTGCCGGGCAGATGCTCGGCTTCTTCGCCGAGCTCGGCTTCATCTTCCCGCAGTTCCCCTATATCGCGCATTCGCGCGGCTGGTCGCGCGAGGACATGGAGCGCAATGTCGAGATCGTGCGCGCATCGAAGGATCTGGCCGAGGGCGCGGCGATGCTCACCAAGCGCTGCCTCGATCTGGCGGCGCATCTGATCGCGCGCGACGAGGCGCCGACCGCGATCGAGCGCGGCGGGCGCAAGGCGCATCCGATTCATACGTGAGCGGGGCGGGCGGCGATGCCTCGGGCGTCAGGCGACCAACAGATTCGGGAAGAATTCTTTCGCCAGTTCCGCCTCGGACGCCGCTTCTTCCATGATGCTGTCGGTCGTCTCGAACTCGTTGCCGCAAATCGGGCAGCACCAGAAATTGACGGTCTCATTGTCGCCGATGGTTTCCGACCATTCGGGAGAAATCAATTTCATCTCACAACGTGGACATTTCGCCGAATGTCGAAGTGCTGTGGACATCGTCTCGCCCTCCGCCGATTATCGACCAAACCATTTTGCATTGGCACGCAGCCGCATTGATATACGTCAAGCAAGCGCCGATTTTGACCCTGCGAAAAGGTCACCACTGTTGACGTAGTGGTGGCTTATCGGGGCCGGACGTTCACGCGCAGTGGTGACCCAACCACGCCTCTGTGGCAGCTTTTTGCCATAAATTTGGCATTTGACTGCAAACGACCGCCCGTGGGCCATATCGAGCGCCTTCACCTGAAGTACACGCCGGCGCAGCTGTTCGACATCGTCGCCGATGTGGAGCGCTTTCCGGATTTCCTGCCCTGGGTGTCGCCCCGACCCTTTTTGGCAATCAGCCGCTGCGGCGCTCAGCTCTCTTCGATCTTGTCGACGCGGTTCGGATAGAACGCGAGGTGGCCTTCGATCTCGGCCATGGCCGGAAATGGATGCTCGTAGCTCCACACCGCGTTCTCCGCGCTGCGGCCATCGGCTTGAATCGTGAAATAGCTGGCGTCGCCTTTGTAGGGGCAATGCGTGGCGTGCGCGGTCGGCGTGAGCAGGCTCATGTCGGCGTCGGCGCGCGGAATATAGTGCATCGGCGGATAGCTCGCCTCCTTGAAGCGTCAGCGCGCGCGTTGAATCGGCGATCACCTTGCCGGCGAAGGTGACGCGCACGCGCTTGGCGTTAGGCGCAATCGTGATCGGATGATCGGGGCCGGGCAGTTTCATGGCGCTCACCTCATTGTCGTTGAGCCGATAAATAGGCCCGCGGTCACCGTTTGGTAACCAGTTTTGCGCAAACCATAGGCCGACATGCCGACAATTTGAACGATCGCCCTCAGTAAAACTACAAACTCTCCGGATTAGCTTCCATGCCGTCGTCCCATCCAATCGGCCTCCATATGCTCGATAAATCTGTCGAAACGCTGATCCAAGGCCTCAATATCCTGATCGTCGACGGCAATTCCTACATGCGCCGGCTCACGCGCATGATGCTGATGAATCTCGGCGCCCGCTCGGTGACCGAGGTCGGCGACGGCCTCACCGCGCTGGAGCACATCCGCAACAACGACCCCGACGTCATGTTGCTCGATTGGGACATGCCGGTGCTCAACGGCCGCGAGGTGCTGCGCATCGTGCGCTCGCCCGGCGTTTTCCCGCGCCCCAATCTGCCGATCATCATGTTGACCCATGACGGCTATCGCTCGTCGGTCATGGAAGCGCTGCGCTCGGGCGCGCACGAATTCCTGGTCAAGCCGACCTCGCCCAAAGCGCTGCGCGACCGGCTGATGTCGATTGCGTACAAGCCGCGGCCGATGCTCAAGGTCGGCGGCTTCTACGTGCCGCAGCCGCGCATCAGCCGCCCGCCGGAGGAATTGGCGCATCTGCGCTGACGCGCCGTTCAGTTCCGCAGAAAATCGTAAAGCTGCGCCGGGTTGTCGACCAAGCACGCCGGCATCGGCGACAGCGTTCGCGCCGAACAGCGCGCTGCCGATGAGCGCCGTTGAGCCGCAAGCCAGGCAGGTGCGCCGATCCATGCGGCGCCTTCGTCCTGGAAGTTTATTGGCTCGGTTGCGCGGCGAGCGCGCCTCAATGGCGCGGATCTGTGCGAGGAAGTCGACGGGAATTTCCGACGTCACCTGCAGCGCGCGATCCTCGAATACATTTGCCCCAGGATGGGCGCGTTGGAATTCGTCGACCGCGGCATCGCGTGCGCGGATCAAATCGGCGATCTGCGGCCGGAACATGCGCACAACCGCCGTCACCCACCGATTGAGATCGTGCGAAGGCGTCTCGACGGTGATGTCGAAGCGGTCGAGCAGCGAAATCGCCGCATCGGCGTCGTACCAGACCTCGCCGGTCACCCAGCGATTGGTGGTGAACAGGCGGATCACACGGCCGGAAGCGTCGGTGGAAATGCCGACGAGATGCGCGATCCAGGCCGCCGCGTCGTCGGCGTCGGGCAGGTCGGCGACCGCGACCGGCGCAAGAGCGGGCGCGATCTTTTTCGGGCGCACGAAAGTATGGAAGTGGCCGTGCTCGCCGGCGACGCGCTCCTCGGCGGCGTGCGCATGATAGTAGAATTGACTGTGCGTGCCGGCGTCGATGACGTCGCCCGCCGGAAAATGCATCCACTCCTCGACCATGGTCGCGCCGGCGAGCACTTCGGTGACCGGATTGGTGCCGCGTTGCGCGAGCGCCGCGGCGCATTCGGCCGCTTCCGCCGCGGCATCGTACATCGCAAGCAGTTGCGCGCGCGGAAGCCGCCGCAGCCGGTCAACGAGGCGATCGTGATCTTGGTCTGTCGCCGCGAGCATGGCTCCTCGACGCAATCGTGATCCTCCGTCACGGCGTCGCGACCGCGCGAAGGCGCGCTACCGCATCTCTATCAAGAGCGCGACGGCGCGCAAGGCGAAGCCGCCGGACCGCAGGGGGCGGCTGGCGCTGCCGGTGCGCTGCGTCCGGATGCCGGCGCGCAAGGCGATGCCGCCGGTCCGCACGGCGCCGCCGGAGCGCCGCTTCCGGCGCTGGCGGGCGAGCAGGGGCTTTCGGCGCCGCCGCCATTGGCGGCTGGCGAGCAGGGACTGGCGGCGCGTCCGGCGGCCGGTGCGCACGGACTGCCGGGGCCGCAAGGGTTGCGCGCTGCCTGCGCCACCTGCCACGCATTCTCGGCGGCCGCCACCGGCGTCGGCGCCGGCGCCGTGGCGGCGATCGCTGCCGCGAACGTCGACAGGCTGCCGGCCAGCAGCGCGGATTTCAGTCGCCTTGATTGCATGAGCTTCTCCCGTTCAACCGGTTCGTACGCTGACGATGTCGATGCGCTCGATTGTCTCGCGCTCTTCGCCGCCGTTCAATTGCTCGGCGGTCAGCGGCCCGCCATAGGCGCGTTCGAGCCGCGTGCCGAGCGCAAAGCCGATGATGGCGATGACGACCAGGATCGCCAGCACCGCCCAGGTCGGAATCCCGAACAGCGCGCCCAGTGTCTGTGCCTGCGGGCCTTCGCCGGCGAGATAGAACAATTTGATCGGATCGAACACGCCGGCGAACAGGCCGGTGCCGAGCACCATGCCGACGATGAAGAACAACGCATCGAGCCGGCCGGTCGACAGCCCGACGGTCGAGGTGCCCGGGCAATAGCCGCCGACCGCCATGCCGGCGCCGACCAGCGCGCCGCCGGTCAGACTTGCCCAGAAGAAGGTGGTCGGAATGAAGATGCCGTTCGGCCGCATCAGCCCGAATTCCATCGCGGCGTAAAGCCCGATCGCCGCCACGATGATGGCGGTGAACATCACCTTGAACACCGACCAGTCGCTGAAGCGGAATTGCGCGGTCAGCTTGCGCGGGCTGGCGAAGCCGGCGTTCTCCAGCACGTAGCCGAACAGGATGCCGCTGAGCAGGCCGGAGGCGACGCCGTTGTCATAGATCGGGAGTGTCATGCCCAGGCCCTCCGCAGCAGGAAACTCACCGCGATGCCGACGACGAAGAATCCGATCAGGAACAGGAAGGCCGCGACCGCCAGCGGCGCGCCGCCGGAAAGGCCGATGCCGCTGGTGCAGCCGCGCGCCAGCCGCGCACCGAAGCCGGTGAGAATTCCGCCGCCGAGCGCCAGCACGATGCGGCCGCCGCCGCTGAGTTTGGTCGCGCCGTCGAGCCGGAGCCGGAAGCGTCCGCCGGCGAGCGCGGCCAAGAGGCCGCCGAGCGCGACGCCGACAATCTCCCACGTGATCCAGGTGGAGAGCACGGCGCCCGACTTGAGGAACGGACCGAGATAGCTGTTGGCCGTGGTGGCCGGATGCGCGAGTTCGCTGCCGAACCAGGCAGTCAAGCGCGTGAAGAAGCCGCTCGCACCGAGCCCGTGCCCGGTGATCAGGAAGGTGAGCAGAAGCACCAGACCGAGCGCGATGCCGGCGGTCAAAGGCGGCCAAAACGGGCGAATGGTCGAATTCATGGGTGTGTCTCGCGATTGAACGCGACAAAACTGGCGGAGATTCAGCCCCCGGCATTGATGCAAATCAATGAATATGTTCTAGCCAAGGCGCCACATTTCGCCAGCTTTTTTTCAACGGAGTTGGAGCGATGTCGGCAAAACGCAGCATCCTTTCGGCGCTGACTGTCGTCGCCGCGTTGATGGTTTCGGCGCTGTTGCAGGCCGCAATGGCCGCGCAGCCGCTGGTCAGCACGGCCTGGCTGAAGCAGCACCTCACTGATAAAAATATCGTGATCCTCGACGTCTATGACGGCGCCAATCAGCGCGCGGTATTCGCGTCCGGTCACATTCCCGGCGCGCAGTTCACCGATTTCGTGGCCGGCGGCTGGCGCGCCAAGATCGACGGCGTGCCGGGCCTGCTGCCGCCCGTCAAAGACGCCGAGAAACTGATCGGCAGCTACGGCATCGACGGCAGCAGCCATGTGATCGTGGTGCCGGGCGGCCGCGAGAAGGCCGACTTCAACGCCGCCGCGCGCATTTATTGGACCTTCAAGGTGCTCGGTCACGACGAGGTCTCGATCCTCGACGGCGGCGACAAGGCTTGGTTTGCCGACGCCGGCAATCCGGTAGCGACCGCTGCCGCCAGCCCGGCGCCTAAGACCTTCGTCGCGCATCTGCGCAGCGAGTATCTCGCCAGCCGCGCCGATGTGATGCAGGCGGTCGATACTCACAATGCGACGTTGATCGATGCCCGCACGCCGAAGCAATTCGAAGGCAAGGCCAAGTCGACGGCGGTGCGCGTCGCCGGCACGATCCCCGGCGCGGTCAATGTGCCGGCCGCGCAAGTCGAAACCTTGGACGGCACGCGACCGGCCGACGCTGCCACCATCGACAAGGTGCTGGCCAATGCCGGCGTCACGCCCAAGGGTCAACAGATCACGTTCTGTAACACCGGCCATCTCGGCGCCGGAACGTGGTTCGTGTTGCACGAGGTGCGCGGCCACCGGAATGTGCGGCTCTATGACGGCTCGATGGCGGATTGGGCGATCGATGCCGCGCGGCCGGTGTTGAACCGCTCGCGTAGCTGACGCGGCGCGTCGAAATATTTGGGCGGGCGCTGACCGGCGCCCGCTCGCTGTCGTTTACTTGGCCGTGACCCAGGCGCGCGCCTGCGCGGCTTGCGAGCGCGGAAATGTCTTCATCTCGCCCGGCATCATGAAGCTGAAGAAGCTCATGGTGTGCTTGATCCAGTCGACGTCGGTGACCACCGCCATGCGCTCCCAGCGCGTGAAGTGCTCCATGCCGACCTTGAAGTCCTCCCAGACCGCGCCCGGCTCGATGCCGGCAAAATCCGCCGCGGTCTCGTAATAGATGCGGACCTTGTCGTTTTTCTTGAGCGCCTCGTCCACCGCCGGCACCAGCACGCTGTCATATTCCGCCCTGCTCACCCGTCCGTGGCAGACGAAGGCGAGCACATTGGCGGGAAAATCCTTCAGGTGTTCGATCATGTCGATCCTCCTTGTTGTCGCGTGGGCGAATGCTCCGCAACACATCGGGTTCCGGCGCAATTATTTGCAGAATGAATGGCTTCAATAGCGCGCAAACCGTCATGGGGCGCGTTGACCTAGGTCAATGATATGAAGGCCGGCAACCCGATGGTGATTTAACGCGGTCGCGCCTGGTGACGAGCGGCCACGACGATGTCGAGCGGGCCGCCGGCGCAACGCCGCGGCGCCAGCGGCCGGAATATGACAGTCCGGTGAATGATCTGGCTCAATACCAGTGTCATCCGGATGTGCCAGCCTTTTCAAAAAGGGCATCCGGCATGAAATCGCAGATCATCGAAAAACTCGGCCAAGGCGACATTTTGCTGCCGGCGCTGATCGCCGAGGGCCTCGACCGCCAACGGCAAGGTCAAGGCGCGCTTGAGCGTCTTGCAGGCGGCCGGCCATCGCGCGCGCGCGCCGCAAGGCGCCGCCTTCGACCTCACCGAGGAATGCCGCGCCGCCGGCCTCGATACCGAGGCCATGGAGGCGCTGGTCAAGGGCGCGAATCTGCTCGCCGGCGACAAGATCGCGGCGCCGGGGCTCGACGAATTGAGCGCGGCGATCTGGGATGACGTCGCCATCATGGCGCGCGCGGTGAAAGCCGGCGATGCCGCTGCCGGCGATTCAGCGCTCGACCGGCTGGCGAAAATGAAAGGGGCTGCGAGTGCGGGACCGGCCGACACGCTCGACTTGGCGCAGATCGCGCGCCTGACCGCGATCGCCGAAGGCCCGGGCGACAGCCTGCATCGCCTGGTCATGGATCTGCACAAGGCGCTGAACCGGCTGTCGGCCGCGCATGCCGAGGAAGTGGTGGCGGGCGCCCACGCCTACGGGCTCGCGCCGGAGGACAGGCCGGCGGTCGAAGCCTTCATGCGCGGGCTCGCAGCGACCCGCAAGCTGAAGTTCGATCATCCCGGGCTGGCGACCACCGCCACCCGCGCCGACGGCAAGCTCATCATCCAGAACGACATCGGCGAGACCGACGCGCATGTGGTGGTGATCGCGGTCGCCACCGATACCGTCACCGTCACCTACACCGACGTGCATCGCGCGCGCGCCAAGTTCTTCACCGACCTGTTCCGGAATTTCCCGGTGCAATGGAGCGGGCTTGCGCGCAAGAGCGCAAAGGGGCTGGGCGACGACGGCGTGTTCTACCTGGTCACCGGCCGCTGCCCGAGCGAGAACGACAAAGCGCGCAACGAGTTTCTCGAAGCGCTCGGCGCCGCGCTGGTGTTCCTGATCGACTGGAACAAGGCGCGCAAAGTCCTGCGCAACTGGGTGTCGAAGGGCGATGCCGTCGTCATCCTCGATTGGGCGGCGCGCCATCGTTTCGGCCATCGCGGCTTCCTCGAGCTCGGCGGCGGCGAATTGGTGGCCTCGGCGGTGCAGCACGCAACGCCCGCCCGCATCGGCTTCGGCGACCGGCTCGACAGCGTGCTTGGCCGCGCCGCGGCGGTGGATTTCCTCAAGACCGTGTTGCGCGTGTCGGCCGAGGCGCTCTTGGAAGGCGGCTCGGTGCGATTGGCACGCGACCGTATCGAAGCCGACCTGATGCGGCATCTGCAGCGCGTCGACGGCCTGCTGCTCGCCATCGTGGTGCGGCAGGCGGGATTGGCGCGCGAGATCGGTTCCGGCATCGCGCAATTCATCGTCGAGCAGCAGGCGCAGCGGCCGTTCGACCGCGACGCTTTGGCCGCGCGCGCGCGCATCATCGAGGAGAAGGCCGACCGCATCGCGGTCGAAGCGCGCGGCGAGATCGCGCGCTTCGATGCCGGCGCGGTGATGGAGCAGATGGTCAATCACGTCGAGGAGGCGATCGACGAATTGGAGCAGGCCGCCTTCATCGCCTCGCTGGCGCCGGCCGAGCTTGCACCCGACATGCTCGCGCCGCTCGCCGCGCTGAGCGCGGCGGTGATCGAAGGCGCCGAAGCCGCCGCCGCCGGCGCTGCCGCCGCCAGCGACGTGCCGGACGGCCAGCGCGCCGATTCCGAGGACGCGCTCGCCGCCGTCGGCCGGCTGATCGAAGCCGAGCACAACGCTGACGGCGCCGAGCGCGCGCTCACCGCCGTCGTGCTGCGCGGGGATTTCGCGCTGAAGATGGCGCTGGCCGCGCTCGAGCTCGGCCGCGCGCTCGAACGCACGACCGACCGGCTGGCTGCCTTCGGCCATCAACTGCGCCGGCACGTGCTCGCCGATCTTGCCGCCTAGGGGGCGCCATGCAGATTGCAACGATCGGAGGCGCTGAGACCAAACGCTACGGCGCGGAAATCGTCGGCGCCAAGGCGGCGAACCTGGCGCGCATGGCGGCGCTCGGCCTGCCGGTGCCGCCCGCTTTTGTGCTGCCGATCGAGTTGTGCGCGGCCATCGTCGGCGGCGACCGCAGCGCACAGACCAAGCTGAGCCACGGTCTCGCCGAGGGCATCGCTTACCTCGAGCGGGCGACCGGCGCCGTTTTCGGCGACCGCCGCCGCCCGCTGCTGGTGTCGGTGCGCTCGGGCGCCGCGCGCTCGATGCCCGGCATGCTCGACACCGTGCTCGACGTCGGCTGCGGCGCGACCGCCGTGCACGGCCTGCTGCGCATGACCGGCAATCCGCGCTTTGCCTGGGATTGCCGGCGCCGCTTTCTGGAAAGCTACGGCGAGGTCGTGCTCGGCATCGATGCCGCGCAATTCGCCGCCCGCCGCGCCGCCTTGACGGCAGGCGACAGCGCCATCGACAGCGAGGTGATGGAGCGGCTCGCCGGCGACTTCCAGCAACTGATCGAGGACGAAGACGAAAAACTGCCTGACGATCCGATGGAGCAACTCGAGGTCGCCGCGCAAGCGGTCTACCGCTCATGGACCAGCGCGCGCGCCGCGACCTATCGCCGGCTGCAGCATCTGGAGGATCTGCAGGGCACCGCCGTCACCGTGCAGGCCATGGTGTTCGGCAACCGCGATCGCAGTTCGGGCGCCGGCGTCGCCTTCTCGCGCGACCCGTCCACCGGCGCCGCGCGCCCGGTGATCGACGTGCTGTTCGAATCGCAGGGCGAGGACGTGGTGTCGGGCAGCCGCACGCCGGAATCGGAAGAGGCGATCGAGCGCCGCGCGCCGCAAGCCGCCGCGCAATTGCGCGACACGCTGGCGCTCTTGGAGCGCGACTTCGCCGACGTGCAGGACGTCGAGTTCACCATCGAGGACGGCAAATTGTGGATCCTGCAGACGCGCGCGGCCAAACGCACGCCACCGGCCGCGCTGCGCTTTGCCATCGATTTCGTCCGCGAAGGATTGATCTCAGCCCCGCAAGCCTTGCGGCGGCTCGACGGCATCGACCTCGACGCGCTGGCTGAGCGCCGTCTTGCCGGCGCGCACGAGCCGCTCGCGCGCGGCATCGGCGCTTCGACCGGCGTGGCGGTCGGGCGCGCCGCCTTCGATTCCGAGAGCGCCCAGCGCCTGGCCGGGCGCGGCGAGCCGGCGATCCTGCTGCGGCCCGACACCAGCACCGCCGATGTCGGCGGCTTTGCCGCCGTCGGCCGGCATCGTGACGGCGGTCGGCGGGCGCACCGCGCATGCCGCTCTGGTCGCGCGTCAGATGGGCAAGCCCTGCATCGTCGGCTGCGATGCGCTCGCGATCGACGTGGCGGGGCACAGCGCCACGCTTGCCGAGGTCGCGATCAAGCAGGGCGATTGGCTGTCGATCGACGGCGAGGCCGGCACGATCTATCGCGGCCGTTGCGAGGTCGCGATCGAACGGCCGGAAGCGGAGCTTGCGGAAATCGCGCGCTGGCGCAGCGGCGTGCGGATGTCTGCGTAAACGATGCGGTTGGAAACAGACTGGCGCGCCCGAGACGATTCGAACGTCCGACCTTTGCCTTCGGAGGGCAACGCTCTATCCAGCTGAGCTACGGGCGCCTGTCCGCCTGAATAGACCAATTGCCGGTAAGCGGCAACGCCCGCCCAAGCCGCCCCTGTGGCGCAAAAAACACTGGTTTCTGTGATTAATTCGCCGGTCGGTGCGACACCCCTTTGCGCCGCCCCGCGAATCTCGTAGTGCTCGCGAACGGCGCATGGGGCGCTCAAGGAGCAAGACGTCATGGCAGACATAAAGCCGAAGGCGAGCAAGCCGGTTTCCAGCAAGCAATTGGCCTATGCGCTGGCGGAGCAGCATCAGCTCACCAAGAAGCAGGGCGTGGAAATGCTGGATGAACTCGTCGGCATGATCACCAAGCACCTCAAGAAGGGCGAGCGGGTGAAGATCGCCGGCCTCGGCATTTTACAGGTGCGCAAGCGCGCCGCCCGCATGGGCCGCAATCCGGCGACCGGCGAGGCGATCAAGATCAAGGCCAGCAAGAAGGTCGCGTTCCGCGCCACCAAGGAACTGAAGATGGCGATCTGACGCCGGTCTCGTTTCTGCGCCAAAAGCCCCGCCGGGACGCCGGCGGGGTTTTTGCTAGGCGAGACCTCGACTTTAATTCTGTTACTAAATGACGTGGACATCGAAGCCTTGGTAAAGCATCAACAAATGCCGCGATGTGCCGTCGCTCGGCGGCGCGTCCACTAAGGTCCAATTCGTGGTGGAAGCCGTGCCGGTCATTTATGACTGGTTTTACCGTCTTCCGATTTCTTTTGTTTCTTTTGTTTTTGAGCGGTCGGACGCTGAGCCTTTGGCGATTGCACTTTGGGATAGTCTTTCACCGGATACTGCTGAAAAGCGCTTCCCCACTTAGACAAATCGTATTGAATTGGGGGAATGTAGAGTTCGTCCCACAGCTTTTCTGCCTCTTCGGCTCGCTCTAGAATCATATCCGCAGTGACATGCATCGCAGCGTTGCTGCGGAGCAAACCTAACAAACACCGCGCGCGGGACGCTGTAGGAACGGCGGACTTGCGGCTTGCCCGCTAAAGCTCGAACGAGCGAAGGCGGGTACGGACTTCGACAAGCCTCGATGTCGCGAGGCGTCGAGGCCCGCGGGTCCTTCGGACCCACATGCGTCCCGCGCGCCCTCGGTACTATTCGGGCGATGCGGACTTGTCCGCCGAAGCTCGAAAGAGCGAAGGCGGAAGGGAATGGGACTACAGGCGAACCCGGCGCCTGACAAACAATACGGGCGGCGGAGCGTTGGCTTGCCCGCCGAAGCCGAGCGAAGGCGGGCTGTTTGACAATTGCATCGTGTTCAGAGCGGGAAACAGCACACGCATGACATCCATGCACGCATCATCGCTCGCGCGCCGGGCATCCTTCAGGCATTGTGCGCGGACGCCTGACGCGACGCCGGGCCGGTGAGCGGCGCATCGGTTTCCGACATGGCGCTGCACGTCATCCTGATGCTGTTCGTTGCCGGCGTCGCCGGCGGAATGCTCTCGGCCATGGTCGGCGGCGCGGCGGTGGTCACCTATCCGGCATTGATCGCTTCCGGCATCCCGCCGCTGACGGCGACGACCTGCAATCTCACCGCGGCGGTGCCCGGCACGCTGTTCGCCGCGCTCAGCGACCGCAAGCAATTGCCGCCGTTCAATCGCGCTTTCATCGGCATGGTGCTCGCCTCCATGATCGGCGCCGGCTTCGGCGCCATGCTGCTGCTGGCGACGCCCGAGCGCGTGTTCGAGGTGTTGGTGCCATTGCTGCTCGGCTTTGCCACCGTGCTGTTCGCCTTCGCGCAACCGGTCAGCCAGTGGCTGCGCGCGCGCGCGGCTAAGCGCGGCCGCGATATCGAGTTCAGCGTCACCAGCCTGAAGATGCTGTTGCCGGTGTCGTTCTACGGCGGCTATTTCGGCGCCGGCGTCGGCGTCTTGCTGCTCGGCGTGATGTCGGTGGCGACCGGCGGCGATTATCGCTCCGCCAATGTGGTCAAGAACCTGGTCACCAGCCTCAACAGCGGCGCCGCGGCGGCGATCTTCATCGTCAAGGGCACCGTGATCTGGCCGCAGACGCTGGCGCTGGCGGCGGGAACGATGGTCGGCGGCGTGAGCGGCGCATGGCTGGCGCGGCTCATCCCGCGCGAGGTGATGCGGGTGGCCGTGGTCGTCGTCGGCGCCTTGCTGACGATCGTTTTTGCCTGGCGCTATTGGTTTTAGCGCGCTTGCGTCCAGCGCTCCCGCGCAAGCTTGTCCTCTCCCCGCGCTGCGGGGAGAGGGAAGCAGCCACAAGGTCAGTGCTTGATCTGCGCGCGCAATGTTGCCTCAACCGCGCGGTCGAAGGAATCGCCTGTGTGTGCGGGCGCCTTCTTGGCTTGCTCGCGCACATACTGGTCGCGCTGCTTGACCAGCGCGGCCAAGCGCGCGTTGAGCGTCTTGCGCTCGGCCATCTGCTTGTCGATGAAGGCCTGCCGCTGCTCAGGCGTCATGCCGCGCAATTTGTCCGGCAGCTCGTCGTCCTTCACCGCGTCGAGCTTTTGCCGGCCGGCTTTGATGTCGGCGACCAGATCGCCGTCGCCGGTGATGGCGCTGCCGCTTTTGGCCGCATAGCGCGCGAGATAGCCGGACATTTCGGCGGCGACCGAGCGCGGCGCGGCCGCCAGCTGCCGGGTCTTGTCCTCGACGTCGCCGCGCCGCTCGCGCGGGCCGTAAGGGATCACGGTGTGGTTGATCTCGTTCTGCAGCTCGATGATCTCGGTGTCGTAGGGCGTCTCGATCACCACCAGATGGCCGCCGTTCTGCGGGATCGGAATGTAACGGCCGTGGCCCAACTGCGCGATGGTGCGCCAGACGCGCTCGGTGTCGCGCGCGTTGCCCGCCTGCACCGCATTGACCACGATGTCGCGCTCGCTCGCCATGCGCAGCACGTCCGGGTATTTGGTGTCCTGCGCATAATTCATGTGCGGCGGCGCGTCGCCGACCAGGAACATGATGCGGCAGATCTCCTCGCCTTGCGTCCACGACAATTTGGTCACCGCCACGTCGAGCGCCTCGTTGACGCTTTCCGGCCAGTCGCCGCCGCCGTGCGCTTTCAGCTCCAACAGATTGGCGTAGAGGTCCTGGATGTCGGTGGTGAGATCGAATTTCTTGGTGACGTAAACGTCGCCGATGTCGCGATAGGCCACCAGCCCCATGCGGATGTCGGCTTCGGGATAGGCGTCGACGATGGCGGTGGCGATCGCCCAGATCTTGCGCTTGGCGCCTTCGATCAGCGGCCCCATCGAGCCGGTGGTGTCGAGCACGAAGGCGACTTCGACGACGGGCTTGTCCACTCTTGCGGCGCGTGCGTTCGACCAAACAAACGGCAGCATAAGAAAAGCGAGAGCCGCAGCCCTCGCGAGATGCGCATGCATGATTTCACCCCTCTCGAATAATGTGAGACGGCGAATCATCTTCGGCCATCGCGTCGGCGGCGGGCCGGAATTTGGGCCGACCACCGGCCGATTTATGGCGGTATTTGTCCGCCGCTTGCGGCCTTGCCACAATTTGGCGCGGCCTGCGAAGCGCGTTATGAAGGGCGCATGAAAGTCGACGGCAAACAGATGCGCACGATTTGGCTGGAGCGCGACGGCGAAAGCGTCGGCATCATCGACCAGACCGTGCTGCCGCATCGCTTCGTCACGCTGCGGCTGGCGACGCTCGCCGAGGCCGCCCACGCCATCAAGTCGATGCAGGTGCGCGGCGCGCCGCTGATCGGGGCGACCGCGGCCTACGGCATGTGGCTGGCGCTGCGCGAGGATGCCTCCGACGAGAATCTCGAGCGCGCCTATGCCGCGCTGCTGGCGACGCGGCCGACCGCGATCAATCTCAAATGGGCGCTGGACGAGATGGTTGCCGCGGTGCGCAACCGGCCGCGCGCCGAGCGTGCCGGCGTTGCCCTGCGCCGCGCCGGCGAAATCGCCGAGGAGGACGTCGCCATCAACAAGGCGATCGGCCGCCACGGGCTGAAGATCATCGAGGACATTGCGGCGAAAAAGAATGGCGAGCGCGTCAACGTGCTCACCCATTGCAATGCCGGTTGGCTGGCGGCGGTGGATTTTGGCACCGCGCTGGCGCCGGTTTATACCGCGCACGATGCGGGCGTGGCGGTGCACGTGTTCGCCGACGAGACGCGGCCGCGCAACCAGGGCGCCTCGCTCACCGCCTGGGAGCTCGGCCACCACGGCGTGCCGCACACCGTGATTCCCGACAATACCGGCGGCCATCTGATGCAGCACGGCCTGGTCGATCTGGTGATCGTCGGCACCGACCGCGTCACCGCGCAAGGCGACGTCTGCAACAAGATCGGCACGTATCTCAAGGCGCTGGCCGCGCGCGACAACAACGTGCCGTTCTATGTCGGGCTGCCGTCGCCCACCATCGATTTCACCGTCGGCGACGGCGTCGCCGAAATCCCGATCGAGCAGCGCAGCGCCGACGAAGTGGCGATGATGACCGGCAAGACCAAGGACGGCCGCATCGAGACCGTGCAGATCGTGCCGGACGGCTCGGACGTCGCCAATTACGCCTTCGACGTCACGCCGGCGCGGCTCATCACCGGGCTGATCACCGAGCGCGGCGTGCTGGCCGCCAACCGCGCCGCGCTGGCCGCGGCGTTTCCCGAGCGCGTCGCATGATCCCGCAAAGCATGTCCTCGACTTGATCGGGGATGGGAACCGGTTTTCGGATAAGATCATGCGCAAGTAAAAAGTGAAACGTGCTAAAGTTGCCTCATGAACCTCGCCGCCAAACAGCCGCTGCAGATGCCGGTCGACGGCCGCCAGTCGGAGACCGCGCTCGCCATCGCGCGCGGCACCGCGCGGCTGTTGCTGTCGCATGGTTTTTCCTGCGTGAGCGAATTGCCGCTCGCCTCCGGCCGCCGCGCCGATCTGGTGGCGCTCCATGCTTCAGGCGAATTTTGGATCGTCGAGATCAAATCCTCGGTCGCCGACTTCCGCGCCGACCAGAAGTGGCAGGACTACCGGATGCATTGCGACCGGCTGTTCTTCGCGACCTGCATGGAAGTGCCGTGCGAGATTTTCCCGCCCGATACCGGGCTGATCGTGGCCGACGCCTTCGGCGCGCAGATCGTGTGCGAGGCGCCCGAGCATCGGCTCGCTGCGGCGACGCGCAAGTCGATGATGATCGCTTTTGCCCGCGCCGCCGCGCTGCGCCTGCAGGCGCTCGCCGATCCGAACGGGCCGTATGGCGCGGAACGGTGATGTGAACGACCGGTCGAATATTGTTCATAAACGACTTGTAATTGTATTCGCCAATAGGCCAATATCCGAAAGTTGCGGGTTTGAAGGACATATAAGTGGTTAAACGTCGCGGCGATAAGATACCCGATCCGCCTGGAGGGCGGGCTGCGGAACGTTTGCGCATGTTTGAAGAGGCGAGAGGTCTTAAATCCGAAAGGCAGACGTCCAAGCCCGAAGCAGATACGGCCGACGGTCGCAAGAAAGTCAAAGGGGGGCGTCCCAATGCGCAGCAACTTCGACGCGAGGATTGAGCGGCGAGGCAGAACGAAGAAGCCAAAACTAGTTCCGGGCGGCAAAGCGCTTCAACGCCTATTCCAATTTCTTGGTCAGCGCGATCCAAAATTGAATGACGATGTTGTGGCGGCGCTTGCAGTTCCAATAGCGGCACGCCCGAAGGTCGGCCTGACCAAGCAAGCGATGCGCGCGAAGGTCGGAAGCGCCGTGAAGCGCGGTAGGCCCAAGGCTCGCCGCGGGGCATCGCCCGAGGCAAAGAAATATGCGACGGCGGTCTGCAAAGCCGCCAATGCGATCACCAAGAATGCGCCACGGGGGCGGAGCGCGGCTCGCGCGCTAAGAGCGAGCGTCGCACCTGCCGTCCGGTCCCTTACGTCGACATGGAATTTTCTCGGGCCGACAAATATCCCCAACGGACAGACTTACGGATCGAACCGTGTTGACGTGATCGGGCGGGTTGCCTGCATTACTGTCGATCCCAACAACGCCGCGCATTTGCTATTGGGTTCGGCCGGCGGCGGTATTTGGGAAAGCACCACCACCGGGACCTCATGGGCGCCGCGCAGCGATTTTCTCCCCTCGCTCGCCATCGGCGCCATTGCCTTCGATCCAACCAACACCAGCCGGGTTTACGCCGGAAGCGGCGAGGGTAATTTTTTATGCCAATCTCGGCGCCGGCGTCTACAAATCGACCAACGGCGGAACGACGTGGACGGTGGTCGCCTCGGCGCCTTTCATCGGTGTCGGCTTTTATGACCTGATCGTCCATCCCACGGTTCCGACCCAGCTCTACGCCGCGACCACGAACGGTTTTTATATGTCGGCCAACAGCGGCGCGACATGGAGCTTGAAGCGCAATGTGCGGTGTTGGGACATCAGTGCCGCTCAGATTGGCCCTCAGTTCGAAATCCTGGCCGCGTTTCAGGACGGACTTTTCGTCTCGGTCAATGACGGCGCGTCGTGGTCGGCGGTCCCGCTGCCCTCGGATCCGGCGGGAAGCTGGAACCGGTTGGCAGTCGATCACGTGAAGTCCACGCCCGGGGTCGCCTATGCGTTCGGCGCCAAAACGCCGACGTCCGGTCCGCCGGCGGCGCATTTGTGGCGACGAAACGCTGGCGTCTGGACAAAGATCACGACTTTACCGGCGGTCAGCACGGGTCAGGCCTGGTACGATTGGTATGTCGCCGCCACACCGAACAATATCAACGAAGTCTATCTCGGCGAGATCGCCGGATTCCGCGGCAACCTCTCTGGCGCCACGTGGACTTGGACGCCGGTCGTCAGCAACGGCGCCAACAGCATCCATCCGGATCAGCATTGCCTGACGTTCTCGCCCGCCAACTCGAGCACGATCTATGCGGGCAACGATGGTGGAATTTTCAAATCGGCCAACAAGGGCGCGACTTGGACCGCCTTGAACAAAGGTCTCGGCATCACCGAGATCGAATACATGGCCGGCGTTCCAGGCACCTCATCTAACCTGATGGCGGGGACACAGGACAACGGGACCATCTTCCGTGTCATCGGGTCGGTATGGGGCCATATCGCCGACGGCGACGGCGGCGATTGCGGCATCAATCAGACCTCGCTCTTGTTATATCACTCGTTTTATTCCGCCACGCTGCAGCGCGGGCCGCTGACCGCTAGCGGTGTGGCGTGGACCAACTTGGTGCCGCCACCACCACCGCCGCCACCGACGCCGCCGTACAGCCTGCCATCGCTGTTCTACCCGCCGGTCGAAGTTGCAGAATTGACCGTGGTGATCGGCTCCAATCCGCTGCTCTACTCTCTCAACGGTGACGCCGCCACGCCCGGCTCGTTCTCGACGTTGCAGCTACCGGGTGGGAGCTTCCCGTCGGCGATGCGGGCGCGTAACCCCAGTTCTATTTTGATCGGCACGACGAACGGCCTCATGCGGAGATTGACTTTCATCGGCGGGACCCCGAGCATCGCGACGCTTGCTACGCCGCGCGCCAACGCCAATATTAGTTGCATCGCTGTGGATCCGAGCAATCCGAATCGCTATTGGGTGACGATCTCGCAAACCGGAGGGGGACGAGTCTATCGCACCGACAACGGCGGCACGACCTGGACCGATCGCACGACGGCGGGATTGCCCAATATCCCGATGAACTCGATCGTGGTCGATCCGGCAAACTATCAGCGGGTATTCGTCGCCGGCGACCGTGGCGTCTATGAAACTACGAACTTGGGTGTAAGCTGGGCGGTCTACGGCGTCGGGCTTCCGAATGCTTTGGCTGTCGATCTGTTGATCCACACCCAAGATCGGGCGCTGATTTGCGGCACGCGCAACCGAGGCGCATGGGGAATTGCACTCGACTGAGTGAACGCGAGGGAGATAGCGATGGACTTCATCGAGCGAATTTTTGGATTCTCGCCGGATGGCGGCGACGGCAGTACGGAGCTGTTGTATTTTGTAGCGTTCGTGACGATCGTGGCCGCGCTGTCGTGGTGGCGCATGAGAACCCGCGCGTCGAAAAAATCACGCCTCGGGTGATAGCGCGGTCCAAGCGCCGCGTGCCGCCCGTTCGCTGAAGGTCCGACGCCGGATCGCTTGTCGCGTCAGCGCGGCGCCCGTTTCGCCAAGATCCGCTGCAGCGTGCGGCGGTGCATATTGAGCCGGCGCGCGGTCTCCGAGACGTTGCGGCCGCACAGTTCGTAGATGCGCTGGATGTGCTCCCAGCGCACGCGGTCGGCCGACATCGGATTTTCCGGCGGCTCGATCTTCCTGTTGTCGAGCGCCAGCAGAGCCGCCACCACGTCGTCGGCATCGACCGGCTTGGCGAGATAATCGACCGCGCCGAGCTTCACCGCGTTCACCGCGGTGGCGATATTGCCGTAGCCGGTGAGGATGATGCCGCGCGCGTCGGGCCGGCGGCGCTTCAGCGCCGAGATCACGTCGAGCCCGTTGCCGTCGCCGAGCCGCATGTCGACGATCGCGAAGGCGGGCGCCGCCTGTTCGACTTGCAGCAGGCCATCCGCCACCGATTCCGCGGTGGCGACGGTAAAGCCGCGCTGCTCGAGCGCCTTCGCCAGGCGTTGCAGGAACGAGCGATCGTCCTCGACGATCAGCAGCGTTCGTTCGCCCGGAACTTTATCCTTCGCCGCGTTCGCGACATCGCCAGTGGCCATATCCATATCGTCACCCATGCGCAAAATTTATTTTATCCGACGCAGACGCGAAAATATAGAGTTCCAGATAACTATTGCGTGTATCAATCTCAAGACGCGGAAAAAGTTAAAGGCCGCTCGAAATCGCTGCGGCTCCAACGCAACTTGATTGTTGCACCGCGTTCCGGAAGGCGTCGGTTCTCGAATTGCAACGAAGCGCCGGAGCGTTCGAGCAGCGTCTTGGCGATGAAAAAGCCCAAGCCCAATCCCGCCGAATTCATCTTTACCGTTGCTGCGGCGCGTCGTGACATAGGGCTCGCCGATGCGGTCCATGATGTCGGGCGCGAAGCCGGGGCCGTCGTCGCTGATGGTGACGTCGACGGCGTCTTCGTTCCATTGCGCGCCCACCATCACGCGCCCGTGCGCGAAGTCGACGGCGTTCTCCAACAGATTGCCGAGCCCATAGAGGATCGCCGGATTGCGCGCGCCGACCGGCTCGGCGCCGCGCTCGGGCGGCACGCTGACGTCGATGGCGACGCCGAAATTGCGATGCGGCGCCACCACTTCCTCGATCAGCGCGGTGAGCGGCATGCGTCGAACGGCGGCGCCGCCCGACGACAATTCGGTGAGCTTGGCGAGGATGTCGCGGCAGCGCGTCGCCTGTTCGCGCAACAGGCGCACGTCGTCGCCGTGCGGCGCATTGGCGGCGATCGCGTTCTCCAGTTCTTTGGCGATCACCGAGATGGTCGACAGCGGCGTGCCGAGCTCGTGCGCGGCGGCGGCGGCGAGCCCGTCGAGTTGCGAGAGGTGTTGCTCGCGCGCCAGC
Source organism: uncultured Alphaproteobacteria bacterium (assembly GCA_963761245.1). Classification (GTDB taxonomy): domain Bacteria; phylum Pseudomonadota; class Alphaproteobacteria; order Rhizobiales; family Xanthobacteraceae; genus Pseudolabrys. The sequence goes on along the minus strand of CAVXGN010000021.1, from coordinate 75,076 downwards.
ACCAGCTCGGTGGCGGCAAGCGCGTCGGCGAGCTGGCGCGACTCTTCGGCGATCTGCCAGGTGTAGACGCCGATGAATCCCATGCCGAGCAGGATCGAGAGCCAGACGCCGATCATGTAGATCGGCGGCAGTTGCAGCGGGTCGTCATTGTCCCACGGCAACGGATAGTGCGTGAACATCAATATGGTCGCGCTCAGCACCGCGAACGAGCCGAGCATGATGGTGAAGCGCGGCGGCAGCGCGGTGGCCGACAACAGCACCGGACCGAGGAAGAGGAAGGCGAAGGGGTTTTGCAGGCCGCCGGTCAGGAACAACAGCACCGCGAGCTCCGCGATATCGAAAGCGAGCAGCCAAGCGGCGCGGTCGGGATCGAGCCGCTGGGTCATGTGGAAGCGCAGCCGCAGCGCGATGTTGAGCCAGGCCGACAATGCGATCACCGCCAGACAAGCCCAGATCGGCAGCTCGAAATCGAGTCCGGCATAGACCACCAGCACGGTGGTGGTCTGGCCGATGATGGCGAGCCAGCGCAGCCGCACCAAGGTGTCGAGCCGCACATTGCGGCGCGGGTGGCTTTGGGCGAGATCGAGCGACGGCATGGGCGCAATGTAATGCCTTGCGCGGCCAGCACCAATCGCTGCCGCGGGGCTTGCGTTCAGCGCCGCCCGGCGTCACATCTGCCTTCGATTGGAAGCCGTTCATGGACGCCAGCGTCACATCCGCCATCGCCGTCGATCGCCTGGTCAAGCTCTACAAGGGCACCGTGGCGGTGGACGGTATTTCGTTCAGCCTGCCGACCGGCTCGATCACCGGCCTGCTCGGCGGCAACGGCGCCGGCAAGACCACGACCATCGCCATGATCATGGGGCTGGTGACGCCGACCTCCGGCAGCGTGCACGTACTGGGCGTGCAGATGCCCAAGCAACGCTATCGCGTGCTGCACCGGATGAATTTCGAAAGCCCTTATGTCGACATGCCGATGCGGCTGACCGTGCGGCAAAATCTGTCGGTGTTCGCCCAGCTTTACGCGGTGCCCGACATCGATCAGCGCATCGCCAGCCTCGCCGCCGAGCTCGATCTGACGGAATTTCTCGACCGGCCGACCGGCAAGCTGTCGGCCGGGCAAAAGACCCGCGTCTCGCTCGCCAAGTCGCTGCTCAACCGGCCCGAGGTGCTGCTGCTCGACGAGCCGACCGCGTCGCTCGATCCCGACACCGCCGATTGGGTGCGCGGGAGGCTGGAAAATTATCGCCGTGAGCGCAACGCCACCGTGCTGCTCGCCTCCCACAACATGAGCGAGGTGGAGCGGCTGTGCGAGCGCGTCATCATCATGAAGAAGGGCCGCATCGAGGACGACGACACGCCGGCGCATCTGCTCGCGCGCTATGGCCGCGAGACGCTGGAGGAAGTCTTCCTCGATGTCGCGCGCGGGCGGCCCGAGCAGCGCGAGGCCGCGCAATGACCGACAGCGACACCGGCATCGAGCTTTCCTTCAACCGCGTCGCCGCCATGGTGCGGCGCTACTGGTATCTGTTGCGCTCGTCCTGGCCGCGCGTGCTCGACCTGATCTATTGGCCGACCGTGCAGATGCTGATGTGGGGCTTCCTGCAGCTCTACGTCTCGCAGCACAACAGCATGTTCGCGCGCGCCGGCGGCGTGTTCATCGGCGCGGTGCTGTTGTGGGATATTCTGTTCCGCGGCCAGCTCGGCTTCTCGATCTCGTTCCTGGAGGAAATGTGGTCGCGCAATCTCGGCAACCTGATGATGTCGCCGTTGCGGCCGGTCGAGTTCATCGCCGCGCTGATGATCATGAGCGTCGTGCGGCTTTTGATCGGCATGATTCCGGTGACGCTGCTCGCCATCCTGTTCTTCGGCTTCAATCTGTGGAGTCTGGGGTTCGCGCTCGCCGCCTTCTTCATCAATTTGATCTTGACCAGCTGGGCGATCGGAATCTTCGTCGCCGGCCTGTTGCTGCGCAACGGCATGGGCGCCGAGAGCATGGCCTGGACCATCATGTTTCTGTTTCTACCGCTCACTTGCGTTTACTACCCGGTGACCGTGTTGCCGGATTGGCTGCAATATGTCGCCTGGTCGCTGCCGCCGACCTACGTGTTCGAAGGCATGCGTGCACTGCTGATCAATCATGTGTTCCGAGCGGACCTCATGCTGGAGGCATTCGCCTTCAACGTCGTGCTGTTTGCGGCCGCGTCCTTTGCCTTCATGAAGCTGCTGCAAAGCGCGCGCGTGCAGGGATCGCTGCTGCAGACCGGCGAATAGGGCCGAAGGCCGTCTATTAGTCTATTAACTGTGATTTTCGCGGGATTTGCGCTGTAAACCGGGCGCGAAGAACCTATCTGTATGTTGACGCCATGACAGAAAAACGACAGTCTGCTGCAGTGCAGCAGGGGCCGGGGAAAGAGTCGATGCCGATCGGCGAGTTCGACGGCGCAGCAACGCTGCCCGCCGACAACGGCGTATTGCTCGCGACCCCGATGTACTGGCTCTACGAGATGGGCCAGGCCGCCCTCAATCCGTCGCGCGCCGTCGCCGACGCCACGCGGCTGTTCTTCAAGAATCCCGCCAATCCGCTCGCGCACACCACCTACGGCAAGTCGGTGGCCGCGGCGATGGAATTGTTCGAGCGCTCCACACGCCGCTACCGCCGTCCGGAATGGGGCATCGATCACACCGTCGTCGGCGGCGAGCGCGTGCCGGTGCATATCACGCCGGTGTGGGAGCGGCCGTTCTGCCGGCTGCTGCATTTCGAGCGCGCCTTCTCGCGCGTGCCGCGCCGACCGCAACCGAAATTGCTGATCGTGGCGCCGATGTCCGGTCACTATCCGACGCTGCTGCGCGGCACGGTGCAGACATTCCTGCCCAACCACGACGTCTACATGACGGAGTGGGCCGACGCGCGCATGGTGCCGGTCTCGGAAGGCCGCTTCGATCTCGACGACTACATCGATTACATCATCTCCATGCTGCATGTGCTTGGCGGCGACGCTCACGTAGTCGCGGTGTGCCAGCCGTCGGTGCCGGTGATGGGCGCGGTGGCGATGATGGAGGCCGAGAACGATCCTTACGTGCCGCATTCCATGGTGCTGATGGGCGGCCCGATCGACACCCGCATCAATTCCAACGAGGTCAACAAGCTGGCCGAAACGCGCGGACTCGATTGGTTCCGCAACCACGTCATCACCAAGGTGCCGTTCCCGCATCCCGGCTTCATGCGTGACGTCTATCCGGGCTTCCTGCAGCTGCACGGCTTCGTCAGCATGAATCTCGATCGCCACATCGAGGCGCACCACAATCTGTTCATGCATCTGGTCAAAGGCGACGGCGAACCGGCGCAGAAGCACCGCGAGTTCTACGACGAATATCTTGCGGTCATGGATCTCGCCGCCGAGTTCTATCTGCAGACCGTCGATACCGTATTCATCCGTCACGCGCTGCCCAAGGGCGAGATGACCCATCGCGGCCGCAGCATCGATCCCGGCAAGATCAAGCGCGTCGCCTTGATGACGGTGGAAGGCGAGAACGACGACATTTCCAGCGTCGGCCAAACCGAGGCGGCGCACCGGCTGTGCGTCAACATCCCGGACGAGAACAAGGCGCATTACGTGCAGTCGGCGGTCGGTCACTACGGCGTGTTCAACGGCTCGCGCTTCCGCGCCGAGATCGCCCCGCGCATTTCCGACTTCGTGCTGTCGCACAATGGCGGGCGCGGACGCGGAAACGGCTCCCATCCCGGTCCATTGCGGGCTGTGGGCGGCGATCGCTGAGCTTCCCTGCGATAGGACGAATCTGGCATTATCGCCGAGGAGTTGAGTTCCCCGCGGGCGATCCAAATGTCACTGCGCGCTTTGCTTTATCGCCGGCCGACCGAGCCGCCGACCATCGATATTGAATTCGAGCCAGCAACGCTATCCGGTGCGCCTGCGCCGGCATCGGCAGGCGCGCCGCTACACGCTGCGCATCCAGACCGCCAGCCGCGAGGTGCTGCTCACCATGCCGCCACGCGGCAACCTGAAGGAGGCGCGCGCTTTCGCCCAGAAGCACGGCGCCTGGATCGCCGCCCGGCTCAGCCGGCTGCCGCAACCGACGCCGTTCGCCCATGGTACCGTGCTGCCGCTGCGCGGCGTCGATACCCGCATCGAGCACCGGCGCGGCCAGCGCGGCACGGTATGGACCGAGCTCGGCGATGACGGGGCGCACATGCTCTGCGTCGCCGGCGAGGCGCCGCACATCGCGCGCCGCGTCGGCGACTTTCTCAAGCGCGAGGCCAAGCGCGACCTGGAAGCGGCGAGCCGCCGCGCCGCCGACGAGCTCGGCGTCAAGATCAAGCGCGTCGCGGTCCGCGATCAGGCCAGCCGCTGGGGCTCGTGCTCGTCGACCGGCGTCTTGTCCTATTCCTGGCGGCTGATCTTCGCGCCGCCCTTTGTGCTCGACTATCTCGCCGCCCACGAGGCCGCGCATCTCATCGAGATGAACCACTCGCGCCGGTTCTGGCGGCTGGTGGAAAAGATCTGCCCGTATTATCCGCGCGCCAAGGCTTGGCTCGACGTGCATGGGCCCGATCTGCACCGCTATGGTGCACCGCGCTAGCGTTGCGCAACTGCTTCATGTAATGACCCGCGATGGCCGGGCTTGTCCCGGCCATCAACGTCTTCCGGAAATCACCGCCATGTTGCGTCCCGGCACTTTCGCGCTCACGGCCCTGCTGGCGGCCTTGAGCGCAGTTGGGCCGCTCACCACCGACCTCTATCTGCCGTCGCTGCCGGATATCGTGCGTCTGCTCGATACCACGACGTCGCGCGGCCAGCTCACCATCTCGGCTTATCTCATCGGCTTCGCGGTCGGGCAGATCGTCTACGGCCCGGTGTCCGACCGGCATGGCCGCAAGCCGGTGCTGATCGGCGCCATCATGCTCTATTGCTTGGCCAGTCTCACCTGCGCGTTCTCAACGTCGATCGAGATGCTGATCGGCGCGCGCGCGCTGCAGGCGCTCGGCGGTTGCGGCGGCATCGTGCTGGCGCGTGCCGTCGTGCGCGACCTTTATTCCGGCGCGCGCGCCGGGCGCGAATTGTCCTTGATGGCGTCGGTGATGGCGCTCGCGCCGGTGCTGGCGCCGATTGCCGGCGGCGCCTTGCAGACCGCCTTCGGCTGGCGCTCGAGCTTTCTGGTGCTGGTCGTCGCCGGGCTCATCGGCATCGTCGTCATTTGGATGCTGCTGCCGGAAACCTTGAAGACGCGCGCGGCCGAGCCGGTGTCGCTTGGCTCGATGCTCGCTTCCTTTCGCGAGGTCGCGCGCGATCCGGCCTATCGCGCCTATCTCGGCCTTGCCACCACCAGCTATGCCGGCTTGTTCGCCTGGATTTCCGCCGCCTCCTTTGTCTTGCAGGATCTCTACGGGCTCTCGCCGCTCAGCTTCGGCGTCGCCTTTGCCGCCGGCTCGATTGGCTACATGGTCGGCTCGACCTTCGCTGCGCGGCTGGTGGTGCGCATCGGGCTCGATGGCATCATCGGCATCGGCGGCGTCACTTTGACCGTCGGCGGGCTTGGCATGGTGGCGTCGCTCGCGCTCGGCCTGACCTCGGCGATGTCGCTGGTGTTTCCCATGGCGATCTATCTCGCCGGCCTCGGCATGGTGATGGCGCAGTCGATTGCCGGGGCGATGACGCCGTTTCCGCAGCGCGCCGGCGTCGCCTCCGCGCTGCTCGGCTTCGTGCAGCAAAGCGTGTCGGCGATCTGCGGCGCCGTGGTCGGGTCGCTGCTCGGCCAGAGCGCCTGGCCGCTGGCCGCCGCGGTGGCGGCCATGGGCTGCACAACGCTGCTGTTGTGGATCGTCACCCGCTCAGTGCGCGGTCGCCTCGCGACGCACTAACGTCGGCTGAACAGATTATTGAGGAACCAGTTGTCGAGCCCGCCGCCGCTGTGACGCTGCGGCGCGTTGGCGGCGACCGGCGGGATTGCGGCCGGCGGCAGCGGTGCGGAGCCGTCGGTCGCGCGCACCGGCGCGGTGCCGCCGAACAGGCCGGACAACAAACCGCCGCTGCGCGCGCCGGGCAGCGCGGCGACCGGCACGCCTTGCAGCGCCGCGCGCATGAAGCGGCTCCAGATTTCCACCGGCAGCCCGCCGCCGGTCACGTGCTTGGTCGGCGCGCCGTCGTCATTGCCGAGCCACACGCCGGTCACCAGGCGCGCGGTGTAGCCAATGAACCAGGCGTCGCGGAAATCCTGTGATGTGCCGGTTTTGCCGGCCGCCTGCCAGCCGGGCAGCGAGGCCTTGTGCGCGGTGCCGATGGTCAGCGTCTCACGCAGCATGTCGTTCATCATCGCCACATCGCGCGGATCGACGATGCGGCCGATCGATTGATCGGTGCGGGCATAGAGCAGCCGGCCTTTGGGCGTGCTGATGCGCTGGATGACATGCGGCGTGTCCGCCATGCCGCCATTGGCGAAGGGCGCATAGGCGCCGACCAGTTCGAGCATCGACACTTCCGAGGTACCGAGCGCGATCGAGGCATTGGGCTCCAGGTGCGAAGCGATGCCGAGGCGGTGCGCGGTGCGGATCACGGCCTGCGGGCCGAGCTCCAAGGTGAGGCGCACCGACACGGTATTGAGCGACATCGCCAGCGCCTTGGTCAGCGTCACCGGGCCATCATATTTGTGGCCGTAGTTCTCCGGCTTCCAACCGCTGACGTTGATCGGCGCATCCATGCGCACGCTGTCGGGCGTCAGGCCATGCTCCAGCGCGGTGAGATAGACGAACGGCTTGAACGCCGAGCCGGGCTGACGCTTGGCGGCGACCGCGCGGTTGAATTGGCTGTCGGCGTAATTGCGCCCGCCGACCATGGCGCGCACCGCGCCGTCCGGCGTCATCGCCACCAGCGCGCCTTGACTGACGCCGCTCTTGGCGCCCTTTTGCGCCAGCTCCTCGGTGAGCGCCGTTTCCGCTTCCGCCTGCAGCGCTGAGTTGATGGTGGTGCGCACCACGATGTCTTCATCGACATGGCCGAGCACATCGTTGATGCCGTCCATCACCCAGTCGGCGACGTAATTGATCGAGCCGTTGCCGGGCTGCGCGGCGATATGCGGCGGATGAGCGAGCGCCACTCTTTCTTTGGTCTTGCTGATGAAGCCGAGATCGGTCATGGCGGCGAGCACGACCTTGGCGCGCTTCTCGGCGCCGTCGAAATTGCGCGTCGGCGCAAGCCGCGACGGCGATTTCACCAGGCCGGCGAGCAGGGCGGCTTCGGCGACCGTGACGTTGCGCGCGGATTTTCCGAAGTAGCGCTGCGCGGCCTGCTCGACGCCGTAGGCGCCGGAGCCGAAGTAAACGCGATTGAGGTAGAGCGCGAGAATCTGATTCTTGGAGAATTTGCGCTCCAGCCACAACGCCAGCAGAACTTCCTGCAGCTTGCGCGTGATCGTGCGCTCCTGCGTCAAGAACAGGTTCTTGGCGAGCTGCTGCGTGATGGTGGAAGCGCCTTGGGCGACGCCGCGGTGCAGAATATTGGCGACAACGGCGCGCGCGATGCCGAACGGATCGACGCCGTAGTGCTGATAGAAGCGGCGGTCCTCGATGGCGATGAAGGCTTTCGGCAGATAGCTCGGCAATTCCTTCAGCGGCAGCACGGCGCCGCCGTTGTCGCCGCGCGTCGCGAGCACGTGGCCGTCGATGCCGACGATCTGGATCGACGGCGGCCGTTTGGGAATTTCCAGCGACTGGATCGGCGGCAGATGCGCGCCGACATAAACAATCGTGCCGACGCCGCCGATCGCGAGCCAGAGGCAAACGACGAGACCCCAATAGAGAATGCGTGCGGGCAGCGAGCCCTTGCGACGTCCGCCGCCGCGGCGTTTGCGCTTGCGGCGTGCCGGACGCGGCGAATTCGCGCGGCCGCTGCCGCCGGCTGCCGGACGATCGCCGGCGCCGACGCGCAAGGCCGGCGCGTGATCGAACACCGGTTCCCGACGTCCGTGCGAATGTCCCCGTCCCGACGCCATCGCAACGTCCCAATCGCGCTCTCGGCGGCATGCCGCCGGTTCCCGCCGGCCACGCTACGGGCGCCGATTTAAGGGGCCGTTAAGGGCTGCCTACGCCGTGGGCGCGGTGGATAAATCGCGCGCGAATGCGCAGCAGCGGGCAAGGATTCACGCGTTGGAGCGGGCAATTTTGGCGTCTCGCTTGCGTCTTTTGGCTAAGCCGCTCCCATTAGCCAATTTGCCTAAACGCCCGGCCCGCGACATCACGGTTCGTTGCAACCTTGCATGTCTGCGCCTATGCTTTGTTATCCGGCCAGCTCGGGAGCCAACCCGAGCGGCGACGAGGATTTACATGGGAGGAACACAACATGCTCTACCGGGCAGGATTAATGACGGCGGTGGCAGCGGCGGCGTTCGCCTTCGCGCCGGTCACCGCGCAAGCGCAGAATTGCGGCACCATCGAGCTCGGCGCCTCGTTGTCGTTGACGGGCAAATATGCCTCGAACGGCAAGAATACCCAGAACGGCTACGAGTTCGCGGTCAAGAAGATCAACGACGCCGGCGGCGTGAAGGTCGGCGGCAAGTGCTATCACTTCAAGGTCAAGTACTACGACGACGAATCGACGCCGGCGCGCGGCGCGCAGCTGATCGATCGCCTGATCAACCAGGACAAGATCCAATACATCCTCGGTCCCTACAGCTCGGGCATGACCAAGGCGATCCTGCCGGTCATCGAGAAGAACAAGATCCCGATGGTGCAGAGCGAGGCGGCCTCGCGTTCGCTGTTCACGCAAGGCTACAAATAGCATGTTCGGCATCATCGCGACCTCCGAGAAATATCTCTCGCCGGTCGTCGACCTCGCCGCCCATCTCGCCAAGGAGAACGGCAAGAATCCATCGAGCCTGAAGGTCGCCATGATCTTCCAGGACGATCCCTTCTCGCTCGACGTGCGCCAGGGCGTCGTCGACACGATGAAGAAATACAAGATGAAAGCGACCATCGACGACCGCATGCCGCCGGACTTGAACGACATCACCGGCTTCCTGACCAAGGTGAAGGCGATCAAGGCCGACGTGCTGATCGTGTCGGGCCACTCAAAGGGCGCGGTCACGGCCGCCCGCCAGATGGGCGAATTGAAGGTGCAGGTGCCGCTGGTCGGTCTCACGCATTGTGAAGCCGGCAAAGTGACGCAGGACTTCCCGAAGGTCGCCGAAGGTTTCGTCTGCCCCACCCAGTGGGACGAGACCATGAAGGCAAGCGACCCGCTGTTCGGCACCGGGGCCAACTACAACAAGGAGATGAAGGCGTTTGCCGACTATAAGGTCGTGCCTTACCAGACGGCGCAGGCCTCCGCGGCGGTTTACGTGTGGAAGGACGCGTTCGCGCGGGCGAACTCGCTCGACAAGGAAAAGCTGCGCGACGCTTTGATAAAGACCAATCTCAAGACCTTCTACGGCAACATCAAATTTGCCCCGGACGGCAGCAATCCCGGCAAGGAAATCCTCCTGCGCCAGATTCAGAACGGCAAATACAATCTCGTGTGGCCGGCCGAAGTTGCCGCGGACAAGGTGAACTATCCGCGCGAAGCGCAATACTGAGTGTGGTGAGTGGGAAGCGAGCGGCATTGCCGCTCGTTTTTCCGCTTTAGCCGGACGGGCCCGATCGCCATGCGGTCGGCCCGCCGTGCCGGCCATTTAGACCCGCGCCCGAGAGCGTTCACGATGGAAACGATTCTCAGCAATATCTCGATCCTCACGGCGGCGCCGGTGCTCAACATCGGGCTGCTGATCGACGGCGTCTTGATCGGCGCGATCTTCGCGCTCGCCGCCTACGGCCTCGCGCTGGTCTGGGGCGTGATGAACGTGAAGAATTTGGCGCAGGGCGATTTCATCATGCTGGGCGGCTACATCACCTGGAGCCTCGGTCGCCATGATATCAGTCCGCTGTTCGGCGTTCCGGTCGCCTTCGTGCTGCTGTGGGGGTTCGGCTGGGTCATCTATCGGCTGGTGATCTGCAAGGTCATCACGCGCGACCTGTTCACGTCGCTGCTGGCGACCTTCGGCATCGCCATCGTTATTCAGCAGAGTCTGAACCTGGTGTTCGGGTCCGATACCGAATCGGCGCATTCCGGCTTGCCGACCTGGCAGCTTGCCAGCGGTTTGATCACCATTCCTTCCACCCGTGTTCTTGGCTTCGGGCTTGCGGTCCTGCTGGCGCTGGGGGTGATCTTGTTCATGAAGAACAGCCGCATGGGACAGGCGATCCGCGCCACCGCGCAGGACGCGCGTGCCGCCCGCGTGCTCGGCATTGACACCGAGAAAGTCTATTCGTTCACCTTCTGCTTGAACGCGGCGATCTGCGGGGCGGCCGGCGCCCTGGTGGCGCTGGTGTGGAACATCCAGCCGTTCTACGGAACCACCTATTCGATCCGCCTGTTCGTCATCGTCACGGCGGCCGGCTTCGGCAATCTGCCGGGCGTCATCGCCGCCGGCTTCGGCATGGGCGTCGTCGAGCAGTTCGGCGGCTTCCTGCTCGGCGCCGAATTCCAGCAGGCGCTGATCGTGCTGCTGCTGCTGGCGGTGCTGTCCTACCGGCAAATTCAATATCTGCGCGTACGACAGCCTGTGCAATGAACCTCGCGTCCCGACAGAATCTGCCGTTCGTGCTTATCCTCGTGGTGGGCGTCGCGGCGCCGTTTCTGTTCCCCGATTATACGAACGAAATCGCCGTGCTCTGGCTGATGATCGTGTTTGCCTCGACCTGGGACATCCTGGGCGGCCAGATGGGCTACAACTCACTCGGCAACATCGTGTTCTTCGGCGCCGGCATGTATATCTGCGCCGTCGTCCAGATCGGCCTCTACTACGACGTGGGCATGTACACCTCGGGCGCCCGCACCACCCATATCGTTTTCACCAGCTCGCAATATTTCACCGGTTTCGCGGTCGGCTTGGTCGTGGCCGGCATCGGCGCCGCGGCGATCGCCATCATCGCCGGCTGGATCGTCTTCGGCCTGCGCGGTCCCTACTTCGCGATCGGCACGCTGGGCCTTGCCGTCGCCTCGGGCGAGATGGTCGCCTCCTGGAACTGGGTCGGCGCCGCCAGCGGCATTTCGATGCCGGTGTTTCCGGCCGGGCCGGGTGTGCAGAGGCAATTCTTCTATTTCCTGCTGTTCGCGCTGGCTTTCGCGGTGCTGGTCTTCGTGCGCTGGCTCTATTCCACCAATTTCGGGCTGGCGCTTAACGCCATCCGTGACGACGAGGAAAAAGCGGAAGCCATGGGACTGCATACCCGCCGCTACAAGCGCACGGCCTGGGCGCTTTCGGCGGTCTTCCTCGGCATCGCCGGCGCGATCTTCGGCAACATGAACGGCTTCATCGAGCCGCGCGACATCGCCTTTCCCGTCGCCACCTTCAATCTGTTCATGGTGGTGATGGTGCTGCTGGGCGGCAAGGGAACGCTGTGGGGACCGGTGATCGGCGCGGTGATTTTCCACACCGTCAAGGAAGTGACCTGGACCTATTTTCTCGGCTGGCAGTTCATCGCGCTCGGCGTGCTCATCGTCGTCACCATCGTCTACTTCCAGCAAGGCATCGTCGGCTGGATCGCCGAAAAATATCCGGAATTGTTCATGCCGCGCGGCTGGCGACAAGCGCGCGCCGGAAACCGCGGTCGACGTCGGACTAGAGCCGCACCCCGAGGGCGCCGAATGAGCAGCGCGATCATCGAGCTCAAGGACGTGACCAAGTCCTACGGCGGCGTCATCGCCAATCATGCGGTGTCGTTGACGGTCGAACGCGGCGGCATCACCGGGCTGATCGGGCCCAACGGCTCCGGCAAGACCACGCTGTTTAATTCCATCGTCGGCTATCACCCGATCGATTCGGGCTCGATCCGCTTCGAGGGTCAGGAGATCTCTCAGCTACGCGTGCAGGAGATCGCGCGGCTCGGCATGCTGCGCACGTTCCAGGCCACGCGTATCTACGGCAAGATGAACTGCATGCAGAACATGCTGATCTCGATCCCGCACCGCAAGGCGAGCCTGCGCGACATGTTCGCGAGCGAGGACGGCGCGGTGGCCGAGAAGGCCGAGCACCTGCTGGGCTTCGTCGGGCTCTACGAGAAGCGCTTCCTGCGTTCCGGCAGCCTGTCGTTCGGCCAGCAGAAGCTGTTGGAATTCGCCATGGCGCTGATGAACGAGCCGACGGTGCTGCTGCTCGACGAGCCGACCGCCGGCATCAATCCGACGCTGATCAACGGACTGCTCGACCGGCTCAAGCGCGCCAACACCGAGTTCGGCATCACGCTATTCATTATCGAGCACAACATGCGCGTGATCATGAACACGGCCAGCAAGATCTACTGCATGGCGCATGGCGAAATGCTGGCCGAAGGCGAGCCGGGCGAAATCCAGCGCGACCAGCGCGTGATCGACGCCTATCTGGGAGCCAATTGATGGCCAATATCGAGCAGGCCAGCGGCTATCATGGCGGCGTCGCGCCGGCGATCTCGGTCGAGGAGGTGGCGCGCCAGGCCGAGGCGATCGCCCAGGACGTCAGCGTCGAGGAACTCGACGCGCTGGTCGGCGACAACCCGCATCTGCGCATCGACGACCTGCACGCCGGCTACGGCCAGATGGAAATCCTGCACGGGCTCAGTCTCAGGGTCGGACATAAGCAATCATTGTGCCTGATCGGCCCGAACGGCGCCGGCAAGTCGACGGTGCTGCATTCCATTTTCGGCTTCACCGACATCTATTCCGGCACCGTTTCGACCGAGCGCAACGGCAATCGCATCGACGTGACGGGCCTCACCTCGAACGAGAAGCTGCGCTCCGGCGGCATCGCCTACATTCTGCAGGACAAGTCGGTGTTCCCCGGCATGACCGTCGAAGAGAATTTGTGGATGGGCGGCTACCTGATGGACCACACCGCGCAAGCCAAGCAGGCGGCCGAGAAGGTGTTCGACAGATATCCGCGGCTTGCCGCGCGGCGCAAGCATCCGGCCAAGGTGCTCTCGGGCGGCGAGCGGCGCCTGCTCGAAATCAGCCGTGCGCTGGTGATGGACCCGCAGATCCTGCTGGTGGACGAGCCCTCGATCGGCTTGGAGCCGCGCTTCATCGACGCGGTGTTCGAGATTCTCGATGACCTGCAGCACAAAGAAGGCAAGACCATCGTGATCGTCGAGCAGAACGCCAAGAAGGGCCTCGAGTTCGCCGACATCGGCTATGTGCTGGTGTCCGGCCGGCTGGCGCTTGCCGGCAAGGCCGACGATCTGCTCGCCAACCCGGATGTAAGCCGCCTGTTCCTCGGCGGGTAAAGCGCGAAGACCGCCGCGAATGCGGCGCGCGCCCTCTCCCCATTGGGGAGAGGGGCAAGTGACTCACGATAGGCCGTAACCCCTCGCCCGGATCGCTTCGCGATCCAACCTCTCCCCATGGGAAAGGTGAGGCGGAGTTTGCGGCACGTCACGTCCGCGCCCTATGGGGCTTTGCGCATGCTGCAAAATTGATAGCTTGCCACCCCTTCATCGGCGCGGGCCGAATGGCGGGGCGGCGACATGATCTCGATCAATGTCGATCCACCAGCTTATTGCTACGCATTTTCAATACGGTAGCCGGGGACCTGCGGATCATGAATGCCATTGGCAGCACGCGCGCGCGCCTGAAAATCAGGCGCCTCAATCTCGATACCGGCCGCGAGAACGTGGTGGTAATCTCGCGGCGCTCGAAAGCGCTGCGGCCGGAGGTGTTTCGCGGCTTCAGTCGGGTCGAGCTGCGCAGCAATTCCAAAGTGCTGCTCGCCACATTGCTGATCACCGACGACGGCCTAGTCGGCGCCGATGAGATCGGGCTCGCCGAGCCGGCCTTCCGCCGTTTCGGTGAACCGATCGACGGCTTGGTCGCGGTGACGCCGGCGCCGCCGCTCGACAGCCTCGATGCAGTGCGTGCCAAGGTCCAGGGCCACGTGCTCAGTGCCGCCGAGATCGGCGCCATTGTCGACGATATCAGCCATTACCGTTACTCGGACATGGAGGTCGCCGCCTTCTTGCTCGGCTCGGCGAGCTTCATGACCAGCAGCGAGCTGCTCGCGCTCTCGCGCGCGATGGCGCAGGCCGGAACGCAACTCAAGTGGGACCGGCCGATCATCGCCGACAAGCACTGCATCGGCGGCATCCCCGGCAATCGCACCTCGATGGTCGTGGTGCCGATCGTCGCCGCCCATGGGCTGACCATCCCGAAAACCTCCTCGCGCGCCATCACCTCGCCCGCCGGCACCGCCGACACCATGGAAGTACTGGCGCGCGTCGATCTCGGCGTCGACGACATGCGCGAGGTAGTGAACGCCTGCCACGGCTGCCTGGTTTGGGGCGGCCACGTCAATCTGTCGCCGGCCGACGACATCCTCATCTCGGTGGAGCGGCCGCTTTCCATCGACACCCGCGAGCAGATGGTCGCCTCGATCATGTCGAAGAAGCTCGCCGCCGGCTCGACCCATCTGCTGATCGATCTTCCGGTCGGCCCGACGGCCAAGCTCACCACGGCGATGGAGGCGATGCGGCTGCGCAAATTGTTCGAATTCGTCGGCGATCACTTCGGCATCGCGGTGGAGGTGATCACCACCGATGGCCGCCAGCCAATCGGCAACGGCATCGGTCCGGTGCTGGAGGCGCAGGATGTCATGGCGGTGCTTGGAAACGCGCCGGGAGCGCCCGTCGACCTGCGCGAGAAATCGCTGCGGCTGGCCGCGCATGTCTTGGAATACGATCCGGATTTACGTGGCGGCACCGGTTACGCGCGGGCGCGCGAACTGCTCGACAGCGGCGCCGCGCTCAAGCAGATGCACAAGATTATCGATGCCCAAGGCACGGCCGACTGCCGCACCGATCTCGGCACACTGACCGCCGACGTTCCGGCGCCGCGCGACGGCGTGATCGAAGTCGATCGACTGCTTGCGGCTCAACCGGCTGGCGCGCACCGCCGGCGCGCCGATCGACAAGGGCGCCGGCATTAAAGTGTTCAAGAAGATCGGCGATCGAGTCGAGAAAGGCGAGCCCCTCTATCGCATCTATGCTTACGACGCGCCTGAATTCGATCTCGCCGTCGCCGCCGCCTCCGACGCTGGCTATGTCGTCGACGAGCGCGCGAACCACGAGCAGTCGCCGCCGTGACCGGGGCCATTGTCCAGTCGCTACCCGATGGCGCGGCGGTCGCGGCCCAGCTGGCGGCGCGACTCGGCCTCGCCAGGCATGCAATCGATGTGCACCGCTTTCCCGATGGCGAGTTGCGCGTCACCGCTGGGCCGGCGGCAGGCACCACAATTCTCTACGTGCCGCTCGACCGGCCGAACGACAAATTGTTGGCGATCCTGTTCGCGGCGGAAGCCCTGCGCCGCGGTGGTGCCAAAAGGCTGGTGCTGGTCGCGCCCTATCTTTGCTACATGCGGCAGGACGCGGCGTTTCATAAAGGCGAGGCGATCAGCCAGAGAGCCGTCGGCCGGCTGCTGGCGGGCATTGTCGATCGGGTTGTCACGGTCGACGCGCATCTGCATCGCACCGTACACATCGGAGACGTCTTTCCGGGAATCGAGGCCGACGATCTGTCGGCAATACCCGCCGTCGCGGACTTCGTGCGCACGGGCGGCATTTCGGCCGACACCGTCGTTGTCGGCCCGGACGCCGAATCGACGCCGTGGGTCGCCGATCTCGCCGGTCGCTTGCGGCTTAAACACGCGGTCGCCCGCAAGACGCGGCGCAGCGATCGATCGGTCGAGATTGCTTTTGCCGATCCCGCACTGCTCACAGGACGTCCGGCGCTGCTGATCGATGATATCGTGTCCTCAGGCGGCACGCTGATTGCCTGCGTCAAAGCGCTTGCTGCTGCCGGCGCCACTGTCGTCGACGCCGTTATCACGCACGCATTGTTTCCGCCGGACATGACGGAAAGCTTCTTGCGCGCGGGACTGCGCTCGATCCGCTCCACGACCAGTGTGCCGCATCCGACCAATGCCGTCGCGCTCGACGGCATTCTCGCCGAGGCGTTGCGCAAGGAAACCACGGGAGCGCGGCCATGAGCGTGATTCTGCGGCTTTGCGGGGCGGCCCGCACGGTGACTGGCTCCTGCCACTTGTTCGAGACGCCGCGCGGCCGCGTACTGGTCGATTGCGGCCTGTTCCAGGGACCGAAGACGCTGAAGGAATTGAACTACGGCGCCTTTCCCTTCAACGCAGCGGACATCGACGCCGTGCTGCTCACCCACGCCCATATCGACCACAGCGGACTGCTGCCCAAGCTGGTGCGCGCAGGGTTCCGCGGCCCGATCTGGGCGACGCGCGGCACCATCGACTTGTGCTCCTATATGCTGCCCGACTCCGGCAGCATCCAGGAATCCGAAGTAGCCGCGCTCAACCGGCGCAACGCGGCGCGCGGACGCCGCGAAGTCACGCCGATCTATACCCAACGCGACGCGGTCCGCTCGCTCGATGCGTTCCGCCCGGTTGAATACGAGAATTGGTTCGAGGCCATGCCGGGCGTGCGCGCGCGCTATTGGAACGCCGGCCATCTGCTCGGCTCGGCCTCGATCGAAATCGAGTTCGCCGGTCAAGGCAAGGACGGCAAGGCGCTGCGCGTGCTCGCCTCGGGCGATATCGGGCCCGACGCCAAGCTGCTCGAACCCGATCCGGAGGCACCGACCGGTCTCGACTATGTCATCTGCGAGTCGACCTATGGCGACGAGGACCGCCCGCCGGTCACGCGCGAGAGCCGGCGCGAGCATCTCGCCGCCGAGGTGCGTGCGGCGCAGGCGCTTGGCGGCGCACTGTTGATGCCGGCCTTTGCGGTCGAGCGCACGCAAGAGCTTATCGTCGATCTAGTCGACCTGATGGAGCGTGGCGAGGTGCCAGCGGCGCCGATCTTTCTCGATTCGCCGCTCGCCATCCGCGCGACCGAAGTATTCCGCCAACATGCCGAGAGCCTTGAGTCCGACGTCAACGTCGAACGGCTGCTCAATTCGCCGCATCTGCGCTGCACGGAGACGGTGGAAGAAAGCAAATCAATCGCCAGGCTCACCGGTTTCCACATCATCGTTGCTGCCAGCGGCATGTGCGACGCCGGCCGCATTCGTCATCATCTCAAGCGCTGGCTATGGCACGCGAAGGCCACAGTATTGTTGGTCGGCTTCCAGGCGCGCGGCACGCTCGGTCGTTTCCTGGTCGACGGCGTCAAGGCCGTGCGCATTCAGGGTGAGGAGATCAAGGTGGCGGCGCAGATCCGCCGGCTCGACGAATATTCCGGCCATGCCGACGGTCCGGAGCTGGCGCGCTGGATCGCCTCGCGCCGGCCGATCCGCCGCGGCGTCTTCCTGGTGCACGGCGAAGAACAGGCGATCGCGGGTCTGTCCGAGCGGGTTGCCGAGCGCACCGTGCCGGCGGCCAAGGTGTTCATGCCGCTGCTCGACGATGTCTACGAGTTGACCACCGCCGCGCCGACGCCGCTCGACGTCTCGCATCGCCGGCGGCTGGCGCCCGAGGCCGTCGTCAATCTCGACTGGCACAACGACATGTCGAAGCTGATCCTCGACATCGACGCCGCCGTTGATGCAGCTGCCGACGACCGCGCGCGCGGCATCATCATTCGGCGGTTGCGGCGGGCGCTGGAAGGGGAGGGGTAACGCGACCCTCGCGGCCTATTTGCCGGCCGAAGCCGAGGCCGCTTACTTGCCAGCCTTGCCTTCCGGCTCCGGCTTGGCGAACAGCCCGATCAACGCGCGCTTGATCGCGGCTTGCCGGGTGGGCGAGGTGATCTGCGCGCCCATCAGGTCGGTGACGTAAAACACGTCCACCACACGCTCGCCGAACGTGGCGACGTGCGCTGAGGCGATGTTGAGATTGAGCTTGGACAGCGTCGCGGTCAGATCGAACAGCAGGCCGGTGCGATCGAGGCCGGTGATTTCCACCATGGTGAAGCGGTGGGACCATTGGTTGTTGATGGTGACCGTGGGCTCGAGCGCGAAGGCCTTGATGCGGCCCTTCGGCGGTGCGCGCTTGCCCACCGCGTCGGGCAGCCGCAAATCGCCGCGCAGCGCCTTCTCGATCGAATCGGTGATGCGCTTGGCGCGCCGTTCTTCGTCCTCGTTGCGCTCGAATTCGCGCGACACCGAGATGGTGTCGAGCGCGCGCCCGTCGGTGGTGGTGTAGATCTGCGCGTCGACGATGTTTGCGCCCGCCATGGCGCAGGCGCCGGCGATGATCGACAACAGCCAGGGGTGATCGGGCGCCAGCACCGTGATCTCGGTGACCGCGCCGCCGTCGAAGCCGATGATGGTCGACAGCGACTGGTCGGCATCCTCGGCGGCGCGCACGAAATTGGCGTGCACGATCTTGTGCGGCAGATCGACCTTCAGCCAATAGGCCGGATAGTGCTTGGCGATATAGGCCTCGAGCCGTTCGGCCGGCCAGTCCCTCATCGCCTCGCGGAATTCGGTCTGCGCCATAGCGACGCGCTGGGCGCGGTTGACCTCCGAGAAGCCGCCGGTCAGCACCGGTTCGGTTTCGTAATAGAGCGTGCGCAGGAGCTGCGCCTTCCAGCCGTTCCACACGCCGGGGCCGACGGCGCGGATATCGGCGGTGGTGAGGATGCACAGCAGCTTGAGCCGCTCGGCCGATTGCGCCACGGCGGCGAAGTTCTCGATGGTCTTGCGGTCGGACAAATCGCGCGACTGCGCCACGCTCGACATCACCAGATGATTCTCGATCAGCCAGGCGATGGTTTCGGTGTCTTTGGCGGAGAAGCCGAGCCGCGGGCAAAAGCGACGCGCCACCCGCGCGCCGGCGATCGAGTGATCCTCGATGCGGCCTTTGGCGATGTCGTGCAGGAACAGCGCGACATAGAGCACCTTGCGGTTGGCGGGATTGATCTTGTGGATCAGCTCGTTGGCGAGCAGCATCTCGGGATTGCTGCCGCGCTCGATCTCCGTCAGCACGCCGATGCAACGCAACAGATGCTCGTCCACGGTGTAGTGGTGATACATGTTGAATTGCATCATCGCCACGATCTTGCCGAAAGCCGGCACGAAATGGCCGAGTACGCCGGACTCGTTCATCCGGCGCAGCACCGTCTCGGGGTCGTTCTTGGAGGTGAGGATTTCCAGGAACAGCTTGTTGGCTTCCGCGTTCTCGCGCAGCTTGGCGTCGACCAGCTTGAGCGAGCGGGTGATTGAGTGCAGCGCATCGGGGTGGAAGGCGAGGTTGTGTTTCTGCGCCAAGTGGAAGACGCGGATCAGGTTGACCGGATCGCGCTTGAAGACGTTGGCATTGGCGACGGTGATGCGGTTGTAGTCGACGATGAAATCGTCGCTTTCGCTGAGCTTGCGCCGCTTCACCGGCCGGAACTTCGCCATCACGCGGCTCAAGACCGGCACGCTCTTGGCGTGGCTGTCCTCAAGCTCCGAGCACAGGATGGCGGTCAGGTCGCCGACTTCCTTGGCGATCAGGAAGTAGTGCTTCATGAATCGCTCGACGTCTCTGAGACCGGGATGCGCGGTATAGCCAAGCCGCACCGCGATCTCGCGCTGGATGTCGAACGACAGCCGTTCCTCGGCGCGCCCGGTGATGAAATGCATGTGGCAGCGCACCGACCAGAGGAAATCCTCGCAGCTTCGAAACGTCTGATACTCGCCTTTGTCGAACACGCCGCGTTTGAGCAATTCGTCCGGCTCGCGCACGCGATAGACGTATTTGGCGATCCAGAACAACGTGTGCAGATCGCGCAGGCCGCCTTTGCCGTCTTTGACGTTCGGCTCGACCAGGTAGCGCGACTGTCCGGCGCGGCGGTGGCGTTCCTCGCGCTCGGTGAGTTTGGCGGCGACGAATTGCGCGGCGGTGTTGCGCACCACCACGTTGTCGAAGCGAGTTTGCAGTTCTTCGAACAGCGTCTTGTCGCCGAGCAGGAAGCGCGCTTCCAGGATCGCCGTGCGGATGGTCATGTCCGCCTTGGCTTGGCGGACGCATTCGTCGACGGAGCGGGTGGCGTGGCCGACCTTCAGCCCGGTGTCCCATAGGCAATAGAGGATCGATTCCGCGATCGACTCGCCCCAGGCGGTCTGCTTGTAGGGCAACAGAAACAACAGATCGATGTCGGAGCCGGGCGCCTGCAGACCGCGGCCATAGCCGCCGGTCGCGATCACCGCCATGTGCTCGGCCTCGGACGGATTTTGCGACGGATAGAGATGCTTGCGCGCGAACTCGAACAGCAGCCGGATGATCTCGTCTTCCAGCCGGCACAGCCGCTCGGCGCAGCGGCGGCCGTGGCGGTCCTTGAGCAGTAGCTGCTCGGCCTTGGCGCGGCCTTCGATGAGCGCGGTCTTCAGCCGCTGCGCCACCGCGCTGCGCAATTCGCGCTCGCCGCCGCTGTGGCCCTCGGCGAGCTTCTCCAGATCGGCGGCAACGGCGCGCGCGTCGATCAGATCGCCCGCGTGCCGGGTCGGGTGTTCGTGCGCGGGACGCGGGCCGGTTTCGAGGGCAAGTGACGCCATGGGCCAAACGGGATAGCGGAGGACGCGAGTCAAGTCATCCTGTCCCGGCAAAGATATTGGCCCGCGCCGCCTTTCGCAGGTGCGGCGACTAATTTTTCGGCATATTGCGGTTGCGAAGGGCCGCGGGTCCGTGACGCGCGGCCATGACTGTGGTTCCATGGTCCCTCGTCATGGCCGGGCTTGTCCCGGCCATCCCGCTTGGATAGGCACTGCGCCTCCATCAGCGAGGTCGCCGGGACAAGCCCGGTGACGACAACGAAAACGCCCGGGAGAGAAACGACATGCGCATGTTCCAGGTCTGCGTTTGCGGCCAGCCCCTCAAGCTCAACGAGCAGCCGACGCCAAAGCCGACCGGCACCGAGGTGCTGCTCAAGGTGCTGGCTGCCGGCGTCTGCCACAGCGATTTGCATCTCGCCGACGGTTATTTCGATCTGGGCGGCGGCAATCGGCTGAGCCTGGAAGAACGCGGCATGAAACTGCCGGTGACGCTCGGCCACGAGAATGTCGGCGAAGTCGTCGCCCTCGGTCCCGACGCCAAAGGCGTCAAGGTCGGCGATCGCATGCTGGCCGATCCGTGGATTGGTTGCGGCACTTGCCCAGCCTGCCTGCGCAACGAGGACAATCTCTGCATGGCGATGCGCAGCCTCGGCGTGTTCTCAAACGGCGGCTATGCCGACTACATGATGGTGCCGCATCCCCGTTACCTGTTCGATATCGGCGACCTCGATCCTGCGCGTGCAGCGCCGCTCGCCTGCTCGGGCGTGACCACCTATGGCGCCTTGAAGAAGGTGACGACGCTGAAGCGGGAGCCGACAGTCATCATCGGCGCCGGCGGGCTCGGTTTGATGTGTCTTGCCTTGCATCAGAAGATGGGCGGGCCACAGCGCCATTGTGGTGGATGTCGATGCGGCCAAGCGCGACGCCGCCAAGAAGGCCGGCGCTGCCGCGGTGGTCGACGCCAAGGCGAGCGACGCCGTCGATCAGATCAAATCTCTCACCAATGGCGGCGCTTGGGCCGTCATCGATCTTGTTGGGTCGTCGCAGTCGGCGCGGCTCGGCTATGACAGCCTGACCAAGGGCGGCAAATATGTCATCGTCGGACTTTACGGCGGCGACCTCACGGTCTCGCTACCGCCGATCCCGATGCGGGCGCTGACCATCCAGGGCTCATACGTCGGCAGCGTGCCGGAAATGACCGAGCTGATGGAGCTCGTCCGCCGCACCGGGATGCCGGATGTGCCGGTGACCACGCGGCCGCTCGACGACGTCAACGCCGTGCACGATCAATTGCGCGCCGGCAAGATTGTCGGGCGCGTGGTGCTGACGCCGGCGTAACCGTGCCGCGGGCGCGAACCCGGAATCAAATTGTACACACATTGAAGTGATGTCCGGGCTCCGGTTCGCGTGCTATGCACGCGCCCCCGAATGGCAGAGAAGAAACGGAGAGTTGAATGGATGCCAATGCGTTGCGCGCCATGCAGGCGCCGATCAAGGAACGCTACAAGAGCGATCCCGAAGCTGCCGTGGTGACGCTGAAGGCCAAGGGCACGCTCGACGATACGAACATTGCTTGCAAGGTGGAGACCGGGCGCGCGCTGCATGCCGCCGGCTTGCATCCGGCGACCGGCGGCTCGGGAATGGAGCTGTGCTCCGGCGACATGCTGCTGGAAGCGCTGGTCGCCTGCGCCGGCGTCACCGTCAAGGCGGTAGCGACCGCGCTCGACATTCCGCTCAAGTCGGGAAGTGTCTCGGCGGAGGGCGAGCTCGATTTCCGCGGCACGCTCGGCGTCGCCAAGGACGCGCCGGTCGGCTTCAGAGAGATTCGCCTGCGCTTTGCTCTCGACACCGACGCGCCGCAGGACAAACTCGATCAATTGCTCAAGCTCACCGAGCGCTATTGCGTGGTCTACCAGACGATCAAGGCGGGGCCGCCGGTTGATGTGAAGGTGGTGAGGGCCTGAACGGCTGCGTGTCCCGGGCGCAGCGCAGCATTGCAATGCTGCGCTGCTGACCCGGGACCCCGGTTTAGTCTATAGAAGAAAGCTGGGTCCCGGATCTGCGGTGCACCGCTCCGCTTCGCTGCGCGCTGCACCGCGTCCGGGACACGCATTTGAGCCTTCATGCCCGTCGACATCCACTTCGCACTCATCCTCATCATAAGGATGGCTATCACCGCCGGCTTTGTGCTGGTGGCGACGGTTGCCGCCGAGCGCGTCGGGCCGCTGGTCGGCGGGCTGGTGGCGACGCTGCCGCTCGGCGGCGGGCCGGTCTATGTGTTCTACGCCATCGATCATGGTTCGGATTTCATCGCGACCAGCGCGCTCAACAGTCTCGCCATCAACAACGCCAACATCATCTTTGCGCTGGTCTACGTGCTGCTTGCGCAAAAGCGCTCGCTCTCCGTCAGCCTGTCGCTCGACATGTTGCTGTGGTTCGCGCTCGCCTGGGTCGTGCATAAGATTCATTGGACGATCGTGAGCGCTGTCCTGAGCAATGTTGTTGTGTTCGGCGTGTGCTATGCCTTGGCGCGGCCGTTGCGCCACGTGCGCATGCCGCGGCTGCGGACCTACTGGTACGATCTCGCGCTGCGCGCGCTGTTGGTGGCGATGCTGGTCGGCGTGACCGTGACTTTGAGCTTCCACATCGGCGCGGCGGCCAGCGGCATCTTTGCGGTATTTCCAGTCATCTTGATCAGCATCATTCTCATCCTGCACCGGCGCGTGGGCGGCCCGCCGACCGCCGCGGTGATGGCGAACGCCGTGCTCGGTCTGGTCGGCTTCGCCATGGCCTGCGTGGTCCTGCACTACAGCGCCGTGCCGTTCGGCTCCGCCATCGGCCTGAGCCTGGCGCTGGCGACCTCGATCGGTTGGAGCCTGATCGTGATCGCCGCGCGCCGCCGCGGCATTGCCGTCTGAGGCGTGCGCATGGCGATGCTGCTGTTCGGCCTGCTGCTCAAGATCGTGATGACCGCGACCATCGTGGTGGCGGCGTCGGTGGTGGTGGAGCGCAGCGGCCCCTTTATCGGCGCGCTGATTGCCTCGCTGCCGACCGCGGGCGGCGCCGCCATGATCATTCTGGCCTGGGAGCATCCGCCCGCCTTCATCGCGCAGAGCGCGGTCGGCAGCATGATCGCGAACGCCGCCTGCGCGGTTTTTGCGCTCACTTACGCGGCACTGGCGCAGCGGCGTTCGCTTGCGCTGAGCCTCGGCACCGCTTTCCTGGCCTGGCTTGCGGCCGCATTTTTATCGCGCCTGGTGGAATGGAATGCGGTGACGGCCACGCTGCTCAACGCGGTCGTCTATCCGATTGCCATCGTCGCCGGCCATCGCTTCCGCGCCGAGGGCGCGGTCAGACGCGTGACATTGACCGCCGGCGATCTTGCCTGGCGTGCCGGCGTGGTGACGCTCTGCGTGATCGTCGTCACCGCCGCGTCGAGCTCAATCGGCTCCTACTTCTCCGGCGTGTTCGCCTTCTTCCCGGTGGCGATGGGCTCATTCTTCGTCATCTTGCATCCGCGCATCGGCGGCCCGGCGGCCGCGAGTGTTGCCGGCCACGTGCTGACCCCGCTGGTCGGCCTCGGCTTGGGCCTGCTGGCGGTGCATTTGCTGGCCGAGCCGATCGGCGTGTGGTGGTCCTACGCGGTCGGGCTAAGCGTCGGCATCGGCTGGAACGTGATGTTGTGGCTGTTGAACCAGAGACGGCGCACGAGGATCAGCGCTTCTCCGTCTCCTTGAGCTTTTCTTTCAACTTATAGAGCGCTTCCATCGCCTCGCGCGGCGACATCTCGTCGGGATTGAGCGCGGCCATGGCGGCGAGCATCAGATCGTAGGCTTTATCCTGCAATTCCTGCGGCGGTTTGTAGGGCGCGGCGAACAGCGGCAGGTCCTCGAAGCCCTTGGGCGCCGCGCGGTCTTCCTGCTCGAGCGTCGCCAGCACCAGCTTGGCGCGCTCGATCACGCTTGCCGGCAGGCCGGCGAGCTTGGCGACCTGGATGCCGTAGGAGCGGTCGGCTGAGCCTGCGACCACTTCGTGCAGGAACACGACATCGCCCTGCCATTCCTTCACCCGCACCGTGGCGTTGTGCAGCCGGTCGAGGCGGGCGGCGAGCGCGGTCAATTCGTGGAAGTGCGTCGCGAACAACGCGCGGCATTTGTTGACGTCGTGCAGATGCTCGACCGTCGCCCAGGCAATCGACAGCCCGTCGAAGGTGGCGGTGCCGCGGCCGATCTCGTCGAGGATGACCAGCGAACGCGCGCCCGCCTGATTGAGGATGGCGGCGGTCTCCACCATCTCGACCATGAAGGTCGAGCGCCCGCGCGCGAGATCGTCGGCGGCGCCGACGCGCGAGAACAGCCGGTCGACCACGCCGAGCGCTGCGCGCCTTGCGCCGGCACGAACGCGCCCATCTGCGCGAGGATTGCGATCAGCGCGTTCTGGCGCAGGAAGGTCGACTTGCCCGCCATGTTCGGCCCGGTGATCAGCCAGATGCGGCCGGCGTCTGTGTCCTTCGGTGGCGACAGATCGCAATCATTGGCGACAAAGGGCGTGCCGTCGCGCGCCAGCGCCTGTTCGACCACGGCGTGGCGGCCGCCTTCGACGACGAATTCGAGACCATCGTCGACGTGCGGGCGCACGTAATCGCGCTCGGCAGCCAGCGCGGCCAGCGCGCTGGCGACGTCGAGCGCGGCCAGCGCCTCGGCGCATTGCTTGATCGCCGCGCTCTCGGCGGTCACCGCCGCCGACAGCCGCTCGAAAATCTCCAGCTCCAGCCCAAGCGCGCGCTCGGCCGCGCTGGCGATCTTGGCTTCCAGCTCGCCGAGCTCGGTGGTGGTGAAGCGCACCTGGCCGGCCAGCGTCTGGCGATGGATGAAAGTGGCGTTGAGCGGCGCCGTCAGCAGCTTGTCGCCGTGCTGGGCGGTGACCTCGACAAAATAGCCGAGCACATTGTTGTGGCGGATCTTGAGCCCGCGGATGCCGGTGTCCTCGGCATAGCGGGCCTGCAGTGCGGCGACCACGCGGCGCGATTCGTCGCGCAGGCCGCGCGTTTCATCGAGCGTCTGGTCGTAGCCCTCGCGCACAAAGCCGCCGTCGCGCTTGAAGGCGGGAAGCTCGGCGGCCAAAGCGGCCGACAGCTCGGCGGCCAGCATGCCGTCCGGGCGCCGGCAAGCCTGCAGCGCCTCGGCGATTTCGGCCGGCAGGTCCTTCAGCGCGCCCAGCGCACGCGCGAGATCGGCGGCGGCCAGGATGCCGTCGCGGATGGCGGCAAGATCGCGCGGGCCGCCGCGCTCGACCACGAGGCGCGCCAGCGCGCGCGCAAGATCGGGCGCCGCCGCCAAGCGCGAGCGCGTATCGGCGCGCGCCGCGGCATCGGCAAAGACCGCCACCGCATCGAGCCGCGCATTGATCGCCGCCGGATCGGTGAGCGGCGCCGACAGGCGTTGCGCCAGCAGGCGCGAGCCGGCGGCGGTGACGGTACGGTCGATCGCCTCCAGCAGCGAGCCGCGCCGCTCGCCGGAAAGCGTGCGCATCAGTTCGAGATTGCCGCGCGTGGCCTGGTCGATCGCCATGGTGGCGCCGACGCTCTCATGCACCGGCGGCGACAGCGGCGGGCGGTGGCCGATCTGCGTGCGCTCGACGTAAGTGACGCAGGCCGCAGCGGCGGTCAGCTCCAGCCGCGACAGACTGCCGAAGGCCTCGCTGGTCGCCACCGCGAAGAACGATGTCAGCCGCCGCTCGGCGGTGGCGCCGTCGAACACGTCGCGCGCCAGCGGCGTCACCGCCGGCAATTCGCGCCAGAACGGGGCCAGTTCCGCGTCGCCATAGAGCGCGTCGGACACGATGATCTCGCTCGGCTCCAGCCGCGCGATCTCAGCCGACAAAGAATTGCGGTCGCATTCGGTGATGCGGAATTCGCCGGTTGAAATGTCGATCCAGGCGAGCGCAAAGCGCGCCTCCTCGCCGACCGACGACAAGCGCGCGCGCGCGATCGCCAGCAGATAATTGTTGCGCTTGGCGTCGAGCAGCGAATCTTCGGTGAGCGTGCCGGGCGTGACCAGCCGCACCACGTCGCGCTTGACCACGCTCTTGTTGCCGCGCTTCTTGGCCTCGGCCGGGTCCTCGAGCTGCTCGCACACCGCCACGCGATGGCCGAGCGCGATCAGCCGGTGCAGATATTCATCGGCCCGCTCGACCGGCACGCCGCACATCGGGATGTCGGCGCCCAGATGCTTGCCGCGCTTGGTGAGCATGATGCCGAGCGCGCGCGAAGCGACTTCGGCGTCCTCGAAGAACATCTCGTAGAAATCGCCCATCCGGTAGAACAGCAGGCAATCCGGATTGGCGGTCTTGATCTCGATATATTGCTCCATCATCGGCGTCACGCGGCCGTTGCCGTCGCCTGGCGGCGGCGGCTCGGGCTCGGACATGCCGACGGGTTGCGTGAGCGCCATGGGCCGCGAGGTTAGCAGATGTGGCGTCTGCTATTTCACGGCTTAACCGAAATACCCACACGTCATCGCCGGGCTTGTCCCGGCGATCCCGTTTAGGAGAGCAGAGCGCTTGTCTGATCGGGATCACCGGGTCACGCCGCTTCGCGGCGGCCCGGTGATGACAAGTCACTTCGAAAGCTTCGCCCCGGTAATCCGCTCCAGATTGCCGTGCCAGATCTTCTCCTTGTCGGCCTTCGGCATGTCGATGCCGTCCAGGATGCGCAGCGTCTCGCGCGTGTACATGGTGCCCTTCTCGGGATCGAACGGGCAGTCGGAGGCGAACACGATCTTGTCGAGATCGTAGAAGGCGAGCCCCGCGACCGTCGCCGGCTCGCCGCCGAACACCGCGGTGTCGGCGTAGAAGTCGTGCTTGAAATAATCGAGCGGGCGTTTCTTCAACTCGCCGAGCAACGCGTGCAGATCCTCGTCCGAGGTGCGCGCGCCGAGCTGATCCCAGCCCGGCCCGATGCGGCCTTCCAGCATCGGCACGATGCCGCCGAAATGGTGGGTGATGATCTTCAGGTTCGGGTACTTGTCCATGATCTTGGAGAACACCAGCCGCGCCATCGCCGCCGCCGTCTCGTAGGACCAGCCGAAGGTCCACCAGATTTCGAATTTCGATTTCTTCTCGGTGAGATAGTCGGGGAAATTGGCGGCGCGCGCCGGATGCAGCCAGACCGGCTTGCCGAGCCGGTTCATGGTCTCGAAGAACGGCTCGAATTCCGGCTCGTCGAGCGGCCGGCCTACGATATTGGTGTGGATTTGCACGCCGAGCGCACCGTTCTTGATGGCGCGCTCGCATTCGGCGGCACCGGCGTCGGGCGCCGCGATCGGCGCTTCCGCCACCCAGCCGGGGAAACGGTCGGAATTCTTGGCGCAGATCTCGGCAAAGCCGTCATTGATCAGCTTGGCGTATTCGTTGACTTGCTCGCCCTTGGCCAACAGTTCGACCGGCGGCATCGGATAAGACAGGATCTGCGCGTAGTCAGGGAACTGATCGACCACTTTCTTGCGGACGTCGAGATCGTGGATGCAGGGGATTTCGCGCACGCGCTTGCCGATATCGGCGTGGCCGCTTTCCACGATCTTGGCGAAGAACTTTTCCGGAATGAAATGGGTATAGGCGTCGATGCGCATGCACTGTCCCCCGTGACTGACCGTTTTTCTAAGGCGATATTGCCGGCTCAATAAGGCGTGATGACGTTGAGCAACGCTTGGCGGCGCTCATTGAGCACGGCGTCGCGCGCGCGCGCCAGCGCGTCCGGCAGGTCGGCCGGCTTTTCCACGCGCTCGGCATGGGCGCCTTGCGCCTGCGCCATCGCCTCGTAGGCCGGCGCCGGATCGAGATCGGCAAGCGTGCGGCCTTCGTTCTCGCCGGCAACGCCCTCCTTGAACATCGACATCGTCGCGCGGCGTACCGCGCCGTAGCGG
Source organism: uncultured Alphaproteobacteria bacterium (assembly GCA_963761245.1). Classification (GTDB taxonomy): domain Bacteria; phylum Pseudomonadota; class Alphaproteobacteria; order Rhizobiales; family Xanthobacteraceae; genus Pseudolabrys. The sequence goes on along the minus strand of CAVXGN010000021.1, from coordinate 46,641 downwards.
CTGTTGTTGAATATGATGGTCAGGATCGGCAGCGCGTGCTTGGCGGCGACCCAATGTCCGACCGTCGGATTGGCGAACATGTAGGAGCCGTCGCCCTGCGTCGACACCACGAACGAATCGGGCGATGCGAGCTTGGCGCCGAGCGCTGCGCCAAAGCCCCAGCCAAGCCCGCCGGCCGGTCCGAGCGAATAGAAGGTGCCCGGCTTTTCGCGCGCGCAATGATCCGGCCGCAGCGTATAGTCGTTGATGATGATGGCGTTCGGTCCGATCGTCTCGCCGATGAGGCGCGACAAATATTCCGGCGAGATGCGTTCGCCCGGCGCCGAATCCTTGGCGAGCTGGGCGCGCCGCAGGCGCATGCGTTCGGTGAGACGGGCACGCCGCGCAGCGATCCTGGCTTCCGCCATCTGCAGGCGCTGCTCGACCGCGGCGGAGAGCGCCTCCAGCGCGTTGGTCACGCCGGCCTGCACCGCGAGATCGCAGGGGAACGAGCGCATCGGGTAGCGCACATAGAACGGCTCTTCGCCGACATGCGCGACGCGGCAGCCGGCCGAGGGATGCTGCAGGCTCGGAATCCACGGCACGTCGGCCTCGAGCGCGATCACGAGATCGGCGTCGGCAATCATCGCGCCCGGCTCAAATCCAAAATTCATCGGGTGGCTCGACGGCAGGCAGACGCTGCGCACGCCGTGCATGACCACGGGGATCGCGCCGCGCTCGGCCAGATGCGCAAGCGGCGCGACCGCCGAGGCGGGCAGGGCGGCGGTCACGATCAGCGGCCGCTCGGCCGCCACGATCCACTCCGCCAGCGTCGCGATCGATTTCGGATCGGGATGCGCCGCCGCCGCCTGCGCGCGCGGCTTCATCGGGGCGATCGGCTCCGTCAGCGAGGCGGCGAGCGGCTCGCGCGGCAGCACCAGATAGGCGGGCCCGCGCGGATGCGCCATGGCGACTTCCACGCCGCGCGCGACCATGTCGCCAACCTGATTGGGCTGGCGCAATTCGTAGTCCCATTTGACCAGCTCGCGCACCATGCCGGCCTGGTCGAACATTTCCTGCGCCCAATGGATCGGCCGGTTGCGCGTACCGAAGGCGCCTTTCTCGGTGATCGGATTGCGGCCGGCGGCAAGGATCAGCGGCACGCGGTCGCGCGACAGGTTGATCAGGTTGTTGATGGCGTTGGCGGTGCCGACATTGGTGTGCACCATCACCGCCTGCGGCTTGCCGGTCATCAGATAGGCGCCGTGCGCCATCCCGACCGCCAGGTTCTCGTGCGGGATCAGGACCGGCTTGGGAACCTTGGCGTTGGTCTTACTCGCGCGGCTGAAGGCTTCCACAATCGGCGCGAAATCGGTGCCGGGATTGCAGAAGAAATAATCGACGCCGTGGTCGGCGAGCGCGCGCAGGAAGGCTTCGGCGGCGATCGGCCGTTGCCCGGTCGGTGTGACGGCCATGCGTTTCGCCCCGGTGAGGCGTCCGGTTTCCCCGGACGCTTGTTGTTGGGCTCCGGTTTTACTCGACGGCGGGTAGGGCTGACAACGGCGGGGCTATTCCGCCGCCATGCGCAGCGCCGGCTGGCTTTCGATCTCGGCGAGGCATTTGGCGAGGCTTTCGCCCTCCGGATCGACCAAAGCGGCGGTGCGGGCGCTGGCGATGGCGTCGGCGGCGCGATGCAGTGGGATTTGGCCCGCGATCGCCGGACGGATCAGCTTGCTCTCGATGGCGCGGTAGTTGGCGAGCCCGCGCGCATGGGTGTCGCCATAGCCTTTGATCAGCCGCGCGCATTCGGCGATCTCCAGCGCCAGCGTGCCCGAGCGCGCCGCCGCCTCAACGATCAGGCCGAGCCAGGACTCGATCTGCTCCTGCTCCTGCCGGTAACGGATGCCATAGGGCCGCAAAGCCCGCAGCTTCGCCAGCAGCAGAAACCGCAAATAGCCACTCACCGAAGTCGTATTGATCTCCATGCCGAAATAGACGCGGCCGAGCCAGCCTTTGCGCTCGGCGAGCCGCAGGATCGGCCGCGCCAGCAATGGCGGCAGAAGCTGCGTCAGCTCCTCGATGCCGGGCTTGAGGAAATCGTGCACCGAATAGGGCTCGTCCTTGGCTTGCAATTCCTCGCGCGCGATGCGTTGCATGCGCGCCGGCGCGATCTTGGCCTGCGCCACCCGCACCACGTCCTCATAGGACATGCGCACCGCGAGATGGCGCGCGACTTCCTTGACGAGCTTGCCTTGCGTGCCGCTCGCCTCATCGGCAGCGCGGATCGGGGTGAGACGGTCGAGATAGAGCCGCGCATAGGCAGCGCTCTGATAGGGCACCAGCCGCCGCACGCCTTCCAGCACGATCGGCTGCGCCACGGCGGGGAATGTGCGCGCGACCTCTTGTTCGAGCGCGGCGAGGGTGCCGGCGGCGTTTTTCTTTTTCTCCGGCAGCTTCGCCGGCTGCACTTTCGCTTGTGCCGCCTCGAGCCCGGCGCGGAAGCCGCGCAGATTGCTCTCGACCGCCTTGCCGTCCTCGCGAATGGCGGCTTCCAGCAATTCGACCGCGACCGGCAACCGGCCGCAGCCGGCAATCGCCCCAAGCATCACCGCATTGATGATCGAGCCGCTCTGCTTGGCGAGCGCATCCATGTCGACCAACAGCGTCTCACGCGCATGCTCGTTGATGACTTTGACGAGCTCGTCCTGGTCGAAACGGCCGTCGCCCATGGCGATCTTCTCGTCCATGGCATAGAAGCGGCTGAGCGATGCGATGACGGTGGTGCGGTCGGGCGTCACGAAGCCGCTCGCCACCGTGCGGCCGGCTTCCAGCAATTCGCTCGCCACCGCGATGTCGATGTCGCCGACGCCGGGCGTGAGCGCCAGCACCGGGCGCTTGCCGGCAAGGTCGCGCGCGTGAACCGGAAAAATCTCGATGTAATAGGTGGTGGCGCCGGTGCGTTGCGCGACGCCGGGGATCGAGGTCGACTGCACCGGATAGCCGGCCTCAGCCGCCGCCGACACGATCCAATTGGTCAGCACGCCGCCGCCTTCGCCGCCAAGCGCGGCGATCAATAACGTGATGGGGCGCGTGGCGCTCATGCCGCGACCTTTTCGGTATAGCCGCCGAGCCAGCCGATCACCGTCTGCCGCACACGATGCAGCGCGCGGTCGCGCCAGGTCGGATTGCGCACGATCTCGGCGCGGTAGAACGACGGGCATAACACCGCGGCGTGCGCGACCTCGCCGCACAGCCCGCAGCCGACGCACAATTCGATCACCGTCGCCACCGGATCGGTGCGCAGCGGATCGGACGACGGCTTCACTGTCAGCGACGGACAGCCGGACAGCCGGATGCAGGAGTGGTCGCCCGTGCAGATCTCGTCATCGACGCCGAAGCGCGCACGCGTGACACGCATCCCCCGCTCGAGCTTGACGGCGTCTTCGGCGCGCACCCGGCGCTGACGGGCGAGCTGACATTCGCCGTCGGCGATGATCACCTTCAAGCCGCGCTCGGCGGTGCGCATCGCCTCTTTCAGCGTCTTGGCCATCAGCGCGACGGAATAGCTGCGCACCGTGCGCAGCCATTTCACCCCCATGATGCGCAGCGTCTGCTCGATATCAACGCCTGGTGTCGGGCCGTCGCGGCTGGTCGTGCTCGACGGAATGTATTGCTGCCCGGTGGCGGAGGCGTAGCCGTTCTGCATGACGATCAGCACGCCGTCGCCTTTGTTGAACAGATTGGAGGCGACGCCGGTGATCAGTCCGTTATGCCAGAAGCCGCCGTCGCCCATGATCGCGATCGGCCGCTTGTCCATGTTGGGTGTGACGCCGGCGGCGCTCGCCAGCGACATGCCATAGCCGAGGATGGAATTGCCGAGCGAGAACGGCGCGAAGGTCGCGAACGAATGGCATCCGATGTCGGTGCTGATGTGGGTGGGCCCCAATTCGCGCTGCATCAATTTGATCGCGGAGAACACCGGACGCTCCGGGCAGCCGGTACAGAAGGAGGGCGGGCGCGGCGGCAGGGGCCCGAGCGCGGCCGCGGCCTTCTTCTGGTGCGCGATCAGGCCGCGCGCCTTTTCGGCGACCGTCTCGGCGTCGAGACCCTTGGGCTTGGCGTCCTGCAGGAACGCAGCGAGCCCCTCCAGCAGCACGTCGGAGGTATATTCGCCGGCTTGCGGCAGCGGGCCCTTGCCGAGCACGCGCGTCTGGATATCGGCGCGCCGCAGTTCGACATTGACCGCCTGCTCGATGTAGTCGGGATGGCCTTCCTCGACGATGAGAACGGCGCGCTTGCCGGCGCAGAAGCCGCGGATTTCCTCCGGCACCAGCGGATAGACCACGTTGAGCACCAACATGGGGACGCGCGAGGCGCCGAACACGTCGGCGAGCCCCATACGCTCGAGCGCGCGCAGCACGCTGTTGGTGAGTCCGCCCATCACGATGATGCCGATGTCGGCAAGGTCGCCGGCGATGGTCTCATTGAGCTTGTGCTCGGCGATGAAGGCGCGGGCGGCCGGCAGCCGCTCCTCGACCTTCAGCTTCTCCTGCATGAAGGTCACAGGCGGATGCGAGAGTCGCGCATAGTTGAACTTCGCCGGCTCATGCAGTTTGGCGAGGCCGGAAACCATGCCCTTGCGATTGTCCTTGGCGGCGAATTCCCCGGTGGCGTGGCAGGCGCGGATGCGCAATTCCAGCATCACCGGCGCATGGCTTGCTTCCGACAGTTCGAAGCCTTTCTCCACGGTGCGCACGATCGACGGCAAATCGGGGCGCGGATCGAGCAGCCACATCGAGGACTTCAGCGCATAGGCATAGGAGCGCTCCTGGATGACGCTGGCGCCTTCGCCATAATCCTCGCCCAGGATGATCATGGCGCCGCCGACCACGCCGGGGGAGGCGAGATTCGACAACGCGTCGGCCGCCACATTGGTGCCGACGATCGATTTCCAGGTGACCGCGCCGCGTAAGGGATAATTGATCGAGGCGCCGAGCATGGCGGCGGCGGAGGCTTCGTTCGAGCACGTCTCCAGATGCACGCCGAGCTCGCCCATGATGTCCTCGGCGTCCACCAGCACGTCGAGCAGGTGCGAGACCGGCGCGCCCTGGTAGCCGCCGACGTAGGACACGCCCGACTGCAGCAGCGCCTTGGTGACGGCCAGGATGCCTTCGCCGCGGAAGGTCTCGCCGTCGCCCAGTTTCAGCGCCTGCACTTCCTTCTTGAATGAGCGTTCCATGTTTCGGTCTCGTCCAGAGAATCGCTATCTACAACTATCACATGTGCGATGGTAGCCAGGTCGCCAAGATCGGGAAGGCGATCAGCACGGCCAGCCGCAAGATGTCGGTCAGCACGAACGGCATCACCCCATAGAACACCGTCGACAGCTTGACGTCCTTGATCACGCTCTTGATTACGAACACGTTCATACCGACCGGCGGATGGATCAGCCCGAGTTCCACCGTCATCACGATGATGACGCCGAACCAGATCGGGTCGAAGCCGAGCGTCTTGATCACCGGAAACACGATCGGGATGGTGAGGATGATCATGGCCATGGCGTCCATGATGCAGCCGAGCACCAGATACATCAGCATGATCAGCACCAGCACGCCGTAGGACCCTAAGCCCAGCCCGGTCAGGAAGGCCGTGAGCTTCTGCGGCACCTGGGTGATGGTGAGGAAATAGCCGAAGATCAGCGCGCCGATCAGGATGGTGAACACCGCGGCGGTGGTGCGCAAGCTTTCCACCAGGCAGCGCCAGAAATCCGCGCGCGAGAGCTTGCGCCGCACAATCGCGATGATGAAGGCGCCGGAAGCGCCCATGCCGGCCGCCTCGGTGGCGGTGAACATGCCGGCATAGAGACCGCCGATGATGAAGATGAACAGCAGGATCACCGCCCAGACGTCGCGTAGCGCCGCCAGGCGCTCGGCCCAGCTATGGCGCGGTGTCTTGGGCAGGAAGCCGGGACGTAAGAAGGCGATCAGGTTGATGGTGGCGATGTACATGCCCACCGCGATGATGCCCGGGATGATGCCGGCGATGAACAGTTTGCCGATATCCTGCTCGGTGATCAGCCCATAGACCGCGAACACCGTGGAGGGCGGGATCATGATGCCGAGCGAGCCGCCGGCCGCAATCACGCCGGTGGCGAAACTCTGCGGGTAGCCGAACCGGCGCATCTCCGGATAGGCGACCTTGGAGAAGGTGGCGGCGGTGGCGACCGACGAGCCGCAGATCGCGGCAAAGCCGCCGCAGGCGGCGATGGTGGCGACGCCCAAGCCCCCGCGCAAATGGCCGAGAAAGGTGTTGGAGGCGCGGAACAGTTCGCTGCTCATGCCGGAGGCCGAGGCGAAGGCGCCCATCAGCAGGAACAGCGGGATCACCGCGAATTCGGGCTCGGTGGCGGTGCGGATCGGCGATTGCGCCAAGAGCTTGAGTGCCGGCGTGATGTCGCCGAGCATGTAGCCGAAGCCGAGCACGCCGACCGTGCCCATGGCGATGCCGACCGGCACCCGCAGCAGCATCAAGCTGAACAGCGAAAGGAACCCGGTGACGGCAACGGCGTCGGTGCTCATCCGTCCCTCAATCCAACGATTGGGTTTGCGGATAGCGCGTCAATTTTTGCGGCCAGAACAACAGCCGCAGCGTACGCAGCAGCAGCAGCAGCACGGCGGCAGCCAACCCGATCCAGGCGACGAAATAATAGGGCCAGAGCGGCTCGCGCAGGTCGTAGGTGCCGATATTGGCGGCGCGGATGTCGATCACCTTTCCGGCGAACATCCAGGTGAAGGCGATCATGCCGACCAAGGTGACGAGCGCGGAAAACACGTCGAGCGCGCGCTGCGCCCAGGGCGGCACCGCGGTCCAGATCAGGTCGACGGTGATGTGGTCGCCGCGATAGCTCGCCACCGCCATGCCCCAGAAGATCAAGATGCCGAGCAGCAGGCGGGTGACGTCGTAGGCATCGGGGATCGCCCAGGAGAAGAAATAGCGCAGGATCACCGACACGAAAGTCAGCAAGGTGACGACGGCGAGAAATCCCGCCGCCGTCAACTCGGTCAGGTCGATGAATCTATCGACGGGGCTGCGCCCACGCGATGCATCGTCCATCAATAGGCCGCGTTCTCTTTCTTCAGGTCCGCCCTCAGCTCGGCGAGCACTTTGGCCGGATCGACGCCGGCCTTCTTGGCGCCCGCGGCCCATTTGGCTTCGAGCGGCGCAGCGGCCTTGCGCCAGAGCGCGACTTGCGCCGGCGTGATGTCGTAGACGTGCTGGCCCGCCTCGGCCTTGATCTTGGCGATGCCGTTATGCTCGAAGTCGGCCCACGGCGCCGCGATCTTCAACGCCCATTCGCTGGTGCAATGGTCGTCGATCGCCTTCTTCTGCTTGGCATCCATCGCATCGTACTTGGCCTTGTTGAACACCAGCGCGAAGGTCGTGGTGTAGAACGGCAGTTCCATGTGATACTTGGTCACCTTGTCGATGCCGAACAGCAGGATCGAGCCCCAGGGGAAGGTCACGCCGTCGGCGACGTGACGCGCCAAGACGTCGCGCACTTCCGGCGCCGAGGCCCGCACATTGGTGCCGCCCAAGAGCCGCACGAATTCGGCGATGGTGCCCTGCGCCGGGCGGATCTTCAGGCCCTTGATGTCGCTCGGCACCTCGACCTTCTTGTCGACCATGTGCAGCGCGCCCGGATCGTGCACGAAGGCGAGGCAGAACTTGACGTCCTTCATCTCCTTGGCGGCGTATTTGCGGTACCACTCGTCGAGCGCCACCGTGCCGCCTTTGCCGTTCGACATCAGGAACGGCAGCTCACCGGCGGCGATGATCGGGAAGCGGCCGGGGGTATAGCCGGGATTGATGTAGGTCAGGTCGGCGATGCCATCGCGCGCCATGTCGTAATGGTCGAAGGCTTTGCCGAGCTGTTGCGACGGATAGACTTTGTAGTGGATGGTGCCGCCCGATTCCTTTTCCACCGAGGCGCCCCATTCCTCCAGCGCCTTTTGCAGCGGGTGGGACGGTGGCACCCAATGGGAAATCTTCAGATCGAAGGTTTTTTCCTGGGCGAGCGCCGTTGACGCACCGCCAACGGCCAGGGTCAGAGCGAGTGCGGCGACGCACCCGGCAAGACGGGATTGCATGAGATTCCTCCCTCGGTTAGGGGTTGGTTACGACGCCAACTTTTTCTATATTCAGCCGCATGTTGGATGCATTGTAAAGTAGATCGTTTGACATCAAACTATATCGCGCCTTCGGCAACAGGCCTGCGCGTCCGGCGGGGGGAAAAGTTTATGGTTGGGACGAGCAATGGCACGGGCCGCACCCGCCGCGGCAAAAACGGCGAAACCATTGCCGAACCGATCAATTTCGGACCGCTCGCCTATTGGGTCGGCTTCAATTTGCGCATGGCGCAAGAAGCGACCTTCCAGGCGTTCTCACGGCGTTCGCAAGAGGTGGGCGAGAGCCCCGGTCGCTTCGCCACGCTGACCATCATCGCGCGCAATCCCGGCATCAGCCAGACCGAGCTTTCGCACGCCAACGGCCGCGACAAGTCGAGTCTCACGCCGGTCGTCGAAGACCTGGTGCGGCGCGGGCTGGTCGAGCGCAAGCGCATGAACAGCGACCGCCGCACCTATCGGCTCAAGGTGACGCCGGCGGGCAAGAAAGTGCTGACCTTGCTTACGCGCTGCGCGCGCCAGCACGAACGCGCGCTCGACGGCATTATCGGCCGCCGCGACCGGGCGAAATTTATTCAAATCTTGAAGCGGATCTCTGCGCAGATTGAGTAGTGCGCCGTCACCCTGAGATGCGCGCTGCGGCTTCGGCGCGCACCTCAGGACGACGATCCAACGCCGAACTTCTCCCGCACCTCCTCCGGCACCGCATGCGACCTGAGCCGGCCGGTCGCCGGATCGCGCACCACCCACACCCGCGTCTCCGTGCATTCAACGCAGACCAGGCCGTTGAAACTCAAGCGATGCTCGATCTCGAAGCTGGCATGGCCCATCGTGGCGGTGGTGTTGACCACCACGTCGTCGCCGTAGCGCGTCGGCCTGAGGAAACGCGCGCGCGTATTCGCCAGCGGGAAGTCGGCGATGTCAAACGTCTTGAGCAACTGCAATTTGGTCATGCCGAGCGCACGCTCGAACAGCGCCGACGTGGCCGCATCGAAAATCTCGAAATAGCGCGGATAGAAGATGATGCCGGCGGGATCGCAATCGCTCCACTCGATGCGCACCTTGTGGCTGTTGCTGAAGGCCATTTCATTCAGTTCCGGAAATTTGCTGGCAAGCTCTTAGCGGTCTTCGGTACGGCGCGCCAGCCACACCGAATGGCCGCCACATTCCGGGTCTTCCATGCGCTCGGCGACGACCGCGAAGTCGTTGGCGGCCAGCAGCGCGCGGTATTCGTCGGGATCAAGGCTTGCGTGATAGAGCGGCTCGCCGCGCAACTTGCCGATGGCCTCGCCGTGGCGTGGGCCGCTGGTGAACAAAAGCGGCGCGCCGGGGGCGGCGTGTGCGCGGAAAACCGGAAACATGGCGCGCTGGTCGTCGAAGGACAGGTGAAAGAAGCTGTCCCACGCCATGATGCCTTCAAAGCATCGTCCGAGGTCGAGCGTCCGCATGTCGGCGACGAACCATTGGCGTTCCGGAAAGTTTTCCCGACAGAGCGCAATCATCGTCGGCGAGGAGTTCGACTCCGCAGATGTCGAAGCCTTGCGTCATCAGGTAGGCGGCCATCGGCTTGCCGGGACCGCAGCCGAGATCGAGAACTGTGCCGCCGGGCGTGACGAGGTCCGTGAAGCGGTCGAGCCAACCTTTCTCGAAGAACTTGCCTGGGCGGCTGCGGTCACCGACCCACTCAAGCGCGTGCCGTTCGTAAAGCTCGATGATCGCGTCCGCGCTCATGGCATTCTCACCTTGCGCGTGATCTTGTCCGAAAACCGGTTCCCACTTTTCGGGATCACGCGCTCAGCGCGGCGCCATGCGCAGCGCGCCGTCGAGGCGGATCACCTCGCCGTTGAGATAGGTGTTGCGGATGCAGTGCATCGCCAGCGCGGCGAACTCGCGCGGCTCGCCGAGGCGCTTGGGAAACGGCACAGAAGCACCGAGCGAATCCTGCGCCTCCTGCGGCAGCGCGCGCAGCATCGGCGTGCCGAAGATGCCGGGCGCGATGGCGAGCACGCGGATGCCGAATTGGGCGAATTCGCGCGCCGCCGGCAGCGTCAGCGCGGCGACGCCGCCTTTCGACGAGGAATAAGCGGCCTGGCCGATCTGGCCCTCGAAGGCGGCGACCGACGCGGTGGAGACGATGACGCCGCGCTCGCCGTCGGCAAACGGCTCGAGCGGTTGCATGGCGGCGGCGGCGAGCCGCATCATGTTGAAGGTGCCGATCAGATTGATGCGGATGACGCGCTCGAAATCGGCCAGCGGCATCGGCCCGTCGCGCCCGACGATGCGCTTGGCGGGACCGACGCCGGCGCAATTGATCAGGATGCGCGCCGGCCCGTGATCGGCGGCAGCCTTCTTGATGGCGGCTTCGGCGGCGGCGCTGTCGGATACATCGCAGGTGACGGCCATGCCGTTGATGTCGATCGCCACGTCGGCGGCGGCCGTCGCATTGACATCGATGATTGCGACCTTGGCGCCGGCGGCCGCCAAAGCGCGCGCGGTGGCGGCGCCCAGGCCCGATGCGCCGCCGGTGACGATAGCCGCGTGTCCTTTGATCTCCATGCGCCCGATCCCCTACGCGCCGCCGACGGCGATGGCGCGCGAGGATAGCGGGCTCGCATAAAGCTCGTCCACCAGCGCGCCGCGGTTTTTCAGGACCGCGCGCTGGTTGATCGAGCCTTTGTCGGTCATCTCGCTTTTGTCCATGGACGGCGGCTCGGCCATCAGGATGGCGCGCTCGACGCGGGTCGACGAGCCGGGGCTCATGGCGGCGAGCGTGTTGATAAGCTCGGCAAATTTCGCGCGCACTTGCGGCGCCTCCACCACGGCCGCTGGTGCGGCATCGGCGGCAAGCCCGGACAGCTTGCGGCAGGCCTCGACGTCGGGAAACACCAGCGCCACGATGTCGTCGCGGTCGGGACCGGCGAACACCACGTCGCGCACATAGGGCGCGAAATGATCGATGAAGCGCGCGCGCAAGGGGCCGACGCTGACCCAGGTGCCGGTCGAGAGCTTGAAATCCTCGGCGATGCGGCCGTCGAACAGCAGGCCTTTGCTCGGCTCGTTGGGATCGGCGAATTTCAGCGCGTCGCCGATCTTGTAGAAGCCTTCATCGTCAAAGGCCGCGCGCGTGATCTCGTCCTGCCGCCAATAGCCGGGCGTGATGTGCGGTCCGCGCAGGCGCGCTTCCAGCTTGCCCTCGTTCGGCACCAGCTTGAGTTCGACGCCGGGCGCCGGCAATCCGATATTGCCCGCCCGGTCGAAATCAATCGTGCAAGCGAGCGCCAGTGGCGAGGTCTCGGTCGAGCCGAGCGAGGACAGAAAGATGATGCGCTCGCCGGTGGTCTCGATGGCAAGCTTGGTCAATTCGTCCCAGGTCACCTGGTTGAGGCCGGCGCCGGCATAGAACAGCACCTTCAGCCGGCTGAAGAAGGTTTCGCGCAACTGCTTGTCGGCATGCAAATGCGGCACCAGCGCCTCGTAACCCTTCGGCACGTTGAAATAGATGGTCGGCGCGATGTCGTGCAGATTGCGCACGGTCTTGGGCACGCCCGGCGGCGTCGGATTGCCGTCGTCGATATAGAGCGAGCCGCCGTTGACCAGCACCATGTTGAAGTTGTGGTTGCTGCCGAAGGTATGGCTCCAGGGCAGCCAGTCGATCACCACCGGCGGCTCGTCGGTGACGAAGGCAAAGCCGGCGCCGATCATCGCCTGATTGGAGCACAGCATGCGGTGCGTGTTGATCACCGCTTTGGGCTGGCCGGTGGAGCCGGAGGTGAACAGGAATTTGGCGATGGTGTCGGGCGTGACCTTGGCGTGCGCGGCGGCGACGCTCGTCTGGTCTTCGGCGCCCAGCAGGTCGGCGAACAGCGTCGCTTTGCGGTTGGGCGGCGGATTGCGCGTCACCACCAGCTCGACATCTTCCGGCACGGCGGTAGCGACCGCGCGCGCGAAGGCGCCGCCGTCATTGGCGAACACCAGGCCGGGGGTGAGCAGATCCATCATCATGCGCAGCTTGCCGAAGTCGGTCGACATCAGCGAATAGGCCGGCGAGATCGGCGCATAGGGAATGCCGACATACATCGCCGCCATGCCGAGCAGCGCGTGCTCGATATCGTTGCCGGAGATGATCGCGATCGGCCGCTCGGGCGAAAGCCCGCGGCGCAGAAGCGCGGCGCCGATGCGTTTCACGTCGCTCGAGCACCTCGGCGTAGCTGAGCGTGCGCCAGCGCCCGTCGGCGTCGCGCTGGCCCAGGAACACCCGCTCGGGCGCGGCCTTGGCCCAATGCTCCAGCGGCTCGCTCAGGTTGGCGTGATAGGGCGCCAGCACCTGCTTGACGCGCAGGAGGATGACGCCGTCGGGCTGGCGCTCGAGTACGGCATCGAACGCGCCCAGCCGCACCGCACGCAAGGGCGCGGCAACGGCCGCATCGGCCATTTTGGTCACACTCGGCATTTCGTCCCTAAAGCTTATTATTGTTGTCCTGGACAACGATAGCGCGCGGGGGCCGGCCGCCTCAAGAGCGCCCTACTCTCCTCAGCTCATTCCGGGCGGCGCGAAGCGCCGGACCGGATCCAGATACAGGCCGGCGGAGCCATTTGGATCCCGGGTTCGCGCGCGTTGCGCGCGACCCGGAATGACTGATTTGATTACGAGCGCGTCACTTTGGGCGCGCGCTTCTCCAGGAAGTCGCGCAGCCGCGCCTTGGCCGCCGGATCGGCCTGCGCGATGGCCGACATCAGCGCCTCCATGGCGTAGCCGCTTGCCGGATCGCTCTCGGCGATGCGCGGAAGCGCCTGCATGACCGCGAAATTGGTGAGCGGCGCATTGCCGGCGATGCGCTGCGCCAATTCGAGCCCTTTGGCGAATCCCTTGCCCGGCTCGACCAGATAGGTGGACAGGCCCATGGCCTGGCCTTCCTCGGCCGAATAGGTGCGGCCGGTGAGCATCATGTCCATCATGCGCGCGACCCCGATCAGCCGCGGCAGCCGCACCGAGCCGCCGCCGCCGACATAGATGCCGCGGCTGCCTTCCGGCAGCGCGTAATAGGCCGAGCGCTCGGCCACGCGCACATGCGTGGCGGCGGCTAGCTCCAGCCCGCCGCCGACCACGGCACCATGCAACACGGCGACCACAGGCACCTTGCCGAACTGGATCTTCTCAAAAGCGCGGTGCCACAGCCCGGAATGCGCGATGCCCTGGGTGATGTCGCGCTCCTCCAGCTCGCTCAGGTCGAGGCCGGCGGAGAAATGCTCGCCCTCGCCGGCGAGCAATACGGCGCCGATATCGTCCGGCAGGGACGTGAAGAAGGTTTCGATGCCTGCGATGGTTTCATCATCCAATGCGTTGCGCTTTTGCGGCCGGTTGAGCCGCAGGATCGCAACGGCGCCTTGCTGCTCGGCTTTGAGTGAGGCGGGCAGATCGGGAGAAAAGCTATTGGTCATGCAGAGACGATCGCATCGGCCGTTACCAGCGCAACACCTGAGCGCGCGAAACTTTCACGGGTTTCCGCCACCGAGCCGTTGATGTCAATGCCGCGGCAGGCGTCCTCGACGACCACGACCTCGAACCCCTCGCGGCGCGCGTCCTCGGCGGAATAGCGCACGCAGAAATCGAAGGCGAGACCGGCGAGCACGACGCGCCGCAATCCGCGCTCGCGCAGATAGCCGCCGAGCCCGGTCGCGGTCGTGTGGTCATTCTCATAGAAGGCCGAATAGGAATCGATGGCGCGGCGGAAGCCCTTTCGTAGCACGAGCTCGGCCTGCGGAATATCCAGGTCGGCGCGGAATTCGGCGCCCGGACTGCCCTGCACGCAGTGATCCGGCCACAGTATCTGCGGGCCATAGGCGACGGTAATCACCTCGAACGGCTGCTTGCCCGGATGCCGCGAGGCAAACGACTCGTGTCCGCTTGGGTGCCAATCCTGCGTCAGCACCACATGCGGAAAACATTGCGCCAAGCGGTTGATCACCGGCACGACCTGGTCGCCCTGCGGCACGGCGAGCGCCCCGCCCGGACAAAAATCGTTCTGCACGTCGACCGCCAGCAGGACGTCGTGCTCGCCGATTGCCGGGCTGATTTTCATGAACGCGTCTCCGTACACTCAGCAACGATGACGGCGGTGTAATTCACTCCACCTCATAGACATCGAGCCGTACGCTGCGGGCCTCGCGCTGCCCGCGCGCCACAGCGAGGATGCGGTTGAGCCAATCGACCGCCGGATCGGCGGTCTCGAACCGCATTACGGTGCGGAAATAATAGAGCGACGGATCGACGCTGTCGCCCCGCGCCAGCGCCGCCAGCACCTCCGGCGGCCCGTGCCGCAGGCCGTCGCTCGCAACCAAAATACGCCCGCCCGTATCGGTCTCGATCATGTAGCGCGCGCTAATGTCGGCGGCGCCGTCGCCGCGGATGATCTGCCAGTCGGCGCCGCCGGGCAGAATGCGGCCATTGAGTTTTGGACCGCGCACGGTTCCGCCGAGAATGCCGATCACGCGGCGCCCGCCATAGGGCGTGCGGCCCAAGTCCGTGATGGCTTCGAGCTCGGCGTCAATTGTGAAGATCGGTTGCGTGCCCAGCATGGTTTGGTTGGAGCCCCAACTTGTCCGTCTCTCCCCATTTGACCCTGTCGGAGTGTCGCCGTAAATACGGAACCGCAACCGGGACGCATTCTCAATGGCGCGTATTTCCTCTCTCGCCGAGGCCGTGCAGGCGGCCGTCAAGGACGGCGACACGGTCGCCTTGGAAGGCTTCACCCACCTCATCCCGCATGCCGCCGGCCATGAGATCATCCGCCAGGGCCGCAAGCGCCTCACATTGATCCGCATGACGCCGGACCTGATCTACGACCAGCTCATCGGCATGGGCTGCGTCGACAGACTGATCTTTTCATGGGGCGGAAATCCGGGCGTGGGCTCGATACACCGCTTCCGCGATGCGGTCGAGAACGGCTGGCCGCAGCCGCTGGCGATCGAAGAGCATTCCCATGCCGCCATGGCCAATGCCTATGAGGCGGGCGCCGCCGGACTGCCCTGCGCCATCTTCCGCGGCTATATCGGCGGCGACCTGCCGACGGTGAATGCAAAGATCAAGCGGATCACCTGCCCCTTCACCGGCGAGGAATTGGCCGCCATTCCGGCGCACCGGCCGGATGTCGCCGTCATCCATGCCCAGCGCGCCGACAGAGACCGGCAATGTGATGATCGAAGGCGTGCTCGGCGTGCAGAAGGAAGCGGTGCTGGCGTCGAAGCGCTCGATCGTGACGGTCGAGGAAGTGGTCGACGAGCTTCCGTCGGACCGCAGCCTCAATGCGGTGGTGCTGCCGCACTGGACGGTGGGCTATGTGGCCGAGGTGCCGGGCGGCGCGTTTCCGTCCTATGCGCAGGGCTATTACCCGCGCAACAACGCCTACTACAAGCAATGGGACGCGATCGGGCGCGACCGCGACACGTTCCTGAAATGGATGAAGGAGAACGTGTTGCAGAAAGGCCCCGAGGCCTTCGCCCAGTATGCGCGCAAGCATCGCGCGGCGGCGGAGTGACGGCGATGGCGGATTACAAGCCGAATGAAATGATGACCATCGCGGCGGCGCGCGCGCTGAAAGATGACGACGTCTGCTTCGTCGGCATCGGCATGCCGTCGGCGGCGGCCAATCTCGCCCGCCTCACGCACGCGCCGAACATCGTGCTGATCTACGAGTCCGGCACGCTCGCCACCAAGCCGAACGTGCTGCCGCTCTCCATCGGCGACGGCGAATTGTGCGAGACCGCGCTCACCACGGTGTCGGTGCCGGAGATGTTCCGCTACTGGCTGCAAGGCGGCCGCATCAAGGTCGGCTTCCTCGGCGGCGCGCAGATCGACAAATACGCCAACCTCAACACCACCGTGGTCGGCTCTTACGACAAGCCGAAGGTGCGGCTGCCCGGCGGCGGCGGCGCGCCCGAGATCGCCACGTCCTGCGGCGAGATCTTCATCATCATGGCGCAGGGCAAGCGCAGCTTTGTCGACAAGCTCGATTTCGTCACTTCGATCGGCCATGTCTCCGGCGGCGACAGCCGCGCCAAGCTCGGCGTGAAGACGAAGGGGCCGACCAAGCTGATCACCGATCTCGCGTTGTTTGCGCCCGACCCGGACACCAAGGAGATGACCGTCGTCTCCATCCATCCCGGCGTGACGCGCGAGCAGATCCAGGAAAACACCGGCTGGCCGGTCAAATTCGCCGCGCAAGTGGCGGAGACGCCGCCGCCGACCGCGCGCGAGCTCGAGGTCTTGCGCGAGTTGCACGCGCGCACCAATCGCGCCCATGCGGAAGCGGCGTGACAGAATAAGGTAGGACACCATGCGTGACGTTTTCATCTGCGACGCGGTGCGCACCCCGATCGGACGCTATGGCGGCTCGCTCGCCAAGGTGCGCGCCGACGATCTCGCCGCCATCCCGATCAAGGCGCTGATGGCGCGCCACCCCAAGATCGATTGGGAGCAGCTCGAGGAAGTCTATTACGGCTGCGCCAACCAGTCCGGCGAGGACAACCGCAACGTCGCGCGCATGGCGCTGCTGCTGGCCGGATTGCCGGCAAGCGTGCCGGGCGTGACGCTCAACCGGCTGTGCGCCTCCGGGCTCGAAGCCGTCGGCACCGCCGCGCGCGCGATCCGCGCCGGCGAGATGGAGTTCGCCATCGCCGGCGGCGTCGAATCGATGACGCGCGCGCCCTTCGTGCAGGGCAAGGCGGAGGATGCGTTCTCCCGCAAGGTGGAGGTGTTCGACACCACCATCGGCTGGCGCTTCATCAATCCGCTGATGAAGAGCCAATACGGCGTCGATGCCATGCCGGACACGGCCGAGAACGTGGCGGAGGAATTCCAGGTCACGCGCGCCGATCAGGACGCCTTTGCCCTGCGCTCGCAGCAGCGCGCCGCCAAGGCGATCGCGTCGGGCTTTTTCGCCGAGGAAATCGTGCCGGTCGAGATCGTCGGCCGCAAGGAGACGGTCAAGGTCGACAGAGACGAACATCCGCGCGAAACCACGCTGGAGCAGCTCGCCAAGCTGAAGACGCCGTTCCGCAATCCCGGCACGGTGACGGCGGGCAACGCCTCCGGCATCAATGACGGCGCCGCTGCGATGATCGTCGCCTCGGAAGCGGCGGTGAAGGCGCATGGCCTCACACCGCGGGCGCGCGTGCTCGGCATGGCGTCGGCGGCGGTGCCGCCGCGCATCATGGGCATCGGCCCGGTGCCGGCCACGCGCAAGCTGATGGCGCGCCTCGGCCACAAAATCGGCGACTACGACGTGATCGAGCTCAACGAAGCCTTTGCTTCGCAGTCGCTCGCCTGCGTGCGGCAGCTGGGCCTGGCCGACGATGCCGAGACGGTCAATCCGCATGGCGGGGCGATCGCGCTCGGCCATCCGCTCGGCATGTCGGGTGCGCGCCTTGCGCTCACGGCCACTCACGCGTTGCAAAAGAACGGCGGCAAGCTCGGGCTTGCCACCTTGTGCGTCGGCGTCGGACAGGGCGTTTCGTTGGCGCTTGAACGGGTCTGATCTATTTCTCGGAGGCACACCCGTGACTATGAGCGCCGGCTATATTCCGTTTCATCCCAATCCGTCGCGGCCGAAGTTCCGGCCGCCGGCGGGCGCGGTTGACGCCCACTGCCATGTGTTCGGGCCGGAAGCGCGCTTTCCCTATGCGCCGGAGCGCAAATATACCCCCTGTGATGCGCCAAAAGAGAAGCTGTTCGCGCTGCGCGACTTCCTCGGTTTTGACAAGAACGTGATCGTGCAGGCCTCGTGCCACAGCAAGGACAATCGGGCGATGGTCGATGCGCTCGAAACCTCCAATAACAAGGCCAAGGGCGTCGCCTTCGTCGGCGAGGAAGTCACCGACGCCGAGCTTAAAGCCATGGACCGCGCCGGCGTGCGCGGCGTGCGTTTCAATTTCATCAAGCGGTTGGTGGATTTTACCCCGCGCGACGTGCTTGAGCGCATCGCCCGACGGGTGGAGAAGCTGGGCTGGCATATCGTCGTCTATTTCGAGATGCCCGATCTGCCGGAACTGGAGGGGCTTTTCACCGCGCTGCCCACCGTCGTCGTGGTCGATCATATGGGCACGCCGGATGTCAAAAAGGGCGTCGATCACCCGGAGAACCAGCGCTTCCACCGGCTGATGGAAAAATACCAGAATTTCTGGGTGAAAGTGACCTGTCCGGAGCGGCTGAGCGTTGCCGGGCCGCCCTATGACGATGTGGTCCCGTTTGCCAAGACCCTGGTCGACAATTTTCCGGACCGGGTGCTGTGGGGCACCGATTGGCCGCATCCTAATATGAAAAAAGAGGCGCCCGACGATGGCGTGCTGACCGATCGCATTCCGAAAATCGCCACCACCGCCGCCTTGCAGAATAAATTGTTGGTCGATAATCCGATGCGGCTATATTGGACTTAGAATAATGTAAGAGTTGCGCCGGCGCGTCGCGCTATACAGGACGTGCATTGTCGTACTATATCACACCGTCGCGCCGCAGCAGGAATGGAGACCGTGCCGATGACACGCGCACAACACGACTACGACGACATTCCGGGTACGTTTGTGTTCGACGCCGAGCGGTCGCGCCAGGGATACGGCATCAACATGTTTTGCATGTCGTTGATGAAGGATGCCAATCGCAAGGCCTTCAAAGCCAACGAGGCGGAATACCTGAAAAAGTTTCCGCTGACGGCGGAGCAGAGTGCGGCGATCCTCAAGCGTGACTACAATCGGATGCTCGAACTTGGCGGCAACATCTACTTCACCGCCAAGCTCGGCGCTACCGACGGCCACTCATTCCAGCATCTCGCCGCGCTGATGACCGGCTCGACGCAGGACGATTACGCCAAGATGATGCTGGCCGGCGGCCGCTCGATCGAAGGCAACCGCAGTAAGACGAAAAAGCCAAGTCCCGGAAAAGCGAAATCGAAGCCGAAGGGCCGAAGCAAGAAGGGGTCAAAACGCCGTGGCTAGGATCATCGCAGGAATTTCTGCATCGCACGTACCGGCAATCGGCGCGGCGATCGACAACGGCAAGACCGAGCAGCCCTACTGGCAGCGGGTGTTCGCGGGCTTCGAGAAATCCAAAGCCTGGATGGCGAAGGCCAAGCCGGACCTGGTCATCGGTGTCTACAACGACCACGCCTCCGCCTTCTCGGTCGAATTCATTCCCACTTTTGCGCTCGGTTGCGCCGTCGAATTTCCGCCCGCCGACGAGGGCTGGGGGCCGCGGCCGGTGCCGGTGGTGAAGGGCCATCCGGAAATGGCTTCGCATATCGCCCAATCGGTTATTCTCGATGAGTTCGATCTCACCATCGTCAATAAGATGGAGGTCGATCATGGGCTGACCGTGCCGATGAACCTGATGTTCGGCTCGCCGAAGGAGTGGCCGTGCCCGGTCATCCCGCTGGCGGTCAACGTGGTGATGTATCCGCCGCCGACCGGACACCGCTGCTTCATGCTCGGCCGCGCCATCCGTAAGGCGGTGGAATCTTACCCCGAGGACATGCGGGTGGTGATCATGGGTACCGGCGGCATGTCGCACCAGATTTCCGGGCCGCGCGCCGGCCTGATCAACAGCAAATTCGACAAGGCCTTCCTGGATAACCTCACCAAAAATCCGAAGAAGCTCGCGCGCATGCCGCATATCGAATATATGCGCGAAGCTGGCGCCGAAGGCATCGAGATGGTGATGTGGCACGTCATGCGCGGCGCGCTCGACGACAAGGTGAACGAAGTCTACCGCTTCTACACCGTGCCGGCTTCGAACACGGCGGTCGGTCACATCATTCTCGAAAACAAACGGCGGGCCACCGGCAAAAGCAAATCCGCGCGTAAACCTACGCACAAGGCCGGCCGCCGCGCCCATAAATAAGGGAAATACAATAATGAAGATCTGTGTCGCCGGGCAGGGAGCCTTTGGTCAGAAACATCTAGATGCGCTCAAGCGTATTGCCGGTGTGGAAGTTACTTCCCTCGTCGGCGGCAATCAGGAAACGACGGCGGCAGTGGCCAAAAAATACGGCATCCCGCATTTCACCGGCGAACTCGCCGAGGGTATCAAGCGCGCCGATGCGGTCATCCTGACGACCCCGACGAAGATGCACTTCCGGCAGGGCGAGCAGGTCATGCGTGCCGGCAAGCATGTGCTGGTCGAAATTCCTGTGACCGATAGCCTGGCCGACGCCGAGAATCTGGTGCAGATCGCCAAGCAAACCGGCGTCGTCGCCATGGGCGGGCATGTCCGCCGCTTCAATCCCAGCCACCAGTGGGTGCACAAGCGGATCGTTAAGGGCGAGCTGAAGATCCAGCAGATGGACGTGCAGACCTATTTCTTCCGCCGCAAGAATATGAACGCCGCCGGCAATCCGCGCAGTTGGACCGACCATCTGCTCTGGCATCATGCCGCCCACACCGTCGATTTGTTCCAGTATCAGTGCGGCGAAACTATTTCCGATTGCTACGCGGTGCAGGGTCCGATCCATCCGCAGCTCAACATCGCCATGGACATGGGCATCGTCGCACGAACGCCGTCGGGCTCAGTGCTGACGTTATCGCTGTCGTTCAACAATGATGGGCCGCTCGGCTCGTTCTTTCGCTATATCTGCGACAACGGCACCTACAAGGCGTTCTACGACGATCTCAGCGACGGCAAGGACAACAAGATCGACGTGTCCAAGGTCGACGTATCGATGGACGGCATCGAACTGGAGGATCGCGAGTTCATCGCCGCGATTGAAGGCAAGCGCGAGCCGAACGGCAGCCTGGTCCAGTTGCTGCCCTGCATGCAGGTGCTGAGCAAGCTCGAAGCGATCATCGACCCGCAGCGCAAGGCGCACGCTTAGGACCGCATTTCATCGCATTGGGCCCAGGCAGGGCTGCCTCGTCCGGCCGCCGCCGGCGGGATGGCGAAGGCATTCTACGGTCCGCGGACCCGCATGCGCGCTCCGCAGGAGCCTCGCGCGCTGCCCATAATTTGTGGGCAATATGGGCAATTTCCCACTATTAGAACTCAATCGGCTCCGATCCGATCGCTGTTTTCACCGTAATAGTTTATGATCATTAGTAAATAATGGATGGGCGATTGCCCAAATATATCGCCCAACATTTTTCAAAACGTTTTTATCCTTGACGAGAAATCCCATCTTTGGTTCGCTGCCGTAAGAGGCCGGCAGAGCCTCAAGGAAACGCCATGAACGATCAGATTCTCCAGGAGATCAGCGAATTCTGCCGCCAGCGCGGCCTGGCCGAATCCACTTTCGGCCGCCGTGCGGTCAACGACGGCAAGCTCGCAAACCGTCTGCGCAACGGCGGCCGCATCACCACCGACACGCTCGATCGCATCCGCAGCTTCATGGCGCGCAACGCCGATGCCGCGCCGGCGCGCCGCCGCGTGCTGTTCGATGCCGCCCCACCCGCGGCCTTGCCAGTGGTCAAGCCGGCGGCGCCGCCGGTCGCTTCCGGTCAGGCAAGCGACGACCCGCAGCGCAATTTCCGCTTCTTCGACAACCGGCAGAAATATCTGCTGTTCGTGAATACCTGCTCAGAAAAATGGGAAATCGCGCAACCGCGTCGGCATGGAACTCGCCAATATTCATCCGCGGCCGCCGGCGGTGCGCGTATTCGACGCCGGCGTCGGCGACGGCACCGTGTTGGCGCGCGTGATGCGCACCATGCACGACCGCTTCCCGACCATGCCGTTCTATATCGTCGGCAAGGAGATCAGCCTGGAGGACATCCGCCTTACGCTGCACAAGATGGCCGACCGCTTTCGTCGAGCATCCCTCGACCGTCTTGGTGCTCACCAACCTCGCTTATGCCGAGGCGCCCTGGCTCGCCGTGAAATCGTTCTCCGCCGCCACCAGCCTGGTGTGGAAAGAGTTGGCGATGGACGGCAACAGCGCGCATTCATTCGAGCAGCAGATCACCGCGCTCGAGCCGTTTCTGTCGGAGAACTGGAAGGCGCGCGTTTCGCCGAAGAGCGGCAATCCGGTCTATGAGCGCCCCGTCATCTTGGTGATCTACCGCAACGACCACAAGTTCCTGCTCGACCAGATCATCCCCAAGCCCGGCGGCACCGTCGCCGACTATGACCTGGTGATCGCCTCGCAGCCTTATCGCGCGCGCGCCTCGCTCGAGTTCAAGGCCAAGCGCGTGCTGGCACCGCTCGCCCGCGCGCTCGGCGCAGGCGGCCGCATGATCGCCATCCATTCCTACGGCCACGATCCCGGCATGGAGATCATTCACCGCGTCTGGCCGGACGACAATCCGTTCACCCACAACCGCCACGACCTGCTCAAGCAAGTGAAGCAGGAACTGGGCACCGCCGGCCGCGATCTCAACTTCAACGCCTATTCCGACCAGCGCTCGCTGTTCCGTTACGACATGCACACGCTGCCGTCGGAAATCTCCTCGTCGATCGGCACCTCCACGCTGCTCGCCGCCTGGAACGCGGCGATCTATGTGGCGCAGATCGAGGACGACCGCCTCTCCGACGTGCACAGCGACCGCCGCTATATCGAGGCGACGCGCGAAGCGCTGCAGAAGAACGGCGGGCTGTGGTTCTACGACGAATCCTTCGTGATCTCGCATCGGCGCGAGTGAGGAGCTGGCGCATGTCGGCCCAACGCACAAACTCCGCTCATTCCCGCGTCAGCGGGAATCCAGGGGCAACAAACACAGAGCTGGCAATTTGTGGCCCTGGGTCCCCGCTTTCGCGGGGACGAGCGGCTGTTTGCTTATTCGCGTGACCGATATGCCAATCAAAAGTGAATTCACGCGAACGTTTTCCATCGAGACGACACGGCCGAACGCCGCCGAGATTGCCGCGCTGGCGGAACTGCTGCCGCCGGCAACGCCGGTCTATTTCTCGGCGGTGCCGACCATCCAGCCGCACGAGCTGATTGCCGGCGCGGCCCTGCTGCGCAAGGCCGGCCTGGAGCCGGTGATCCATGTCGCCGCGCGGCGCTTTGGCGCCGCCGCCGACTTGCAGCATCTGCTCGCCAGCCTGCATGGCGAAGCCGATGTGCGCCGGCTCCTGGTGATCGGCGGCGACGTCGATAATGGCGGCCCCTTTCCGGACGCGCTCTCGGTGATCCAGAAAGGCTGCTTGCGCGAAGCCGGTATCGAGGAGATCGGCATTGCCGGCTATCCGGAAGGCCATCCGCACATCGAAGCCGACCGGATCGAGGCCGCGCTTGACGCCAAGATCGCCGCCGCCACGGCGCTGGGCTTAAGGCTGCACATCGTCAGCCAGTTCTCGTTCGCGCCCGAGCGTATCCTCGCCTGGCTCAAGCGGCTGCGCGCCTGCGGCGTCGCCACGCCCGTCAAGGTCGGCATCGCCGGACCCGCCAGCCTGACCGCGCTGTTGCGCTACGCCAAGCGCTGCGGCGTCAATGCCTCGCTGCGCGGCCTGATGTCGGGGGCGGCGACCGCGCTGATCGGCCATGTCGGACCTGACCGTATTATCGAGGCGCTGGCTGGCGCCGGCGACCTCAACGCCACGCCGCATTATTTTTCCTTCGGCGGCACTATTGAAACCGCGCGCTACGCGTGCGAAGCCGCTGGGGGACGGCACGGCGCTCGTGCTGTGGCACGCTCGAAACGCGCGTGATCCGAAACGCCTGCCCGGCCTTGACCCGGGGCGGGCACCGGATTTCGGTTAAGACCATGCGCCAGCAATAAAGACCCGCGGCTGCCGGGCCTGCGGGTTGTTCGCGGAGGAAACGACCATGCAACGGACCAAGCCACCCTTTAGCGCCGACCATGTCGGCAGCATCTTGCGCACCGCACCGATCAAGGACGCGCGCGCCAAGCGCGAGAAGAACGAGATCACCGCGGCCCAACTGAAAGAGGTTGAGGACCGCGAGATCGAGAAGATCATCAAGAAGCAGGAAGAGGTCGGGCTGAAGGTCGCCACCGACGGCGAATTCCGCCGCTCCTGGTGGCACTTCGATTTTTACGGCGGGCTCGACAACGTGGAAATCTACGAGCTCGACCACGGCATCCAGTTCCAGGGCGTGCAGACCAAGCCGCGCTCGATCCGCGTCAACGGCAAGATCGGCTTCACCGATCACTACATGCTGGAGCACTTCAAGTTCCTGAAGGCGCACACCAACGTCACGCCGAAGATGTGCATCCCGGCGCCCTCGACCTTTCATTTCCGGCTCGAGCCCAATGCGGTGAACAAGGACGCCTATGCCAGCCGCGACGCCATTTTCGACGATCTGGCCGTGGCCTATCAGGACGCCATCAAGGCGTTCTACGCCGCCGGCTGCCGCTATCTTCAATTCGACGATACCGCCTGGGCCTATCTGTGCTCGCAGGAGGAACTGAAGAAAGCGCGCGACCGCGGGCTCGACGTCGATCACTTGCAGGACAGCTACACCAAGTGCATCAACAAGGCGCTGGAAGCAAAGCCCGCCGACATGGTGATCACCACCCATGTCTGCCGCGGCAATTTCCGCTCCACCTTCATCTCGTCCGGCGGCTACGAGCCGGTGGCGGAAAGCCTGCTCGCCAAGTGCAATTACGACGGCTACTTCCTGGAATACGATACCGACCGCGCCGGCGGTTTCGAGCCGCTGCGCTTCCTGCCCAAGGGCAACAAGATCGTCGTGCTCGGTCTCGTCACGTCGAAATCGGGCCGGCTGGAGCCGCGCGCCGACGTCAAGAAGCGTATCGAGGAGGCGACCAAATTCGTCGCGCTCGAGCAGCTGTGCCTGTCGCCGCAATGCGGCTTTGCCTCGACCGAGGAAGGCAACGTGCTGGCCGAGGAAGAGCAATGGGCGAAGCTCCGCATGATCGTGGAGCTGGCCGAGGAAGTTTGGGGGAAGTACGCGCATGATGCTGTCGTCCCCGCGAAAGCGGGGACCCAGTACCCCCTGTCCATCGTTTTAAGAAAAGCCTGCGTTTACTGGATGCCCGCTTTCGCGGGCATGACAGTCGCGGCTAGGGAGCGAAACACCAATGACCCAACGCACCACACCGCCGTTCCGCGCCGACATGGTCGGCAGCCTGCTGCGCACGGCGCCGCTGAAGGAAGCGCGCGCCAAATTCGCCAAGGGCCAGATCGACGCCGCCGCGCTGAAGGCCGTCGAGGACGCCGAGATCGCAAAGATCGTCAAGAAGCAGGAGGAGGTCGGCCTCAAGCTCGCGACCGACGGCGAGTTCCGCCGCTCCTGGTGGCATTTCGATTTTTTCTGGGGCTTGAAGGGGGTCGAGAAGATCAGCGCGCCGCCGATCAAGTTTCACGGCGTTGATACCAAAGCCGAGGCGATCAAAATCACCAGCAAGGTCGATTTCGCCGGCCACCCGCAGATCGAGCATTTCAAGTATCTCAAGAGCGTCTGCAAGACCACGCCGAAAATGTGCATCCCGGCGCCGTCGACGTTCCACTTCCGCCAGGGCCGCGCGATGGTGAGCAAGGAGGCCTATCCGGGGTATGATGAATTCTTCGCTGACGTCGCGGCCGCTTGGCGCAAGGCGATCCGCGCTTTCTACGACGCCGGCTGCCGCTATCTGCAGCTCGACGACACCGCCTGGGCGATGATCTGCGACCCGAACGAGCGCGAGCAGTCGAAAGCGCGCGGCGACGATCCCGACAGCCTGCCGGCCATCTACGCGCGTATGACCAATGAAGCGCTTAAGGACAAGCCTGCCGATATGGCGATCACCATGCATTCCTGCCGCGGCAATTTCCGCTCCACCTGGATCGCGCAAGGCGGCTACGAGTTCGTCGCCGAGCAGTTGCTCGGCAACACCAATTTCGACGGCTATTTCCTCGAATATGATTCCGACCGCGCCGGCGGCTTCGAGCCGCTGCGCCATTTCCCCAAGGGCAACAAGCAGCTCGTGCTCGGACTTGTGACCTCCAAGAGCGGGCGGCTGGAGCCCAAGGACGACATCAAGCGCCGCATCGAGGAAGCCACGAAATATATTTCGCTCGACCAGCTGTGCCTGTCGCCGCAATGCGGCTTTGCCTCGACCGAAGAAGGCAACGTGCTGGCCGAGGAAGAGCAGTGGGCGAAGCTGCGGATGATCGTGGAATTGGCCGAGGAAGTGTGGGGAAAAGTGAGCTACCGCTCGTTCCCCGCGAAGCGGGGACCCAGTAATCCAGTGTTTCCGAATGCAAGGCCGGCGTTTACTGGATCGCCCGCTTTCGCGGGCACGAGCGGGACCGTGACGAAATGCCAACGCCACGATACCCCCCTTCCGCGCCGACCACGTCGGCAGTCTGCTGCGCAGCGCGCCGCTGAAGGAAGCGCGGGCAAAGCACGAACGCGGCGAGATCGACGCTGCCGCGCTCAAGGCTGTCGAAGACCGCGAGATCGAAAAGATCATCAAGCGCCAGGAAGACATTGGGCTCAAAGCCGTCACCGACGGCGAATTCCGCCGCGCCTTCTGGAATTACGATTTCCTTGGCGCGCTTGACGGTGTCGAAGCCTATCTCGGCGAGCGCAAGATCAAGTTCCAGGGGCCTAACCCGAAGCCGATGATGCTGCGCGTTACGGCTAAGCTCGGTACGTTTTCCGGCCATCCGATGCTCGAGCATTTCAAGTTCGTAAAAGAACACACGCGCGTTGTGCCGAAGATGACGATTCCCTCGCCGTCGTCGCTTGCATTTCCGCTACGGGCGCGACGCCGTGCCGGAAGCGATCTATCCGGACATGAGCGATTTCTACCGCGACCTCGGGCAGACCTATCGCACAAGCCGTGCGCGCTTTCGCCGATGCCGGCTGCCGCTATCTGCAGCTCGACGAGGTGAACTTCACCTATCTGTGCGATCAAAACTTGCGCGCGCAGGTGGCCAACCGTGGCGACGACCCCGAACAACTGCCGGCGATCTACGCGTCCATGATCAATGCGGCGATTTCCGACATCCCGCCCGACATGGCGATCACCATGCATCTGTGCCGCGGCAACTTCCAATCGACCTTCGTCGCCTCTGGCGGCTATGAGCCGGTGGCGGACATCCTGTTCAACACGATCAACGTGCACGGCTACTTCATGGAATACGACTCCGACCGTGCCGGCGGCTTCGAGCCGCTGCGCCTGGTGCCCAAGGGCAAGACCGTGGTGTTGGGTCTGGTCACCACCAAGTCGGGGCGGCTCGAATCCAAGGATGACTTGAAGCGCCGCATCGAGGCGGCGTCGAAATTCATCGATCTCGATCAGTTGTGCCTGTCGCCGCAATGCGGCTTCGCCTCGACCGAGGAGGGCAACCTGTTGGCGGAAGAGGAGCAGTGGGCGAAGCTGCGGATGATCGTCGAAGTGGCCGAGGAGGTTTGGGGCCGCTGACGAGCCAATAATGATGGTGTCGTCCCCGCGAAAGCGGGGACCCAGTAACCCCGGCGTGTCGATAAATTGCGAGGCTTGCGTTTACTGGATGCCCGCCTTCGCGGGCATGACAGTCGAGAGTAGGGAGAGAAGCCAAATGATGCGCACCGTTCCACCCTTCCGCGCCGATCACGTCGGCAGCCTGCTGCGCCCGGCGGCGCTGAAAGAGGCGCGCGCGCAATTCGCCAAGGGCGAAATCGACGCCGCTGCGTTGAAAGCGGTCGAAGACCGCGAGATCGAGCGCGTCATCAAGAAACAGGAAGAGGTCGGCCTGCAATCGATCACCGACGGCGAATTTCGCCGCTCCTGGTGGCATCTCGATTTCCTCTGGGGCCTCGACGGCATCGACAAGCATGTGATGGACACCGGCGTCGCCTTTGCCGGCGTCAACACGCGCAACGAGGGGCTGAAGGTCGCCGGCAAGCTCGGCTTCTCCGACCATCCGATGATCGAGCATTTCAAATTCGTCGCCGCCCATACCAAGCGCACGCCCAAGATCACAATTCCAGCGCCGTCGGCGGCCTATGGCCGGCCGGTGAAGACGCCGATCGACAACAAGGTCTATCCCAAGCTCGACGCCTTCTTCGACGATCTCGGCCAAGCCTACCGAAAAGCCGTGCGCGCCTTCGCCGACGCCGGCTGCCGCTATCTGCAGCTCGACGAAGTGTTCATCGCCATGTTGTGCGACGAGAAATATCGCGCGCAGATGAAAGTGCGCGGCGACGATCCGGAAAAGCTCGGCGCAGCTCTACGGCGACCTCATCAACATGGCGATGTCGGATATTCCCTCCGACATGACCATCACCATGCATCTGTGCCGCGGCAACTATAAATCGACTTTCATGGGCACCGGCGGCTACGGAGCCGAGCAGGACATTCTGTTCAATCGCATCAAGGTGCACGGTTATTTCATGGAATACGATACCGCGCGCGCCGGCGGTTTCGAGCCGCTCAAGCTGGTGCCGAAGGACCGCCAGATCGTGCTCGGCCTCATCACCACCAAGAGCGGGCGGCTGGAAGCCAAAGACGAGATCAAGCGCCGCATCGAGGAAGCCACGAAATATATTTCGCTCGACCAGCTCTGCCTGTCGCCGCAATGCGGCTTTGCCTCCACCGAGGAGGGCAACACCTTGGCCGAGGACGAGCAATGGGCGAAGCTGCGAATGATTGTCGAGGTTGCAGAGGAAGTGTGGGGCCGCTAACTGTCGTCCCCGCGAAAGCGGGGACCCAGTAACCCCGGCATCTCGGATCAACCGCCAGCTCGGTGTTTACTGGATGCCCGCATTCGCGGGCATGACAGCAAAAAGTTTCCGATAATGCCATTGAACCCCGACAAACTCCTCGCACTCGAAATCCCCCCAGTCGAGCACAGCTACGGCCCGAAGGATTGCATGCTCTATGCTCTCGGGCTTGGGCTCGGCCAGGACCCGCTCAACGAGGACGAGCTCGCCTTCGTCTACGAGAAGAACCTCAAAGTCCTGCCAACCTTCGCCGTGATGATGGGCTATGCCGCCTATTGGCTGCGCCGCCCGGAGATTGGCGTCACCTGGGAGAAGGTGGTGCACGGCGAGCATGGCATGACGCTGCATGCGCCGCTCGCGCCGCAAGGCACGGTGATCGGCCGCACGCGCATCCTCGATATCATCGACAAAGGCGAGGGCAGGGGCGCGCTGGTCTATTCCGAGCGCGAGATTACCGACAAGGCGAGCGGCGCGCCGCTGGTGACGCTCAGGCAGACGACGTTCTGCCGCGGCGACGGCGGCTTCGGCGGCGCTCCGCGCGAGGCGCCGGCGCCGCATCCGATCCCCGAGCGCGCGCCGGACGTCGTCTGTGACCTGCCGACGCGGCCGGAAATGGCGCTGATCTATCGGCTGTCGGGCGACGTCAACGCGCTGCATGTCGATCCGGAATTCGCCAAAGCCGCCGGCTACCCGCGTCCGATCTTGCATGGGCTCGCCACCTTCGGGGTCGCCGGCCACGCGCTGCTCAAAGCCATATGCGGCTATGATCCGGCGTGGCTGACCGCCATGGCCGGCCGCTTCTCGGCGCCGGTTTATCCGGGTGAGACAATCCGCACCGAGATCTGGCGCGACGGCGCCGTGCTAAGCTTCCGCGCCCGGGCGGTCGAGCGTGACGTGGTGGCGATCAACAACGGGCGCGCGGAAGTGAAAGAGTCATGAGCAAGCCGGCCGAAGACGAGAATTTTCCCGACATCCGCGAGGCGGTGCGCGCGCTGTGCGCCAAGTTCCCGGGCGAATATTGGCGCGCCCTCGACCGCGAGCGCGCCTATCCGAAGGACTTCGTCGATGCGCTGACGGAAGCCGGTTATCTCGCCGCGCTGATCCCGGAAGAATACGGCGGCAGCGGGCTCGGCATCAGCGCCGCCGCCGCGATCATGGAAGAAGTGCATGCCGCCGGCTGCAACGGCGCCGCCTGCCATGCGCAGATGTACACCATGGGCACCATCCTGCGGCACGGCAACGCCGCGCAGAAGGAACAGTATCTGCCCAAGATCGCCAGCGGCGAATTGCGGCTGCAGGCCTTCGGCGTCACCGAGCCGACCTCGGGCACCGACACGCTCTCGCTGCGCACCACCGCCAAGCGCGAGGGCAACGACCATTACATCATCAACGGCCAGAAGATCTGGACCTCGCGCGCCGAGCATTCCGACCTGATGCTGCTGCTCGCGCGCACCACGCCGAAAGACGAGGCCAAGACGCGCACCGAAGGCCTGTCGGTGTTCCTGGTCGACATGCGCCTGGCGCAAGGCACCAGCATCACCATCAATCCGATCCGCACCATGATGAACCATGCCACCACGCAGGTGTTCTTCGATGACCTGCGGGTGCCGGCGGAGAACCTGATCGGCGAGGAAGGCCAGGGCTTCCGCTACATCCTCGGCGGCATGAATGCCGAGCGCATATTGATCGCGGCGGAATGCATCGGCGATTGCAAATGGTTCATCAACAAAGCGACCGCCTACGCAAAAGAACGCGTGCTGTTCGACCGCCCGATCGGGCAGAACCAGGGTGTGCAGTTTCCGATCGCGCGCGCCTATGCGCAGATGCGCGCGGCCGAGCTGATGGTGCATGAGGCCGCGCGCAAATACGAAGACGGCGCCGACATCGGCCCCGAGGCCAATATGGCCAAGCTCCTTGCCGCCGACGCTTCCTGGGCCGCCGCCGACATGTGCGTGCAGACCCACGGCGGCTTTGGCTTTGCCGAGGAATACGATGTCGAGCGCAAGTTCCGCGAGACGCGGCTCTACCAGGTGGCGCCGATCTCCACCAACTTGATCCTGTCCTATTTGGCCGAACACGTGCTCGGCCTGCCGCGCTCCTATTAAGCTGCGCTTGTGCCGCCGCATAAAAAAGCCGGGGGCATCCCCCGGCTCGGCCTTGCCTTGGGCAAGGCCGAGTTGGCCATGCGCAACCTAAATCTTTGCCGTCGCAGCCTTGCCGGCCATCCAAACCAGCATGCCGAGTCCGATGAAGGGAAAGAACACGACGTAGGCCAACCCGATCACCGGGCCGCCAACCACCGCGCCAGCTGCTTTCAGAACCTGGCCGGCCACCCTCGCCGCGTTGTACTTGGCGGCGGCACGGGCCGCGAGCACTGCGAGAACCGCGATCCCGACGAAAGGCAGCGCGATGATGTAAGCCAATCCGAAGAAGGGCGCGGCCAAGAACAGCGCGATATTCATCAGCCGGTTGCCGGTCGGGTCGGTTTTCGCCGGCGCTTCGGTGGTCACGACATAGAGCCGAGGAGCGCGAACGGTGTTTGCGGGGGCTTCTTCCTGAACGAGGATCTTGCGAAGGGCGGTCATGGCACACTCCTGTTTTTTATCTTTGGCGAGGCTTTGTTCTCGCCTTCTGCTTGCTCTTAGAGGAGCAAAGGCCGTGCCAAGAATTTCGTCCTGTCAAAATAGCACTTTTAATATCAATGGCTTACGGGGATCGCGACGCTCCGAGCCGGCTATTTCTTGGGCAATACGCGGCGGCTGAAGTATAAATGTCCTATACAGTTCGGCCGCCAAAGTGGTTGGAATGCTGAAGAGTTTCAAACTGTTAGCCAAAAATCCGGGTGCAGCTTTTTGCCATGCAGGTCGAACTGTACCGAGCGAGGCCCGCCGTGCTGCCGCTTGAAGGCCTCCTCGTCGTCTCGGTCGAGCAAGCGGTCGCGGCGCCGACCTGCACCTGCCGGCTGGCCGATGCCGGTGCGCGCGTCATCAAGATCGAGCGCCCGGAGGGCGATTTCGCGCGCGGCTACGATGCGCTCGTGCACGGCGAGAGCGCCTATTTCGTCTGGCTCAACCGCGGCAAGCAGTCGGTGGTGCTCGACCTCGGCAAGGCGGAGGACAAAGCACTGCTCGAAGCCATGCTCGCGAAAGCCGACGTGTTCGTGCAGAACCTCAAGCCCGGCACCATCGGCAAGCTCGGCTTCGCCGTCGCGCGGCTGCGCCAAGATTACCCGCGGCTGATCTGCTGCTCGATCTCCGGCTACGGCGAGAGCGGCCCTTATGCCCAGCGCAAGGCCTATGACCTGTTGATCCAGGCCGACAGCGGGCTCTCGTCGGTGACCGGCGGGCCGGAGGCGCCGGCGCGCGTCGGCGTCTCAGTGGTCGATGTGGCGACCGGCATGAACGCCTATCAGGCGATCCTGGAAGCGTTGATCGGGCGTGAGCGGACGGGCGAGGGCGCGGCCATCAGCGTCTCGCTGTTCGACGCCATGGCCGACTGGATGACGGTGCCGCTCTTGCATTACGAAGGCGGCAAGCCGCCGCAACGCATCGGCCTCGCGCATCCTTCGATCTCGCCTTATGGCGTGTTCAAGAGCCGCGACGGCGCCGACATTCTGATCTCGATCCAGAACGATCGCGAATGGCGCGTGCTGGCGGACAAGGTCATGGGCGATTCCGGCGCTCGCCGCCGATCCCGATTTCGCCACCAATGTCGAACGGGTGAATCGGCGCGGCGAAACCGACGGCCGCGTGCAGGCCGCCTTCGGCGCCATGGACGTTGCTGATCTTGAAGCGAAACTCGCCGCCGCCGACATCGCCTTCGCGCGCGTCAACGACACGGCGCTGTTGGCGAAACACCCGCATCTGCGACGCATCACCGTGGGCTCGCCAAGCGGACCGGTCTCAATACCGGCGCCGGCGCCGATCCGCGCCGGCGACGAACGCCATTACGGCGCGATCCCAGCGCTGGGCGAGCATACGGAGATGGTGCGGAAGGAGTTTGCGCTCACGCGCCGTCGACCCCGCGAAAGTGAGGCACCCGCACTCCCGGCACTCCCACAATCGTGAGAGCAGTGGTTATGGGTCCCGGGCCTCGCTTCGCTCGCACCGGGACGACACGCAAAAAATCAATCCATCACCGCTTCCGCTTTCTGCGCAGGGCTCGGCATTTTTCCGGCGGTGCGGATGATCAACGTCAGCGGGATCATCGCCAGCGTCAGGATCATCAACAGCTTGTAGTCGTTGAGATAGGCGATCAGCGTCGCCTGCTGGGTGACGATCGCGTCGAGCATCGCAAGTCCGGTCTGGCTGTGCACGTCGAGATGCGCCGTCACGTCCGGCATCTGCAGCGCGTTGTTGAACGGCGTAACGGATTCGGTGAGCCGCGCGTGCATCTCGATGGTCTTGTCGGTCAGATTGGCGATCACCATCGAAATGCCGACCGAGGACCCGATATTGCGCACCAGCGTCAGGATCGAGGTGCCGCTGTTGCGCAGATGCCCGGGCAGCGTCAGGAACGCCGCCGTGGTGATCGGCACGAACAACAGGCCGAGCCCGACGCCCTGGATGATGCTGACGATCACGATCGTCTTTTGCGTGGTGTCGAGCGAAAACCCGGTCATGACGTAAAGCGTGCCGCCGGTGAGCAGCAGGCCGATCGTGATCAGGTAGCGCGTTTCCAACAGCCGCATCAGCCGCGGCGCCACCATCATGGTCAGCAGCGTACCGACGCCGCGCGAGCCGAGCAGGAAGCCGGCGGTCTGGATCGGGAAGCCGAGCAGATTCTGCATGAACGGCGTCACCAGCGCCATGGTGCCGAACAGCACCACGCCGATCACCACCATGAACACGCAGCCGCTGATGAAATTGCGGTCCTTGAACAGTTCGAAACGCACGAATGGCTCGCGCGTCGTCAGCGAATGAGCGAAGAAGTAATAGAAGCCGACAATTGAGATGATCGTCTCGATCCAGATCTCGCTCGCGTCGAACCAGCCGACCTGCTCGCCGCGGTCAAGCATGAGTTGCAGCGCGCCGATGCCGATGGCGAGCGCGATGAAGCCGTACCAGTCGAAACGCAAGTGCTCGTGGCGGTGCGTTTCCTCCATGAACACCAGCATGCCGATTGCGGTGCCGATGCCGATCGGCAGGTTGATCAGAAACACCCAGTGCCAGGAATAATTGTCGGTGAGCCAGGCGCCCAGCGTCGGTCCCATGATCGGACCCAGCATCACGCCGATGCCCCAGATCGCCATGGCCGAGCCGCGCTCCTCGACCGAGTAGGCGTCGAGCAGCACCGATTGCGACAGCGGCACCAGCGCGGCGCCGGCCATGCCCTGCAGCAGGCGGAACAGCACGATTTGCTCGATGTTCTGCGCCAGCGCGCAGAAGAAAGAGGCGAGCGTGAAACCGGCGACGCAGGTGACGAACAGCTTCTTGCGGCCGAAGCGGTCGGCGAGCCAGCCGATCGGCGCGGTCATGATGGCGGCGGCGACAATATAGGAGGTCAGCACCCAGTTGATCTGGTCGAGCGAGGCCGACAGCGAGCCTTGCATATAGGGCAGCGCCACGTTGGCGATCGTGGTGTCGAGCGCCTGCATGATGGTGGCGGTCATGGCGCAGACCGTCACCAGCATGCGCCGGACTTTCGGCGACATCGACGCAATCGGCGCCGGGCTCATTTTTCGCTCTTGGCCCAGGCGGTGAGGAACGACGGCAGGCGGCTGTGATGGGTGTCGATGTCCACCACCACGCTCATGCCGGCGCGCAGCAGTTTGGTGTCCGCGTCCTTGTCGAAGGCGATGCGCACGGGAACGCGCTGCACCACCTTCACCCAGTTTCCGGTGGCGTTCTGCGGCGGCAGGATGGAGAACTGCGCGCCGGTGCCGGGGCTGACCGCGATCACCGTGCCGTGGAAGGCATGGTCGGGGAAACTGTCGACCGTCAGCGTCGCCTTCTGGCCGAGGCGCAGATAGGTGATGTCGGTTTCCTTCGGATTGGCCTCGACCCAGGGATTCTGGTCGTCGATCACGCTCAGGATCGGCGTGCCGGCGGCGACGAAGCGGCCGAGCTGGATGTTGTCGACCTGCGTCGCGGTGCCGGAGATCGGCGCGCGCAGCACGGTCAGTCTTAGATTGCGCTCGGCATCGTCGACCGCGGCCTTGGCCTGGGCATATTCGGGAAACTTCGCCAGCGGCAGGTCGGGGTTGCCGAGCAGCTGAGCGAGCGTCGTGTCGCGCTGCTGCGTGCCGTAGCGCGCCTGCAGTTCCGCGGTGAGCATATTGGAGCCGGCGGTGTCGACGTCGGCTACCGAGCCGGATTGGCTGCTCAAAAGCTTGCGCTTGCGGTCGACGTCATGCCGCTTGAGCTCGACGTTCTTCTTCGCCAGATCGACGAGCGTGTTGAGCGATTTGAGATTGCTTTTCAGCTTGTCGTAGTCGACGCGCGCGATATCGAGCTTGGCTTTCGCCTGCGCGAGCGCCAGGCGGTAGGGTTCCGGATCGAGCGTGAACAGCTCGTCGCCGGCCTTGACGTGCTGACCTTCGACGATGGCCACGTGCGTGATCTTGCCGGACACGTCCGGTGTGATCAGCACTTTCTGCGCGCCGACATAGGCGTTGTCGGTGGAGATGTAGCGGCCGCCCATGAGATAGAAGGCGCCGCCGGCCAACGCCGCGATCAGCGGAATGATCACCAGCAGCACCATGCGCAGCCGTTTGCGCCCGGCGCGCGGCGCTGCGGTCTTCTCGGCCGCGGGGGCTTCCGCTGCCGTTTTCGCCTCGGGAGCGGGGACGATTTTGAGGGGCGTTTCACTCATTGCTACTTAACCGGCGGCGGCCTCTTGATGATGCGATCCATTGCGATTGATGGCGCCGCGCAGATTTTCCCGCAGCGTGCCGAGGTCGCCGAGCAAACGTTCGACCGACTTGGCGTCGAGGCCGGCGAGAACCGTCTCCATCATGTCCTCGCCGAGGGCGGTGAGCCGCTCGAGCAGCGGCCGCGCCGCCGGGGTCAGGAACAACCGGTTGGCACGGCGATCGTTCGGATCGGGGCGGCGCTCGATCAATCTGTTCTCCGCCAAACGATCAAGCAAACGCGTGAGCGTGATCGGCTGCAGATCGAGGATTTCGGCGAGCTCCGATTGCTTGAGGCCCTCGGAGCGGTCGAGGCGGAACAGCACCGCCCATTGCGCGCGGGTCATGCCATATTGGCGGGCGCGCTGGTCGGCATAAGTCCGCAGCAGGCGTGCTACGTCCATGATTGAAAAGGCAATTTCGCGTTGGATCGGTCGTTGCGGCATGTCCGGCTCAGTCTGTTTAGTGGCTTATAATAAGCAAGCTTATAATAAGGTCAATAGGCCTTTTGGGGCATGTCTCTCGCCTGCCCGGTGCGCCCCCGCTGCGGCGACGCGGCTGTGAACCTCGGCTTGGGATGAGTGGGACAAGTGCCGTCGGGGCACGTAGACTGCGAGCAAGCGCTCGCTCAAAAAAATGCGTAGGCACCAGTGGAGGACTCGACAATGAGAAGAAGCCCAACGAGAGTGGGAATACGAAACTTATCCGGCGTCGCGACGTGCTGGCCGGTGCGCTCGGCGCCGCCACCGTCCTGGTCATCCGGCCCGGCGCGGCCAAGGCCGCCAAGTGGCCGGACAAGCCGGTCACCTTGGTCATCATGTACGCGGCCGGCGGCGGCACCGACGTCGTCATGCGCCTGATCGCCAAGGAGATGGCCGTGGCCAAGGGCTGGAGCATCGAGCCGATCAACAAGCCCGGCGCGGTCGGCGGCATCGCCACCAATTACGTGCTGCAGCAGCCGGCTGACGGCTACACCCTGCTCGGCGCCGCCAACTTCAACAAGTTCGTGCGCGTGATGGGTCACACCAACAGCAAATGCTGGGAGGACTGGACCATCATGCAGGCGGCCTCGTCGCTCGCCAGCTGGTCGGTGCGCGAGGAGTCCGAATTCAAGACGCTCGACGACGTGATCAAGTTCGGCAAAGCCAATCCCGGCAAGATCACGCTGTCCACCTCGGGCACCGGCGGCATCTGGCACGAAGTCGCCATGCAGATCGCCCGTCAGCTCGGCATCACCGTGCAGTTCGTTCCCTACAAGGGCGGCAAGCCGGCAACCTTGGCCGGTCTGCAGGGCGAGACCATGATCGCCGGCGGCGGCGTGCATGAGCACATCGAACTGATCCGCGCCGGCAAGCTGCGCAATCTGTTCCAGTGCGGCACCAGCGATATTCATCTGAAGGACGGCAAGGTGCTGTCCTCGATCGGCACGCTGCGGCCGGCGACCAAGCCGTTGCTGCCGCTCGGCGGCAACTACAATCTGATGATGCGGCGCACGGTGCCGGTGGAAGTTCAGCACGAGGTCACCGACGCCTTCGTCAAGGCCGCCAAGTCGGATGCGTTCAAGGCGGTCTGCGAAAAGAAGTTCTTCGAGCAGCAGATCCTCACCGGCGAGCCCGCCGACAAGCGCGCCGCCCAGCTCGAGGTCAGCACCGCCTTTCTGTTCAACAAATATCGCGATCAGATCGGCGGCAAGGTGAAGACGGCCAAGGAACTCGGCCTGCCCGACCCGGACGACTTCGACAAATGGTGGCCGCCCAAGGGCTATAAGCCGGTCGGCGCCTGATTATCGTGGCGGCGAGTGGCGTCCCCGCTCGCCGCACTCTCATAAAAAAATTGCTGTTTCTGCGACGGCAGGGGCGACGTGATGGCCAGCGACGAGGTGGCTGACGACCAAAAACGCATCTATTCGGAAGATGCCAATGCGGGGCTAGCCGCACCCGTCATGGATTTGACCGCGGCCGCGATCATCGCGCTGATCGCGATCTTCATAGCGGTGGAGTTGTTGCGCCTGCCGGAGCCAGGCGGCGTCATCTTCACGGCGCCCGGCCTGCTGCCCTTCCTCACCTCCGCGAGCCTATTAATGATGGCGCTGCTGCTCGGCTATTCGGCGGTCACGCGCCGGCGCATCACGCCGCGCGCGCTTGACCGCTTCGAGATCCCGCCCGACGCCGCGCGCTCGCTCACGCTCGGTGGCATTGTCGCGCTCTATGTGCTGGCGCTGCAATTCGTGCCGTTCGGGACGAGCTTCAATATCGGCTCGCTGCATTTTGTCATCGGCGCCTTCGAGCCGGTGTCAGTCATCTTCCTGACCGGCTTGCTGCGGGTTTATTGGCGGGCGCCGCTTTGGACCTGTCTCGCGGTGATCGTGGTGTGGATCGCCTTCCTCTCGATCGTGTTCCGCATGCTGTTCCAAACGCCCTTGCCGTGAGACGCAGCCCGTGATCGACGCATTCCTGCAGGCACTGTCACCCTATCTGCTGCTGGTCACGCTCGGCGGCGTCTGCCTCGGCATTTTCTGGGGCGCCATGCCTGGCCTCTCCACCACCATGGCGATGATGCTGCTGATCGGCCTGTCGGTCGGCATGAAACAGGAGGTCGCGCTCGCCTTCATGCTCGGCGTCTACACCGCCAGCAC
This sequence comes from uncultured Alphaproteobacteria bacterium, assembly GCA_963761245.1. Classification (GTDB taxonomy): domain Bacteria; phylum Pseudomonadota; class Alphaproteobacteria; order Rhizobiales; family Xanthobacteraceae; genus Pseudolabrys. Next base: position 8,403 of record CAVXGN010000021.1, on the reverse strand, counting down.
ATTCGGCGGCGCCATCTCGGCGGTGTTGATCAACATTCCTGGCACGCCGGATTTGGTGTGCACGATGATCGAAGGCTATCCGCTGGCCAAGCGCGGCCTCGGCGGCCAGGCGCTCGGCCTGTCGATCACGGCGTCGTTCCTCGGCAACTGGATCGGCATCCTGTTGTTGGTCGCCTGCATGCCGCTCATTCTCGCCATCGCGTTGCAGTTCCGCTCCTGGGAGATGTTCCTGCTGGCTGTGATCGGCATCTCGATCTGCGGATCGATGACCTCCGGCACCATGCCGCTCAAGGGCTGGATCACCGGCTGGATCGGCATGCTGCTGGCGTTCGTGGGCTATGACGCCATCCACGGCGTGCCGCGGTTCACCTTCGACATTCCGGCGCTCTACGACGGCATCAGCTACGTCGCCATTTTGATCGGCCTGTTCGGCCTGTGCGAAATCATGAAAGTACTGCCGCAGCGCGAGCACACGCCGATCCCGGAAAACGTCGGCCGCGCCATTCCGTCGTTCGACCTGCTTATGAAGTCGATGCCGGCCGCGCTGCGCTCCGGCTTGATCGGCACCGTGGTCGGCGCCATCCCCGGCGCTGGCGCCAATATCGCGGGCTTCCTCGCCTATGACATCGGCCGCCGCCGCGCCAAGCCGGAGGAGCGCGCCAAATGGGGTAAGGGCAGCTTCGAGGCCATCGTCTGTGCCCAGGTCGCCGACAACGCTTGTGTCGGCGGCTCGATGCTGCCGACGCTGACCCTCGGCATTCCCGGCAGTGCGCCGGCCGCCGCCATGATGGCGGCATTGCAACTCAAGAACGTTGTGCTCGGCCCCACCATCGCTATTGACCAGCCCGGGCTGATCGAGCTGATCTATGCGCTGTTGATCATCGCCAATTTCCTGATGTTCGGCGCCGCGCTCGCGCTGATCAAGCCATGCGTGAAGCTGTTTTCGTTGCCGCACAGCCTGCTGATGACGCTGATCATCCCGATCTGCATTATCGGCGCCTATTCGGTGCGCACCAATATGTTCGATGTCTGGGTAATGGTGGCGGGCGGCTTCATTGGCTACGCCTTCTACATGTTCAAGTTCCCGGCCGCGCCGGTCGTGCTCGGCGTCATCCTGGCGCCGCTCGCCGATGAAAACTTGCGCCGCGCGCTGCTGCTGTTCGATAACAACGGCTTCGGCTATTTCGCCAGGGAATATATCGGCCACGTCTTGGTCGTGGTCATCGTCTTCGTCTTCATCGAGGGCTTCCGGCGCGGGCGGCGCAACCGCAAACTGGCCGCGGCGTCCGTCCAGGCGCAATAGCGCGCTGTCGTCCGCTCGTCCCCGCGAAAGCGGGGACCCAATGCGCGATACTGCTGATTTGGCGATTTGCATCCTGGATTCCCGCTTGCGCAGGAATGAGCGGAGTGTGACTCGCTCAAGCAAGCTTGGCCAATGGTCAGACTTCCCATCCCGGCCCGCCTCGGGCAAAGTCGTACCCTAAGAAAACTTCAAGGGACGGACACGCCATGGACATCGGCTTCATTGGGTTGGGTAACATGGGCGCGCCGATGGCGCGGCGGCTGATCGAGGCCGGCCACAAGCTCGTCGTCTACGACACGCGCAACGATGCGGTCGCGCCCTTTGTGGCGCTGGGCGCGCAGCTTGCCTCCTCGCCGGCCGACGTCGCCGACCGCGTCGAGACCGTGATGGCCAGCCTGCCGTCGCTGCAGATTTCCGAAAAGGTCGCGCTCGATGAGGGCGGCGTCATCCACGGCAAGCGCGTCAAGCGCCTCATCGATCTGTCCACCACCGGCGCGCGGGTGGCGGCCGAGATCGCGATGGAATTGGCGAAGAAAAACATCGTACAGATCGACAGCCCGGTAAGCGGCGGTGTCGGCGGCGCGGCCAAAGGCACGCTGGCGGTGATGGTCTCGGGGCCGAAGGCCGAAATCGATTTGGTGAAGGACGTGCTGGCGGTGTTCGGCACGGTCTTCATCATCGGCGAGAAGCCCGGCATGGCGCAAACGATGAAGCTCGCCAACAATTTCCTTTCGGCCTGCGCGATGGCTGCGACGGCGGAAGCGGTTGCGATGGGCGTGAAGGCCGGCCTCGATGCGGCGGTGATGATCGACGTCATCAATGCCGGCTCCGGCCGCTCCCGCGCATCGGACCAGAAATTCCCGCAATCGATCCTGCCGCGCACGTTCAATTACGGCTTCACCACCGCGCTGATGCTCAAGGACGTGCGGCTCTGCGTCGAAGAATCCAGGAACCTGGACGTCCCCAATGCCGTGATGAGCGCCGTCCTCGATCAATGGGAAATGACCAATACCGAATTCGGCGGTGATAGCGATTTCACCGTCATCGTCAGAATGATCGAAAAGCGCGCCGGCGTCATCGTGGGGAGGGAAAAGCCATGAGCGACGACATCCACGAAGTCTACGCCATCCGCTACGCCAGCCACGCGCGCAAGCGTTCGGAGAACTACATCTTCGGCGATCCGCACGACGAGATGACCTCGATCGCCTATTACGTCTGGGTTATCAAAGGCCCGCACGGCGTGTTCGTGTGCGACACCGGCTTCGACGAAGCCGCGGCCAAGGAGCGCGGGCGCAAGATCATCAAGCCGGTGGACCAGGGCCTGAAGGCGCTCGGCATCGAGCCCGATCACGTCGACCACGTGGTCGCGACCCACATGCATTGGGACCATGCCGGCAATTACGACATGTTCCCGAACGCGCGCTACCACGTCCAGGACACCGAGATGGCCTATTGCACGGGCCGCTGCATGTGCCACCAGACGCTGCGCATCCCATTCAGCGAGAGCGACGTGCATGCGATGGTGAAGAAGGTGTACGCCTATCGCGTCGAATTCCACGACGGCGTCGAGGAACTGGCGCCCGGCATCACCGCGCACAAGATCGGCGGCCACTCCAAGGGCCTGCAATGCGTGCGCGTGAAGACACAGCGCGGCTATGTCGTGGTCGCCTCCGACTGCATCCACCTTTATTCGCACATCGACGAAGGCCGCGTGTTTCCGATCACTTACAGCGTCGGCGACACGCTCGAAGGCTATAAGACGATCCAGAAGCTCGCGAGCTCGCGCCAGCACATCGTGCCGGGGCATGATCCGGATGTCTTGAACATCTATCCGGCCGCGAAGCCGGGATTGGAAAACTGGATCTGCCGGCTGGACGTGGCGCCGAAGGGCTGATTTTCGCCGCGGCGAAGCCACAGCCGCTCATTGCCGCGAAAGCGGGACGTAGACTCACAAACAGGCGGCCAAAAGCCTGTACGGATGGGCCGCCCAATGTCCGTTACCGGGGCAAAGCGGATGCGGCGTGCGCTTTTCGGAATATCCGCTTATGACCCGTCATATCTTTGACTAAAAAAAGCGGCCTCGAAGGACAGCTCTCATATTGCCTGAATAGGTGTGTTGGCTTGCGCGGCCACCCGCGCCAGCATGAGGCGCGCGACGATCATGGGCCTATAAGCTCAACCGACGGCAGGACTACGTCCAGATGCCAGCGAAAATGGCCAGATCAGACCCTCTACCGCCGTTCCGGGTGCCAGGGGTGTCGGCAGTCATTCGCGCCGCCAGCCTATTTTGCCAAAACCAGGGGAAAGCGCCAAAACTCACACGAAATCGAGAGTCATCTGGGGAATCCCGGTTCATGTGACTCTCCCGCAGCGACTATTTCTGTACCATGCTGATTAAATGACGGCTCCGGCGCGGAGGGTGCGATGGACGACATTTCGGTAGTCCTTGAAAATGCGCGGAGCGTTGCGTTGCGCGCCCTCACCGAGGTCATCGACTACCTTCCGACGCTTCTGGGGACGGCAATTCTGTTGCTCGCCGGTTGGGGCGTGGCGCGGCTGCTGCGCGCGGGAACAAATCGCGCCGGCGACAATATCAACCGCATCCTCGATCGCGTCTTCCGCAGCGGGCGGCTGGCGGCTTTCCGCCTGTCGCCACGCATGCTGTCTGCGCTGGCCGAAGTCATTTTCTGGCTCACGCTGTTTGTGTTCGCGTCGATCGCGGCCCGTGCCGCCGGCCTGACCACCTTCGCTATCTGGCTCGACCGCATGGTCGCCAATCTGCCGAATCTCATCGCCGGCGTGTTGGTGATCGTCGTCGGCTTTTTCCTCGGCGCGGTCGTGCGCGACTTCGCCACCGCCGCATCGCCCGCGACGCGGACGGCGCAAGGCCTGCTGATCGGCAAGGCGGCGCAGATCACCGTCATCGTCATCGCGCTGGTCATCGGTCTCGACCAGATCGGCATCAACGTAACCTTCATCGTCATCGTGCTGGCGATCGGGACCGGCGTCCTGCTCGGCGGGTTCGCGATCGCCTTCGGGCTCGGGGCGCGTGGCTATGTCGCTAACCTGATCGGCGCGCGCGAACTCAGACGCGAGATCGAACCGGGCCAGGTTATCCGGTTCGGCGAGACCGAAGGTGAGGTTCTTGAAATCACCGCGACAACGCTTGTGCTGGCAACCAAGGACGGGCGCCGGCGCATCCCGGCCGGCACATTCTCTGCCGAAGCGATGACCATCGTCGATGTGGATGCGGCACATGACTAAGGCACCGGTGCTGACCGTCGCCTACCTGGAGCGGCTGCCGGAATCATCGGCCCGGGTGATCGCCGGCATGCGGGCGCAGGATGCCGCCGCCCTGTTCGAAACGCTGCCGACCCGCGTCGTCACCCCGATCATCGAAACGATGGAGAAATGGCCGGCGGCGCGCTGCCTGCAACATCTCCCGGCGGAAACCGCCGCCGCCATCCTGGGCGAGGTTTCGTACCAGAGCGCGACGGTGCTGCTGCGGCTCACGCCGGTGGAGCACCGTGACACGATTCTCGAACAGATGCCGTCCCGGCTTGCCCGCGACCTGAAGGAATCGCTGCGCTATCCGCGCAACTGTGTGGGCGCCTGGATGGACCTGTCGACACCGACGCTGTCGGCCAATGTCACCATCAAGGATGCGCTCGCCGTCATGCGGGCAACACAAAGACCGGTTGGCGAAACGATGTTCGTCGTTGACGATGCCCAGCGCATGGCCGGCCTCGTGCACGCGGAAACGCTGCTGCGCTATTCCGCGGGCACACGCCTTGCGGACATTCTTCAGACCGGCCTGAAACCGCTGTTCGCGCGCACGCTGCTGCGCGAGGCGGCGTCGAATCCGGCGTGGAACGACTTCCTGCGCCTGCCGGTCGCCGGCCGCAACGGCCAGCTGCTCGGCACGCTGTCGCGCCGCGACATGATGAACGGCCTGACCACCATCGTCGCCAAACCCGACGCACCGGAAACCGGTGCGTTGATCTGGGCGCAGGTCGGGGAGGCTTTCGTCATCAGTCTGGCGGGACTGATACGTCTGTTCGACGGCGATGACGCCGGCGCCAACCGGCATACGGGGGCCTGATATGACGGGCGACGCAACACGGGCCATCGCATTACTCGATCGGCGTTTCTTTCTCGATCATCCAGCCGACGCCGCGATCGAAATCGAAAATCATCCGGCGGAGTTGATTGCGGCCGCGCTGATCGCGCAACCCGTCCAGGTTCTCGCGCCGGTCTGGCGCAAGCTGCTGCCCGAAACTGGCGCGCGGCTGCTCGCACGTCTTCCCGACGCAACCGCAAACGCGCTGCTGGCCGAATTGCCGCCGAACGAGGCGGTCCAGCTGATCGGTCATCTTTCCGAGGAAGAACGTGCCAGCCGGCTGGCCAGCCTGGATCCCGCCATCAGGGCCGAGCTGGAAATGCTCATGACGTTTCCGGAGAACAGCGCCGGCCGCCTGATGGATCCGCGGGTTGATGCCTATCGTGGCACGATGACGGTCGCCGCGACGGTGCGTTCGCTCAAGGAAAAGCGGATGAAAACCGCGCGCAGCCTTTACCTGGTCGACGCCGACAAGCGTCTGCTCGGCCGCGTCTTCCTGCAGGACCTTGCAATCGCCAAGCAGCAGCAGCGCCTCGAGGAACTGATGCAGCCGATCGCGGCGGCGGTCGAGCCGGTCGCAACACAGGAAGAAGTGACCGAAATTTTCAACAACCAGAAACTGATCGACCTTCCGGTCATCCGCTTCGACGGCGTCCTGCTCGGGGTCGTGACCCATGCCAATCTGGTGAAGGCGGTGCAGGAAGAAGCCACCATCGACATCCAGACGATGGTCGGCGCCAGCAAGGACGAACGGGCGCTGTCTGGCTCGGTCTTTTCCGTGCGCAAGCGCATGCCGTGGCTGCAGATCAATCTGCTGACCGCATTTCTGGCGGCATCGGTGGTGGGACTCTTCGAGAGCACGATCGCGCAATTTACCGCACTCGCCGTTCTGCTGCCGGTCGTTGCCGGCCAGTCGGGCAATGCCGGCGCGCAGGCGCTGGCGGTGACCATGCGCGGGCTCGCGCTACGCGAAATCACCGTGCGTGACTGTTTCCGGGTCATGCGCAAGGAAATCGAGGTTGGTCTGCTCAATGGTCTGGCGATTGCGCTCACATGCGGGATTGCGGTTTTCGTCTGGAGCGGCTCGCCCGGACTGGTCCTGGTGATCTCGATCTCGATGGTTCTTGCGATGGTCGTTGCCGGATTTGCCGGAGCGATCGTTCCGGTCGCGCTGGTCAAGCTGAAGCAAGACCCCGCCCAATCCTCATCGATCGTTCTGACCACGATCACCGACGTGGCCGGGTTCTTCTCGTTTCTCGGCATCGCCACGGCGCTGAGCAAGCTGCTCTGAGTTACCCGCTCGGTTGTTTGCAGGCCGTGGCGCCACGGTCGTCCTGACTCTGTGCTCAGCCCATAGGGGGCATCAGCGGACATGTCCTGCCGTCCCGAACGGCGGTTCCCGGCTCTATGAAGTTCTTTCGAGGCGGCATCGATATCGATCAACTACCTGCGAGACCGCCCGTGTGATATCCGTTGCTGGCACTTAGATGGGGTAATCGGCCGGCCGGCGTTTCGATCGCTGGAGATTTTGGGTGCTGCGCTTCAGGCTGATGGTGGAACGAGGTCCGCATTCGCGACCTCAAGCATCAGAAGGAGAAGCGCAGCATGGACCATTTTGCTGGATTGGACTTATCGGTCAAGGAGACCAGCATCTGCGTTGTGGATGACGCAGGCAGGATCGTTCGGGAAGTGAAGGTAGCGAGCGAACCGGCAGATCTGCTGCGAACATTGAAGAACCCTGCCTACCACTTCAAGCGGATCGGACTGGAAGCCGGGCCGCTGTCGCAATGGCTTTACAGTGCCCTGGCCGAAGCGGGCTTGCCGGTGGTCTGTGTCGAGACACGGCACATGCGCGCGGTGTTGAAGGCACAGATCAACAAAACTGACCGCAACGATGCACGCGGCATCGCTCAGATGATGCGGGCGGGGCTTTACCGTCCAGTGCATGTGAAGACGTTACGCAGCCAGAAGCTGCGAATGCTGCTGACCCATCGCAAGCTTCTGCAGTCGAAGGCGATCGCCATCGACAACGACCTGCGCGGTACTTTGCGCAACTTCGGTCTCAAGGTGGGTATCGTCGGAACGGTAAAGTTCGAGGCCCGCATCAAGGAACTGGTCGAGAACCTTCCCGACTTGGCTGAATTGGTTGAACCGCTGCTTGTCGTCCGGCGCGTGCTACGCGAGCAGTTCGTCATCCAGCATCGACGCTTGCTGGCCATCGTCCGGGATGATGGGGTGTGCCGGCGCTTGATGACAGTCCCGGGCGTTGGCCCCGTGGTGTCGTTGACCTATCGAGCCACGGTCGACGTCCCCGCTCGCTTCCATAAATCCAAGTCAGTCGGGGCCGTGTTTGGGCTGACGTGCGCCAAATATCAATCGGGCGAGGTTGAATGGAGCGGCAGAATATCACGCTGCGGAGATGAGATGATGCGGGTCATGCTCTACGAAGCAGCTCAGAGCATGCTGCGTTCGAATAAGTGGTCCTGGCTTAAGGCCTGGGCGATGCAGATCGCCAGGCGTCGCGGAATGAAGAAGGCGATTGTGGCGCTGGCGCGCCGGTTGGCCGTGATCATGCACCGCATATGGGTTGATGGCACTGAGTTCCGTTGGACCCGGGAGGTCGCGGCGGCATGAAGGTTGTCCCGGATCAATTACGATAGGAGAAAGCCCGAGATCCACTCAGCGGTGGAATGATGTCCCTCGCGGGACGATGGATGAGGTGAGTTCGTATGTCCGCTTGGACCTGCCGTCACTCTGTCGGCAAGGCCGCCACTTAGATTGTTCCGCCTCGTCCTCGAATCCCATAATGGAAGGGCCTTGGTGCCGATTCCGAAGAGAAGCGCGAGCCCGTGAGCGACATCGACACTGCAGTGGTGGATAGTCTGAAAGTGCTTGACCTCAAATGGCCGATTAGAGAAGCGGACATTCCGAGCGCGCTAGCGATTGTCTGCTTTCGGTGGCAAAGCGGATATTGACTAAC
>CAVXGN010000020.1:0-33170 GCA_963761245.1 uncultured Alphaproteobacteria bacterium | reverse complement strand
CGAGGGTCGCGCTAAATTCGTCTGAATCAATCGCCAGCATGGCGTCGACCGTGCCGGTCTGCCAGATCATCAACGCCGGCTTGTTCTGAGCCAGGAACGGCGCCAGCGACTTCACCATATCACCGGCCGTCCGGCGTGCCTTTACGTCGGTCGCAACGGTCACGGCGACGCCCGGCAGCTTCTCGGCAAGCGTATGTTGCAGGCGCGCCGGATAGGCGTTTTGGACGCCATTCGGCCCGGGCAGCACGGAAGAGCCCGCGCCCACCACCAATACATCCAAACGCTTGGCGGCAAGCGCGCGCGCAACCTGCGGTAAACGGAAATTCGGTTCGGCCTGATGGATGGCCACCAGGCATTCGGCCGGATCCTCGGCCAGCGCCGGGCCGGCGAGCGTCAGCCCGCCAACCACCAATATCCCCAGCATCCTCATGCGCCGCCCCCGGCAAGGCTCGGCTTCGCGGTTGGTGGACGCGAGCCCGGCCCCCGACGTTCCAGGTTCTTATACCACGAAACCAGCGCCGCCACGCCAACCATGATGATGATGCCGATCGCGCTAACCGCGATTTGCATGGGCAGCCGATCGGAGACTTCGATGAACACGAAGTGGCCGGCGAAAGCGAGGAACACGCCGAGGCAAAACGTCTCCAGCGAATGCTGCCCGCAAACGATGGCCGGCCAGAATATCCGCGATTTGAGCCCCGGCCAGCCGCGCGGCACAAACCACACCGTAATCACGGCCAGCGACAGGAAGTGCAGGATGCGCGACACGTCGAGATTGGTTTTGTCGATCGGATAGATCACCTCGCCGACGATTTTCGGTACGTAGGCGCCGAGCCAACGGAAATACCAGGTCATAGCGATGGAGAAGGCGAACACGAGATAGGCGAGTGCCAAGGCAAACGTCAGCCGCGAGTTCAACCAGCGGGACAGCTTTTGTGCGCCGCCGAGCGCACACCAGGCCCCGAACACGAACAGCAATTGCCAGGCGAAGGGATTGAACACCCACACCCCTTTGGGATAGGCGGCGATGTTCCACTTGAATTCCCACATCAAGCCATACAGCACCGCGGAAGCCAGCAGACCGAGCGTCGGACTGCGCAACAACAGCCACAATATCGGTGAGAAGCCGAGCAGCAGCACGATGTAGAGCGGCAGCACGTCCATATTGACCGGCTTGAACTTCAGCAGCAGTGCCTGAAGGATCGTGACATCTGGATTGCGGAGGAAATTGAGGACGCCCATTTCCTCGGTGTAAAGCGGATTGTCGAACGAGTTCGCCACATAGGCGATTTCGGCAAGGTAGATCGCGAACAGAAACACATGCGCGACATAAATCTGCCAGGCGCGCTTGAGCACACGCGCACTCGACACGATAAAGCCATGCTCGCGCATGGCGCGCCCGTAGACAAAGGCTGCGGTGTAGCCGGAAATAAAGACGAAGATTTCGGTCGCGTCGGAAAACCCGTAATTGCGGATGGTGATCCAGCTCACCGCGTTGGACGGGATATGGTCGAGAAAGATCAGCCAGAGGGCCAACCCGCGGAACAGGTCAAGCCGCAGATCGCGTTCACTCGAAACCGGGGCCATGGGCGGCTTTCTTTTCTGCGATCTTTCGGCCATAATCCCAATTCCCAGACGAAAGACAAACCCAGGCGGCGTATTTAAGGCAATAAGAATGTACCGTACCGTAACCCGCAAGATCGAGGTCACGGTGACGCCCCGCTTTCTTTCCGAGCGGTCGTCGCCCACGAACGGCTATTATTTCTGGGCCTATACCATCGATATCACCAATCTCGGCGCCGAGACGGTGCAGCTCAAAACGCGGCACTGGCGCATCACGGATGCGCTCGGGCGGCTGCAGGAGGTCAAAGGTCCCGGCGTGGTCGGTGAGGAACCGACGCTGAAACCCGGTGAATCGTTCGAATATACCAGCGGGGTTCCGTTGCCGACGCCGTCGGGCTTTATGGTCGGCAGTTACGGCATGGTGACGGCGACCGGCGAACCGTTTGATATCGAGATTCCGGCGTTTTCACTCAATTCGTCTTACGCCGAGCGAACGATCAATTGATCAGCTCGCCCTGGCCTCGACCTCGCCCGGCGCGAACACATAATTGGCGCTGCAGAATTCGCAGGTCACCGAAATCTTGCCGTTCTCGGCCATGTGGTCGCGGTCGTCCTGCGAAAAGCTGCGCAGCATGGCCTCGACGTTGTCGCGCGAGCACGAACACTCGGCCCGCAGCGCGCCGGCGCGGAACACGCGGACACCGCGCTCGTGGAACAGACGATAGAGCAGCCGCTCGCTCGACAGCGCCGGGTCGATCAGCTCGATGTCCTCGACGGTATCGATCAGCGCGCGGCCTTCAACCCAGGCATCGTCTTCCGGCAACGTATGAACTTCCACGCCTTCCGGCGCATCGCCGGGATGAAGATCGGCAACATGCGCCCGCTCGGGCGACTTGGGCAAAAACTGCAAGAGAATGCCGCCGGCCCGCCAGCGATGGCTGGCGCCGCCTTGACCGGCGCGCAGTTCCTCGGCGACGGCCAGACGCACCCGCGTCGGAATCTGCTCGGAGCGCAGGAAATACTCGTGCGCGGCATCTTCCAGCGAGCCGCCTTCGAGCGCCACCAGGCCCTGGTAGCGGTTCATGTCGGGGCCCTGGTCGATGGTCATGGCGAGATGGCCGTGCCCGAGCAGCGCGCCACCGTCGGCTTTGCCGAACTCGATTGCGGCGGCGACCCGATCCTTGTCGAAACGCGCGCAGGCCCGCACTTTGCCGGGCGAGGTGAAATCGACCACCAGCATGCGCACCGGGCCGTCGCTCTGAGTCTGCAGGATGAAGCGGCCGTCGATCTTCAATGCCGAGCCGAGCATGACCGTGAGCACCACCGCCTCGCCCACAAGCTTGGCAACCGGATCGGGATAAGCATGCCGCGCCAGGATTTCGTCGATCAGCGGCCCGAGCCGCACCACGCGGCCGCGCAGATCGAGCGCGGCGACTTCGAACGGCATGACGCTGTCGTCGGTCGGGGTCGCCGATGGCGCGCGTGTTGGGATTTCAATGCGGGGATTGGTTGCGGGGTCGGTCATAGGCGTTATGTAGCGTTCATCGGCTTGAATTCGAGCCCTTGCTCTTGTCATTACCGGGACGCTCGCGAAGCGAGCGAACCCGGAATCCAGCGACAATTGCCGCGCCTGTTTCTGGATTCCGGGTCCCGACCTACGGCCGGTCCCGGAATGACGATCACGCATCCGCGTGCAAGCACCAGGCCAGCAGGCCCTTCTGCGCGTGCAGCCGGTTTTCCGCCTCGTCGAAAACCACCGACTGCGGCCCGTCGATCACCTCGTCGGTCACCTCCTCGCCGCGATGCGCCGGCAGGCAATGCATGAACAGCGCGTCCGGCTTGGCTTTTCCCATCAGGCGGGCGTTGACCTGGTAACGCTTGAGAACGTTGTGGCGGCGCTTGCCGTCGCGGTCGCCCATCGACACCCAGGTGTCGGTGACCACGCAATCGGCATCTTTGACCGCGATTTCCGGGTCTTCGCCGAGCTTGATGGTGGCGCCCGATGATTTGACCCAGTCCATCAGCCATTTCTTCGGCTTGAGCTCGCCCGGCGTTGCCACCCGCAATTCGAACTCGAAACGCTCGGCCGCGTGCATCCAGGACGCCAGCACGTTGTTGGCGTCGCCGGACCAGGCCACGGTACGTCCGCGGATCGAGCCCTTCTTTTCCTCGAATGTCATTACGTCGGCCAGCACCTGGCAGGGATGCGAGCGACGCGTCAGCCCATTGATCACCGGCACCGTGGCATGACGCGCAAGCTCGGCCACCGCCTCGTGATCGAGAATGCGGATCATGATGGCGTCGACATAGCGCGACAGGACGCGCGCGGTGTCGCCCAAGGTCTCGCCGCGCCCGAGCTGCATTTCCTGCGCGGTGAGCAGGATGGCTTCGCCGCCGAGCTGGCGCATGGCGACGTCGAACGACACGCGCGTGCGGGTCGAAGGCTTGTCGAACACCATGGCCAGCGTCTTGCCGGCAAGCGGCGACGACATGACGCCGCGGGCGCGCTCCGCCTTCATGGCGCGGCTCGATGCGATCAGCCCGGCCAGCACCGGCTTCGGAATATCGGTCAGGTCGAGGAAATGGCGCACGCCGTTTGCCATCATGGCGCGACCTCCTGCTTGGGCGCGCGCGCATGGTTGCGCTCAAGCTCCGTGCAGGCGCGATCGATGCGCGCGATCGCCTCGGCGATCTCATCCTCGCTGATGATCAGCGGCGGCAACAGCCGCACCACATTGTCGCCGGCGGCAACCGTGATCATCTTCTCGGCGCGCAACTCGTCGACCAATTCGGAGGCCGGCGGCACTATCCGCAGGCCGATCAGCAGGCCTTCGCCGCGCACCTCGGCGATCACCGAAGAATGCCGGTCCTTGATCTCGGCCAATCGCTGCTTGAACAGCAATGATTTCTTGCGCACCTGGTCGAGGAAACCGTCGGCCAGCACCACGTCGAGGACGGCATTGGCGACGGCCATGGCGAGCGGGTTGCCGCCGAAGGTCGAGCCATGACTGCCCGCGGTCATGCCCTTGGACGCCTCAGTCGTCGCCAAGCAAGCGCCGATCGGAAAACCGCCGCCGAGCGCCTTGGCCAGCGTCATGATGTCGGGCGTCACGCCGGTGCGCTGATAGGCGAACAACTCGCCGGTGCGCGCGATGCCGGTCTGGATCTCATCGAAGATCAGCAGCAGGCCGTGCTTGTCGCACAGCTCGCGCAGCGCGCGCAGGAATTCCGGCGGCACCACCCGCACGCCGCCCTCGCCCATGATCGGCTCGATCATGATGGCGGCGGTTTCCAGCCCGACCGCATTCTTGGCCGCCGCCAGATCGGCGTAGGCCACCTGGTCGAAGCCCTCGACCGGCGGGCCGAAGCCGTCGAGATATTTCTTGTTGCCGGTTGCAGCGATGGCCGCGAGCGTGCGCCCATGGAAAGCGCCTTCGAAGGTGACGATGCGATAGCGCTCGGGCTTGCCGCTGGCCGACTGGTATTTGCGCGCCATCTTGATGGCGCATTCGATCGCTTCGGCGCCGGAGTTCTGGAAGAACACCGTGTCGGCGAAGCTCACCGCGCAGAGCCGGTCGGCGAGCTTTTCGCCTTCCGGAATTCGATAGAGGTTGGAGACGTGCCAGACTTTGTTCGCCTGCGCAGTCAGCGCCTCGACCAAATAGGGATGCGCGTGGCCCAGCGCATTGACGGCAACGCCGGAGGTAAAATCGAGGTAGCGCTCACCCTCGGCCGTGACCAGCCATACGCCCTCGCCTCGCTCGAAAGCGAGGTCGACGCGTGCGTAAGTCGGCAATAGATGCGAGTTCACGGCCTGGGTCATCCATCGAAAGTCTTTGTTTGCGCACGATCTTACCCGAAAACCGCGTCCCACTTTTCGGCATCATGCGCGCGCCGAAATAAAATGTGCCGCCTCGCCGGGCGGCACGTTTTTCATTCTAGTGCCGGCACTTGCCCTGTCAACGCGGGCGCTCGCGCCGAGCGAATCGGACTCAATTATGCCGCAAGTCCCGATTCTAAAGGAAAAACTGTTGGTAGTTGGGCTTTCGGGGCTTGCAATGCTTGCACGCGAGTTACTCCATATTGTAGCGTTTTTTTAAGCCAGTACGACATCTCGTGCGGCAGAGCGATTTCTAGTCATCCCTGAAGCGTACGCGTCAGGCGCCGGTTAGCGGTGCCCGGCGTCATGGGTGGATTCCACCCAAGGCATTGAATGACGAGGAGAAAAGCCGATGGGCTGGACCGACGAGCGGGTCGAACTCCTGAAGAAATTATGGGCCGACGGGCTGTCGGCCAGCCAGATCGCCGCCGAGCTCGGCGGCATCACCCGCAACGCAGTCATTGGCAAGGTGCACCGGCTTGGCCTCTCCGGCCGCGCCAAGAGCCCTTCCTCATCCTCGCCCAGGCCGCGCAAGGCCCGGTCGTCGGGCATGATGCGGGTCTCGCGCCCCTCGATGCGCGGCAATACCGCGCTCGCCTATGACTACGACATCGAGCCCGAGCCGGAGCTGATCGAGATTCCGGTCGAGCAGCGCAAGACCCTGCTGCAGCTCACCGAAAAGACCTGCCACTGGCCGATCGGCGACCCGGGTAGCCCGGAATTCTTCTTCTGCGGCGGCGACACCATGAATGAGCTGCCCTATTGCTCCTATCACGCCCGCGTCGCCTATCAGCCGGTCACCGACCGGCGGCGCGAGAAGCGGCAGTTCCGGGGCTGAGGCTCTCACCAGGCTCTCTGTGGTCATTGCCGGGCTTGAGCCCACCATCTGTCATTGCCCGCGAAAGCGGGCAATCCAGTAATCACCGTGCCGTCTGTGTTTAGGCGGCCACATAGCGGTCTTTCTGCAAACGTCCGCTATGGGCCGGAAGCGGACATCGGCATACTCGGCGATCATCGTGGTCGGGAACCAAGTTGGTGATCGTCTCTCAGAGTTCATCAAGTACCGGAGGCTCGAACCAGTTCGTCAGCGACATGCCTCCGTCAACCACAATCGCGGCGCCGGTCACATAGGCCGACATCCGATTTGACAACACGGCTAGGGCCATTGGCGCGAGGTCCTCACTGCGTCCCAGGCGACCTAACGGAATATGTCGCACATGCGCCGGGTCGGCGACGAATCCGCCGGCAGCGACGTAGCCGGGCACCAGCGCGTTGACCCGGATTTGGAAGCGGCCCAGCGTCTTGGCGAATTCCTTCACTAGCATCCCTAGTGCCGCTTTGGCCGTGCTGTAGTGCGGGAGATTGCGCGGCGTGCCAGCATGTAAGGAAGTGAGCATCAGGAATGAACCGGGTTCACCATCTGCAATGAGCGGACGAGCGAGCTCGCGTGCAAGGTGAAACGCGGCGTCGACGTTGACCGCATGCATCTGATCCCAGGTATCATTGGTCACCGCCAGTGCGTGGTCGGTTTCCCGCCGCGCAGGCGAGGCGCTATGTACGAAATGTGTAACTCGGCCGACAGTAGACCGTGCGTGCGCCAGTAGTGCGTCGCAAGCGTCGCGACGTGCAAGATCGCCGACCCAGGGCACGGCCAGTTCGGGCCGGGGTGCGGCTGCCACCGCTGCATCGATCCGTTCTTGGCTCACGTCGGCAAACACAGTCCGCACACTTTCGCCGACTAGTGCATGAGCTATGGCACGGCCAATTCCGTTGCCCGCACCAGTCACAAGCGCTGCGTCGCGCGTTGGGTCGAACCACGCACCGGTCCGGATTGAGGCAGCTTCGGTCTGCTTCGCAGGGGCGTTTGGGTTTATGGCAGAGCTGTTCATATCAGAGTGTCCCGTTGCGGTGGTGAAGGTTGCCTCTGCAGCTCATTGGGAGCCATCACCGGTTACTTTGACGATAGGCCGCGATGTTCTCGCGACCTTTGGATCGAAAAGCAAACCACGCATTGTCTTGTGCGCTGTGAAGGCACCTTCCTCATCGGCGCCCATCAACCGGCTTTAGCCAGCGACATCTGCCACGATAACTGCAGCCAGCCGCCGTTTGATACGCGCATCGACCATGAAGATCGTCCTGAACAGCTCTGATTTTGCGCCGAGCTTATAAACGGTGGGCGGGGCATGTCTATGGAGGCAACGATGTTCACTTTGGGTCAAAAACAGACGTTGTGGCATTCCGCATGTCGCTGCTTGCGTGTCAGACGCTGGTTTCCGCGCATGATTAACCGCATCGGGATCATGCGCAGGAGCGAGCGCAGGTTAGCTAAATGCCCGCCTCACCCCTAAGAGCGGACAGTCGACCGCGCTCGAGCGATGTCTGCTAAGGGCCAGGCACCCGGCCCGATATTTGTCTACCCGTTTATAAGTCCGCGACCTAATTCACTTTGCCAAATCGGTCATCCGGCGCGTACCCCGCCCCGCGCACGGTGCGGATCGGGTCGGCCTGCTGGCCGCGGTTGATGGCCTTGCACAGGCACCCGACACGCACGTCGACGGCGTGCTCGTCGATATAAATCTCACTGCCCCAGACGCCGTCAAAGGTGGCTAAGACGCAGGCGCGCCGGGTGAGGGCTGCGGTCTACCGAGAGTTGGTTGTCCCCTGACCCCAACCCTCCCCCCCAAGGGGAGAGCGAGCGCGCCGAATTTGCCGTAGCGCCTTGATCCAAAGTCCACCCATGCGCCGGCTTCCACAGGGACAAGATCGCGCGGAAATCCGGAGCGACGCAGGCTATTTTTTCAATACCGATATCTGATCGGTGTCGTAGCGGCGGCGCAGATCGGCGATGGCCGTCGCGTCCGGCGGACTGCTCGCCGCAACGATTTTCACGAGTTCTTCGAAATAGTGTTCGTGGCCGGGTGGCGACACCGTCATGATCATCCGCGCCGGCTTGTCACTGGCATTGCCGATGTTGTGCGGCACGCCCGGCGGAATGAATACGTAGGTGCCGGGTTTGGCGCGCACCGTCTCATCGCCGATCTGCCACTGGCATTCGCCGTCCACCACGTAGAATGTTTCCTCCTGGACACGATGGACGTGTAGGCCGGTAGAAAAGCCTGCCGGCAGCGTCCAATCAAACATGGACGTGTGCTTGGTGTCCTCGCCGGTTACCAGGAACGTCATCGGCTTGCCGGCCAAGATGACTTCCTTGCCCTCACCCGGCATCCGAACAACTGCTTTTGCACTCATCATGCTCCTCCATCAGGTCGAGCCCCGCTGTGCGAAGCCATCGGCATGATGCCTGCCGCGCCGCCTTCCGGCTTTCAGAAGCCTTTGATTTATCCTTTAGAAACGTCGGATTTTGCGCCCGCTAGTGGCTCCCACCATGCTAGGGAGCGTGCTATTCTTGCTGCATTGCGAGAAAAATTGGCTGAGGAGCGGCCAAAGCTGAGGGCAGCGGCTGATGATTGTTCGCTTCAGCGATTGTGAGCTCGACCTTGATCGGCGTGAGCTCCACCGCGCCAACGCTCCGGTACATGTCGAGCCGCAGGTTTTCGACTTGCTGGCCTATCTGATTGCCAACAAAGAGCGCGTGGTCAGCAGGGATGACATCATCCAAGAAGTATGGAGCGGACGAGTCATTTCGGACGCTACCTTGAGCAGCCGCATCAACGCCGCGCGTCAAGCGATCGGCGACGACGGCAAAGCGCAGACCTTTATTCGGACAGTGCCGCGCCGTGGCTACCGCTATGTCGGATCTGCGGTATCGATAGGCAATCGGGCCGCTGAAGCGGACACGACGACGTCGCCGTCGCTGGCGTTGCCCGATAAGCCGGCCGTTGCAGTGCTTCCATTTTCGAATTTAAGCGACGACCCCGAGCAGGAGTATTTCGCCGACGGCCTTACAGAGGACATCATCACCGCATTATCGCTCTGGCGTTCGTTCCCCGTCATTGCACGAAATTCGACCTTTGTTTTCAAAGGCAAAGCCATCAATATTCAAGAGGTCGGCAAGGCGCTCGCTGCTCGTTACGTTTTGGAAGGTAGCGTCCGTAAGAGCGCGGCCAGAGTTCGGGTTGCGGCTCAACTCGTCGATTCAGAGACAGGCCATCATCTTTGGGCCGAAACTTTCGACCGCCAACTCACTGACCTATTCGATCTGCAAGATGAACTGACCAAGAAAATCGCTGCAATCGTCACTCCCAAGGTGGAACGCGCCGAATATCGCCGTCTGCTGGCACAGAGGCCGCAAAATCTCGATGCTTGGTATTTCGTTCAGCGAGGCACGGCGGAGCTCGACGAGTACACCAAGGAGGGCAACATCCGCGCGCGCGAGATGTTTAGCCGTGCCCTTGAGCTTGATCCAGACTATTGTCGGGCGTTCGCCGGAGTTGCGTTAAGCTACAATCGCGACCTCATGTTGGGTCATGCGCGCTCGCGCGAAGAGACGGCCGACAACGCTCTAAAGAATGCCAGGAAAGCGGTCGCATTGGATCGATCGGATTCTTATGCGCAAAGTGTTCTGGGCATGGCGCAAATCTGGTCCGGTCAGCAGGAAGAAGCGCGACTGTCATTTCAACGTTCGGTGGAACTAAATCCGAGTCATGGCTACGCGCGCGCATCACTTGGCAATATCCTCGACCTGATGGGTCAGTCCGAGGAAGGCATTGCCATGATGGAAGATGGAATCCGACTAAACCCGGACGCCCCAAACATGAGGCATATCTATACGTTCTTGGCCCGTGCTCTGGTCTGCGCACAGCGCTACGAGGAAGCAGCAGAATGGGCAAGAAGAGGAATTTGTGCGGACGCAGGAAATCCCAACGCACAATACCTGTTGGCGGCAAGCTTGGCACATCTAAGCCGGATCAAAGAGGCGGGCGTGGCCCTGTTCCGTTGCGAACGCATCCAGCCGGGTTTCGTTGCCGCCCGCGCGGATTGGCGTCCCTATCAGGATTCGGTTCGCAATGAACATATCCTCGACGGCATCCGCAAAGTGCAGTGGCCGACCTAAACGCGCTAATTCACCCTGCCAAACCGATCGTCCAGCGCGTACCCGGCGCCGCGCACGGTGCGGATCGGGTCGGCCTGCTGGCCGCGGTTGATGGCCTTGCGCAGGCGCCCGACATGCACGTCGACGGTGCGCTCGTCGATATAGATCTCGCTGCCCCAGACGCCGTCGAGCAATTGCTCGCGCGAGAACACGCGGCCCGGGCGCTCCATCAGGAACTCGAGCAGACGGTATTCGGTCGGCCCCAGATCGATGGCGCGGCCGTTGCGCGAGACCCGCTTCTTCTCGCGGTCGAGCTCGATGTCGCCGATCGACAGCACCGTCGCCACGCGCTCCGGATTGGCGCGGCGCAGCAGCGCGCGCACGCGCGCCAGCAATTCCGGCACCGAGAACGGCTTGACGATGTAATCGTCGGCGCCGGTGGCGAGCCCGCGCACCTTCTCGCTCTCCTCGCCGCGGGCGGTGAGCATGATGATCGGCAATTGCCGGGTCTCCGGCCGGGCGCGCAGGCGGCGGCATAGTTCGATGCCGGAGAGGCCCGGCAGCATCCAGTCGAGCACCACCAGGTCGGGCGTGGCTTCCTTGAGGCGGGTGTCGGCCTCGTCGCCGCGCGCGGCGGTTTCGACCTCGTAGCCTTCCGCCTCGAGGTTGTAGCGGAGCAGCATGGTGAGCGGCTCCTCGTCCTCGACGATCAGGATGTGCGCGCTCATGCGATGGCAGCCTTGTTATGCCCCCGCCCGCAACGCGGCGATGGTCGTGGTGTCGCCCTTCGGGCGCGTTTCGGCGATCGGCCGGCCCTCGATGATGTAGTGCACGGACTCGGCGATGTTGGTGGCATGATCGCCCATGCGCTCGATGTTCTTGGCGCAGAACATCAGATGGATGCAGAACGTGATGTTGCGCGGATCTTCCATCATATAGGTGAGCAACTCGCGGAACACAGAGGTGCACATCGAGTCGATTTCCTCGTCGCCGCGCCACACCGCCATCGCCTTGCCGACGTCGCGCCGGGCATAGGCGTCGAGCACGGTCTTGAGCTGGCCGAGCACCAGATCGGCCATGTGCTCGACGCCGCGGATGAGCTTGGGCGGCGGAAACTCGCCGTTGAGCGCGATCACGCGCTTGGCGATGTTCTTGGCGAGATCGCCGATGCGCTCCAGGTCGTTGGCGAGCCGCAGCGCGCCGACGATGTCGCGCAGATCGACCGCCATCGGCTGGCGGCGGGCGATCGTCATGACCGCCTTCTCCTCGATCTCGCGCTGCAAGTCGTCGATATTGGCGTCGGCCACGGTGACCCGCTGCGCCAGCACGGTGTCGCGCTTGGCCAGCGCGTCGACGGAATCGGCGACCAGCTTTTCGGCCAACCCGCCCATTTCGGCGACCATGCGCGCGAGATCCTGCAGGTCGCTGTCAAAGGCCTTGGTGGTGTGTTCGGTCATTGCTCTATTCCTTCGGACCGGACGCTATCCTTGCGCCTGATGCTTGTTAGCCAAAGCGGCCGGTGATGTAGTCCTGGGTGCGGCGGTCGGTCGGAGTGGTGAAGATGCGCGTGGTATCCCCGAATTCGACCAGTTCGCCGAGATACATGAAGGCCGTGAAGTCGGATACGCGCGCGGCCTGCTGCATGTTGTGGGTGACGATGGCGATGGTGTAGTCGTCCTTGAGCTCGTCGATCAGTTCCTCGATCTTGGCGGTCGAGATCGGATCGAGCGCCGAGCATGGCTCGTCGAGCAGGATCACCTCGGGCTGCACCGCCACGGTGCGCGCGATGCACAGACGCTGCTGCTGGCCGCCGGACAGCGACTGCCCGTTGGCGCCGAGCTTGTCCTTGACTTCTTCCCACAGCGCGGCCCGCTGCAGGCAGCGCTGCGACGCGGTCGTCCAGTTCCGACTTCGGCAGCCGCTCGTACAGGCGGATGCCGAAGGCGATGTTCTCGTAGATCGTCATCGGGAACGGCGTCGGCTTCTGGAACACCATGCCGACCTTGGCGCGCAGCAAATTGAGGTCCTGCGCGGGCGACAGAATATCCTCGTCGTCGAGCCGCACGTGCCCGGTGGCGCGCTGGTTGGGATAGAGGTCGTACATGCGGTTGAGGATGCGCAGCAGCGTCGACTTGCCGCAGCCGGACGGGCCGATCAGCGCCGTCACCTTGTTCTGATAAAGCGACAAGTTGATGTCTTTCAGCGCGCGATTGTCGCCGTAGAAGAAATCCAGATCGCGCACCGAAATCTTCTCGTTGAGCCCTTCGGCGCTGACATGCGCTCGATTTCGGATCGGTGACCGGAGTGGTGAAATTCGCGACGCTCATGATGATTTTCTCTGTGCCGAGAGGACTCGGGCGATGATGCTGAGCGCAAGCACCGCCATGGTAATGATCAGCGCGCCGGTCCAGGCCAGATGCTGCCAGTCCTTGTAGGGGCTGAGCGCGAACTGGAAGATGACGACCGGCAGCGAGGAGACCGGCGCGTTCATGTCGGTGCTCCAGAACTGGTTGTTGAGCGCGGTGAACAGCAGGGGCGCGGTCTCGCCGGAAATGCGGGCGACCGCGAGCAGCACGCCGGTGATCATGCCGGCGCGCGCCGCCCGGTAGGCGACCTTGGTGATCATCAGCGAGCGCGGCAGCCCGATCGAGGCGGCCGCTTCGCGCAGCGTGTCGGGCACCAGCGTGAGCATGTCCTCGGTGGTGCGCACCACCACCGGCACCACGATCACCGCCAGCGCGACGGCGCCGGCCCAGCCGGAGAAATGCCCCATCTGCGCGACCATGACCTCGTAGATGAACAGGCCGATGACGATCGATGGCGCGCTGAGCAGGATGTCGTTGATGAAGCGCACGACCATGGTCATTTTGTCGAAGCGGCCGTATTCGGCCATATAGGTGCCGGCGAGCATGCCGAGCGGCGTGCCGATCGCCACCGCGAGCACGGTCATCATCAGGCTGCCGACGATCGGGTTGAGCAGGCCGCCGTCGGAGCCGGGCGGCGGCGTCATCTGGGTGAAGACCGCGAGCGAGAGCCCGCTGAAGCCCTCCCACAGCAGATCCGCGAGTATCACGACAAGCCAGAGCAGGCCGAAAGCCGTGGCAGCGATGGCCAGCGCGACGGCGATCTTGTTGCGGCGCGCGGCGGGAATTGTACGGAGAGTTTTTCGCTGAAGCCGCCATGGTCAGGCCCCGACCCGCGCGTTGAGGCGCATCAACATCAATCGCGCGATGGCGAGCACGATGAAGGTGATGACGAACAGAATGAGGCCGAGCGCGATCAGCGACGACGTGTAGAGATCGCCGACCGCTTCGGTGAATTCGTTGGCGATGGTGGCGGAGATGGTGGTGCCGGGCGCCAGGATCGACCCGGCGATGCGGTGCGCATTGCCGATCACGAAGGTCACCGCCATGGTCTCGCCGAGCGCGCGGCCGAGCCCGAGCATGACGCCGCCGATGACGCCGACGCGCGCAAACGGCAGCACGACATAGCGCACCACTTCCCAGGTGGTGCAGCCGACGCCGTAGGCCGCCTCCTTGAGCACCGGCGGCACCGCCTCGAACACGTCGCGCGAGATCGAGGTGATGAACGGCAGCACCATGATGGCGAGGATCAGCCCGGCGGTCAGAATGCCGATGCCGTAGGGCGGCCCGGCGAACAGGTTCGACAGCACCGGCACATTGCCGAACACGTCGATCAGGAACGGCTGCAGCGTCTGCTGCAGGAACGGCGCGAACACGAACAGGCCCCAGATGCCGTAGATGATGCTGGGAATGCCGGCGAGCAGCTCGATGGCGATGCCGATCGGACGCCGCAGCCACATCGGGCACAATTCGGTGAGGAACAGCGAAATGAACAGGCCGACCGGCACCGCGATCAGCATGGCGATAAGGGAGGTGACGATCGTGCCGTAGATCGGCGCGATGGCGCCGAATTTCTCGGTCACCGGGTTCCAACTTTCGGTGACCAGGAAACCGAAGCCGAAACGACTTAACGCCGGAATCGAGCCGTGGACCAGCGAAACAATGATGCCGCCGAGCAGCAGCAGGACGGCGATCGCGGCAATGCGGGTGAGCTGGCGAAAACCAATGTCGCCCAGCCGCAGGCGGTTGAGAGCCTTGGCGCGATCAATCTTCTGATCGACCGGAATGGCCCCAGCCTGCAACGCCACATCGACCACGGCTCGCCTCCCGGTCTGTTGCATCGGCCGCTCCCTCTGGAAAAACGTATCCGGGAGGGCCACTCAAGCGGCCCGGAAGCCGCAAGACAAGCCGCCTTGTGAGCGGCGGTGGACAAGGAAAAGGCGCCGGTGTGGCGCCTTTTCCCCGCTATGCAGCGATTAGTTCATCATCGAGTAGACGGGCTTGCCGCCATCGTCCTTGATCTCGGACGCCCAAGTCTGCTCGACTTCTTTGACGACCTTTTCGGGCATCGGCACGTAGTCGAGGCTTTCGGCCATCTTGCCGCCGTTCTTGTAGCACCAGGCGAAGAACTTGAGCGCTTCGGCGGTGGCCTTCGGGTCGGCCGGCTTCTTGTAGAGCAGGATCCAGGTCGCCGTGGTCATCGGCCAGGAGCTTGCGCCGGGCTGGTTGGCGAGGATGACGCCGAAACCGGGCTGCGACTTCCAGTCGGCGCCTGCGGCCGCTGCCTGGAACGCCTCGGAGGTCGGCGCCACGGTCTTGCCGTCCTTGTTCATCATCTTGGTGTAGGTCAGCTTGTTCTGCAGCGCATAGGCGTACTCGACATAGCCGATCGAGTTGTGGGTATTGGCGACGTTGTTGGCGACGCCTTCGTTGCCCTTGGCGCCGATGCCGACCGGCCATTCAACCGACGTGTTGTTTCCGACCTTCGACTTCCAGTCGCCGCTGACGTCCGACAGATAATAGGTGAAGTTGAAGGTGGTGCCCGAACCGTCCGAGCGATGCACAACGGCAATCGCTGCATTCGGCAGCTTGGCGCTCGGATTGAGCTTCTTGAGAATGGGATCGTTCCACTTCTTGATCTCGCCCATATAGATCTTGGCGAGCGTCGGCCCGTCGATCACGAGTTCGCCGGGCTTGATGCCGGTGACGTTCACGACCGGCACGATGCCGCCCATGACCATCGGGAACTGCACCAGACCGTATTTGTCGAGTTCCTTGCCGGGACGCGGCGCGTCGGAAGCGCCGAAGGTGACGGTCTTGGCGTGGATCTGCTTGATGCCGCCGCCGGAACCGATGGACTGATAGTTCAGCCCGATGCCGGTCTGCTTCTTATAGGCGTCGGCCCATTTGGCGTAGATCGGATAGGGGAAGGTGGCGCCGGCGCCCGAGATGTCGGCCGCTTGGGCCGGAGCCACAGCAGCGGCGGCGATCAAGCCGGCAGCCGCCAAAATGTTCCAATGTTTCAAGGGGTCTCTCCATGTTTGCGACAAGACCATCGGGCGCAAAACCCGAGATCTCTGTCTTCACGCCCATTGCGGGGCAGCCGCGTGTGAGTTGCTACGTTCGACAGCCTGTGACTTCGGACGCGGATTGTTTTTTGTGGGAACGCAGGACTAGCCGAAGTCGGACCCAGCCTTAGGCGGCGCATGTCACCGTTCTATAAAGGTTTGGTGACAACCGCATGACAGTATAACCAACTGATTTTTATGAAATTTCTTGAGTTTCTTGAATTGCTGCGGTGCGTAACGGCACGTGCATTGTGAAGGTGGCGCCGGCGCCGGGCGTGCTCTCGATGCTCACCCTGCCGGCGTGCCGGTTCAGGACGTGCTTGACCAGCGCCAGACCCAATCCGGTGCCCCCTTGCGCCCGGCTGTCGGCGACATCGACCCGATAGAAACGCTCGGTCAGCCGCGGCAGATGCTCGGGCGCGATGCCCGGACCGTAGTCGCGTACCGCCACACGCGCTTCCGGCGCACCGGCGCGGGTCTGCGTGCGCGTGAGCGTGATGTCGATCCGCTTGCCGGCGGCGCCGTATTTGAGCGCGTTCTCCACCAGGTTTTCGAGCGCGCGGATCAATTCGTCGCGGTCGCCGAGGACGACCGCCGGCTCGGTTGGCGTCGAGACTTTGATGGTGACGTCGCGGTCGCGCGCCAGCGTCTGCAGTCCGTCGGCCACCTGGCGCACGATCGGCGCCAGATCGACCGGCGTCGACGGCTGCAGATGGGCGTTGAGCTCGATGCGCGACAGCGACAGCAGATCGTCGATCAGCCGCGCCATGCGGGTCGCCTGCCCCTGCATGATGGCGAGGAATTTGGTGCGCGCGGCCGGGTCGTCGCGCGCCGGGCCCTGCAGCGTCTCGATGAAACCGAGCAGCGCGGCCAGCGGCGTGCGCAGCTCGTGGCTGGCATTGGCGATGAAATCGGCGCGCATTTCCTCGACCCGCCGCAGCGGCGTGAGGTCGTTAAAGGTCATCACCAGGATGTCGGCGTCACCCTCGACTCCGGCCAACGTCACCGGCGTCACAAAAGCCTCGAACCAACGGTCGAGCGGCACCCGCTCGAAGAATTCCACCCGCTGCGGCGCCCAGTCGGCAGTCGCGCGCCGGATCGCGTCGACCAGTTCCGGCATGCGCAAGGTGATCAGGGCCGGTTCGCCGCGCCGCAGCGCCGGCGCGATCGTGGTTGCCGCTGCATTGAAGGCGATGACGCGGCCGTCGCGGTCGAGCACGACCGCCGGGTTGTGCAATCCGCCGACCACCGACTCGATGAGGAGGACAAGCGGATCGGCGGCGATGCGATCGATTGCCGGTAGAGCGCTGCCGGCATTGACGTTGCCGCCGGACTTGCCGAGCAGCGCATGCCAGGCGCCACGCAGCCGGCTCGCGCCGCGCGTTGCATTTGCGCTGTTCTCGTCGCTCGCCATGGTCAACCGGCGTCGGTTCTTTCGGTCTCGGCCTCGATCTCGCTGCGGATCGGTTGGGTGACGGATGTGACCGCGTCCAGCTCGGGCCGGGTCCGCGTGCCGCGCACATTGAGCCATATCTCGCGAATGCCGAGAATGGTCAATGCAATGACGAACGGCGTCACATAGTAGAGCAGCCGGAACAACAAGAGCCCGGCCACGACATCTTCCTTGTCGAACTCCCACAGCGCGACCAGCATGGCCGCGTCGAACACGCCAAGGCCGCCGGGCGCGTGACTGGCAAAGCCGAGCAAAGTCGCGGAGACAAACACCACCGTCAACGTGACAAAGCCGATATTCGGCTCATTCGGCAGCAGCATGTACATGGCGAGCGCGCAGCAGCCGAGGTCCAAGATGCCGATGCAGATCTGCACCAGCGTGGACGGCCCGTTGGGCAAGCTCACTTTCCACTGGCCCTGCCCGATCTCGCGCGGCGCGCTCCAGACCCAGCCGATATAGGACATCAGCACCATCAGGATCAGGATGCCGACGATACGGTTGAGCCAACCCGGCAATTGGTCGATCGGCGCGGCCGCGTGCGGCGAGATGACAACGCCGAGCCCGAGCACGGTGGCGTTGCCGAGCCAAAAGGTCAGGCCGGCAATGAAACAGATCTTCGCCACTTCGACGGCGCTGAGCCCATAGTATGAGTAGACCCGGTAGCGCACCGCGCCGCCGGTGAACACGGTGGCGCCGATATTGTGGCCGACCGCATAGCTGGTGAAGCCGGAGAGCGCGGCGATGCGATAGGGAATCTCATTGCGTCCGATCGTGCGCAGCGCGAACCAATCATAGAATGTGAGCGTGAAATAGCCGGCGGCGACGAACAGAGCGGCGGCGGCGATATGACGCCGCTCGGTCCGCTTGATCGCGGCGACCACTTCGTCGACGTCGATGCCGCGCAGAATGTGGAACAGCACCACCAGCGCGATGGCGATGATCGACAGGCTCAGCAACATGCCGACCCGATTCCAACCGATTTTTTCCCGGAAAAACCGCGCCACCGCGCGTAGCGAGCTGAGCATCCTTCACTCCAAGCCGGCCCCTGGACGGGCGCTCCGGCGCCCGATGCCCGCCGTCACGCTGGCGCGCTTAAGAGGACCCCACTAGCAGAACTCAACCACCCGCGCGAGGGTGGTGAGGCCTGGATGCCTGGCTCGGTTAGAACCCAAAAAACGAAGACCCCAGCTTCGCCGTTGCGAAGCCGGGGCTATCGGCAGTCCATGGTCCGGCCTTAGAAGAAGTCGCAGACCCTGAAGTAGCGGATGCGCAAGCCGTGCTTGGTCAACACGGTCCGCTTGACGAGGTAGCAGTTGTCGTAGATGAGCGGGTTGGCGACCAGGATGCGGACGCTGTTGTGGTGCCAGTTGTTGCCCTTCCACTTGGCGGAAGCGGCGGTCGGGGCCAGAGCGGCGGCGCCGATAACGGCGGTCGCGGCAAGGGCGATAACGAGCTTGCGGATCATAGCGGTCTCTCCTGTTTGGGTTGGATGCGTCTGTCGCACCCGGTGTGCCCATGGGTCGCCGCCAATTCGGAAAAGTTCAAAACGATTGCGCTGATAAATTTTTTCGCAATGGTGCCGGAATAGCGTCCGCGCGGGCGTCCATTGCCTCGGGAATCCGACAAATTCGGCCTTTGGGCCGGGTTTGGCTTGCCCAGCGGAACCCGAACAGGGCAACCTAGCGCCGCCTGCCCCCTGCCGGGGCCGGATCGGCCGCATTTTCTTCGATTCCGCTTGAACCTAACGCCCCTGACCGGCGACTTACTCAACGAGCCGTTGCCCTGCCGATGCAATCGACTTCAGACGAGGTTCTGATCGGGAGGGTCGCCGGTGGCGATCGGCTCGCCATGCAGGTGCTGTTCGCGCGCCACCACGTCCGCGTGTACCGGTTCGTGCTGCGGATGGTGCGCAACCAGGCGACGGCGGAGGATTTGATTAGCGAGGTTTTCCTCGACGTGTGGCGGCAAGCAGGAAAGTTCGAGGGCCGCTCGGCGGTGTCGACCTGGCTCTTGTCGATCGCCCGCTTCAAGGCGCTGTCGGCGCTGCGCCGGCGGCCGGACGAGGAGCTTGACGAAGAAGCGGCGGAACAGATCGAGGATACTGCCGACGATCCGGAAGCCGCGCTGGAGAAGAAAGACAAGGCCGCACTTCTTCGACAATGCCTGACCGCATTGTCGGCCGACCACCGGGAGATCATCGACCTCGTTTACTACCACGAGAAGTCGGTGGAGGAAGTCGCCGAAATCGTCGGCATCCCGGAAGCGACGGTGAAGACGCGGATGTTTTACGCGCGGAAGAAGTTGTCGGAACTGTTGAAAGAACGCGGAATAGACCGAGGTTGGCCATGAATACCGGGAATGAGCACGAGCGCAGCGATATCGAAGATCTGCTGCCGTGGCACGCGGCGGGCACGCTCAGCCGGCGCGACGCCCAGCGGGTCGAGTCTGCCATCGCCGGCGATGCCGAACTCGCCCGCCGCTATGCGCTGGTGCAAGAGGAACTCGCCGACACCATCCACCTCAATGAGACGCTGGGCGCGCCGTCGGCGCGCGCCATGGAGAAGTTGTTTGCCAAGATCGACGCCGAGCCGGCGCGCAAGCCGGCCATGTCGCCCAATATCGGCGACCGCGTCATAGAATTCTTTGCCAGCCTGTCACCACGGACGCTGGCCTGGTCGGCCGGTGCGACGGCAATTGCGATCATCCTGCAAGCGGGCCTGCTCGCCGCGGTGGTGACCAAGGACAACGGCGGCTATCAGACCGCGTCTGCGCCGACCACGGCGCCCGGCGTCGGCGCATTCACGATCATCCGTTTCGCGCCACAGGCCACCTCCGACGACGTCACCAAGTTCCTCGAGGCCAATCATCTGTCGATCGCGGCGGGCCCAATGGCCGGCGGACTCTACAAAGTCCGCGTCAGCGACGCCCAGCTCCCGAAGGCGGAACTGTCCGGCATCGCCAAGAAGCTGCAGCAGGATAAAGTGGTCGGCTTTATCGCCACGACCGAATAGGCGCTCGCCCGGCCGGCACCGCCATTCGGGACAACCGCCGATCGCGCAAATTGCCCCTTGCAGGCCGCGCAAAAAGCCGCCACTTGTTGGCCGTCCCACCGTTTTTCAGCGGAACAGAATGACCGAGATCGATCAGCCGCAGATGATGCCGCTGCGCGTGACGCGCAGCGACAAGATTGCCGACGGCATTCATTTGCTCGAATTTCGCGATTCGGCCGGCAAGACATTGCCGCCATTTACCGCCGGCGCGCATATCGGAATCCATACGCCGAGCGGCCTGTTGCGCAAATATTCACTGTGCAACGACCCGGCCGAACACGACCGTTATCTGGTCGCGATCAAACGCGAAGCGAACGGGCGCGGCGGCTCGATCAATCTGATCGACGCGGTGAAGGCCGGCGACAGCCTGATGGTCACCGCCCCGATCAATGATTTCGGCCTGCCGCCGCGCGCGCAGGATTTTCTGTTCATCGCCGGCGGCATCGGCATTACCCCAATGATGGCGATGATCCGCGAGGTGCAGGCGCAGAAGAAGCGCTTCCGGCTCTACTATCTCTCGCGCTCGCCGGAGACGACGGCGTTTCGCGACGAATTGGCCGCGCCCGAATTCGCCGGTCTGGTCACCATTCATTACGATGACGGCGATCCGTCGCGCTCGCTCGATCTGCGGCCAGTGCTGGCCGAGCGCAAGAACCGCGAGCATCTGTATTGCTGCGGACCGCGGCCGCTGATGGAAGCCGTGCGCATTATGACCGACCATTGGTCGTCGACAGCCGTCCATTTCGAGGCGTTCAGCGATGCCGAGACGCACAAGCCGACCGACAAGCCGTTCAAAGTAAGATTGGCGCGCTCCGGCAAGGTGCTCGAGGTACCGACCACCAAGACCATCCTGGAAGTGCTGCGCGACAACGGCTACGACGTTCCAAGCTCCTGCGAGACCGGCACCTGCGGCACCTGCCGCACCAAAATGCTG
Organism: uncultured Alphaproteobacteria bacterium; assembly: GCA_963761245.1. GTDB lineage: Bacteria > Pseudomonadota > Alphaproteobacteria > Rhizobiales > Xanthobacteraceae > Pseudolabrys. The sequence goes on along the minus strand of CAVXGN010000020.1, from coordinate 11,866 downwards.
GAAGGCGTTGCCGATCACCGCGATCTGGTGCTGGCCGAGCATGAGCGCGGCGACAACATCATGATTTGCGTGTCGCGCGCGCTCTCCGACGAGATCACCATCGATCGCTAGCGCGAGGCTGCGAATTACTCTTGGATCGTGCGCAGATAGTCGCGCGCCGCACGGGCGTCTTTTCCGCTGAAATTAAACGTTGGCATATCGGGGTGGCCCGGAGAAATGCCGCGCTCGAGCATACGGGGAAACTCGTCGAGATCGTAACTGCGGCTGAGGTTGCGCAGCGGCGGCGCGGTGACATGCGGACTCTTGTCGATTTTGCCGATGGCGTGGCACCCGGCGCAGAACTCTTTGAGAAGCGCATGGCCGCGTGCGATCGGGCTCTGCGGCTGCGCGAGGCAGGCATGGCTGAGCAGCGCCAGCAAAGCGCCGATGAGCGGCAGGACCGCGTTTGTCGGTCGTTTCATTTCACAACTCGGCCAGCGACCGTGACGAACGGCATTCGGTCAGAAACCATAAAGGTAAACAGTTGGCAAAAGCGATCAGCGTGGCGAAATAAGTCGCAATTTTCTCGTCAGCCACCGTCTCGATCCCCGTCAAGCAAGTAAACGAGAAAGTAGCCATGTCGTTCATAACCCTCAGATTTATAATTATATTAAAACTGCGCCGTTAGAACAAACCACATTCGGGGAAATACGCAGAACGCGGGAAAATCTGAATACGCAACACGCGGCGTGCAACGTTGTCGCGCAAGCCGGCTTGATTGACATGACGAACCGCGCTGAACGAAAAGTCTGGCCTGCCGAAACAGCGGAACCCGAGCCGTCCGAGCAAGCCGCCGACGATGCCGGCGGCGCGCCTTCGTTCACCGCTCGCATGCAGCACGAGCACCTTGAGACCGCGCTGAAGGGATGGGAAATCGGCGCCGAAAATCCCGAAGGCAGCGAACCCGAAATCGTCCCGGTCGAAGAAATCCGGATCGCACCGCTGGATCCGCAACCGTCGGCCGCGCCTGAGCCGACGCCGCCGGCGGGGCTTTTGAAACGACTGACGGCGCTCAAGACCTCGACGATCATAAAATCCGCCGTCGCCCTCGCGGCCGCGCTCATCCTCGGCTGGATGCCCGTGCAGCGATTGCTGGCGACCACCAGCACCGAAGCGGTCATCAATGCGCGCGTGATCACCGTTCGCACGCCGATCGCGGGCGACGTCTTTGCCCCGCTTGGCAATTTGCAGCCGGGAACCGCATTTCATTCCGGCGATGTCCTGCTCACCGTCCAGAACCCCCGCGCGGACCGGTCGAACCTCGACAGTCTGAAACGGACGGTCGAACAATTCACCACCACCATCGCCGCCCTGCGCGCCAAGGAAGCGGTGCTCAAAAATCACCGCGCCGAGCTCGCCGCGCAGCAGGAACGGTTCCGAAGCGGCCGCGTTGCAACGATTGAAAAGCAGATCAGTGAGGTCGACGCGCAGATTGCTTCTGCGGACGTCGAGCACAAGGACGCCGAAAAGACCTTGGCGCGCACCCGCGCTCTGTTCGTGAATCAAACCGTCGCCGAAGCCATTCTCGACAGAGCCCAACGTGACGAAAGCGTCGCGGCGCAGACGATCAACCGGCTGCACGAGCGCCGCAATGCCCTTGAGATCGAGCTCGCCGCCGCCCGCCAGGGCACGTTCATCGCCGACGGCTACAATGACATGCCGCAATCGGCGCAACGCGGGCTGGAGATCGAATTGCAGCTGGCCGATGTCAGCGCGCGTCTCGCCGGCACGATCAAGGAGCGCGCCGCCGCCAAAGACGATTTGGCGAGGGAAGCCAAACGCGACCGGGAACTGTCGACGGCAATGATCCGCGCCAGCGTGTCCGGCCGGGTCTGGGAGACCATGACCGCTCCCGGCGAATACGTGAATGCCGGCCAGCCGCTGATGCGCGTCCTCGACTGCGGCAGCGCCATCGTCACGGCAAGCGTCAGCGAAGGCGTCTTCCAGAAGCTGATGATCGGCCAGCGCGCGACTTTCAAGCCCAGCGACGGCGGACAACCGCTCAAGGGCTGGATCGTCGACGTCAGCGGACTTGCCGCCGGCCCGTCGAACGACGCGATTCAGTCCAAGGTCTTGTCGGGTGATCCCTATCACGTCACCCTCAAATTCCCCGAACTCGCGCAGCGGGCGAATTGTCAGATCAGCCGCGCCGGGCTGGTCACCTTTGACACCGTCTCAAACCCGATCGAATCGGCCACCGTGCGCATCGGCGATGCGAAATGAACCCAGCGGCCGGCCTGAGCTATTGGGACGCTTTCCTGCCGAGTCTCATCGTCCTGGCGCTGGCGTTCGCCATCCTGCCGTGGATCGACCGTAACAATCCGTGGGTGCGCGCGACCGCGCTCGGGATCTGCGTCTTCCTGAGCTGGCGTTACATGCTGTGGCGGATTTTCTACAGCATCCCGCCGATCGACCAGCCGCTCAATTTCGCCGTCGGGTTCCTGTTCACGGCCGTCGAAGCCCTGTCGATGGTCGGGACCACATTGACCGAACTGTTTCTATCGCGTGTGCGCAACCGCACGGAAGAGGCCGACCGCAATGCGTCCTGGCTTAACGGGCTCGAGCGTCTGCCAAAGGTCGATGTTCTCATCTGCACCTACAATGAGGACGAGGACATCCTTGAGCCGACAATTCTCGGTGCGCTCGCGATCAACTACGACAATTTCCGCGTCTGGGTGTGCGACGACGGCAAACGTGACTGGCTGCGGCAATTCTGCGAGCAACATGGCGTCAATTATCTGACCCGCAGCGACAACGCGCACGCCAAAGCCGGCAACATCAATGCCGCGCTGAAGGTGCTCGGCGCGCTCGACGAAAGGCCGGATTTCGTCGCCATCCTCGATGCCGACTTCGTGCCGATGAGCGATTTTCTCACGCGCGCGCTGTCGCTCACCCGCGAGCCCGACGTCGGCATCGTGCAGACCCCGCAGAATTTCTTCAATCCTGATCCGGTGCAGAGCAATCTCGCTTTGGCGCGGGTGTGGCCGGACGAGCAGCGGTTCTTTTTCGATACCGTGATGGCTTCCAAGGACGCCTGGGGCGTCGCCTTCTGCTGCGGCACCTCCTCGGTCATTCGGTTCAAGGCGCTGGAAACGATCGGCGGATTTCCGACCGACTCGGTGACCGAAGATTATCTCTTGACCTTGCGGTTGCGCGAAAAGGGCTATCGCACGATCTACCTCAACGAGGTCCTCTCGCTCGGCCTCGCCCCGGAAGGACTGAAGGAATATTACGGCCAGCGCAGCCGCTGGTGCCTGGGCGCCGTGCAAATCTTCTGCGGCCCGAGCAGCCCGCTCAACCTGCGCAACGGCTTGCCGTTCATCGACCGCATCAGCCTCGTCGATACGTTTTTGTTCTGGTCGGCCAGTCACACCATGCGCCTGCTGGCCTTCGTCGTGCCGGCGCTCTTCCTGCTGTTCGGCATTCAGTCGGTCAGCGCCAATGTCAAAGACGCGATCTCGTATGTCGCGCCCTTTATCGTGGCGCAGCTCGGCGTGCTTCTGTGGCTCACCGAAGGCCGCATTTTGCCGATCATGTCGGACCTTTACGGGACGCTCTGCGCCACCGAGGTGGTCAAGGCGGTGGCGTCGGGGCTGTTCCGCCCAAAGGGACAAAAATTCAAAGTGACGGCCAAGGGCGGCGACCGCAGCCAGCGCATCGTGCAATGGCCGGTGTTGCGCATCTTCCTGTTCTATCTGCTGCTCAACGTGTTCGGCATCGCCAACACGTTTCTGTTCCACAACTCGGTCGGCCTCACCGATACCAGCATGATGGCGCTGTTCTGGTGCTGGTATAACATCATCATTCTGGTGCTGGCCTGCTACGTCTGCATCGAGCAGCCGCAGCGCCGCTACCGGCACCGCTTCCCGATCAGCGATTCCGTACAGCTGCAGACCGGCAACGGCGTTCAGCGCTTTGCCATCCGCGACATTTCGGTCAGCGGCGTCCGGCTGATCGGCACAGGCAACCGGCCGCCGGCCAACGCTATCGTCGTGGCGGCGGTCGGCGAGTTTGTCATGCGGGCGCGCGTCGTTCGCATCACCGATGACGGATTTGCGCTGGCGTTCGAACCGACGCTGAAGAACCGCGCCAACGTCATCCGCTACATCTTCTCCAAGCGCTATTTGATGAGCGGGCGCAGCATCAAGCCGGGCAAAGTCGCGATCGCCGTCGGCGCAAGGCTGTTTCGCTAGGGCGTGAACTCATAAAGCGGCGAGCCAAATGCTGCCTTCGATACAGCTTCCAATATCTGCTCTTGGAGAACAGCGGACAAAGGTCAATTTTGGCCTCTGGTAGCTCGGTCGCGAATAACCCTAAGCAGACATGAGACGCTTGCAATCGAAACGCGCATGCGCCTCGACGCGTTCTATGAACGAGACAATCGTACTTCAAGCGGCGCGACCTTTTCGATATTGAGCGTCGATGCCGCAATACCGACTTGGTCGGCCGTCTTGTCTATCTCCTCGAGGATGCGCGTAAACAGCCGGTCCTTGATCGATCGGCGAACCCTGCAATCGACAACGTAGCGCAGCGTGAACTCGATCCAGTTATGGTTGGCGATGATCGTCGTCGTTGGGCGAACGCTCGCCGCCTCAATCAGGAAGCGTTGGGTGATCGGAACCCATGCCTGCTCGGCCTGCTGCACGTAATCGCCCACGATCTCCTCTGCCACGCGCTCAATAAGCGCGCGCGCCAGTCGATAATCGCTGCCATACTTGATAGGGACCATGATCTCGTCCCAGAGAAAGGGAAACTCGGCGGAGTAGTTGAACACCGGCTCCTTAAAAACGAAGCTATTGGCGACCCGCACGATACGCCCATTGTACTGATCGGCGTTCACCCATTCGCCGATTTGCATGATGGTGGTGCGCAGAATGCCGATATCGATCACGTCGCCCTTGATGCCGCCAAGCTGCACTCTGTCGCCGACCTTGTAGAAGCCACCGAATGAGATCGCTATCCATCCGGCCGCGCTCGCGATGACTTCCTGGAGCGCGAATGCCACCCCCGCGCCCGCCACTCCGAAGGCGATCGTGAAGCCGCCGAGCTTGTCGCTAAAAACGAGCGCGACAAAAACCACCACGGCCAGATAGCCGAAAAAAGTGATGACTTTCCGCGCTCTGTATCGGGTGATGTTGTCGCGCGTGTAGCGCGCCACTGTTCTGCGCAGCAGCCACGTCAGCGCCATGATCAACGTAAGCCCGACGAGGACAAGCACAAGCTTGCCGGTCAGCGGGTCCAGCAACCATTGTTCCAGAGTCTGCAAGAGCTCGGCGTACACTGAGCCTCCCGTACTGCCACCAGAGCGATACGTATTGAATTGGTTATCTGTTCAGACGTCAACGGAGCGCGCCGACGAGGTGACCGAATACGAAGCTTTTTGCTGCGGTGCATGAGTCCGGTTATGGCTCATCGCGTCATTTCGTTGCCGCGCGGCGATTGGGGCGATTTCGGAGCGAAGCGGACATTCAGCGGGCTGCGCTTACGGCACCGCATTTATGAGTACGCGGCCTAGCGCTACTTTGGCAGATTTTGAGGGGCGATAGGCGGTCAGGGATTCCCAAATCAGTTTTTCAATGATTCATCGGTGGTCGGTTTTTGGAGGGCCGGCCATGGTGGACACGACTTCGGATTGGAAAGATGAGCTTGGCCATTGGCTCAAGCCGTTCCTGGAACGGTTGGGTCACAAGGCGCGACGACAGATGTGCCCGCTTTATGTGGCGGGTCTGATTGGTCCTGGCGATCGCAAGAGCGTTCAGCCGATGGCGGAACGGTTCGCGCCTGGCGACTATGACCAACTGCACCATTTTGTTGCTGCTGGCGTCTGGGATCCGGCACCGCTGGAAACAGAGCTGCTCATTCAAGCGGACAGGCTTGTCGGCGGTAGCGATGCCGTGCTGGTCATCGACGACACGGCGATGCCGAAGAAAGGCATGCACTCGGTTGGTGTGGCTCCACAATACGCTTCGGCCCTTGGCAAGACTGCCAATTGCCAGACGCTGGTGTCGCTGACGCTTGCGCGAGGCGAAGTGCCGGTGATGGTGGCTCTGCGCCTGTTTCTACCCGATACCTGGACAAGCGATCCGGCGCGGCTGGAGCGCGCGGGTGTCCCGGTTGAATATCGCGCGGCGCGGACGAAGCCGGAGATTGCGCTCGCTGAGATCGATCGCATGATGGCGGCCGGTGTGCGCTTCGGTTGTGTGCTGGCGGATGCCGGCTATGGGCCGAGCGCGCCGTTCCGCCAGGGGCTCACGGCTCGCAGCCTTACCTGGGCCGTTGGCATCCCGCGCCACCTCAAAGTCTACCCTATCGGGGTAAAGCTTATATGGCCAAAGGCCGCGCGCGGCCGCCCCCGTAAGCGGCACATCCCGAATATTCTGTCAGTGGCGGCCGAAGACATGCTGGCTAATGCCAAGTGGCACACTGTGAGTTGGAGAAACGGGACGAAGGGGCGGCTGAAGGCGCGCTTTGCCGCCATCCGTGTGCGGACCGCTGACGGGCCTCCGCAGCGGATCAGGGACATGGGTCAGCAGCACATGCCGGGCGACGACGCGTGGCTTATCGGCGAACACCGGACGTCAGGCGAGAAGAAGTACTATCTCGCCAATCTGCCCCCGCGGACGGATCTGCACAGCTTGGCTGCCACGATCAAAGCGCGATGGATCTGCGAGCAGGCCCATCAGCAGCTGAAAGAAGAACTCGGCCTCGACCACTTCGAGGGAAGATCATGGCATGGTCTTCATCGTCACGCGCTCATGACAATGATCGCATACGCCTTCCTCCAGCATCGCCGCCTCACCGAAGCGAGGCGGAAAAAAAAGAATCAACGGGCCGCCGCCTCAACCAAGTCTGCCGGCCGTGCGCCACGCCATCGTCAACCTCATCATCGGACCGCTCGCTCAGCGATGCCCGCACTGCCGAAGATGGATCGATGCGGTAAAGCAGTATCATTGAATCTGCCAAAGTAGTGCTAGCTGTACAGTCCCGGAGTGTCGTGGAATCAGTCATGCTGGTCTCATATTCCGGGAGGCCCTATGGGACAGATACTTCACGGCAGCGCCAAGACCACGCACGTCGTCCGAGCTGCGATACAGCGATCGAAGGCTTCTATCAAAGAGCTCGCCGGACGTTACGACCTCAACCCGAAGACGGTAACGAAGTGGAAGAAGCGCGCCTTCGTCCACGATGCCCCGATGGGACCGAAGACACCGCACTCGACGGTGCTTAGCGCCGAAGAAGAGGCTCTCGCAGTTGCGTTTCGCAAGCACACGCTTTTACCGCTCGACGATTGTCTCTACGCTCTTCAGGCGACCATCCCGCATCTGACGCGGTCATCACTGCATCGCCTGTTCCAGCGCCACAACATCAGCCGGCTGCCTGAGATCAAAGGCGACATAGGGCGCACGAAGGCATTCAAGCACTACCCGATCGGCTACTTCCACATCGACATCGCCGAAGTTCGCACCGAAGAGGGCAAACTCCATCTTTTTGTCGCGATCGACCGCACCTCGAAATTTGCTTTCGCCCAGCTCCATAAGAAAGCGAACCGAAAAACGGCAACTGCCTTCTTGAAAGCTTCGATCGCGGCGGTTCCCTATAAGATCCATACCGTACTCACTGATAACGGCATTCAGTTCTGTGACCTGCCAAAAAACCGCTTGGGGCCGACGGCCAGCTGGAGCACCCACATGTTCGATCTGCTCTGCCGAGCCAGCGGCATCGAGCATCGGCTGACAAAACCAAATCACCCTTGGACGAACGGACAGGTTGAACGCATGAACCGGACCCTCAAGGAGGCGACTGTCCGGCGCTATCATTACGACAGTCACGACCAGCTTCGTCACCACCTCGCAGCGTTCCTCGACGCTTATAACTTCGCTAAGCGTCTCAGGACCCTAAAGGGGCTCACGCCCTTCCAATCCATCTGCAAAGCCTGGACAAACCAACCAGATCGATTCAAACACGATCCTATCCAGTTCACCTCGGGACTGCACACCTAGCAGCAACGCAACGATAGCGAATTGTGGTGCGCCGGAAGGGATTCGAACCCCTGACCCCCAGAACAAGTTCACAACCTGTGGCGGGCGCACAGGGACTCGAACCCCGGACCCGCTGATTAGGACTGAGCCCCGCGATCGACCTAGTGTGGGCAAATTAGCCCGGCCTCGAGAAGTCGACGATTAAGCTGGCGTGCTATCGCACCACCGTCGTCATTGAAGTAAAGCCGCCCGGCATGACGCATCATCAGACCGCGGCGGACCGCGTTCACGGGATCCAGCGGAAGCCCCGCAGCCATCATCGCAACGGTACCAAGATATCCCACTTCCAACGAGTTCGGGCGATTCATCAAGCGCCTTCGGCCTGAAATCAACTCCGTCCACCGCATAGTAAGTTAGAAATGCACGCTTGTCGGTCGGCAGCGCATCGAGACTCGGAAGCCAATTGCCGCCTTGCTGAAGCAGGGGCCACGTCAGCGGCGGTTGATGATCGCCAAAGTGCAGGATCAGAAACGCGCGATTCGGAAAGCACAATGCCAACTCACTGCGAAAATCCTCATAGTCGCGCGCCGATGACGACAGGCGGCGAAGATATTCGGCCACCTCCGGCACTTTTTGACTCTCTTCCTGCGACGCCAGCCCCAAGGGGTCAAACCGAACATCATGGGGAAAATGGTTGGCAGCTGTATTTAGAAACATGAATACCGGCTGCTCGTTGGTGTTGAAATGACTGGCTAGTCTGTCGAGGGACTGGGACAGATAGAATCAGTCAGGCATCGTGTCCCGGTCAGTGTCCAGATCGCGCCGGTCGCGAATCTCGTCGAAACCAATGTGCTCATAGAAGATGTCCGCGCCCAGCACCTCCTTCAAACAAGGATATTGCATGAGCGGTAGCCATTCTTACGCAGGCACAACGGCAGACTGTGGCGAAAATTGTCAGCTGCCCAATAGAAAATGTGCGACCGAAATGAGCCATAGCAAGTCGCGGGAATCCCGGTGAGCAATGAGAATTCCGACATCCAGGTCGCACTACCGTGCGTCTCGACCCGTAACTGACGCGTGCGGCCATCGATCGATCGGAAGAACGAATCAAGCCGCCGGTCATAATCGATCTCCGGATACAGACTGGCGGAAAGGTCGATTCGTTGAGGATGACGATAATGTTGGGTTGATCGTCGATGCAGCATTGCCGCATAGCCGGCGCCGACGGTGATGCAAAGAGCGAGTCCGGCTGCGACGCCATGATGCCACCGCGGCGCGCCGCCTCGATAGCCTCACGAATACTTGCGATAAAAGTTTCGAGGTGGGACTGATCGACGAATTGATCGGCGTGCTCACGGCACGGCAGAAACTTCATTTCGAAAAGCAGCCCGGCGACTGCCGCCGTCAGAAACAAAAGGCCGTAAATTCGCGGCAGCGTTTGTGGTTCCACAATCCAAAGCATCGCGAGCAGCACGGAGGAGATCGCAATCGGGGTCAAGATCGATCTCACAATCGGCCTCACTTGCCGGATTGCGTAGAGGAGCGTCGCCAGACTTCTGGTATAATATATGAAGTCGTAAGCGTGCAGCTTGATACGCATGTACCGATATTTCAGTTGAGACAAACGAACTAACCCAAACACGATCAAAATCATTGTTATCGTTGCGAATGCCGGGCGCCCTGAAATCGCGAGCGCAAGCGCCAACAGCACGACGCAAAACCATGCGACAATCTTTGGCGGCTTGGAACTCTCGATCAGCTTGGCTGCTTGATCGTACAGCTCGGCTGCTTGATCAAGCAGCTTGACTGCTTGATCAAGTACCTTGACCGCTTGATCGTACAGCTTGACTGCTTGATCATGCAGCCAGCGTCTTACCGGTCGTCAAATTAGGAACCGTAAGGTGGGAAGCGCCAATTGGGCGCCGCGTTGCACGCATGCGGCAGCCAGAACGCCACTCAAAGAATATTTGGTCCGCATCCCAATCACGCCTCAACACGAACTTTGCAGTGATTCTGGTAAATGGATTTTACAGATTCAATAGGTTTTCCTAACCTACACGGCACAAATGCAAACGTCCAAGTATTGAATTCAAACGCAAACATTGGACGGCGGCCATGCAATTGACGACGAGGCCCCGGCATAAGCAGAGCGCGTGTTGCCCACACAATTCAATGTCAAGGACGAAACAATCGCGCAGAGAAATATGGGCCAGATCAATGAGTTGCTGGCGCGCCGGAAGGGATTCGAACCCCTGACCCCCAGATTCGAAGTCTGGTGCTCTATCCAGCTGAGCTACCGGCGCCTTGCGCCGTGCTTAGAGTTTTCAGCGCAGCGTGGCAAGGCGACTCCGTTAGCGGCGATGCAGGCAGGAAAAGTCGCGCACCAGTGCGCGGGTCGCCGCCGGCACGGCACGCTGGGCCTCAAGATTCTCGGTCGCCGTTGCGCAGGACAGCCAGAAATAATTCTCCGCGCGTGGATCGATGACCAGCCGCTTGGGCGCGAAGTCGGCCAGGATCACCGATAGATAGGGCGTCGTCGAATACCAGGACAGCCGGTTCAGGTTGGCGCCGATGCGGGCCGATGACACAAAACGCGGATCGCCGAGCGCCGGATCGGACGCCGTGCCGGTCGCCAGCGCCAAGATCGCAGACTTGTAATTCGTCCACTGCTTGACGAACTTGGCGGTCTCGACCGCGTGCACCAGCATCAGCAGCACGAAAGCACCCGTGACAAGACGAACCGTCATCGGGCCGCTGAGCACCTGTATGAGTTGGGACGGCAGCGGCAGCTTCAGTCGGTCCTCGGCCCGCAGCGCAAACAAAGCCGCCAGCGCGCCGAAAATCGGCGTACGACCACAAAGGCGGTCCGCATATAGTATCGGTTCTCAGCGTGCAGCGCGTGATCGAATCGCAGCCAATAGACGGCAAGCGCAACGACGACGATCGCAGCAGCATAGATGTGCGCTTTTGACGGCGTGAACCGGCCAAGAATTGCAAAGACGACACCGTAACCCGCGAGCGCCGCTACAAGCAGCAAAGCAAAACCGCCGCGCCAAGTGTTGAGATCGAAGAAGTCGAGCGCGGCCCTGAGATAGACGGCGGCGTAGTATTCGTCGGGCGGGATAATCACCTTTACCGCGGCCCAAATCGCCAATGCGACAAGCAACACGCCGGCGGCGCGCAGAAACGCCCCGTCCCGCAAGCCCCGCAAGCTCAGTGTCGCGAGGATTGCGACCGCAAGGACGAGCGCGCCTTCATGGGTCAGTATCAGCGCCAGCAGTAGCACGAACAGCAAGGCGGCTCCACCGATCGTGCGGCGGGCGTAATGCGCAGCGGCGAGCGCCGGCCAGAAGATCACGTGCGCAACCCACATTTCGGTCGGAAAACCGAAGACCAGCGGGCAAAGGCAGGCGGTCGAGACGCACGCAAAGGCGAAGATGACGCGGCCCTTGGAGCGATCGAGCGCAAACGTGCCGGCAAGCCCGGCGAGCGGAGCGACGAAAAGCAGAAGTCCGTAGGTGACGATACCGCCGTTCGGATTGCCGCTGAGTGCGACATAGAGCTCGGCGGGCCGCAGAGTCAGCAGATAGACCGCCACACGCCCCGAAATATTGTGCCAATGGAAGGCCCAGGCGTCGCGCACGGCGACCGCATAGGAGAACATCGCGCCGTCGCCATAAGTCTGCAGTTCATAGCGCAATCCGATCACGACAAAGGCGAGCGACCAGCCGATCCCTGCGGCGATGACCAAGACGCGCAACATGTCGATATCGGAGGCGGCCCAGGTTCCGCTTGCGGCGTCCGATTGGAGCCTCGCTGCCATGCGCAGGTTAAGCACGGTCCAGGAG
>CAVXGN010000019.1:0-265959 GCA_963761245.1 uncultured Alphaproteobacteria bacterium | reverse complement strand
TCCGCAATAGCGTTAGGTTTGTTGCTTCTCGGCGGTTCGGGACTTGTCGGCGGTGTTTTAGGGCTTTTGTTCGGGATACCGAAGTCGGTCAGTGATCCAGTTGCGTTAAGAGCATCGCAGCCAAGTACCCCTTGGTCCGGCGTTACAGCAAACGAAAATGAAACGCGGTCGAGCTATACCGTAAATACAAACCTAGAGCAGATTTCGGACTGGCTAACTAAGATCATAGTTGGCGTAGGGCTGACCCAACTTCCGACGATCCGAGATCAACTTCGCAATTTGGCAGACTACTTTGGGAACGGCTTTGCGGTTGCCGGTGCTTCGCCTCCGGAAACTGCAGCACCGATGGTAGCCGCAATAATCTTAGTCTATGGGTTCACGGCGGGCTTCCTTGCTGGATATTTGCTAACGAGAATTTTCCTTCCCGGTGCGTTTGTCCGAGCTGATGACCAGCTACGGCAAAGCAACATTCGGCTTAAGGCGCAAATCGTTGAAGAAAGGCAGCTAACCGAGGCAGTTGGAAGTGCGCAAGGCGAAATATATCTCTACTTATATAAGTACCCACAAGAAGGATTTCGGAAAGCAATCGTGAAACTCGAAGAGCTATTGAAGCCTGACGCCCAAAAGAAAAATCCTGCTCTTTGGACTTATCTAGCAGCGGCGCACGGTCAAGCGTACGCATGGGAAGATGAGCACAGGCAAAATACCGATCCTGAGAAACGGGAAATACTTGCTGAGCACCGCAATAAAGCATTGGAAGCCGTCAAAGAAGCGCTCAAGCTTGGTGACGCGTGGAAGCCGATACTCCAAGTAATGTGGGATAAGAACCATCAGATAAAAATGCAAAGCGGTATGGGCAAAGACGAGGATGATTTGGAAGTGTTTTACGATGATGAAGAATTTCGTAAGTTACTCGGGTCATGAGGCATTCGTCATGACCATGCGATATTGACCAAGCGCTATTCCTAGATCGTTGTGGGCACGTCTCTCGCCAGCTAATGGCTGACCGCCGTCTCACAACGTAGCATTAGTTTTGTTTTGTCCGCGGGGACAAGTCGCGCCACCCGCGCGCGCATCGCCGAAGTGCTCGGCGGCGCGGCGGTGGCCGAGTTGTGGTGACAAAACATCGATTTGGCAGAGAAGGGCTGCGGCCGGCGCTTTGACCAAATCGCCGGATTATTTGCCGCAGCACAGCAAGCGATAGCATTCCCAAACGCTTCAACTTTCCGTTACATTACAGGCGCGGCGGCAATAGCTCTCTAAAATGGGTCGCCTAAGAATTGTACTGGGGAAAATTGATAATGGATCCATCGGAACTCAAAAATTATTTCACGCAAATAAAGGGAAAGTGGAAGGCAACGACATTCCACGAGGATCAATCCGTCTTTTCGCAAGGAGACCGCGCGGACACCATTTTCTACATTTTGAAAGGCAAAGTGAAAATTACCGTCATTTCCGAGCAAGGCAAGGAAGCCGTTGTTGCGATTCATGGCCCGGACGAATTCTTCGGCGAGGGCTGCCTGACCGGGCAGCCGGTACGCATGGCTTCAGCGATCGCAATGACGGAATGCGAGATCGTACCGTTCGACAAAGCGGAATTGATCCGCATCCTCCACGAAGATCCGGGATTTTCCGAAATGTTCATCGAGCATCTGTTGGCTCGGACTGTTCGCGTTGAAGCGGATTTGGTCGATCAGCTGTTCAATTCGAGCGAGAAGCGTCTTGCGAGGACGCTTCTTCTGTTGGCGAATATCGGTAAGGACGGCCACCCTGAGCCGATACTTGCGAAAATCAGCCAGGAGACGCTCGCGGAAATGATCGGCACGACGCGGTCCCGTGTGAATTTTTTTATGAACAAATTTCGTAAATTGGGATTCATTGAATACAACGGCAATCTGAAAGTGCACAGCTCGTTGTTGAACGTAATTCTATACGATCAGCCGCGCGGTGTGGTTATCGAGCCCGAGTAGTCACGCCTGAATGGCGGAGTGGTAATGCTGTGAGGGATGACGCGTTGCAGCAGGTTCTCTGCCGCCTACCAGGGTATTGGATTCCATAGATTGATACCGGCGAATATTTTCGACGATGCATGTGCGCTATTGAACTGAGCGGCGCGCGCGCATGTGACAAATATTCATATGCTTGAGTCATAGTGTGTTTGGCGCCGCGTGTAACCGAATCCGCGCGAAGCGCCGTACTCCTTGATGGAGCGGTCACTCACTTTGAAGCTCTCGATCTCATCTCGCGCCGCACGACGGTGGTGTTGAGCCGCGCGTGAATCTTTAGCCAGCAGCTACTGGAGGACATGTCTATGCAATCCGCGATCATTAAGCGCTCCATCGTCATCGATGGCCACAAGACCAGCGTCAGCCTGGAGGATCCGTTCTGGGAAAGCCTGAAGGAAATCGGGAAAGGCCAGCAGATGACCCTTTCGAAACTGGTCGCCAAGATCGATGCCGGCCGCCCGTATGGCAACCTTTCCTCATCCATTCGGCTTTTCGTGCTCGATCACTTTCGCGAGCTGCCGGCGCAAACTGCCAATGTCGGCGCCGGCATAGACGAGCCGCGCATTCAAGATAATGGACAACATAATGGACAGCACACGAACGGTCGAACCTCCATGTTTGATTGAGATTCTTTTGTAGCGACCGTACGAGATCACGCGTTTTCGCCGGTCGCGCTGTTTGTGAGCACGGTCCGCGACCGGAAGTGCTGAAATGCTGCGTTTGATAGCCGAGACCGAAGAGTCCGACAGTAAATACCGCGGGCTGCTGGAAGCGGCGCCCGATGCGATGTTGGTCGTGAATGAAGATGGCGAAATCGTCCATCTTAATCTTCAGGTCGAGAAGCAAGAGCGCGCCCGCGCCAGCACCTGATTCCGCCGTCGCGATCCAGAACGATTTTCCATGCCTACATCTGGATTCCGGATCCGGCGGTCGCACCGTCCCGGAATGACCGGCTATGATGCGCCGCCTCTTGAGCTGGGAGTTCTTCCATGCCGGTCACGGATTGGCTGCCCGCTGCCGTGCGCGCCGTCGCGCTCGATCGGAAACTGAGATCGGGTGAGGTGCTGTTCCGTCTCGGCGACAAGACCGTCGGTTTCTACGAAGTCATCGCCGGCCGGGTACGGCTTACCCGCGTCGATCGCTCCGGCAGTGAAATCATTCTCTACGTCGCCGGCGCCGGCGAGACCATCGCCGAAGCTTCGCTGTTCGCGGCCGCCTACCATTGCGACGCCATCGCCAGTACCGACGCGGTGGTGCGGCTTTATGCCAAGCCGGCGATGCTGGCCGCGTTCCAGAAGGATCCGAAAGCGGCGCAAGCCTTCACGGCGATGCTGGGGCACCAGGTGATGAGCCTGCGCACGCGGCTTGAGCAGCGCAACATCCGCTCGGCGCGTGAGCGCGTCCGACACTTATCTCGCGCTCAATGTCGGCGCCGACGGCCGCACCGTCACGCTGGCCGGCACGCTCAAGGATCTCGCCGCCGAACTGGGGCTGACCCACGAAGCATTCTACCGCACGCTGGCCGCGCTCGAACGCACCGGCGAGATCAAACGGGGCAGCGACAAGATCACGCTGCGGCGCCGGTCCAGGGTGTGATCCCGGTCATATGCGGCTTTCGTGGGGATGCGCTAACGGGACATTGGGAACTCGTGCCAAACGGCCGACCGATCACGGGATTAATTGGAACTCGGAGCCGCCCGCCGCAATCCGCCATTTGACCTTGCTCAATGTGGCGGCCCGCTGTGGGGGCTAGAAGGACAATAAAAGGCGTTTGGCGTTTCACCCTGGGGCGGTAACGAAAGGAGCATGGTCATGCGCAAACTCGTTTCTCTCGCCTGCGCGGTTTCGTTTGCGATCGCGCTTGCGGCGATTGCCGGCCCGGCGTCGGCCCAGCCCTATGGGCCGGGCATGATGGGTGGCTACGGCCCAGGCTACGGTCCTGGATACGGCATGATGGGTCCCGGCTACGGCCCCGGCCCCGGCTACGGCATGATGAATGGCTACGGACCCGGCAACGGCATGATGGGCGGTTACGGTCCGGGCAACGGCATGGGGCCGGGCTACGGCTATCACCATGGCGGGATGATGAACGGCTACGGTCCGGGCTATTATCACGCGCAGCGCGACCTCAAGCTCTCCACCGATGACGTGAAGACTTATCTCGAGCGCATGATCGGCAATCCGAATTTGAAGGTCGGCGAGGTCAAGGAAAAGGACGCCGACACGATCATCGCCAGCATCGTCACCAAGCAGGGCGACTCGCTGGTGCAGCAGCTCGAGTTCAACCGGCACACCGGCTTCTATCAACCGGAGCAATGACCATGGGCTATGGACCGGGTTACGGCATGATGAACGGCTGGGGCTATGGCGGTTACGGCGGCTACGGCTTTGGAGTGCTTCATATGGTGTTCTGGGTCGTCATCCTGATCGGCGTCATCGCCGGCATCGTCTGGCTGGTGCGCTCGATGGCATCGGCGGGCGCGCATGGCGCGTTGCCGTCGCGCCGCTCCGCCGGCATCGACGTGCTGGAGGAGCGCTACGCGCGCGGTGAGATCAACCGCGACGAATATCTGCAGAAGAAGCGCGATATCATGGCGTGAGATTGCGCGGTCGCTCGGACGACGGCGATAAGGCTACCCAAACCTTGCGCGATCGTGCGGCGCGGCGAAGTCGAGTTGCGGCCCGACCGGCACGATGCCGGTCGGATTGACGCGCAACTGGCTGCCGTAATAGTGCCGCTTGATCTGCTGCAGGCTCACCGTCTCGGCCACGCCCGGCTGCTGGTAGAGATCGCGCACGTAATTCGACAGGTTGGGATATTCGTAGATGTGCCGCCAGTTGCACTTGAAGTGCGCATAATAGACGGCATCGAACCGGATCAGCGTGCAGAAGAAGCGCCAGTCGGCCTCGGTGATGGAATTGCCGGCCAGATAGCGTTGCTGCGACAGCCGTTGCTCCATCTCGTCGAGCGTGTCGAACAGATTGCGGAACGCCAGCTCATAGGCCGCCTTGCGACGTGGCAAAGCCGGCGCGATAGACGCCGTTGTTCACGTTGGTGTAGATCGCATCGTTGACGCGATCGATCTCCGCGCGCAGCGGCTCCGGGTAGTAGTCGGTGTGCACATTGGTGAAAGCGTCGAACGCCGAATTGAACATGCGGATGATTTCGGAGGAACTCGTTATTGACGATCGTTCCGCGCTGCTTGTCCCACAGCACCGGCACGCTGACGCGGCCCGAATAGCGCGCGTCGGCGAGTAGATAGATTTCCGACAATTTGCTCTTGCCGTTGACGGCGTCGCCGGTCGAGCCCTCGTCCTTGTTGAAGGTCCAGCCGTCCTTGAGCATGTCGGGCGAGACGGTCGACAGTGAGATGACGTTCTCCAGGGCTTTGAGCTTGCGGAAGATCACCGTGCGGTGCGCCCAGGGGCAGGCGAGCGAGACATAGAGGTGATAGCGGCCGGGCTCGGCGGCAAAGCCGCCTGTGCCGGAAGGACCGGCGCTGCCGTCGGGCGTGACCCAATTGCGGAAGCTGGTGGTCGGCCGGATGAATTGGCCGTCCTCCTTGGTGCGCGAAGCATCCTCTTTCCATACGCCGTCAACCAGCAGTCCCATGCCAAGTCCTCCGCTGTTCACCAAACATTTAAGCGGTTAGCGCGGCCGGCGCCACCGGCAATGGACCACAATCAAGTGAGGTGGTAAGCGGGCTCGCCCACGGGGAAGGGCGCAAGACCTGACGGGCAATGAGCGAACTCTCGCTGACCATATTGCCGGAAACCGCCGAGGACGTGCCGGCGATCGAGCGGCTGCACGAGCGTACGTTCGGCCCCGGCCGCTATGCCCGCAGCGCCTATCGCATCCGCGAGGGCAGGGGGCACCTGCTCGATCTATCGTTCACCGCGCGCATCGGCACGCTGCTGGTCGGCTCGGTGCGCCTGACCCCGATCTGCATCGATGAGGCGCCGGCGCTATTGTTGGGGCCGCTCACGGTCGAGCCGCCGTTCCGCGGCCGCGGCATCGGCACCGCGCTGATTGGGCGTGCGCTGAAAGACGCCAAGGCCAAGGGCCACAAGTTGGTGGTGCTGGTCGGCGACGAGCCGTTCTACGGCAAATACGGCTTCAAGCGCATCGCCAAGGGCCAGGTCAAACTGCCGGGCCCGGTCGATCCGGCGCGGCTTCTGGTTGCGGAATTGGCGCCCGGCGCCTTCGACGGCGTATCCGGCATGATCCGGCCGGATTGGGAACTAAACGCTAAATTTTCGTAGCCGATGCCGCCGGCGAGCCTGTCCATTTGTCCATCTCGCACTCGCATTTGGGACAGGAATAAGCGCTGCCGCCAAATAGCCTGGTCGAGCGGCAGTGGGCATGCGGGTCCGCGGCATCATGGTCCCGCAATTCGGATCACGAGACAGTCTGTCAGATTGATGCCCCATCGGTTCTTCAGGCGAACCTCGACCCGCTGACTTGGCTCGAAGGCGATTAAGCACGACGCAAGATCCGGCAATCGATTTCGACAAGATGGCCGCCAGCCAAGCACTCGGTGAATATCGCGGCTGACTCCGATCGTCGCGTCATCAACGCTGCGGCAAAGTCTACAGAGGAATCACGGAGGTTGCCTAGCGGCCTTCGCGCGCCCAGGTCGCGGCCAGCGCGCCGACCAGCAGCAACAGGCCGATCAATCCGGCGAAGATCGGCAGCACGCCGATGCCGCGGACGATGCTGACGTCGCGCATCTTCAGCCCGATCCAGTCGTCGCCTTTAAACGTGGTGCCGCTGCGCACCGGCACCACGCGCGGCAGGTCGAGCCCACGGCCGTTATCGAGCCGTCGCGAGTTGCCGCCGCTGGCGGTGGCGATGGGACGCAAGACCTCTGTGGTCGAAGTCACCTCGGTGAATTCGCGCGGATTGGCCGGCCCGACATTGGCGAGCGCATTGAGCTTGCCGTCGGTCGCGCGCCAGAGCCCGAGCTCCTCGGCGGTGACGTTGGACCGCCACACACCCGGCTCGGCCGCCTGCAAGGTCAGCGTGCGAGAGGCGCCGGTCGGCGTGGTGAGCGTCACCTCGTTCACCGAGTCGGCCATGGTCTGCCGCTGCACGGTGATGTCGCGGCCGTGCACGATCAGGCGCAGCGCTTCCTCTTCGAGGTCGGGTTGCTTCATCAGCCAGTGCGACAGCCGCCGCAGCAGATCGAGATGCGGGCCGCCGCCTTCATAGCCGCGCGCCCACAGCCAGATGTGATCGGACAACAGCAGCGCTACGCGGCCTTTGCCCTCGCGTCCCAGCACCAGCAATGGCTTGCCGTCCGGGCCTTGCATCACCGCGGTGCCGTTGACGCGGCGGGTGTCGACCACGCGGAACCAGCGGCTCCAATGCGGCGGATCGCTGGTGGCGCCTTCCAGACCGCGGGTGACCGGATGGCGCTTGCCCAAGTCGCTGAGCACGGCATGGAACGGCTGTTCGGTAATCTGCCCGCTCGGCTCGGCCGGCAGCACGACGTCGAGCGGGGTGCGCCAGATGCTGGTGGGGCTCGCGTAATCCGGTCCCGCCGCGATCAGCACGGCGCCGCCGTCGCGCACGTATTTCGCGATGTTGTCGAAATAGATCATCGGCAGCACGCCCTGCCGGGCGTAGCGGTCGAAGATGATGAGCTGGAATTCCGAGATCTTCTGCTGGAACAGCTCGCGGGTCGGAAACGCGATCAGCGACAATTCGTTGATCGGCGTGCCGTCCTGCTTTTCCGGCGGCCGCAAAATGGTGAAGTGCACCAGATCGACCGAGGCGTCGGACTTGAGCAGATTGCGCCAGGTGCGCTCGCCGGCATGCGGCTCGCCCGAGACCAAGAGCACGCGCAACTTGTCGCGCACGCCGTCGATGGAAATCACCGCGCGGTTATTGACCTGCGTGAGCTCGCCCTGCAGCGGCGCGGCCTCGATCTCGACGATGTTCTGGCCTTCGTGCGGGATCTGCACCTTGAGGTTGATGTCGGTGTGCACGGTGACGACGCGCTTTTCCAGGACGTCGCCGTCGCGCCTGACCGTCACCTCGGCAGCGCCAATCTTGGCGCCCTGATCCTCGACGCGGAAGCCGATGGTCTGCGACTGGCCGACGATGCCGAAGCGCGGCGTTTGCGTGAGCACGACGCGGCGGTCGATCTCGTCTTTGTGCCCGGTGATGAGCGCATGGATCGGCGCCTGGAAGCCGAGCGCCTGGGCATTCGCCGGCACGTCGTGCACGCGGCCGTCGGTGATCATGATCGCGCCGGCGATGCGGTCGGGCGGCACGTCGGCGAGCGTCGAGGACAGCGCCGCGAACAGCTTGGTGCCGTCGTTTTCACCGTCGGCTTTGCTCGCCTCGGCGACGCGCACCTCCAGTCCGGGGATGCGTTTGAGCCGACCGAGCAAAGCATCGCGCGTCGCCTCGGTTTGCTTTTCGCGATCGCCGAAGCTCTGGCTCGGGCTCTGGTCGACGATGACGGCGGCGACCGAGGGGATCGGCTCGCGGTCCTCGCGCGTGAGCGAAGGATTGGCGAGCGCCAGCACCATCAGCGCCAGCGCGATCGCCCGGATCGGCGCGCCACGGTTGCGCGCCAGCAGCATCAGCGCCGAGATGAAGACAGCCGCGCCAAAGGCCGCCCACACGATGTAGGCCGGCACCAGCGGGGCAAATGCGACGCCGAGGTTCAAAGCAAGCTCCTACTGCCCCAGCCGCTCAAGCAGCGCGGGGATATGTACCTGGTCGGCTTTGTAGTTGCCGGTCAGCGCGTACATCATGATGTTGACGCCGGCGCGGAAGGCGAATTCGCGCTGGCGCGGCTCGCCCGGCACCAGCGGCAGCATCGGCTGGCCGTCGGGCCGCATCGCCCAAGCGCCGGCGAGATCGTTCGAGGTGATCATGATCGAGGACACGCCGTCGCCGGCGCGCGCCGGCCGCTTCTGGTCGGGGTTTTCGTCGCCTTCCGCCGGCAGCGCCTCGACCCAGAGCCGGCCGGACGTGAAGCGGCCGGGGAAGTCGCGCAGCAAGAAGAAGGTCTTGGTCAGCACGTGATCGCGCGGCACCGGCTCGAGCTCGGGGACGTCGAGCGAGGACAGGATCGTGCGGAGCGCCACCATGCCCGGCGTATTGGAGGCGCCGCCTACGCCCGGCACGGCGTCGATGGCGTCGCGCGTATCGAACAGCACGGTGCCGCCGTTCTTCATATAGGTGTCGATGCGATCGAGCGCGGCTCGCGACGGTTTCGCCTGGCCCGGCACGACGGCCCAATAGATCAGCGGGAAGAAGGCAAGCTCGTCGCGCGCGGGATCGAGCCCGATCGGATCGCCCGGCTCCAGCGCGGTGCGTTGCGAGAGAAACAGCGTCAGCCCTTGCAAGCCCGCTTTGGTGACGGCGTCGACTTCCGCATCGCCGGTGATGACATAGGCGAGGTGGGTGCGCTGCGTCGCCTTCATGGCGAACTGGTCGGCGGCGGAATAATTGCCGCTTTGCGCGCGTGCCGCGTTGGGGGCGAAGGCGAGGCCCGCGAGCGCGAAGCCGATCAGGATAGCGGCGATGGCGCGCCGGCGCGGCAGCATGGCGGCGATGCCGCCGGACAGCATGATCACCAGAAGCGCATCGATCATCAGCAAGCCCAGAGCCGCCAGGAAGACGGGGCCGCGCAGATCGAGCGGCTCGCCGTGGCGGTAGACATCAAGTCGCGCATTGAGCGGCGAGAAATTGAGCGGGGCCGGGCTGTCGTCGGGCGCCAGCGTATTGACCGCGACCAGGCCTTCGGGCGGTCCGTAGAAGCCGGGCGGATGATCGGCATCGGCGCGGCTCCGATAGTCGGACGGCACCGGACGCGCTGTGGGTGGCGGCGTTGAGAATGCGCCGAAGCCGTCGAGGATGCGCGTCGGCGGCACCACTTGTGCCGTCTTGGCGCCGGCGGCGCTGGTCGTGCCGCCGGTTTGGGTGTCGTTGGCGGTCGAGCCGGCGAGCGAGACAACGCGCTTGAGCATTTCAACAAAGGCGCCGGCCAGCGGCAGGTCGGACCATCGCGTGTCGGCGGTGACGTGGAACAGGACCAATAGGCCCTTGCCGCGGCGCTGGCCGGTGACCAGCGGCGTCCCGTCGGCAAGCGTCGCCCAGGTGCGGTCGGTGAGTTGCGAATCCGGCTCGGCCAGCACCTGGCGGCTGACGGTCACGTCATTGGGCGGCGTCATGCCGGCGAACGGGCCGTCGCGCGAGAACGCGGTCAGTTGCTGCGGCTTGTCCCAGCTCAAGCTGCCGCCCAGGATGCGGTCGCCGCGCCGCAATTTGACCGGCACCAGGTCGTCGTCCTCGGCGCCGGCAAGATGCGGACCGGCGAAGCGCACCAGCACGCCGCCATTATCGATCCATTTGTCGAGTCGTTCGCGCGCCTCCGCGACGTTGCCGACATCGGCAAGGATCAGCATCGGCAGATGCTGGTCGAGAAAGCGCTTGACCGCTTCGGCCGGCGCCACGTTGTCGCCGAGCCGCACATCGGCGTAAGGACTGAGCGCGCGCGAAAGATAATAGGCGGCGCCAAGCAGCGGCTGCGAGCGGTCGGCAGAGGAGCCGGACACCACGCCGACGGTGCGGCGGCGCCAGCGCTTGTCGAGCAATTGCACGGCGCCGGCCGAACGCTCGCCGGCGATGTCCAGCCGCGCCACCTCGTTGCGGATTTCAACCGGCAGCTCGATGGTCGCTTCGGCCGCGCGCGCGTCGGGCTTGAACGCGAACGGCGCTTCGCCGAGCGGCAGGCCCTTGAGATCGATCGCATTCACCAGGCCGTTTTCGGCGGTGCCGGTCTGCGCCCGCAGCACCTTCACCGTCAGCGCACCGGCGGCATTGTCGGCGCCGGCAAGCGCATGCGGGATGGCAATGCCGCCCGCCACCACCGTGAGCGGATGGCTGCCAACGACGCGCTTGAGACGGTCGATGAATTCGGCGCCCTTGCCGAGATCGACTCCGTCGGAGAGCCAGACCACCTCGACATCGGGCGAGGCCTTAAGGAATCGCTCGAGCAGCGGCAGTGCCTGCGCGCGATCGACGCTGTAGGGCTTCGGCTTGAGCTGCTTGGCCTGCACGCGCGCGGCGCCGGCGGTTTGCAGGGTGATGTCCCGCCCGGTTTCCGACAGCGGCAACAAGGCGACGCCGCGGTTGTCGGCGTCGGCGCGGGCGATCAGTTCATCGGCGGTGCGCAGCCGCTCCTCCCATGCGGCGGCGGCCGCCCAGCCGTCGTCGATCATCACCAGCAAAGGCGCGGCGCGGTCCGATGTCGCCAGCGGCGGATTCCATAGCGGGCCGGCGGCGGCGATAATGACGAGCGCGGCGAGCGTCAGCCGTAACAAAGTGAGCCACCACGGCGTGCGCGCGGGCGTCTCTTCCTTTGGCGCAATCTCGAACAGGAGCCGGGTGGGCGGGAAATTGATGCGGCGCGGGCGCGGCGGTATCAGCCGCAGCAGCCACCACAGCACCGGCAGCGTCAGCAGACCGAGCAGCACCAGCGGTTGGGCAAAAGCGAGCGGGAGGCCTGCGATCACGCGGTCCTCCCGGTCAGCAGCGGCGCGTGCCGACTGCCGAGCGCGTGCAGTTGCGAATGGACGCCCATGCGGGAATGCAGCACCAGCAGCAATTCACTCGCCGGCCGGTCGGTCCGGTGGATGGTGAAGGTCCAACCCAGCCGATCGGTTTCGGCGCGGATGGCGGCGCGGTGGCGTTCCACCAAGCCGGTATAGTCGTTGCGCCAGGTTTCGGCGCGGCCGGCGGTGACGGAGCCGGCACCTTCCGGCTCGATGAACTCGATGCGGCCCGAATAGGGGAAGCTTTCCTCCGCCGGATCGACGATCTGCACGACGTGGCCCTGCGCGCCGGTGCCCGACAGCTGCGCGATGGTGGCGAGCACCTCGCTGGTCGGGCTCCACAAATCGGACAGCAGGACGACCTCGGAGAGTGGCGAGGGGGCGAATGACGGCGGCAGGCTCGCGCGCTCGGTCGGATCGTGCACGATGCCCTCGGCCATCTTCTCGATCACGTTGCGGCTGGCGGTCGGGCGCAGCAGGCCGGGAACGCCGACACGCTCGCCGCCTTGCACCAGCACTTCGGCAAGCGCGAAAGCCACCACCAGCGTGCGGTCGAGCTTGCTGTCGGTCACCAGCGCGGAGGCGAAGGCCATGGACGGCGACCGGTCGGGCCAGATCCACACCGTGTGCGATGCTTCCCATTCGCGCTCGCGCACATACAGGAAATCGTCGCGCGCCGAGCGCCGCCAGTCGACATTGGAGGCTGGCTCGCCCGACATGAAGCGGCGGTATTGCCAGAAATTCTCGCCGGGTCCGGCGCGCCGCCGACCGTGCAGCCCATGAACAACCGTAGCGGCGACGCGGCGCGCCTCCAGGATCAGCCGCGGCATGGTATCGGCAAGCGCGCGGCCGCCGCCGGTCGCTTGCCGTACCGCGCTTTGTTCGATGTCGCTGAGCCTCGGCTCCGCCATCTAGATTATCCGATGCGCGCTTTCAGCCGCCCGATGATATTGGGGATCGTCTCGCCCTCGGCACGAGCGGCGAAGGTCAGCGCCATGCGGTGCTTCAGCACGGGCTCGGCCAGTTCCAGCACGTCGTCGATTGACGGCGCATAGCGGCCGTCGAGCAGCGCGCGCGCGCGCACCGCCAGCATC
This sequence comes from uncultured Alphaproteobacteria bacterium, assembly GCA_963761245.1. Taxonomy (GTDB): domain Bacteria; phylum Pseudomonadota; class Alphaproteobacteria; order Rhizobiales; family Xanthobacteraceae; genus Pseudolabrys. The sequence continues at coordinate 253,283 of CAVXGN010000019.1, read as the reverse complement.
AGCGCTTGCGTCGCGCGCGGGCCCGGGCCCCAGGAGATCAGTCTGCCGAAGTCGCCGGCCTCCGGTCCCGGTCGCGCCGAGCGCACGAGCGTCAGGATGGTCTCGACCACGGATTCGCCGACCGGCAGCCGGCGCACCAGGCGCTGAGCCGCGATCAGGTCTTCCGCCGTCATCGCGGCCTTGGCACGGGTTTCTTCCGCGCCGGTGGTGTCGAACAGGATTTTGCGCTCGGCTTCGAGGTCTGGATAGTCGACATCGATTTCCATCAGGAAGCGGTCGAGCTGGGCTTCGGGCAGCGGGTAAGTGCCTTCCTGCTCCAGCGGGTTCTGCGTCGCCAGCACATGGAACGGCTTCGGCAGATCGTGGCGGGCACCGGCAACCGTGACATGTTGCTCCTGCATCGCTTGCAGCAGCGCCGACTGGGTGCGCGGTGAGGCGCGGTTGATCTCGTCGGCCATCAGCAATTGCGCGAACACCGGACCGGCGATGAAGCGGAAGCTGCGCTTGCCGCCGGGACTTTCCTCCAGCACCTCGGTGCCGAGAATGTCGGACGGCATCAGGTCGGGCGTGAACTGAACGCGGCGGGCATCGAGGCCGAGCGCGATGCCCATGGTGTCCACCAGCTTGGTCTTGGCGAGGCCGGGCACGCCGATCAAGAGCGCGTGGCCGCCGCACAGCACGGTAATCAAGGCCCGCTCGACCACAATGTCCTGCCCGAAGATCACCGAGGTGATGGCGGCTTTGGCATCCCGCACATGGGCGGCCGTCGATTCCGCCGCACGGATGATCATGTCTTCGAGCTTTTCCAGGCTTTCGCCGCTTGCCGTCGCCATAACTTTCCGCTCCTTTCGAGCGCTATCGGCCGTTCGCCGGCGGGCGAACTGGCCGTCTACCAGCCATTGCCTGAACTCTATGCAACAAACGCACCAGGCCTGCTTTTCATGCGCCGCCCGGGCCGAATCTGCCTCAATATCAGGCCGAGCTTACGCTATCTTGTGGCGCCTGACCGGCTAATCACAATGATGCGAACAGCCGCGGCAGCCATTACCTGAGGAAAACAATGGCGAAGACAGGGCAGAGCGGATTGGAGGCGATTACGGCATCCCTGCCCCGCGAAAAGGGCAAAGGGCTGCCGCCGGTCGACAAGTGGAATCCGCCATTTTGCGGCGATATCGACATGCGCATCGCCGGCGACGGTACCTGGTTCTACCAAAAAACGCCGATTGGACGCCCGGCGCTGGTCAAACTGTTCGCCTCGGTGCTCAAGCGCGAGGGTGACAAGTACTTCCTGGTCACCCCTGTGGAGAAAGTCGGGTTAATCGTCGACGATGCGCCTTTCCTCGCCGTCGAGCTTAAGGTCGAGCGTGGAATTCGCGGCCAAACTCTCAACTTTCGCACCAATGTTGACGACTGGGTCGCGGCCGGCCCGGGCCATGCCCTGCGTTTCGAACCGGAAGCGGATACCGGCGGCCTCAAACCTTACCTCCATGTCCGCCGCGAGCTGTGGGCCAAGGTGACCCGCGCGCTGTTCTACGACCTGGTGGAACTGGGCGAGGAGCGCGAGATCGACGGCCGGCCGATGTTCGGCGTCGCCTCCGACGGCGAATTCTTCGTCATGGCGGAAGCCAGCGTCTTGCGGGAGTTCGCCTGATGGAGGAGGCGGCGGCAGCGCTCAGCGCCCAGGAATTTTTTGCGCGCGCCCGCGCGCGGCTGACGCTGGACGTGCCGGCCGGCCTCACCGACCCACGGATCACGCCGGCGCGTGGCGACCACGACGCCGATCCGGTGATGAAGAAGATCGCCGAGGTGCGCCCCATCCGCCCGGCCGCCGTGTTGGTGCCGATCGTCGATCATCCCGAGCCGACGTTGTTGCTGACGCAGCGCGCGCAGCATCTGCCCGACCATCCCGGGCAGGTGTCGTTTCCCGGCGGCAAGATCGACAAGAGCGATGAAAGCCCGCTCGCCTCTGCGCTGCGCGAAGCCGAAGAAGAGATCGGGCTTGCGCGATCGAGCGTCGAGCCGCTCGGCTATCTCGATCTCTATATGACAACGCTCGGCTATCGCATTGTGCCGGTGATCGCGCGCGTCAAACCGGGCTTTACGCTCACGCTCAATGAGAGCGAAGTGGACGCCGTGTTCGAGGTGCCGTTCGGCTTTCTGATGGATCAGGCCAATGTGCAGCGCCATTCGCGCGACTGGCAGGGCATGACGCGGCACTACTACGCCTTCACTTTCGGCGAGCGCTACATCTGGGGCGTGACGGCGGGGATTTTACGGAATTTGTACGGTAGGATTTACCGATGATCCGGCCGGTGCTTAGCGAACTGCTGCTCTTTGTGCTGCCGTTCGTCCTCTATGCGGTCTTTCTGTGGGCCACGCGCGCGGGCGTGATGGACCCGGAGTCGTGGCCCGTGTCGCGGCTGATCATGCTGGCAATTCTTTCCTTTGTGCTGGTTATCGGCAGTTTTCTCTATTTCGCCAATTACGCCGGCGCGCCGCCGGGCTCGACCTATGTGCCGGCGCATCTCGAGGACGGCAAATTCGTTCCGGGGCGGACGAGATGACGACGCAAGCTGGCGCGATCGCGCGCAACCTCGGCGACGCCGTCTGGCTGACGCAAGGGCCGCTGGCGCGGTTGCTGGCGGTGCTCGACCGCGACGGCGAGGAGGCGCGCGCGGTCGGCGGCGCCGTGCGCAACGCGTTGATCGGTGAGCCGATCGCGGAGATCGACGTCGCCACCACCGCGGTGCCCGACGAAGTGCAGCGGCGGGTCACGGCGGCCGGCTTCAAGCCGGTGCCGACCGGCATCGAGCACGGCACCATCACCGTGGTCATCGACCGCCATCCGTTCGAGGTCACGACGTTGCGCCGGGACGTCGAGACCTATGGCCGCCACGCCAAGGTCGCCTTCGGCCGCGATTGGAAGACCGACGCCGAGCGGCGCGACTTCACCATCAACGCGCTGTCAGCCGCGCGCGACGGCACGGTCTACGACTATGTCGGCGGCCTTGCCGATCTCGAAGCGCGGCGCGTGCGCTTCATCGGCGATCCGGCCAAGCGCATCGCGGAGGATTACTTGCGCATCCTGCGCTTCTTCCGCTTCCACGCCGCCTACGGCCACGGCCATCCCGATCCGGAAGGCCTTGCCGCCTGCATCGCCGGGCGCGACGGGCTCGATCAGCTCTCGCGCGAGCGCGTGCGCATGGAGCTGATGAAGCTGCTGCTGGCGCCGCACGCTGCGCCCACGCTCACGGCCATGACCGACAGCGGGCTGCTGGTGCGCTTCATCGGCGGCGTGCCGTATCTGGCGAGCTTCGGCAATATGGTCAAAGTCGAACATGCGATCGGTGTGCCGGCCGATTCCGTTCGCCGGCTCGGCGCGCTCGGCGTGATGGTGGCCGAAGACGCCGAGCGGCTGTGGCAGAAGCTGCGGCTGTTCAACAACGAGCACGAACGGCTCGCCTCCATGGCCGAAGGTTGGCACCGGATCTCGCCGCGCTTCGGCGAGCAGGCCGCGCGCGTGCTGCTCTATAGGCTCGGACCCGAGCAGTTCACCGATCACGCGTTGCTCGGCTGGACGCGCTCGGAGCAAAGCGCGCACGACGCCGACTGGCGCGCGCTCGCCACGCTGCCGCAGCGCTGGACCGCGCCGGTGTTTCCGCTCAAGGCGGCGGATTTCATGGCGCGCGGGGTGGAGAAGGGACCGGCGCTGGGCGCGGCGATGCGGGCGGCCGAAGCGGCCTGGATCGCGGCGGGGTTTCCGGGCGAGCCGGCGGCGATCGAAGCGATTGCCGATGCCGCGGCAAAATCGCCGCCGGAGTGACCTTGACCGGCGCTTAGACTAGGCTTGCCCTGCCAATGGGGGCGAAGCCATGCGCAAATTCTGGCGCGGGATTGCGATCTTTTTTCTCGGCGGCGTTCTCGGCACCGGGTTCGGCGTCGCGCTCGGGTTCTTCTTCTTTCCCTTATGTTTTTCCGCCGCCGCCGGCGGCCGAGCAATTGACGCAAGCCGACCGCGCGGCGCTCGTCGCCAGCGGCGGCTTCATCCAGGTCAATCCGTCCGACCGTTTCCACTACGGCAAGGGCAAAGTGAGCGTCTACCAGCGCGCCGTGTTCCTGGAGCCGGATTTCGAAGTCGGACCGGGGCCCGCGTTCCACGTCTATCTGGTGCCGAAAGCGAAGGTGCGCGACGCGGACGCGGTGAAGGACACCATGTATGTCGATCTCGGCGGCTTGCGCGCGTTCAAGGGCAGCCAACGCTATGCAATCCCGGTCGGCGTCGATCTGAAAAATTACCAAAGCGTGGTGATCTGGTGCGAGACCTTCGGCGTGCTGATCTCTCCGGCGGATCTTACTATTGCGCGCGCTACGAATTAACCGCAGCGATCAAGCCAAAAATTGGGTGGTCACAAAAATGCAAACCCCGGGGCTGTTTCGAATTTGCGGAAACCACCGCCGCTTAGATTGTTTCTTACCAGAACTTATAATTCAGTCCAACGCGGAGCATCCAGCCCGTGTCTTTATCCGTGCTCACCAAGTGAGCAACGCCGGCCGGTCCAACGGCAGTTTGTGCGGGGGCGGCGAAATCGACGCCGTCCAACTGGAAATAGAGCGCTTCGACCTTCAAGCTCAAGTGATCCCAAAACGCATATTCTGCGCCGCCACCCGCGGTCCAGCCGACTCGCGTGGACTTATCGTAGCCGAGATAGAGTTCGTTGGTCCCGGGATAGGCCCAGCTATAATTGTATTCAGCGGTACCCCAGGCGACGCCGCCGGTGACGTACAGTAGCAGCTTGGGATCCACGATGGTGGTGCCGAGACGGACACGCGCCGTCCCGATCGACGTCAGCTTCTCCGACGCTGTGCCTGTGCCAGCAACGAAGCCGGGTACGGCGGTATTGATGGTCGTGCTGCCGTTAACGTCGGCCCAGTCATAGTCAGCCTCAACACCGATCACGACGGTGTTGATTTGGTAATTGCAGCCGAGGGTGCCGCCGACAATCCCACCGCTCATATTGTTAATGTCGTAGTAGTTCGGCGTAGAGCCTGCCGCAAAGGCTGCACCAAACCACGCCGTGTTGTTGTGGCTGATATCAAATGAGGTCGATTTCCACGCAACACCTCCGTTGATACCAATGTAACAACCGGTCCAATTGTAGGGCGGCGGAGGAGGAGCCACCATCGGCGGCGCCTTCATCGGCATGTCGGCAGCCATCGCGCTGACGGAGCCGATACTCAACGCGCTTAGCGCGAGAACGAGACGACGAACGGACATGACAAACCCCCAACTCGAAAAGCTACAGTACTGAAAGCATCTAAGCACACCGCCGCGCCCTGTTCAGCGGGGCCTCGTGTGCAACTTACAATCTGTTTCGGCATATTATATATCCCGTACCCAGCCACTATTACTTGGGCTTCGGTGGAACAAGCTTTCTAAAAGCATCTTCAAACGTCTTGCCAGATTCATCAACGCCAAGCGTCCGCGCGACCTCAATGAATCGCGCGGACTGCTTTTTGTCAGCGCTTTTTAGCTTTTTTTGTTTTCGTTTGGCCTTTTGGCGCTGGGCCATATTCTTTAAGTCCGCTGATTAGCAGTTTGATAAGTCAGGCGCTTTCCTACGATGCCGCGCACCAGATTTTCGGTGCGCTCTACATCGTTCACGCCCAACGCGATGCGGTTGTTATAGCGGAAATCAAACTCAGCAAGATAGCGATGCAAGTGCTTTTCTGCACAGTGCTGATAGGTGCCCTTCATGCCGCGTTTGAACACCGAAAACACGCTTTCGATGGTGTTAGTGTGTCACGTCTCCGCGAGCATATTCAAAGGTAGAGTGAGACACAGTTTCGTGAGCCGCAAACTCTTTTCCCACGCGGTGATAGAGCTTGCTCTCGTCGGTATGCAATCGAAACTTCGCGAGCGATATTGTCGCGAGCGATATTAGCAATATCGTCGCCATGAGCGGTAGCCGGATGGAATGAGCGAACATTCCCTCCGCGCTCGACAAGCGAGATGATGGCGCGTTTGTTCTTCGGGCCGCCCGGGTTTTTCGAGACAGGCCTTCCGCTCTTGGTGAACTTGGGGCGGTTTACTTCAGGAATGTTGCCAAAATAGGTTTCATCGGCTTCGACGATTTTGCCTTCGCCACCAAGCTGCGACGGATTGACCGCTTCCATAGCCTTGCGGATGCGGTGGCAGAGAAACCACGCGGTTTTCAGAGTGCAACCTAACGCCCGATGGATTTGATTGGCCGAAACACCTTTCTTGCTCGATGCCATGAGAAACATCGCTTGCAACCATTGATGCAGCGGAATGTGTGAAGCTTCAAAAATGGTGTTGACCTTCACATTGAAGGGCTTGCGGCACTGGTAGCACTTGTACAGGCCGGGGCGAGTTGACTTGCCCTTCATCGGGCTAATGCGATCTACGCCGCCACAGTGCGGGCAGACCGGGCCGTTCGGCCAGACGCGGGCTTCTACCCAAGCGTAGGCGGCGGCTTCATCGTGGAGATGGGCTTCGCTGAGAACTGACTGCATGACTTGCTCCTATGGGTATGCATTCTACGTACCCATTCGGATAAGTCAAGTCTTTAACGCAAGAATCTCTAACCACCGGGAAAACTCAGAACGGAACCTCTCGATTGCCTCGTCTTCTGTAGGGGCCGTCACCCCAATAGAAATGCCACATTTACTGGGGGAAGTCGCTATCCACCCCCCAGAGGTGCGCCGCATTAGGTCAGGTTTCACCTCTTTGATTGCTAAATTCTCGGTCATTGAATGATGTCTCCAGTTAATAGCGTTCGCTAGAATACGATTTTTCTCTAACAAAATCAAATTGTTACCGTTTCGTGTAACGCGGAAACGAAAAAGAATATACTTTCATCTGAAACCGTGCTTTTGTCGTTATCAGCGAACCGAGGTACGCCATGCCAGTTATACAAGACAAGGCCGGTCCCTATGCAACCACCAGATCAATCCTCGACATCGTAGCGCGCTATAGGAATCGCGGCCTAGTATTCCCCGTGAATGCAGAGGTATTGGCGCGGGTCGGAATTTCCGAAAGTCTCATCCCGCGAACTTTGCAGTCGCTGAAAACACTTGATCTGATTAATGACCTCGGCAACCCGACCGAAACATTAGAGGGTATTCGGCTCGCACCGGAGGCTGAATATAAGAAGCGTCTCGAAGCGTGGCTCAAAGGCACCTATGCCGAGATTTTCACTTTCGTTGACCCAACGAAAGACGACAGCACCCGCATTCGTGACGCCTTTCGAAGCTACGAGCCGATTGGGCAGCAAGACCGTATGGTCGCGCTTTTTGAAGGACTGTGTACTGAGGCCGGGCTAATTGCTCCAAAAACGTCACAGCCACGCGCTGCGGGTACGCCGCGCCCTCGCGCAACTGCCACAGCAACTATTATTTCCCGTGGTGTTAGCAAGCCAAAAGCTAACATGTCGGCCGCAAGTGAATTGCCGCCGGCTATCACAGGATTGCTGCAAAGCCTTCCGTCGCCAGAGGACGGATGGACAGCAGCAGACCGCGCAAAGTTTTTGAAAACCTTCGAGTCGGTACTCGACTTCAGCATTCCGATCACAAAGGAGAAAAAGAACCGGCGACTGGTTAAGCCGCCAATTCAGAACTACCCGCCTCGTAGGCGGTGTAAGAGCCTCCCGCCGTGACCGCTACTAGTGCGGCGCGTAGGTGAGGCACAGAAGCTGCCTCCGCTCGTTTGGAGGCGTGAACCACCACACGCGACTGAGGATTACCAGACCGAAGCGCGCGTGGTGGCGCTTTTGCTATCAGAACCTATCATAAAAATCTATTTCTATCGGTTAATAACCTCGCGCGAGGTATGAGATGGCAAAGCGACGGCGTCCGTTGCGATCACGCGTGATCGGACACAACTGGGCGATGCCCATTGGCATTAAATGGTTCGAGCCTCATGAATATGCACGCATTCTCGAAATCATGAATTATCCGACAGAAATGACCCCAGACTATGAGCGATGGCGCGAGGTGGCTGAGGACCATGAGCGATTTTTGAAACGACATAAGCGCAATCTCATGATTGTCCGCGTTGTAGTCCACCCGGATGAATTTATTGCATGGCGCAATACCAACGCTGTCCAGCCAAATAGTAAGTCCCTCGGAGCATTCGTTCAACATCGCGTTATTCCTGAGCGGGCGTGACCCAAACTTCACCTACTAATAGTGCTGGGTACGGCATCGATAATATGCCGTCTGTTTTTGTAAGTTGCATTTCTGCAACTCTTCTCTACCAGCTCGTTTTGGTAATTAGGTAGGGGGCCATCTGGGGCTGGTCGCCCGGCACATTGAACTGATTGAATCCCATGAACATTCTCTCCGGTTTCGCCGACATCTCGCTGGCGCAGTTCGCGCTGGTCGCCGGCGTCGCCTTCTTGGCTTCTATAGTCGGAGGGGTGTCGGGCTATGGCACCGGCGCCTTGATGCCGTTGGTGCTGGTGCCGATGGTGGGCCCGGCGCCGGTGGTGCCAATCATCGCCATCTCGGCGTTTTTCAATAATACCAGCCGTCTCACCGCCTTTCGCAGCTATGCCGACTTCCGCCGCGCCGGCATTGTGCTCATCTTCGCAGCGCCGACCTGCGTGCTGGGCGCTTGGGGCTATACGCATCTGTCGAACGCAGGCGCGGCCATCGTCATCGGCGCCATGCTGATCCTGAGCGTGCCGCTGCGGCGGCATTTGAAGCGGCGCGATTTCAAGGTCGGCGATGGCGGGCTGGCGGCGGGCGCCTTCGGCTACGGCTTCGTGGTCGGCGGCACCGCCGGCTCCGGCGTGATCCTGCTCTCGCTGCTGATGGCGGCGGGTGTCACCGGCGCCGGCGTGATCGCGACCGATGCCGCCATCTCCATCGCCATCAGCATCGTTAAAGTATCGGTATTCGGACTTGCCGGCGTGCTCACCGCGCAGGTCGTCGCCTTCGCGCTGCTGATCGGGATCGTCGCGTTCCCCGGCGCGTTCCTGGCACGCGCCTTTGTCGAGCGCATGCCGGTGCATGTGCACAGCGCGATCCTCGACGCGGTGGTGCTGGTGGGCGGGCTGGTGATGGTTTACGGCGCTCTGCGCTAGGGCCACTTCACCACGCGGCGGCATCGACGACAAAATCGACGCCACATTGCCGCCGGTGCGCAAGCCGAAGATGGTGCCGCGGTCGTAGAGCAGATTGAATTCGACGTAGCGGCCGCGGCGCACCAATTGCTCCTCGCGCTCGGCCTCGCTCCAGGGCTGCAAGAAATTTTTCCGCACCAGCTCGGGATAGACGCGCAGGAAGGCGCGCCCGACGTCCTGCGTGAAGGCGAAGGTCTTATCCCAATCGCTCTCCAGGTAATCGTAGAAGATGCCGCCGATGCCGCGCGGCTCGTTGCGGTGCTTGAGATGGAAATAGTCGTCGCACCACTTCTTGAATTTCTCGTAAGGCGCAACGTTCGGATGCGCGTCGCAGGCCGCTTGCATGGCGGCATGGAAGGCGAGCGTGTCGGGATCGGTTTGCGTGCGCCGCCGGTCGAGCACCGGCGTCAAGTCGGCGCCGCCGCCGAACCAGGCCTTGCTGGTGACGACATGACGGGTGTTCATGTGTACGGCCGGCACGTGCGGATTGTGCAGATGCGCGATCAGCGAAATGCCCGAGGCCCAGAAGCGCGGGTCGTCGGCGGCGCCGGGAATGTCCTTGCGGAATTCCGGTGCGAACTCGCCGTAGACGGTCGAGCAATGCACGCCGACTTTCTCGAACACGCGCCCGTGCATCATGGACATCACGCCGCCGCCGCCGGGACCGCCGGAATGGTCGGTGCGCTGCCAAGGCGTGCGCGTGAAGCGGCCGGCCGGTTGTTTCCCGAGCGGGGCATCGATCGGCAGCGCGTCCTCGATGGCTTCCAGCGCCGCGCAAATATCGTCGCGCAGGCGCTCGAACCATTGGCGCGCGCGGGATTTGCGGGCTTCGAGACTGTCGGCAGCCGGCAAGTCGGTCATCGGGTGCGCAGTCTAGCCAATTCGCAAGCCTCCCGTCTGCCGCAGCGCTTCGCCGGCGACCATGGCCGCCGCCATCGCCACGTTGAGCGAACGCATGCCCTTGCGCATCGGAATGCGCAGGCGGACGTCGGCGGCGGCGTGCACCGCGTCCGGCACGCCGGCGCTCTCGCGGCCGAACAGCAGCACCTGATCCTCACCGTAGCCGTGGTCGAGGTAGGACCGCTCGGCAGCCGTCGTGAGCAGAACCAGCGCGAGCCCTTCACGCCGCCGCCAGCCGTCGAATTCGGCCCAGGAGCCGTGGCGGGTGAGGGCGACCTGATCGAGGTAGTCCATGCCGGCGCGGCGGAAGGCGCGGTCGCTCACCGGGAACCCGGCCGGCTCAACGATATGGGCTTCGAAACCGAAGCAGGCGCAGAGCCGCAGAATCGTGCCGGTGTTTTGGGGAATATCCGGTTCGTAGAGGGCGATCCGCATGGCGTCTGACTGTGGGAATTCGGTGTTTCCGCGGGGTCAAACCGACCTAGACCAAGGATTTAATGTGGGTCGGCGCCAGTGCGGCGATAGCGGGCTTGCACTCCCACCGCAAGGGTGCCAATAAAACGCCGCCGCAGCGCTTTCCTGCCTTTACCGGGATTGCCGCGAACGGTCCGCCCCGCCGCTCAAGGGACTCCAAGGTCCAGAGCTCCAGCCGTGGGCGGATGCATAAGCCAGCCGGGGGAGAGGGCTCAAGACGTGACGACCGTGTCTTCGGCGGAGCATTCGCGCCGCGATTTTCTCTATATCGCCACTGGCGCCGTCGGCGCGGTGGGTGCGGCGGCCGTCTTGGTCCCGTTCATCGCGCAAATGAATCCCGACGCGTCCACGATTGCGGCCGGCGCCCCGGTCGACATCGATCTGGCGCCGATCGCCGATGGCCAAATCGTCAAGGTGTTCTGGCGCTCGAAGCCGATTTTCATCTTCCATCGCACCAAGAAAGAGATCGAGGAAGCCAAGAACGTCAACGTCGCCAGCCTGCCCGACCCGGAGCCCGATTCAGAGCGCGTCAAGAAGGGTCACGAGCAGTGGCTGGTCGTGATCGGCATCTGCACCCACCTCGGCTGCATTCCGCTTCCCCATGAGGGCCAGTACGACGGCTGGTTCTGCCCCTGCCACGGCTCGCAATACGACACCGCCGGACGCATCCGCAAAGGTCCGGCGCCGAAGAATCTTTATTTGCCGCCGTACAAATTCGTTTCCGACACCAAGATTCAGATCGGCTGAGCGAAATCCAAGGTCCCATCATGAGCGGAAATTCGACTTTCCAGCCGCAGAACAAGGTTCTGCAATGGTTCGAGAAGCGGCTGCCGATTTTCGGCTTGATGCATTCCTCTTTCATCGCCTATCCGACGCCGCGCAATCTGAACTATTGGTGGACCTTCGGCGGCATCCTCTCGATGATGCTCGCCGTGCAGATCGTCACCGGCATCGTGCTGGCGATGCACTACACCCCGAATGTCGACATGGCCTTCGACTCGGTCGAGACCATCATGCGCGACGTGAATTACGGCTGGCTGCTGCGCTACGTGCACGCCAACGGCGCCTCGATGTTCTTCCTCGCCGCCTACATCCACATGTTCCGCGGCATGTATTACGGCTCCTACAAGGAGCCGCGCGAGGTGCTGTGGATCCTCGGCGTCATCCTGCTCCTGCTGATGATCGCCACCGGCTTCATGGGCTACGTGCTGGTCTGGGGGCAGATGAGCTTCTGGGCGGCGACCGTGATCACCAACCTGTTCTCCGCCATTCCCGGGGTCGGCAACGCCATCGTGACCTGGCTGTGGGGCGGCTTTGCGGTCGGCAATCCGACGCTCAACCGCTTCTACTCGCTGCACTACCTGCTGCCGTTCGTCATCGCGGGCCTTGTCGTGCTGCATGTCTGGGCGCTGCACGTGGCCGGGCAAAACAATCCGACCGGCATCGAGCCTTCGTCCGACAAGGACACCGTGCCGTTCACGCCCTACGCCACCGCCAAAGACGGCTTCATGATGGCGGTGTATCTGATCCTGTTCGCTTGGTTCGTGTTCTACATCCCGAACTTCCTCGGCCACGCCGACAATTACATTCCGGCCAACCCGGCGGTGACGCCGTCGGAAATCGTGCCGGAATGGTATTACCTGCCGTTCTACGCCATCCTGCGCTCGATCCCGAACAAGCTCTTGGGCGTGGGCGCGCTGTTCGCTTCGATCGCGATCCTCGCCTTCATGCCGTGGCTCGACACTTCGAAAGTGCGTTCGGCGCGTTACCGGCCGCTGTACCGGCAGTTCTTCTGGCTGTTCGTAATTTCTGCGGTCGGGCTCGGCTGGCTCGGCTCCAAGCCGCCGGAGGGCATCTACGTCATCGTGTCGCGCATCTTCACGGCATACTACTTCGGCTTTTTCATCATCATCCTGCCGTTGCTCGGCGTGTTCGAGAAGACCAGGCCGCTGCCGAATTCGATTTCGGAATCGGTGCTGGGCGCCAAGGCGTGAGCGGGGGCATGGTCATGAATATGCAGCGCGCCGTCTTCGCTCTCGTCCTCGCCGCCTTTGCCGTTGCCATGGCGGCGCCGGCCTCCGCGCAGCTTGCCGAGCAGGTGCCGCCGCCGCGGCAGTCCTGGTCGTTCGCCGGTCCATTCGGAAAATATGACGAGGCGCAACTGCAACGCGGCTTCAAGATCTACCGCGAGGTCTGCTCCAACTGCCATTCGCTGAAGCTGCTTTCTTTCCGCAATCTTGCGGAGGCGGGCGGCCTCGGGTTCACCGAAGGGCAGGCGACGGCGATCGCGTCCGAATACAAGGTCAAGGATCTCGACGACCAGGGCAATTCGATCGAGCGCGCCGGACGCCTCGCCGATCATTTCCCGCCGCCGTTCCCGAACGATCTGGTGGCGAAGGCGACCTACGGCGTCGCCCCGCCCGACATGTCGACGCTGGCCAAGGCGCGCACTTATCTGCGCGGCTTTCCCTGGTTCATCTTCGACATGGTCACGCAATACCAGGAGCAGGGGCCCGACTACATCGCCGCCTATATCAACGGCTATACCGATGCGCCCAAGGGCTTCGCGGTGCCGCAGGGCGCCCACTACAACATCTATTTTCCAGGCCACAACACCGCCATGCCGCCGCCGCTGCAGGACGGGCAGGTGACCTACGACGACGGCACGCCGCAGACCGTGCAGCAGTACGGCAAGGACGTGGCGGCGTTCCTGATGTGGGCGGCCGAGCCGCATCTGGTGCAGCGCAAGCGCATCGGCTTCCAGGTGATAATCTTCCTGATCGTGTTCTCCGGGCTCCTGTACTTCACCAAGAAAAAGATCTGGCACGACGTGAAGGCGCCGCATGAGGCCGCTCACGGCCAGGATCCGGCGAAGACGTCGACTTGAGGCGACGCGTACGGGATATCCGAAGGGCCCCCTGATGGGGCCCTTTGTTTTTCTGCTTGTCATGCCCCGCGAAAGCGGGGCATCCAGTAATCGCCTGAGGTGCGATCACACAGCGAGCGCCGAGGGATTACTGAATCATCCGCTTGCGCGGACGATGGCAGCAGGAGGCTCTGGCAGGCATGACGAAATCCATGCTCGGCGTGATCGGCGGTTCCGGCATCTACGAGTTGCCCGGCCTTACCAATATGCGCGAGGAGCGCATCAAGAGCCCTTGGGGCGAGCCGTCAAATCCGCTGCGCATCGGTGAAATCGACGGGCTGCCGGTGGTGTTTCTGTCGCGCCACGAAAAGGGCCACCGCCTGTCGCCGTCCGACATCAACTACCGGGCCAATATCGACGTGCTCAAGCGCGTCGGCGTTACCGATCTCGTCTCGTTGTCGGCCTGCGGTTCGTTCAAGGAGGAATTGCCGCCCGGCACCTTCGTGCTGGTCGACCAGTTCGTCGACCGCACCCACAAGCGCGAGAGCTCGTTCTTCGGCACGGGGCTGGTGGCGCATGTGTCGATGGCGCATCCGGTGGCGCCGCGGCTGTTGATGCATCTGGAGCAGGCCGCGCAGGCCGAAGGCATTCCCGTCCATCGCGGCGGCACCTATGTGTGCATCGAAGGTCCGCAATTTTCGACGCTGGCGGAAAGCCTGACCTACAAGCAGCTTGGCTATTCGGTGATCGGCATGACCAACATGCCGGAGGCCAAGCTCGCACGCGAAGCGGAGATTTGCTACGCCAGCGCCGCCATGGTGACGGATTTCGACTGCTGGCATCCCGACCATGACGCCGTCACCGTGCAGGACATCGTCAGCATGCTCAACGCCAATGCGGATCGCGCCAAGGCGATGGTGGCGCGGCTGGCGCGCGATTTTCCGCGCGAGCACGAGCCATGCCCGATCGGCTCCGACCGGGCGCTCGATACCGCGCTGATCACCGCGCCGGAAGCGCGCGATCCCGCGCTGATCAAGAAGCTCGACGTGGTAGCGGGCCGGGTTCTCAAAAACGCGAAATAGAACGGCATTAGGTAGCAAATGCACCAACATTGCTGGCGGGTGATGCTGTCCGCCTAAGCTACGTTCCCCACTCCTAACCGGAGTGAAAACCCATGAACCCATTCGTTGTTAGCGGCCTAGTCAAGCGCCGCGCTGAATTGGCTGGCGATATCGAGAAGGCCCATAAGTTTCTGCGCCAGATAGTGCTGGACTTGGAGAACCTTGACGCCACGATCCTTCAATTCGAGCCGGATTTTAAGGTCGAAACGATTAGGCCAAAGGCGTTCCGCCCGCCGAAGGATTGGAGCAACCGGGGACAGATGACCCGGATCGTGCTTAGCATCCTGCGCCAAGCCTCAGAGCCGCTTACCAGCCGCGATATTGCCCTAGAGCTATTGGTAGAGCGGGCCTTGGATAAGAACGATCAGCGGCTCTTGCGGCTGATGACGAAGCGGGTCGCGGTCGCACTCAGAGGCCAAATGCACAAGGGTGTAGTGCGGAAAGAGCAAGGGCCGGGGCAATATATGATTTGGGAGATTGCAAAATGACCCTAAGAGTCAAGCGTACTAAGAAGCAAGAACTCACCGAGCAATTGGCGATAGAAAAAGCCGTTCGCCTCGGCATAATCGCATGTTTCATCAATCTAGTTGCCCAGCACGCGAGGGTCGTCGGAGGCGATAAAACCAGGGCCATTGCCGATATTCAAGCCGCTCTAAGTAAGACAGTTTCTTCATTGAAAGTGAATGCCACAGACGCGACAGGTGCTGACGCTCAAATCTCCGAATTTATACAGGCGAGCGTGCAAAAAATTCTGGAAAGTATTTGTCGTGATGCACTGAAGCAGTTATCAAAACCGGTCCACTAAACAGCGGATGATCCACAACGATTTCGACAATCGGCGGCAACCCCACCCTATGTGGTACGTTGCCAATATCCTTTCCAGTTCCGACTAACTTTGTGATTGAGCGCCAGCCTAAGAGCGCGGTGTGTGAGCGCACCATTGTCGAGCCGCCTGTGATCTTCAAGCCATGCCGCGTGCGCGGCATACTGGTACAGATATTGCGGCGACACAGAATGATGCTGGCCTTGCACCATGCGCCGCAGGCGAGAAAAATATGACTTAGCTTGATTAGTGCAGCTTTTGCCATCGCTATATGCCTCCGAATGATTGATGCGACCAACTTGCCAACCAGCGTTCAGAGCATCCCAGTGAGATGCTTCGTCGGCGTGAATGACCGCGCTGTGAGCCACAATTTGCTTCGCAATATCGACGCCATCGGATTCGTGTTTCACAACACGGGTAAGCGTGCGGCCCTTACGCTGACGAAACGCAACTACCACGCGGCGCTTGCCCGTCTGATGCTCGGCTAGACGACGATCAATGCGTTTTTCTGCGAAGTTCGCTGGGCGAATGTAACCGCCAAAATAGGCACCATCGATCTCTACCTCGCCGAACAGCAAAGCGCCTTTCGTTTCGGCTGCGAGCGCTTCGCGGATTTTGTGTGCCAGCACGAAAGCGGTTTTGTGCTGGCAATCCAGATCACGCGCTAGCTGCAATGCGGAGATACCTTTGGCCGCGTTTGCGATAATGCAGATCGCAGCGACAAGATCGGTGAACGACATTTTTCGGCTGGCGAGAATTGTCCCGCTCGTAACCGAGAATTGCTTGCCGCAAGCCGCGCACTTAAAGCGACGACGTGTCGAGATTTCGTAATGGTCCAAGCCACCGCAGTGCGGGCAAACCGGTGCGCCCTTCGTAGCGGGCCAGCGTAGCTTGCGGAACGTCGCATAAGCCTTGTCCTCGCCGGCGACGTAGATCGCCCTAAGGCTGAGCGTTCGGGCTTTGGCAGAAAGGAGAAAGTGCTGGGCCATCTGTCATCACATCCGGTGTTTATACATCGAATGTAGTGACATATTATCCCGTTGTCAATGACAAAAACATCGAATATGATGATTTTTGTCACTAGATACGGGACTATATCATGGCAAAAAATCCAGAGTGGGAACAAAGGGTTAAGGGGATTCTCAAGGCCGAGCTCAAGAAACGGGGTTTTGGCTACCGAGAGTTGGCAGAAAAGCTAGAGACACTCGGAATCCACGAGACAGAACGGAACATTGCGAACAAGATCAGCCGTGGTGGATTCACGGCGGTATTCTTTGTCCAATGTCTCTTGGCAGTTGGTTGTTCTACGCTTCGACTAGAGGATGCCTGATAGCGGCAACCATATTTGTTTGGTGCAACAACGGACACGCCATAGGCAAGCCAGAAGATAGCGCAAAGGGCTCCTATTCCGCAGGACAACAATACGCGTCCGTGCGAGTGCCGCTCGAAGGGATTGCCAAGTTTGGTGGCCCCGATAATTACAATTCCCCATGCCAGGAATCCCAGGGCGGACCATATACTCGATCTGTGCCAGCAATGGCGCATGGCGAAGGCCGCAGAAGATCAAGCCGACTGGAGTCGGACCCAAGTAATTCTGTCGGTGATTGGCATATGCGGGCTCATCGCGACTATCCTTTATACCCACCTGACTTTCCGACTGACCGCGCATACCACCCAGCGCCAATTGCGCGCATATGTTCTCGGGAGTGCTTCTGAACTCCAAGAAATTGACGGAGTATTCGTGCTCACCGTCGTATTGAAAAATTTTGGCCAGACGCCGGCATTTAATACAAGAATGTCCGGCGAATCCTTCGGTACAGATTACCCGCTTACCGAGATGCGGCCACATCCGGAGCCAGAGACTGGATTTGGCACCAATGTCGGCGGCGGCGGCGAGGTAATTGTGGCCTACCGATTGTTTACCGAAAATCCAATAGCTGCCATCGAAGCCGCAAGAAGCGGTCAATTGGGATTTTGGATTCAGGGCACCGTTGTTTATGAAGACTGCTTCGGAAAGCCTCATATGACAAAGTTCAGATATGTTTTTGGCGGCAGAATAGCCGAAAGCGGCACAATGGCCCTGCACACTGACCGCGAAGGCAACGAAGCCAATTAGGATTTTCACCGGGGCTCCTTCCCCGGCATTAAGTGCCTATGCGGACTCCACAATTTAATATCAGGAATTGGTGCATCTGCTACCTAATGCCGAAATAGAACGCGAATCCGAGTGATCCTGCGGCGCCTACGGCGGAGCGCTTCGACGCCTGTTGCCAGGCCGGGGCAAAATTCCCCCAGAGCGCTTCCGAACAGGCCAAAAATCGGATATTTTCGGATGGATCGCTGCCAGTCGCATTCAACGCGATCTAAAAAACGGGGGGATACAATGCGCATATTCATCACCGCGATTTTAACCGTCATCCTTGCCATTTCGATCGGCGTCTCAGCTGAGGCTGCAACCAAAAAGAAATCGGTCAACGCGGCGAAAGACACCAAATGCAAAACCGAGGCCCACGAAGCTTGCATGCCGTCGCCCAGGACGGCCTGTGTGATCGCCGCCTATCGGCAGTGCATGGCCCACTAGCCGTCTGTGTGCCGGGCTCGTTAGTCTTGCGCGTTGAAGTTCAGCGCTAACGCCGCAAATGCGCCAAAGGCGGTTTGACCGGCAGTCGCCGTGACGTCAAAATCTCGCCGAAAGCGCGGGTGATGCCATGTTATTCGGCCTGTTCGGCGGCGCCACGGCCAAGCCCAGCAGCGAAACGAGCGACAGCCAGCTCTACGGAGACTTCATCGACTATGTGTGCGAAGCCGAAGCGCTCGGCTTTCACAGCATTTTTCTGGTCGAGCATCATTTCACCGGCATGGCGCAGGTTTCGGCCTCGCTCGGTCTGTTGACCTATCTCGCCGGACGCACCAGCCGCATCCGCCTCGGCACCGCCGTCACCGTGCTGACCTGGCACAATCCGGTGCTGCTCGCCGAACAGGCGGCGACGCTCGATCTGGTCTCGGGCGGCCGGCTCGATTTCGGCATCGGCCGCGGCTACCGGCAGAACGAGTTTCGTGGCTTTGGCATTCCCATTGAGGAGGCAAACGAGCGCTACGAGGAGGCGCTCGACGTTCTCCGCAAGGCTTGGCAGTCGCGCGACCGCTTCTCCCATCATGGCAAGCATTGGCATTTCGAAAACATCGTCGTCGAGCCGGAGCCGACGCAGAAGCCCCACCCGCCGCTGTGGATCGGCGCCGGCTCGCCGGCCGGCATCCGCGCCGCGGCGGTGAACGGCTACAACCTCCTGCTCGATCAGCTTGCCTCGTTCGAGGTGACGGGCGAGCGCGTCGCCGCCTTTCATGACGCCGCCGCCGCATGCGGTCGCGTCGTGAAGCCACACAGCATCGGGCTCACCCGCGCGCTCCACCTCACCATGAACGAGCGCGAGCGCGAGGAGGCGCACCGGCTGCGCGCCAATTTCCTGCTCACCGTGCAGGCGCTTGCGGGCGGGGCGGCGTCGAGCCTGGCGCTGCCGACCTCGTTCGCCGATACGCGCGCGGCGTCCGAAAAAGCGGCGCTCATCGGCCCGCCCGACGAGATCGTGCGGCGGCTGAAAACGCTGGAGGCGATGGGTGTCGACTACGTGCTGCTGCTCGATGTGTCGGGCTCGCGCGAAGCGTTGCGCACGTTCGCGCGCGAGGTCATGCCGGCCTTCGCCGAGCGCAAGGTGTCGACCACGGCATGATCCCGGCTCGGCTTTCCCGCGCCGCGGTGCCCGCACGCCGGCGCGGTTGCGCCCACGCTCCTGGTTCGCCACAGTGCGCCCGCTCCCGATGTTCAGTCCTTGCAAGAGAAAGCCATGACGTCTCCTGCCTTTGAAAACGACCTGCGCGACGCCATCCGCTCGATTCCCGACTATCCCAAGCCGGGGATCATGTTCCGCGACATCACCACGCTATTGGGCGATGCGCGCGCCTTTCGCCGCACCGTGGACGAATTGGTGCAGCCTTGGGCCGGCATGAAGATCGACAAGGTCGCCGGCATCGAAGCGCGCGGCTTCATCCTCGGCGGCGCGGTGGCGCATCAGGTCTCGGCGGGCTTTGTGCCGATCCGCAAGAAGGGCAAGCTGCCGCACAAGCGGGTCAGCATGGCCTACGCTCTGGAATACGGCGAAGACATCATCGAGGTGCACGCCGACGCGCTGGTCGAGGGCGAGCGCGTCGTGTTGGTCGATGACCTGATCGCCACCGGCGGCACCGCCGAAGGCGCGGTGAAGCTGCTGCGCCAGCTCGGCGCCAATGTGCTCGCCGCCTGCTTCGTGATCGATTTGCCCGCGCTCGGCGGCGCCGACAAGCTGCGCAAGCTCGACGTGCCGGTGCGCACGTTGGTCTCGTTCGAAGGGCACTAAACCGCGGTCAGTGCAATCTTCCTTCGGGACGCTCGCGCATGCGATGGAAGCCGAGAATCTTCCGCGCGGTCGCTTGGTTCAAGCGCTGATAGGCGATTTCGCTTTGCTCGATATCGCCGATCGAACGTGATTTTTCCCCGGCGCTGAAGAAGAGGACGATCTTGGTCGTATCCCAGGACAATCCGATCGCCGCCGCCAGAATGAGCAGGCTTTCGACATGGTCTTCGTCGATTTTGCGTTTGACGAAATCGGTCGTCATGCCCGACATGCGCGCAATCAGGGCAACGGTCTCATCGTGCTGATTGGCCTTTGCAAAGCCTTCTAACTTTTCGACGTCCCTTTGCCACGCGAGCGCTGCGTTTTTTGCCAATTGGCTGGAGACAGTCGTCCGGACTTGATCGGTCGCATCTTCGACGGCGGAACGAATACCGGGCTTTGCGTGCGGGCTTTCGGCTTCGAGCTTGCGGCGAACGACGTTTGAGGCGCTTTCCAGCAGCCGTTCGAACAGTTGCGGTGGAAAATCCGGCCGCACCCCAATGCAAGCTGTCAAGGAATCGTCGCCATTGGCGCGATTGACCAGAATGGTGAAGCCGCCGCTTGAAAATTTGGCCCCGGCGTTCTGCGCCGTGCTCAGCACGACCTGCTGATCGCCGCGCTCGACCAGAACGTCGGTCACCGCCTCGGCCAGCATTTTGCGGCGCGAAATCGCCAGCAGATGCTCCTGGCTCTTGGTCTTGGCGCATTCGATCAGCATGGCATCGGTCAGCCGCTCGGATTGGATCAAGACCGGGGAAGCGACATCGATGACGTCATCGCAGGCCAGCGCGCTCAGAATCTTGGGTGGCGCTTTGGCATAGGGGCCAAGGCGAATCGCCAGCAAGGCGCGCGCGGATTCCTCGATCGTTTCGATCAAACGCACGAACAGGTCGTCGATCAGCTCCATCTCATCGTCGGAATATTGATCGGCGTTGACCAGCATCAGGTCGGTGAGATGGCGAACGATCTCGGCGCGACGGGCGGCGGAGCTCTGCGCGATGGTGTTGTCGATTTCGTGGATGAACGAGAGAGGGGCATTCATGGGAATGAAGACCACGTCCTGTGGTTTGCCGGAGCTTGGCCGGGGATGGGCTCTTCGGGCGAGCCGCTTTTAGGAAATTACCCCGGTTCCACTTAATATTCGCTAAAGCATAGGTGAGCGGCCGAGCGGCGGCCGGCGCGTCAAAAGGCCCGGATTTGCGCGGCTAATGCGCTAGTTTTGCTTTGGACCCCATGGGCCGCCGGTAGGCGGCGGCGGTTCGGGGCCCCATGGCCCGGCAGGTCCCGGCGCGGGGGCATTGGGCGCCGGGCCCCAAGGGCCGGACGGCGCCGGCTGTTGAGCCTCTTCGCCTCCCCAAGGGCCTTCTTCCGGCGGCGGTAACGCGTCCGACTGCTCTTCCTCGGGCGGCGCGATTTCCAGCGGGCCGGGGTCGTGGCCGCCGGCATATTTCACCAGCGCCTCCACGCGATCGTCGACCGAGGGGTGGGTGGCGAAGATATCGGAAAAGCCCTCGCGCGGATTGTCGACGCACATTTCCATCACCGCGGAGGTGGCGGCGTGCAATTCGCCGCGGCCCTCGATCTTGCGCAAGGCCGTGATCATCGCGTCGGGGTTCTTGGTGAGTTCGACCGATCCGGCATCGGCGAGATATTCGCGTTGGCGCGACAGCGCGAAGCGGATGACGACCGAGAGCAGCCAGGCAATCACGATGAGCGCAATCGCAATGACGATCGCGATGCCGGCGCCGCCGCCGCCTCTGCGCTCTCCATCCGAGCGCCGCCCGCCGCCGAAGAAGCTCGCCTGGAAGAACAAGCGGAAGATCAACTCGCCGAAGAACGAGATCGCGCCGGCGATCACCACCGCGATCACCATCATGCGCACGTCGCCGTTGCGGATATGCGTAAGCTCGTGGCCGAGCACGGCCTCGAGCTCGGCGTCGTCGAGCGCCTCGATCAGTCCGCGCGTGACTGTGATGGAATATTGCTTGTCGTTGAGGCCGGTGGCGAAGGCATTGAGCGCATCGTCGTCGGTAATGCGCAGCGTCGGCATGGTGATGCCGCGCGAGATGCAGAGGTTTTCCAGCAGATTGTAAAGCCGCGGTTCCTCCTTGCGCGTAACCGGATGCGCGCCGGTCACCGCGTCGATCATCGACTGGTGGAACTGGTAGGCGATGAAGATCCAGATCACCGTGCCAATGGTGGCAAACGGCAGCGCCTTGACGAAGTCAAACGCCGCGGCGCGGAGCAAATAATCGAGCGGCGGACTAGTGTGGCCGCTATAGCCGCGCGCGGTGAGGGCCTCGGCCAACAGCGCGCCGGCGAACACCATCACATAGACCAGCACGAACAAGCCGATCAGCAGCGCGATCGAGCGGCGCTTGTTCGACTCGATATGCGTATAGAGACCGAAGGCGGCCATTTTGGTTTTCCGTCATTCCGGGACGGCCCACCGATCTCGGGTTTACCCGAGATCGGCGATCAAAAGTGCTCAAGTCGGCTAAAGTCGACTTGAGTGGCCGGACCCGGAATCCAGAGCCCGAGTCCGGCGTTTGTGTCTGGATTCCGGGTTCGCGGCCTTCGGCCGCGCCCCGGAATGACAGGGCCTAGAACTTCACGCTCGGCGCCTGCTCGAGCTGCGCGCGCTCCTCGCCGACGTCGAAGAATGTACGCGGCGTGAACCCAAGCGAGGCGGCGAACATCGCGGCGGGCATCCGCTGGATACCGGTATTGTACTCCTGCACCGCGTTGTTGAAGAAGCGGCGCGAGGCGGCGAGCTTGTTCTCGATGTCGGACAAGTCGCTCTGCAATTGCTGGAAGTTCGTATTGGCCTTCAGGTTCGGATAGTTCTCCGACAGCGCGAACAATTGGCGCAACGCGCCGGTGAGCATGTTCTCGGCCTGCACCTTCTGCTCGATCCCGGGTGCGGCGATGGCGGTGTTGCGCGCCTGGATCACGGCTTCCAGGGTTCCGCGCTCGTGCGCGGCGTAGCCTTTCACCGTCTCCACCAGGTTGGGGATCAGGTCGTGGCGCAGCTTGAGCTGCACGTCGATGTCGGCGAAGGCCTGGTTGGTCCTCTGCCGCAGGGCAACGAGGCCGTTATAGATGGCCATTGCCCAGATCGCGGCGACGACAATGAGGCCGATAATGATCCAGCCGGTGGTGGACATAAGGGGCTCCTAGCGGGGAAAAGCGGGAATCGGCGCAAGCCTAGCCTAGATGGGATGCGCGCCGTCAACGGCAACCGGGTAGGGCGACCGGCGGCAGCGGCTGACCGTGAATAGTCGCCCGCAACGCCTGCCAGGTTCACCTAACCGGCTCACCGCACACAAAAAAAGACCCCAAGCCTGAGCTTGGGGCCTTATCGCCAGACGGCTATTCGGGGGGTAAGGGGGAGCCGCCCGACTGAAACTACGCGCAGTCAACTCGGCTCCGCGGATTTGGTTCCGCGGCCCGTTCCGTTCACACAGACTTTATCCACAGGGGAACCGCCGTCTTGAGGTGGTCAAGATTGGCCGGTTCCATGCCCCGCCGGTGAGGATGAGCAGTATCGGAGGGCTCGGATATGAGCTCGGTGATGATCAGGTGCCCCAATACCGGGCAGGCCGTCTCGACCGCCATTGAGGTCGAGCCGAGTGTATTCCGCAAACTGCCGAAGATGGACGCGCGCATGCATTGCCCGGCCTGCGGTCAGGAGCATGCGTGGACGACCAGTTCGGCTTGGCTGTCCGGCGAGCCTCGGCTGGTGGAACCGGAGCGCCCGCGCAGGACCGCGGCGGCTTAGTCACATTTGCGCATGATCTTTTCCGAAAACCGGTACCCACTTTTCGGGATCATGCGCTAGCCCGCCTCTCTGAACCGCACCGCGGCTTCCAGATCGACCGACACCAGCTGCGACACCCCGCGCTCGGCCATGGTGACGCCGTAGAGCCGGCTCATGCGCGCCATGGTGATCGGGTTGTGGGTGATGATGACGAAACGCGTGTCGGTCGAGCGCGTCATCTCGTCGAGCAGGTCGCAGAAGCGCTCGACGTTGTGATCGTCGAGCGGCGCGTCCACTTCGTCCAGCACGCAGATCGGCGCCGGATTGGTGAGGAACACCGCGAAGATCAGCGCCAGCGCGGTCAGCGCCTGTTCGCCGCCCGACAACAGCGACAGCGTCGCCGGTTTCTTGCCTGGCGGCTTGGCCATGATCTCGAGGCCCGCTTCCAGCGGGTCCTCGCTTTCGATCAGCTGCAGTTCCGCGGTGCCGCCGCCGAATAGCTGCGTGAACAGATGCTGGAAGTGCTTGTTGACCTGCTCGAAGGAGGACAGCAGCCGCTCGCGCGCCTCGCGGTTGAGGCTCTGAATGCCCTGGCGCAGCTTGGAAATGGCGGCCACCAGATCGTCGCGCTCGGTGGTCAGCGAGGTGTGCTGAGCCTCGACCTCGCGCAATTCCTCTTCGGCGCGCAAGTTGACCGCGCCCAGCCGCTCGCGCTCGCGACGCAGCCGCTCCAGCGTCTCTTCGATGTCGACCAATTCCGGCAGCGGCTCGTTGACCTTCACTTCGGCGAGCGCGGCAAGACCCGACGGCTCGATTTCCAGCATGTCGTGAATTTCACGGCCGATATCGGCGAGCCGGCGCTTGGCGGCCTCGAAGCGCTCCTCGGCGCGGGCGAGTTCCTCGCGCGCCGCGCTTGCCGCTTCCAGCGCCGCGCGGGCGTCGTGGTCGGCTTCGGCAAGCGCATTCTCGGCCGTCTGCAGCCGGTCGGCACAAGCGCGCCGCTCGGCCTCGGCGGCTTCGATCTCGGTGATCAAAGCGCTGCGCTTCTCGGCAAATAGTTGCGGCGCGTTTTCGAGCTCGGCGCGGTCGTGCTTGGCCTCATCAATGCGCTGCTCGAGCGTCGCGATCTGATGGCGTGCGCCGTCGCGGCGCTCGTTCCAGCCGGCCTTGTCCGAGCCGAGCTGATTGAGCCGGCGGTCGGCCAGTTCCGCCTCGCGCACGATCGCCTGCTGTTCGGCGCGCACCTCGGCAAGCTTGGCGCGCTTGGCGGTGATGTCGTCGCGTACGGCGACAAGCTTGCTTTCAAGCTCGCCGGCCGGTGCAAGCGCGGCCAGCGATTGGTCGGCCTCGTTCTTGCCGGTCGTCGCTTCGTCGCGGCTGGCGACAAGACGCGTGCGCGCCTCAGCCAGCGCCGACAGCCGCGCGGCCTGGCGATTGAGGTCACGCTCGCGCGCCCGGGTCTCGGTTTCGGAGTGGCTCGGCGGCATCGAAGGCGGCTTGGGCGGCTTGGAGTGTGTTGCGTTTGGCGTCGACTTCCGTGCGTGCCGCGACCAATTCCACATCGATCTCGCCAAAGCGGCTGCGCTGCGCCAGCCGCCGTGCCGCGCCGGTCGCGGCATGCGCGGCCGCCACGAATCCGTCCCAGCGCCAAAGGTCGCCTTCGCACGACACCAGGCGCTGCCCGGTCTTGAGCGATGCCGCCAGCCGGTTGCCGGCCTCGCGTTCGACCACCCCGATTTGCGCCAGCCGGCGAGCGAGTTGAGCCGGCGCCTGGACATGGCTGGCCAGCGTCTCGACGCCGTCCGGCAGCGGCGGATCGCTGGCATCGGCGGGAACTTGCGACCAGTGCATCGGCGAAGAGGCATCGACCGGCGCATCGAGATCGTCGCCGAGCGCGGCGCCGAGCGCCTTCTCGTAGCCCTTCTCGACGGAGACGTGGTCGATCACCGGCGGCCACAGGCTGCGGGTCTCAAGCGCCAGCATCTTCGATAGCGTTTTCGCTTCGGTTTCCAGCCGCTGCACGCTTTTTTCGGATTCGCTCAAGGCTGCGTGCGCGGCTTCGAGCTCGGTGCGTGCTGCGTTATGGGCGGCTTCGGCGGCAACCGCCGCCGCTTCCGCTTCGCTGAGCGCGGCCTGCGCGCCTTCCACGGCGGCGGTGAGCGGACCCTTGTCGGCGCCGCTGAATGTCGAAAGTTCGCGCTCGATCGCTTCGATCTCGGCGGTCACGCGGGCAATGCGCTCGCCGTGCTCGCGTGCGGCATTCTCGAAGCGCCGGCGCTGCGCGGTAAGATCGGCGAGCGCGGTGGTGATCTCGCCGAAAATCTTCTCGGCTTCGTTCAGTTCGGCATTGGCTTCGCCGACGCGGGCATCGATGCCGTCACGCCGGCCGGCGCTGGCGCGCGCCTCCTGGCGGATCGTCTCTTCCTCGGCGGCGAGGCGGGAGAGCGCCGCCTCGGCATCGGCGGCGAGCTTCTGCTCGCGCTCGGCGTCGGCGGCGAATTGCTTGAGCCGCAGATCGAGCTCGGCGACGCGGTCCTTGGCGCGCTGCTCCTCGCGGTCGAGCTCCTGCTGGGCGACGTTGAGCCGATGCAAAGCGGCGCCGGCGCGCGCTTCGGCGTCGCGCAGTTCCGGCAAAGCCGCCGCGGCCAGCGCCTGGCGCTTGGATGCTTCCGCTTCGGCCTGCGTGCGGGCGGCAACTTCGCGCTCGCCCATGTCTTTGGCGTGGTCGGCGTCGGCCTGCTCGACGCTCGCCGCGCTCCAGCGCAGATGAAACAGCATCGCCTCGGTCTTGCGCACCTGTGCCGAGACGGTGCGGTAGCGGATCGCTTGCCGCGCCTGTTTCTTCAAGGCGTCCATCTGGGCGGCGAGCTGGCCGATCACATCCTCGATGCGCAGCAGATTGGTTTCCGCCGCCTTCAGCCGCAGCTCGGCCTCGTGCCGGCGGGCATGCAAGCCGGCGACGCCGGCGGCTTCCTCCAGCACGCGGCGGCGCTGCTCGGGCTTGGCCTGGATGATTTCGCCGATGCGGCCTTGGTGCACCAGCGCCGGCGAGCGCGCGCCGGTGGAGGCGTCTGCGAACACGATCTGCACGTCGCGCGCGCGCACCTCGCGGCCGTTGATGCGGTAGGTGGAGCCGGCCTCGCGCTCGATGCGGCGGGCGATCTCCAGCATGTCCTGGTCGTTGAAGGCGGCCGGCGCCGAGCGCTCGGAATTGTCGACGGAGATCGCCACCTCGGCATTGTTGCGCGCGGGCCGCGTGTTGGAGCCGGAGAAGATCACCTCATCCATGGCAGACGCGCGCATCGACTTGTAGGACGACTCGCCCATCACCCAGCGCAGCGCTTCGACCAGGTTCGACTTGCCGCAGCCGTTCGGTCCGACCACGCCGGTCAGTCCCGGCTCAATCAGAAAGTCGGTCGGCTCGACGAATGATTTGAAGCCGAGCAGGCGCAGCCGCGTCAGTTTCATGATTCAGTACTCTTCCCCGGCGGAATCGAAGCCCACCGTCCGGCCTGCTCTTGCATGTCGCAGAATGGTGATTCGTTCCAGGCCCTTGGCCCGAAAGGTGGTTTCTGGCGCCGCATTGCGGCTGCACAATGAATCGCCGCGCGCGCCGGGGCAACAGGAACGCCGCGTCGGGGGCGGCTTTTCCAGACCTTTCCTGTCGCCTTGGGTCGATCCGGCTTTGCGCTCGCGCTCGGCCCGAGGCGAAAAACCCTTATCCCTTCTTGAGATAGGGGTCGATCAGCTTGGACATTTCCTCGATCGAGAGGGCGCCGTCATGGGCGCTGCCATTGATGTAAAACGTCGGCGTTGCAT
This sequence comes from uncultured Alphaproteobacteria bacterium, assembly GCA_963761245.1. Lineage (GTDB taxonomy): Bacteria > Pseudomonadota > Alphaproteobacteria > Rhizobiales > Xanthobacteraceae > Pseudolabrys. The sequence goes on along the minus strand of CAVXGN010000019.1, from coordinate 225,947 downwards.
GCACCTTGAATTTGTCGATGCCGCGCTGGCGCACGGCCTCGATGCCGTCCAGGATCTTCTGATTCGACAGGCATTCGTCGAAGGTCTTCTCGGTGAAACCGGCCTGCTTGGCGATGGCGAGCAGCGGCGGCAGCGGTTTTTCGACCGCCCATTCGGTTTGCTTGGCGAACAGCGTGTCGACCAGGGCGAAATACTTCGACGAATCGTCTTTGCCGGCGCAGCGCGCCAGCATGAATGCGGCGGCCGCCAGACTATCGAGCGGAAATTCGCGCAGGATGTAGCGCACCTTGCCGGTGTCGATGTAGCGCTTCTTGAGTTCCGGGAAGGTGATCGTCCTGGAAATGCGCGCAGTGCGGGCAGGTCATCGAGGCATATTCGACGATGGTGACCGGCGCGTTGGCGGAGCCCATGGCCATATCCGGCAACCCGCCCGGCGCCATCATCTCAGTCATTGTTACCGAGCCTTGCGACGGGGGCGCGGGCTGTGCCGCTTGCGGGGCCGGCGTTGACGGAGCGGCAGCCGGTGGCTGCGCTGGGGCCGGGGTTGATGGAGTGCTGGCCGGCGGTTGCGCCGGTGTTGCTGGCGGCGACGTTGTCGAAGACGGCGCCTGCGCCTGCGCCGCGCCGGAGAAGTTCAGCGCCAAAGCACCAAGCAGGGCGGTGGCGAGCGCCAGCGTGACGCTGCCATAACAAAATTTGCGGCGATTGATTTGCAACGGAAACTCCGTGGGCTGGGGCCGGTCATTGGCCGGACCTTGGCTAGCTAGAAACCAGGATTGTGGCAATGGCGCGCTTTAATGCCAAGTGCTTGGCCGGCCTCATTTTCGCTTGATGGCGGCGCCCAGCCGGCCGAGCGCCTGGCGCAAATCCTCATCTTCGATGGCGGGCAGGCCCTCGGCGATGCGAGCCGCAACCGCCGGATCGGGCGGCGTCGGCGGTTTGGGTGGCGTGCGCCGTCGCAAGGGAGCCTGACGCAGCGCGAGGCGGCCGATCGCCTGCCAGCCGAAGAAGCGGTTGACCCGCTCCAGGATCACCGCCGACAAGTGCTGAATCTCGATCGCCACCGGCCCTTCCACCCGTAACACCAAGGTCGCCGGTTCGGGCGCCGCATCGCCCACCGGGCGCGGCCAGTTGATCTTGATCGGTTCGCTGTGGCCGGCGATTTCGGGCCCGACGATGTCGGCCCAGCGCGTGATGATCTCGGCCGAGGCAAAGCCTTGCGCCTTGAAGGCATCGCTCAAAGTCGCGGCCATCAGCTCGGATAGCGGCCGGGGAAAACTGCGCGCGGGCTTGTTCATGAAGCGGCACTCTCATGCCATCGTCGGCGCCATGACCGTAGCAGTCCGATTGCCGCAGCGGAAGAAAGCCGCCGGCGCGCCTAGACCCGGCCGATCTGCTCGCCTGGTACGACCGCCACCGGCGGGTCCTGCCGTGGCGGGCGCGCCGGGGCGAGCGCGCCGATCCCTATCGGGTGTGGCTGTCCGAAATCATGCTGCAACAGACGACGGTCAAGACGGTCGCGCCCTATTATGCGCGTTTCCTCGCGCGCTGGCCGACGGTGACGGCGCTGGCGGACGCGAGTCTTGACGATGTGCTGCGCGCCTGGGCCGGGCTTGGCTACTACGCCCGCGCCCGCAATTTACATGCTTGCGCGCATGTCGTCGTGGAACGCCACGGCGGCGTATTCCCGCAGAGTATCGATGCGCTGCGTTTGCTGCCCGGCGTCGGCGACTACACGGCCGCGGCGGTTGCGGCGATCGCCTTCGATGCACCGGCGGTGCCGGTCGACGGCAATGTCGAGCGCGTGGTGACGCGGCTGTTTGCGGTCGAAGAGCCACTGCCCGCCGCCAAGCCGACGATCAAGCGGCTGGCGGCCTCGCTGGTGCCGGGGAGGCGCGCCGGCGATTTCGCGCAAGCGCTGATGGATCTCGGCGCGTCATTGTGTTCGCCCAAGCGGCCGGCCTGCGCGCTCTGTCCCTGGAGCGAGGCTTGCCGTGCGCGTGCGCGCGGCGACCAGGACACCTTCCCGCGCAAAGCGCCGAAGCGCGAGGGCCGTCTGCGGCGCGGCGCCGCCTTTGTCGTGCTGCGCGCCGACGGCTCCGTCTTGCTGCGCACGCGCCCGGAAAAAGGCCTGCTCGGCGGCATGAGCGAAGTGCCGGGCAGCGAATGGTCGCACGATTTCGATGGGACGCGCGCGCTCGAGGCCGCACCGCGCTTGCGGGCCAAAATGACATGGCGGCGTCTGCCGGGCATGGTGCGCCACGTGTTCACGCATTTCCCGCTCGAACTTGCCGTCTTCATCGCTCAGGCGCCGCACGCAGCGCGTGCGCCGAAAGGCGCGCGCTGGGTCAAGCGCGCCGATCTTGCCGGCGAAGCGCTGCCGAACCTGATGCGCAAAGTCATCGCGCATGCTTTAGATGACGGCCCGGCGCACCGGAAAAACGAGGAACGCCATGTCCGCTGATCAATGGATGCCGAGCCTGCGCTATCCCGATCCGTCGATCACCTCGCTCGATCCGCGCTTCGACAAATACCGCGTGATGCTCACCAATGTGGAGCGGCTGGCGAGCGGGACGTTGTGGGGCGAAGGGCCCGGTCTGGTTCGGCGACGGCCGGTTTCTGCTGTGGAGCGACATTCCCAACAACCGGATGCTGCGCTGGGACGAGGAAACAGGCAGCGTCAGCGTCTTCCGCAAGCCCTCCAATAACGCCAACGGCAACACCCGCGACCGGCAAGGCCGGCTGGTGACCTGCGAGCATCTCGGCCGCCGCGTCACCCGCACCGAGTACGACGGCGCCATCACGGTGGTCTGCGACAGCTTCGAGGGCAAGCGGCTCAATTCGCCCAACGACGTGGTGGTGAAGTCGGACGGCTCGATCTGGTTCACCGATCCGCGTTTCGGCATTCTCGGCTATTACGAAGGCGAGATCGCCGAATCCGAATTGCCGATGAATGTCTATCGCGTCGACGGAAAGACCGGCGCGGCGACGGTGGTGGCCGACAGCATCAATGCGCCGAACGGACTATGTTTCTCGCCCGACGAGAAGCTGCTCTACATCGTGGAATCGCGCAGCGAGCCGCGCCGCATTTTGGTCTACGACGTGGTCGGCGACGGCACGAAGATCGCTAACGGCAAGATCCTGATCGATTCCGGCCCGCAGGGCACGCCGGACGGCATGCGCTGCGATATCGACGGCAATCTGTGGTGCGGCTGGGGCATGTCGCCGGAGCTTGACGGCGTGCGCGTGTTCACGCCGCAAGGCGAGCCCATCGGCCACATCGCGCTGCCGGAACGCTGCGCCAATGTTTGCTTCGGCGGGGCTAAGCGCAACCGGCTGTTCATGGCGGCGGCGCATTCGCTCTACGCGCTCTACGTCAACACGCAGGGCGTGGCCGGCGGCTAGGTCAAAAGGGAGGACTATGATGACCATCGAACGCAAGGAAGTCGGCCCGCGCATGAGCCAGATCGTCGTGCACGGCGACACCGTCTATCTCGCCGGCATCGTCGCCCATGCCAACAAGGGCAAGAGCGTCACCGAGCAGACCCGCGAAATTCTCTCGACCATCGACAACTATCTGGCGCAGGCCGGCACCGATAAGCGCAAGCTGCTGCGGGCCAATATCTGGATCACCGACATGGCCAATTTCGCCGAGATGAACGCGGTATGGGATGCCTGGGTCGCGCCCGGCCAGACGCCGGCGCGCGCCTGCGTCGAGGCCAAGCTCGCCGCGCCCGAGTACAAGGTCGAGATCATGGTGGTAGCGGCCCGCGCATGATCCCGAAAAGCATGTTCTCGACTTGATCGGGGATGGGAACCGGTTTTCGGATAAGATCATGCGCAGGAAAAAGCGATGAGCGACTTCGGAATTCTCGCGATCTTCAACGATTGCCGCCCCGGCCGCGAGGCCGAGTTCGAAGCCTGGTTCCAGGGCGAGCATCTGGTCGAGCGCTTAAGCGTTCCCGGCTTTTTGTTCGGCCGCCGTCATCAGGCGATTTCCGCAAGCTGCGGCTATTTCAATTTCTATCTCGTCGAGTCGCCGGAAGTCCTCACGTCAAAGGCTTATCTCGAACGGCTCGACAATCCGACGCCGATGACGCGCAAGGTGATGTCGGAAATTTTCATCAACATGAACCGCACGGTGTGCCACCGGACGCTGCGGCTCGGCCATTTTCGCGGCGCCTATGCCGTGACTTTACGCTTCGACGCGGAGCCCGACACCGGCGCGCTTGCCGCGCTGGCCGAAACGCTGGTGCAAGATCCCGCCGTCGCGGCTTGCGAAATCTGGAGCGCGGTCGATCCGGCCAGCCAGCCGGTGTCGATGGAAGAAAAGCTGCGCGGCGGCGACAAGAAGATCAAAGCCTGTCTGATGGTCGATACGCTGCGCCAGCGCGACGCCGAAACGCTCGGCGAGCGGTTCTCAGCGGAATTCGCCGGCGCCGATGTCGGCGTGTTTCGGGTGCTGTGCCAGCTAGGGCACGGGGGAGTCTGAGCCATGCAATCCTTGCTTCCGATCGCAGAAAAAATCGCGGCGCGTTTGATCGAGCGCCGCGAGACCATCGCTATTGCCGAGTTGTCGACCGGCGGCTTGATCGCGGCGGCTTTGCTGAGCGTTCCCGGCGCGTCGGCCTATTTCGTCGGCGGCGCGGTGGTCTATACGCGCACGTCGCGCGGCGGCGCTGCTGGGGATTGGCGACGCCGAAATGTCCGGTATGCGGGCTTCGACGGAGCAATATGCGCTGCTGGTCGCGCGGCGCATGCGCGAGCGCAACGCAACGACCTGGAGCCTGGGAGAAACCGGCGCAGCCGGGCCGACCGGCAATCGCTACGGCGATGCGGCCGGCCATAGCTGTATCGCGGTCGTCGGGCCGGCGACGGAAAAGGCGATCACGCTGGAAACCGGCAGCGCCGATCGGCGGGCGAACATGCGGGCTTTCGCCAAACGCGCGCTGGAAATTCTTGACGAGGCAATATCGGCCTCGACATGATTTCGACGTGGCCGTTGAATTTTCTTTTTGGCCACGCCTTGTGCCTGCCATATTTGGTAACATATATGATACTATATGAATGCGCGTGCTCGAATACCTGAATATTGCCGAGCCGGAGCCCATTCGGGCGGTGGTTCGACAATCTCGATTCGCAGGCGGCCGCAAAGGTAACGATTGCGCTGACGCGGTTAAGTCTTGGAAATCTGTCGAATGTGAAAGGCGTCGGTGGGGGCGTGCTGGAGTATAGGATCGATTTCGGGCTGGGCTATCGCATCTATCTCGGGCGCGATGGTGATGAGATTGTCATCTTGCTCGGCGGAGGGACCAAGCAACGTCAGCAAAGCGACATCGCTGCTGCTCAGGAAAGATGGTCGGACTACAAGAGGCGCAAGAAAGCGTAGGCATGAGATGGCACTGACACGTGACTTCAAGGAAACCGTCAAGGCGCGGGTCGAGCGCGATCCGAAATTTCGAGCTGCCCTTCTCACCGAAGCAATCGAGCAATTGCTCGCTGGTGACGTGGAAACGGGGAAAGCGGTATTGCGCGACTACATCAACGCTACCGTCGGCTTCGAGCGGCTCGCGCGTGAAACCGGCACGCCCGCAAAGAGCCTGATGCGGATGTTTGGCCCTAAGGGCAATCCACGCGCCGACAATCTTTTTGCCGTGATTAGCCGGTTGCAGAAAGTGTCAGGTGTGCGGCTCGGCGTTGCGCCGGCGCGCTGAAACTACTCCGCCGCTTCCGCCATCTCCGCGCGCACCACGGCGCGCAGTTCGTCGATCAGCCGCAGGCCCTTCGGCGTCTCGAGGTGCCAGAAGGTCCAGCCGTTGCAGGCCTCCAAGCCTTGCGCCAGCGCGCCGATGCGGTGGATCGAGCCGACGCGGTCGCCGAGCGACACCGCGCCGTCGGCGCGCACCAGCGCCTTATGGCGCTTCTTGGCGTCGGTGAGGCGCGCGCCGGGCGTCACCAGCCCGCGCTCGACCAGCGCCGAGAACGGCACCCGCGGCGCTTCGCGCGCGGTCATGAACGGCGCCAGCGTCGGCGCTTCCAAAGGTTTGCTCGCGGCGATGCGCTTTTCCGCGGCCTTGGCATAGGCCGGGTCCTGCTCGCAGCCGACGAAGCGGCGGCCGAGGCGCTTGGCCACCGCGCCGGTGGTGCCGGTGCCGCAAAACGGATCGAGCACCAGGTCGTCCACGCGCGAGCTCGACAGGATCACGCGCGCGAGCAAGGCCTCCGGCTTCTGGGTCGGATGCAGCTTCTTGCCGTCGCGGCCTTTCAGCCGCTCTTCGCCGGTGCACAACGGCAGCGTCCAGTCGGAACGCACTTGCAGATCTTCGTTGCCGGCTTTCAGCGCGTCGTAGTTGAAGGTGTAGCCTTTGGCGTCCGGCCTCGCGCGTCGCCCAGATCATGGTCTCATGCGCATTGGTGAAACGCCGGCCGCGGAAATTCGGCATCGGGTTCAACTTGCGCCAGATCACGTCATTGAGGATCCAGAAGCCGAGATCCTGCATCAGCGCGCCGACGCGGAAGATGTTGTGATAGGAGCCGATCACCCAGATGGTGGCGGCCGGCTTCATCACCCGCCGGCAGGCGGTCAGCCAGCGTGTCGTGAAATCGTCATAGGCCTTGAAGCTTGCAAACTTGTCCCAGTCGTCGGTGACGGCATCGACGTGCAAATCGTCCGGCCGCTTCAAGTCGCTGGTGAGCTGGAGATTGTAAGGCGGGTCGGCGAACACCATATCGACCGACGCCGCCGGCAGCTTGGCCATCGCATCGACGCAGTCGCCGAGGAGAATGCGGGCCGATGGCGTGTTCTCTGAAACTACACGGGGCGCCCTGACGGGCGCCCCGCGACGCGACACAACCATGACTCAGGAACTCTCGACTCAGGGACGACGCGGTCGGCGACGCGGGACCTACAACCGACTGATCGTGACTATGACCAAGCAAGGTGAAAAAACGGTTTATGAAATGGCCCGGCAAGTGGGCAAATTCTGCCTATGGAACTTGGGCTTAGAGGCAGCGGCCAAGGCGCGCCGCGCGCCTTCGATTAGACGCTAAAGCGCGGTTTGCAAGATGATCCGGCCGCCAAAGGAGCTTTGAAAATGCGTTGGGACGACTTCCGCCGCAGCGACAATATCGAGGACGACCGCGACGGCGGCGGCTTTTCGGGCGGCGGCGGTATGGGCTTCCCGGTCGGCGGCGGCGGGCTCGGCATCGGCACCGTCGTCGTGCTCGGCATCATCGGCTACGCGCTCGGCATCGACCCGAGCGTGCTGATCGGCGGCGCCGAGATGATCTCGGGCGGCGGCTCGTCCTACCAGCAGCCCTATCGCCAGCCGCATCGGCGCACCGGCGTGCCGACCGATCAGACCGGCCAATTCGTCGCCGCCGTGCTCGGCAATACCGAAGACGTCTGGGGCGACATCTTCCAGGCCGGCGGCCAGCAATATCGCGCGCCGCGCCTGCGCCTCTATCGCGGCGGCGAGCAGGGCGGCTGCGGCTTCGCGCAAGCCGCCATGGGTCCGTTCTATTGCCCGAGCGACCGGCGCATCTATCTCGACACCTCGTTCTTCCGCGAATTGCAGGTGCGCTTTCACGGCTGCACTGGCAAGGCCTGCGAATTCGCCGAGGCCTATGTGATCGCGCACGAGGTCGGTCATCACGTGCAGAATTTGCTCGGCATTCTGCCGAAGGCGACGTCGGCGCAACGCGCGTCCGGCAGCAAGGCCGCGGCCAACCGCATCCAGGTGCGCGTCGAATTGCAGGCCGATTGCTTTGCCGGCGTCTGGGCCAATCGCTCCAATCAGCGCTGGAAGTCGCTCGAGCCGGGCGACGTGGAAGCGGCGCTGCAGACCGCTTCCGCGATCGGCGACGACCGCCTGCAGAAACAGTCACGCGGCTATGTGGTGCCGGACGCCTTCACCCACGGCACCTCGGCGCAGCGCCAGCGCTGGTTCACCGCCGGGCTGAAGTCGGGCAAGCTTTCGGCCTGCGACACGTTCCGCGCGGCGCAGCTTTAGCTTCTCGCCGAGAATCGGCGTCCGACGCCGTTGAACTTGGCCGGGCCGTCTGTTATATGTTCGATCTCCGGGCCTCCGACAACCGCCCGGTCAGCTGCCTCCGCAGTCAAGTGTTGTCTCGCTCCGCAATGGAGGTGGGACATGGCTTGCGGCAGCAGCACTTGCAAATCCATAAATCCCAGCAATATTCGCGGTCGCCGAGCGCCGCCTTCTTGGCTTTCACGAGTTTTGCGCCGCAATGCGCGCGCTGTTGCACAAGATGCAGCGCCGGCAAATTGCCATCGAGTTCGAAAAAGCGAGGCAGCGGGACTGCTGATACATCTTGACGACCGGCTGTTGTCGGATATCGGCGTGTCGCGCGAGCAAGCCATCGGGAGGCGCGCAAGCCGTTCTGGAAATAGCCCTGCGGGCAGCGCTTGGCTTCGGCAGGCAATGCGCCGTAATCTGCGCGCGAACAGGATAGCCATGCCCGGTATCGACGAAACGCGAAAATTCGTGCCGCTCAAGATCGCGGTACTCACCGTGTCCGACACCCGCGATCTCGCGAGTGACAAATCCGGCGCGACGCTGGCCGAGCGCATTGGCGCGGCCGGCCATTTCCTGGCCGAGCGCGGCATCGTCACCGACGATGTCGAGGATATCCGGCAACTCTTGAAGACCTGGATCGCCGACCGCTCGATCGACGTCATCATCACCACCGGCGGCACCGGCTTCACTGGCCGCGACGTCACGCCGGAAGCCGCCGAGCCGCTGTTCGAGAAGAAGATGGACGGCTTCTCGATGATGTTCCTGATGGTGAGCGAGAAGAAAATCGGCACTTCGGCGATCCAGACCCGCGCCACCGCCGGCGTCGCCAATTCGACCTACATCTTCTGCCTGCCCGGCTCGCCCGGCGCCTGCAAGGACGCCTGGGACGAGATTCTGGTGCACCAGCTCGACTACCGCTACCGCCCCTGCAATTTCGTGGAGATCTTGCCGCGGCTCGACGAGCATCTGCGGCGGGAAAAGGCGAAAGGCGCGACGGCGTAAAGAGTTGGGCCGGATAGGCTCCGATGAGCACGCGAGCCGATTTTCGCCGCCTCGCTCTAAAGTTGATCTTCGCAACTCGGTGTGATTGTATTCAAACCGAAAAGGGCGATTTATGTTCGCGCAAAACAAGCGAGCAGCCGCCCGATGGGTGGCGGCCGTTGCGGCAACGACATTTGCTCACCCTGCGCTCGCGGGCTGCATCCTGACCGGCGGCGCGGGGACTGCTACTGCGCCCGACACCGGAGCAGTTGTCGAGTGCAATGCGTCCAGTCCCAATCCAACGAGTACCCCTATCCGGGCCGTTAGCGGCAGCAGCAATGTCTCAGTGACGATTGATGCCGGCGCTAGCATCATGGTGTATGGTGTGCCGGAAGTTATTGTTGTTCGAACCAACAGTTCGATTGTGAATAATGGTTCGATATCTTTTGGAGCGGGTGATAACTTGGATGGCCTCGCCATTCGTGGCAATTCCAGCAGCATCACCAACAACGGGTCGCTTCACGGCGGCGGGGCTGATAGTCACACAATATTCATTATCGGCAATTCCAACACAATAACCAATAATGGTTCAATTTTCGTGTCCGGGGCTGATAGCGGCGTCGGCATCACTGTCCACGGCGTGTCGAACACTTTCGTAAACAATGGCACCATCACCGTAATACCTTTCCGTGGCACGCCTGGAATCATCATTGGCGGAAATTCCAATTCCGGGATTAATCGCGGAACGATTGAAGTTCGCGGTCGAGACACCGACATCAATGACATCGCCCTTATACTTGGTGGGTCCAACGTTACATTCACGAATAGCGGGACAATTCTGGGAGGCATCGCAAATTCATCAAAGGCGCATCCCTTCGGCACCCCTGCCATATCATTTGGCACTGCGGCCACCAATTCCGGCACCTTCATCAACGCAGCAGGCGGAATCATCTCTACGCCGATTGGCGCCACGGCATTTGTCTCCACCGCCGGATCCATCCGCTTTGAAAATTATGGATTGGTTCAGGGCAACATCGTCATGCTCGGAACAGCGAGCACACTTCTAATTGGCACCGGCGGCTCGGTTTTGGGGGACATTCAGAGCAACGGGCTTATCACTGTCGATCGCTCAGACCTCTTCAACTACGACGGTGTGATTTCTGGGGCCGGTGCCTTCAACCAAATCAACGGCACCAGCATCTTCAACGGCATACGCACCTACACCGGTACGACCACTGTCGACGGCGGAACACTGATCGTGAACGGCTCGATTGCGTCGTCGAGTGGTGTGACGGTCAACAATGGCGCGACGCTTGGCGGCAATGGCACCGTCGCATCGACGACCGTCAACGCCGGCGGCACGCTGTCTCCCGGAGCCTCGATCGGCACATTGAATGTGAACGGCAATCTCACCTTCAACCCCGGCGCGACCTACCTCGTCGAGGTCTCGCCGACCGCAGCCGACCGCACCAATGTGACCGGCACGGCCAATCTCGCCGGGACTGTATATGCGGTATTCCAGCCCGGCTACTTCACGTCGAACACTTACACCATCCTCTCGGCGGGCGCGCTAAATGGGACGTTCGATGGGCTGATCACGACCGGCCTGCCTAGCTATTTGACCGCGAGCCTCGATTACACGGCGACCGATGTCTTGCTCATGACGCTGGTCTCCAAGCTCGAAAATTTTAGCAACACCTTCAACCAGAAGGCGGTCGCAGGCGCGCTCGATACGGCATTCAACAACGGGCAAGGCCTGTTCCCAGGCTTCGCCGGCCTCGCACCCGACCAAATCCCCGCCGCGCTCAATTCGCTGTCCGGCGAGGTTCATCCGACCGTGCATTAGGTGCTGATCGAGGACTCGCGTTTCGTGCGCGAGGCCATCTTGGGACGACTGCGGCAGGCACCCTATGTCGGCGGCGCCGACGCGATGGCTGCGCTCGCCCTCGGCGGGCCCGAACTTGCCTATGCCGCCGACCCGCACGAAGCCTATGCGGCCGCCATGCCGGTCAAGGCGCCGCCCTCGTTCGCAACGAGCAGTCCGAATACGCCTATTGGGCGGCCGCTTTCGGCGCCTGGGGTCATATCGACGGCGACGACAATGCGGCGGAAGCCAAGCGCAAGCTCGGCGGCTTCGTTTCTGGCATCGACCGTCGCTTCGGACACTGGCGGCTCGGCCTTGCCGGTGGCTATACGAGTGCGCATGACAATGTCGATGCACGGCTGAGCTCCGCCAGCATCGCGAGCTACCACATCGCCGGCTATGCGGGCGCCCAATACGGCGCAATCAATCTACGCAGCGGTATAGACTTCGCCTGGCACGATATCGACACCAATCGCACCGCGGCCTTCCCAGGCTTCGCCGATCAGCTCGCGGCAAGCTACCACGGCTCGACGGCTCAGAGCTTCGGCGAGATCGGCTATGGTTTGTCCTTTGGACATCTTGCGCTCGAACCCTTTGCCGGACTTGCCTAGGTGCGGGCGCATACTGACTCCTTCACCGAGACCGGCGGGGCGGCCGCGCTGAGCGGCACGAGCGAGACGCACACGACTGCCTATTCGAACCTCGGTATGCGCGCAGCCGAGACGATTACGCTTGCCAGCGGCACCACGCTGGTGCCGCATGCGAGCGTCGCCTGGCAGCATGCCTTCAACGATGTGACGCCGACTTCGACGCTTGCCTTCCTCAATACCGGCGCGGGCTTTACCGTGGCGGGCGTGCCGATCGCGCGCGACAGCGCGCTTGTCGAGGCCGGCGCCGAACTCATGCTGACGCGCAATGCGAGCGTCAGCTTGTCCTATGTCGGCCAACTCGCCGGCAACGCGCAGGACCACGCTGTGCAGGGCAGGGCCGTGATACGGTTCTGAGCGACCCGCGCTACCGCCGGCGTTGCCAATTCGACCTACATCTTCTGCCTGCCCGGCTCGCCCGGCGCCTGCAAGGACGCCTGGGACGAGATTTTGGTGCACCAGCTCGACTACCGCTACCGGCCCTGCAATTTCGTGGAGATCCTGCCGCGGCTCGATGAGCACCTGCGGCGGGAGAAGGCACGCACGCAATCAGGCTGAGTGGGAACCGGTCAGCCGCCCGGATTGCGTGCCACTTTTGAAAGAGCGAGCGCAGCCGGACGCAAAACCGGTGCCCACTTTTGCTGGCTGCGCTCGCGGGCGCGACGGCGTAGTATCGCCGCAAACACGATTGTCGTCCCCGCGAAGGCGGGGACCCAGTAAATGCAGACAGCGCAGTGATTACTGGATTGCCCGCTTTCGCGGGCAATGACAGCCTAATTTTTTACAAATCCAAATCCCAATATTCCGCGACGACGTCCTGGCCCCAACTGTGTTTCTTCTCGCTGGAGGTGAGCGTGAAGCCCGCCTTCTCGTAGACATGGCGCGCGGCGGTGAGCACGCTGTGGGTCCACAGCGTGATGCGCTTGTAGCCGGCCGCGCGCGCGAACGTCACGCATTCCTCGACCAGCCGCGTGCCGAGCTTGAGGCCGCGCGCCTTCGGATCGACCAGCAGCAGGCGGAGGCGGGCGACCTCGTCGGAATCCTTCGCCAGCATGACGCAGCCGACATTCTCGCCGTTCAGTTCGGCGATCCAGCAGCGCTCCTTCTTCGGATCGAAATTATTGACGAAGTCGGCGACGATCTGGGCGCAGAGCCCTTCGAACGGCTCGGTCCAATCGTACTCCTGCGCGTAGAGCGCGGCGTGGCGCGACACGATCCAGCCGAAGTCGCCGTGCCGCGGCGCGCGCAGCACGGGCTTTGCTTCGCTCTCCACGGGCTTGTTGTCGAGCAACGCTTCGATGGTCTGCATGGCGTTCACCAATTGCACTTGCTGATCGGGCTTGAGCGCGCCGAGCATGGCGGCGACGTCGCGTTGCGAGCGTGCCTCGGCCGGCTGGAAGGCCTTGCGGCCGCGCGCGGTGAGCGCGAGATGGCTTTGCCGCGCGTCGCGCCGCGAGGTCTGGCGCGTGATCAGGCCGCGCTTCTCGAACGCGCGCAGCACGCGGCTCAGATAGCCGGCGTCAAGATCGAGCGCGCGGCCGATGTCGCTCGCGGTCGGCGCCTCGCCATGCGCGATCTCGTAAAGCACCCGCATTTCGCCGAGCGAGTAGGGGCTGTCGAGATAGGTTTTGCGCAGCACGCCGATCTGCCGCGTGTAGAAGCGGTTGAAGCCGCGCACGGCGGCGATGCGCTGCAGGCTTTGGCGGGCGGAAGGCATGGGCGACAGCGTCGGGTAATTACTTGATAAGTCAAGTATATGGCCGCACCCGGTAACCTTCCGGCCCGGCGCGAAGCGCCGGACCCGGAATCCAGATGCAATCTGAGGCATATGTCTCTGAAATTCTCGGATTCGCGCCTTCGGCGCGCCCGGAATGACAATGGAATTTGCGTCAGCGCGGCGGGCGCGCCCCGGTCGGCAGCATGGCGATACGCCGGCGCCCGAGCCGGCGCAGCATGGCCGCTTCGGCATTGTCGCCGTCGGGATGGCCATTGAGGTCGTTATAGAACTGGCGCGCGATCAGCAGACCTTGCTCGGCCTTGGCCCCGCCGCCGAGCGCAACGCGCAACAGTGCGATGACTTCCGCGAGGCCCGGGCGCAACAGGTCGGCGACGCCGGGCGGGCGGAAAACGGCGGCGCGCGCGCTGCCATCAAGGCGGTCGGCTGCTTCAATGAATCGATCGATCGCATCGACCCAGCCCGGCTCCGGCACGGCTGCCGGCGCGCAGGAACATCAGCCACGGCGCCCGCGTCGTCTTCGCCGCATCCTTCAAGCGCGCACCGAGCGGCGCGCTCGAGGCCATGAAGCGGCAGCCCGCGATATCGGCCACTTCCGCGGTGGAATCGCGCGAGCCGCCATCGGCCACCACTACTTCGCCCAGCAGTCCGGCGGTCGCGCCCGGCACCAGCGCGACCAGCGTCGGTACCAGGGTACGTTCCGATTCGTGAGTGGCGATGATGGCGCTCAGCATGGAACAGGGATCTTGTGGATGGGTTTGCACCATATCATGTGGAATTCACTCGGACCGCCACGAGATCGAGGCCAAAACTGCACAAATTGTAGGCCTTTCAAAATGTTCTTGTTATGTTCACATTCGCTGATTACGGTGTCGCCATGGCTCGTTCGAACACAGCCCTGCGACGCCCGCCGGTGAAGGAGCTGCCCTCCGCATCGGCGGGCGGCAATGCGGATTTCTACGAAGGCGTCAGCGAACTGCTCGGCGTGGTGGTCGAGCACGAGCGCCGGCGCGGCCGCGGCGCGCAGAGCAATGCCTCCGGCCGCTATGAGCCGCTGGCGCGCATCGCTTTCGACGACGGCTGGCGCTCGCTCGACGAATTGCCGCCGTTCAAGACGCAGGTGACGATCGACTCCACCCGCAAGATCATCACCCGCAACGACTCGCCCGACATCGGTTTCGACCGCTCGATCAATCCCTATCGCGGCTGCGAGCACGGCTGCGTCTACTGCTTCGCGCGCCCGACCCACGCCTATCTCGGCCTCTCCCCGGGGCTCGATTTTGAATCGAAGCTCCTGGTCAAGCCGGAGGCGGCCGAGCTGCTGGCGAAGGAATTATCCGCGCCCGGCTACGCGCCGAAGGTGATCGCCATCGGCACCAACACCGATCCCTATCAGCCGATCGAGCGGCGCTACCAGGTGATGCGCCGCATTCTCGAGGTGCTCGACAAAGCCGGACACCCGGTCGGCATCGTCACCAAGTCGGCGCTGGTGCTGCGCGACCTCGATATCCTGGCGCGCATGGCCGAGCGCAAGCTGGCCAAGGTTGCGCTGTCGGTCACCACGCTCGATGCCGAGCTCGCGCGCAAGATGGAGCCGCGGGCGGCGACGCCGATGCGGCGGCTTGGAGACGCTTGCGGCGGTTGACGCAGGCCGGCGTGCCGGCCGCGGTGATGGTGGCGCCGGTGATCCCGGCGCTCAACGACATGGAGATCGAGCGCATCCTGGAAGCCGCGCACATGGCCGGCGTGAAAGAGGCCGGCTACGTGCTGTTGCGGCTGCCGCTGGAGGTGCGCGACCTGTTCCGCGAATGGCTGCAGGCGAACTATCCCGACCGCGAGCGCCACGTGTTCAAGCTCATTCGCGACATGCGCGGCGGCAAGGACTACGACTCGAAATGGTTCGCGCGGCAGAAGGGCAACGGGCCTTATGCCTGATTGATCGGCCGCCGCTTCGAGATGGCTTGCGAGAAGCTCGGCTTCAACGTCAGCCAAGACCTCGCTCACCACCGAGCATTTCCGGCCGCCGAAGCCGGACAGCGAGCAGTTGAGCCTGTTCGGATGAGCGATCCGGACGCGATCTTGTCGCTGGTGACGCTCGGCGTTGCCGATCTTGAGCGCAGCATCGCCTTTTACGAAGCGCTTGGCTTCAGCCGCAAGGCCAAGAAGGCGGCCGGCGTCGGCTTCTTTCAGGCGGGCGCGATGACCTTCGCTGTTTGGCCGGCTCGACGAGCTTGCCAAGGATGCGAATATCGCCGCAGCGGAAGCTCCGGCCATTTCGCGGCGTGGCGCTCGCCTGGAATTGCCGGTCGGAAGCAGAGGTCGATACGGCTATCGAGCGCGCCCGTGCCGCCGGCGCGACGGTGCCCAAGCCCGCGCAGAAGACATTCTGGGGCGGCTATGCCGGCTATTTCGCCGATCCCGACGGCCACCTCTGGGAGGTGCGCGCACAACCCCGGCTTTCCGCTGACCGATGACGGCCGGCTGACGCTGCCGGACTAGCGCTCACATCTCCTCCTTGATCCCCGCCCGGATCAGCCACCAGTTCACCGGATAGCTGGTCACGAAGCCGGCGATCATCGCGATCTGCATGATGAACCAGAATTCCGGCGTGTTCACTTCGACCGACTCCACCGACTTGCCGAGCAGCGGACGGAAGTAGCCGTACTGCGCCAGCGCCATGAAGCCGTACATGCCGACCTGCCAGGCGGTGAGCGAGAGCGTGTCGGCTTTCAGCGCGGCGACGATGCCCGGCCAGAACGACAGCCCGCGCATCGGCGCGATGGTGAAATACTGAAAGAAGATGCCGATGACGAAAGCGAAGATGAAGTCGACGATCCAGACCGCAAACATCTTCTCCGCGAAGATCGAATGCCAGCCGAACCAGACCGCGATCGCCGGCACGCCGAAGCACAGCCATTCGGCCACGATATCGCCGAGCGTGCAGCCAGAGCCGCAATGGGCGGCGCCCTTGCCGACCATGACAGGGAACGGCGTCAGTTTCTTGCTCGGCGGCTTATCGCCTTGCTCCATCGCCGGCATGGCCATCTCGTGCGCGGCGAGCCGCCCATAGCTGAAATAGCCCCAGAGGGCGATCGGGCCGGCGAACAGCGCGACCACCGGCCACACCACGTTCATGATCCACATGTGCTGGTGATGGCGGGTGACGTCGATCGCCACGATCAGCGCGCAGACGAAGCCCACCAGCAGCGCAAAAATCGACAAAATATGCAGCCAGGTCGGAATCATGCCTCAGCCCTTGTTGTGATCCCTTGGGGAAACGCCAGGCCGCGGCCTGAGTTCCGCCAGCGTCGAGCGCGAGCGCATCGGTCTGCGCGGTACGATCGTCAAGTCTGACGGTCGCGCATCCGCAAATGAAATATGCCGTGCGGATCGTGCTTGAAGTGATAGAGCTTGGCGACCTCGATCATCCGCCGCTCCCAGCCGGCCGACAGATAAACGGCGACCGCCAGCAGCGTGCCGATCAGGGGGCCGAGCCAAAAAATCCACCAGCCGTTCCAGTCGCCCGAGATCACCGCCGGTCCCAAGCTGCGGGCCGGATTGGTGCTGGTGCCCGAGATGGGCGCTTCGAGCCAAACCATGATCGCGTAGAGCGGCGGAAAAATCGCGGGCGTGTAGGCGCGCAGCGACCGGTGCCGGAGGAAGAAGAACAATCCGAAGATGAGGGCGAAGGTCGTGACGATTTCGCCCAATAATGCCCAGGTCGTACCGTAGGCGGCGCCGGGCACGGTCGCGCCAAAGGTCACGCTGCGGCCCATCGCGCCCCATGCGAGCAGCGGCACGGCGCCGATGACCGCGCCGATGAGTTGGCTCGCCACGTAGCCCGCGGCATAGCGGGCTTGCATCCGCCCCATCAGCCAGAAGCTGAGCGTGACCGCCGGATTGATATGCGCGCCGCTTTCCTTGCCGAGCGGCGAAATTGTAATCAACGCGCCGGTGGTGCCAAAGAAGAAGCCGGTGATGAAATGGCGGGCACCTTCGCCCGGTAACAGCTTCGCGAGCGGGCTGCCTTGGCCCATATCGAAAATCACGACCGACAGTCCCACGCCCACGAGCAGGGCGGTTCCGATCAGTTCAGCGCCGAACAGTTTCCAGGGAAGTGAGCGATCGCGGCTGTCCATCGTTTGGGTTTGCCTGCATGCCGCTACCATCGTCAACCGCGCAACAAGCCGCGGGCGACAACGATCAACCGCGGCAGTCATCCACACGTGTCCGTGCCCGCAATTGACATTGCGCGCGGCCCGCGCACTCATCGCGGCCATGGCCCGCAAGCCCAAACCGACCCCGCGCCTGCCGCTCAATGAGCCGATCCTGCGCCCGAGCTTCCGGCGCGAGCGCCGCGCGCTCAAACAGGGCATCTGGCCGGTGGCGGGTTGCGACGAGGCGGGCAGGGGACCGCTCGCCGGTCCGGTGGTTGCCGCCGCCGTGGTGCTCGACCCCGATCGTATTCCGCGCGGTCTCAACGATTCAAAGAAGCTCGACGCCGCCGAGCGCGAGAAGCTCTACGAGAAGATTTGCGCCAGCGCCCAAGTGGCGGTCGCCTTCGGCTCGACCGCGCGCATCGATCGCGACAACATTTTGCGCGCCTCGCTGTGGGCGCTGGCGCGCGCGGTCAAAGCGCTGCCGGTCGTGCCCAAGCTCGTCTTTGTCGACGGCAACAACCGCATCGACGTCGGCTGCGACTGCCAGGCGGTGGTATCGGGCGATGCGCTGGTCACCTCGATCGCGGCGGCCTCCATCGTCGCCAAGGTGACGCGTGACCGCTTCATGGCGCGGCTTGGCCTGGCGCATCCGGGCTACGGTTTCGAGCGCCACATGGGCTACAGCGTGCCCGAGCATTTCGAGGCGCTGGCGCGGCTCGGGCCGACCGTGCATCACCGCAAATCCTTCGCGCCGGTCGCCGCCAAGCTTGCCAGCCTGGACGAACTCACCGAAGAGGCTTTGGCCGAGTTGTTGCCTCTTTAGCGGCCGTTCTCTATTGCTGCTTGGCTGGCACGCCATTCATCATCCGCCGGGCCAATGCATTACGTTTCCCTGCTCATCGAACTGCTGCGCGGGCGGCCGAGGCTAGTGTTCTGGTCGGTGGCCTTGTCGCAGGCCGGCCTTTGGCTGGTGGTGCCGTCATTGTTCTTCAGTTCGCCGCCCGGCGACGTGGCGACGGTGCTCGCCATCGGCCATGAATTGCAGCTTGGCAGTTATCTCGGGCCGCCGCTGGCGTTCTGGCTGGCGGATGGCGCCTTCCGCATCGCCGGCAGCGTCGGCGTCTATCTGCTGGCGCAGCTTTGCATCATCGCGACCTATTGGGCGGTGTTCATGCTCGGGCGCTCAATCGTCGGCATCAGCCACGCGGTGCTGGCGGTGCTGCTGATGGTCGGCGTCTCCGCCTTCAACGTGCCGAGCCCGGATTTCGGTCCGGCAATCCTGGCGGCGCCGCTGTGGGCCTTCGCGCTGGTTTTTCTCTGGCGCGCGCTCGGCGAGGGCCGGCGCGCTTACTGGCTCCTGCTGGGGGTCGATCTCGGCCTGCTGGTGCTGGCGAACTATGTCGGACTGATCCTGATCGTTCTCATCGCCCCGTTCATGGTGCTGACGCAGCGCGGGGTCGCTGCGCTCAAGCACCCGGAGCCGTGGCTCGCGTTCCCGCTCCTGGTGATCGTGGCTTTTCCCTATTTCGTCTGGCTGGCGCAGGGGCGCGGCCTGGCGCTCGCCGGTCTGTACAAAGGTGCGCCATTCAGCGCGATGCTGTCGGCCGGTTGGTGGCTGGTGGCCGCGCTTGCGCTCACCCATCTCGGTCTGTTGCTGCTCGCCGCGATTGGCAGCGGCTGGCCGCGCTGGCGTGGCCAAAGCGCACCGGAGATCGACCGGCAGCCGATCGGCGCGTTTGCGCGCGGCTATATCTACTTCTTCGCGCTGACGCCGGCGGCCGCCGCAATCGCAATCGCCTTTTTCTCGGGCCGCCTCGGTCCGCTCGACCGGCTGGCGCCGCTGGTGGTGCTGTCGGGGCTTGCGGCCGTGGTCTTTGCCGGCGATCGCGTGCTGCTCTATCGCGAGTGGCTGGTGTCCTCGGCCTGGATCGCCTTGCTGGTGGCGCCGCCGCTTTTGGTGGCGCTCGGCATCGCGGTGCTGCCGTGGACCTTTGGCGTCGATCTGAAGGTGGTGCAGCCCGCCAATGCCGAGGGCCGCTACTTCGGCGATACTTTCGAGCGCCGCACCGGCAAGCCGCTGCAATACGTGTCCGGCGATCCCGTGATCGCTCCGCTGGTCGCACTCGGCGCGCCCAGCCGCCCGCACGTCTATTTCGATTGGGCGCCGCAGCACAGCCCCTGGGCAAGCGTCGCCGACATTCGCCGGCATGGCGGCATTCTGGTGTGGCCGGTCGCCGGCAACGCCGTCGCGCCGCCGCAGACGCTGGCGACGCAATTCCCCGACATGGTGCCGGAGGTGCCGCAGAACTTCCCGCGCTCGGTGCAGGGCATGCTGTCGGACAACCGGCTCGGCTGGGCGATGGTGCGCCCGCAAGACGAAGCCGCGCCCGCACCCGCCAAATAAAAACGGCTTAGTGGTAGCTCTCGCCTTCGCGCACCTTGCCGCGGAACAGCCAGTACACGAATACGATGTAGCCGAGGATCATCGGCAGCAGCACCAGCGTGCCGAGCAGCATGAAGATCTGGCTCGCCGGCGCCGCCGCCGTATCCCAAACCGTCAGCGACGGCGGCACCAGATAGGGGAAGTTGGAAACCACCAGCCCGAGATAGCCGAGCAGGAAGAGCGCGATTGCCGCGAGGAACGGCGGCGCCTCGCGGCCTTGCTCGAGCCAGCGCCAAGCCGCAAAGGCAATCAGCGCGGTCACCACCGGCACTGGCCACAGGAAATAGAAATTCGGCAGCGCGAACCAACGTGCCCAGATGCGCGGCTCGGTCAGCGGCGTCCACAGGCTCACCGCCGCCATGAAAGCGAGCACGAGAAGCAAAAGCCACTTTGCTTGTCGCCGCGAGCGCACCGCCACCGCGCCTTCGGTCTTCATCGCGAGCCAGGTTGAGCCGAGCAGTCCGTAGCCGGCGATGATCGCAAGCCCGCAGACGAACGCGAACGGCGTCGCCCAATCGAAGGCGCCGCCGGCATAGGCGCCGTCGCGCACCGGAATGCCCTGGATCAGACCGCCGAGAATGACGCCTTGCGCGAAGGCGGCGATGGCCGAGCCGGCGGCGAAGGCGACGTTGAGCCAGGTCTTGCTGCGCGAGACGGTGCGGAATTCGAACGCCACGCCGCGGAACACCAGCGCCAGCAGCATCACGATCACCGGCAGATACAGCGCCGGCATCACCACCGCATAGGCCCTGGGAAACGCCACCCACAAGCCGCCGCCGCCGAGCACCAGCCAGGTCTCGTTGCCGTCCCAGAACGGCGCCACCGTGCGCATCATCTGGCTGCGTTCGCTCTCTCTGCGCGAGAAGGGAAACAGGATGCCGATGCCGAGGTCGAAGCCGTCGAGAACGACATACATCGCGACCGCGGTGCCGATCAGTCCGGCCCAGATCACCGGAAGGTACCATTCCATGGCGCGATCCTCGCGATCAGATGTTAACCGCTCGTCCTCTGTACGGCGTCGTGTCCGGCGCTGTGCGCCGCGGAAATCGGGCTGTGCAGGTCGTGGCGCTCGGCCGCGGTCGGCCCGACCGGCCCGCGCGCGATCAGGCGATTGATGTAATAGATGCCGAACGAGAACACGACGCCGTAGGTGATGACGAACAATGCGAGCGTCGTGGCAACGCTCGAAGCCGGCACCGGCGAATTGGCGTCGGCCGTGCGCAAGATGTGCTCGACGATCCAGGGCTGGCGTCCGCTCTCGGTCACCACCCAGCCGGCGATCACCGCCACAAAACCGATCCACCAGCATTGCGCCATGATGCGCAGATACCAGCGCGTCTCGAACAGCGTGCCGCGCCACCATAAGAAAGCGCCGAACAGCGCGGCGCCGATCATGAAGAAACCGGCCGCCAGCATGATGCGGAAGCCGAAGAACACCACCGGTACCGGCGGGCGCTCGGATGCCGGCACGCTTTTCAAGCCGGGAAACAAGCCGTTCATCTTGTGCGTCAAGATGAGGGAAGAGCCTTTCGGAATCGAAATCGAGAAGCGGTTGGTTTCCGCCTTTTCGTCCGGCCAGGCGAAGATTTCGAAGTTGCCGGGCTCACTGCCGTCCCAATGCGCCTCCATGGCCGCGATCTTGATCGGCTGGTATTTGAGCGTGTTGAGGCCGTGCTGATCGCCGATGACGAGCTGCAGCGGCGCCAGGATCGACGGTGAGGCCGATCGCCATGCGCAACATGGTGCGGCCTTCCTCGACATGTTGGCCGGCCACCAGATAGCGCGCGCCCACCGCCAGCACCACAAAGCCGGTGGTGAGGTAGGCGGCGTTGAGCATATGCGCGAACCGATACGGGAAGCTCGGGTTGAAGATGACGGCGATCCAATCGGTCGGATAGGCGATGCCGCCGCGCAATTCGTAGCCGGCCGGCGTTTGCATCCAGCTGTTGGCCGACAAGATCCAGAACGCCGAGGTGGCGGTGCCGACGGCGACGATCAGCGCCGACAGCACGTAGAGCCACGGCGGCACGCGGTCGTAGCCGAACAGCAGCACGCCGAGAAACGTCGCTTCCAGGAAAAACGCGGTGAGCACTTCGTAGCCGATCAGCGGGCCGACCACATTGCCGACCGCCAACGAGAAACGGCTCCAATTGGTGCCGAACTCGTAGGACAGCACGACGCCCGACACCACGCCCATCGCGAAGGACACCGCGAAGATGCGGGTCCAAAACCGCATCAGCTGCTGGTAGCGATCGTCGCCCGAGCGCAGCCACATGGCGCCGAGCGTTGCAATATAGGCGGAGGTCCCGATGGTGAAGGTCGGGAAAATAATGTGAAACATGACGGTGAAGGCGAACTGGAGGCGGGCCAGCATGACTGGATCAAAATCCATTGCCACCTCCGAGCGTCCGCCCCGCGCGCACTATAGTCCTGCACCTTAATTCTTGGCGAGCCGCGTGCGTTCCATGCTGCCTGCGCCAAATCGAAGCGGGCGAGCGCGCGCCATGCCGCCATTTTCATGGCCGGCATGCCTCGCGGTATTTGGCGGCGTGCCGCTTGGCGGACCCGGCAGCTATCGGGTGGGTGTGCTCAGCTTCAGTCCGAAATAATCCGGCGCCACCGATTCCGTTTTCTGTCCCGGCACGACCTTGGACAAATTCGAGGTCTCGCCGCTGTCCAAGCCGGTGCGCGGGACGACGTCGCTGGTGTGGCCGGCGTTGAACTTCAGCTGATATTTTCCGAGCTCGACTTGAGTGGGAAGCTTGCCCCCCGATGCGGCTTGCTCGGGCTTCTTGAGTTTGGCCGCGCCTGCGCTGTCGGGGACGGCGGTCTTGGGGGTCTTCGCCGCTTCGGGACTGTAGCTCGGCGTTTCGACCGGCGCGAAAGGCGATTGCGCCGTCTGCGCCAAAACATGACCGCAAGGCCACGCTGCGGCCAGCGCAAAAGCAAGCGTCCATCGGACGACGCGGGTCATGGCCATTTTTATCAAGCTGAGGCGCGAGCGCCAAGCGCCGGTCAAGCGGCGTAACCGCGCATCGGCGACATCAGCCGAGCGCCTTCTTGATCGCCGAGAAAATCGCGCCAGGCAAAGCGCTTCTGCAGCGGGCTGCGCAGCAGGAAGGCGGGATGGAAGGTCGGCATGGCGCGGATGTCGCGTTTGCCGGTGTTGAAGGTGTACCAGCGCCCGCGCGTCTTGGTGATGCCCTCGCGGATGCCGAGCAGCGTCTGCGCCGACGGACCGCCGAGGCACACGAGAATGTCGGGATCGGCAAGCTCGATCTGCCGCAAGATGAACGGCAGGCAGATTTGCGATTCCTGCGGCGTCGGCGTGCGGTTACCCGGCGGACGCCAGGGCACGATGTTGGCGATGTAGACTTGCGTGCGGTCGAGCCCGATCGCCGACAGCATGCGGTCGAGCAGCTTGCCGGAGCGGCCGACGAAGGGCAGGCCCTCGATGTCTTCGTCGCGGCCGGGCGCTTCGCCGACGAACATCAGCCGCGCCTGCGGGTTGCCGTCGGCGAACACCAATTGCGTTGCGGTCGCCTTCAGCGCGCAGCCGTCGAAGCGATCGAGAATGGCGCGCAGCTCTTCGAGCGTCTGTGCGCTCTTGGCCGCCTCGCGCGCCGACTGCGTTGCTTCATCGGGTGCGAGCGGAGCGGGGGCGGCGAGCGGGGCTGCGCGCTGCGGGGTTGCGCGCGCAGGCTGCGGCGCAACCGGCTGCGGCGCGCGCGCTGGCGCCGGCTGCTCTTGCGCGTCGGCAAACCGGTCGACCGGCTCTTCGCCCAAGAGCGCATCGACGCCGGCTTCCGTATAGAAGTCGAGCAGGTCGCGCGCGGCCTTGTCGCCACCGGGCATCATGGTCGAAACCAAACACCCGGGGCGCGGCGCGCGCAAGCGGCGCGCCTTCGCCGGTGGACAGCGCTACTCGGCGGCTTGTGCCGGCAGGCTCACCACTTCGCCGCGCGCCGGGTAGTTCCGATCGGCGATGAAATCGAGCGCCGTCAAGATGTCGGCCAGATGCGGCCGCGCGAACGGCATGGTCTGCACGCTGGCGCAATAGAGCGTGCGGTCGGGCTTGATCAGGAACAGGCCCGGCTCGTTGAAGAAGCTGGTTTCCTCGAGCCCGGTTGTGGTCTTGCCGCGGCTGGTCGAGATCCACAGGCCGAAGGCGCGCGCCGTGCGCAGATCGAGGTCGTAGCCGATGCGCAGGTTCTTGAGCCCCCATTCCGGCTTGGTGCTTCTCGCCGCGCTCGGCGCTGTCGGCGGAGATCGCCACCACCGAGACCCCGCGCTTTTCGAATTCGGGCAGCTTGCTCTCCAGGTCGGTGAGCTGCTTGCGGCACTGCGGGCAATGCAGGCCGCGATAGAACACGATCATGATGAAATTCTTCGGGCTCTCGACCGCCAGGTCGAACTTGCCGCCGCCGGCAAGCGGCACCAACAAAGATGGCACGGGCTGACGCGGAATAAGCGGAGTGATATCGGACATTGCAAACTCTCCCTTTTTTCAATCTGGCCCAAGAATACCGGCATTGTCGGCGGCGGAAACCCCCGCATGCCTTCATTATCGCGTGAACGATAGGCACAGGTTTTGCGAAAGCGAGGGGCAGATTGTCACGGCTTGAAAATTGCGCCTCCATGGGTCGCCATTCAAGGGCGCAAATGCGCGTCGAGGAATTTTCGCGTCCGCTCCAGCGCGTCGGCGGTGGCCTTCGCGTCGTAGCCAAGGGCGTGGCCAAAGTAGACCCGGTCCGGCCGCTTTGACTCGAAGGAATGTTTCGCGCCGGGATAGACCACCAAAGCCGGCCGGTGCGGCGTACCCTCCGCGTACTTCGCAACGAACGCCGTGCAGCGCGCGGCCAGAGCCCAATCGTCGGCGTCGCCGATGAAGATTTGCAGGTCGGTTGCGAGCGGCGGCGCGATTTTCGGGCAGTACGGATAAAATGACACCACCGCGCGGAACGGCGGTGCCTGGGCGCGCTTGACGCTTGCTTCCGTCGCCGCCACCAGCGCGCTCCAGCCACCGTGCGAATAGCCGAGAACGCCGATGCGCTGGCCGTCGATGTCGGGGCGCGAACGCAGATAGGTGGCCGCCGCGAAGGCGTCCTGCGCGCGCTCGGTGCCGGGCAGGGCCCGGCTGCCGTCGCAAACTTGGGCAAGGCGGCGCGAGGAGAAGCTATCGATGATCAGCGCGGCATAGCCCCAGGTGGCGAGGCGGCGCGCCCAGACGCGGGTGTTTGACGAAACGCCATTGCAGCCATGCAAGACCACGACCGCCGGGAACGGCGGCGTGCCCTGCGGCAGGATCAGCGATCCCACCTGGCGTTGGCGCAGAATGCCGATGGTATCGTCGTTGATGACGAGCGGGGCCGGCGCCTTGCGCGGCTTGGCATTTTGGCCGGCCTCTTGGGCAAAGGCCGCGCCCGCCAACAGACCGATCAGGCCAAGGCCGGCCAATACAGCCATGCTTCTCATGCGCGTCATAGACGCAGTTCCAATTTCGACAGGGCGAAAGCCGCAGCAACCGGCGCTCACTGTGCTTCGTATAGCACCTGAGATCGTGGTGTTGGCATGGCATCGCGGCGTCGATAATCCCGACATCCGCCAATCCGGCATATTGCACGCGCAAGCCATGGCCTATCGCGCCGCGCATGGGAGCGTTATGACAGAGGCGGATTGGTGCGAAATCGCCGGGCGTCTTGATGTCGCATATCGACTTTTCAAGCGGGGCGTTGCCGCTAAATTGCGCTGGATGCCGGGCTAGACCTGGACGATCGGGAGACCTGCATGGCTGATCTACCTGCCCGCGAAGCGATGGAATTCGACGTGGTGATCGTCGGCGCCGGCCCGTCGGGCCTCGCCGCCGCCATCCGCCTCAAGCAGATCAATCCCGACATCTCGGTCGTGGTGGTGGAAAAGGGCTCCGAGGTCGGCGCCCATATTCTCTCCGGCGCGGTGATCGATCCGGTGGCGCTCGACCGCCTGCTGCCCGACTGGCGGTCGGAGGACACGCCGATCAAGACCAAGGTCACCGACGACCGCTTCTATTGGCTGGGCTCGAGCGGCGCGCTGCGGCTGCCGAATTTCGCGCTGCCGCCGTTGATGGGCAACCACGGCAACTTCATCGTCTCGCTCGGCAATGTCTGCCGCTGGCTCGCCGGCAAGGCGGAAGCGCTCGGCGTCGAGATCTATCCCGGCTTTGCGGCGACCGAAGTGCTGTTCGACGAAGCGAGCGGCGCCGTCGCCGGTGTCGCCACCGGCGACATGGGCGTCGGCAAGAATGGCGAGCCGAAGGACAATTTCACCCGCGGCATGGAGCTGCGCGCCAAATACACGCTGTTCGGCGAAGGCGCGCGCGGCAGTCTCGGCAAGCAGCTCATCGCGCGCTTCGGGCTCGCGCAAGGCTGCGAGCCGCAGAAGTTCGGTCTCGGCCTGAAGGAGCTGTGGCAGGTCAAGCCGGACAAGCACCGCGCCGGCCTGGTGCAGCACTCGTTCGGCTGGCCGCTCGGCAACGCAACCGGCGGCGGCTCCTTTCTCTATCACTTCGACGAGGACTTGGTGTCGGTCGGCTTCGTCGTTTATCTGAACTACACCAATCCCTATCTCTCGCCGTTCGAGGAGTTTCAACGCTTCAAGACCCATCCGCTGGTGCGCGACACCTTCGCCGAAGGCAAGCGGCTGGCCTACGGCGCGCGCGCCTTGACCGAGGGCGGCTACCAGTCGGTGCCGAAACTCAGCTTCCCCGGCGGCGTGCTGATCGGCTGCGATGCCGGCTTCATGAACGTGCCGCGCATCAAGGGCAGCCACAACGCCATGTTCTCCGGCATGCTCGCCGCCGAAGCGGCGGCCGCTGCGCTTGGCGAAGGGCGCAGCCACGACGAGCTTGCCGCCTACGAGGCAAGCTGGCGCTCGTCCCCGATCGGCAAAGACTTATGGAAGGTGCGCAACGCCAAGCCGCTCTGGTCGAAGCTGGGAACTTTCGCCGGCGTCACGTTCGGTGGCTTCGACATGTGGACGAATACCTTCGGCTTCTCGCTGTTCGGCACGCTCAAGCACGGCAAACCGGATTACGCCACGCTCAAGCCGGCCGCGCAGTGCACGCCGATCGCCTATCCGAAGCCGGACGGCAAGCTCACTTTCGACCGGCTGTCGTCGGTGTTCCTGTCCAACACCAATCACGAAGAAGATCAGCCCGTCCATCTGCGCGTGGCGGACCTCGCCGAGCAAAAGACCTCGGAACACGATGTCTTCGCCGGACCTTCCGCGCGCTATTGCCCGGCCGGCGTCTATGAATGGGTGGAGGAGGGCGGGTCGCCGAAATACGTCATCAACGCGCAGAATTGCGTCCACTGCAAAACCTGCGACATCAAGGATCCGAATCAGAACATCACGTGGGTTCCGCCCGAGGGCGGCGGGGGTCCCAACTACCCGAATATGTAATGTTGCTGCGGCCGCGTCGGTCACGATGCCGCCAATATCAGCGTTTTCAAGCTCGTAAGCCGGCGTCTTGTTGCCATTCTTGCGGCGCAAGCGCAAAAAGGCCATTCTCGGCTCAACCCTCGGCGGGACGCGCGAAAATCGCTGCCGACCGCCTTATTGGAGCGCCGCCTGTGAATTGTCCGAGCCTCAACCGCTGCGTGGCTGGCGCCGCGCTTGCCGCAGTCTTTATGGCGTTGCCGATCGCGTCCTCAGCGCAGGCCCAGGCCGCGCAGACCGCTATGGTCGATTCCGAGAAAGTGCCGACCCCGCAGCTACTGTCCAAAATGACCGCGGCCGGCAGCTACCTCGCCGCGCGCCATGCCAGCCAGATGCGCGACGCCGCGGCCGCCGCGGCATTTTACGAGAGCGCCCTCAAGCACGACCCCAAGAATAGCGAGTTGCTCGACCGCACCTTCCTGTCGCTGCTGGTGGACGGCGAAATCGACAGTGCGAAGCGCTACGCCGAGCGCGTGGTGAAGGTCGACAAGGACAATCGCGTCGCCTGGCTGGTGCTGGGCGTGCAAGCCTTCAAGCAGAAGCACTACAATACGGCGCGCCGCGACCTGGCGAAGTCGGTCCGCGGACCGATCACCGACCTTACCGCCACGCTGCTCTCGGCCTGGAGCTATCAAGGCTCCGGCGATTCCAAGGAAGCCGTGGCGGCGATCGACAAGCTTTCCGGTCCGGATTGGTACACAATCTTCAAGGACCTGCATGCCGGCATGATCTACGACCTCGCCGGCAACAAGAAGGAAGCCGGCAAGCGCCTGGAGAAGGCCTACAAGCTCGACGGCACGGCGCTACGCGTGGTCGAAGCCTATGGTAGCTGGCTCTCGCGCAATGGTTCGATCGAACGAAGCGCTCAAGCTGTTCGAGGACTTCGACAAGCAGTTGCCGCAGCATCCGCTGATCTCCGCGGCGATCAAAAACCTCAAAGCCGGCGAAAAGCTTCCGCTCATCGTGACCAACGCGCAGGCTGGCGGCGCCGAGGCGCTGTACGGTCTGGGGGCCTCGCTCGGCCGCCGCGGCGGTGAGGATCTCGGCCTGGTCTATCTGCAGCTTGCCCTCTACATCGCGCCGAACCATCCGCTCGCGCTGCTCTCGCTGGCCGATCTCTACGAGTCGCTGAAGAAGCCGGAACTGGCGATCAAGATTTACAAGCGCGTGCCGAAAAGTTCGCCGCTGCATCGCAACGCGGCGATCCAGATGGCTTCCAATCTCGACCAGCTCAACAAGCCGGAGGAAGCCGAAAAACATCTGAAAGCGTTGATCAAGGAGCGCCCGAACGATCTCGAAGCGATCATGGCGCTCGGCAATGTCGAGCGCGGGCACAAGAAATTCAGCGAATGCGCCGACACCTATTCCAAGGGCATCGCCACCATCGCCCATCCGGAAAAAGCCAATTGGGTGATCTTCTATTTCCGCGGCATCTGCTTCGAGCGCGCCAAAGATTGGCCGAAGGCGGAAGCCGATCTGCAGAAGGCGCTGGAGCTGTTTCCCGATCAGCCGCACGTACTCAATTACCTCGGCTATTCATGGATCGACCAGGGCGTGCACCTGGACGAAGGCATGGACATGATCAAGAAGGCGGTGAAGCAGCGCCCCGACGACGGCTACATTGTCGACTCACTTGGTTGGGCCTATTACAAGCTCGGCAACTATACCGAAGCTGTGAAGCAGCTCGATCGCGCGATCGAGCTCAAACCCGAGGACCCGACCATCAACGACCATCTTGGTGATGCCTATTGGCGAGTGGGCCGCACGTTGGAAGCCAAATTCCAATGGGCGCATGCCCGCGATCTCAAGCCCGAGCCGGAAGAGCTGCCGAAGATCGAAGCGAAACTGAAGAGCGGGCTGCCGGACGAGACCTCATCGCAAGCCAAGGCGAACAAGAAGGGCGGCGACGGCGGCTAAGTCGCGATGGGCGTCATTGAAACTTCCCTGGTCGAGGCCGCGCCCGCCAAAGTCAATCTGACCTTGCGCGTCGTCGGTCGGCGCGCCGACGGCTATCACGAGCTCGAAAGCCTGGTCGCTTTCGCCGATGTCGGCGATACGCTGCGGTTTCATTGCGGCGGCCCGCTCATTCTGGAAACCCACGGAACCTATGGCGAGGTCTGCGGCGCCAGCGCCGATAACCTGGTGCTGCAGGCGGCAGCGGTGCTCGCCCGGCGCGTGGAGGGGATCAGGCTCGGGCGCTTCGTTCTCACCAAGGAACTGCCGATTGCCTCCGGCATCGGCGGCGGCTCGGCGGACGCCGCGGCGACGTTGCGCCTGCTGGTGCACGGCAATCGCCATGTCTTCAACGACAGGGACTTCACCGATTCCTGCATCGCGGCCGTCGCGCTCAGCATCGGGGCCGACGTGCCGGTGTGCCTTGACTCGCGCGCGCGGATCATGCGCGGCATCGGCGAGCAGCTCGACGCGCCGCTCGTGCTGCCGCGGCTCGACGCCGTGCTGGTCAATCCGGGCGTGGCGGTCGCCACCAAAGATGTGTTCGCCAGGCTCGATCTGTCGAAGACCGGTCAGATCCCGCTCCTCCACGTGCCGCGCGAGCGCGGCTCGCTGATCCAAAGACTTGCCGCCGCCGGCAACGATTTGACGGACGCGGCGATTGCCTGCGCGCCGGTCATCGGCGAAGTGCTGGACGCGCTGAAAGCGACATCCGGCTGCCGCTTGGCGCGCATGTCGGGCTCGGGCGCCACCTGTTTTGCGCTGTTCGATAATGCCGATGCCGCCGCCGCCGCTGCGCAGGATCTGCGCCAGGCGCATGCCGACTGGTGGATCGTGCCGACGACGCTCGGCTGAGCAATCGCCTCGCGCTAATGCGCGCGGGCGATGCAGAACGACACCGCTTCCTCCAGCGCCTGCTTGATCGCCGACGGCGGCACCAAGGCCAGCGCGTCCTTGGCGATGGCGCCATAGTGCTGGGCGCGGCCGACGGTGTCTTCGATGGCGTGATATTTGGCCATCAGCGCAACCGCCATGTCGAGATCGCCGTCGCGCACGTCGCCTTCGCCGAGCGTGCGGTTCCAGAACGCGCGCTCGCTCTCGCTGCCGCGGCGGAACGACAGCACCACCGGCAGCGTGATCTTGCCCTCGCGGAAATCGTCGCCGACGTTCTTGCCGAGCTTGGCGGATTTGCCGCCGTAGTCGAGCGCGTCGTCGATCAGCTGGAAGGCGACGCCGAGATTCATGCCGAACGAGCGGCAGGCCGCCTGCTCGGCCTTCTCGCGCGCGGCCAGCGCCGGCCCGACCTCGCAGGCGGCGGCGAACAGCTCCGCCGTCTTGGCGCGGATCACCGCCAGATATTCGTCCTCGTTGGCGGCGGTGTTCTTGGCGGTGGCAAGCTGCAGCACCTCGCCCTCGGCGATCACGGCGGCGGCGGAAGACAGGATGCCGAGCGCCGGCAGGTTGCCGACCTCGACCATCATCTTGAACGCCTGGCCGAGCAGGAAGTCGCCGACCAGCACGCTTGCCTCGTTGCCCCACAGCATGCGGGCGGCGAGCTTGCCGCGCCGCATGTCGCTTTCGTCGACCACGTCGTCGTGCAGCAGCGTCGCCGTGTGCATGAACTCGACCGCGGCGGCGAACTTGATATGGCCGTCGCCGGAATAGCCGGCGAGCTTGGCCATCGCCAGCGTGAGCATCGGCCGCAGCCGTTTGCCGCCCGACGAGATCAGGTGGTTGGCGACCTCCGGGATCATGGTGACCTCGGATCCGGTGCGCGCCAGGATCGTCGTGTTGACGCGCTCCATGTCCGATGCCACCAGATCGGCAAGCGGCGTAAGCGACGCGCCTTGCGGGCTTTCAAAGGGGACGACGACGGCCAAAAGGGCTACTCCCGGAATGAGGACGCGCGAGCATAGAAACGCTATCTTAACGCGGCAAGGGCGTTAGTTTGCCGCAGCCGCACAAAAGTTCGATGCGAGCGATAGAATAGAGGGACCATGGTGGCAAGCGGGGATTCGACACCGGCCGCGCGGTTCGACGGCTACAGGATCGCCGTGCTGGTGCCTTGCTACAACGAGGAAGTCGCTATCGCGCAGGTTGTGCGCGACTTCCGCGCCGCGCTGCCGACCGCCACCATTTTCGTGTTCGACAACAACTCGACCGACAATACCGCGGCCGCCGCCCGCGCCGCCGGCGCCGAGGTCTATCGGGAAAAGCACCAGGGCAAGGGCTTCGTGGTGCGGCGCATGTTCACCGACGTCGAAGCCGACATCTACGTGCTGGTCGACGGCGACGCCACCTACGATGCACCGAGCGCGCGCGTCATGATCGAGCGCCTGCTCGAGGACCGGCTCGACATGGTCGTCGGCAACCGGGTGGACCGCGACCAGGCCGCCTATCGCACCGGCCACCGCACCGGCAACTGGCTGCTCACGCCGCTTCGTCACCGAGATGTTCGGTCCGAGTTTCACCGACATGCTGTCGGGCTATCGCGTGTTCTCGCGCCGCTTCGTGAAGTCGTTTCCGGTGCTCTCGGGCGGCTTCGAGATCGAGACCGAGCTCACCGTTCACGCGCTCGAGCTCGGCCTGCCGGTGGCGGAGATCGACACGCCCTATTACGCGCGGCCGGAAGGCTCGGCCTCCAAGCTCAACACCTGGCGCGACGGCTTCCGCATCCTCAGCACCATCATCAAGCTCTATCGCGCCGAGCGGCCGCTGCCGTTTTTCATCGGCATCGGCCTGATGCTGGCGCTGATTGCCGTCGGCCTCGCCATCCCGATTGTCATAACCTATGTGGAAACCGGCTTGGTGCCGCGGCTCCCGACCGCGATTTTGTCCATGGGCCTGATGATCGTGGCCTTTCTGTCCATCGCCATCGGGCTGGTGCTCGATACCGTCACGCGCGGCCGGCGCGAGGTGAAGCTGCTCGCCTATCTTGCGCATCGCGCGCCGGGCGAGGAGAGGCGGCGCGCATGATCCCGAAGGTGGGAACCGGTTTTCGGATAAGATCATGCGCCATCTTGAGATGTCAGGTGGGCGGTCTAAGTGGATCTGGTCTGGCTCATGCGCGAAATCGTGCGCACCAACGACGCGGTCCTGATCTCGGCGATCGTCGCGTTGCTCGACGGCGCCGGCATCAAGTCGATGGTGTTCGACCAGAACATGAGCGTGCTGGAAGGCTCGATTGGAATGCTGCCGCGCCGCATCCTGGTGGCGGATGGCCAGGAGTTGCGGGCGCGGCAATTGCTGGTCGATGCCGGGCTCGGCCATGAACTCCGTCCCGATGCAAGCTGAAAACGAGGCGCCCGCGACCAGCGACGACGCCGTGCTGGGCGGCCGCCTGCTGCTGCGTCAGCCGCTCAGCGGCCATCGCGTCGGCCACGACGCCATTCTGCTCGCCGCGGCGACCGCGGCGCGTGCCGGCGAAACGGCGGTCGATTTCGGCGCCGGCGTGGGCGCCGCCGGCCTCGCGCTCGCCATCCGCGTCGCGCGGCTCAAGGTCAAGCTGATCGAGATCGATCCCGCGCTCAGCGCGCTTGCCGCCGGTAACGCCGAGCGCAACGGGCTCGCCGATCGCGTCAGCGCAGTCGCGCTCGATGTGACGGACAAAAGCGCTTTCGCCGCTGCCGGCCTCGAGCCGGCGAGCGCCGAGCGCGTGCTGATGAATCCGCCGTTCAACGATCCCAGCCGGCAGAATGTCTCGCCCGATGCCGCTCGTCGGCTCGCCTATGCGGCGCCGCCCGACGCCTTGCCGCGCTGGATCGATGCGGCGGCAAGATTGCTCAAGCCGGACGGCGTGCTGACCTTGATCTGGCGCGCCGACGGTCTTGCCCAGGTGCTGGAGGCGCTGGCGGCGGAATTCGGCAGTGCCGCGGTACTGCCGGTTCACCCGCGGCCCGACGCGCCGGCTATACGCGTGCTGGCGCGTGCGGCGAAAGGCGGCCGCGCGCCGCTCACGCTGCATCCCGGCCTGGTTCTCAACGATGAGCAGAACCGCCCGAGCGCGGCAGCCGAGGCGGTGCTGCGCGGCGGTGCGACGCTCAGCCTTGCACAGGATTGACGGCTAGGATTTGCGCCACCCGGGCACAAGTTCGCGCCAGCGCCGGACGGCGAGCGTGCGCCGCATACGGCCCAGAACATCCTCGTCGAGATGCGAAAGCCCAATAATGGCGCCCACCAACAAGAACAGCAGCGTGATCTTGGGATCCATCGATTCATTCCTTATCAAGGCCCCGCGCAAAGCCGGCGCCACCGCACCGCAAAAAGCATTCCCAAGTTAATAAACAGGCAATTGCGGGCACTCCTGCGGTGGAGTCCTATAAAGTGCTGCGCTGCGGCGATAAATTTCCCGTGAGCTTCCCGACCCGGCTACCGGAAGCCTTCCGGCTTTGACTCGCGCGGCCGGGACGGCCTAACTGGCCGTCATGGCTCATACCGACACAACGCCGCCCCCCGGACCCTTCATCGGCGCGCTCCACGCGCTCGGCCGGCTGGTGCCCAAGCGCTTCCGCCCGGATATCCCGGTGGTTCCGGTGGTACGATTTTCCGGCGTGATCGGTGTGGTCACCCCGCTGCGGCCGGGGCTGACGCTTGCCACCGTGGCGCGCTCGCTCGAGCGCGCCTTCGCGGTCCGCCACGCCCGCGCGGTAGCGCTGCTGATCAACTCGCCGGGCGGCTCGCCGTCGCAGTCGCATCTGATCTACCGCCGCATTCGCCAATTGGCGGAGGAGAAGAAGATCCCGGTCATCGCCTTTGTCGAAGATGTCGGCGCTTCCGGCGGCTACATGCTGGCCTGCGCCGCCGACGAGATCATTTGCGATCAGTTCTCCATCGTCGGCTCGATCGGCGTGGTCGGCGGCTCGTTCGGCTTTCCCAAGGCGATGGAGAAGCTCGGCATCGAGCGGCGGCTCTACACCGCCGGCGAGCGCAAGGCGATGCTCGATCCGTTCCTGCCGGAGAAGCCGGAGGACGTGAAACGCATCAAGGCGATCCAGAAGGACATCCACGAGCACTTCATCGCGCTGGTCAAGGCGCGGCGCGGCGACAAGCTGCACGGCACCGACAAGACGCTGTTCTCCGGCGAGTTCTGGACCGCGCAGGCCGCGCTCAAACTCGGCATTGCCGACAGCATCGGCGACCTGCGCTCGACCCTGCGCGCGCGCTTTGGCGACAAAGTGCACACGCCGCTGATCGCCGCCGAGCGCAGCCTGTTCGGCCGCCGGTTGCCGGGCCTCGGCGCGCTCGAAGCGCTCGCCCAGCAGCCGGGCTTTACCGCCGATGTCGTGTCGGCGCTGGAGGAGCGCGCGCTGTGGGGCCGTTACGGGCTGTGAGGGCTCGTCGAAGGCCGCGAAATCGCCTAGATTGCCGGGAACAATGGACTCATACGCCGCTCATGAGGTGCCGTCATGCCGTCGATCCTGCTGTCACCGCTGATGAAATGGACGCTCGCCGCCGCCGGCGGAGCCATGGTGGTGCACTGGGCCGTTAGGGAAGTCCGCCGCATCAATGAAGAGATCGATCAGGCCAGGCGCGTGCGTATTGCCGACACCGAGCGCGGCAAGAAGCTCCGACGCGATCCGACGACCGGCGAATTTCGGCTCTAGCGAATTTCAAAAACGCGGGACGACCGGCCGCGCTCAGTGGCCGGATGAATCCGGCCCGCCGCTGACCATGGCGCCGAAAAACAAGGCGAGCAGCGCCAATCCGACCAGTTGAAATGCCAGCATTGCTCAAGTCCTCCGCCGCAGAGTTTGCCTGATCTGTCGGCCGACGGGCCGTTGCGGTTCGCCATCGACGTCGGCGCCGCGCAACTTGACCCCCCATAGAGCCGCCGATAGGGTCCCGGCAATTCCCGTGCCCGAGAATCCGTGTTCATACGATGGCTGAAGCCGATCTTCTTGCCAGGGACCGCTTGCGTCAAGACAACCTCGATCCGTCGCGCTCGTTCCAGGGGCTTATCCTGGCGCTGCAGCGCTATTGGGCGGATTGGGGCTGCGTCATATTGCAGCCCTATGACATGGAGGTCGGGGCGGGGACGTTCCATCCCGCCACGACGCTGCGCGCGCTCGGACCCAAGCCGTGGAACGCCGCTTACGTACAGCCCTCGCGCCGGCCGAAGGACGGCCGCTATGGCGAGAACCCGAACCGGCTGCAGCATTATTACCAGTTCCAGGTGATCCTGAAGCCGTCGCCGCCCGACATCCAGGAGCTCTATCTCAATTCGCTGAAGGTCATCGGCATCGATCCAACGATCCACGACATCCGCTTTGTCGAGGACGACTGGGAAAGCCCGACGCTCGGCGCTTGGGGGCTCGGCTGGGAATGCTGGTGCGACGGCATGGAGGTCTCGCAGTTCACCTATTTTCAGCAGGTCGCCGGCTTCGAGTGCGCGCCGGTGTCGGGCGAGCTCACCTACGGGCTGGAGCGGCTGGCGATGTATGTGCAGGGCGTCGATCGCGTGTTCGATCTGAATTTCAACGGCCGCACAGATGAGAAGAAAGTGACTTACGGCGACGTCTTCCTGCAGGCCGAGCAGGAATATTCCCGGCACAATTTCGAATTCGCCGACACCGCCATGCTGTTCGAGCAGTTCAAGATGGCGGAAGGCCGCCTGCCAGAAATATCTCGCCGACGGCTGGAGCGACGACCGCAAGCACCATTTGATGGCGCTGCCGGCCTACGACCAGTGCATCAAGGCGAGCCACGTGTTCAATCTGCTCGACGCCCGCGGCGTGATCTCGGTCACCGAGCGGCAGAGCTATATCCTGCGCGTGCGCGAATTGGCCAAAGCCTGCGGCGCGGCCTGGCTCGCCACCGAGGGTGGCGGGGCCGCTCGCTGAAGGGCATTCAGTGCCGGCGTGCCCAGATCGTTCCGCTCTTGAGCAGGTGCCGCTCGATGCGGCTTGCTTGCGCCTTCACCGCGAAGCCATGGCCCGCGAGAATTGACAACAGTTCCTCGCGTTTTCGATCGCGGCCAGATTCATGGTACTCGATGGCAATCCGTTCGATCCGCCGCCAATGAGCGGCCCCAGTGGTCCTTATAATTTCGTATTCGGCGCCCTCGCAGTCGAGCTTGAGATAATTCACGGTCGCCATCTGCTGCTCGTCCATGACGCGGCCGAGCGATATTTCTGGGACCGTTACCCGCTCCGAGCGACGCGGCCATTTGGCCAGCATGCGCGCGAGGATCGGCGGACGGATATGGCTGCCGTGCGACAGTGCCTCGATGCCCGGATAGGTCACCATGTCCATGCGGCCGCCGTCACGGCCGATCGCGATATTAAGCGCGGTGACATTGGCAAAGCCGTTCCTCTCGATATTGAGCGTGAGGCAGGTATGTGCCCGTGGCGTCGGCTCGACGGTAATAACCCGGCCCTGAGGGACTTGCGGCGCTGCCCAAAGCACAAACATGCCGAGATTGCCGCCGATATCGAGCACGTTGTCGGTGGGCCGCAGCTCGAAGCCCGGATGCAGATAGCGCTGCCGCTTGTGAATTTCCCAGCGTAAGAACTTGGCAGTCCGCCGCATGTCCAGTGACGTGAGATGGCAAGTGGTGCCGTTTGGCAGCGCGATTTGCAACGCGTCCATTATTCGCCCCCGAGGCTCGCGACTGTAGGGGGCTTTGGCGGGATAGCAATAGCGCCAGGTTGAGCATTAGCCAGCCCAAGGAGGCGGCAGGAGCTACCGGCAGTTTTTGACAGGCGTTAGACCAGTAGGTGGACGCAGGAAATTGCCGCTATAGTCGAACCTGTTCACGGGGCGATTCGACAAACAACCATGTTGGGCTGGGCCATTCTGCTCGCCGCTGTGGCGGTCGGCATCTACATCATCGTCGTTTTCAACCGGCTGGTGCGCACGCGCCAGATGGCGAATGAGGCCTGGAGCGGCATCGACGTCCAGCTCAAGCGGCGCTCCGATCTCGTGCCCAATCTGGTGGAAACCGTCAAAGGCTATGCCGCGCACGAGCGCTCGGTGCTCGAGGAGGTGACCGAATTGCGCGGGCAGGCGCGTTCGCTGCCGGTCGACGACGTCGCCCGCCGCGCGCAGGCCGAAGGCGCGCTGTCGCTCGCGCTCGGCAAGCTGTTCGCGCTGGCCGAGAATTATCCCGACCTGAAGGCGAGCGGCAATTTCCTCGAATTGCAGCGGCAGCTGAGCGACCTCGAAAACGAGATCCAGATGGCGCGCCGCTACTACAACGGCGCCGTGCGCAATCTCAATGTGATGGTGCAGTCTTTCCCAGACAGCCTGATCGCCAACGCGTTCAGGTTTGAGCAGCGGCAATATTTCGAAATCTCGGACGCGGCCGAGCGCGCCGTGCCCCAGGTGACGCTGCAGTCGGCGCAACGATGATGCGGCCGAAAATCATCAACGCACGGTGGCGCCGGAACGCGGCGCTGCCGTTGATGCTCGCGCTCGCTGTCTGGCTTTTTGCAACCGCGGGCGCGTTCGCGGCCGAGGTGATCTATTCCTTCGATTCGGACGTTACCCTTGCCAAGGACGGCGAGCTCACCGTCACCGAAGTCATCGCCGTGCAGGCGGAAGGGCGCCAGATCAGGCACGGCATCTATCGCGATTTTCCGCTCACCTTCAAAGACGCCGGCGGCACGTTGCGCGAGGTCGACTTCAGCCTCCTCAGCGTTACCCTCGACGGCCGGCCGGAGCCCTATTTCACCAAGCGCATTCGCAGCTTCCTGCGCATCTATGCCGGCGACGAAAACAAGTTCGTGACCCGTGGCCAGCACACTTACGTGTTCCATTACCGCACCGCCCGGCAGGTGCGCTGGTTCGACGGCAAGCCGGAGCTCAACTGGAACGTCACCGGCAATTTCTGGCGCTTCCCGATCGAGGCCGCGACCTATCGGCTGCATCTCGCCGACGGCGCGGCGCCGCTGCGCTGGACCGCCTATACCGGCCGCCTGGGCGCGCGCGGCGACGCGTTTCAGGGATCCGTCAACGGTTCGGGCGTGCTGACGGTCGCGACCACGCAGCGGCTGGCGCCCGGCGAGGGGCTGACCGTCGTTGCGGCTTTGCCCGAGACCGCCGTCGCGCCGCCGAGCGCGAACGACTTGTTGTGGTACCAATTGCGCGACAACCGCCGCTGGATTTTGGGCGGGCTCGGCTTCGTGCTGGTGTTCGGTTATTACGTCGCGGCCTGGAACGCGGTCGGCCGCGATCCCAAGGGCGGCACCGTCATTCCGCTGTTTCATCCGCCGCAAGGGATTTCGCCGGCGCTCGCCAATTACATCCACGACTGGGGCTTCGGGCGCGAGAAGTGGCGCGCCTTCACCGCCGCCGCGCTGTCGCTGGCGGTGCGCGGCCTCATCCGCTTCGATGAGAGCGGCGACACGCTGACGCTGACCGCAACCGGCAAGCAGCCGGAGGGCGGCTTCAGCGCGCTGCCGCCCGGCGAGGGCGCGATTTTCAGTTGGGTCAATATCGGCAGGGCAGACGCGCACCATCGACAAAGCGCCCACGGCGAGGAGGTCGCCAAAGTCGGCAAGAGCTTCACCGCCAGCATCGAAGTGGAGAACCGCAACCGCTTCTTCCGCCGCAATTTCGGCTACGTCATCGCCGGCCTGGTCATGACCGCCGTGGTGGTGGTGGGCATCGCGAATTTCGGCGGCCTGCAGGACGACGACGTTTCGATCATGATCTTCATGGGCTTCGGCGGGTTCATGGTCGGCATCTTCCTGGTGCCGGTGCTGCAAGCGGTGTTCCGCGGCGCCGGTTTTACCGCGATCTTCCGCAGCGCCATGTCGCTGGTCGTCGCCGCCATCTTCTTCACCTTTGCCACCAATTTCGTCCGTGCGATTTTCCCGGAGGGCTTCGGCAGCGCGCTGCCGGTGCTGTGGTCGTTCGTAACGGGCTATCCGTTCGTCTTCGCGCTGGTCGGCGTCTTCGCCGCGCTCAACGGGCTGTTCTTCTATCTGATGAGCGCGCCGACCGCGCTCGGCCGCCCGATCATGGATAAGCTCGCCGGCTTCCGGCTTTATCTCGAGACGGCGGAATCCGACCGGCTCAATATGGAGGCGCCGGAGATCACGTCCGAGCGCTTCGAGGCGCTGTTGCCCTATGCGGTCGCGCTCGACGTGGAGAAGCCCTGGGCGCGCGCCTTCGAGAAGGCGCTGCGCCGCGCCCATCCCGAGGACGCCGATCCGATGCGCCGTTACCATCCCGGCTGGACCAGCAGCGGCGGCTGGTCGGGCCGCGACTTCGGCAGCGCGCTCGGCGCCTCGGTCGCGAGCGCCAGCAGCGCGCTGGCGAGCGCGGTGCCGGTGTCGT
This sequence comes from uncultured Alphaproteobacteria bacterium, assembly GCA_963761245.1. Classification (GTDB taxonomy): domain Bacteria; phylum Pseudomonadota; class Alphaproteobacteria; order Rhizobiales; family Xanthobacteraceae; genus Pseudolabrys. The sequence continues at coordinate 186,368 of CAVXGN010000019.1, read as the reverse complement.
CCGGCTCCTCGGGCTTCGGCGGCGGGGGCGGCGGCTCCGGCGGCGGCGGTGGTGGCGGCGGCGGTGGCGGCTGGTAGACGCTTAAACCGCCTCGGCGAGCGAAGGATTGCGCAGCAGCGCCGGAATGTCCGCTGCGGGGATGGCCTTGCCGAACAGAAAGCCCTGGCCTTCCAGACAGCCCTCGGCCTTGAGATCGGCCAGTTGCGTTGCCGTTTCGATGCCTTCCGCGGTGGTGATGAGGCCAAGCCCCTTTGGCAAGCCCGATGATCGCGCGCACGATCACCTCGCTGTTGGTACCGGCGCCAAGTATTCTTCACGAAACTGCGGTCGATCTTGATCTTGTCGAAGCGGAACGACAGCAGTTGCGACATGGTGGCGTAGCCGGTGCCGAAATCGTCGAGCGCGATGCGCACGCCGGCCGCCCGCAGTTCGTCGATGACGTGTTGCGCCGCATCGGCATCCCCGACGATCGCGCTTTCAGTGATTTCAAGCTCCAGCCGGGTCGGCGGCAAACCGGTCTCGCCCAGAATGCTCAGAACGCGCAGGCCCAAGGTGGTGTCGCGCAACTGCAACGGCGAAATGTTGAATGAAAGGATAAGGTCATCCGGCCAGTTCTTGGCTTCACGGCAGGCGGTGCGCAGCAGCTGATCGCCTAGCCGGTTGATCAGCCCGCATTCCTCGGCGACGGCGATGAAGACGCTGGGAGCGACCGGACCGAGCACCGGACTTTGCCAGCGCGCGAGCGCCTCGAAACCAATGATGCGGTTGCCGGCCAGGCTGACCAGCGGCTGATAGTGCGACTTCGATCTGGTCGTCGGCGACGGCCGCGCGCAACTCGCGCTCGATGACATTGCGGCGCTCGACATGAGCATCCATCGCCGGTTCGAAGAAGCGGGTAAGCGAACGTCCCTCGCCTTGGCGCGATAGAGCGCGAGGTCGGCGCGCCGCACCAGGTCGTCGGCGGTAACGCCGTCGTTGGGTGCGATAGAAATGCCGATACCGACCCCGAGCATCGACTTCGGTGCCGGCGATCATGAACGGCTCAGCGACCGACGTGGTGATGCGCCGCGCTATCCCGGCCGGACCGTCGAGCGAATCGATATTCGGCAGCACGACGGCGAATTCGTCGCCGCCGACCCGCGCCACCAGCGCGCCTTTGGCTGCCTTGGCGATGCGCGCGGCGAATTCCACCAGCGCCAGGTCGCCGACCAGGTGGCCGCGCATGTCGTTGATGGCCTTGAAGCCATCGAGGTCGAGCATCAGTACCGCCACGCGGCTGCCTGCGGTGACGCAGCATTGCAAGGCTTCGTCGAGCTTCTCGTTGAAGTAGCGCCGGTTCGGCAATCCGGTCAGCGGATCGTGGCGCGCGAGCCGTTGGGCAGCGCCCTCCGCGGCGCGGCGCGCGGTGACTTCGCGCCGAAGCTCGCGCAGCCGCCGCCAGGCGTAGATCAGCAGTCCGAACACGGCCACAATGGCGGTGACGATCAGATCATCGGCTTCCCACGTGCTCGTGCGTGATCGTGAAGGCGAAGAATCGTTTCCGGCAGCTCGTATTGGTCTCGATGATCGCGAAGGCGAGTCCCCAAAGCGAGCGCCAGAAACGCGGCGTCGCGCATCGACGGTGAGCTCCATGTGATGAAGCGCCCCGCGTTGACGGTCTCGCCAGTCCCCGAATTGCGATCGACACCGGCCGCCATGCCGTGACCTCCAAAGATGAATGTCGCGGTTAGTCTTGCGGCAAGGGCTTTTAGATTCTGCAAACGCGGGCCCGTAGTTTGCTCCGGACATTTACCTAGACGCTTACTATGCTAGGCAGAGCGCGCGCGCCGCCGGGAACCAAAACGGGCCGGCGCGCCCCGCGTGACAAGCGGTCGCTTACCCTGCTACCTGCGAAATCCCCGTTGCGCATGTAAAAAGACGCTGCAATGCCCGATCTGCTGCTTGAATTCCTGTCGGAGGAAATCCCCGCGCGCATGCAGGCGCGCGCCGCCGACGACTTGCGCAAGATGGTGACCGACCGCTTGGTGGCGGCGGGCCTGGTCTACGAAGGCGCCAAGGCTTTCGCCACGCCGCGCCGCCTGACGCTCACCGTGCACGGCGTGCCGGCCAAGCAGCCCGACATCAAGGAGGAAAAGAAAGGCCCGCGCGTCGGCGCGCCCGACAACGCCATCGCCGGCTTTGTCAAAGCGGCGGGCTTGACGTCGATCGCCGACGCCAAAGTGCAGCCCGACAAGAAGGGCGACTTCTATGTGGCGGTGATCGAGAAGGCCGGGCCGGCCGGCGCTCGATGTGATCGGCGAGATGATTCCCGAGGTGGTGCGCACGTTCCCGTGGCCGAAATCGATGCGCTGGGGCAGCGGGCGGCTCAGTTGGGTGCGGCCGTTGCATTCGATCCTCGCGACCTTCGGTCCGGAGACCGAGGAGCCCGACATTGTCGGCTTCAAGGTTGACGGCCTTACCGCCGGCGACGAAACGCGCGGCCACCGCTTCATGGCGCCGGCCGCCTTCAAGGTGCGCCGCTTCGACGACTATGTCGCCAAGCTCGAAGCCGCCAAGGTGGTGCTCGATCCCGAACGCCGCGCCGACATGATCCGCACCGACGCCAAGCATCTCGCCTTCGCGCAAGGCTACGAGGTGGTGGAGGACGACGGGCTGCTCGCCGAAGTCGCCGGCCTGGTCGAATGGCCGGTCACGCTGGTGGGCGCGTTCGACCAAAGTTTCCTGACCATCCCCGGCGAGGTGATCCGCGCCACCATCCGCAACAACCAGAAATGCTTCGTGCTGCGCGACCCGCAAGACGCCAAGCTGGTCAACAAGTTCATGTTGGTGGCGAACGAGGAGGCGACCGACGGCGGCAAGGCGATCGTCGCCGGCAACGAGCGCGTCATCCGCGCGCGGCTTGCCGACGCCAAGTTCTTCTACGACACCGACCTGAAGACGCGGCTGGAAGACCGGCTGCCGAAATTCGAGCATATCGTCTTCCACGAGAAGCTCGGCAGCCAGGCCGAGCGCATCGCGCGCATCGTCGCGCTCGCCGGCCAGCTTGCGCCCATCGTCGGCGCCGACCGGGCCAAGGCCGAGCGCGCAGCGCTTTTGTGCAAGGCCGATCTGTTGACCGACGTGGTCGGCGAATTCCCCGAGCTGCAAGGGCTGATGGGCCGCTATTACGCCGAGGCGCAAGGCGAGGACGAGGCGGTCGCGCACGCTATCGAGGACCACTACAAGCCGCAGGGGCCGGACGATCTGGTGCCGGCCGATCCGCGTCTCGATCGCGGTCGCGCTCGCCGACAAGCTCGACACGCTGGTCGGCTTCTGGGCGATCGACGAAAAGCCGACCGGCTCGAAGGATCCTTACGCGCTGCGCCGCGCCGCGCTCGGCGTCGTCCGCATCGTGATCGAGAACGAATTGCGGCTGCCATTGCATACGCAGCTTTGGCATCACTTCGGCACGGTCGGGCGCGACGAGGCGCTGGCCGAGGCGATCGCGCTGCTGCACCCGCTGCAGGAGCAGATCGTCGAATTGAGCGCGAGCGACATCGAGCTGGCGATGAAGCTCGAAGTGCTGGTGTCGGAAAAAAGCAAGACGGTCGCCGGGCCGACGCTGGTGCAGGCGCATTCCTTTTTGCGGCAGGCGCACGAGCTGCTGGCGTTCTTCGCCGACCGGCTGAAGGTGCGCTTGCGCGAGCAGGGCGCCCGCCACGATCTGGTGGACGCGGTGTTCGCGCTTGCCGACCAGGACGATCTGTTGATGATCGTGCGCCGCGTCGAGGCGCTCGGCAAATTCCTCGACACCGACGACGGCAAGAACCTGCTCGCCGGCACCAAGCGCGCCGAAAACATTCTGCGCATCGAGGAGAAGAAGGACAGACGCGACTACACCGGCGCGCCCGAGGCCAAGCTTTACAGCCAGACGGAAGAGAAGGCGCTGGCGCAGGCGATCGCGGCGGCCAAGAAGGACGCTCTTGACCGCCGTCGCCAAGGAGGACTTCGCCGCCGCCATGAGCGCGATGGCGAGCCTGCGGCCGAAGGTCGACGCCTTCTTCGACAAGGTCACCGTCAATGTCGACGACAAGGCGCTGCGCGAGAACCGCCTGAAGCTGCTCAACGAAATCCGCGCCGCCACGCGCGCGGTGGCGGATTTTTCGAAGATTGAGGGGTAGGCGCGGCTGTCGTCCCCGCGCAGGCGGGGACCCATACGCCGCAGCATGTAGCCCGGACGGAGCGAAGCGAAATCCGGCTACTTGCTAAGGCAGAACGCCCGTAGCTGCGAGAGAAGATCGCGGCCATTCACGTGGGTGTCCACGTGGATCATTGGCGAACAATGACTGGCCACAATGAAAGGGCTTTTCGTCTTAGAACTTCCATTTTTCGCGTTCGATTAAATCGGCAAGCCCGCAGCAATCAATCTTCTCCGCCGCGCACACGTCTGGGATTTGCGTCTAACCTGCGAACTCCTCGGTCACAACGACCATAATCGGATTTGATGTAGCTGCGAGTGCGATAACCCAAGGGTCTGCGCCGGAGCGTCCTTTGAACGTATCGACAACGCGTGGATACAGACTCATGATTCGAATCAAGTGATTTTGTACGTCGTCGTCTATCTCAACAAAAAGCTTCTCCTTGCGATCTTTGCACCACTTGAAAAGCTCGTCGTCCTTCTTTTCAAGCTCGTTGTAGACTTCGATTGAAGCCCGCAAACGACTCTCTTCAATGAAGCCGTCCAAGCGTTCCCACACCGGGCCGAAATTTGCAGGGCGATAGGCCCGCCGCCAACCGTGAATGAGCGCGCTAGTATCGACGCTGTAAACTAGCGCTGCCATGGCCGCTCTCTAATCCCCACTGCTTTAGCGAGCTTTGGGAAGTGCTTGACCTTCAATCCGAGATAGCCGGAGGCTTCGCTAAGCGTCATGCGGTCTTGGAAATAGTTGTCGAGCAACATGCGAACGAACGGGCGACAGAAATTGCTGACTGTTTCTTGTGGCATGTTGCGCTTTATCTCGGCGCCTTCTGCGAGTACTTTTTGTCTCGCGCGGTTCGCAAGGTACTCGGAAATATATTGAGCGCGCTTTTGTTTGTAGAGAGCATCGGTGGTTCGGCCGAATGTCAGAAGACGGCGCAAAACCGTCTCGCGACTTACGTTGAACTGCCGCGCCAACTCCCTCACTTCGTCGTCCGTCCAAGCTGTAAACTCAGCGCCGCGTTCGATAACCAGCCGCTCCGCTAAGAGCGTGTCGCGCGGAATGAGGGCCGCTGCCGCAACGTGATTACAGAAGACTTCAATTCGCTGGTCTTCGGGCGGGCGTTTTTCGTCGGTTTCAAGGTCCGACACGCCACTAACGTGAATCATCAAATGCGCAAGTTCATGGCGAGGCTAAACGTCCGCCGCGTCAAGGTGTCGTTTCGATTGACCGCTATCACGGGGAGCGGGTCCGCAGAGATTGCAAAGCCCGAAGCTTCGTCAGACGTGAATCGCGTTGCTTGGAATACGAGGACGCCGGTTTCTTCGATCCGACCACGCCAACCATTGAAGCCGGCTCGGCCGTCATTGTCCCGCCAGGTCAATTGGGTTTCCGTGGTGATTCCTAGAGCCGTGCGAATGCGAGTCCCGACTTCTTCCGGGTCTTCGTTGACCTGAGTGCTTAGAGTGAACTTCGGCGGCTCCTCTTCAAGGTCCGCTGCAAGTTCTAGCGCCAATTCGCGGCGCTCATTTGCAGCTCGAATCTCCAATTGGACGGCGGGCGAGTAATGGTGCGGTCCTGTGCCGGGGAGACGCCGAAGATCGCGCATGACCTGAAATTGCCGCGCGGGAACCTCTCGGAGGTAAAACACTGCCAAGGGCCGCTTGAATAAGCCCGCGAGTTTGCGGAGTTGCGGAATTGACGGTGCGTCTTTGGCCGCAGGGTCTTCCCAAGCGGTTAGGCGGGCTTCATCTATGCCAAGGCGTTCAGCGGCTTGCGCCAGCGTGAATCCGGCGGATTTCCCTCGACCATTTGATGAGGGCAGGGCTTGCAAGAGATTTGACGCGAGCGGCCATAATAATTCGTTCCGCGTCTACCTTGCCTCACAACGTTTAACGTTACGAAATCATATCACAGTTCTGTCTGCCGCGCCGCAATCGCGAGCGGCCGAGGGGAGGAGCGCGAACGCCCGCAAACGGATGGTCTTCGATCAGCGCAATCACCTCGGCGATGTCGCGGAGGACCTTTTCCGCGGTATGCCTGCCGGCGACTTGGACGTGGTAATCCCAAATCCTCTCGCGATCGTCGAGCGCCTCGGGCGACCAGAGCGCCGCGCGCCTGGCTTCCGCCATCTACCGGTTCTTTTGCCGGATGAAATCATCGATGCTGGATTCTCTTTCCCTGTCCCGCATCGAGCGAGCGGATGCCCTTGTCGATTTCCGCGCGCAATGCGCGCAGCTTTTCGACGTGAGAGAGCAAAGTCCACCCGATCTGTTCCTGATCCTCGGCGGGCAAGCGCTCCAATTCGGCAATGGCTTGTTCAAGTGCCTTGACCATGACGCCAGTATACCAAATCGCTCAACGCAAGACAGTAGCAAGTAGCCCGGGTGGAGCGCGGCGAAACTCGGGGCAGCCCATCGATCGTTTCCGGGTTACGCTTCGCTCAACGCGGGCCACGGACTGCCTTAGCTTTTGAGCGCGCGTTCCACCGCATCCGGGTCTCTGGCGATGACGGTCAGCAACACCTGCGCCGCCTTGTCGGGACGGTGCGCGCCCTGTTCCCAGTCGCGCACGGTCCCGAGGGGCAAGTGAAAGCGAGCGGCGAACTGTTCCTGCGTCAGCTTCAGTTCCTGGCGCAGCGCGCGCACGGTCGGCACACGGCGCGCACGCGCAAGCTGGGCTGCGGTCGCAGGCTGTGCGTCCGCGTCCGACGCCGCGGCGCGGTGGCGATCCTTCTCGCTCATGGCGTCGAAGGCGCGCCAGTCGGTCTTGGGCGGCCTCTTCGGATTGAGCCTAAATCTCGTGGTATTTCTTTTTTTCATGCGGCTCCGCTCCTCGCGCGGATATGATACGAACCACGTATACTGATTATCAGTACCTCATGCCAACGCGCTTCGGTTTACAGGCTTTTTCCGGCAGCAAGCGAACGCAGCCGTTGGCCCCGGACGACGCTAAGAATTTTTTCTCCTTCCCCTTGACTAAATTCCCAAGGTATGTCTTCCTAGCGCCGTCCGGCTCAATCGAGGGCGTCATCTAGAGGCGTCTTTATGACGGAGCCGGATGCGGCGCCCGCGGGCAGGCTTCGTAAGCCTGCGCTCGGGAGGCCTCGGGCAGCCGTCCGGCCCCACTATGAGGGCCTGCCTTTAATGGCTGGACGTGACGCGGACGAGGGACGGCGAAAGCCGTCCGGGTCGGGTTGGCGCAAATGCCGCTCGTCGCCGCGTCGGGAAGCACGGCCCCGGGGACAGAAATCGCCGCCGTGGCGCGCCGAGAGGCGCCGCGCATCGGCAACGGTGCGCGCACATAAGGAATGGCAGCGCCAATCGGCGCGCCACCCCCTCGCTTTTTGAGGGGACGAAGGAAAAGACGGCTTCCCGGGGCCGCAAAGAATACGGGCGCTCACGCTTGGCTGTTTGACAATTGCATCGGTGATGGACGGAGCGCGCGGCAATCGCGCTTCCCCTCTCCCTTGGTGGGAGAGGGTGGCTCGCATCGCAGACAAGTTTACGCAGTCTGCGCAAGCTTGACTGCGTGCGGGAATCCGAGCGCGAGCCGGGTGAGGGGGCTGTGCCTCAACGCAATTCCCCCTCACCCGCCTCGCTCACTTCGTTCGCTCGGCACCCTCTCCCACGAGGGGAGAGGGTGAAGTGCACGACGGTGCGGCTCAAGCCCGGCAATGACGACGCAGAGACAAGCGGGGGAAAGGGAATAAATGCCAAGCGGGAAGAGGGTATAAGCGGAACCCATCCCGTGCTTCAGCCGTTTCATTACCACCAGGGGAGCTCATCATGGTCTTCGGCCTCGCCCATCTGCAGCCCATCGTCGCGCTTGTTGCCGGCATATCTGATTCTCATCATTCCGCGCCTGCTCAACATCATCGTCGCCATTTATCTGATCCTGGTCGGCGTGCTCGGGCTCGGAATCATCCACTAAGCGGCGTTATCCGCTACGCAAGATTCCGGGCTTGCCTCGGTTGAATAGGCGGTGTTGTTAGGGCCGATTCCAATCCCTCCAGCATTCATTTTGACCCATGGCCAAACGAAAACCTCAGCGCTCAAGCGCAAAACGCAAGAAATCGCCGCCGCGCAAGGCGCGCAAAGCCGCGCCGGCCAAATCCGCGCCCGGCAAGAACAAATGGGTCTACACATTCGGCGACGGCCGCGCCGAGGGCAAAGCATCCATGCGCAATCTGCTGGGCGGCAAGGGCGCAGGGCTTGCCGAAATGGCCAATCTCGGCCTGCCGGTGCCGCCCGGCTTCACCATCACCACCGAGGTCTGCACGTTCTATACCGCCAACGGAAATACCTATCCGAAGGCCCTGCGCGGCCAGGTCGACAAGGCGCTCGCCACCGTCGGGCGCATCACCGGCAAGAAGTTCGGCGACAAGGTCAATCCGCTGCTCGTGTCGGTGCGCTCCGGCGCCCGCGCGTCGATGCCGGGCATGATGGACACCGTGCTCAATCTCGGCCTCAACGACGAGACCGTGGAGGCGCTGGCCAAGAAATCCGGCGACCGCCGTTTCGCCTATGACAGCTACCGGCGCTTCATCACCATGTATTCCGACGTCGTGCTCGGCGTCGGCCACGAGCATTTCGAGGAATTGCTCGACCGCCACAAGGAGCGGCAGGGTTACAGCCTCGACACCGACCTGACCGCCGACGATTGGGCCGAGCTGGTCGAGCAATACAAGAAGCGCCTGCAGCAGCAGCGCGGCGAGCCGTTCCCGCAGGATGCGCAAGAGCAGCTCTGGGGCGCCATCGGCGCGGTGTTCGGCTCCTGGATGAACCAGCGCGCCATCACCTATCGCAAACTGCACGGCCTTCCGGAAAGCTGGGGCACCGCGGTCAACGTGCAGGCCATGGTGTTCGGCAACATGGGCGAGACGTCGGCGACCGGCGTCGCCTTCACCCGCAACCCTTCGACCGGCGAGAAGAAGCTCTACGGCGAATTCCTCATCAACGCGCAAGGCGAGGACGTGGTCGCCGGCATCCGCACCCCGCAGGAGATCAGCGAGGCCGCGCGCAAGGAGGCCGGCTCCGACAAGCCGTCGATGGAGCACACGCTGCCCAAGGCCTATGCCGAGCTCACGCGCATCTACAATGTGCTCGAGCGCCACTACCGCGACATGCAGGATCTCGAATTCACCGTCGAGCAGGGCAAGCTGTGGATGCTGCAGACCCGCAACGGCAAGCGCACGGCGAAAGCGGCGCTGCGCATCGCGGTCGAGCTTGCGCATGAAGGGCTGATCTCCAAGAACGAGGCGGTGCTGCGGGTCGATCCGCTCAGCCTCGAACAGCTCTTGCATCCGACCATCGATCCGGACGCGCAGCGCAACGTGATCGCCAGCGGCCTGCCGGCGTCTCCCGGCGCGGCGACCGGCGAGATCGTGTTCTCCTCCGACGAGGCGGCGCAGCTCAAAGCCGACGGGCACAAAGTGATCCTGGTGCGGATCGAAACCTCGCCCGAGGATATCCACGGCATGCACGCGGCCGAAGGCATCCTGACGACGCGCGGCGGCATGACCTCGCATGCCGCGGTGGTGGCGCGCGGCATGGGCAAACCCTGCGTCTCGGGCGCCGGACATATCCGCGTCGACTATGCCGGCAAGACGATGACCGCCGGCGGAAAGACCTTCAAGAAAGGCGACTTCATCACCGTCGACGGCTCCACCGGCCAAGTGCTGGCCGGCAAGGTCGACATGGTCGAGCCGCAGCTTTCCGGCGAATTCGCCACCTTGATCGGCTGGGCCGACAAGGTGCGCAAGCTCGGCGTGCGCGCCAATGCCGATACGCCGGCCGACGCCAAGACAGCGGTGCGTTTCGGCGCCGAGGGCATCGGGCTCTGCCGCACCGAGCACATGTTCTTCGACGAGGACCGCATCAAGGCGGTGCGCGAGATGATTCTCGCCGACGATGAGAAATCGCGCCGGGCCGCGCTCGCCAAGCTGCTGCCGATGCAGCGCGCCGACTTCGTCGAGTTGTTCGAGATCATGGGCGACCGGCCGGTGACCATCCGTCTGCTCGATCCGCCGCTGCATGAGTTCCTGCCGCACGGCGAGAAGGAGATCGCCGAAGTGGCGGCCGATCTCGGCGCCGATCCCAAGAAGCTCGCCGCCCGCGCCCAGGAGCTGGCCGAGTTCAATCCGATGCTCGGCTTCCGCGGCTGCCGCATCGCCATCGCCTATCCGGAAATCGCCGAGATGCAGGCCTGCGCCATCTTCGAGGCGGCGGTGGAAGTGGCCAAGCGCACCGGCAAGCCGGTCAAGCCCGAAGTCATGGTGCCGCTGATCGCCACCAAGGCCGAATTCGATATCGTCAAGGAGCGCATCGATGCCACCGCCGAGGCGGTCGAGGAGCAGGCCGACGTCAAGCTCGACTACGACGTCGGCACCATGATCGAATTGCCGCGCGCCTGTCTCATGGCCGGCGAGATCGCCGAGACCGCCGAGTTCTTTTCGTTCGGAACTAACGATCTGACGCAGACCACGTTCGGAATAAGCCGCGACGATGCCGCGAGCTTCCTCGGCATCTACACGGCGCGCGGCATTCTTGCCGCCGATCCGTTCGTGTCGATCGACCAGCAGGGGGTCGGCGAACTGGTGCGCATCGGGGTCGAACGCGGGCGAAAAGTGCGGAAAAATCTGAAGGTCGGCATCTGCGGCGAGCACGGCGGCGACCCCGCCTCGGTCGCCTTCTGCCACCAGGTCAAGCTCGACTACGTGTCGTGTTCGCCGTTCCGCGTGCCGATCGCCCGCCTCGCCGCCGCCCAGGCGGCGTTGGGCAAAAGCGCGGCCAGCACGGCGTAGAGCGCCGCCGCCTGGCGCGTCGGAATTTTACACCGCCACCTTGGCGAGGAATTCCTCGACCTCGGCGCGCAGATTGGAGACGGCGCTCTCCACCGTCTGCGAGGCGTCGCGCACGACCTGCGCCGACGAGCGTGTTTCGGTGGCGGCGCCCGCCACTTCGTCGAGCACGGCGACCACGTGGCCGGTGCCTTTCGCCGCGCTCGCCACATTGTGCGAAATTTCGCCGGTCGCCGCGTTCTGCTGCTCGACCGAAGCGGCGACCGCCGTCGTGTACTGATTGATCTCCTGCATGCGCGCGGCGATCTGGCGGATCGCCTCGACCGCTCCCGTCGTCGAGTTCTGCACGCCGAGAATATGGTTGGCGATCTCCTCGGTCGCCTTGGCGGTCTGCACCGCCAGCGATTTGACTTCGGACGCCACCACCGCAAAGCCTTTGCCGGCCTCGCCGGCGCGCGCCGCTTCGATAGTGGCGTTGAGCGCGAGCAAATTGGTCTGGCCCGCGATATTGCTGATCAGCTTGACCACGTCGCCGATCTGCTGCGCGCCCGAGGCAAGGCCGGCGATCTCGCCGTCGGTTGCGCGCGCTTCGCTGGTGGCAAGCTCGACGATCTTGCTGGTGTTGCCGAGCTGACGGCTGATCTCGGCGATCGAATGCGACAATTCCTCGGCCGCCACCGCGGCGGTCTCGACATTGCCCGAAGCCTCGTGGAAAGCCTGCACCGCGCTTTCCGCGCGCTGCGAGGTCTGGTCGGAGGAGCCGAACAGCATGCTGGCGGTCGAGCGCATGGCGGCGGCGCTGTCGCTGACGCTGGATAAGAGTTGCTCGACCTGCGGGCGGAAGGCGGCGATGGCGCCGTCGATGAGCGAACGCCGCGCATCCTGATCGCGGATGGCGACGCGTTCTTCTTCGGCGCGGCGCTGCTCGGTGACGTCCTCGTGGGTGGAGACCCAGCCGCCGTTTGGCATCGGCTCGTTTTTGGCGAGCACGACGCGGCCGTCGCTCGCCTGCACATAGTGCGACATGCGCTTGTGCTGCCCCACCTCTCCCAGAATCTTGCGGCAATAGGCCTCGACGTCGCCCGAGAAGAAGCCGGTATCCTTGCGATGTTGGATCAATTGCTGAAGCGAGCAGCCCGGCTTCACGACATCGCACGACAGCGCGTACATCTCGATGTAGCGCCGGTTGACGAGGGTGATGCGTCCTTGCGCATCGAACATCAACAAGCCCTGCGACATATTGTCGATGGCGCCGGTCAGCCGGCGATTTTGCGTGCGCAGGCGCCGAAGCGCGATCGCGGCAAAGACCAGCGCCGCCAGGCAAATCCCGGCGATCAGGGAGGCTTGGCCCGCAACGCTCGATGAAATGGTGGCAAACGGCATGCGGGCCTGCGGTCTGTCGATTTTGACCAGATAATGGGCAGCAGCGATTGCGATATGGTTAATTTTCCTTGCTATTCCGCATCGCGGTGCGGTGGCCGCGGCCGGTCTTTGCGAGCGTAATGCTGCGCTACGCACGCAATGGTGGTGCAGCCCGCGCGCGAGCCATGCACCATGCAAATGGCAAGGATCACGAATATTCGTTTTCGGGCTGGTATGGCCCGCTCTATATGGTGCGGCGGCATCGGCGCCGCCGGAGAAAATCCTCAATGACCGTGCAGGGGGCGAGTGGGAAATCGGCGATCGCCGGTGGCTGGCGCACGCCGGTTGTGATCGTCATCGCCGGCTGCCTGATCGGGATGATCAGCTTCGGCCCGCGCTCCTCGCTCGGCTTCTTCCTCACGCCGCTGTCGCAGGCCAACCACTGGGGCCGCGACGTTTTCGCCTTTGCGCTGGCCATTCAAAATCTGCTGTGGGGCATCGGCCAGCCGTTCGCCGGCGCCATCGCCGATCGCTTCGGCGCGCCGCGCGTGTTGAGCGTCGGCGCCGTGCTCTACGCGGCCGGCCTTTATCTGATGGCGTCGGCGACTACGCCGACGGCGCTGACTTTGTCGGCCGGCGTTCTGATCGGCTTCGGACTGTCGGGCTGCGCCTTCACCATCGTGGTCGGCGCCTTCGGAAAATTGGTGCCGCCGGAGTGGCGCTCCACCGCTTTCGGCTTCGGCACCGCGGCCGGCTCGTTCGGACAGTTCCTGTTTTCGCCGCTCGCCGTGGCGCTGATGGACAAGTTCGGCTGGCACGTGGCGCTGGTGGTATTCTCCGGATTGCTGCTGCTGATCGTACCGGTCTCAACCGTTTTGGCGGCGCCACGGAGTAGCGGTCCTGCGCCGGCAATAGCGCCGCCGACGCAATCGGTGCGCCAAGCGATGACCGAAGCTTTCGGACATCGCAGCTATGTTCTGCTGGTGCTCGGCTTTTTCACCTGCGGTTTCCAGCTCGCCTTCACCACCGTGCATCTGCCGGCCTATTTGCTCGACCGCGGCCTGTCGGCCGAAATCGGCGGCTGGACGCTGGCGACCATCGGCCTGTTCAACATCATCGGCTCGGTGACCTCGGGCTATCTCGGCAGCCGCATGCCCAAGCGCTACATCCTGTCGATCATCTATTTCGCGCGCGCGATCTCGATCGCCGTCTTCGTCTTGCTGCCGGCGAGTCCCACCGCGACGTTGATCTACGGCGCCGTCACCGGGCTGCTCTGGCTCTCCACGGTGCCGCCCACGTCGGGACTGGTGGCGGTGATGTTCGGCACGCGCTGGCTCGCCATGCTGTTCGGCTTTGCCTTCCTGAGCCACCAGATCGGCGGCTTCCTCGGCGTCTGGCTCGGCGGCCTCGTCTACGACCACTTCGGCACCTACAATCCGGTGTGGTGGCTGGCGGTGTTTTTCGGCGTCGCCTCGGCGATCATCAATCTGCCGATCGTGGAGGAGCCGGTCGGCCGGCTGGCGCCGTCGGCGGTTTGACGCCTTGCGCCTCGCCGCCGGGCGCGCGAAAAGAAACCCCGGTATACGCAGAGTGGCGGGGTGCGCGTGGCAACATTCAAAGCAATCGTGATCGAGAAGGCGGAGAGCGGCACCAAGGCCGCGCTCACCGAATTCGACGAAGCCAATCTGATGGACGGCGACGTCACCGTCCGCGTCGATTATTCCACGCTCAATTACAAAGACGGTCTCGCCATCACCGGCAAGGCGCCGGTGGTGCGTCGCTTCCCGATGATCCCCGGCATCGATTTCGCCGGCACCGTGGAAAGCTCGAACCACCCGGCCTGGAAGCCTGGCGACAAGGTGATCCTCAACGGCTGGGGCTGCGGCGAGACCCACCTCGGCGCCTATGGCGAAAAAGCGCGGGTCAAGGGCGACTGGCTGGTGCCGCTGCCGGCGAGCATGAGCGCGCGCGAGGCGATGGCGATCGGCACGGCCGGCTATACGGCCATGTTGGCGGTGATGGCGCTCGAGCGCCATGGGCTCACGCCCGAGCGCGGTCCGGTCGTGGTGACCGGCGCCGCCGGCGGCGTCGGCTCGGTCGCGCTCGCCATCCTCGCCAAGCGCGGCTTTGCCGTCAGCGCGGTCACCGGCAGACCGCAGGAGGCCGATTATCTGAAAGGGCTGGGCGCCGCCGAGATCGTCGAGCGCAAGGAGCTCACCGGCCCACCCAAGCCGCTTACCAAGGAGCGCTGGGCGGGCGGCGTGGACGCGGTCGGCTCCACCACGCTTGCCAATCTGTTGTCGATGACTCGCTATGGCGGAGCGGTGGCGGCTTGTGGATTGGCCGGCGGCATGGATTTGCCGACCTCGGTCGCGCCATTTATTCTTCGCGGGGTGTGTCTTTACGGCATCGATTCGGTCATGTGCCCGATCGAACGGCGCCGGGAGGCCTGGAAGCGCCTGGAAAGCGATCTGGACCGGCAAAAACTCGCCGCGATGACCGCAGAAATACCGCTTTCAGGGGTTTTCGAGGCCGCTCCGCGCATCTTGGCGGGACAGGTGCGCGGTCGTATCGTAGTCAAGATCGGGTAAACGCATTCAGGATTTGGCGACGATCAACCGGCATACTCCCCCGAGGCTTGAAAAAGAGCCCTGAGGTTCGGTAAGCCGGTGGCGTCAGTCGGAGTGATGGGGATGGTGCGTGAGATTGCGATAGTGGCTGGCCTATTGGCGGCCGTGCCGGCGGTGGCCGGCGAGATGTCGGCGCAAGAGGCGCGTCACTTCGTCATCGGCAAGCTGTTCCACTACAGCTGCTTTGAGGGCACGCGCGGCGAGGGCCGCGTGCGCTCCGATGGCTCGGTGGTCGGCTCCATCCAGTTCCAGGGCAGCGGCCCGATGCGCTATGCGGCGCTGCCGTCCAATACGCTGCATGTCGATGGCGAACGGGTCTGCGCAACGCTGCGCGGTCTGCCGATCCAGCCGTGTTTTAACCTGGAGCGCACGAGCTCACGCAGCTTCCGCGGCTCGATCTCCGGTCTCGGCTTCGCCTATTGCGACTTCACGCGGCATGGGCGGCCGCACATGGTGCACACGTCGCACCGGGCGCACTCGGAGCATCCGGTGCGGCTGCGCCCCTCGGTCACCGCCGACGCCGAATAGCTGACATTTCGCGCGCTGCTTATCCAATACCGTCGGCGCTGCCGCTTGCCTGCGGCGCCGCGCTGCGCGACGGGAACAGCAGGCGCTGATAAAGCCAGCCGATACCAACCAGCACCACGCCCAAACCGATAAACGACAGCGCGCGCAAAATGCCGGTCAAATCCGCCATGTCGACGAGGAACACCTTGGCGACGGTGAGGAGGATGACCGCGGCGGAAGCAAGCCGTGCCGGCTGCGAGCGCAGCCGGAAGCCGGCACCCAGCAGCGCTACGCCGAAGGCAAGCCACACCGCGGAGTAAGTGTATTGCTCGGCATCGCTGGTCGCGCCTTGCGTGAGCACGGCGCCGTGGAACAGCGTGCGAACTTCCAGCCCGAAATAGATCAGCGCCAGAGCGACCGCGGTGCTGGCGGCGATCGCGCGATAGGTCAGCGGCCGGGTTTCGCGCGCGATGAGCGCGAGCACGGCGGCCAGCACGGCGGGAATGCCGTAGCCGAGCAGGATCAGATTGAACACAGCGCCGCCGACCGGATCGCCGCTGAACAATGGATTGAACGTGAGCACGAGCCCTAAGAGAATTTCCGCCAACGTCAGCGCGCCGACCACCAACGCGCCGATATCGTGCACGATGCTGCGCGTGCGCAGGCGCAGACGCTCGAGCCCGATCGTCAAAGCAAGGCCGACGCAAACCTGCAGCGCGACTTCGGCCAGCGAGGAATAGACGCTGTAGACGTCGCCGCCGTTCATCCAATGGCGGATTTCCAGGAACGCGAGCAGCACGGTGAACAGGATCGCCGCGGCATCGACCGTGCGCGCCGGCGCATCGTCGGCGCGCTGCCGCAACAGTGAGCCGGCATACCAGAACGAAGCAGCCGGCAGCCCGTAGCCGTACAGCAGCCAATTGAAGATCGGCGTTGTGCCGACATCGTCGCCGACGATGCGCGGCTCGTAGCCGATGCGCAGCAGCACCAGCACCACCACGGCGGCGGCAAGCTGACGCAGCGCCGGCAGCGGCCGCTGCTGCGAGACCCAGGCGATGCCCGGCACCATCAGCGCAAGCGCGACCGTGAGCCAGCCTTTGTCGAGCGCGAAAGTGAGCGTGAGCGCGAGCGCGGCGACGGCGCCGGTCGCAAACACCGCGGCCGACGCGGCCACGCCGGGTTGCGGCGGGCGCTTGTTGAGCAACTCGGTCGCATAGCCGTAGAGCGCCTGCCATCAACAGCGCCAGGCCGGCAAAGGGAATCGAGCGGTCGAACTCGGCGATGCGCAGGTAAAGCGCGATCAGAATTGCCACCGGCGCAACCACCGCCGTCACGCTCCAGGTGAGCGCGATCCGCGCATTCGCACAGCGTCCCTGGACGGCAAAACCCGACAAGCCAAACAGGATGGCTAGCAGCGCGCCGACCACCAGATGCACGGCGGTTCCGGTGTGCGGACCGGGAATGGCGCCGCTGGTGACGCCGGCCGGCATGATGAGCGGGTCGATGTAATTGGGCGCCGCCCAATGGATCATCACCGCGATTGTCATTACGCCGGCGGCCGGCAGCGCCCACAGCGCGGCATCGGTGCGCCAGGCGATATAGACCGTAAACGCAGTGAGGACGGTGAAGATCGTGAACGCCGCCGGATCATGCCGGCTGGCGATGGTGAGCACGGTCGCGGCCAGCAGATAGGCGGCGATGGCGGCGGAGGAGATTCCATCGGCCTTTCCGGGCGTGTCGCTGGGGCCGTAGAGCAGGCCGCTCACGATCAGCACGGCCGCCAGCGCAAAGCCGACAATCACGTAGAACAAATGCGCCGACAGCGCTTCCACGTGCGCATGGTCGACGCCGGGCAGCGTCCAGAGCGCGCCCAGCACAACGGCGGTGATCGCGAGCCAGCGCCACAGCCGCATGCGCGCCAGCGCAAAGGCGGCGGCGGTGACGACGGCGAGATAGAGGTAAAGCGCCCAATAGCTCGGGTTATCCGAGGGCACCAGCAGCGGCGTGACGAAGGCGCCGGCAAGCCCGAGGCCGGCGAGCGCGGGCCCATGCAGTAGCGCCGCGGCGAGCGTCGCCAGCGCTACCAGGCCCATCAGGATGAACGCCACCGGCGGCGACAGGAAGCCGTAGAGCGCGAAGGCGGCGTAGACGGTGGCGTAAGCGGCGACCGTGCCGGCCGCGGTGAGGATGCTCGGAATATGCTGCGTCGGTAGGGCGGCGATGCCGGCAGCGATTTCGTTGCGGCGCGTCCATTCGCCGGCGCCGATCAGCAGAGCGGAGAAAACCGCGGCGAGAAAGATACGCACGCCCGGGCCGAGCAGACCCTGTTCCACCGTGTAGCGCACCAGGAAGATGGCGCCGAGTGCCAGCGCCAGACCGCCGATCCACACCACCCACTGGGTGCCGAATCGTTCTTCCAGCGTCGGCGACGGCACAGCGGCGGGCCGGGCCGGAGCGGGCGGCGGCGGGGCAGGCGGCGGCGGGATCGGCCGCGCTGGCGCAGCGGGCGGCGGAATCACCACCTCAGGCTCGGGGTGCGGCGTCTCAGCGGCCGGGCTTGGCTCTTGCTCGGGCGCTGCAGGTTCTGGTGACAGTTGCGGCGGCTCGGCAGCGGGCGCCGATGGTGGGCGGGCGCCTTCCAGCGCCGCCAAGCGCAATTGCAACTGGCGCACGGCGTTGCGCGCATTCACCGCTTTGACCAGCGCGACAATGGAAATCACCGGGAATGCCAGGACCACCAGGACCCCCAGCACGACCAGATAGACTTCATCCATAGCCCGCTCCTGGCGCGACTCAGCCCGCGGCCATGGTATTTGGCCGCGCGCCACGACAATACCGGATTTGGTGCTTCCGGGCGGCGGCTAGGTTCAGATGAGGTTAAGGCGGAAGGGCGTGCCTTCCATGGCCATGTCGCCCGGCCCGATGGTTTCGATCGCTTTTACCATACGGCCATCGCGCTTGAGCAGGCGGTCGGCGATGCCGACGATGCGCGCATTCGGCTGGGCGGTCGGCGAGGCGCGTCGGATCTCCCAGGCGATCTGCGTTTCGTCGCGCTGCGGATTGAGGGTGCAGGCGGTGACAAAGGCGCCGGCGGTCGAGCGGCTGATGCCGGCAAAGCAATGCACCACCATGGGCGCGGCGCGATCCCATTTGCCGACGAAGGCGATCAGCCGCTTGACGTGCTCCTCGCCCGGCGCGGTGTAGCCGTCCATCGGCATGGTGATGTCGTCGACCGCGAGCACCAGATGGTTCTCGGGCGCGATGTGGCGCGGCCGCTCGACCCGGTCGGTGGCGCGAAGCAGCGTGACGATGTGGCGCGCGCCGGTTTCGTCGACCGTGGCGTGCAGGCGCGAGAGTGAGCAGACGTGAATCATCGGATGCGATTAAGACCCTTGTCTTGCGTCATATCTATGACGCCGAGATCATGAAGGAAAGGTTCCAGCATATTCCGCTCATTCCGGTCGCAAGCTTCAGCTCGTGAACCCGGAATTCCGAAACATTTGCCAAATCTGTTCCATATTATGACTTGACAAAGTAGCCTTATGACCTAGGCGCTTTCCGAAATGACAAAGACATCATCATGCCAAAAAGTAGGGGTCGACGACCGAAACGACAGACATCGCAAATGCCTCATGTGCCCAAAATCACGCAGCATCAAACCACTCTGCGGGAAGTACTAAGCTCGAGACATGGGGACGTCTGCTCGCTCTAGCTAAAGCTAGTCGCTTTCCCGTATTTTGGGCATTCGGGTGATAGAGAGCCTATGAGGCGTATTTAAATACAATTCCAGAAGTTCACATTTCTGAGCAAGACAATATGCCGTGGGCGCTTCCGTTTTCGGTCAAAAACAAGAGCTCTATTTTCGCGATGAAAGATGCTCAATGGAGTTGTATTGCAGCAGATTTGAACCTTGGACCAAATTTTAGAACTCGGCAAAGTCGAAGCAACGTATCCCAATGCAAAGGCGACAATAGAGCCAAATCAAACAGTCAACTTCAGGTGTAATGTTACGAATGCAACAAATTTTGACGCAAAAATAATTCCGACTATTTCTTACAAGACGCTTTGGTTTAGTCGGACCTATAATCAAACAATTTTCACATGGATTTCGGATAGTCATCCGCCGAGATGGATCGAGGGCGCATATCCGCATTAGCTACTGCGCCACAATCTGGTCTTCTTGAATATGAGACCTCGCTTAAGTGCTTTTGTAAGCTGCGGAGAGCTTGTCGTAACCCCGTTGATGGCGCGCTCGAAGCGCTTTGGCCTGCACCCGGTTTGGATAACACCCGCCTAAGCTAATCCAGCCTGCCTCTCGAACTCCATAGGGCTCATATAGCCGATCGTCGAGTGTCGGCGTTTCGGATTGTAGAAGCGCTCGATGTAGTCGAACACGTCGGCCTTGGCCTCATCCCTCGATCGGTACATCTTGCGCGCCGTGCGTTCGGTCTTCAGCGATGAGAAGAAGCTCTCCATCGCCGCATTATCCCATACGTTGCCCGAGCGGCTCATCGAGCAGACGACGCCGTGATCTGCCATCAGCCGCTGGAACTGTTCGCTGCTGTATTGGCTGCCGCGATCGGGGTGATGCAGCAGCGCGTCAGGCTTACCCCGTCGCCAGATCGCCATCACCAGAGCATCGGTGACCAGCTGGGCCGTCATTGCAGCACTCATCGACCAGCCGACCACGCGCCGAGAGAACAGATCGACGACCGCAGCCACATAGAGCCAGCCTTCCGCCGTCCATACGTAGGTGAAGTCGGCAATCCATTTGCGGTTGGGAGCGGCGCTTCGAAGCTGCGGTCGAGTACATTGGGAGCGACGGCGGAAGCCTGCCGCTCGCCCAGATCCGGTGGCAGGCGACGCCGTCGCGGACGCGCTTTAAGAGCTTGCAGCCGCATCAATCGCTCGATCCGGTGCAGTCCGCACGACACTTCATCCGTCCAGCATGTCGTGCCACACGCGCCTGGCGCCATAGGTTCGGTCACTGGCAAGGAAGCTGGCGCGAACCTTCGCATCCAACTCTTCATCGCTCCGGCTGCGCTGACTGCGCGGTCGTGTCAGCCAAGCATAGAAGCCGCCCCGCGAGACACCGAGCGCCCCGCACAACCATCCCGCCGGCCAGATCCCCCGGTGCTTCGCAATGAAGGAGAACTTCACGTCGATTCCTTCGCGAAGTAGGCCGCGGTGGATTTCAACGGATGAACGCAACATGATGATGTCGTGTTCACTCTGGAGGATTCGCAATGGCGCAGATGGGACGGCCTGGCTTGTCGCCGCAGCAAAAGCGAGAGGTGTGGGCGCAGTGGAAAGCGGGACAGTCGCTAAGCGATATCGGCCGCAGCCTAGGCAAGCATGCCGGATCAATTTTTGGTGTGTTGTCCTCAAGGGGCGGCATAGCACCCCTGCCGAGAACGCGGTCGCGGCGCTCTCTGTCTATGCAGGAGCGCGAGGAGATATCCCGCGGATTGGTCGCTGGCTTTTCGTTACGACAGATTGCCACGCAACTCGGTCGCACACCGTCAACGATCAGCCGTGAGGTCGGTCGAAATAACGGCCGCAGCAAATATCGGGCTGCCAATGCCGATGAGCGAGCTTGGCGATCGACCTCTCGCCCAAAGCTGTGTCGGCTCGCCGTCAACCAGTCCCTACAGATGGTGGTGGCGCAGAAACTGAGCGATAATTGGTCACCTCAGCAAATCTCCGGTTGGCTGAACGTCGAATACGCCAATGACCCGTCGATGAGAATATCGCACGAGACAATCTACAAAAGCTTGTTCGTCCAGGCTCGCGGGGTCTTGAGGAAAGAGCTGATCTCACATCTACGGACCCGGCGGTTGATGCGCAGAGGCAAGAACTCTACCACCCGCGGGCAGCCACGTGGACGGATAGTCGACGCGGTATCGATCAGAGAGCTACCTGCCGAAGTAGAGGACCGAGCGATCCCCGTGCATTGGGAGGGCGACTTACTCGCCGGTGGAAGAAATAGCCACGTCGCAACCTTGGTCGAGCGTCACTCCAGGTTCGTCATGCTCGTCAAAGTGCCAGGCAAGGATACCGACAGTGTGGTGAACGCTCTCGTTAGGCACGTAAAGCATCTACCGGCCGGATTGATGTCCTCCTTGACCTGGGATCGAGGAACCGAACTCGCCGACCATAAACGCTTCAGCATCGCTACGGACGTGTCCGTCTATTTCTGTGATCCTCAAAGTCCATGGCAGCGTGGCAGCAATGAAAATACCAACGGCCTACTGCGCCAGTACTTCCCAAAGGGCACAGACCTAGCTGGCTATAGCCAGAAAGATTTGGATGCTGTCGCGCATCAACTGAACACCCGTCCAAGAAAAACTCTTGGCTTCACAACCCCGGCGGCTAAGCTCGCGCAGACCGTTGCGGCGACCGCTTGAACCTACTGCGGCTTTTTTTAGGATGTCGCGTTCGGCCTTCAGCTTGGTGACCTCGCGCTTGAGACGCGCGATCTCCAACTGCTCGGGCTTCATCTGACTTTGCCCGGGGAAGGCATGTTGCGGATCGTCCGCAAACGCCTTCACCCAATTGCGCAGCTGCGTCGGATGCACCTTCAAGTCTTCCGATGCCTGCGCATACGAGACACCGCGATCCCTGATCAGGCGCACAGCCTCAAACTTAAACTCCCGCGTAAACTTCCGCCTCTCCATGACGCACCTCCGGTTTCATCAAAACACCTAACTCGGTGTCTTCGGAACCTGGTGCAGGCCACAGTTCGCCGCATTAACAAAATGAGTCGCGAGGCTTCAGAAATTCGCCGCTTAATTCTTGCGCACACGACTAGAACCTATCTCAAAATCGTTTGAAGAGGATGACGAGGCAGGCGAGTTGCACGAAGCCAAGGAAGTTCTTCGGATAAAACTCCCAGCGGACGAGAATGCGGCGCTGCCATTGAAGCCAAGCGAAGAACCGTTCGACCAACCAGCGCCGGGCATATCGCCGAAGTCGGCGTCCATCTTGCGTGGGGCACTTGCGGCGATTAGATCGGTGCGGCGCGATCATCTCGATACCATCTTTACGTAAGTCGTCATCGAGCGGATCACTATCATAGGCGCGATCACCAATGAGGATCTCGGGCTTGGCTTCAATCATGTAAAAGTCAAAGCACAATTGGACCAAGCGCACTTCATGATGATTCGCGGCGTGCGTACTCACCGACAATGGCAAACCGTGGCGATCCACTATCGCCATGATTTTCATGCCTTTTCCACGCTTGGTCGGACCGATCTCCGCGCCGCCGCCCTTGGCCATCGCAAAGGTCGCGTCAATGAAGCTCTCTTCTTCGTCCTGCATCCCTTTGTCGCGAAGTTCGTTGGCAACATCCGTTAGAACTTGACGCAAAACGTCGCTGTGGCACCACGCTTGAAACCGACGATGCACCGTTTTGTAGTTCGGATAGCTCTGCGGCAACATGTGCCACTGCGCGCCTGTGTTGAGAATCCACAGGACCGCTTCGAGCACGCGCCGTGTCGGTATTGGTTTGCGTCCTGGACGACCATCGGCAATGTGCTCCTCCGGAAAATGATTCCGGATCCGCTCCCATTGCTCATCGCTCAGTCCAATCATCCAACATTTATAGCCGATCAAGCCCGCTCAGCAATTTTGAGATAGGTTCTAAACTCTTTCCCGCTTGAGTGCCGAATAGTTTCGCGAGGCGCGAGCGGCAGCTCCGAAACGGAAACGTCCGTTAACGGATTTGCTCAGTGCATTCGATGTGTCTTTGAATAAGGGAGTTCTGGACCAATTTCAGCCGCGCAGCAGTTTCTCGAAGCGCTCTTTGAAGCGCGCCTCGGCGGCGCTCGCCGTCCAGGGCGTCAGATAGTCGCGCTCCATGGCGGCGGAGAATTTCGGCGGCGGGCCGAAGAACTTTCGCGCCTCGGTCCGCTCGAAACCGGCAAGCCGCGTCGCCTCCAGAAAGGCGGCGCTGCGGTCGGCGGCCTTGATCAGGCCCTGCAGGGTGTCGGGCAGTTTCGCCGGCAAGCCGAAACGCAAATGGATGGCGGCGAGCAGGCGGCGTTCGACCGCCTTGTAGCTGTCGCCGATCACCGCCTTGAACGGCGAGATCATGTCGCCGATGACGTATTCCGGCGCATCGTGCAGCAGCACAGCGAGCCGGCCTTGCGCGTCGAGCCGCGGCACTTTTGCCCTGGCGAGTGCCTCCACCAGCAGCGCGTGCTGGGCGACCGAATAGATGTGCGCGCCCTTGGTCTGCCCGTTCCAGCGCGCCACGCGCGCCAAGCCATGCGCGATGTCCTCGATCTCCACGTCGAGCGGGGAGGGGTCGAGCAGATCGAGCCGGCGCCCGGACAGCATGCGCTGCCAGGCGCGCGGCGCCGTTTGCTTTGCGCCCTTGCCGGCGGTGCGCGGCTTGCTCATTTGCGTTTGGCGAGCTTGGCGACGCGCCGCATGGCGGTGGCACGTCACCAGATGGTCGTTGACCATGCCGACCGCCTGCATGAAGGCGTAGACGATGGTCGGCCCGACGAACTTGAAGCCGCGGCCGATCAGCTCCTTCGACATCTTGCGCGATATGTCGGTTTCCGCCGGCACCTGCTTGATGCTGCGGAAGCGATTGACCTTCGGCTTGCCGTCGAGGAAATCCCACAGCAGCATGGAAAATCCCGGGCCGTTCTCCATGATGTCGAGATAGTTGCGTGCTGACGCCACCGCGCCCTCGATCTTGGCGCGGTTGCGCACGATGCCGGCATCCTGCATCAGCCGCTCGACCTTCTTCGGCGTGTAGCGCGCGATCTTTTCCGGCTGGAAATCGTCGAAGGCGCGGCGGAAGTTCTCGCGCTTGCGCAGGATCGTGATCCACGACAGGCCGGCCTGGAAGCCGTCGAGGATCAGCTTTTCGAACAGCGCGCGGTCGTCGTATTCCGGCACGCCCCATTCCTGGTCGTGATAGGCGACGTAGAGCGGATCCTGCTTCGGCCAGGGGCAGCGGGGAAGGTTGTCGGCGTGAAGAGGCGCGGTGCTCATGACGCGGCCTTGCCGTCTCCCGGCCACGCAAAGCGCGCCCAATCCGGCTTCACCAAATGCAGCGGAATATTGCCGCAAGTGATCGGCGTGCCGGCGGCGAGCGCATCGGCGACGCGGTCGAGCCGCACATGGGCAAGGCCGCGCCCTTTGGCGGCCGAGCATAGATGGCCGACTTCCTTTTCGCCCGCCATCAGCGGCAGGCCGGAAGAGGGGGCGAACTCCTCGTACGATATCGGCACCAAGCGGCTGCGCGCGCTGGCGCGGTGCTCGACGCGCGAGACCACCTCCTGCCCGACATAGCAGCCCTTGTCGAAATCGACGCCGTTGAGCTGATCCATGTCGGCTTCGTGCGGGAAGGTATCGCCATAGGCGAAGTCCTCACCGCCGCGCGGCACGCCGAGCGCGATACGGTGGGCGTCATAGGCGTCGGCGTCGACCAGCGTGGCGCCGAGATCGGCCGCCGCTTTGGCCACATCATTCGGCGGCAGAATGACACGCAAGCCGAGCGCCGGCAGCCGCGGGTCGGCGTAGCAAAGCCCGTATTCGCTGTCGGCTTTCACTCCGGATTGGCCGTCCCAGACCGCCATGACGCCGAGCGCCTCCGAGAGATCGTCGACCGTGACCTTGGCGCGCAGCTTGTAGAAATTCAGCTTTTTCACAAGGTCGGGCGCCAGCGCGCGCGGGCAATCGAGGTAGAAGCCGCCGCCGTCCTCGGCCGCCGCTTCCGCGATGAGAAAATCGACGATGATCTTGCCCTGCGGCGTCAGCAGCGCGGCAAAGCGCGCGCTGCCGGGCGCGACCTTGCCGATATCGTTGGTGGCGAGCCCGTTGAGGAAGCGCCGGGCATCGTCGCCGGCGACCTTGACCACGCCGCGTTCAGGGAGAAGTGCCGCCTGCATGTGAATTCTCTGGGCCCGTCCGTGCGCTAGTCTCTTGCCAGAACTCGCGATGAAACGTAAGCGCTGTTGCGCGAGCCTCAAGCCCGGTTGGAACCGCTCCAAACATGGCCGAAACCTACGACCTCATCCTCAAGGGCGGCACCGTCGTCAACCAGGACGGCGAGGGCATCCGCGATATCGGCATCCGGGACGGCCGCTTCGCGGCCATCGGCGATCTTGCGCGCGCATCGGCCGGCGAGGTGATCGATTGCCTCGGCCTGCACGTGCTGCCGGGCGTGATCGACAGCCATGTGCATTTCCGCGAGCCTGGCCTGACGCACAAGGAAGACCTGGAATCCGGCTCGCGC
Organism: uncultured Alphaproteobacteria bacterium; assembly: GCA_963761245.1. Classification (GTDB taxonomy): domain Bacteria; phylum Pseudomonadota; class Alphaproteobacteria; order Rhizobiales; family Xanthobacteraceae; genus Pseudolabrys. The sequence continues at coordinate 160,634 of CAVXGN010000019.1, read as the reverse complement.
GGCGCGGTGCTCGGCGGCGTCACCGCGGTGTTCGAGATGCCGAACACCGATCCCACCACCACCGATGCCGCGGCAATCGCCGACAAGGTCAAGCGCGCGCATCACCGCATGCATTGCGACTTCGCCTTTTATGCCGGCGCGACGCGCGAGAACACCAAAGACCTGGGCGAGCTGGAGCGGCTGCCGGGCGTCTGCGGCGTGAAAGTCTTCATGGGCTCCTCCACCGGCTCGCTGCTGATCGAAGACGATGAGGGCGTGCGCGCGGTGCTGAAAAGCATCCGCCGCCGCGCCGCCTTCCATTCCGAGGACGAGTATCGCCTGCGCGAGCGCATGAACCTGCGAGTCGAAGGCGATCCACGTTCGCATCCGGTCTGGCGCGATGCGCACTGCCGCGCTGATGTGCACGCAGCGCCTGATCGCGCTGGCGCGCGAGACGGGAAAGCGCGTGCATGTGCTGCATGTCACCAGCAAGGAGGAAGCCGAATTCCTCGCCGGTCACAAGGACGTCGCCACCGCGGAAGCAACGCCGGCGCATCTCACGCTCGCCGCGCCCGACTGCTACGAGAAGCTCGGCACGCTCGCCCAGCTCAATCCGCCGGTCCGCGACGCTTCCCATCGCGAAGGACTGTGGCGCGGCATTGCGCAGGGCGTCATCGACAGCGTCGGCTCCGACCACTCGCCGCACACGCGCGAGGAAAAAGCGCATCCTTATCCGAAGACGCATTCCGGCATGCCCGGCGACGCAGACGCTGGTCCCGCTGATGCTCGATCACGTGAGCGCTGGGCGGCTATCGCTCTTGCGCTTTGTCGATCTCACCAGCGCCGGTCCGGCGCGCGTCTTCGGCATCGCGCGCAAAGGCCGCATCGCCGCCGGCTACGATGCCGATCTCACCGTGGTCGATCTCAAACGGCGCGAGACCATCACCGATAAATGGACCGCCTCGCGCGCCGGCTGGACGCCCTACAACGGCGTCAGCCGTCACCGGCTGGCCGGTCGGCACCATCGTGCGTGGACACAAAGTGATGTGGGAAGGCGCGCTTGTCGCGCCGGCGCAAGGCGAGCGCGTGTGCTTTTTAGAAACGCTGGGCGCTGATTGAACGCGGCCGCTATTGCCGCTGTTGCTCGACGGAAAATTCGCCGTTGCGGATGCGCGCGCCCAACCCTTCCGTGAAGGTGGCGGCGGCTTCCTCGCCGTAGGTCGTCACGAATTCGGCCAGCGCGGCGAACAGACAGGCTTGCGCCAGGCAATCGCCGTCGATGCCGTCGAGCCGCGCCTCCGCCCAGGCCTCGTGCAGATAGCCGAGCGCCACGCGCTTCTGCTCGTGATCGGCAATCGGCTCGCGTGTGGAGGTAGACGGTCCAGCGGAGTTCATTGTCACTTTCGTCTTCGTCCCGTGGCGTCGCCTTTCGGCGGCGGCCTTAAATGCGAGGCGGAAGTTAGCACGCACGAAACGGCCCGATAGGGGCACCTTAAGGAAAGGTTAATCGCTGGAGGGTGTTAGTTCGCGTAACGGGCCGTGATATCGCGGGCGATCTTGGCGCCTTCATCGAAATACCGGTGAATTGCAATGCTGGCGGCCGGTGTGCAGGTGCGATAGGTCTGCTGGAATCCCTGGTAACCACGATTGAAGCTCGCCACGATCTTGCGCCTCCGCTCGCCGTCCGGGGCCTCGGCGTCGATCAAAGCCAGCATCTCGTTACGCCACTTCTGTCCCTCATTGGCGCCGCACACCCCGCGCAAATAATGCAGCGCGCCGAGGATCTCGGCGAGCCGCTGCAGGTCGCGGTCGAACGGCGCCGGACGGTCCTCCTGCGCGCGCAGCGGCGGCGCGGCGAGCACGGCAAGCAGAGAGAAGACGAGCAGGAATTTCTTCACGCCGGACGGCCTTTTGCCTGTTTGGCGGTGATATGGGCGCGCAGCGATGAATTTGCAAAGCGCCGAATTTAGGGCGGTGTTTGGCCGATCCGCTCGAGCGCGGCGGCGGCAATCTCGGCAAGCCCATCGGTGGTGCGCAAATCCGCGAGCTCGGCCGGCGTCACCCAGCGTGAGTCGTCGAGTTCCTCGTTGAGCACCGGCTCGCCGGCAAGCCAGCGCGCGGCAAAGCACAGGATCACGAAATGCCGCTCGACGCGGCCTTCGCCGTCGCGCACGATCGCCTCGCGATGGCCGGCAAGCGCGACCGGCTCGATCGTGAGCGCGGTTTCCTCGCGCACTTCGCGGATCACCGCTTCGGTCAGCGTTTCGCCGGTCTCCACGCCGCCGCCGGGAAATGTGTAGAGATTGAGCGCGGGTTTGCGGGCGCGGCGCACGATCAAGAGCTTGCCGTCGCGCACGATCGCGGCGCTGACCGCGAGGAACGGGCGCTGCGGATAACTGCGGGCGTCGGCCACGTTCGGCTATTGCTTGAGCAGCAGGTCGACCGCCGCCTGCGGCAGATCGATGTCGGCGGAGTCGGCCTCGCCGTTGATCACGGCGCCGGCGCGCGCGACCAGCGGTTTGAGCGATTGAACGGCGTGCTCGGCCAGCATGGCGGCGAGATCGGGCGGCAGATCGGCGTGTATCGCCGTCCGTGTCGCCTCGAGCACTGCGGTCATGGTGCCGGTGAGGCTGTCGAGACAGCGGCGCACGGCCGGGTCGGCGGCCTCATAGGCGGCGATCGCCAGGCTGGCGGTCCTTGAAGCGCGACTCGCAGAAATGCTCGCGATAGCTCAACGGCTGCCAGGCCAGGAAATCCTCGATGCAGTCCGGGCAGCTCGACAGCATTTCGAGCAGCATGATCGCTTCGTTGAAGTGATTGAGATAGTCGGTGGCAAGCCCGGTCGCCGGGTTGATGTTGGCCTCGGCAAGGCGCTTCGCGGCGCCGCGGTCGCCTTCGGACCAGTCCTCGGCCGCTTGCAATGCTTCAGCGCTATCCTGATATTTCATCGAGGCCCCGCCGCCCAATCGCCGCCGACCCCAAATGTATTATGCCCGGCGGTTAAAGTGCGATTAAGCCGGCGAGATAAAGGATTTCTAAATATGTGCGGCCGCTACACCCTGACCTCGGCGCCGGAAGCGATCCGGGCGCTGTTTCGCTACGAGGAGCAGCCTAATTTTCCACCGCGCTACAATATCGCGCCCACCCAGCCGATCGCCATCGTGCGGCTCAACGAGGGCAAGCGGCAATTGGCGCTGGTGCGCTGGGGCCTGCTGCCGTCCTGGGTCAAGGATCCGAAGACCTTCACATTGCTGATCAACGCGCGCGGGGAGTCCGCCAGCGAGAAGCCCGCCTTCCGCGCCGCCATGAAGCGGCGGCGCTGCCTGATCCCGGCGGACGGCTTCTACGAATGGCAAGCGGTGGCCGGCCGCAAGCAGCCGTTCTACGTGCGGGCGAAATCGGGCACGCCGCTCGCCTTCGCCGGGCTGTGGGAATGCTGGACCGGGCCGAACGGCGAGGAAATGGAAACCGCGGCCATCGTCACCACGCGCGCCAACCGCACGCTCGCCGCCATCCACGAGCGCATGCCGGTGGTGGTGCCGCCGGAAGCCTTCGACCTCTGGCTCAATTGCGCGGAGGTCGACGCCAAGACCGCCGAAGCGCTGATCCAGCCGGCGCCTGACAATCTCTTGGAGGCTTACGAGATTTCCACCGCGGTCAACCGCACCGCCAATGATAATGCGAAGCTGATCGAGCCGGTCGTTCCCGGCGAGCCCGAACCCACATCTAGGCCTCCCGCAGCAAAGCCGGCGGCGGCAAAACGCGCCGCCAAGAAAAATGACGGCCAGGCGTCGCTGTTTTGAGCGGCTGGCGGCTCACAACACCTTGCCGGGATTGAGTATCCCCTTCGGATCGAGCGTGCGCTTCAAGGCGCGCATCAGATCGAGCGCCACCGGGTCCTTGTACTCCGGCAGCATGTCGCGCTTGACAATGCCGACGCCGTGCTCGGCCGAGATCGAGCCGCCGAATTTCTTGACCACCGCGAATACCACGGCGTTCATCTCGTCCCAGCGCGCCAAATATTGCTGGCGGTCGGCGCCGTCCGGCTGCATCACGTTGTAATGGATGTTGCCGTCGCCGACGTGGCCGAACGGCAGCGAGCGGCAGCCCGGAATGAATTTCGTCACCGCCTCGTCCGCTTCGGCGATGAAGGCTGGCACCGCCGCCACCGGCACGGAAATGTCGTGCTTGATCGACGCGCCGAGATGGCGCTGCACCTCGCCGAACATTTCGCGGATGCGCCAGAACGATTTCGCCTGCTGGCCGGACTCGGCAATGGTGGCGTCGAGCACGATGCCCTTGTCGTGTCCCTTGCTCAGGATCTCCTCCAGCACGCCGCGCAAGCCGGTGCGCGCCTGCGAGGACAATTCGATCAGCACGTACCAGGGGTACGGGGTCGCCAGCGGATTGCGGCTCATGGAGTCGTGGCTCACCACGGCATCGACGCCCGAGCGCGCCATCAGCTCGAACGAGGTCACGCCGCCCGAGGTGCGCTCCTCGGCGATGCCCAAAAGATCGAGCGAGGCTTGCGGGGAGGGCACGCCGATGAAGGCGGTTTCGACGGAGCGCGGCCGCGGCACCAGCCGCAGCACCGCAGCGGTGATGATGCCGAGCGTGCCTTCCGAGCCGATGAACAGGTTCTTCAAGTCGTAGCCGGTATTGTCCTTCTTCAGCTTGTTGAGATTGTGCAGCACGCGTCCGTCGGCCAGCACCACTTCCAGGCCGAGCGCGTGCGAGCGCGCGATGCCGTGGGCGAGCGCCGCGGTGCCGCCGGCATTGGTGGAGAGATTGCCGCCGATGGTGCAGGTGCCTTCCGACGGCAGCAGTTGCGGATAGAGCCGGTCGGCCTCGGCCGCCGCTTCGCGCGCGCGCTGCAGCGTGACGCCGGCTTCGACCGTCATGGTGTTGGAGACCGGATCGACCTCGCGGATCTTGTCGAGGCGCGTGAGCGACAGCAGCAGCTCGCCGTGGTGCGGGGTCTGGCCGCCGACCAGACCGGTATTGCCGCCTTGCGGCACGATCGGAGTTGCCGTCTCGTTGGCGAGCTTGAGGATGGCCGCCACTTCCTCGACCGAGCCCGGCCGCAGCACCGCCGGCGTTACGCCGTGATAGAGGTCGCGCATCTCGACCAGATAGGGCTCCTGCGCCATGCGGTCGGTGATCGCGTATTTCTGCCCGACGATGTCGATAAAGCGCTTCAGCAGATCGGGCGGCATCGGGGGCTTGGTCTGAATGTTCATGGCGCTTCTCATGGTTTCGGTGCCGCGGCGCGCGCGAGCCGGTCGTTGATCGCTTCACCCAGCCCGTCCTGTGGCAATGTCATTACCGCGATGGTGCCGGCGCCGGAAGCATCCAGGGCGCGCAAATGCGAAAACAGATTGGCCGCCGCCTCGATCAGATCGCCGCGCGGCGACAAATTGAGCGTGGGGCCGGAGAATGCCGGCGCCGGCCCGAAGGCGAGCAGCGCCTCGCCCGGTTGCGCGGCCTGCGCTTGCAGCCGCAGCCGCGCCTTGGGCGCATAGTGCGATGCCAGCATGCCGGGCGCGAGTGGGGCGTCCGGCTCGGCCGGCGCTTCGTCGAGCGCGCGCCCGAGCACGCGCTCGATCTCGGCGCGGTCCACGCCGCCGGGGCGCAGCAAGGTCGGCGCGCCGAGGCAGGCGATGATGGTGGACTCAACGCCGACCGGGCAGGGGCCGGCGTCGATCACCATGTCGATGCGGCCGCGCAGGTCGGCGAGCACATGCGCCGCGCTGGTCGGCGACACATGGCCGGAGCGGTTGGCGGACGGCGCCACCACCGGCCCGCCGAAGGCTTGCAGCAGCGCGCGCGCCACCGGATGCGCCGGCACGCGCACCGCCACGCTGTCGAGGCCGGCGAGCGCAAGATCGGCAATCGGCGGCATCGGGCAGGCGCGGCAGCACCAGCGTCAGCGGGCCGGGCCAAAACGCGGCGGCGAGCCGCTCGGCATTGGCATCGAAACGGCCGAGTTGTCGCGCCGTGGCGATATCGGGGACATGCGCGATCAGCGGGTTGAAGGCGGGCCGGCCCTTGGCGGCATAGAGGCGGGCGATGGCTTCGCCGTTGCCGGCGTCGGCGCCCAGCCCATAGACAGTCTCGGTCGGGAATGCGACCAGGCCGCCGGCGGAAAGGCAGCGCGCCGCCGCCTCGATCGCCTGGCTATCGGCCTTCAAAACCCGGGTTCCCGGCTCGGCAGTCATGGTTTCTCTCAAGCTTGCGGCTGCAAGGGAGCCAGGGTTATAAGACCGGCCTTCAGTCGGAGTGTAGCGCAGTCTGGTAGCGCACCTCGTTCGGGACGAGGGGGTCGCAGGTTCAAATCCTGCCACTCCGACCAATAAAAGTCCCGCAAACACAAGCTTTTTGCACTTCAGCGCGTCATCGCGGCGCGAACGAAAACAGTTCAAATAACGGCAAAAACCCGGGAAACCCGGCGCAAAGTCCGGGGAAAGTCCGGGGCGTCTTCGTGCGTTCGCGTAGCGTTCGCCACCACCACCACCACCACCACCACCCCTAAACGCAGCCACCCCCGCAGCTTGCAGGCTGCGAGGGCCAACACATGGCTTTGAAATGAAATAGGCCGCGCCGGGGGGAAACCGGCACGGCCCTAAGGAAGGACTGTATTAATGCACGGAAATACTAGCACAAATAGTGCCCGGATCAATGCTTTTGCCAAATACGTGGCGGCTATCAAAGACATCGGCATCCCCGACAACGACAACGACGACCGGCTTTATCAGTGGCTCAACCGCCTGCCGTCCGACGATGACGCTCCCATGCTCGCCGCGGCACTGTCCTACGCCGCGGTGCGTGGCCGGCATGTCTTCTTGGTGCCGCCGGGCACCAAGAAGTCGCACAAGGCCGCCGAGTACAGCGGCGGTCGTAATTGGGGCGCGACCACCGACGCGAAGGAAATCCGCCGAGATTTTCGGCGCTGGCCGGACGCAAATGTCGGCATCGTCACCGGCCCGAAGTCCGGCATCTGGGTGGTCGAGGCCGACACGCTCGAAGGCGGCCACGCCGCCGACGGCATCGCCTCACTGACAAGGCTTCAGGACGAGCACGGCAAGCTGCCCGATACACTGATGGCGAAAAGCCCAAGCGGCTCACTGCACTATTTTTTCAAATACCCGGACGGCGCGAACATCCGCAATTCGGAATCGGAGGTCGCACCCGGCGTCGATGTACGCGGTGACGGCGGCATAGTGGTCGCGGTGCCATCGGTGAAGCCGGGCGTAGGGTGCTACAAGTGGCTGAACGACAACGACGTCGCCGACGCACCGGATTGGCTGATTGATCGCGCTCAGGATTCACGCCGATTAGATGCTTTAGCGGCATACGCCGCTAGTGCGAGCAGTGTGCACGGCTTCGAAAATCATCTTGCAACGATGGGCGACGATCCTGGGCAAGGATTCAACAAGGTCCTTTGCAGAGCCTCGGCGGCATACGTGGCAGAGTATGGTGGCGACTTTGATCGTGAGGAAGTCAAGGCGCGGCTGCGCAAGGCGATTGAAGATGCACCCAAGGCACCAACGCGCGATCCCGCCATCATCGTGCGCTATCTGAGCGACGACTACCTCGACCCGTTGCTTGCCACCGCGATCAAGAATTGTGGCGCAAAGGCGGACGCATCAGACAAGCCTGTCGCGATAACCGCAGAGCCGCACGCATTCCCGCCTGAACACGATATCGCGAAATGGGATTTTCTTGCTGGCAGGCACCTGTTGCGCCGGACAGTGAGCGGCACGGCGGCGATGGGTGCGACCGGTAAGAGTTCATTGGGCATTGTCGAGGCGCTGGCGCTGGCGTCGGGCAAGTCGCTGCTTGGCGACCGCATCTCGGGGGCCCTGCGCGTGCTGCTGGTCAATCTGGAAGATAACCGCAACGCAATGGACAAGCGCATCGCGGTAGCCATGCGACATCACGGATTGATGCCAGAAGACGTCGGCGGGCGGCTGTTCACCAAAGCCAAGGGCGAGATCAGTTTCAAGATTGCCAGCCAACAGAAGGTCGGGTCAATCAAACGCAATGACGTGTTCATCAATGCGATAATCGAACTGCTGAACGAAAAGAAAATCGACGTGTTCAGCCTCGATCCCTTCGTATCCACTCATGAGGTGAACGAGAATGACAATAGCGCCATTCGCGACGTGATCGAGTGCTATGATCATATTGCCGAGCGCGCCAATTGCGCCGTGCATCTCTGGCATCACACCCGCAAGGGGAACGGCAACGAAGTAACAGCCAATTCGGCGCGTGGTGCCAGTTCGTTTGTCGATGCCTGCCGCAGTGTTCGCGTTCTGGAGACGATGAAGGCCGACGAAGCCAAGAAGCAGAACATTCCCAACCCCCGCCAGTACTTTCGGGCCTTTTCGGGCAAGTTCAATTTCGCTCCGGCGACCGACAACAGCAATTGGTTTCATATCACGAACGTCGAGATGATGAACGGCGTCTCGCTGATCACCGGTGGCCCCGGCAGTCACGGCGGCGACAATGTCGGCGTGGTCGAGACCTGGGAGCTGCCGGTGGCGGCTGAACTGACCACCGAGCAGATCGCCGCAATCAGGGAGGCCGTCGGCAGCGGACAGTGGCGCGAGAACGCGCGCGCCGACCTGTGGGTGGGCAAAGCCATTGCTCCAATTCTTGGCCGCGAGAACGACGACCCTGAGGTCAAGCGGACCATCAAGCGGCTGCTGGCGTGGGGTCACCTGAAGCCCGTCGAAGGGCTGAAGTCAGATCGCAAACCCTGCCTTTTCATCGTCCCCGGCGACGAAGTTGCGGCAGTCAATGCGACTACCGCAGGAAAAGGACTGCCGCAATGAAAGATGTGCCCGCCGTTATTGGGTTTGCGGCAGTCCGCGACTGCCGCAAAATGACTGCCGCAACTGCTGCGTGCGGCAGTGCGGCAGTTGCGGCAGTATATATACTGCCGCTACTGCCGCGCCGCAGCGGGAACAATTCAACGCCGGTCGCGTCACCGCGGACCACTACCAACACCCTATCGAACTTAACGACTTCGCGTGCACAGCGGGATGCTGTGCCGTGGACGGCGACTGTTGTTGAAGTGGAGAAATCACATGCCGATCCCCACAAAAAACACGGCCGCCGTGCTTGGTCGCTGTTCGCTCTCGGTCTGAATACACTCCGCAAAATCTCCGTCGCCGCAAGTCCCGATCAAATAATCGCCTTCCTCGCCCAACTGCTGTCTCCAAAACTCCCCGTCAAACCCCTGCTCTCTTTGGCCTTTTGATGGGGAAGTAGAGTACGATGGTCAACCAGGTATGAGGCGCAAGTGAATGCCAGTTAAACCGCCGGTATTCCGGCCGGCGAACCTTCCGCCAGTAGCAGAGCGAGCCGTAGCCTATGAGAGGGAGCGCGGCAGCTTTCGGCAGCGTGGCTATAGCGCGAGCTGGGATCGAGCGGCAAAGCTCTACAGGGCCGCGCACCCATTATGCGTAGGCTGCTTTGCAGTCGGCCGAATCGAGCCAGCTACCACGGTCGACCATATCGAGCCTCATAATGGCGATCCTGTTTTGATGTGGAGCGAGGCTAACTGGCAACCGTGCTGCAGTGCTCACCATTCAATAGTAAAGCAGCGCCTTGAAATCCTTCACAGCAAGGGCGGTGCTGGCGTTGCCGATCTCAGGCTTGATAGTGAGCTGGCCAGGCAATTGACAATAGAACTGCTGCGTTAGTCGACCAGCCGATCGTCGGCCCGGGGGGGTATATAAAAGTCAGGCACTTTGGGGCGCGGGCCGGTGGGGCCCACAGCAAAAATCCCCGCAAAAACCCGACAAAACACTTTTTAGGAGATAAAACAGGTTTATATCGTTGACATCAGAAAAAACGCAAAGGGGCCTTGCAATTCGGAACGTAGAGTCCGAATTGTTGGGGCATGCCACATGACGATCGCGCAATTTTTGAAATACCCGACGACGCTCTTATGCAGAGTTATGCGATTTTGTGCTTAGGGGGCTTACGCAGGCGCCGCAAAAACTCTGCGACGAACCGCTTCCTTTGCTGCTCCTTGGTCTCGTAGGTCATGCTGATTTCTCCGGTTATTTGCGGTGCCGAAGCGCCGCCTCGTCTGTGCGATCCACCTTGCTCGGAGAAGCAGGCTGGCATCGGGCCATTTCGCAGAAGCCCGAACTCTTGACGATGGGCCGAACCTATAACGGTGGATGGGACCGCGCAAGAACCGACGGACTGCTGTGACCGGCCGACCGGTTCACGTGGTTAGCGCGGCGTTGCCGATCTGGGGGCAAACTGTTTTCGTCGGCGGTTTTTTATTTTTTTTTTGACCGAGGCCATTTTTTTTATTGGAAGGTCTTTTTTCGCTTTTTTTTTGGAAGGCGAGCATACGCGAAGGCACATGCCGTATTTGTGAGAACCCCCTTGTTGGCAAGCTACCCCGTAGCTGCGCGCGACGGGACGGTTCTCACGCGCTAGCCTCGATGGTCGCCCAAGCAGGTTGTGTTAACAGGCATGCCCGTCTTACGCCTAAGCCGCATAGTAATACTGTGAATACTCGCTCGAATTTAACTGGCGTGTCCGAGATGCGTCAGTGGCGCCAAATATTTTGTCCCTGAAGCAGGATTCGCCTCAGCGATAACGTCTGAGGGCAAGAAGCGCATCGCGGCCATCCGGTGACGATCCCTCGCGTGGGAGTCTGTGTACCTTGCATCCGGAAATGCTCCGGCATGGCCTGGCTCAAATCTTTGCTTTTCAATACGATATCTAGGGGCATTCAGAGGGGGAAATTGGAATGGCATCACGGAAAGCAAAAAGTATTGCCGCCGGCAAAAAGGAGCCCCGTCCTGTTGACAAGTACGTGGGAAACCGCGTGCGGATGCGCCGGTTGATGCTCCGCATGAGCCAGACCACGTTGGGCGACAAGCTCGGCCTCACATTCCAACAAGTGCAGAAATACGAAAAGGGGACGAACCGAATAGGATCAAGCCGCTTGCATCAGATCGCAGGCATTCTGCAGGTGCCTATTTCATTCTTTTTTGAGGGCGTACCGGGCCGGGCGATCCCGGATGGCAAAGTCCCTTCAGCGGCTTTTGTGTCCGATTTCCTCGCTACGACCGACGGGCTCGCTCTCACAAGAGCTTATGTGCGAATTAAAGACGCCAGGCTCCGGCGTCGGATCGTCCACCTCGTTGAAAATATTGCAGGTGCCAGCGCGTAATAGAGAGCTTGGCGAGGTGCCGACTTTGGGCAATGTCGCATTTGGGTCATAAGCGTCGTTGTCGGTCGGGGCTCAACATCCCAGCATGTCCGCTTCGTTCCGAAAGCGACGCTATTGCAGCGTAGCGGCGGATCGTCGCGAAGAGCCAAGAGGCGACATAGTCTGCCTCCTCGTGACAGCGTTTCTTTGATATACAAGTGACCCGTGAACACCGTGAATTGGCAATTAGATGCCTGACATCAACCCCCGCTTTGCGCCGCGCCTGGCTTTTCGGGCCAGGCGCCGATAGCGCGGCGAGTCGTCATGACAGTACCCGGAGATGATTTTGTTGACGGTGCGCCGCCAAGAACTTCAGCGAATGGCGTGACGGTAAAACCTTTATGCGCAGAAAGCGGTTTGATATTATGTTACATGATGGGATTGGGCATATTGCAGAGCAACCGTGTATGGTGGGTGCCATGTGTAAGCCATTTTGTACTTGGTCGTGGTCGTATGTAGTCGCAGCTTTTGTCAGAATCGCGTGCGGAATTCTGCTGCTGCTGGCAGTTCAGATTTGGCCTACCCAGGCACTCGAACCATGTGGTTTCAATTGCAATCTTCCCGGCAACGACTTTGCCGTTTTCCGCGGGACGACTGCCGAACAATGTTCGGCTGTGTGCAGACAAAATACTCGCTGCTCCGCCTGGACATGGGTTAAGCCCGGCTATCAGGGCACGGCGGCAGTCTGCTACCTAAAAAATCCGATACCGAGAGCACGTGGCGCTGCCTGCTGTATTTCAGGCTACGTCTTGCGCTGAAACCTTGCCGATTGGAAAAAGAAGAGCTTGAATTATCGGGCGGGCATGGCTGGCGGCGCCCGCACGATGCCAAAGCAGACGTAGGTTAGCTTGGCGCATATGGTGTCTTTGCTGTTTGTATTATGCCTGGCGAACAACAGGAAATGAAATTGTGTTGTCTTGGGCACGAATCGGATCAATCGTGGCTATTCTGTTGGCCAACAATACGGCTTTTGCTGCCAGCTTGCAGGTTTGGCGGGAATGCGCTGGCCATGATGCTGAGCGCTTAATTGCGGCCTGCACGCGCATCATCAAAGATCGCGGCGAAAGCATTACGAACCGTGCGATCGCCTACACGAATCGCGGGATAGCCTATCGAACCCAGCACGAATATGACCGAGCCATTGCCGATTATACGGAGGCGCTGCGTCTCAACCCGAACTATGCCCGGGCTTACGACAGCCGAGGTAACGCGCATTGGGTCAAGCGCGAATACGACCGAGCCATTGCCGACTACACCGAGGCAATACGCGTCAATCCGAACTATTCAGTAGCATACTACAATCGTGGCAACGCGCATTCCTTCAAAAAAGCTTACGACCGTGCGATTGCTGATTACACCGCTGCGGCGCGCCTCAGTCCGCGTCACGCGGAAATCTACTACAACCGCGGCAACGTCTATTCTTTCAAGGGAGATCACGACCGCGCCATCGCCGATTACACCGAGGCGATCCGGCTTAATCCCAAATTTGCAACGGCCCACGGAAACCGCGGCAGCCAATATTCGATCAAGAAGAATTACGACCGCGCCGTCGCCGACTTTAACAAGGCGATCCAGCTCAATCCAAAACTTGCCGCTGCTTACAACGGTCGGGGAAACGTTTACAGCCGCAGAGGTGATATCGACCGCGCCATCGCCGACTACACTGAGGCGATCCGGCTCGATCATAAACTGGCCGCAGCCTACAACAATCGGGGCAACGCGTACGACGACAAGAAGGATTACGAACTGGCGATTGCCGACTACAACGAAGCAATCCGCTTCGATGCGAGTTATGCAAATGCCTATAGCAATCGCGCGCTCACCTATGAGCATATGGGGCGTAAAGCCGACGCCGTCACGGATTTCCGCAAGGCACTTCGGTTCAATCCCGCTGACAACGTTGCAGCTGAGGGGCTGAAACGTCTTGGTGCCAAGCCGTAGTAACAACACCGAGCAACTTCATGTGCCGCTGCGCACGAATTGGGTAAATCGCAGCGTTCCTACTGGCCAACAACGCGTGGCACTGCCGAAATACCATCGCAAAAGCGCTCTTTACGTCATTTCCCGTTGGCCCTGCGCTCGGCCGCCTTGCGGTACCACCGAGCAGCTTCCGCCTCATCCCTCACGACACCTCTACCAACCCTATACATGTCTCCGAGATTTTGCATTGCGTTCGCCGAACCATGCTCGGCGGCCTTGCGGAACAACTTTATTGCTTCTGCCTCGTCCTTCGCCACACCCCGGCCGTGCGCATACATAATGCCGAGGTTATTCATTGCACTCACGTCATTCTTATCGGCCGCCTTGCGGTACCACTTGATAGCTTCTGTCTCGTCCTTCGCTACCCCCAAGCCATTCTCATACGCATAGCCGAGGTTGTACACGGCCTTTGCAAAACCCTTGTCGGCCGCCATGCGGTACCACTTGATGGCTTCTAACTCGTCCTTCGCTACCCCCCATCCATATTGATACATTCTACCGAGGTTGTTCATTGCGCCAGCGTGATTCTTATCGGCCGCCTTGCGGTACCACTTGATAGCTTCTGTCTCGTCCTTCGCTACCCCCAAGCCATTCTCATACGCATAGCCGAGGTGGGCCATCGCCGTCGCATACCCCTTGTCGGCCGCCATGCGGATCCACTTTATGGCTTCTGCATCATCCTTCGCCACCCCCAAGCCATTCTCATACGCATAGCCGAGGTTGTACATGGCCGGCGCGTAACCCTTGTCGATAGCGATACGGTATTGCTCGAGGGCCTGCGTGTAAGATTTGCCACTTTGATAGGCCCGGCCGAGTTGGAAGGCAAAACGGGCATCGTCTGGATAGGTCGCGACCGCATTTTTGCAAGCTTGTGTCGCGCGTGTCGTGTCAATTGTTTCCAACGAAACGCCGTCGGCTTTCTTTTCCGGATCATCTGGATGTGCAGCCAGCCGGTCGCATTCCTGTACAGCGGCAGGCTCGTGCGTCGTGGCAAATTGGAATAGAATCCCCAGCGCAACCAGTACGACGCCGGCCGCGCTGGCGCTAAGCCATATAACGGTGCCCGAACGTCTTGAGGGTTTGGCAACCGGGATACGCGACGATGTTATTTCGAGCCTGCCGCCAGAAAGGGACGCGCCACATGCGCCGCAAAACCTGTCTCCTGGCGCATGCGGGGCCCTACATTGCGGACAAATCATTGTACGCGTTCCGCTATTACCATTGACTCGCCAATCAAAAGCGGCCGCGACGCCGGCCACAGATTGAGCAAGTACTCTATTACCCAGCCAATATAAAACAGGCAGCCGGAGAGCGCCAACTAGGCTTTATCGCAAGAAACTCCGGAGCATCTAGTCGTGGATAAGCTAGCGCGAGTGTGCAAATTGCTTTCCATGGGCTGCGCCTGTGCGAATTGAACGATAGTTGCCGTAACGCTTTCATTCAGAGTCTTTTTCTGCATCGACTGTAGTATCCGTGGGCAGAGGTCGCGTGTGAACACACCCGCGACCAAGGCAAAGTAGCCAATACGTTCTGTCTGCCGCCGGCCCGCCATTGGTATCCACGATACAAACCTTGGATCCGCAGACCGGGCATGGTGGATCGACGTCAATCACATCCAGCGGAGCGAGATTCATTCGCAATTCCAGCCTGTCTCGCGTTAAATGAATCATCACCCACCTGCGCGCCACCGTCTGGCTACATACGCAAGGACGCGAAGCAACGCCACAAGGACGCAAGTCTGCAGGATAATCCTTTGCGGAAGGGTTGCGGCGTGACGACCGGCTAATTGTGCGACGACCATCGCGAAGATCGTTAGGCCGCCGTATGCGGCAAAGCCCCAGACCGCTGCGGTGAAAAGGACCTTTCCCCAACCGTCGGACGTAGCGGCTGCTGGGTCGCTCACGCTGGAGGACGAAGCATCGTGTACAACAACAGGAGCGGGAGATGTGACAGCAAGTTTTTGTCCGCATTCCCCGCAGAACCGATCGGCGGCGGTGATCGCAGCGCTGCAGTTTGGGCAGGACTGGGCCATCTCATTCCGTTAGGTTTGCAATGCAGCGCCGCATTTCGTGCAAAACCGCGCATTGGCTCTTACCACTTGCACGCATTTTGGACAGAGATTCACGGTCCCTTTCAAATCTTGCGCCAAGACATCGTTTGTCACCTCCAATAACTTTGATGTTTCGGCAGAGGAATTTGCTGTCTCATCGAAAGCTGCATTCGTCACAGCCGCCGGCTCTATCGCATCCTGCGCTCGGCCGCCATGCGGCCTTAGAAATTCGACAATGTCGGCAATGGCTGTCAAACCGTCTACTGAGCGGATTTGAAATGTCGATGGATCACGATCGAAAGCCGGTGAAAGTTCCCATATCGTCGCGCCGCGCAGCAAAACAATTTCTTGCTGCGATTCTTCTCCTGGCGCTATTTTTTTGCGTATGCGCACGCCCGGTACCGGGCTCAACAAATTCATTGCCAACTCGAGCAAAGCAGGGCTAGCCAGCCACCGGTCCAGTTCTTCGCCGAACGGTGCAATCAACCCATTCATTTCCAATTCGTACAGTCCGTCGGTGAGATGCTGCGGATCGACGGGGATCGCCGTTGGCCATAGAGTATGGCAAAGCGTAATCAGTGCGCGTTGATCGTTGCTATTCAGTCCGTCGTGGATCTGTTGAACGAGATCGGAGCGATTGATTCCTATGCCTGGCACACCCGAGCGTTCGATCAAGGAAGCCGCAAAAACCACGCGGACAAAATCGACTGCGGCAGCCAGCCCGGTGAATCCATTTATGGATAGCGTCCAATCTGCAAGCAAAGATGGCGCCGCGGTTGCAAGTTCAAGCGGCTCAAGAACGCGTCGTACGGTGCCGCTCAGATCAAGCGGAAAGGCCAAATAATATTCTCCACCGGGGGTCTTGCTGATCCACAGTGATTTGGCCAACCCTCCGTCTGCATCTGAAATAAACAAATGCGAGTCTTGAATGTAATCGAGGCCGATTTTTTCAATGAAGCAAGAGGGCCGGTCCATTGCAAGCGAACTGAGGATGCTTTCGTATGCGCGGCTGGCCAATTTCTTTTCGCGCAATGCTTGTCGCGCAGCTGCCGTAACGTCGCGCTCGGCATCGTGGGCATAGGACGATGATTGCGGCACCTCGATCCCGTGATACGCAAGCAAGGCGGCGAACTCGTCGCCGGTAAGCGTCGCTTCGCAAATTTCGTCCAACGCCATTCCACCTACTCTACGTTTAAGCGCTCGCTTATACGATGGCAGCCCAGCACCAAAGGGATGTTCCAGGACCGCATGCAAACCCTGGATTGGGGTAAGCTGCGGCACCATAAGATACCTGTCGATCCAAAGCTCATTCGATCCTGATCATCATATTATGGCTGCACGACATAGGAGTTGTCGCGATCCCAGTTCACTTTCGCAGCAGGAACTGCGAGTTGATCGCCACGCGCAGGATCCCATATTTGCAGGAACGTCTCATTCGTATGCGGGTCGGTGCGGCTACCAGTGATGACCACGACATGCGGCCCGACCGCCGCCAAGACCTTCTTGTCGGGATTGTTGCGGAGATAATCTCCAAGGCGGTCGGCTACGTCTTCCGCGTTGGTCCCGGTTCCCACGATGTCGTTGATCGGCCGCGGCTTTAGCTGCGCAGCCGCCAACGCATCCTTGAATTTGTCTGGCATGATTCCGCCGAGCAGCGGCTGCTTGGCCCGGCGGAATGGTGCCGTCGCGTCGTGAACCTCCTCATAAGTGCCGTTCTTTTTAACGGCCCAAATCGCAGTCGGACCGCAGTTTTTTTCTTCAACTTGGGAGCCGGGATTGCGCAAGCCCGGAGGTGTCCCCGACTTGGTGTGATAGATGTCCCAGGGATGCGTATGTGCGACTGTCTTTCTCTTCGTAGCGAAATCTTCGATGGCGGCTTTTGCTTTCGTTTCTGCCTCCACCACTGACTTCTTGGCCGAATTGAAGTCGTTGATTTTACGGATCGCTTCGTTTCGCTTAGTGGCATTCTGCGGGTCGTCGACCGCCTCTGCCTTTGCGTGCACGGCCGCGTCGCGGGCTTGCAGGGCTTTGCTTTGCGCATCAAGAAGCTCGGCATGAGCTGCCTCGGCTTTGCGTCTGGCTGCTATAGCTTCCACCGCCTTTTCTTTAGCGCCTTCAGCGGTGGTCAGTCTCGATTCGCCCATCATCGCTGCGCTTAACGGCACGCAGTCGCGAATCGGTTTCATCGAGCGTGTCGGGGGGAGGCGCTGGCTTTTGACCCGACGGGCTCGGGGTCTTGCTTTGACCTCCGAGGGTGTCATGGGATTGTGGCGGCATGGTCGGCGGCTCCGGCGGCGGGCCGCCGTGCGCGGCTTCCTGAGCATCGCTCGCCCTCAGACGCGCATCCCATTCCGCCCTTTGCGCTTCGTCGAGTTCACCCTCTTTGCCGCGCGCGACAATCTCCTTGGCGAGATTGCTGGGGTCGGTTTCAGCCCGGGCCTGCGCGCGCCCCGCCATGCGCTCGGCTTGCCACACTCTGCGCATCGTATCGCGGTGCGCGGCCTCGGCCGCCGCCGCGCGATCCGCCGGCGTCTCGACATACGGGGGAGGTCCGCCGCGCGCCGCCACGTAGATCTCGTGGGCATTTTGTGCGGCATCCTTTTCGACCTGCCGCGCAGACGCCGCGCGCGCTTCTGTTTTGTCGTCAACAGCGTGCTTGACGGAATCCCTCGGCGCAGCGACGGCTTCGGTGTCCTCGACCCGGTCCTGCGGGGCGGGTTGCGGCAGATGATCGTGCGGTGCTTTCGTCGCGTCGTCGCCGGTGAGATCGATTTGCTCGGGCGTTGGCGGCGGCGGCGGACGCCGCAGATCGACTTCACCCCTTTTGATCTGCTCCATAACAGAGTTCTCTGATCTGCCCGACGCGCTGTTTTCGTGCCGCCCCGCCCAGGTTGTCGAGGTTCTTCGGCAGGCGAACTTCGATCCTGGCAGGATCGTCGGTTTCGGCATCAAAGCCCGCCGGGATTCGAACGGTTGTCTTGCCCGCCGCACCGAGGTGTTGATCTTCCGGCGCATTAAAAACCGGCGGCCCCTCGACGCGTCCACGCGCGCCGACGACAATGACGGCCTCTTGCGTGGTTCGGCTTCTGGACTCGGTTGAAGTTTCGGCCCTGTCCGCATCGTGTCCGCTTGCATCGGCAGCTTTGACCGCATCCGGATCTTGTTGCGCTTTCTCCCAAGCGGCTGCGCCTTCCGCTTTCCGTTCGCGGACCGATTTCGATTCCGCGCTTCGGATGAAGTCTTCGACTTCCTCCGATGCGGTGCGCTTCTTCGCGCTTGGCGCGCCGTCGACGGTGGACTTGGATGGGCGGCCGGGCGCGGGCGGGGCCGTTTCTTGCGGCGCGGCCGCGCGAGGCGATGGTGGATGATCGCCAACCGGCGCGTCGTCGGCTGCCGCCGGCTTGGCGGTTGCAACATGGGCATCGGCTTCACCCGCAGCCGCTTGTTTTGAGGTTTCGGCGGGCGAGGCAGGGGCTTGCTTGCGCGCCTCGGCGGCGGCGCGCTCGGCTTCCCATGTCTTGTGTTGCGCGTCGCGGTGCGCGGCTTCGGCGGCCGCCACGCGGTCTTGCGGGGTCTCGACATAAGGCGGCTTGCCCGCGCGCGCTTCTTCCTGCGCATCGCTGGCCTTTAGGCGTGCGTCCCACTCGTTTTTTTGTGCTTCGCTCAATTCGCTTTCCTTACCGCGCGCGACGATTTGCTTGGCAAGATTGTCTGGGTCAGCGTCGGCCTTCGCCCGCGCGCGCGCTGCCATGCGCTCGGCTTGCCATTCCTTGCGGAGCGCGTCGCGGTGCGCGGCCTCGGCAGCCGCGGCGCGATCCTGCGCCGTCTCGGGAGGAAGCGGCGGCCCGACGCGACCGCCGCCCGAGCCCGGGGGTTCGCCGCCTGGCGGACCGCCGACCGGCGCCTCGCGGGGTTGTGCCGTTGCGCTGTGGTGCGTCGACGATGGCGGTTCGTGCGTCTTAGGCGACTGCTGTGACGGCGGCAATTTTCCGTCCGCCATATTGTGCGGATCTTCAGTCGGCGGCGCCAATGGTCGTGTCGGCGCCGCGGTCTCGGCAGGGGATGATGGCGCTTCGGTGCGCGGCTCGGCTGCTGGCGTGTGCGACGGCGCTGCCGGTGGTCGTGTCGGCGCCGCGGTCTCGGCAGGGGATGATGGCGCTTCGGTGCGCGGCTCGGCCGCTGGCGTGTGCGACGGCGCTGCCGGTGGCCGTGTCGGCGCCGCGGTCTCGGCAGGGGATGATGGCGCTTCGGTGCGCGGCTCGGCCGCTGGCGTGTGCGACGGCGCTGCCGGTGGTCGTGTCGGCGCCGCGGTCTCGGCAGGGGATGATGGCGCTTCGGTGCGCGGCTCGGCCGCTGGCGTGTGCGACGGCGCTGCCGGTGGTCGTGTCGGCGCCGCGGTCTCGGCAGGGGATGATGGCGCTTCGGTGCGCGGCTCGGCCGCTGGCGTGTGCGACGGCGCTGCCGGTGGCCGTGTCGGCGCCGCGGTCTCGGCAGGGGATGATGGCGCTTCGGTGCGCGGCTCGGCCGCTGGCGTGTGCGACGGCGCTGCCGGTGGTCGTGTCGGCGCCGCGGTCTCGGCAGGGGATGATGGCGCTTCGGTGCGCGGCTCGGCCGCTGGCGTGTGCGACGGCGCTGCCGGTGGTCGTGTCGGTGCCGCGGTCTCGGCAGGGGATGATGGCGCTTCGGTGCGCGGCTCGGCCGCTGGCGTGTGCGACGGCGCTGCCGGTGGTCGTGTCGGTGCCGCGGTCTCGGCAGGGGATGATGGCGCTTCGGTGCGCGGCTCGGCCGCTGGCGTGTGCGACGGCGCTGCCGGTGGCCGTGTCGGCGCCGCGGTCTCGGCAGGGGATGATGGCGCTTCGGTGCGCGGCTCGGCCGCTGGCGTGTGCGACGGCGCTGCCGGTGGCCGTGTCGGCGCCGCGGTCTCGGCAGGGGATGATGGCGCTTCGGTGCGCGGCTCGGCCGCTGGCGTGTGCGACGGCGCTGCCGGTGGCCGTGTCGGCGCCGCGGTCTCGGCAGGGGATGATGGCGCTTCGGTGCGCGGCTCGGCCGCTGGCGTGTGCGACGGCGCTGCCGGTGGCCGTGTCGGCGCCGCGGTCTCGGCAGGGGATGATGGCGCTTCGGTGCGCGGCTCGGCCGCTGGCGTGTGCGACGGCGCTGCCGGTGGTCGTGTCGGCGCCGCGGTCTCGGCAGGGGATGATGGCGTGCCTGAACTCGGCTCGAAGTGCTTTGCCCCTTTTTGGCCTGCGAAGCTGGCTGCTTCCGAATAGATTGCGTCGCTGGCCGCGGTCTTGATGTGCTTGCCCTCGACCAGAACGCCTTTGGCGGTACCGGAAACGATATTGGTCGAGCGACTTGCCACCGATTTCACGAGACTTTCTTCTGGCAGCTTGGCGTCGTAAATCTCATTCATGGCGCCGCCGGCCACGGCGATTGCACCCGATGTCATCGTCTTACTGACATCGCCGGTTTTTGCGTAGGTTTCGCCCATATCGAGGGTCGCCGTTGCTCCGATCTTGCCGAGCGCGACCAGTTTGCTGCCTTTGGTGGCAATACCGCCGATAGCTGCGGTCAGTCCGCTTTTGCTACCTTCAGCGAAGCCTTTGGCCGCTCCTTTCGCGTCGAAGACGAGGTTTCCATGTTTGTCGGTAATATGGCCGCCTTCAACGGTGCCAACGGAGGCGAGCCCGGCACCGCCTCTGACTGCAGAACCGAGAACGCCAAATTCCCCGACGCCCTTAGTCGTCAAGGCAACCAGCCAGGCCTTGCTGGCTTCGCGCGTGAACGTGTTCACCACTTCACCGGCGCGCCAAACCTTTCCCTTGCTTGCTTCCCATTGCGCCTGCCGTTGCGTGCTGTCGATCTGCGCTTGACGCTCGCCGCGAATATGTTGCCACAGCAGGTTGGCACCTTCGGTGTCTTTGTTTTGCAGCAGTGTTGCGACTTCGCCGAGTAGCTCGCTCTGCCGGTCGTCAGGGTTCATCTCGGTAATGGTGTGTTGCGCCGCGCGTAGCAGATCGGCGCGCCGCTTGTCGTCGGCGGCCTGTCGCTCGCGTTCGGCTTCTGCCGCTTGGCGCGCCTCTTCGCGCGCTTGCTCGTCGGCTTCCTGTTGCTTGCGTCGCGCCTCTTCCAGGATGCGCTGAGTTTCCTTCTCGTGCTCGGTGATCTCTTGCTTGCGTGCGGCCTCTTCGGCGGCCAATGCCGACGCCGCCGCGCGGGCCTCATCCCGATTGAGCCAGCGCCACTCGCCGTTTTCGTCAGGCGCCCAATATTGGCCGTCGTCATTAGTGGCGAAAGGCGTGCCGTCCTTGTCATAAATGGGAGGGGGCTTCGGCGGCGGACTGATCGGTGGGCTCTCCGGGGAATTGGGAGCGAGCCCGGCGTCTTGTGGCACCCCTTCCCCATTTCCGGCGGATGTTCGCGCGAGACCTTCGGCGATAGCGGCGTCGACCTGCTCGCCGGTCAGTTCGGCACCCGATTGGATACCGGCGGCGATGGCCGCGGCGATCGATTGGGCGATATTCCCAGCAATGCCGGCGGCGATCAGGATGCTGGTGATGGCGGCCGCCGCCGCTGCGAGGGCGCCCTTGTCGGGACCATGCGTATGGTGGGCGTCTGAGTCGTTCTTTTGAGACGCATTTCCCGAGTTATCATCTTGCGATACGTCGGTTGTCGACTGCGGATGCCCCGAGGTATCGGGCGGCGTAGCGTGCTGGTGCTGACGGCTACCTACCGAACCGTCCAACCGCAATTGATTGTGGACGTCAGCTGCGAGGTACCCCGCCATGCCTGCGGCGACCCCCGCCCAACCCGAAATTTCTCGCCCGTAGTTTGTCGTATTTTTCCAAGCTGATGACTGGGTCATTGTCCCGGACATGTCGCTACGAACGGTGACGCGAAAATTCTCATTGGTGGTGTAGGCAATGGCTTTAAAGTGAAGGAGACGGGTTCCAGTCACAACGACATCCAGCAGGACGTTAGCGCCGTTAATGGCGCGACGTTCCAAGTTGAGGTGGCTTTCGGACCACAAGATCGGCGGCAGAGCGGCTACCGGCGAAGGATACCGCGTGAGGGTGACGCTCTCTTGGAAAGTCCGCCCCTGAAATACGAATTGGTAGCGCGCCGTCGCGACATCGCGCGATTGCTCACTCAACTGCGGTCCACCCGCATTGAATCTGTACATTCCATCGCGCACGATCCACCGCGGGTCGCCGTGGCGCAAATTGAAGTTTCTATCAACCACAATCTGACCGATGCGGGTCGCGGCATCGGCGAGTAGTTCGCGTGCCGTTGCATTGTCCGACGGCGACTGTGCCCACGTTTGTCCTGGCATCGATATCGCGAACAGCAGCACCAGCAAAACAGTGACGCTTTGCACGACCGCCGTTCGCTTGCGCCACACCATGATCGAAGCAGCGGCCAGCATGGCGGTCGAAAACGCGCCGGTGGCGAGGCCGGCCCGTATCAACCAGACATTCGCGGCGATGAAGCCGAGCATCTGCGTTATGCCGAAGGCCGCGGCCCAAATCGCGAGATAGCCGATGGTGCGACGCGCAAAGAAGCTGCCGTTCTCCTGGTAGATCTGATGCGTCGCCGCCCGAAGCCATCCAACGCCAACGCCAAGAAGAACGGCGCCCAGCACGAATGTGAGCGGAACGTTTGCGTTCGCGAAGAGGATGAACTGCACGATATAGCACAAGCCTGCGGCAACCGGCGGGATCAGGCAGCTCACTAATCCAAGGCGCCAAGGTTTGCGATAGGTCCACGCCACCATGCCGAACGAGCCGGCAAACATCCAAACGGTTCCAAGCGCCGTGAGGCCGTTCATCAGCAACAGCATGCCCGGGATCAGCACCACCGCGCTCAGCGCGAGACTCTTCGCCGCCGCTTTGGCGATGGTCTTAAGGATTCCGGGGTTAGACTTAATCAGCTGCCAGCCGGATAGACGACCGCTTCCGGCGAAACTGCCGTGCGACTTCGCTGTACTCTCTTCCAATGCAACACCGCACCAGCGACAGAAGCGAAGGCCCGGCACCAATGGTGTGCCGCATTGCTTGCAGTACTTCATGCGATCGTCCCCTTCCCTTCATCGTCGCATGGCCGATGAACGGTGCGTCACCGTTTTGCTATGAAAATCAGGACCGCTTAAGCGCCATTACCCCCAAGAAACCGACCCGCTACGCGGCAGCGCTAAGCGGCCGTCAGCAATAATAGAAGCATCTTTTCCCGATTGCCAACAGGCAACGCGTCTCACAGCCTAAATGAAAAATCCCTTACCGATAAATAAGTTAGGCAAGGCGATTGAAAGCGGGGCACAGATGATCCCGGACACTCGTAGATTTGAATCCGCGAGCAACTCATTGAAAATGGCCGTCGGTGTTGAAGGACATCGATATCACAGTTTGCCGCCCGCGGCACCGATACTTCTCCGTCCTTTTGTGACACCGAGATTGCAGCGGCACGGATATTGGTGAGTTTGCGATTCCGCGGCATGCGGCCGGCAGCTCTCGCGGTGACGGACCCCAATTTCATCGACGCAGCGATTTGATTTGCCGCCCCCGACAAATAAAATGCCGGACGGTAGGCTTCGCGCAAATGCCGATGACACTTGGCGCGTAGTTTTGAACGACGGTGTGCTGATGATGAATTGCCCGCAATGCGGGGTTCCCTGCACTCAGAACGATCGATTTTGCGGCGGGTGTGGTGCCGCGCTTACGAATGCGGCGATCCCAACAGGGCCGGCGGACGTTCGCGCCCACAAGGTGCCCTTATTATCGCAAAAGTGGTTATGGCTCGGCATTATGCTTGTCGGCGCGTTCTTGATCGCGTCTGGAGTTGCTCATGACTCAATTCACGCCGCCGTTGGCGCAACGGCCGCCACAGGTCAAGCTCGAGCGGCGACCGAGCCCGCCGCGTGAGCAAAAGCCGCAAGAAACGCTTGCGAGTGTTCCACAAGCAGAGAACGTGCCTGCATTCGGCCGTCTTATTGGCAAGACCTACACAGGAGAACTGCGGATCGCTAGATGGAAAGATTTTGGCGGCGGCCTGTTGGGGGACGGATATTGGTATCAACTCTATAGACGGTCGAACGGGGGCTCCCAGCAGTCGAATGGAGCCTATCTCATGCTTGTCAATCGTGAGATGCCACGGCGTGCCGGTTCAGACTACGCTACATTCCTGGTGACCGATGCGGTCCTTACGGCAGGATATGGCAACGATATTACGTTATCCGTTGATTGCGAGCCGGTGCGCAGGGGTGGCATTAACAGAATTATTGCAGCAGCACGCATCGACAGAAATGCCGAATGGTCTTCGGATGTGATTGAGGCTTGGTCGATTCAATCTTCAGGAAAGGCGATGAAGCGCTCGACGACGGGCGTTCGATGTCACAACGAAATGTGGTGAGCTGCAAAATCTCAAGCCGAGGAAATTTCTGTTGTACCTTTCATTAGACTTTAGCCCGGCCATGAGCGTGCGATAGAGATCGCTGAGGTAGGATAGAAATGGTTAGGAAAGGGGGCATGGCGCGGACCTGCCAGAACTGCGGCGCCTCGGCGGATGTCGACGACCAATTTTGCAGCGGATGCGGCGCGATCTTGCCGCCCGCTTTAGAAGCAACTCCGCCATTTGAAGTTCTTGAAGCTGCTGCTGCCGATCCTGTCGTCGCGCCATCAGTGAACGAACTCGCCGTCGCTTTTGAACCGACGACGCAAGCAGCCAATGCATTGGCGCCGTCTTCGCCGGTTTGGAATAATCTAATCGCACTAGCGGCTGCATTCGCTGCTGGAGGAGTTATCTCCGGCTTACTCGTTACATTCGCTGTTTCATTCCATGAAGGCGAAGTTTCCGATCTACTAAACGCGTCACCGATTGTTCTCATTACCTTAGTGTCGCTTGGCATTGCGGCTCTTGCTGCTGCGCTTGCGGTCTTGTTGGTTCGCTTTCCATCCGCGTTCTACATAGGTGTCGCCGTCATCACCGTTTTACTATTGGGATGGTACTCGGTTGCGAAAATGGCGCTAATTGCGGCCTCGGTACTTGCGAAGCTCCTTTAAATGTTAGTGCTCTACGTCATGTTTGCGGCAGCACCTCGCGACCGACAAGAAAGGTTCACCGTTGCGATTTGCGCGAATATGCTGTTGGCCCTTTCCGGTGCGCGCTGGTCTTGTCACTGGCGCTTTCTCCACCGCAATAGGAGACTTCTATGACCGAGAGGTGCCCTAGGTGTAATGCACCGACAATGGCAGATGACAAGTTTTGCGGGGAATGCGGTGCGCGTCTCACTGGAAACGCGCCAGTCGCCGAGGAGATTCGGGGGTCGTCACCGACGCGCGCGCGTGCGCGTGAGACTTTCGGCGGCAAAGGAAACAACAGTGAAAGTAGGCTCGATGCAATTGGGCCGGATGAAGGTCAACCGCACATTTCAGAAACTGGCCAGTCGTCAGAACCCAGCCGCGGAGAGGAGCGTCAGGCGCCGCAAGCAATGATGCGGGATGCTGTTGCTGCGGCTGGCACCGGCTGGAAGCTGCTGGGCGTCAGCATCTTGGGAGGCCTGGTCGTCGTACTCGGCTTTGGATTGTTGGCACAATCGCATGCGCCGTTTTTCAGTGGTGTTGCCGTATCCGATGATGCCTGGGTGGTCGGCTCGACTGTATTGACTCTGGCGGCGATTATTCCAGGCATCGCCCTGCTTTATGGCAGCTTAGCCCGCGCGGGAAATGTGGCGTCCATTTTTGGACAGGTGCTGGCAATCGTAGCCGTCTCGGGAATTGTCTGGGTAGCTTATGGTTATAGTCTGAGCTTTGACGGTGGTTCCAACAAATTCATCGGTGGCCTCTCCCGCGTATTTCTCACGGGTGTTGGGGCAGCGAGCAAAATAGGGACGATTCACGAATACACGTTCATTGCATTTCTCATGGCCTTCGCCTGGGCTGCGGTGGCGATGATTGCCGGAGCGTTTACCGAACGGATCAGATTTCCAGTGCTCCTTCTCTTTACCGCGGCCTGGGTAACCTTTGTCTTTGTCCCGATCGTCCATTGGACTTGGGGTGTTGGTGGTTGGTTTGAAAGCATGGGGGTGCAGGATGCGGCCGGCGGTCTCGCCGGGTTCATAGCCGTCGGGACCTCGGGCCTTGTTGGGATTTTCGTGATCGGCTCCTATCAGGTTGCCGAACATGAGACCATGCCAAAAGGCGCTTGGAAAGCGACCGCGCTCGGTGCGTCGGTCGTGTGGTTGAGCTGGCTCGGTTTGATCGCCGGCTCCGATCTTGCACCTAGCGCCGTAGCGGTGAATTCGATACCGAATCTGGTAGTGGCAACAGCGGCCGCGGCATTGTCGAGGCTATTGGCAGAATGGATAGTGACCCGGCAGGCTTCACTTTTCGCATTAACGTGGGGTGCGATCACGGGTCTCGCTGCATTTGCCCCAGCCGCCAACCGCTTAGGGCCGATGGCCTCTATTGTCCTCGGCGTCGTCGCGGGCCTGGCCTCCCTTGTCGTTCCCATCACCAACAAAAATATCGCCCGTCGCGAGGGAAGCTTCGACGCCTTCAATGCCTATTTTGTCGGCGGTGCGGCGGGGATGCTCGGTGCGGGCCTACTCGCCACGTTGGGCTCGGGCAGTCCTAACGGCTCTACCATTGCAGCTGGCCAGATAACGGGACAAATGTTCGCGGTAGTCTCGACGCTGGTGTGGAGCGGCCTTGTTTCGTTCATTCTGTTCAAGTTGGCCGCCGCCCTTGGAGGATTGAAATTTCCTGAGGCGAGCGGACAAATCTAATCCAGTATCTGAAAAAGGCGGCGAACCGCGTACCAGGAAAGGCCTTGGCGAGTTGATCGTGAGATGGCCGACCACCCGCTCGGAGCGGTTACGTTTTACGGTAGACGCGCTTGCCGTAGCGGGTCGTTGCCGTGTGGTTTCGCAAACTCGGTCAGCCGAAGCGATGCGAAGGCGATTGAAACATCGATGACGCTGCCACCAACCGCACTCTCAAGAGCGCGATGAGCAAGTTCTTCCGCAGCATCGCAGTCTTCTACAGGATACGATTTGAAAACTACAAATGGACTCGGAATCCCTGTGGCTGCAGACAACGATTGCGACCGCTGCTCGACAGTTGTGGTTGTCTTACCCACCTTCACAAGGCCGGGCATCGATTTGTTTTTTAGAATGTAGATGTGTCCTTGCGCCATGATACTCTCCGCGCCTGAGCCAGGTTGCCAGGATAGCCATAAACGCGTGTGGGAGGGTATCCGTGTCAAGTTCGACAACAATGGCCGCCGCGTCGGTGCCGGCGTGGTCGTCGTTCAATGGCAGAATGGGGTGCCAGTGACGGTCTACCCGACTGACTCGGCCATGGCGAAGCCGATCTGGCCAAAACAATAACGCGAGAAGTAAGCGATTCGCTTACTTCTTCTGCCCCGTTGGCGGCGATCGGTGCGGGGCAGACGAGCGTGGATGCCTGCCTGCCCCGCGCCGCTTTCTTTTCGCAAGCCGTGTCAAGACTGAAGAGGTCCACCGCGGTGGCTACGAGACGTTCACCGACGTCATTCACGCGCTTTCACACCTGTGTGTACCGAAAACCTTATCTGCGTTGATGAGGTGAGGGAATCGCCTAAATTGACGCGATGATCGCGCTGCTATGGCTTGTCACGGGCATCCTGGCCTCGCCATTCAAATCAAAATGCCGGGTTGAGGCGGAGAATGCGGCGCTGCGGCATCAGGTGATGGTGCTACGGCGTCAGGTACGCGGCCGGATCCGTCTCACGAACCTCGATCGATTGTTTCTGGTCCAGCTTTACCGCTGGTTTCCGTCGATCCTGCGGGGCCTTGCCGTCGTTCAGCCGGAGACAGTCATTCGGTGGCATCGCGCCGGCATCTTCGCGGGCTATTGAGGAATTCTGGCGCAGCCGTCAATGGCGGGCGCCCGCAATCGAATCCGTTGCGACGTCGAAAGTCAGCATTCGGTCGAACAAGGCGGCCTTGCGATAAAAATGATTCTCGCCGAACCGGCTATCCGGTGTCTTTTCGCTACGGTGTTCGAGTAGCCCGAACCAGAGTAGCGGTCGTAGAATCCTTGACTCCATTGCGTAGGACGTTCTGTCCCATGTTCCCGGAAACATGGAGGGTTCCGGGATGGTGCATAGCCGCGTTAGTTTGTCGCTGGATTGCCAATCGCCTGCGGAAAC
This sequence comes from uncultured Alphaproteobacteria bacterium, assembly GCA_963761245.1. Taxonomy (GTDB): domain Bacteria; phylum Pseudomonadota; class Alphaproteobacteria; order Rhizobiales; family Xanthobacteraceae; genus Pseudolabrys. The sequence continues at coordinate 132,198 of CAVXGN010000019.1, read as the reverse complement.
CGATAGATGGGGTAATCGGCCGGCAGCTTGTGGATAGCTGAAGATTTTGGGTGCTGCGCTTCAGGCTGATGGTGAAACGAGGTCCGTGGGTGACGGCCTCAAGCATCAGAAGGAGAAGCGCAGCATGGACCATTTTGCGGGATTGGACGTTTCGGTCAAGGAGACCAGCGTCTGCATTGTGGATGAGACGGGCAAGATTGTCCGGGAAGTGAAGGTGGCGAGCGAGCCTGAAGCATTATTGGCGGTGCTAAAGAACCCCGCCTACCGCTTTAAACGGATCGGGTTGGAAGCTGGGCCGCTGTCGCAATGGCTGTTCAGCGCGCTCGCCGAAGCAGGCTTGCCGGTGATCTGCGTCGAGACGCGGCACATGCGGGCGGTGCTGAAGGCGCAGATCAACAAGACCGACCGCAACGATGCGCGTGGCATGGCACAGATGATGCGGGTGGGGCTTTACCGTCCAGTGCATGTGAAGACGCTACGCAGTCAGAAACTGCGGATGCTGCTGACCCATCGCCAGTTGCTGCTGTCCAAGGCCATCGCCCTTGAGAACGACCTGCGCGGTACGTTGCGCAACTTCGGCCTCAAGGTCGGCATGGTTGGGAAGGTGAAGTTCGAGGCCCGCATCAGGAAGCTTGTCGAGAACCTCCCCGACTTGGCGGTTCTGGTCGAACCGATGCTCATTGTCCGGCGGGTGTTGCGGGAACAGATCGTCATCCTGCATCGCCGCCTGCTGGCCATCGTCCGGGATGACGAGGTGTGCCAGCGTTTGATGACGACCCCCGGCGTTGGCCCCGTGGTGTCGCTGACCTATCGCGCCACCGTCGACATTCCGGCTCGCTTCCGCAAATCCAAGTCCGTCGGGGCGGTGTTTGGGCTGACGTGCGCCAAGTATCAATCGGGCGAGGTCGACTGGGACGGCAGAATATCGCGCTGTGGAGATGAGATGATGCGGACAATGCTCTACGAAGCAGCTCAGGCCATGATGCGTTCCAAGAAATGGTCCTGGCTCAAGGCCTGGGCGATGCAGATCGCCAGGCGCCGCGGGATGAAGAAGGCAATCGTGGCTCTCGCCCGTCGACTGGCCGTGATCCTGCATCGCATCTGGGTTGACGGCACCGAGTTCCGCTGGACACGGGAACAGGCCACGGTAGCAGCATGACAACCATACCGGATCAAATACGATAGGAGAAAACCAGAGTTCCACCCTGCGGTGGAAAGATGTCCCTTGCGGGACGATGGATGAGGTGAGTTCGCTTGGTCGCTTGAACCTGCCGTTCGTCTGACGGTAAGGCCGCCCGATAGATTGTTCCGCCTCGTCCTCGGATCCCATAATGGAAGGGCCTTGGTGCCGATTCCGAAGAGAAGCACGAGCCCGTGAGCGACATCGACACTGCAGTGGTGGATAGTCTGAGAGTGCTTGACCCCGAACGGCCGATTAGAGAAGCGACCGTCATCGATGCAATGCAGCGAACGACGCTAAGTGCCGAGAACAGACATTTGTCAGGTAAGCAACAGCATTGCTGCCAACTATTCTTCGTGCAGCCCCGCTTTCCGTAATCCGTCGAGCAAGGCGGCGATCACGGTAGGTTCGATGAACGTGGGGTGCCGCTGAAAGCCGCGCATTGAGGCACGTGGCAGCACCTTTAGAAGGTCTTGCACCGCCTGCTTCGCGATGTCCATGCGGCCGGCATTGGCGGCAGACGCGGCCATGATCACGTAAAAGCCGTACCAGTTGGGCCTGAGCTCCTTACCCTTCAGCAGGATATCGACTGCGTCATCGTACCGGCCGCCGGCGAAGTAGGCATTGCCCCAGTTCATGTACCACCACCAGCGCCACGGGTCGCGGCCGCTCATATGTTGCACGCTTTGCAACACGTCGTAGGCCTCTTGCGCACGGCAGAGATGCGCCAACAGCGAGCCTAGCTGGCACCAGGCGACGAAGGAGTTCGGTTCCTGGTCAGCTGCATTGCGGGCTGCCGTTAGGCCCCGTTCCAGCTGATCGTCATACAGGCAGTACCAGGACAGGGCCAGGTTCGCCGCCGGATCGGTCGGATCGATCGTCAGCGCATGTTCGGCCAGGCGCCCGGATTCGCGGATGGCCCCGGACCGCGATGCCGACCAGCCGTGCAACACGGAGTAGACGTGACAAAGAGACAACAGCGCGATAGCCGGCACATAGGCCGGGTCGATGTCGATCGCCCTGCCCAGCTCGGCCATGGCGAGGTCATTTTCCTCGGTCGTTACGAGATGGAAGAACTTATTCTGATTACATGGGGGGTTTGTATCGGACGTAGGGTACGGTGACGGTCGTGCCACCGGCTGTGACCTCTTGCGTGCCGACATCTATTTCGGCCCCACCCGCCGTGAATTCGGTGCTTGTCATCTTTATTTGCGCAAACGTTGTTAGGCCACCACTCACTTGATCTAGCTCGTCGGTCGTCAGTTCCACGACCTCCTTCTCGACCTTCTTCATGTCTCTCTCCTTGGTTTGCGTGAGGGGGACCATTCCCGCCAGCCGTTATAACATGGATACGCGGGTCGGGGAGGTGTTTTTGTAAACCGGCCACTCGGGGTCAAAACAGGCCAGTACCCAGGTTCTTGATAAGTACGAAGAAATTTTAAAACTGATGCAATGAAAGAGGCCGCCGACTGAGGCGGCCTTTTCACCTATTAAGAGCCTTATTGCATCTAGGACGCCGAGATAACCCACACCTGGGTATGAGTTGCGAGGTTGCTATCGGTTTCAGTCCCCGAGCCCCCGGCACTAGTTGACGACCCGCCATAAACAATCGCCTTCACGAAGTGAAGAAGACTACCGCCGCTCACCGTGTCCAACTCTGCATCAGTCCGGGATCGAATGAAGTTCGTGTCGATTTTCTGTTCCATGGCATTTCTCCTTGTTTCGACCTGAAGCGACCATCGCTTCCTTCTTGTCGATGGGTGGAGAATGCCTGGTGTCCGGTCGGTGCGCTGTTCCCTGGGGAACAAGCAAATCAGGCCACTCCCGAACGATAGGTCTTGGCTTCAACCTAATTTTCGACGGCCAACATCGTGGCCAATTAGAGAGAGGCCGCCAACTGAGGCGGCCTTCTTAACGGTGTCGGTTGACGGGGGGAGTTATACCAGGTCCCGTAAATCCTGACTCCTCGATTGGTATCCAAATCAGATTTTCTCTGATTTCATATGTTGGCGAACGAAGGAGGTTCGCCATGTCGGTTCCGATACCATTGCGGCGGGATTTCAGCGCATCTCGGCTGCGCAGTTTAGCAAAGAAGACCAAGGATGGGCCGCAGGCGCGGCGACTTCTGACCCTTGCCGCGATCTATGACGGCGCGACGCGCACTGAGGCGGCGAAGATCGGTGGCGTTGGTCTTCAGATCATCCGGGACTGGGTGGTGCGGTTCAATGCGCGGGGTCCCGACGGCCTCATTGACGGCAAATCAACGGGTCAGCCGTCAAAGCTCAATGATGTCCAGCGCCAGGCGATAGCCCGAATAATCGAGAGCGGCCCGATCCCGGCGATACACGGTGTGGTGCGCTGGCGGCTGATCGACCTGGCGCAATGGATATACGTAGAGTTCCGCATCGCCATCGCCAAGCAGACGTTGAGCCGGGAGTTGCGGGCCATGGGCTATCGCAAGCTGTCGGCTAGGCCACGCCACCATGCGCAGGCCGTGGGCGCCGTCGAGGATTTTAAAAAAACTTCCCCACGCGCCTGGATGCAATCGCGCACGAGAAGGCGATCGACAGCGACAAGATAGAAATTTGGTTCGCAGATGAGGCTCGTATCGGCCAGAAGAACAAAATCACCCGCCGATGGGCAAAGCGCGGCACCCGCCCCAGCGCTCCCCGTGATCAACGGACCGCCTCGACCTACATCTTCGGCGCCGTCTGCCCAAAGCAGGGCAAGGGCGCGGCCCTGATCCTGCCGGCCTGCAATACCGAGGCGATGAACCTGCACCTCGCGGAGATCGCCGCGATCGTCGCGCCCGGCGCCCACGCCGTCCTCTTGGTCGACCAGGCCGGCTGGCATCTATCGACGCGCCTCGTCGTGCCGTCCAACATCACCATTATCGCCCTGCCGCCGAAATGCCCCGAGCTCAACCCGGTCGAAAACGTCTGGCAGTTTATGCGCGATAACTGGCTCTCCAACCGTATCTTCAAATCCTACGACGATCTGGTCGATCACTGCTGTGAGGCATGGAACAGGCTCGTCGATCAACCCTGGCGCATCATGTCCATCGGTTTGCGCCAATGGGCGCACGGGTTCTGATTAACGGGACTTGGTATTAGCTACCTTGAAAAAGGCGCGACTGTTACGTCTTCTTCGCGGCCTGCATCATCCTTGCGAGAATCCGCTCATACTCTTCCAGAGTTACCTGGTGCTTGTCGCCACCGGATACGAACTCAAGCGCTTCATCGGTAAGCGCGTTACGGGCTGCAATCTTCTGGGTCTGCGCGTTCATTGGTTTTCTCCGTTTTGGAAGCGACGCGACCATTCGCGTCCTGCGATTTGGAGAATGCCTGGTGTCCGGTCGGTGCGCTGTTCCCTGGGGAACAAGCAAATCAGGTCACCCCCGGAGCCCCTATTAGCCCGGAGAGGCAAGGCCGCGCATGAGTACAGCGCGGCCTTTTTCTGTCTGGCGCCGACGAAAAGAGGCCGCCAACTGAGGCGGCCTCACACAACTCTAACGCCTGGACTCGGCCCTACTCCTCGTAGTGCGCACCGGAGTCGAGTAAGTGGTGGATGGGACCTTTTCCGTGTCCGTCATTTCCGAACAAACGCGTAAAGAGGCCGTCGAAGCCCTCGACAAACGCGTTTTTCTCTTTTTCCACGCCGCCGCTCACCGTGTCCAATTCTGCGTCAGTCAGAGGCCGAATGAGGTTGGTGTCGATATTCCGTTCCATGGCACTTCTCCTGTGTTTCGAGAGCGACCATCGCTCTGCGTTCATCGATGCGAGGAGAATGTTCGGTTTGGGCCGCCCGCGCTGTTCCCCGGGGAACAAGCAAATCAGGCCACTCACTGGTCCGGCCATTAAGGGTCAAAACAGGCCAGTACCCTCCGAGCCTGCGCCCTCGTCGCCCTTCTGTGCTGTCGAGTTCCCTAAAGCAGTTGACGTTGGGCAAAGGAAGCGAACATCCCGGACGTATTACTGAGCTCCTCAAAGCTCCCCATTTGGACGATCTTGCCATCAACGAGCATGACTATTCGATCCGCCTGACGCACCGTGCTTAGCCGATGAGCAATGACAATGCGCGTGACATTCAGTTCACCGAGGGCTGCACTGACAATCGCTTGCGATTGGTTGTCCAGAGAGCTTGTCGCCTCATCGAACAACAGTATACGCGGATGCCGAGCCACGGCACGCGCAATCATGATACGCTGCCGCTGGCCGCCGGAAAGTGTATTGACCCCTTCCGAAATCACCGTATTCATGCCCATGGGCATGGCCGCGATATCGGCGTCGATAGCTGCCAGTCGTGCTGCTTCCCAGGCTTGCTCCAGCGGCAGACGGACACCGCCGCAAATATTGTCGTAGATGCTGCCTGTCGCTAGTCTTGCGTCTTGCAACACGACGCCGAGTTGCCGGCGGACAGCGCCGACGTCGAGCGTATCAATTGCCTTTCCGTCGTAGAATATGGCTCCGGATTCGGGGCGTTCGAAGCCCAGCAGCAAGCGAAACAGCGAAGACTTGCCGCTTCCCGAGGGTCCTACGATCGCCACATATTCACCCGGCGCGATTTTGAGCGTGACGTCGTCGAGGACTGGCGGACCACTGGAGAGGTAACGAAAAGTCACGCGAGAAAGTTCGAGCGCTCCAGACAGCTCGCCTGGAGGCCTCCTGTCCTCCGAAATTTCGGCTGCGTTTGAAATCAGGGGGCGGAGGCGCTTGAGCGGTGGAATGGCAATTAGCGACTCGCTAACGCCTGCAGCCCACGCCCCAACCGATGCGATCGACTGGCCGAAAGCCGAAAGGAACGCGAGGAAGGCGCCAATGTCCAGCAATAGCTTGCTTTGGACGAAAGAAGCGGCGGCGAAAATAACGAGCGTGGCAATGATCGGAAATGAGCTCTCAAAAACGCTGAGAGCGTTGGCTGCCTGCTGCGACGCGATAAAATGTCGCTTCTGGACCGCAAATTGCCTCGACCATACAGCCAACGCGCGATCCGTCGCGGCCGCGACCCGAAGCTTGCTGAGTCCTGAGAGCAGTTGCAGCACGAACCCCGTGATCTTTCCCTGGAGGTTGAAGTTCTTGTTCTCGTGATGAAGTCGCACGACGCTGGCAGCGACGATGGAGAACGCCCTGAGGATCGTCAGTGCAATGGCGATAAGAGCGAGCTTAAGATCGTAGTAGAGCATCAGGCATATACTGAACCAGCAGAACAGACCGGCCATTGTTCCGCGTAGTGCGCGTCCGGTCAGGATCCGGCGCGCGGTGTCGATCCCCATGGCGCGATCGACGAAGTCACCGACCGTAAATTCGCGAAATACGGAGGCCGGCAATCTGAGCAATCGATCGATCATTGCCGCCTGCACCTTCCAGTCGATCAAGGCTTCGATTCTCAGAGTCGAAAATCCTTCCATCGCCTGGATGCTCGCCATGGCTATGGCCGTCATGGCAAGCGCGAAAGCGCAGAAGGCCAGCTGGTCCAGCTCTGTACGGGGGATAATGGCGTTGACAAGGACGTTGGTGAGAAGCGGTCCAACCAGGGATAGTAGTCCGATTGCCACGACAGCGAGCACAATCCGACTTATATTGCCGCGTGAATGACGAAACGAAAACAAGAAGAGATCACGAAACGTGAGCGGATCTGAGCGTAGTGACGGGTAGAATGTCGCGGCCTCGGGGGCCAACTCCATCGCGAGCGAGGGGTCGACTTTGTGCCGGGCGCCACTGCGACCATCGATCATCGAGTAACGACGTCCCGGACCCCGAATCAGCGCGACTGGATTACGCTCCTTGCCGTGCCAGGCCACCAGAGGCCCCACGTCGAGTTTCCACCATTCGCCCCGCAACAAGGTCTGGCGAACACGCAGCCGGGCAGCCCGCGCGATCTCGACGACAGCTGAGAGGTCATGTCCATACGAGGCCGGCCGCCTGGAGAATGTCAGGGGCGTTTGAAGCGCTTGTCCGACGATACGGCAGACGGCGAGCAGGGGATCCGGCTGGTCTGCCTCCATGACTGCGCGGTTGTCGCGCCGCATGATGATTGCAGAGAGACGGTCGAATGATTCGAGGGTCTGCAAGGCCGATTGTTCGCTGCGATTCACGAGCCGTTGTGCCTCTTCGCGTGCGACACGCAACAAATGGTCGTCGACACATGCAAGGACACTCTGATGAAATTGATCGAGAGCCGGCCACAATGTGTCCGCATCAGGCATGCTCTTGCTGGAGACAGCTACGCATCCCGCTTGCCCAGCCGCGATCCACATTCCCGAGGTCAGTGGCATGGGTGGGCTACCGCCGAAGATTCCAGGGTCGAACCCCATCAACGTTGCGGTGCCGGATTCTAGGGATACCCAAACGATGTCATGCATTGGCGCCCTTCGACGTTCGCCAGCTTGCATCTCGATTGGGCCGTCTCCCACCAGTTCCTGAATGCTCCAGCTCGGGTTGCGATCCGCAAGCAATCTGGCAAGCTTTGCAACCCACAAGTTCACTCGATCCGAGGATGGAATCTCCCGGCGCGAGATGACCGATGCCTCGGCGCCCGGCCCTCCCACGGCGAGCAATCTGATTTGCCTGCCGGATCTTTCGACAGTGTCCTGCAGATCGAGGATGATTTCGCCGCTCTCAACGCGGAATAGATGGTGTCGGATGCCCTCATTGCCCGCTCCGATCGCGACGGCAAAGACGTCGACATGCCCCGCCGTGACCTGTAGAACCTTTCCACGATGGTCGAGAAGCATTGGTTTCCGACTATCCAGCGCGACGAGCACTGACGACCGGACCGAATCCGTTTCCGACCCATGCTGAAAGACCGGTTCGTTCATTCCTGGGCCACGAGCATCGCATACTCGCCCTGGCGCGCGATCAATTGCTCGTGCGTCCCTCGTTCCGCAATCTTGCCCTGCTTCAGCACAATAATCTCGTCACAGTCGCGGACCGTGCTCAAGCGATGCGCAATGATGACGCAGGTACAGCCCCGACGCCTAAGGTTGTCGTCAATGGCTTTTTCGGTGATCGGATCGAGCGACGCGGTAGCTTCGTCCAGCACAATGATCGATGGATTTGAGACAAGCGCTCGAGCAATCTCAATTCGCTGACGTTGACCGCCGCTAAAGTTCGTGCCGCCTTCGTTCATGTAGCAATCGTAGTTTCCCGCACGCATGGCGATGTCCTCATGGATGGCGCTATCGTTGAGGACTTGCGAAAGATGCCCATCGGCAATGTTGGGGTCCCAGAGCGTTAAGTTATCGCGTGCCGAGCCCTCGAACAGGAAGAAATCCTGATCGACATAGGAGATGGAGTTCGCCAATACCTGGGAGGGAATCTCCGGTAACGTCCACCCATCGATGAGGACGTCACCGGCCCAGGGCTTGTAAAGACCGCAGATCAATTTTGCGAGCGTCGATTTTCCGCTGCCGGAAGCGCCGACAATAGCTACTCTCGAGCCGGGGGGGATGGCGATCGAGAGGTCCAATAACAACGGCGGGTCAAGGCGCGAATAGCCGAATTGAACGTTCCTAAGTTCGACCCTGCCAGTCAGCTTGGCGGGGAAGCCGTCAATCGCGACGACTTTGGCAACGTCACGCGGATATCGGTATACGTCCTCCAGGCGCTCAAGTGCTCCCTTGACGAGCTGGAAGCTCCCGGCCAGGTTTACAAGCTCCGCAAGGGGCCCCAAAAAGCTTGCCATGAGCGATTGGAAGGCCACCAAGCCTCCGAGCGTGAGCGAGCCCTCTATTACCCGCAAGCCTCCGATTCCAAGGATCGCGGCGAGCGTCAGTCCGGAAACCAGCGTGGGGAGCATGTCGAGAAGGATTGCACTAATGCCGAGTTCCTGCTCCGCGTTCAGCACCTTTGCCTGGATTCCCGACCATTGACCAAATGCTTCATCCTCGAGACCATTTGCTTTCAGGGTTTCGATCGTGCGCACAGCACCGACTGTGGCACCGACGAGCCTAGCCCGTTCGAGCGCCAAGCTTCGACTTATATCCTGCCGACGCCCGCTAAAGAAGCGCAGCACGAGTACGTTAGTAAGTGATATGCTGCAGCAGATCGCGGTGAGGGAGACGTCATAAACGGCCATCGCGGCGGCGAAGAACAGGACTGAGGTCAGGTTCAATGCGTTGGAAGCAATACCGCCCGACAGCAGCCGTGCTATCTGTTCAATGGCAGAAACGCGACTTGCAATATCGCCAGCATGGCGCTGAGCAAAGAACTCCAGAGGTAGCGCCACGACATGCCAGAGAAAGCGGCTGATCGTTACGACCGCCAGCTTGGTCTGCAACCTCAGGAGCAGCGATTGTCGCAAGCCGGTGAGCACGGCGCGGATTACCGCCGTTATGGCCATGCCGACGAGCAAAGGCCGGAGCCAGCCAGCGGTGTGTTGAACGATAATGTGATCTACAAAGATTTTCGCGAATCCCGCGGTCGCGATCCCGGGCACAATGAGCGCAAGGCTCACGACAACCAGCAAAGCTGCGGCTCTTTTCGAATTGCTCAATTCGCGCAGCAGCAAACGCAACCCTTTTGGCTTGCTACCCAATTTCTTGAATGATCCGGTTCGCTCCATGACGAGCACGACGCCGGTGAAAGCAAGATCCAACTCAGCCATATCGATCTTGCGCCGTCCGAATGCTGGATCGTTGATGTAAGCGTGATTGCCGGAAATTCCTTCCAGAACAATGAAATGATCGAAATTCCAATGGAGGATACAAGGCATCGGTAGTGCCGTCAGCATCGAGGGTTCTTTACGATAACCCTTTGCGTCGAGGCCAAATCGGCGGGCAGCCCTGACGATGTTGCTCGCTTTACTCCCGTCGCGGGAGACCCCGCATTCAATGCGCAGCTGCTCCAATGGGACCCACGCGCCGTGATGGGCAAGTATCATTGCCAGGGCTGCGGCTCCGCATTCGGCCGCCTCCATCTGCAGGATCGTAGGCGTCCGCTTTATTGCTTGGGGACGGAGCAGTGCTCCAACTCGCCGGAGAATTGACCGCGATAGCGTGTTTTCCGGCCCGGGCTGCGAGAGTGCGGCTTTATCCATCAATCCCCGTCAGGCGCCTTATGAGAGGCAAGACGAGATCAAGCGGCCGTTGCTTTCGTGTAGTGATCTCGGCTTGCATCAATGTTCCACTGGTGAGGCGAATAGATGGGCCGCTGCCAATGGCCCAGCGATACCCGCTGAAAGTTGTCGGGTCTTGTTCAAGACTGACCGTCGCGGCGTAAGGCGCGCCATCATGCGAAAAGCGCTTCACCAGGCTGTCGTTGTGCAGCAACGCGGTCATGCCTTGGGGCGTCACCGGAAATTCGGAAACAGCCACAACTCGTCCCAGCATCGTCCCAAATTCTTCGCGCTTCACCGTGCTTGGCGCAAGATGGAGCTGCATTCCAGGTTTAACCTCCTTGCCGCGCTCCGCCGGAATGTAGACAATCGCCTCAAGAGTCACGCCTTCGTCTTCGATTGAGACGATCGGCATGCCGACAGACAGTACCGAGCCTGTGGAAACCTTGACCTCCAGGACACGGCCGCCGATCGGGCTGATTACCTGCGAATTCTGGCTTAACGTTCCGGCGATTTCATCCATCTGCCGGCGCGCATCATTGAGCGAAAATTGCGACTGTTGCAGATCGTGCTCGCGTTGCGTCTCCAGGTCCGTCTTTTGCGAGCGCAACTTCAAAATCTCGTTCTGGGCATCTTCTTTGCGTTGCTGCGACTGCGCAAGTTCGAGGCGACGATCTTCGAGGTTTTTCCGAGTGGTGTACCCCCTTACCTGCAGATCCTGGAGATTTTTAACGTCAATCTTCAAGTAGTTGATCCGCTGATCGGTAGCCTTGATTACTCGATCAAGCGCAGCCTCGAGCTTGGCAAAGTTCTCGCTTTTCGTCGCGAGTTCGCTCTTAGCTCTCTTGGACAAGTCGGCATACGCATGCTGGCGTTCCTGGAACACCTCGGTCGCGTTCTTGTAGCGTTGCCTGATGTCGGACTGATCGATCTTGGCGATTACCTGGCCGCGTGAGACATGATCGCCGACAGAAACGTCGATTGCGGCAAGCCGTCCGGCAGCGGCGGAAATCGCGTCGACGACGCGGCCGCCACCAACGAGGATTCCCTCCCCGGGAACGCGCGTAGAAATTCGACCGAGGATGCCCCACAGAAGTGCGGCCGCGATGGCGAGGCAGGCCACGAAGATCACGATCCAGTCGACCGGCTTGGTGATGCCGACCAGCTGGTCAAGCTGCTCGGGCGAGGCCGCTCGTTGCAGCGCGACCGCACGAAATATCCGATCTGGCCCCCCGGTCACTGCTTTTTCCTCTCGCTTCCCGTAGACCCGAGAGTGGCACTCTTGGTACGCAAAAAGTTCAGTCTTTGATGATGAACCAAGGCTTCAAAGGAATAATACTCGAAAGCTGTCTCCGAACAATCGTCGAAATCGACCAGACCGGTACCTAAGCCGAACTGAGACGCATCAAAGTCACCCCTTCCTCGGGTCCCAGCATCGGACTATGCTTGGAATATCGTCTTGAAGCTAGGTCCCATATGTTCGCGACCAGGCTAAAACATCCGTCGCCCGTTCGCATTAGACACCGTCTGATTCCGGATCTAAGGTGGTCGCGGAGTAGAAACAGTCGTGTCGCGACTTACCGCGTCCTACATTGCACATGGTTGATGTCGCTAGGCCTGGGGTTGCTCATCATCTTGTTTGCGGCGGATCCGTCGCGCTGCGGTGTTCTCAGCGAGAGCGACTTGAAAAGGGTCGAAGGCATCAAGCTTCAGTTCCAAACCTTGATCATGGACCTGACTCAAACGGCGAAGCAACCTGATATTGGCAGCGGGGATTCGGATTGCATCGAATCCACAATCCACGAACTCCTTCAGATTTCCGGTGAACTTTCCAGCTACGAATATTTGATTACAATTGAAAAGGAGATCACTGACGTCGGAGATAACAGTCCGGTGCGCAGCGTGATCGAATTCGCGGTTGCAAAGTCGAACACTGTTTTGACAAGCGAACGAAAACGTCTGGTGCAACTGTCCGATCAATGCAGGCGCTTTCCGTTATCGTTCGGCAAGACTCAGGAAGCGTTACGATTCATCGACACCACGACCGGAGTCCTGAATTCGATCCAGTTGCAGCCGTGACGGCTGTGTGTACCGAAAACCTAAATCCGCACATAATGGTGATGAAGGCCGCCGAGGATAGCCTGTGACGCGATCTTCCTAGCTCGCTGGACGGGACGAAAGGCGGGCGCATCTTTGTCCGGGGACGGGTGCGTCCTGATCTTGTTATAATAGTCGGCATAACTTTGCAGGACCCGACACAGTTGCGCCTCGCTAAAGATGACGAGGTGATCGAGGCACTCGCGCCGGATTGATCTGATCAGCCGCTCAGCAAAGCCATTCTGCCAGGGTGCAACTGGCGCTATAGGCTTGTCCCCGATGCTGTGTGTACCGAAAACCTAAGCGCGGACGTAATGGTGGTGAAGTCCGCCGAGCCGGGCGTGTGATTTGATATCTCCAGTCCGCTGAACCGGGCGAGAGACCGGCGCATCTTTGTCCAACGACCGGTGCGTTCTGATGTCATTGTAATAACGGGCGTAGGATCGCAGGATGCGGCGTAAATGCGCCTCACCCAAGACGACGATGTGATCCACACATTCGCGCCGGATCGACCCGATCAAACGTCCGGCATAGCCATTCTGCCAAGGCGAGGCTGGGGCAGTAGGCTTATCCCGGATGCCCATGGCGCGCATTCGGCGTGTGACAATACTGCCGTATATCCGATCCCGATCGCGGATGAGGTAGCGCGGCGCCAAATCCCAGGGGAATGCCTCGGCTAATTGGCGTGCGATCCATTCCGCCGTTCAATCGGACGGTTTGGTCGGTCTTTTGCGCTGTCATTGCAATGACGTCGGGGCGGCTGGACAGGCGCGACGGATACGACCGGTCCTGCTCCGTGCAACAGACGGCTTACCATAAACCGAAGTCGGTGAGAATCGGTTGGTCAACGTCCGCCATGCCTTAGAAAGCGGACGAGAGGCGACGCCGTGGAATTGTCCGCTAGGGGCCATTTCCGTACTTGCAAAACGCTTGTGTATATGTGTTCAATGTCAATCAGTCTGGCGAGAAATCTGACCTTCAATTCGAATAGTCGCAACTTAGGAGGAGATTTCCCGCATCAGCAGGCGTCACCGGACGCGGGGAAAAGCGTCGGCTCGCTGTGAGCGAAATCCAATGCGCTACAGACAACCTAATTGCCGGTATCAGCGCGAAAGACGAAGGTTCTTGCATTCCGGCGGCGCGGCAATAGCGTTTCTGCTTTCTCGATCGGCATACGGACAAAGCGCGAAGCCGGCTGGCGCGGTCGCCAAAATCACAGGTGAGGCCTTCGCGAGCGTCCGGGGCCATCGCCGCGCCCTTGAGTTGGCGTCGCCGCTTTTTATCAAGGATCATGTGGCCACCGGCCGAGCATCGCGATTAACGATGCATCTTGGCCGCGACACGACCATCCAGCTTGGTGAGCGGGCACGTCTTGTTATCGAACGTTTCTTGGTCGATGCTGGTGGCGTGATAACCCTTCAGTCCGGTCCGATGCTATTTGATCGGCCGGCCGCAAGCCCGCACACTCCGATGCGAATTCGAAGCGCCTACGCGCTCATTGCCGTACGCGGCACGCGGTTTTTTGCCGGCCCCAGCAAGGGCGTGTTCGGCGTGTTCGTCGAACGAGGCTCGGTCACCGTCTCAGGAGGCGGGCATGAGGTGGTCCTGCGCACCGGTGAAGGAACGAATATCGCCCGCCCGGGCGCGAGGCCGACTGCCCCGGCAATTTGGGGCGAGGCGCGAATCCGCGGCGCCATCGACAGTGTAAACTGACGCTTCCAGATAATTGCGTTGAGGCGTTTAATGTGCCTGACGCATTAGTGGCTGTGCTCGGTTTGGTGAACATGCCCAAGGACGATGCCCTCTCTTCGCTACTGTTGCGAACAGAATTGTTCGGAGACTTGAGCGCTGACGATTTGAATGCGTGCGCCGCATCGTTTCGCGAAGCCCAATTTGCCAAAGGCCAAGCGTTGTTCGTCCGCGACGAGCCGGGGGCCAGCCTCTACGTGGTCGAGGAAGGTCGAATCAGATTGGCAATCGTCACCGAAGAAGGGCGAGAGTTAAGCTTTCGCCATGCAGTGGCTGGCGACCTTTTCGGCGAAATCGCCGCGCTTGATGGCGGCCCGAGGACCGCAGATGCGACGGCACTGACCGCGGTCAAGGTCTACGTGCTTGACCGGAATTCGTTTCATAGCCTCTGCGCCACCCGTACGGTCATTTCGGAAAAACTGATTATAATGCTTTGCCGGCGTCTCAGGGAAACCAGCAGTCAACTGGAATCGATTGCTCTCTATCCGATGCATGTCCGGCTTGCGCGATTTTTCCTGATTGCAATTGGTGATCGTAAGCCGCCACCAAATAAACGATTGCCACTGGAACTCGGCATTTCTCAAAGTGAGCTTGCGCTACTGCTCGGTGCCAGCCGGCCCAAGGTCAACGAGGCGCTCGGAACATTGGAAAGCGCGGGCGCTATTGGTCGCACGCTCGATCGCATTTTCTGTGACCCCGTCAAGCTCGCCGAAATTGCGCGGCAAACCGATGCTTAGGCGATTTGCCGGGCGACACATCGGTTCTGTTTGTGGGTTTTTGGCATTTGCCGGGTTCCTCGCAGTCGCGCTGCTCATGCCACGGGAGTGGCGCGAAATCCTGCGCGAGACCGCATTCGACACTGTGCTGGCGCTCGACCGGCAGCTGCGGCATTCGAATAGCAACGGCATCCCGGTTCTCGTCATCGATATCGATCGCCGTTCACTCGACAGTGTTGGGCCGTGGCCATGGCCGCGCGACGCGATAGCCCGCCTCGTCGAGGTGGCAGCGACCGCGAAGCCAGCGGTAATCGCCATCGATATCCTGTTTGCGGAGCCGGACACCAATTCGCCCGCCGCGCTTGCGCGACGCCTCGGCGCCCTTACGAACAATACCGCGATATCCGCCATGGCCGATGCCCTGCCCGATGGAGATAGACGCCTTTCCAATGCCATCAAGATCGGACCGACGGCGCTCGGCTTCGTGCTCGATCTCAACCCATCAAGCACGGTGCCCGGAGTACCAGTGCTGGTTCAGAGCAACGTGACGATCGACGAAGTGTGGCGCATCGGCGGGGCCTTCGGTCCGCCGCCGCTGCTCATCGATGCGGCCACCGGTCTCGGTGCCCTTTCACTACCCAGTGATGCCGACGGAGCGGTTCGCCGTGTGCCGATGTTCGTGGGAGTTGACGAGACCCTGCGTCCCGGCCTGGCCTTAGAGGCAATAAGATTAGCACGCCAGTCGTCGACTTATCTCATCGAGCCAGATCCCCAGACTTCTGATGGTTGGCGATCTCAAGATCCCGCTGCCGCGCGACGGGCTCTTGCGGCTGTCGTCGGTCGATCCGGGTGAGCGTGATGCCCGCACGATCTCGGCCGTCGACTTGATCGAGGATAAAGCGAAAAGCGCCCAGCTCACCGGGGCGATCGTGCTGATCGGCGGCTCGGCGCCGGAACTCGGCGGATTGCGGAAAACCGCAAATGATCCTCTTGTCGCTTCGGTTCAGATACAGGCCGATGCAATCAAACAGATCGCGTCGCGCCGGGTTCCGCGCAGTATTTCAAACGCCAGCGAGTTACTGCTGATACTGGGGGTCGGAATCGTCAGCCTAGCCACCGCTGCGGTGTTCTCGCCGCTTCTCGCTGCCGCCCTCGTGGCGATCGCTATAGCTGCCACCTGGTCGGGGTCGGTATTGCTCTCACTCGCCGCGGATCAATTGGTCGATCCTTTGATGCCGTCGATTGGCGGCATGGTCGGCTTCGTGGCGGCATCGGTTGGTTCCTATGCGCTGGTGCGTCAGCGCGAAGTTCGGATTCGGCGGCGCTTTGAACAGCATCTTGCGCCAGCCGTCGTTCGCCGCATCGCTGAGGAGCCCGGTATTCTCAGGCTTCGCGGCGAGCGGCGTGAAGTGACCGCCCTTTTCACGGATATCGAGGGCTTTACGGCAATGACGCATCGCGTCGCGCCAGAGCAACTGGTGGCTGTCCTCGACGGGTACATCGAGGGTGTGGCCGGGATCGTCATGGCCCACGGCGGCATGGTTGATAAGGTCGTCGGTGATGCGGTCCATGCGCTATTCAATGCACCGGTCGATCTCTACGATCATCCCCAAAAGGCCGTCGAATGCGCGATGGCGATCCGAACCTGGACCAATGCCTATCGAACGCATACGGGATCAAGCGAAATCGGCTTCGGCCGAACTCGGATCGGCATTGAGACTGGGCTCGCAATCGTCGGCGATATCGGGATTTCAATCGAAGCTCGACTATACGGCCCATGGGGACGCCATTAATTCGGCCGCGCGGTTGGAGGCAGCAAACAAGGAACTCGGCTCGAGCATTTGCGTGGGGCCCGTTACGACATCCCGGTGCGAGTCTTCCATGTTTCGCCCGCTTGGTCTTACTTCGTTGCGGGGTTTCGATGAGCCGATCACGGTCTTCGAGCCGTGGCCGGTCGATTGGCCCGCCGCTTTGCGTGAGCGTTATCTTGCGGCTTGGCGCGTGGTCGAAACCGATTCGGTCAGCGCGGCCGACTTGTTCGATGCGTTGGGCGCGGACTGCGAAGGTGACCAGGTGCCGCGACTATTGGCTGAGCGGCTGCGCTCGCAACTCCCAGCCTGATCGCCTCTACAGGCTGTTCCCTCGGTAACAGCGCCGGCCATCAAGGAAGTGCAGTTTCCTCATTAGCGGGCGCGATGGTCGCGTCCACGAATTAAATTTGGAGACGTGTCCATGGCGAATTCGCAAATCCTGGCACAAATGGATCGGTGTCCTTTCCGAAAATTTCATCCGGCCTAGATTCGCTTCGTAGGGCAGAATCATCGCATCATTAGGATCGATGATTGTGATCCTGTATGGGCTCGGAATGATCGTCGTCGACCTGTTCAAGTCGCGGAACCGGCTTGAAGCCGAGAACCTTTTTCTCCGTCATCAGCTCAACATCGCCTTGAGGCGTGTGCCGCCTCGTCTTCGACTGCGTGGGTTGACCGGGCCTGCTATGGTTGACCGGGCCTGCTTGGCGCGGCCCAGGTGGTTCAGCCGGCGACCATCCTGCGATGGCATCGCATGGGCTTCAAAGCTTTCTGGCGCTGGAAATCCCGAAAGCGGGCAGGGCGGCCGAGGATTGATCACGGCCTGCGTGATCTCATTCAACGCATGAGCAAGGAAAACCCGCAGTGGGGCGCGGCCCGGATCCATGGCGAACTCCTGATGCTCGGGTTCGAGGTCGCCCAGTCGACGGTTTCTAAATACATGGTGCGTGGCCGGAACCCGCCATCGCAAACCTGGAAGACGTTTCTCCGAAATCACGCGCAGGCAATCGCCGCCATCGACATGTGTGTGGTTCCAACGCTGAGCTTTGATCTCTTGTTTGCATTCCTGGTTCTGGGCCACGGCCGACGACAACTGCTCTGGATTGAGGTCACCCGGCATCCGACTGCTGAGTGGCTTGCCCGACAGATCACCGAGGCCTTTCCCTGGTCATCGGCACCAGCCTACCTGGTGCGCGACAATGACGGTGCGTATGGGTATGTCTTCACGCGTCGGCTGCGGGCCATGGGCATTCGCGACCGACCAATTTCTCCGCGATCGCCATGGCAAAATGGTCATACGGAGCGCCTGATCGGCACTCTGCGCCGCGAGTGCCTGGACCGGATGCTGATTTTTGGCGAGCAGCACTTGCGGTGTGTTCTGGGGTGCTATGCGGCATATTACAATCAGGCGCGCAAGCACTTGGCATTACAGAAAGATGCGCCCTTGCATCGAGCCGTCCAACGATCTGGCGCCATTGCAGCCATTCCGATTTTGGCTGGGCTGCATCACCAATACGTCCGGATATGATTTTCGGAAAGGACAGGAGGTCACAAGCTCCTTTCCAAGACCATTTTCTCATAAAACCTGGTCTAAAAAAGCCCGGTCAGGTCAATTGACCGGGAATCGCCCAAGAGGTTTCTTACCCAAACGTGTATCCATTGGCCACACTGGCCGCCTTATGCATTTGATTATCTTCGGCGATGCTCATCTGCGCTGGCTTCTTCGAGCTTACGCCCGCTACTACAATGTTGGGAACCTTTTGCCTAGGGCGTCGGGCCGCACATGAGTACAGCGCGGCCTTTTTCTATCTGGCGCCGACGAAAAGAGGCCGCCAACTGAGGCGGCCTCGTTCTTGGAAGGATGATCGAGATCAGCTTGCCGACGTCACCCACAACTGCGTGTGTGTCGTGACGTTGCTGTCGGTTGACCCTGATCCGCCCGCATCGGCCGTGCCAGGAATTGCAATTGCTCTGATGAAGTGAAGAAGCCCGCCACCGCTTACATAATCCAAATCCATATCGGTCAGTTCTCGCACGTCGATCGATTGCTTATTGCGTTCCATGGTAAGTCTCCTATCAGTTGTTCCTGAAGCATCATTGCCTCGGTGATCGGACAATGACCGATCGGCAGCGCCTGCGCTGTTCCCTGGGGAACAAGCTGCAAAATCGCTTGCAATATTGACCCCCTGAGGGGGCTTTTCGCGTCCAATTCCGGCTCTGACTCAATTCCGATGAAGTTCACTGGCGGCCTGTTGTCCCGCAACAGGGAATCAGCACCATGCGGACTGGACTTCGAATTTCGTCCCTTGTGCCGAGTGGGTTGATTGTCGAGAGCGTAAGTGATTCACCGGACTCGGTTATTTTGACCGTTCGGTCGGCGGCCGGCGCGGCCAAGTGTCCGCTGTGCGGCTCGGCGTCACGCCGAATTCTTAGCCGGTACACCAGAGAAGTCGCGGATCTGCCCAGCGCCGGCAGGGCGGTACGGCTCCGGGTGATCACGCGAAGGTTTGCCTGTGAGGCCCAATATTGTCGGCGGCAGATCTTCGCCGAACGTTTCGGGGGCACGTTGCCGGTCCGAGCGCGCCGGACGGCACGGCTGGAATGCATCGTTCATTATTTGGGCCTGGCACTAGGTGGCCGGCCGGCGGCAAGTTTCGCGAAGCGGCTGATGCTGCCCGTAAGCAACGATACGCTGCTGCGGGTCGTCCGGCGGCGAACCTTTCCGCCGACTGAGCCTCTGATCGTTGCCGGTATTGATGACTGGGCCTTCCGCAAGAACCATCGCTACGGAACGGTCGTCTGCGATCTGGAGCGGCGGCGGATCGTTGCGTTGCTGCCCGACCGGGAGATTGCAACGGTACGGGCTTGGCTCTCGGCGCATCCGGAGATCAGGGTTGTGTCGCGCGATCGCGGCGGCGGCTACGGCGAAGCCGCGGCCAAGGCATTGCCCGACGCACTCCAGGTCGCCGATCGCTGGCACCTGATGGAGAATGCAAGCGCGGCCTTCCTCGGAGCGGTGCGCCGGTCCATGCGGTTGATCCGTGCCGCAATCGGCACGACCACAATCAATCCGGAACTGCTCACCCGTGCGGAGAAGCTGCAATATGAGGGCTATCTGCGACGCCAAGAGATCAATGCCGCGATCATGGTGCTCGTCAGAGACGGGGTCCCGATCAAAGAGATCGTCCGCCGAACCGGGCACAGCCGTCAACTCGTTCGCCATGTCACCCGCGCCCAAAGCACGGATATTTTTCGCACCAGACAGAGCACACTCGACGCCCATTTGCCGTTCCTGGACGCGCAATGGGCGGCGGGCTGTCGGAATGGGGCAGAGCTCTGGCGCCGTCTGCGAGTGCAGGGCTTCCAAGGCTCGTTACGCGTCGTCAGCGAATGGAGGACACGGCGGAAACGAGCGGAGATCGCGACCGACCAACAGCTGCAGAAGGTACCATCCGCGAGAACGATCGCCCGGCTGATGACCACGGCACGCGATCATCTGAGTAAGGCGGATACGGTCACTATCGCTGCTATCGAGGCGCGCGTGCCCACGCTCGTCGACGCGCGCACCCTCATCGAAAGGTTCCAGGGCATGGTCCGTCAGAAGATTATTGCCGACCTCGAACCATGGATTGTCACCGCCGGTGCGAGCCTGGTCGCATCCTTTGCAAGTGGCATCCTCAAAGACAAAGCTGCAGTCAGCGCGGCCATCACTGAGCCTTGGTCGAACGGCCAGACCGAGGGGCAGATCACCAAGCTCAAGCTGGTGAAGCGCCAGATGTATGGACGGGCGAAGATCGACCTGCTGCAAGCCCGGCTGATCGGCGCCACCTAACCGAAGTGCTTCATCATCGGATTTGCGTCAGAGCCAATATTGGACGCGAAAGGGGGTCGGAGTTGGATGCGATTTGACACCGAGCGGCGTCGCCAGCAACTTGCCGTGCCGTGTGCGAACGAGCTTGGCCGCCTCTGCGAGCAACCGCACGATATGCAGCGGCAGAAAGTCAGGCTCGTTGATCACCTTGTGGAGCCGAAACGCGTTGGCTTGGTCATAGCCCGGCCATTCGATCAGCTCGCGCATCGCGGTGACCACGGCGCGTGACAGGTTGCCGGTTGCGGTCAACGGTAGGCCGCCACGATCGATCGCCTGGCGCAGCAGGATGAATGTGTTGCGCGCCACTGCGGAGTCGGCAATCTCCTCGGCATTGAGATCATTGGCGATCCGGATTGCTGTGTGACCGGCCGACGGCTCTTGCCGCAGTGCCCGCAGACTGTCGAAGGTGAGCAGCGTCCAGGCTGGATCCACCCCTTCGAGCCATTTCCGAACCTGCGGGTCCTGCAGAAAGTCCTTTGCAACCATGGCTCAATTCGCCATGCTGAACTGGCGTGAGGTAGGTGGTTTTGAGTGCAACCGCTCGCTGAGCTTCGACCAACGACGCCGGCCCGAGACGTTGCGCACCGCGATGGCGACAGCCTTCTTCTGCCCGACCAGAATGACCAGCCGCTTGCCGCGCGTAACGCCAGTGTAGAGCAGGTTCCGCTGCAGCATCGCGTAATGCTGGGTGAGCACCGGGATGATCACGGCGGGATATTCCGAGCCCTGGCTCTTGTGAATGGTTGCCGCGTAAGCCGGCACCAGCATGTCGAGCTCGCCGAAGCCGTAGGTGACCGACCGGCCGTCAAAGCGGGCAATGAGCTCACCCGAATTGGCATCGACATCGTCGATGGTGCCGATATCGCCGTTGTAGACCTCCTTGTCGTAGTCATTCTCGATCTGCATGACCTTGTCGCCAGGGGCAAAGGTCCAACCGAAACGCTCCACCTTGCGATCGCCGGCGGGATTGAGTGCGGCCTGCAGTTCAATGTTCAACGAACGTGCGCCTACGCCGCCGCGGTTCATCGGACACAGCACCTGGATGTCCCGGATAGGATCGAGCCCGAACCGTTTGGGGATCCTTGTCTTCACCAGCTCGATGATGCGGCCGACGGCGGTTTCGGGATCGTCCGCTTGCACGAAGTAGAAGTCGCTCTCGGTTCCAGGTGGGCTGAGGTCGGGGATCGAGCCCTGGTTGATGCGGTGAGCACTGGTGATGATGCGGCTCTTCGCGGCCTGCCGGAACACTTCGGTGAGGCGCACTACCGGCACGGCGCCCGATGAGATGACGTCAGCCAACACCTGGCCGGGACCGACCGAAGGAAGCTGATCGATGTCACCAACGATCAGCAGGGCGGCCCCGTCCGGCACAGCCTTCATGAGCGACTGCATCAGCATGACATCGACCATGGAGGTCTCATCGACCACCAGCAGGTCACAATCGAGCGGGTTGTCATCGCCGCGCTTGAAGCCGCCGCCCTTGGGGTCGACTTCCAGCAGCCGGTGGATAGTTTTGGCCTCGAAGCCGGTCGCCTCGGTCATGCGCTTGGCGGCACGGCCGGTCGGTGCGCACAGGAGAATGTTGGTGCCCTTTGCCGCCAGGATGCGCAGAATGGCTTTGACGATGGTGGTTTTGCCGACGCCGGGTCCGCCAGTCATGACCAGCACCTTGGACTTCAGTGCGAGCCGGATCGCGGCAACCTGACTTTCGGCAAGGGCCAGACCGATATGCCTTTCGACCCAGGGCAAAGCCTTGTCCGGATCAATCCAGGGCCAAGGCAGCGTGCCGATTGCCAGCCGCGTCAGCCGCTCGGCGATGGTGCGCTCCGCCCGATGTAACCCCGCCAGAAACACACAGGGCGTTTCGCTAACCCGGTCGGCGACCACCGCGCCCTCCTGCAGCTCGAGATCGAGCGCCGTGCGGATGAGCCCCTGCGGTACTTCGAGCAGCTTCTCCGCCAGCGGTATCAGCTCTTCCGTCGGCAAGCCGCAATGTCCTTCATCCATAGCCTCGGTCAGCGCGTAGGAAATCCCCGCGCGGACCCGGATGGTTGCGGTCTTCTCGATGCCGAGCTTCATCGCGATGGCGTCGGCGGTCTTGAAACCGATGCCGCGGATATCGCGCGCCAGACGATACGGGTTCTCGGTCATGACCTGGATGGCGTCAGAACCATAGGTCTTGAAAATCCGCACCGCCCGCGCGGTGCCGACCCCATGGCTGTGCAGGAAGACCATGATTTCCCTCACCGCCTTCTGCTCGGCCCAGGCAGCGAGAATGCTGGCGGCGCGAACCGGCCCGATGCCGTCGACCTCGCGTAGTCGGTCCGGAGTCGCCTCGATGACGTCGAAGACCTTCTCGCCGAAGGCGCGCACCAGTTTCTTGGCGTAAACCGGACCAACGCCCCGGATCATGCCGGAGGAGAGGTACTTCTCGATGCCGTCGGCCGAATCCGGGAGCGAGGTGCGCAGGAACCGCGCTTTGAACTGCTGGCCGTGGGTGCGGTCGTTGATCCATTCGCCCGAGGCAGTGATCCACTCACCGGCCGCAATGGTTGCGGCATGGCCGACCACGGTCACCATGTCACGATGCCCGCGCGCTTTGGCGCGCAGAACGCAGAAACCGTTCTCGGCATTGTGATAGGTAACGCGCTCGACGAGGCCGGCCAACACGTCCTGGGTTGATGGTTCCGGCTGCGGCTTCATGTCGATCTTTACGTCATCGGGTTCGTCGCTGCGCGCGCCAATCCCACGGCATGTCGAATATATCGGACCAGATATTGATCCGATTTTGTCGAGCGTCGTCCTCGTCGGCAACATAATCTACCGAATATCGTGGATAAGCGACGGCCTAGCCGTTTGCGACCATCCACCGGTTCAGGCCCTCGTTCCCTTTGAAGCAGACGGCGACGATGCGACCGTAATGGTCCCGATCGCGGGGCATGTCTTGAACGCCGCGATCACCTCTTCGGCGGTCGGGTTGTAGCCGGCCAGCGCGTACACCAACCCCTTGATACCGGCCTTGGCCGAGGCGCTGACGATGATGTGCGCCTGCCGGGCGATCTTGGCGTAACGCTCACCAGCCAGTTTGCCTTTGACCTCGGCCTGGATGACGGCCTTGCAGACATCGATCAGGAGCGTGACCAACTTCAAGCTGCATTGGCCGCTCTGGAGGGAGCGGTCCCGTCTAGCCTTCATCGCTTGTCGCGCTGGGCCTACCGAGGCTGGTCGAAATACGCCCACGTTGCCCAGCGTCATCCAGCTAAATGCAAACGTTGCCGTCCTGCGAATTATGTCGCCTACCGACCACCTGCGACCCACCTTGTTGTGGCATTGGCCCCATGCCTCCCTGAACGACGCGCTGCGCACACTCGGCATCCTGCTGTGGGAGTTTGCGCCCGCGCAGGCCGGCCTGGGAAGGCCCTGCGGGCGGCCTAAAGCTGGTAAACTACCGCCTTGCGCGCCTGCACAGAATCTTGGGCCTGGAAATGCGTCTTTGTCCGAGGGGCAAGGGTTGGTGAAATCTACGCGGTGTATCCTAAAAGCCTTTTCATGCGCGTAAATTTAGGCTATACGTACCAAATGTAAGCCCCTCGTGGGTGGTGGCCCCCGGTGACGGGAACAAGAAAACCGAAAACAAGAAACAAGAAACAAGAAACAAGAAAACGAAAAACAGAACGTTTCGTTTCTTTCGGATTTTTTTGTGGAGGCCACCATGCGACGCCTCAAGGGCAATCGCCGTTCGTTGTCATTCAAACAGTCTGAAGTCGAGCGCGCGATTCGCGCCGTCCAAGCTCAAGACCTTCCGGTCGAGCGCATCGAGATCGACCCGCAGAGCGGCAAGATCGCGATCACGACAATATCGGGATTGCAGACTGTAGTGAGTGAGATCGGGAAATGAGCAAAGAACATAAGTGGACAGCAGTGGACTTCGCGGCGCTGCCGCTGTTCGAACCATGGGAAAGACCAACCCGCAAGCGGAGGCGGTCTACATCCGCGGATGCACAACGCCTTCTCATGACCCCACACCAAGCCGCTGAGCGGCTGGGCATTACGGTCGAGCAACTTTCCGCTTTCGTTCGTGATGGTGAACTGCGTTATGTAAATATGGGGCGCGGCACCAAGCGTCCAAGGTATTCGTTCACCGAGGTCGACATCAGCGAATTGATCGAGAAGCGAAAAACACAGGATGTGTCATGTCTGTATTCAAATCAAAAAAGTCCGCGCCATACTACTGGTACGATTTCCAAATCAGTGGTCAGCGGTTTCATGGCTCTACGCGCTGCACAAATCGCAAAGACGCCAAAAGGGTAGAGGCGCAGGAGCGCGAACGTGCTCAGGTGCTGGTGAAGGCGTCGCGGCATGCTGCCGTGTCGCTGAAAATCGATGACGTTGCCGAGCGCTACTGGAAAGGGCGCGGGCAGTATCATTCCGGTTCCGGCAATACTTCGCGCGACTTGGCGCGGCTGGTCGAGTATTTTGGCAAGACCAAGTTGCTGACCGACATCGCTGACGCCGACGTGGCTAAATTGGTAGCCACACGTCGTGCAACACCGGTCGCAAACCGCGAAGGCATGGTCAGTAATGCGACCGTCAACCGCACGACGACTGGGGCGCTAAGGACGCTGTTTACCTTCGCGAAGGGCGAGGGCGTCCACTTCGAGCACGAGCCGAACTGGCGCAAGCACATGCTGGCCAAGCCGGAGGAGCGGCTACGCGAGCTGCACGACGACGAGGCCGAGCGGATCGAGGCGGCGATGCGGAACGATTACGTGCCGCTCTTCGCCTTTGTGCGGGCGACCGGTATGCGGCAGCGGGAATGCGTCACGCTGCGCTGGTCAGAGGTGAACTGGGGCACGCGCCAGATCGTTAAGCTGGGCAAAGGCGGTCGGCGCATCATCTTCCCGATCACTCCCGCGATCCGGGCCATCCTCTGGCCGTTACAGGGGCACCACCCCGAGCTTGTGTTCACCTACATTGCTCAACGGACGCTCAAGGGGCGCATGATCGAGGGCGGGCGCTACCCTATGACTATGAGCGGCGTCAAAACGCGCTGGCGGCGACTGCGCAAGGCCGCTGGCGTGGCCGACTTCCGTTTCCATGACTTCCGGCACGATTTCGCGACCAAACTGCTGCGTCAAACTGGCAATCTCAAGCTTGTAAGCAAGGCGCTCAATCATCGTGATCTGAAGACGACCTCAAGGTATGCGCACGTTCTCGATGAAGACATCGCGGCGGCGATCGAGCAGGCTGCACAGTCCCGGGAAAAACCCCGGGACGCGATGCGCAAGGTCAAGTAAGGCACTGAACGCAAATAGCTATGTGTATTGAGCATTCCGCATTCGGGACGAGGGGGTCGCAGGTTCAAATCCTGCCACTCCGACCATCTAACTGATTAATATTACAATATAATTTTACATGGTTCTGACGGCATCGCGTGTAACGACTGCGACCGGCCATTGGCCTTCGTTCATGAGACGGTTAAGCGGATTCAAACCCAGCGCAAAGCCGCTGCGGCCACATTTTCCACCGCCACTCAAAAGGCTTTGTCGATGTGCTCCTTTACTTGGCGCCAGCGCCGGATGTTATGGTTGCTGAATGGCCTCTACCAAACTATGTCCGGGTTGCCAGGCGGAAATCTCGGACGCCAGCCGATTTTGCCCGCAATGCGGCTCGGCGCAGAGCATTACCTGTGCGGCCTGCAACCACGTCAACGCAGCGGGTTCCCGTTTTTGCGCGCAATGCGGCACCAAACTCGACGCGGCGGCGCCAATGCCTCCGCCGCCAGCCGTGCTGGCGCCTGCGGCGCGTGCAAGTTCCGCCGCCGAGCGCCGTCAGCTCACGGTGATGTTCTGCGATTTGGTCGGCTCGACCGCGCTGTCGACGCGGCTCGACCCGGAAGATCTGCGCGACGTCATCGCCGCCTACCACAAATGCGCGGCCGCCGTGGTCGCGCGCTTTAACGGCTTCGTCGCCAAGTACATGGGCGACGGCGTGCTCGTCTATTTCGGCTATCCGAAAGCGCACGAAGCCGACGCGGCGAACGCGGTGCGCGCGGCGCTGGCGATGATCGAGGCGATCAACGCGCTCAAGGTCGGCGAGGGCCGCCACGAGGTGCGCATCGGCATCGCTACCGGGCTGGTCGTGGTCGGCGAGCTGGTCGGCAGCGGCGAGGCGCAGGAGCGCAACGTCGTCGGCGAGACGCCGAACCTCGCAGCGCGGCTGCAATCGGCCGCCGCGCCGAACAGCGTGCTGATTGCCGCCAGCACACGGCGGCTGACCGGCGACTTGTTCGAATACGAGCCGGTCGATCCGGGGCAGTTGAAGGGCTTCGATGGTCCGGTCGCCGCCTGGCGCGTGCTGCGCGAGCAGAGCATGCAGAGCCGGTTTGAAGCGCTACGGGCGGCAAACCTTATGCCGCTGGTCGGGCGCGACGAGGAGCTCGACCTGCTGTCGCGGCGTTGGGCGCAGGTCAAGGAAGCTGACGGCCGCGTGGTGCTGCTCTCGGGCGAGCCCGGCATCGGCAAATCGCGCATTATCGCGGGCCTGATCGAGCGCATCGACGCCGAGCGCGTGGTATGCCTGCGCTACTTCTGCCTGCCGCATCATCAGGGCAGCGCGTTGCAGCCGATTGTGGCGCAGCTATCGCATGCCGCAGGATTTGGCCGCGATGACACACCGGCGGTCAAGCGAAGCAAGCTCGAAAAAGTGCTGGCGCAAGGCGGCGAGAACGTCGGCGCGGCCATCGGCGTGCTCTCTGATCTGCTGGGCTTGGGCGAAGCGCCTACGGGTGCCGCCACCATGGACCCACAGCGCAAGCGCGCGCAGGTTCTCTCCGTGCTGCTCGATCAACTGACGAGATTGGCGCGCCGCGGTCCCGTCCTGATGGTCTTCGAGGACGTGCAATGGAGCGATCCAACGACGCTTGAACTGCTGACGCTCACGGTCGAGCAGATGCAGGCGCTGCCGGTCATGCTGATCATCACCTTCCGGCCGGGCTTCCAGCCGCCTTGGGCCGGCCAGCCGCACGTCACCACTATGACGCTCAACCGCCTCGGCCGGCGCGAGCGCATGATGCTGGTCGACCATGTCACCGGCGGCAAGGCGCTGCCGCCCGCGCTGCTCGAGCAGATCGTCGATCGCACCGACGGCGTGCCGCTGTTCGTCGAGGAGCTGACCAAGGCGGTGCTCGAAAGCGAGCAAATCCACGAGGACAGCGATCGTTACGTGCTCGACCAGCCGATGCAGGAGCTCGCCATTCCGACCACGCTGCAGGCTTCGCTGATGGCGCGCGTCGACCGGCTCGGCTCGGCGCGCGAGGTGTTGCAGATCGGCGCCGCCATCGGCCGCGAATTCTCCTACGAGCTGATCGCCGCGGTCGCTGGGCTCACCGATTCCGTGCTGCAGGATGCACTAGCCCGCTTGACCGAGGCGGAGCTGCTGTTGATGCGCGGCTCGCCGCCCGACGCGGTCTTTGCCTTCAGGCACGCGCTAGTTCAGGACTCGGCGTATTCCACCATGCTGCGCGCCCGCCGCCAGCAGCTGCACGGCGCCATCGCGCAAGTGCTGGAGAGGCGTTTCGCGGACGTGATCGCCGCAATGCCCGAGGTGATCGCCCAGCAGTTCGAAAGCGCGGGGCAGAACGAAAAGGCCGTCCAGTATTGGCAGCAGGCCGGCGAGCGCGACCTGCGCCGCTTCGCCATGAAGGAATCGATTGCGCATTATTCAAGCGCATTGCGCGTTATCGCGGCCATGCCCGATACGCCGCAGCGATCCGCGCTGGAACTCGGCATTTGCCTTGGGCTTGGCATGGCTCAGCAGATCTCGATCGGCCCGGGCGCGAAGGAGGCGGCGGTCACTTACCATCGCGCCCTGACGCTCAGCGGCACGCTGCCGGACAAAGGGCGCGAGCGTTTCCTCGCCACCTGGGGCGTCTGGTTCCACGAAACGATGACCGGCCGCGCGAAAGAGGCTTTTCAGCGCGCCGACGAATTGCTCGCGATCGCGCGCGAACTCAATAATCCAGATTTGCTGCTTGAGGCCTATCATGCGCGCACACCGGGGTTGCTGCGGACCGCCGACTTCCGCGCGCTGAAAGAATCCGCGCAAGAGGTCATCCGCCTCTATGACCGCGAGCGCCATCGCGACCATGCCTTCTATTTCGGCGGGCACGATTCGGGCATTTGCGCGCAGACCTTTTATGCGATCAGCCTGTGGGGTCTCGGCTTCCCCGATCAGGCGCAACGGGCCGCCTGGCAGGCCATCGAAGACGCGCGCAATTTGGGCCATGCCTTCTCGCTCGCGCACGGCCTCAACATGGGCGGCCTGACGCATCTGCTGCTCAACGATGTGGAGGCCTGCCGGGCCGTGGCCGATGAGCTCTACCCGCTCGCAGAGCGCAACAAGTTTCCCTGGCCGCTGGTCTACGCCAAATTCCAGCGCGGCTGGCTGCTGACGCAACAGGGCGATCGCGAGGCCGGAATCGAACAGATGCTCAAGGCGGCCGAAGGCACGCCGGTCGCGGCGTTGCAGCCGGTCGTGTTGACCCTGATCGCGCAGCAACAGATGCTCGCGGGCCGGCACGTCGCCGCCATCGGCGCCCTCGACCAAGCCGAGCTGCAATCGCGGCATAATCGGTTCTACGAGGCCGAGATCACCCGGTTGCGCGGCGAGGTTTTACTGGCGCAATCGCCCGGCAACGCCGCCGCCGCCGAAGCGGCCTTTCGACAGGCGATGGCCGTCGCCGCCCGGCAAACGTGCCGCGCGCTCGAATTGCGGGCCGCCGTCAGTCTCGTTCGGATACTGAGTGACAGCGCCCGGCGGACGGAGGCGCGCGAGCTGCTGGCGCCACTCTACGGCGCCTTTACCGAAGGCTTCGGCCTGCCTGACTTGAAGGCTGCGAAGGCCTTACTCGCGGAATTGAGTGGATCCGAAAAAGTTAAAGACTAAAAAAAGAACGGGGCATGTGCATTGGGCGGGAAGCTTCGCTGAGCCCCTGTGTGTACCGAAAACCTCATCCGCCGATGAATTCGGTGCCCCCGCTGGTTGCCGCGTGGTTTGGCGCATCAGAATGCACTGGGCATTAGAAAAAGATGCGCCGGTCTCTCGTTCCGTTGAGCCAACTGGAATCATCGGGTCGCGCCCGATTCTCGGCGGACTTCATCACCATTACATGCGGGTTTAGGTTTTCGGTACACACACCTAGAAAAGGACGGCGAGAAACCGACTGTCAGAATCTCCGCTTGTTTTGACCGGGGGTTGCCCACCCGTCTGGCAGGTTTGTCAGAACCACCTTGAGCAATATCAAGGGTTTATATCAGGTTCAAATCCTGCCACTCCGACCAGCTATCTCCTTGAAAACAGGACGATTTTCAAGTGCCTCGGGGGCTGGATCTCGCCTTCGAAAAAAGTCCGGCCGCGCCCCTGGATTTCGACGAAACGGACATTGATGGACCCCGTGCTGCGGCCAGCTAGCCGAGCGTTTTTTTGACGAAGGCCAGGAGATTGCCGCCTTCATAGAGCGCGCCGCGGATGCCGGCGGCCTTTGCCGCCTCCATATCGGTCGGCTTGTCGCCAATCATCACGCTTGCAGGCACGTCGACAGGCCACCGCTTGATGATGTCGAGCAGCATTCCGGGCGCAGGCTTGCGGCGATCGCTTGTCCTTGCATAGGCCGGCACAGTGCCCTCGGGGTGAAACGGACAATACTCGATGTCGTCGATGTGGGCCCCGTGGCCGCGCAAGACGTTCTGCATGTGGCGATGGACCGTGCGCACCGCCGCCTCGTCGAACAGGCCGCGCGCCACGCCCGACTGATTGGACACGACGAATACGAAGTAGCCGCGGTCGTTGGCGAATTTGACGGCGTCGATGGCGCCATCATTCCATTCGAATCGGTCAAGTGTGCCGATATAGCCGTGATCGATATTGAGAACGCCGTCGCGGTCCATGAACAGAGCCGGACGTCGCAAACTCGCCGTTAGTGATTCATCGGCCATATGATCGGCCTCGGGCGCGCGTGTCGCGTTTGCTCTTTACTCGATCTTTTGAGGCAACTACAAGGCGCCGGACTGATTTGGATGATAGACTTGTGTGTGAATTCTGAGGCTTGCGCCGAATAAGATGAGGCATTGCCGGACCCATGTTGTCAAATTCGATTACTGAAAACTACGGCGACCGGCACGTTTGCGTCTTGGGATTGGGCTACGTCGGTTTGACGTTGGCCGCGGTGATGGCCGAGGTGGGATTTAACATTACAGGCATTGAGATCCGCGACGATATTCGCGAGAAGCTGAACGCGGCTAAGGCGCATTTCTTCGAGCCCGGCCTCAACGAGAAGCTCCAGCGCGCGGCGCTCAACGGCCGGCTCAAGGTTTATGCGGAAATTCCGAAAGACTGTGCGGCAACCGTCTTCGTCATCACGGTCGGCACGCCGATAGGCGCCGACGGGCGCGTCAACCTGCAGAGCGTGACGCGGATCGCGCGCGAGATCGCCGAACGGCTGAAGGACGGCGATCTTGTGATCCTGCGCTCGACCGTCAAGATCGGCACGACCGAGAATGTCGTGCATCCGATCCTGGCGCAGACCGGCAAACGCTTCAGCGTGGCCTACTGTCCAGAGCGAACGGTCGAGGGCCAAGCGCTCTCCGAATTGCGCTACCTGCCGCAGGTGATCGGCGCGGCCGATCACGATACGGCCAATCGCGCCGCGCAATTGTTCAGCTTCTTGACACCGACCGTCGTGCGCGTCTCGAGCGCCGAGACGGCGGAGCTGATCAAGCTGATCGACAACGCCAAGCGCGACGTGATGTTCGCCTACGCCAATGAGGTCGCGCGCATGTGCGACAAGCTGGGCGTATCGGCGGCCGAAGTCATCCATTCCGGACGCTTCGGCTATTCGCGCACCGATCTGCCCATGCCGGGCCCGGTGGGCGGGCCTTGCCTGTCAAAGGACTCGCACATCCTGGCCGAGAGCCTCGAGCATCTCGGGCTTTCGCCGGAAATCACCGTGGCGGCCCGCCACGTCAACGAGCGCCAGCCAAAAGAGATCGCCGAATTCTTGCGCTCATATGCCGCCGCAAGGCCGTCGTTTCCCGCTGCGCCCAAGATCGCGCTGCTCGGCATCGCCTTCAAAGGCCGGCCGGTCACCGACGACACGCGCGGCACCATGGCGGTGCCGGTGTTCGAGGCGTTACGGCTCGCGTTCCCAAAGGGGCGGTTTGTCGCGCACGATCCGGTGGTCGATCAGGCGACGCTCAAGGCCCTGGGCCTGGAGCCGGTGGCAAGCCTCGAAGATGCCTTCCAAGACGCGCAATTTGTGCTCGTCCTCAACAACCACCCGGCTTACGGTGCGATGCCGGTCGAATCGCTCGCCGATCTGATGGCGCGTCCCGGGGCGGTCTACGATTGCTGGAATAATTTCACGGATCAGGCGATTCACCTGCCGCGTGAGGTAAGCTACATCGCGCTTGGCAGCCAGGGCGTGCCGATCGTGGGATGATCGTGCGCGCCTCGACACGGATCTAGGATGGCAACGCGCTTTCTCGTCACGGGTGGGACCGGCTTTCTCGGCGCCGCGCTGGTGCGCCGGCTGCTACGGGACGGCCATCATGTGCGGGTGCTGGACGACAATTCGCGCGGCGCACCGCGCCGGCTGGCCGACATTGCAGGCGACATCGAACTGCTGACCGGCGACGTTCGCGACGAGCAGGCGGTGCAGGCGGCCGCGCGCGGCGTCGACTGCCTCGTGCATTTGGCCGCCGTCAACGGCACGGAGTTCTTCTACAGCAAGCCGGACCTCGTGTTGGATGTCGGCGTTCGCGGCATCCTCAATGTCGTGAGCGCGTGCCGGCGCTGCGATGTCGGGCACTTGGTGGTGGCGTCGAGCTCCGAAGTCTATCAGACGCCGCCGTCGGTCCCGACCGACGAGAGCGTGCCGCTGATCGTGCCCGACGTGCTCAACCCGCGCTATTCCTATGGCGGCTCGAAGATCATCAGCGAGCTTGTCGCGATCAATGCCGGGCGGACAGGCATCGGTCGCGTGAGCGTTTTCCGGCCGCACAATGTCTACGGCCCGGACATGGCGTGGGAGCACGTGATCCCGCAATTCTGTCTGCGCGCCATGGCGCAGATCGCGCAGCACCCGAGCGGACCGCTGCCGTTTCCGATCCAGGGCGACGGCACGCAAACGCGATCGTTCGTGCATATCGACGATATGATCGACGGCCTGAAGCTGGTGATCGAGCGCGGCGGGCATCTGGAGATCTATCACGTCGGCAATCCGGAGGAATTGACGATCGCCCAGGTGGCGAACCATGTCGTCGCCGCCTTCGGACGCGAGGCGGCAATCGAAAAATCGGAACTGCCGGAAGGCTCGACGCTTCGCCGCTGCCCGGACATTTCAAAATTGCGGGCGCTTGGATACCAGCCCAAAATTCCGTTTGCCAAAGGCATTGGCCCGGTTGTCAGCTGGTATCGCGAGCATGCACACTTGCGGCAGCAAGTGGCCTGAACCCAGCCGCGACCGCGAGAGCACGATGACGTTCGATCCGCTTGGCTCCCATCCCGTTCAGCGTTGCCAGATTTGCGACAGTGCAGCGTCTGCGTTCGGTTTTATTCCTCGGTTACGTGCCTCCGGTGAATACCATGCTGCCGGTGGACAGCGTTCCGTCGGCGGAAATGCGCTTCCCGCTCGAGCTCAAACGCTGTGACGATTGCTCGCTCGTCCAGATCGGCTATGCGGTCGATCAACGAATCCTGTTTCCGCATACGTATCCTTACCTCAGCGGCACCACGCGCATTTTGCGGGACAATTTTCGCGAGCTCGCCATGCAGTGCCGCGATCTCGGGCTGATGCGCGGCAACGATGCGGTCATTGATGTTGGCGCGAACGACGGGACGCTATTGCAGCCGTTCAAGGAGCTGGGCTTCCGCGTTCTGGGCGTCGAGCCGTCGCAGGCCGCCGACGTCGCGGCCGCGCGCGGAATTGCGATGGTGAAAGACTATTTCTCGCATGCCGCGGCCAGGAAGATCGCCGCCGAGCACGGGCGCGCGCGCCTCGTCACCGCCGCCAATGTGTTTGCGCATATCGACGACGTCCATGACGTGGTCGAGGGCATCAAGACCTTGCTGGAGCCCGGCGGCGTGTTCATCTCCGAAAATCATTATTTGCTGTCGTTGCTCGAGACCAATCAATACGACACGATCTACCACGAGCACCTGCGCTACTACGGCTTGAGCAGCCTGATGCGGCTGTTCGCGATGCACGACATGGAGATTTTCCGCGTCAAGCGCATTCCGACCCATGGCGGCTCAATTCGCGTTTTCGCGGCGGCCAAGGGCGCGATGGCGATCGACGCCAGCGTCGCGGCGGCGCTCGAGGAGGAAAAGCGCTTCGGGCTGACCGACGGCTCGGCGCTTGGCGATTTCCGCGCACAGGGTCATGCAGTCCAAGCTCGATCTGCTCAAGCTGCTTGCCGACCTGAAGCGCGACGGCAAACGTATTTTCGGCATCGGCGCGCCGTCGCGCGCGAGCACGCTGATCACTTATGTCGGGCTGGATGACTCCGTGCTCGACTGCATCGTCGAGGTGAAGGGCTCGCACAAGCTGGACAAATACATGCCGGGCACGCGCATTCCGGTGCTCGATGAGGAGAAGCTCTATCGCGAGCAGCCGGACTATGCGCTTCTGCTGTCCTGGCACATTGCGGATGAATTGATCGGCAACCTTCGCAAGCGCGGCTATCGCAACCAGTTCATTATTCCGCTGCCGGAACCGAGATTGGCTTAAGAGCCTTCACGGCGTCGTTAGCTCAATTGAGCGGCATGTTGAACCAGACCTGGCCGCCATAGGCGTGCAGGGTGGAATCGCCGATGCCGTCATAGGTGAGGACGAAGCGCATCGACAGGCCGCCCGGCTTTTGCGCCAGCAGGCCCGCCTGCACGCTGCCGTGGAAGGCCTGGCCGCTCACCGGCTGGCCGGCAATCGAGGCGACGTTCGGCCGCTCGAAGTCCCAATTGCCGGTGAGCGCGAGCAAGGGCTCGTAAATGCTGCCGTCGGCGGCGACAAAGCGGCGCGCGATCTCCGGACCGAACGACAGGCGGCCGAGCGATACGGTCTGGGCGGGAATCTGCACCCCGAGCGTATCCGTGTAATCGTGTTGGCGCTCCTGGATGTAGTCGAGGGCGACGCTCGGCGTCAGCCGGAAGTCCTGCCAATTCCAGTTGCCGGTCAATTTGCCGTGCACCAGCCAGCGGTTGGTGGAGAAATTGTCGGTGTAGAGGCCGAACGGATCGATGTCGTTGGTCGACACGCCCCAGGCGCCGCGGGCGTCGAAGAACATATGCGGCGACAGGCGGACGCTGACATAGGGGCCGGCCATGACGCCACGGCCGGAGACCGAACTGCCGACCGCCGCCGAGGATTCCTTCATCCAATCGAATTGCACCAGCGCGCCGACCAGCACGGAGGGCGTCACCAGCCGGTCGGCGCCGACATAGAGGATGCCGAAATTGCCGTCGTTGTCGACGTTGCCGAGATTGGCGCCGAAGCGCGCGTAATGCGCCTCGACCCAGACGTCGATGCTGGGGTCCGGCGCCAGTGGCGGCGGCGCTTTGACGAACGGCTTCGCCGCCGCATAACCCAGCGCGCCGGCCGGCAGGCCGCCGCTTTCGGCATTGGCTTCGGCGCGCGCGATCTGGCTCAGACTGGTGGAGAACACCATGTGGCTGTCGAGGCCGTTGGTGGTTCCGGCGAAGTTGAACGGCCCGCCGCCGCCGGACGAGCCGCCGCCGCCCCATAGAGAGCCGGGCATGCGGCGCAGGAACCTCGGCCGGTCGGGCTGGTTGTAGAGCATCAGCGACATGCGGTGCGCCAGAAAGCGCCGGATGATCTGCTGCGTCTGGCCTTGGGTATTGTTGAATGTGTTGGTGAAGGTGCAGGTGATGTTTTCGCCGCTGTCGAGACCGATCGAGGCGCTGCGGCCGGTCAGGTCGACGGTGGTGGGCGTGCCGCCGTTGTCGCCGGTGCAAGCGAGGGCGGTCAGATTCCAGAGCGACGGCAGATTGGTCTCGGTGAATGTATAGGTGCCGGGCGCCAGATTGGCGAACGATCGGCTGGCCGTGCCGCCCGCGGTGGTCAGCGAGAAGCTTGTCGCGCCGGCGACCGTCGAGGTGAAGGCGAACGTTCCGTTGCCGCCGCTCGCGTTCTTGACGATGGTGATCGAGCCGGTCGGCGCAATGTAGGTCACCGTCGCGCTAGCGATCTTTGATGTCGCTACGCCACATTCCCCGCCGCAGATCAGTGCGGTTGCGGTTGCTGTATTGACAATATTATTTCCGACGTCGCTTTGCTGGACCGGATAGCTGCCCGTGCAGTCCGTGCTTGGCCGGGATCAAAACCGACATTAGGACAGGTAACAGTAACTGCGGCATTGCTATCTACTACGGACATCGTGTCGACATTGTTCGCCGAAGTGGCGTCGTTCGTGAGTGGTAGTTGTAATTGATGGCTTGGCCGGCGGCCGAGTAGGTGGATCCGGGTCAGCCGTTTTCGTAAGGTTATGTTGGTGGCACTGCGCGTCCGCCGGGCCGGCGGTGGCCAGCGTCAGAAATATCGAGACGATCGACACCGAGGCAGACGCTGAACGCGTCAAATCGGCCCCGTGACAGTCGCAACATACCACCCCACTCGCACGCCGCGTTGGGATGCGGTGCTCCTGAGCCCCCGCAAATCCCAGTTGACGCATCCCAATCGACGGCTTGGCGTGTGTGCGGGTTGTCTTCAGACTTTTATTGCAGTGCGATCTTCGGAGCGATCAATTCCAACTATTCAGACGAAGACAATTCCCACCCCTGCACGCCCTTCAACGCAAGCGCGTACCCAAGCCGTCAGCATCATCAGAGGCCACAGCCCTCTAATTGAAGCGATTTTGCCGTAATCGGTTACCGGCAGCAAGGCTTGCCCCGGGGCATCTCACAAGCATGGTTGCTGTGGGCCCAGGGACCCGGATGTGGATTGCCGGTCCCATTGGCGGCTTAGAGACGGGGACATCGCCGCTGTCGGTCGGGAATTGCTCCCTTGTGCGGACCCCCGCCCGCCGCATGCGCCTTACCGTCGGGGAAATCAAGAACAGCAGGCCCGCTGACCCGGCGGGCCGGGGAGTGAACATTATGACATTGTCGGTCGAGACGTCTGGTTTGGGTTTCGGTCTGGCTTTGGCGCTGGCGGCGCCGGCTTCGGCGGCCGACTTGAAAATGATGACCGGCCCGCAAGGCCGCTCGTGGATCCCGCCCGGCGGCCGGATGAAGGAGGAGTAGGGGGAAGGCGATCCCCGGTCTCGCCGTGCTGCAGTCTTCCGGCGCCGGCAGGCCCACGTATTTGAGCCGACGTGCCCGCCGAATTTCCAATCACGTCATCAACGAGCAAACGATTTCTGCCCCCCACTGCATTGCGAAATGATGGCCTGATGCCGCCATCGCTGTCGCAGCCGGGTTGATTGCAGATGTGTTTGGGCCCAAACTGTGCACTCCAATAGGACGACAAAAAATAATATTAGAGGGAGGCTACCAATGAGGATCGTTCATAAGCTTGCCGCAGCCGCCGTCGCTGCGGTGCTCATCGCTCCGGCCGCGCAGGCGCAGCAATTCGTGCGCATGGTGTCGGGGCCGTCCGGCGGATCGTGGTATCCGCTCGGCGCCAAGATCATGCAGGTGTTTCAGGACAACATCAAAGGCATCTCCACGTCGAACCAGCCGGGTGGCGGCATCTCCAACATCCTGGCCGTTAACGGCGGCGATGCGCAGATCGGCTGGTCTTATGGCCACACGACCTTCAACGGCTACAAGGGCCAGGGCAAATTCAAGAAGCCGAACCCGAACGTCATGTATTTTGCCACTCTCTATCCGGCCATGTTCCAGGTGGCGGTGCGCAAGGATTCGCCGATCAAGTCCTTCGAGGACATGAAGGCAGCCAACATCAGCCCCGGCAAGGCGAAATGGACGGGAACGGCGTTTGCCGAGTCGATCCTCAAGGCCTTCGGAATGAGTTTTGACAGCATCAAGAAGAACGGCGGCACGGTCTATCACGTGGACTACACCGAATCCGTGGCGCTGATGAAGGACAAGCACATCGACGTGTACATGGCCTCAACGTCGATGCCGCAGGCCTCGTTCATCGAGCTTGAGCAGAGCCCCGGCATTCGTTTCATCGGCCTGTCCCAGAAAAAGCTGGACGAGATCATCAAGGCCAACCCCGGCTACATTCCGGGTGTCATGCCCAAAGGCGTCTACAAGAGTGTCGACCACGATATCCTGACGCTCGGCATCGTCACCGACATGGTGGTGAGCAAGGATCTGCCCACCGACCTCGTCTACCAGATGTGCAAGGTCTTCTGGGCCCATCACGATGACTTCGCGCAGGTGAAGAAGATCTGGAACAAGGTGACGCTCGAGCACGCGCTCGACGGCGCCGCCATTCCGATCCATCCGGGCGCCAAGAAGTGTTACGACGAGCTCGGCGTGAAGAGCTGATCGCCCGCCGTTGACGCAAATGAACAGCCCAAGGATGCCGGCGGCAAGCCGGCATCCCTTTCATTGATTGCCCGGCTGCATCGTCTGACGCTTCCGCCAACAGCGTTGCGGCGAACTTGAGATCGCGCCAAATTTGAGATCGCGCCATGAGCCGTTGAATACGCCCCGGCTTTCCTACAACGAACAGCACGAGCTCGGTTTTCTCGAACGGCTGTTGCTGGGCAAGGTGCACGGCACGGTCAAGGCCGTGCTGCTTTTTGCGACGATCATTTCGATCGCGCTTGCGATCTTCCATCTCTATGTCGCCGCGTTCGGCACGCCGGAGGGACGCTCGTTCCGCTCCGTGCACCTGACCGTCATGCTGACGCTGGCGATCTTCATGTTCCCGCTGTTTCGCAGCTCGATCCGTGAGCCGCTTGTCGTTCCCGGCGATCCGCGCAATTCTCTGCGCATCCTGGGCTTCGGTATCGATCTCGCGCTGGTCGCGGTGGTGCTCTTTGTCGAGGTCTATACGATCTGGGATATCGAGGCGTTCCAGTTGCGCCTGGGCGACAAGTACCTGCCGGACCTGATCGCCGGCGGCATCTTGATCGTGCTCGTGCTCGAGGCGACCCGCCGGGCGGTCGGCTGGGCCATGGTCTTCGTCACCGGTTTCTTCCTTTTCCATACGCTGTTCGCGGACCATTTCTTCGGCTTCTTCTACGGGCCGCCGGTGCGGTTTCCGAAATTCATCGATACTTTGTTCGTGGCGAGCGACGGCATCTTCGGCATTCCGTTGCACGTGGTGGCGACCTACATCGTGCTGTTCATCATTTTCGGCGCCGTCCTCATACGCTCCGGCGCCGGCCGCTTCTTCATCGATCTGGCGGTGGCCTTGACCGGCCACCGCATCGGCGGGCCGGCCAAGGCTGCTGTGGTTGCCTCGGGCTTCATGGGAACCGTATCGGGTTCGGCCGTTGCCAATGTTGTCACCACCGGCTCCTTCACCATCCCGTTGATGAAGAACCTCGGCTACCGCCCCAAATTTGCCGCGGCGGTCGAAGCCTGCGCTTCGTCGGGCGGGCAGATCATGCCGCCGATCATGGGTGCCGCCGCCTTCATCATGGCGGAGTTCCTGGAGGTGCCGTACAGCACCATCATCGTTGCCGCCGCTATCCCGGCCTTCCTCTACTACATCACCATCTATTTCATGGTTCATCTGGAAGCCGACAAGCACGGAATCGGCGCCGTCGACAAGAAGAGCCTGCCGCGCGTCGGTGAAGTGCTGGCCGGCGGTTGGCATCTGCTGATCGCGCTTGCGGTGCTTATTTATTTCCTGCTCGTCGGCTACACGCCGATGAAGTCGGCGATCTGGGGGCTCGGCTCTCTGTTCCTGCTTAGTTTTATCAACAAGGGCACGCGCATGAGCCCGGTCGACCTGTTGGCGGCCTTGGAGGCAGGAGTCCGCGCCACGGTTCCCGTCACCATCGCCTGCGCCTGCGCCGGCCTCATCATCGGCTCGGTGTTCGTGTCGGGCCTGGGGCTCAAGTTCACGCAGTCGGTGATCGAGATTTCCCACGGCAATCTGCTGGTCCTGCTGGCGCTGACCGGCGTCTCGGCCATCGTCCTTGGCATGGGCATCACCACGACGGCCGTCTACATCACGGTCGCGGCGCTGATCGTGCCGGCGCTCATCAAGAGCGGCATCGTGCCGATCGCCGCGCACATGTTCGCCTTCTACTTCGGCGTCGTCTCGGCCATTACGCCGCCGGTGGCGCTGGCGTCCTTCGCCGCCGCTGCCATCGCCAAGTCACCGCCGATGGCAACCGCCGTCGAGTCGACCCGCATCGGCATCGCGAAATATATCGTGCCGCTTGTCTTCGTTTACGATCCGTCCTTGCTGTTTGTCGGCCCGCTGTGGCTGACGGCGATCTCGACCGCGCTCGCCATGACCGGCTTGTGGGTGCTGTCGATCGGCCTCGAGGGCTGGTACCGGGGCCCGCTGAACATCGTTCACCGCTCGGGCGCCTTGCTGGCGGCGCTGCTGATCCTGCTGCCCCCGCTCGACTACATCGCCGACATGCCGGGCTATGTCGCCGACGCCACCGGCCTGGCGCTGGCGGCGATCGTGCTCACCCCGCGCATCCTGAAGGCATTTACCGCGCAGGCGGAAAGGCAGACCGCATGAGCAATCTCTTTCTCGGCAAGCCGCTGCACTGGCTCATGTTGATCGTCATCTCCGGAGGCCTGTGGTACGCGGGCGGTTTGCGGCTGCATATCACTCATTTCGACGCTTTCATCGTCACGCTGCTTGCGATCAGCGCCGTGTGTGTGCTCATTGTTCTCTACGGCACCAAGCCGGGTGAACGGATCACACGCGACAAAATCTTGCCCGATGAGACCGAGGAGCGCTTCGGCGATACGGGCCCCGTCGACTGACGGGAAAGCCGATTGGAACGATAGGAATGTCCGACCGTAAACGTCCCGACGAGCTCCGCAGCCATCGCTGGCTCGGGGTCAACGACCTGCGCGCCTTCGGCCACCGCTCGCGCCTGCGCCAGGGCGGCTATGACGCCCCCGACTGGCAGGGCAAGCCGGTGATCGGCATCATCAACACCTGGAGCGACATCAATTTCTGCCATCAGCATTTGCGCGCGCGCGCCGAAGACGTGAAGCGTGGCGTGCTGCAGGCCGGCGGCTTCCCGATCGAGCTGCCGGCGATGTCGCTGGCCGAGACCTATCGTTAAACCGACGACCATGCTCTATCGCAATCTGCTGGCGATGGAGACCGAGGAGCTGTTGCGCAGCCATCCGATCGACGGCGCGGTGCTGCTCGGTGGCTGCGACAAGACCACGCCCGGCCTGATCATGGGCGCGATCAGCATGGGCGTGCCGGTGGTCTATGCGCCGGCCGGGCCCGCAACTACGCGGCAACTGGCGCGGCATGGAGCTGGGCTCGGGGTCCGATGCCTGGAAATACTGGGACGAGAAGCGCGCCGGCCGCATCAGCGAAGAAGATTGGACCGATCTCGAAGGCGGCATCGCGCGTTCCTACGGCACCTGCATGGTGATGGGCACGGCGGCGACCATGATGGCGATCGCGGAGGCGCTCGGGCTGACGCTGCCGGGCGCCTCTGCGATTCCTCGCTCGCCGATTCCGCCCATCCGCGCATGTGCGCCAACGCCGGCCGTCGCATCGTCGACATGGTGTGGGAGGACCTGACCCCGCAAAAGATTTTGACGCCCGCCGCCTTCGACAACGCCATCCGCGTGCACATGGCCATGGGCGGCTCGACCAACGCCATCATCCACGTGGTGGCGATGGCGCGCCGCGCCGGGCTGCCGATGGACATGGCCCGCTTCGACGACATCTCGCGCGAAGTGCCGGTGCTCGCCAATGTGCGCCCGTCCGGCGAATTCCTCATGGAGGACTTCTTCTATGCCGGCGGCTTGCGCGCGCTGATGAACGAGATGAAGGACATGCTCGATCTCTCCTGCATGACCGTCACCGGCAAGACGCTTGGAGAAAACATCGAAGGCGCGCAGGTCTACAAGCCCGACATCATCCGTTCGCTCGACAATCCGGTCTCCACCGCCGGCGCCACCGCGGTGCTCACCGGCAACCTGGCGCCGCGCGGCTGCGTGATGAAGCCGACGGCGGCCGACCCGCGGCTCTTGCATCATCGCGGACCGGCGCTCGCTTTCGAAGATTATAACCACATGGCGCGCGAGATCGACCGCGACGATCTCGAGGTCACCCCCGACCACGTCATCGTGCTCAAGAACGGCGGACCGAAGGGCGCGCCCGGCATGCCGGAATGGGGCATGCTGCCGATTCCCGCGCAAACTGTTGAAGCAGGGCGTCAAGGACATGGTGCGCATTTCCGACGCGCGCATGAGCGGCACCAGCTACGGCGCCTGCATCCTGCA
The DNA here is from genome assembly GCA_963761245.1 of uncultured Alphaproteobacteria bacterium. Lineage (GTDB taxonomy): Bacteria > Pseudomonadota > Alphaproteobacteria > Rhizobiales > Xanthobacteraceae > Pseudolabrys. The sequence continues at coordinate 90,285 of CAVXGN010000019.1, read as the reverse complement.
CGTGGCGCCGGAAAGCTTCGTCGGCGGCCCGCTGGCCTTCGTGCAGACCGGCGACGAGATCGAGGTGGACGTGCCGGCGCGCCGCATCCATCTCCATGTCAGCGATGAGGAACTCGCGCGCCGCCGCGCCGCCTGGAAGCCGCCGGCGCCGCGTTATCCGCGCGGCTACGGCGCGCTCTACTCCGACCATATCGGCCAGGCCGACGAAGGCTGCGATTTCGATTTTCTGGCGCCGCTCGGGGCGGTACCGGAGCCGGAGATTCATTAGCCGGCTGGCCACGCCTTGTCCGGCTCGCTCAATGTTCGATCTGAAAACCGACATGCAACGCAGGTTCCGTTGAGCGTGCAATTGCTTGATTTGAGCGACAATTGGTCGATTTTAATCAATCGTATTTTGACCACCACGACACTTTTGCAACCTACCTGCGTACCGATCCGGAGGCGCGGCAGCTAAACTTCATGGATTGTTCGCCGGGACGGATACGTGATGGGCGCCTCAACACCCGAGGGGCGCAGCAATGTCTATTAATAGTCGTCTTTTAGCGGCCGCCACGGCTCTCGTTATCGCAGCCTTTGCGAGCCAGGGCGCGTCGGCGGAGGCGCTTCGTATCGGCGGCACCGGCGGAGCCATCGGGGCGATGAAGCAGATCGCTTCGTCTTTTGCGGCGGCAACCGGCATCGAGATGGAAGTCCTGCCCAGCCTTGGCAGCAATGGCTCGCTGCGGGCGGTGGCGGATGGCGTAATCGATGTGGCGGTTTCGGCACACAAGCTATCGCCCGAAGAATTGAGCCGCGGCCTCGAAGCCGTGCCTTTTGCGCGCACGGCGTTGGTCTTCGTCACCTCGCATTCGAAGCCGAACAGCTGGCGGAGTGAAGACCTCGCCCGCATTTTCGCTTCCAAGATTCGCAAATGGAATGACGGGACGCCGATCAAAATCATTCTGCGCACAAAGGTCGATACCGACACCGAGATCATCAGCCGGGTTTTTCCGGGCATGCGCGAGGCAATCGATCAGGCGCGTCAGCGGCCGGACCTCCCTGTTGCCTCCACCGACCAGGACAGTGCTGAACTTGCCGAAGGTCTGACCGGCTCGTTCGTTCAGGCCGGGCTCAGCCAGATCGTCAGCGAAAAGCGAAAGCTGCATCTCGTTCCCATCGATGGCGTCGAACCCAGTCTCGAGAACCTCAAGAATGGCACCTATCCCTACGAGAAGCCGTTCATTCTGGTGTTCAAGCCCGGTAACCGCAACGCCAATGCGCTGCTAAAATTCGTGCGTTCGCCAAAAGGCGAGGAGATCTTGCGCGAAACCGGCAATCTCCCGGTTTTGGAATAGAAGACAAACGCATGCCAGGCCGGACCCTGCACACCATTGTCGGCTCTATCGGCCTTGCCGTCGCGGCAATGATATTTGTCGCCGCGCCGGCGGGATATTTTCTGGTCGGGTATGTGAACTCGTCGCACGAGCTTCACTTCAAAGCTCACCTGACGGCCGAGCGTCTGGCCAAATACATCTATCGCTACAGGACACTATGGCAATACCAGGCGCCGCGGCTCGCCGAATTGATCGATATGGGCCCGGACGACAACGGAAACTTTGCGCAGGAGGTGCGCGACCTGGCGGAAAAATTGGTTGTTCGCTCCGGCCCCCGGCTCATGGACCCGCTCCTGGTGCGAAGCGCTCCGATCGTCGTCGCGGACGTTTCAGTCGGCCGCGTCGACTCCATAAGCAGTCTCAGGCCTCTCTTGGAGGGGACGGGGTTTGTGACGCTGTTCAGTGCCTTGCTCGGCTTCACCGCGTACTTTGCGGTGCGAATATTTCCGTTGCGCGTGCTCGATCGGACGCTTGGCGCGCTACATGACTCTCAGCGCCGCCTGGCCTTGCAAAATGAGCGTTTCGACGCCGCGCTCACGAACATGTCGCAGGGCCTCTGCATGTTCGACGCCGACGCGAGGCTGGTCATCTTCAATCCGCGCTTCGCAGAGATCTACGGCCTGGCGGCGGAAGAAATCAAACCGGGCATGACAACGCGTCAGTTGTTGGCTCTGGCGTCTGACAGCAAAGTCGCGGTTGCGGACCCCGAGGGCACGCTGGCTCTGCAAAGAAGTCTTATCGATGAGGCAAAGGCCGGGTCGGGAATCCAGCGCCTGACCGACGGCCGCAGCATCTCGATTTTACATGAACCAATGCCGGGCGGCGGCTTCGTTGCGACTTTTGAGGATATCACCGGACGGCTTCTCGTCGAAGAAAAAATCAAACACTTGGCGCATTACGATGTGCTCACAGACCTGTTGAATCGCGCGGCGTTCTATGAGGGGATGCAAGAGGTCCTGAGTCATTTGCGACGATCGGAATCGGTCGCCGTTCTCAGCCTCGATCTCGACCACTTCAAGGCCGTCAACGATACACTCGGACACCCCATCGGCGACCTCTTGCTGCAAGCGGCGGCCGAGCGCCTGCGCAGTTGCATTCGCGGCGAGGACATCTTGGCCCGTTTGGGCGGGGATGAGTTTGCCATCGTGCAGGTTCCTTCGGACAAGCCGCCGAACATCTCGGCGCTTGCGGCGCGTCTCATCGAGGTTGTTGGCGATCCCTATGAAATCGACGGCCGTCAGGTGGTGGTAGGGATCAGTGTCGGGATTGCCATTGCGCCGGGCGACGGCACAGAGCCGGATGTCCTTATGAAGAACGCCGATCTGGCTCTTTACCGCGCCAAGGCCGATGGCGGAGGCGCCTTCCGCTATTTCGAGGTCGAAATGGACGCGCGCATGCAGGCGCGGCGCGCGCTTGAACTCGATTTGCGCAAAGCGATCGTGAATGGCAATTTTGAACTCTACTATCAGCCCATTGTCGGCGTCAAAACCGGAAAAATCACCAGCTGCGAAGCGCTCATTCGCTGGCATCACCCTGAGCGCGGTTTGATTGCACCGCTTGATTTCATTCCGGTCGCGGAAGAAACCGGCCTCATCGTGCCGATCGGAGAATGGGTGTTACGCAATGCCTGCGCCGAAGCAGCACGCTGGCCGAAGCACATTACTGTTGCGGTGAATGTCTCTCCGGCGCAATTCAAGAGCCAGAATCTGGTGCCGACCGTCATCGGAGCGCTTGCATCATCCGGGCTTCCGGCCGAACGGCTGGAGCTGGAGATCACTGAACTTGTGCTCATGCAGGATAATGAGGGGGCTTTCGCGACTCTTCATCAACTCCGCGAAATTGGCATCAAGATTGCGATGGATGACTTCGGCACCGGCTATTCATCGCTCGGTTATCTTCGCAACTTTCCGTTCGACAAGATCAAGATCGACCAATCCTTCATCCACGATTTGCCCGGAAAGAAAGACAGCGTCGCGATCGTGCGCGCCGTCGTCGGCTTGAGCAGCAGTCTCGGAATAACGACCACTGCCGAGGGCGTGGAGACGAACGAGCAGCTCGCGAGCCTGACCGCGGAAGGCTGCAATGAGGTGCAGGGCTTTCTCTTCAGCCGGCCCCGGCCGGCCGCGGAAGTCCGGGAGCTCTTCGCTGGGCTGGCCGAACGGGCCGAGACCGCCGCCTGATCGCGTCCCTGACCCGACCGCGCGTCGGGCCGAGTGCCGGTCGCCCGCCTTTCAATAAAGGAGAGGCACCAATGCCGCCACCTGTTCGCGGTAGCGCGCATAGGCCTCGCCGAATTGCTCGGCCATGAAGCGCTCCTCGATGGTCAGCTTGCGCACAAAAGCGGCGACGAACAGCGCCAAGCCGATCAGCGCGCGCCATTTGCCGACGGCAAGCGCGGTGCCGGCAAGCGCCAGCAGCAGGCCGGTATAGATCGGATGGCGCACCAGCGCGTAGGGCCCGCTGCGGATCAATTCATGATCCTGCTTGAGCGTGACCATGCTGCTCCAGTTGCCGCCGAGCCACATGCGGGCGAGGACGGAAAATCCAAGCCCGATGGCGATCAGCGCGACGCTGACCAGAAACCAGCCGAACGTATAGGCATGAAAGCGCTGCTCGAGCGCCGGACCGAGGACGTTCGGCACGCCGAGCAAAACGCCGCCGAGTATCAGCGGCGCCACGTGGCTCATCCGCGAGCCGATGCTTTCCTCGCGCGCGGTCGTCTTCGTCCTCAAGCCCGGACACGGTCCAATAAATCAGCCAGGCCAGCCAGAGGGCGGGGATCACCGCATGCCAGATCGTTATTCGATCGTTCACGGCTGGTTGTTCCAGAAATTCATCGCGGCCGATGCTGTAGGGCCGCCGATCACGCAGGGCAAGCGGAGCAATGGCCTGCGACAATTTCGTGAGCAGGCTTGGGCAAAGTCACGGCTGAGTTGGCGTGCCATTTCGGTCAACGGGGCGTGCTTGTCCGGCGCGGCGAGCGCCGACGAGGGTGCGCTGTGGCCGAACGTGGTTCGCACGACGCTGTATAAGAAAGTTGTAAACATCATAAGCGCACCTGGAGATTGTGGCGGTAAATCGATACCCTGCCGGCCGGCGCCGCGCACCCGCGTGGTCGCCGTTCAGGGGGGAGACATATTCCATGCGCAAGGTCCTGTCGGCGTTAGGCAGCCTGTCGTTGCTGCTCGTCTTATTCTTCTGCGCCTCGGCGGCCCATGCCCAGGCGACGCGTACCTGGGTGTCGGGTGTCGGCGATGACGTCAATCCGTGCAGCCGAACGGCACCATGCAAGACCTTCGCCGGCGCGATTTCCAAGACCGCCGCCGGCGGGGAGATCAACTGCATCGATCCCGGCGGCTTCGGCGCTCTCACGATCACCAAGGCAATCACCATCGATTGCTCCCACACCGAAGGCGGCGTCCTGGTGTCTGGCTCCAACGGCATCAACGTGAACGCCGGTGCCAACGATGTCGTCACGCTGCGCGGCCTCGACTTCTTCGGGACGGTTGCGCCGAGTGCCGTCGCCACTAACGGGATCGTCTTCAACTCCGGCGCGGCGCTCATTGTTGAAAGATGCACCATTCGTCAGTTCCAGGCGCGAACGCCGTTTCCGATGGGCTTTGGAATTCTGTTTAAGCCGTCCGCAGCCGCCGAGCTGCACGTTGCCGACACCTATATATCCAATAACGGCGCAGGATCGGCGGGCGGCGCGATCATAGTCAGGCCGTCGGGCTCCGCGGTCGTCAAGGCCACGGTCAGCCATGTTGTTGCCCAGAACAACATAACGGGCATTACCGTGGACGGTTCGGTGTCGACCGGAACGATATTCCTGGACGTGAACAATACGGTGTCGACCGGCAATGCGTTTACCGGCATTTCGATCGTTACGCCGGCTGCGGGCGGTGCGTCGGTGTTTGCCATGGTTGATCGCACGTCCATTACGAACAGTGCGACGGGCATCAACTCGTCCGGCGCCAAGTCGAACGTGTTGCTGTCAAACTCCACCGTGACGGGCGACGGCACCGGGCTGGCGGCGTCGGGCGGCGGCAAGATCCTGTCCTACACGAACAACTACGTCGACGGCAGCAATATCGATGGGGCGCCGACCGGCAACATCACGCCAAAATAGCGTCGGACCACTCCCGCAAGCGCGCAATAGGTAACGCCGTGCGGCGCAAGCCGCGCGGCGTTTGCCATGAGGCCGGCGCGCATCGGAACGGGCCGCGCCGCCCTGTCGACCGCCCCGGCGGGGGTGCAATCGCGGCCGAAATAATGGTAGAGGCGCGGACCGTTGCGGCGGCCCGTCGGCCGCCGCTTCATCTCCGGTGCGGATCAGAAGACATGAGCGACGACATTCCCTTCGACAAGAAACTCGACCTGGCGCCCGATACCGTGGACGAGCCGATGCCGGGCATCCGCCGCATCATGGCGGACAATCCCGGGCCGTTCACCTTCAAGGGCACGATCAGCTACATCATCGGCCGCGGCAATGTCGCCATCGTCGATCCCGGCCCCGACGACGAACGCCATATCGGCGCGCTGCTCGATGCCGTGAGCGGCGAGACCGTGAGCGCGATCTTCGTCACCCACACCCACCGCGACCATTCGCCGGCGGTGCCGGCGGTCAAAGCGGTGACCGGCGCCACCGTTTATGCCGAAGGCCCGCACCGGCCGGCGCGGCCGTTGCACATCGGCGAGCTCAATCCGCTCGATTCAAGCGGCGACCGCGACTTCCGTCCCGATGTGATGCTCAAGGACGGCGAAACCGTCAGCGGCGACGGCTGGACGATTCAAGCGGTGACCACGCCCGGCCATACCGCCAACCACATGGCCTATGCGCTCAAGGAAAAAAACGTGCTGTTCGCCGGCGACCATGTGATGGCCTGGTCGACCTCGATCGTGGCGCCGCCCGACGGCGCCATGAGCGACTACATGGCCTCGCTCGCCAAGCTCGCCAAGCGCGGCGAAGGCATCTACTTCCCCGGCCACGGGCCGGCGATCCACGATGCCGGGCGTTTCGTCAATTATTACATCCTGCATCGCAAGGCGCGCGAAGCCTCCATCCTGCACCGGCTGGCGAAGGGCGCGACCGACATCCCGACGATGGTGCGCGCGATCTATATCGGCATCGACCCGCGGCTGACCGGCGCCGCCGGGCTGTCGGTGCTGGCGCATCTGGAGGATATGGTGACGCGCGGTCTGGTCGAGACCGACGGCACGCCGGCGATCGACGGCGTGTATCGGCTCGCTGGCTAATCTACCGCCGCAAGCATATCGCCTATCGCCGCCGCTTGGGCGCCGGTTTCTTCTCAGGCTTCTCTTTTTCCGGCGCCGGCCGCGGCTACGCTGCTGGCGGTATCGTCGATATCATCGAGCATGGCCTGCACGCGCTTGGCATTGGCGCCGAAGTCGTGCTCGCCGAAGCGCGAGGCCGAACGCATGTCGATGCGCGCACCGGTGCCGTTGGCGCTGATGCGGATGACGACGTCGTCGCGGAAACCCATGATTATGGTGCGCGCCACCGCCTCGATCTCGCCGCTGCGCCGGCCCGGCACCGGCGGGATGGCGTCGACCACATGCCATTTGCGCTTGGTGGCCAAGTTGAGCGCGATGTCGTAGGCGAGCTTGGGCGGCACGTCGACCAGCAGCGGCGCGATGTCGGGATAGCCTTGGTGTTGCAGCGCCGCGGTGGCGGCGCCCGGATAGTCGTTGCTGCCGCGCGGGCGCAGGCGCGCCAGCACGTCGAAGCGCGGCGGGTTGTCGGTGTCGGTGGTGATGTCGTTGATGGCCGGTAACTTCTTCGCCTTGTAGGCGAGATAGCCCGGATAGGCGAGCAGCAGAATGCCCAGCAGCATGCCCGACACCGCGCGCCCGAAGCCGGCGCGGCCGGTGCGCCAAATGCTGACATAGCCGGCAAAGGCCAACAGGATGGCGAGCGCCGCAAACAGCAGCGCCGCGGCGAAGGTGGCGAGCGCCGGCTCGATCTCCAGAATGCCCGAGCGCACGATGATCACCGACATCGCCGCCATCGCCAGCGCCAGCCAAGCGAGCCGCAGCGACCAGGCGGCCGGCCGCGACAGCGGCTCATCGTAGAAGGTAGCGCGGCGTCGCATTCTTGATTACCCCAGGCAAATTCGTTTGAGCGCCGCCCACTCGCCCGCATCCAGGAAAGGCGTTCCGGCCGCCGCCGGCGCAATGCGGTTGATCGCCGCAATCCGCGCCTTGGTTTGCGGATGGTCAAGCAGGATCTTCATGCCCGGCTCGGTCGCCCCGCCGATCTTACCGAGGATGACGGCCAGTGCGTGCGCATTGCCGCCGGTCCTGATCATCAAATCGGCGCCATACATGTCGGCGGCGGCTTCCACCTGGCGCGAATAGGACGATTGCAGCACCGTCTTGGCGGCGATGACGACCGCGCCGCCGCCGACGAAATCGCCGAGCAACATGCCGAACAAGAACGACAGCCCGGCGCCTTGCAAGACCTGCCGGGTGCCGTCGCGATGCGCGACATGGCCGATCTCATGCGCGATCACGCCGGCCACCTCGTCGGCATTGTCGGCTTTGGCGATCAGGCCGCGGAACACATAGATGCGCCCGCCCGGCAGCGCGATGGCGTTGGCCTCGTTGCGGCGCACGACCTTGACCTCAAGCGGCGTTGCCAGCGCGGCGGTGCTTTCCAGCCGATGCACCAGTTTGTCGAGCGCGGCGCGGCCCGGCAGTTCGCCGCCGGCGTTGCCGCATTCGAAACCGGCGCCGGCGTGGTGGGTGTCGAGCTGGCCGCGCACCTGCATGTCGACCGCCTCGCCCAGCTTGCGCTCGATCGCTGCCGGCACCACCGGGGTCAGCCGCGCGGCGATCGCCGGCACGCCGAAGGCGGCGACCAGCAGCAGCGAGGCGGTGGCGGCGAGGCTCCAGCCGACCACTTTCAGCCGCTCGCGCCGTTGCAGCGCGCCGGTGCGGTCGACGATAGCCTGCGCGTTCGTCGAGCAAGGCGGCGAATGGCGCATCGAGCACTTCGAGCCGCTCGAGCAAAGCGCCGCCGCGCCGTCCGAGCCGCAGCACATTGTCCGGCGCGGCCAGCTCGACAATGTCGTCGTAGCGCCATTCCGCCAGCGGCTGGCCGTCGGCCGCGGCGATTTGCAAAGCGGCGGGCCCGAGCGCCAGGCGCGCGTCATGGCGCGCGCTGGTCCTGCCGTCGAAATAGATGCCGTTGCCGGTCGTCATCGTTGTTGCGTCGTCCATGGCGGCCGGCCTCAATATCCGCCCACGTTGAGCGCGTCGGCCAGACCTTCGCCCAGCGCGGAGGAGGGCGTGCCGGTGGCCTTGACGCGGTCGAGCACCGAAAGACCGGACAATTGCAGCGATTCCATGCCCAGTTGCCACAGCGAGAGCAGGACGGTCGCGCGATAGACCGTCGAAAAGCCGAGCGCCGCGATCACATAGCCGACCAGCAATAGGCCGGTCGCGATCGCTTCGCCGACGGTGCCGCTCTGCTCGTCGCCGGCGAGCATGCCGATCACAAACAGCGCCGGTACGCTGGCGATCGCCAGCACCACGCTGAATACGATCGCATACCACAGGAAGCGCACATAGGCGGCGTAGACCTGCGCGATGCGCAGCTTGGACTGGATTTCGATCGCGCCGAAGCGCAAGCCGGACGACCACCAGCGCAAGGTCAGCGCCTGGAACGCCGGATAGAGCAGGGCGGCCATGGTGACGGCGGTGCCGCCCATCAGCATGGTGAAGACGAGCACGTTGGCGATCCCGGAATTGCTGCCCTCGATGCGCGCCATCACGTCGTCGCCGCTTTGCGCCACGGCGTTGGCCAGCGCCTGCCAGTCGACGTCCTTGACCAGCGCGCCGATCGCCAGCACCAGCGGCGCCATCACCAGGAACCACATCGGCAGCCCGCGCAGGAACAGCTTGAAGCCGGAGCCGGCGAAATCGCCGGCGAGATCGCCATAGAAGGTGTTGCGCATCTTGAAGCGTTCGAGGCTGGCGAGTTGGAACGGATAGGCAAGGCCCAGAGTGAGCAGGGTCGCGATCCACCAGCCGACGGCGCGGAAGGCGTAAGCCCAGGCCGAGCCCTCCTGGTGGAAGCGCAGGCCGCGATAGATGGTGCGGGTCAACCGGTAGCGGCGCGCGCGGTAGATCGCGTATTGCCCGAGTACGAACAGCGCGGCGAAGGCGACCATGCTCGACATTTGCCCGATGGTGCCGAGCTCGAGCGCGCCGACGAAAAACGCCGCATAGACCGGCACCAAAATGGCGATGGCGGCGAGGAAACCGGTGAGCAGCTCCAATGCGGTGCCGGAATATTCCAGCGTCTCGCCGGCGACCTCCGTGTTGGCCCACAGAAAGCGGCGCACGTCGGTGGCGAGCCAAAAGCGATATATGCCGAGCGTGACCATCAGCAGCGCGGCGCCGCGGCTGAGCAGCCGCCAATAGGCGCGGCGGGCGCCCAGGAACCGTACGCGGCCGAATGTGGGCGCCTCGAGGTTGGTCATGGCCGAACAGGGATAATGGCAAGCGGGCAGGCCGGCAATCGTTCCTCTTCCTCCGCAAGCGGTGGGGAGGGGACAGGGGTGGGGGGCTTGAAATCCAGCTAATCTAGCGCGCGCTGTCGCAAGCCAAGAGGCACCCATGACCTATTCCATCGTGGCGCGAGACCCGGAAAGCGGCGAACTCGGCATTGCGGTGCAGTCGCGCTACTTCGCCGCCGGCCGGCTGGTGCCCGGGATCGAAGCCGGCGTCGGCGTCATCGCCTCGCAGGCCTTCGCCAATGCGAGCTTCCCCAGCGAAGGCTTGCGCCTGTTGCGCTCCGGCTTGGCGGCGGCGGAGGTGCTGCGGCAACTGATCGGCAGCGATGCTGCGCCCGCACTGCGGCAGGTCGCCGTGCTGGACAGCCAAGGCAACGTCGCGGTGCATACCGGCGCGTCATGCGTTGCCGCCGCCGGCCATCGCCCATAGCCTGATCGACGCAAGCGGACGACGGCAAGGTAGTTGGCCGCGAGTTCGTCGTAGCGGGTTGCCACGCGCCGAGAAAGCTTGATCTTATTGAAGAACCGTTCGAGCAGATTCCGCGCGCGATACGGATATGGGCTGAAGCCGATCGGCTCGTTGCGATTGCTTCTTGGCGGAATATCGGCCGAAGCGCGAATGCCGATCTCAACCCGGGCCTGAGGTCAGAATTTCTCAGAAAATACGATTTTTTGCAGCCGTGACAAATTGTCGAACTTTTTCAATGTCCTTTCCTCGGCCATCCTCGCGGTCTGTTCTCGTCTTTAAGTTTACCCCAAATGGGGAAACCGCATTAATGGCTTGTACGACATTGTCAGGACCGAGCCCGCCCGCAAGAATAATTGGTATTGCCACAGAATCCTTTATGCGCTTGCTGATGCTCCAATCATGGATGCGACCTTGCGCTCCAATTTGGGCATCTCCAGGACGGTGACTATCTAACAGAAGGAAATCCGACACTTGTGAAAATTGTCTCGCTAGGTCGATGCTCTCAATTCCGACTACTGGTATAGACCGCATTATCGCCACGCTCGATATGCTTCTCCGCAACTCGCGCATTTGCTGGAGCGAGAAGAGATCGATAGCCGCGCCGATGTGGATTATGTCCGGTCGCACTTCTTCTACGATATTTACAATTGTATTGAGATCCGCGGATAACGACAAAGCAACACGCTTGACACTTTTTGGTACCGCCTCAAATATAATGCTAGCTCGCGATGGCATGATTTCGCGTGGGAATTGCCCATTGCCGACTAGGACGCCAATGTGGTCGACGCCGAGTGCTGCAATCCTAATTGCATCCTGCGGGTCATCCAGCTCGTAAATTTGGACAATCATTGAAAGCCTTTATACGCAGGCTCTCACTTGAATGACACGCGTTCGCCCTTAAACCCGATCGCAAAGGATTGATTAGCTGGCTTTGCAGGCGTTAGCGGGTTCTCGCCAACCGGGAACACCTTTCCTGAAAAAGACCCGCTGATCTTCTGATAATGCCCCAACTCGAGATCGGTGAAGGTAAGTTCGTAGATGATGAGTGAGGGCCCAATTCGCTTCCCGCTCTTCAAGTCGAAAGTGAAGTCGATCACCCGGGCTTGAATCTTGTTGGACCCGATTTGCTTCAACGCGCCCCGACCTTCGGTAAAGCCGAGTGGGTCTGTTGATCGCTCACCTGAGCAATATTGCCGCCGCGGTCGAACGACAAAACGCGTTGATATTTGTCGTTCTGGATCAGGAGATAAGTGCCCTCGATCGCCATCGCCTGTTGCTCCGCCGCCTGGACGCTCCTGCGTAGTTACCGCACACAGAAAGCACAGCACCGATACCAGTCGCTTCATGATCATATCCTCCACGCATTGAAATGGTTTTAGTTTAGTCCGCCTGCGTGTACCGAAAACCTAAACTTGGTCACCGTGGTGGTAAAGTGCCCTTTGGATCGGGCGTGAAGTTATGGTTCCTACTTGCTGAACCGCGCGAGAGATCGGCGTATCTTTATCCAGTGACCGATGCATCCTGACTTCATTTCAGTGCCGGCAATATGCTCGCAGGATCCACCAATGCGCCTCCGTACCTAATGGTCTTTTGGAGAGACCGCCGGGCAGGAGACCTTTCTTTGCTGAAGTCTGTTTGTGGCCCATCGCCGCATTCGCTGCGACTATCATTTCAGTCGTTTCGGAGAAAAGCAGACATCGACTGATCCGTGCTTGCAGAACCGGATTTATGAGTGGACGGCCTAGACACCGCGCAGCGCGATGCATTGCTGCCATCGTGAGAAACCGGCAAAATCGCCGACATCCATCGGGACAAGAGCGGCCATGGCAACAGACGGCGATTCCATTACTGAAGCGACCGTCGGCTATTGGCAGGAGGTGACGGCGACGATTCCCCCTCGCTATTCCGTCGCGCCGCCCTTTCGCTTCGGCTATCCGGTGCGGCTGCCGTGCGGCCGCTATCTCGTGCTGCCGCTGCGCCGCTTGCCGGACGGCGAGCACGCCGTCGCCTCGCTCATCGCCAACCAGGCCTCGCACGCGGTGGTGGCGGTCCTCGCCGACCACATGGCGGCACAGGCGCGGGCGCTCGGCGGCGATCTCGTGGTCGGGCTGCCGACGCTCGGGCTATCTTTTGCGTCGATGGTGGCGCAGCGCCTCAACCAGCCGCGCTACGTGCCGTTCGGTTATTCGCGCAAGTTCTGGTACGACGACGCGCTGGCCGAGCCGGTCGCCTCGATCACCAGCCCGGAAGCGGGCAAAATGCTGCGGCTCGATCCGAACCTGTTGTCGCTGTTCGAAGGACGGCGGGTGCTGATCGTCGACGATGCCATTTCGACCGGCATGACCGCCGTTGCGTCGGTTCGTCTGTTGCAGCGCCTGGGCATCGCGGTTGCCGGCATGGTCGTGGCGATGAAGCAGACCAATCGATGGCAAGCGCCGCTGCGTGCGGCCGACGCCGCACTGGCGGTGCGCGGCGTCTACGGCTGCCCGATGTTCCGCTTGGGTCCCGATGGCTGCTGGCCCATGCCGGAAACCCAGCCGGACGTGCCGTAGCTTTGCCAGCACCCGCGCCGGTTCCGCTCCATCATGAGTTGCGGACGAACCGCCGTGATCAACTCCGCACCAGCTTGTCCTCGAACCAGTTCCACATGGTGGCGCAGCCGAGCGGGAGGTAGTCGCGCTGGCAATGCTGCGCGCCTCCTTCTTCGCTGGTGAACACGCGCAGCGTCTTGTCCGGCGATCCGCACGCATCGAACGCCGCCTGGGCGTCCTTGAGCGGGATCTGCTCGTCGTCCTCGCCATGGCAGAGCAGGAACGGACAGCGCATTTGCTGGATCACGCCATCCAACTTGAATGCCTCCAGCCGCCGTAAGGCGTCGTCGAGATTGTCAGTCCCCAGAATCCACATGATGTGATGGCCGGGGACCGACATCGAGGCGTTGAACTGCGCCTCGATGCGCCGCTTCCACGTGGCCTGGTAATCCCAGATCGCGCCCCAGGCGATGCAGGCGGCGAAGCGTGGCTCCAGCGACGCGCAACGCGGCGCGTAATAGCCACCGAGGCTGACAGCGACGATGCCGATCTTCTTGGCGTCGACGTCAGGGCGCGTCTCCAGATAGTCGATACAGGCGCTGCCGGCGCGATCGTAGTCATGGCGCAGATACATGTTGCGGAAGCGGATCGCCTCGCCGGTGCCGGGCCCGTCCATCAGCAGCACCGAAATGCCGCGCTTGATCAGGTCGGGGGTGCCGAGAACGAACAGGATCTCCTTGGTCACGTCGAGCCCGTCGAAGAAGACCACGCAGGGCGTGCGTTCGGATTTGGCGTTCTGGGCGTGGACGAAATAGCCGGGCATGCTCTTGCCCTCGAACGGCACCTCCACGATCTCGATCTTCAGATCGGTTTGTCCGACGAAATTGTGGAAGCAATCGATGCTGCGCTGGTAGGTCGCGAGCGCCTGCTCGTCCTTGGGCGTCCGGAAGCGCTCGCCCATCTGATAGTAATGACAGGCCCGCAAGTAGAACGACGCGGCCGACACCGCGTGTTTGCTGGCGTGAAACCGCTCGGCATGGCCGCTTACCTCGTCGGCCACTTTGACGAAGGCCTCGTACCAGGCGGCGTCGTCGCCGACATGCCCCTCCAGAAGCCGGCCGATCTTGTGCAATTCGCTGATGTCCGAGCCGCCGTAGTGTCCGCGTCCCAGCATGTTCACATAAGCCGCGGACCAGCGGTAATTGTCCGGATAGTACATGAAGTATTTTGGTGTCTTTGCCATGCCGGTCCTTGCAATCACTCATCGTCAATAAGTTTGGAGCTTGCCCGTTGTAACTGGCCGCCCCACAAATACGAATGCACCGCGGCACCGCTCAGCCGAAGGCTCCCCACCAGTTCGCCTCCGGCAGCGGTACGTAGAACACGTGCAGGAAGACGACATAAGCCACGACGCAGGCCGCAAGTGGCGTGACAATCGCGACAACCACGTTATGGCGCGTCTTGTCCCGCGTCAGATAGAGCGATACCAGCGACAACATCAGGAAGCTGGACAGCCAGAATCCGAGATCGTACATCACCAGCAAATAGACAAGTGCAATCACTAAGAACGTGAGCACGTCCAGCCAAATGATCTTGTCTTCCGCACTCACGCTAATGATGTCCAGCGCACGCTCCGTGACTGCCGCGAAAACAGCGCGCCCAACCAAGACTGCCGCGGCGAACATAATGAAATAAGCAGCCATAAGGGGGAATGCCCAGTTCATTAGATCTGAGCCCGCATTGGCCAATGCGACTGAGCCGATAATGAATAAGACCAACCCAGCGAGGAGGTCTCGGTCCATAAATTTTTGCATGCCGCTCACTTCTTCCGTTTCGACACAGCCGCCTACTCGGCCTCGATTGGTTCGGGCTCGATTGCTCCGCCGGCACGTTCCCGCGCCCGATCCTTGAGGCGCGTCCATATGACCAAGACAATCGAGATGACCGTGATCGCTATAAGTGTGATGTTGATCGCACCGGTGAAGAAGACATTGCCAATAGAAGATGCATGGGAAATGTAAAGTGACTGCACAAGTGCGGGCTCAATGATGGGTCCCAAAATTATGCCGAGACCGATGGGGCCAGGGTGAATGCCCAGCGGCCTCATCAAAAAAACGAGCACCCCAAGGCCAAACATGAAGTAAACGTCGAAGATATCATTTCTGATTGCATAGGCTCCGATCACGGCCAAAAAGAAGATTATGGGCGCCAGCAGCCGCAAGGGGATGCTCACGACCCGGATCATTAAAGGCGCAAACAAGCTGCCGACGATGAACGTCATGATGCCGGCGAGCATCAGCGACCACCCGAAGGAGTAGACAAGCGTTCCGTCGTTCTGGAAGAGCTCCGGACCCGGGTTGAGGCCGCGCAGCATGAGCGCGCCGGCGATGACCGCGGCGGGCGAAGAGCCCGGGACACCCAGCGTCACCAGCGGGATCAACGACGCTGGAGCGCAGGCATTGTTCGCGATCTCCGATGCCGTCACGCCGCGCAGGTCACCCTTGCCGTATAGGCTCTTGTCCTTGCTCCAGCGCACCGCCTCATTGTAAGAGACCAATGAAGCGACCGGGCCGCCGGCTCCAGGCAGGATTCCGATGAAGCTGCCGATCACCGCGGAGCGAATAAAGTGCACCGGTTCGGAGAGCACTTTCACGATGGTCTTCAGGGTAACGCCTCGCTGGGGCTTGTACTCGCCAATGGATTCCTTCGTCCGCAACTCGGCAACCATCGAAAGAACCTGAGGAATGGCAAAGACACCGATCAATGCCGCAACGAGGGAGACGCCGCCGCGAAGCTCCGGAATGCCGAAAGTAAAGCGCGCCACTTCTTCGGCATGGCTTATGCCGATAGAACTGATCAGAAGACCGATGGCGCCGCCGGCGAGGCCCTTCAGCACCGACTTGCCGGCCAAGCTGCCGATGATGGTCAGCGCGAACACGCCCAGCCAGAAGAACTCGGGGGGCCCGAATTTCAGCGCGACCGCCACCATCGGCCAAGCCAGCAGAAGGTAACATGCGGCGCCAAACAGAGTTCCCAGGGCCGAGCTGAAGCAGGCCGCCACGATGGCTTCCTGGCCCCTTCCTTGCAGAGTCAAGGGGTGACCGTCGAAAGCGGTGGCCATCGCGGCTGGTGTTCCGGGCGTGTTTATCAGACACGCCGGTATGGCGTCGGAATACATCGCGCAAACATATAGCCCGCCCAACATCGCAAGGCCCGCACCGGTCGGCAGGGCGAACGTGAAGGGGACGAGCAATGCCGTGCCCATGGTGGCGGTAAGGCCTGGCAGCGCGCCGACCACCATGCCCACCATGACCCCCACGGTGAGCCAGAAGATGAAAGATGGCTGGAGCGCCATCATCAGACCGTCCCACATCAAGACACTCCTAAAAGCATGGCGGCGCTAACGCGTTGACAGAGTCCGTTGTCCAGGCACTTCCCTAAGAGCATTCGCCTCTCGCCCCGCCGGCAGGCAACACACTTTTTGGAGATCATGCAGGTTCTGGTCTGGCGAACGAGACGTCCCAGCACCAAGGTTCTTGGTGCTGGGACAGATCAGAACTGAAGTAGTCTCAACTTCAGTTACCCGCGATGGCGGCCTGGATGAATTTCTTGGCCTCTTCCGGTGTCTGACGCATCGGCGTGAGACCGTTTTTTATCAGGAGGCCCCTGACAGGAACGGTCGCCTTGTTAAGAGCATCGTTGAGTTTTGCAACGATGGCGGCCGGCGTTCCGGGAGGCGCCATGACGCCCCATGTGGTCGCCATTGGCCAACCCGCCTCGGTAGGGACGCCCGGCAATGATTCCGAAGGCTTATCGCCGGCGAGGACAAGCGTGTTCAATTCCGATTTATGTTTGACGGCATGTGAGGACGAAGTCACGCCGGCATCAACGTGATTGCCGAGGAGCATGGGAATCATCTTGCCCACGCCGCCCGAGACCGGCACATAGCTGACCTTGATCCCGAGCAATTTGGTGAGGCCGGCGGTTTGCTCTTCGCCCGTGTTCCCGACACCGGCGACTGTCAATTTGCCCGGATTCGCCTTTGCATAGGCAACGAACTCTTTCAGGCTCTTGAACTTGCTGTTCTTGGGAACCATGAGAGCGCCCACGGCCTGCTCAGTCATTCCGATATAAGAAAATTCTCCCGGCTTGTAGCCAACATTTTTGCCTTTGGCCGTTACGACGATGTTCGGCACGACCACGTTGGAGATCGTGTAGCCATCCGGCTTCGAGCGGTACAATTCGCTGAACCCGACCGCGCCGCCGCCGCCGGTCTTGTACACGATGCGAATATTGACGCCGAGCGCTTTCTGCAGTCCCGGCTGAAGCCGGCGTGCCTGCTGATCCGACCCGCCGCCCGGCGCGTACGGAACGAGGAACGTAATGTCATGATCGGGGTAGTCGGCCGCGCTGGCTGGCGCCGCCCGCGACAATAGCCATGGACAGAACTGCCGCCGAGGCCAGGAGTTTGCCAGGGTGGTACTTAAATCGTCTCCGTCTCTTCGTCATCGTCGTCTCCTCCATTGTTTCTTCTCTCTATCCCGGATCGGGAATCGCTCTCCGTCTCAATCATCAATCCGGTGGCGATGTGGCTCAGCGCGAGGCCCCGAAGCTTTGCCCGGTGCGCGCGCCGTAAAGGTGAACCTCGATGTCTGTTGTGATCCCTGCTGTCGTCTCGCGTGCCGCGTGGCCCGGTAGCCGCGCGCAACACGATGCCTCTCCTCCCAGGAAAAACTGCTGACGCGAGACGCTCCGGGGAGTGTGCCGATGACTCGGATTCCCGTTGCGCATTGCGCGTGAGAAAGCGTGCAGCATCCTACCAGCGAGTCAAGCGAGGCTGCAAGAGCCGAGGTCAAGCCCCGATTCAATCCCGGGGCTTTCGCTTTGGTTTGATAATGTGCCGCGTGGTCGGTCGATCCGCCTCACTCCGCCGCCTGCACCGTCGGCAGACGTAATCCTTAAACTGCTGCCTTAGCGTCAGCTTCTGAATCTTCCCCGTCGCCGTGTGCGGGATTTCCTCGACGAACGCCACGTCGTCCGGCATCCACCATTTGGCGATCTTGCCCTGCATGAAGGCGAGCAGTTCCTCCTTGGTGGCCGTCTCGCCTTTCTTCAGCACGATCACCAGTAGCGGCCGCTCGTCCCATTTCGGATGGCGCACGCCGATTGCCGCGGCTTCCGCCACCTTGGGATGGCCGACCGCCAGGTTTTCCAGATCGATCGTGGAAATCCACTCGCCGCCCGACTTGATCACGTCCTTGTTGCGGTCGACGATCTGCATGTAGCCGTACTGGTCGATGGTGGCGACGTCGCCGGTGTCGAACCAGCCGTCCTCCTCGAACACCGGATCGTTGTCGACCTTGTAATAGGCCTTTCGCGACCGCCGGCCCGCGCACCTTCAAGCGGCCGAAGGTCTTGCCGTCCCAGGGCAGCGACTTGCCGGCGTCGTCGGTGATCTTCATCTCGACGCCGAACGGCGGATGGCCGGCCTTCTGCTGGATGTCGAGCCGCGCCTCGCCGGTGAGCGAGGCATATTCCGGCTTCATGGTGCAGAGCGAGCCGAGCGGGCTCATCTCGGTCATGCCCCAGGCGTGGATCACCTCGACGCCGTATTGCTCCTCGAAGGTCTTGGCCATGGCGCGCGGGCAGGCCGAGCCGCCGATCACCACGCGCTTCAAGTACGGCAGCTTGCCGCCGGTCTTCTCCAGATCGTGCAGCAGCATCAGCCACACCGTCGGCACCGCGGCGGTGAAGCTGACTTTGTAGGTGTCGAGCAATTCGTAGATCGACGGGCCGTCCATCTTGGGGCCCGGCATCACCAGCGTGGCGCCGACCATGGGCGTGGAGAAGGCGAGCGACCAGCCATTGGCGTGGAAGAACGGCACCACCGGCAGCACCACGTCGCGCGAAGAGATGCCCTTGGAATCCGGCAGCGCCGCCATGAAGGCGTGCAGCACGTTGGAGCGGTGCGAATAAAGCACGCCCTTGGGATGGCCGGTGGTGCCGGAGGTGTAGCACATGCCGGCGGCGGTGTTCTCGTCGAACTGCCGCCATTTGAAATCGCCGTCGACTTCGCGCGATCCAGTCTTCGTAGGCGACCGCGTTCTTCAACGTGGTGTTCGGCATATGCGCGCCGTCGGTGAGCACGACATAGCGCTCGATGCTCGGCAGCTTGTCGGCGATCTTTTCGAGCAGCGGCACGAAAGTGAGATCGGTGATCAGCATGCGGTCTTCGGCGTGATTGACGATCCACACGATCTGCTCCGGGAACAGCCGCGGATTGACGGTGTGATAGATCGCGCCGATGCCGAGGATGCCGTACCAGGTCTCCAAATGCCGCCAGGTGTTCCAGCCGAGCGTCGCCACCCGGTCGCCGAACTTGACGCCGTCCTTCTCCAGCCGCTGCGCAACTTTAAGCGCGCGGGCGCGGATCGACGCGTAATTGGTCTCGACGATCGGCCCTTCCACCGAGCGGGTGATCACCTTGCGCTTGCCGTGATAGGTGGCGGCGTGGTCGATGATGCGATGGCACAGCAGCGGCCAGTCCTGCATCAGCCCGAGCATGGCATTCCCCTCCTGAGACGATTGTCGCCTTTTTGGGCCGGCGCCCCTCGCCGGCCGGGGCCAAGGTTAGCGATGGCGTCGCGCCGTGCAATGGCTCTTTAAGTCCCGCAAATGCCGCAATCCTGGCGAGAGATCGCCCGATGCGGCTTTTGTTGGCCATTCTGGTCTTGATCGGGCTCGGCTGCGGCATGGCCGCGGCCGCCGCGGTTCCGCTGCCGCGCCCGCGTCCGCCGGCCGAGGCCACCGTCACGGCCGAGCCCACGGCTTGCGACCGCCAGCTTGCCGATATCGCCGCCGTCACCTTGATGCCGCGGCTGATCGGGCCAGGCGCCTGCGGCGGCGCCGATATGGTCGAGCTCGACGCGGTCCTGCTCGCCGACAAGACGCGCGTTGCCATCAAGCCGGCGCCGGTCATCACCTGCGGCTTCGCCGCAGCGCTCGCTCAATGGCTGCGCGAGGACGCAGGCCCGCGACTTGCCGCGCTCGGTTCCAAACTGCAGAGCGTCGAGAACTATGACTCCTTCGAATGCCGCGTGCGCAACCGCGTCGCCGGCGCCAAGATCAGCAACCACGGCAAAGGCATCGCCATCGACTTGCGCGCCTTCATGCTCGCCGACGGCCGCCGCATTTCGCCGACCGACGAGACGGTGGCCAAGGACGTGCGCGAGGCTTTGCGCGACACCGCCTGCGCGCGCTTTGCCACGGTGCTCGGACCGGGCGCCGCCTACCACAACGACCACGTCCATCTCGATGCCGCCGTGCGCAGCCATGGTTACCGGATCTGCGAATGGGACGTGCGCGTGCCGCCCGCGGAAGTCGCCGCCGCGCAAGTTCCGCTGCCGCGTCCGCGACCGGCAACAGCACCTGTTAAGCATGCCCGCAAACTCTGAGCGCGGCCTCATTCCAGCGCCGCAGTTGCGGGGTTAGCTCTCGCGCATGACCACCGACACACCCAGCGTTTCTGTTCCGGCGGCGCGGCCGGCCGCCGGCTTGAGCCGCCGCAGCCTGCTCAAGGCCGGGCTCACGCTCACCGGCGCCGCCGGCTTGGTGATGCCCTCGACCGCCGCCTATGCCGCGGCGGAAGCCGCCCACGGTCTGATCGTCACCGATTACCGGCCGGTGCTGCCGGGCTGGCCGGCGGACAAGCATCTCACCATCACCGTCGTCGCCGACCTGCACGCCGGCGGTCCCAATATGGGCCTCGAGCGCGTGGTGCAGGTGGTCGATTGCGCCCAGGCGCTCAACTCCGATCTCATCGTGCTGATGGGCGATTATTTCGCCACCCACCGCTTCGTCACCGAGCGGGTGCCGCACGCGGCCTGGGCCGCCGAGCTGGCGCGGCTGAAGGCGCCGCTCGGCGTCTATGCGGTGCTCGGCAATCACGACTGGTGGTACGACGTCGACGGCGTCCGCCGCGCACTCGCCAAAGTGCACATGCCGGTGATGGAAAACGACGCGGTGCTGCTGGGCGAGGCGGGCCAACGCTTTTGGCTTGCCGGCCTCGGCGATCAACTCGCCCATTGGCTCGGGCCCAGCCGTTTCCGCGGCGAGGACGACCTGCCGGGCACGCTCAAGCGCATCACGACCGACGATCCCGTCATCCTGCTGGCGCACGAGCCGGATATTTTCGTCAACGTGCCGCAGCGCGTCGCGCTCACCATTGCCGGCCATACCCATGGCGGCCAGATCAGGTTGCCGCTGCTGACGCCGATGTGGACGCCGTCGGCCTACGGCGCGCGCTTTGCCTATGGCCACATCATCGAGCGCGGCCGCCACATGATCGTGTCCGGCGGCCTCGGCTGCAGCAAGGTCCCGCTGCGGCTCGGCGTGCCGCCCGAGATCGTGCGCGTCACGCTCGGTTCATAAAAAACGGCGCCGCGACTTTCGTCGGGCGCCGTTCGCAGAGCCCCAGCCCCACGTCAGCGAAGCGAGCCGCTGCTCGAAGCGACGCGCGGATTGTACGGCGAATCGCCCTGATGCGGCGCCAGCACCACAACAACCGCGCCCGGCTTGACCCGCTTGTAGAGGTCGATCACGTCCTCGTTGGTCATGCGGATGCAGCCCGAGGAAATCGCCTGGCCGATATATTCCGGCTGGTTGGTGCCGTGAATGCGGTAAAGCGTGTCCTTGTTGCCCTCGTAAAGATACATCGCGCGCGCGCCCATCGGGTTCTGCGGGCCCGGGCTGACATAGGCCGGCACGTCCATGCGCTCGCGCTCACCCGGGGTCGGCGTCCACGACGGCCACTCGGTCTTTGCGCCCACCCGCGCCACACCCGACCAGGCCATGGCCTCCTCGCCGACGGTCACGCCGTAGCGGATCGCCTTGTGGTCGGGCAGCACGTAATAAAGATAGCGCGCATCGGAATCGATCAGGATCGTTCCGGGCAGTTCCTTGCGATGATAGTCGACGATGTGCCGCCGATACGGCTCAGGGATCGCCGCCTTCGCATATGGCGCTGCCGCCAGCAGCTTCTTGTCGCGCGGTGTCAGATTCGCTTCCGACGCCGGCTGAAGTGTGGCCTCCATGCAGCCTCCAAGCATGAGGCCTGCACCGAACAGGACCGCAACAACCGCCCGTACAGACATGTGTTCCTCTTCCCCCGAACGCCAACCTTGGGGCGCCCACTACACTACACCTTACGCGGCAATAAACCGAAAAACGCCTGCCGAAGCCATGGATTCCACTGTGTCCACAGCAGCTTCCTGTCGACCTGTTGCATGAATGCCGCACCGATTCAAGCAAACGTGGAACCCGCACGCCGCCGGTGCGGGTCGTAAAAAGACTTTAACCACAGTAACTTAAGGGCACATTAACCATGGGTGCCGCAATTGATCCAGCTCATAGCGAGCGGCCGGAAATGTCACGATAGGAAACCAATTGCTGCGCAATTCCGCCCCAGTCGGCGACCACATAGCGCGCCGCCCGACCATGCGGGCAACCCAAGGAAGGACCAGAGAGCAAGACAATGGAAGCACGTAAGGCAACGGAGCAGAGCCAGAACTCCCGTCAGCAATTCAAGGGTCTCGATAGCCGCTACGGCAAGATTGGGATTTCGGCGGTTGCCGCCGCGCTGTGCCATCAGGGCGAACAGCACACCACCAACGAGTACCGAATCCCGTACGACCGCGACTGAGCGGTCGCGCCGGCCGGCCACAGCCGACATGGCGTCCGGCCATTGAGCGTCGTCATAATCGCCGCGTCAACGCGTCGGCCGTAAAGGGCCGGCGGCGGGACATTTATGGCTTGCGCAAATCCGCGCGATCGGGTCATGAGAGATGACCTGATCGCCGCATGATCCCGAAAAGCTTGTCCTCGGCTCGATCGGGGGCGGGTGCCGGTTTTCGGAAAAGATCATGCGCAAGCTAGCGTGACGTGAATGCTGTCGGTCTACGTTCCGCGTGCCGCATCGCTCGAACGCACGACGCTGGAAACCGGCGCGCCGCTGCCGGAGGCGGCGGTGTGGATCGATCTCATTTCGCCCACCGTGCAAGAAGACAGGCTGGTCGAGACCCTGCTCGGCATCGCGGTGCCGACGCGCGAGGAGATGCAGGAGATCGAGGTCTCCAGCCGGCTCTATATCGAGAACGGCGCGCGCTACATGACCGCGACGCTGATGTGCCAGTCGGACACCCCGACGCCGAAGATCACGCCGGTCACCTTCATCCTGTCCAGCCATCGCCTCGCCACGGTGCGCTATGACGAGCCGCGCCCCTTCGCCATCGTCGAGCACAAGCTCGCGCGCGCGGCGCCGCCCAAAATAAGCGGCGAGGTGGTGCTGATGGACCTGCTCGATGCGGTGGTCGACCGTTCCGCCGACATTCTCGAGCGCGTCGGCGCCGAGGTCGACCAGATCTCGCACTCGATCTTCGAGCCGGACGAGGATGCGGAGCCGCCGTCCTACAAGGACGTGCTCAAGGCGCTCGGCCGCAAGGGCGATCTCACCTCCAAGGTGCGCGAAAGCCTGGTCTCGATCGGCCGCCTGCTGCTGTTCATCAGCAACGAGGCCGAGGGCATGAAATGGCCCAAGGATCACCGCCTGCAACTGCAATCGATGCGGCGCGACACCGCCTCGCTCTCCGACCACGCCACCTATCTCGCCAGCAAGATCACCTTCCTGCTCGACGCCATGCTCGGCGTGGTCAATATCGAGCAGAACGCCATCATCAAGATTTTCTCGATCGCGGCGGTGATCTTCATGCCGCCGACGCTGGTGGCCTCGATCTACGGCATGAATTTCCACAGCGGCATGATCGAGCTCGATTGGAGCTTCGGCTATCCGTTCGCGCTGTTCCTGATGGTGGTGGCGGCGGTGGTGCCGATCATGTTCTTCAAGTGGAAGAAGTGGCTGTAATTCTCTTTTGTCATTCCGGGGCGTCCGCCGGAACGTAGCGAAGGCGGACGAACCCGGAATCCAGACAATGCGCTTTGCCTTTAATCCCTGCTGTTAAAGCCTCGCGTAAGCCGCCTCGTCCTTTTGGTTAGACCATTCCGAGAAGGTTACGAACGGGTCGTCGGCTTCGCTCGGAGATTTATCGATCAGCACGCATTGCTCGGTCAGCCGGTACCGCAATGTATCGCCCGGATTGACGCCAAGCTCATTGCGCGCCGCGCGCGTCAGTACGGTTTGGTTTTTGACCGAAACCTTCGAGAACGACGTTGGCGCGCGGGGCGGGCGGTTCATGCCCTAGCCACAGCTTACTGTCTTACGTCTTACAAAGAGGAGGAAGCGGCTGTGAAGGAAGGCGGCGAGCGCTTCAATTTAGGGCGTGGACTCATAAATCGGCAGCCAATGTCGCTATTGAAGCAAACCGGACGTGACCGGGCCGCGGCAACGGCGCGATTGACCCGCAACCGACATGAGCAAGCATTTCATGTTGCAGTAGCGAAACCGGTGTCAGCCCTAGCCGAACTATGGGGATTCTATTTTAGTTGGCCGACACCCACTCATGCGGCCGACGGTCCCTCGCTTCTTCCTCTGCCAACAGGATCAAGATTTGTTGGCGCTGCGGTTCGTGAGCTGTCCCAGATAACAGCTTCCGGTAATGCGAGAGATTTTGTTCGTGGACGAACTGCTCCATTGCCACTCCCTTTGGGCGCATAGGCCGGATTTAACGCCGCGCCACCGGTGATAAGTAGCAAGTGGGTGAATAGTTCCTACTATTTCACCGACGACCGTTTGCACACAGTGTGGCGTGCAGACGACGAGGAGGCGGACGGCGTTGCGCTGCGGTGCAAATGGTCGCTTCTGACCCATCTGCGACATCGGCGTTGCACCGCACCAGAGCACTTCGGTCGCGGGGCAGGAGCACGGCCGGACCATCCCATTACCAGACATGCGGCCTTTGAAAGAGATTTCACGCATTAAATCGAAGGTAGCGGTTCAGCTGAAATTCGGCATGCAGTATCACGCACCATGCAGTACCGGGAGATTGATGGGGATCAATGTTGCGTCCCGCCGCTCGTCGTAGCGATGTTCATAAGGCGACGGGGCCTCGAACCACCCATAGGTGGCGCAGGTGTTCCGAAGGAGAGTTTGCATGAAAAGGATCGACGTGCTGGTTGTCGGCGGAGGACCGGGTGGTACGCCGGCCGCGATGGCTCTCGCAACTGGGGCGCGTCGTGTTCTCTTGGTGGAGAAGGGCACAGGGCTTGGCGGCACTTGCCTGTTTGAGGGTTGTATTCCCTCCAAGGTTTTGCATGAAAGCGCAAGTCGCCTGCAGGCGATCAGGCGCGCGCAAGAATTCGGACTCAACGTTCCAGCAGGCGAAATTGGCATCGACTGGAGCGTCATCATGCAGCGCAAAACTGGAATTCTGCGGCGTCGCGCAGAGGGTGCGTTGCAGCGGGCACGTCATATTCCCACTCTCACCGTGCAATTCGGCGAAGCGACCTTGTTGGGCCCGCGCCGGGCGCGCGTTACGCCTCACGAAGGAAAGCCTGAAGAGATTGAGTTCGCCCACGCCATTATCGCCACCGGCTCGGTGCCGCGGCCACTGCCGGTTGCCGGTATTGACCTGCCGCAAGTCGTGACGAGCGAACAATTACTCGACATCAAACAACCGCCGAAACGCCTCGTAGTTATTGGGGCGGGACCGATCGGCGTAGAGATGGCACAGATCTTCGCCGCCTTCGGCAGCGTCGTGACAATGATCGAAGCCGGCCCGCGCATCCTCGCGCCGGTCGATGATGAGATCGCCGCTGCGCTACAGAACCATTTGCGCGAACAAGGCGTCGGGCTTGAGCTCGGGGCACAAGTCTTGAGCATTGTCAGCAAGAGTGACCGCGTCGGCGTACAGTATCGGGACGCCGCTGGCGCGGAGCACGAAGTAGATGCCGAAACCGTCCTGGAAGCCACCGGACGCTACCCGAACGTGGACGGACTTGGGCTCGAATGCACGGCCGTGCATTTCGACCACCACGGCGTCAAGGTCAACGACACTCTGGAGACTGACGAAGGCGGCATTTACGCGGTGGGTGATGTTGTCGGTCACCCGATGTTCGCCCATTGGGCAACGGCCCAAGGTCTGGCCGTTGCGCGCAAGCTGCTCGGCCACCCGGCTCGTTTTCCGACGCCTGCGATCAATTCCGCCGTTATCTTCAGCATGCCCGAAGTCGGGATCGCCGGTCTGACCGAGAACGAGGCGCGCGCCGGCGGTCACGATGTCGGCATTGCGCGCTACGACTATCGGACCGACGCCCGCGCACAGGTTTCAGGGCACGCTGAGGGATTCCTCAAGCTGGTTTACGACAAAACAACCCGTGCGGTGCTGGGCGTTCACATCCTCGTGGAAGGGGCGGCTTCCCTTCTAGGCGAGGGCGCCTTGGCCGTGGCGGCGGGGCTCCCAATCGACGCCGTGGCGGCGGCCATTCATCCGCACCCGACGCTCAGCGAATTGATGGGGTTGGCGGCGCGCGAGGTTTTGGCGTCGGTTCACTAGCCATGCATCGGGTGCCTATAGTGGGTCAGGACGGTACGAGGAGGAGTACAACGAGGCCGATCCGGCCGGCCTGCGTCTATGCATAGTTCGTTCGCGCACACTTGGTAGAAGACCGCTTTGACCGTTCTTGGCACTTAGCGACACTTCGAACTCATGCCCTGAACGGTCGCTTCTCTAATCGGCCGTTCGGGGTCAAGCACTTTCAGACTATCCACCACTGCAGTGTCGATGTCGCTCACGGGCTCGTGCTTCTCTTCGGAATTGGCACCAAGGCCCTTCCATTATGGGATCCGAGGACGAGGCGGAACAATCTATCGGGCGGCCTTACCGTCAGACGAACGGCAGGTTCAAGCGACCAAGCGAACTCACCTCATCCATCGTCCCGCAAGGGACATCTTTCCACCGCAGGGTGGAACTCTGGTTTTCTCCTATCGTATTTGATCCGGTATGGTTGTCATGCTGCTACCGTGGCCTGTTCCCGTGTCCAGCGGAACTCGGTGCCGTCAACCCAGATGCGATGCAGGATCACGGCCAGTCGACGGGCGAGAGCCACGATTGCCTTCTTCATCCCGCGGCGCCTGGCGATCTGCATCGCCCAGGCCTTGAGCCAGGACCATTTCTTGGAACGCATCATGGCCTGAGCTGCTTCGTAGAGCATTGTCCGCATCATCTCATCTCCACAGCGCGATATTCTGCCGTCCCAGTCGACCTCGCCCGATTGATACTTGGCGCACGTCAGCCCAAACACCGCCCCGACGGACTTGGATTTGCGGAAGCGAGCCGGAATGTCGACGGTGGCGCGATAGGTCAGCGACACCACGGGGCCAACGCCGGGGGTCGTCATCAAACGCTGGCACACCTCGTCATCCCGGACGATGGCCAGCACGCGGCGATGCAGGATGACGATCTGTTCCCGCAACACCCGCCGGACAATGAGCATCGGTTCGACCAGAACCGCCAAGTCGGGGAGGTTCTCGACAAGCTTCCTGATGCGGGCCTCGAACTTCACCTTCCCAACCATGCCGACCTTGAGGCCGAAGTTGCGCAACGTACCGCGCAGGTCGTTCTCAAGGGCGATGGCCTTGGACAGCAGCAACTGGCGATGGGTCAGCAGCATCCGCAGTTTCTGACTGCGTAGCGTCTTCACATGCACTGGACGGTAAAGCCCCACCCGCATCATCTGTGCCATGCCACGCGCATCGTTGCGGTCGGTCTTGTTGATCTGCGCCTTCAGCACCGCCCGCATGTGCCGCGTCTCGACGCAGATCACCGGCAAGCCTGCTTCGGCGAGCGCGCTGAACAGCCATTGCGACAGCGGCCCAGCTTCCAACCCGATCCGTTTAAAGCGGTAGGCGGGGTTCTTTAGCACCGCCAATAATGCTTCAGGCTCGCTCGCCACCTTCACTTCCCGGACAATCTTGCCCGTCTCATCCACAATGCAGACGCTGGTCTCCTTGACCGAAACGTCCAATCCCGCAAAATGGTCCATGCTGCGCTTCTCCTTCTGATGCTTGAGGCCGTCACCCACGGACCTCGTTTCACCATCAGCCTGAAGCGCAGCACCCAAAATCTTCAGCTATCCACAAGCTGCCGGCCGATTACCCCATCTATCGGAGGCAAAGCGGACGTTGGCCAAAACTGGGGCCGAATGCATCGGTCGCGATTGACCCGTTTCGGACATCGACCGCCTTCCTGAAAGTCGAATGCAGTGCCGCGGTGACGTGCTCTCTAATTCGAAGCGCCTCTCTTCTGCGCCGCTGCCCGGATTTGCCGGATAGCAGCACGAATCTTAATCTTGAGCAGAGCCTTGCCGTATTCGGCGGATGCGCGCGCCGGGTCACCCGAATCCCCGGTGGGTTCCGAATGCAGTGGCACCGACTTCAGACGCGCAAGATCGACACCCTGCGGATAAACGGCAAGCAGTTCGGAAGTGTCCATGATACCGGCGTGACCACCGATCGTCGTCGGCGTTTCGCCTTTTTCACGCAAATATTCAGTCTGTGGTTTTTCGACGTTATAGTAATCCGCGACGTGAAGCACGGTCATGTTTTGATCGGCCCATTCATGACTGAGCTTTAGTGCTACGGCAGCTTGTGCAGCCTGGCTGCCGCCATGATCGCCAATAAAGCAAATGGTCTTGAAGCCGGCCGATTTGAGGCTGCGCGCGATGCCTTCGAGTACCGCAACGAATGCAGTTTCGGGAACGCCTAGTGTGCCAGGAAACAGCATATTTCCGTTGGGTGGGTCATAGTTGCCTTCTGGAACATATGATACGACGGGCGCGACCAATGCATTTCCGAGTTCGTGCGCAATACGGTCGGTCGTTTCCTGAACAATGTAATTGTGCTTCCCAAGCACCATATGCGGTCCGTTTTGTTCGATCCCTCCAGTTGGTACAATCGCTATGGTATAGCCGCGTTCGATAGCGCTGCGTACTTCGACCCATGTCATATCAGCCATATTGACCGTGTTGGGCATTGGCGCAGTCAGTGTGCTTTGCGGAAATGTCACCTCTAGAATGAGAACGGCAATAATACCGATCGTAGTTGTCAGCCAAATTGACCGCCGCACTTGCGGCTTGTCTTTGATTGAATCCGCCAATTTGTGGTCAGTCATGATGTTCTTTGTCTGAATTGAACCGTGCGCAGTTGTGGCAGCGGGAGCTGGGATTTTGGCGACATCGAGTTTACGTAGTCTTAAGCCGAATCTCGGGTTCCACGGTGTCTACATGACGCCTTGTGCGCTCCAAGGATCCACCTCCATCCGAGTTCTGGGAAGGGCTGGAGCATGCTGGAAGGCGCTACGACCGCGTTTGGCCCAAATGGATATTCCTCCAACGCGCAGCGGTTTGAATGTCTGCTGCTGGCACTTCGCTGCCTTGCAGGAAATGGTCGCTATTGGGGCAGAAGCGGATATTTAATCAGCCGCGCTTCGTCATCCGGGTCTATGAGTACACGCCCTAGACGGCGGCCGCCGCCGCGATCTCAAAGGCTCAGCATCAGAGAGGCGAGCTTCATCAGCGCGGCTTGTTCCTCGAGACGGCGCGCGTGAACGCGGATCACGTCACGGACGACCGACACCGCGATCCTCTTGTCGGTTGCCGGCACATCCGACGGATCGAGATCGCCGAGCAGCGCCCAACTCACGGCCCGCGCCTTGACGGAAAGTCCCGCCGCAGTCACGGCTTCGCGCTCCATGATCTCCTTCTCGACCGCGGTGAAATCCGACATGGCGGCCTCGTCTTTCCAGCCGGTGCGATCGAGAGCT
Organism: uncultured Alphaproteobacteria bacterium; assembly: GCA_963761245.1. GTDB lineage: Bacteria > Pseudomonadota > Alphaproteobacteria > Rhizobiales > Xanthobacteraceae > Pseudolabrys. The sequence continues at coordinate 60,600 of CAVXGN010000019.1, read as the reverse complement.
TCGGCGAGCTCGTCGAATTGACGACCCAAAGCGATGAGCTCCGCGTCGGGTTGCGGCGAATTTTCTGACAAGCGCGCGGGCCAAATGGGCGTCGCGGCGACTCCAGCTAGCAACGCGCGGAGCGAAAATCTCTCACGCATGGGCTTAGTCCCGCCGAATCAATTGGATGTAGAACTTTACCACCAAAATGAGCCTCGCCCTTATGGCGCGAGGAGAAAATTCTTCGCCCGGCCTCTTGACAGAATTCCTAGTAAAGGATTATATTCCAGGCCATCCCGTCCCGATACCGAGGGGTGTCTGCAGCATCTCGGACATGGGGCGGGCAGCGGTGGCCGGGGAATGACGTTTCGTCGGAGATGCGCTGACACGGCCCGGCGGTCCAAGCCGCAGCGTCCCGGCGCGCCAGCCGCGCGCCGCGGGGCCTCACCGGCGACGGTTCGCAAGGCATGGTCGGAAGCGCCACGCGACCGTTTGGGCTCAAAGCGGTGGTTAAGCCTCCCCAGCCGACAAGGCGGGAGGCCTGAAACGGTCCGACCACCGGGGGCGCTGCGGAGCAAACCTAACAAACACCGCGCGCGGGACGCCTGTGGGAACGGCGGACTTGCGGCTTGCCCGCCGAAGCTCGAACGAGCGAAGGCGGGCACGGACTTCGACAAGCCTCGATGTCGCGAGGCGTCGAGGCCCGCGGGTCCATCTGGACCCACAGGCGTCCCGCGCGCCCTCGGTACTATTTTCGAGAGCGGCGGTCAAAGGGAGGTTGGAAGGCAGGCTTACCTCGGCGCCGATCAAAGAACAGAGGCGGCGGAGCGTTGGCTGCTTCGCGTCATTGCGGGGCGCGCCGACGGCGCCAACCCGCAATCCAGAAGCGGACGTACTGCGCTTGATTCTGGATTCCGGGTCCGGCGCTAACGCGCCGTCCTGGAATGACTGAGGTTACACGTGCTGCCCGCCGTTGATGTGGATCTCCGCGCCGTTCACGTAAGACGACGTCTCGGTGCACAGCACATAGATGATCTTGGCCACCTCGTCGGGCGTACCCAGCCGCTGCATGGGGATTTGCTCGACGATCTTGTCGGTGCCGGGCGACAGGATCGGCGTGTCGATTTCGCCGGGCGCGATCGCATTGACGCGGATGCCGAGGCGGCCGAAGTCGAAGGCCATCTCGCGCGTGAGCGAGGCGAGCGCCGCTTTCGATGTCGCATAGGCCGCGCCGGCGAACGGATGCACGCGCGAGCCGGCAATCGAGGTGACGTTCACCACCGAGCCCTTGACGGCTTTGAGCTCGTTCACCAGTCCGCGCGCCAGCATGATCGGCCCGAAGAAATTCACCTGGAACACCTGGTGCCAGACCTCGATGGAGGTATCGAGCGCGCCGAGCCGCTTGCCGTCTTCGGCCTTGGGCGAGATCGCCGCGTTGTTGACCAGCGCGTGCAGCTCCTGATTATCGAGCCTGCGCCTGATCTCTTCGATCGCTTCCAGCGTGTTGGCTTCGTTGGCAAGGTCGATCTGGATGTGATCCTCGGGCCCGGCTTCCCACGGACAATTCTCCGGAAACGGATGGCGCGAGCAGGTGATCACGCGCCAGCCGGCGGCCGAGAAACGTTTGACGGTCGCATGGCCGATGCCGCGGCTTGCCCCGGTCAGGAGCAGCGTGCGGCGCGGCTGGTTGGATTGCGATGTAGGCATGACGTTCCTTAGCTCACGGATAGAGGCGCGTCTTGCGCCACGGTGCGCCGAGGCCGTCGCGGACGAATTCGATGCGGTCGTGCAGACGGAACGGGCGCTCCTGCCAGAACTCGATTCGTCGCGGCACGATGCGGTAGCCCGACCAGTTCGGCGGCCGCGGCACCGCGCCGATGGCGTATTTGGCGGCGTAAACCGCGATCGCTTTTTCGAAGGCCAGCCGGCTTTCCAGCGGCGCCGATTGCTTGCTCGCCCAGGCGCCGATCTGCGCCTGCTTCGCCCGGGTGGCGAAATAGGCGTCGGCCTCCGCGCCGGTCACGGGCTCGACACTGCCGCGCACGCGCACCTGCCGGTTCGACGATTTCCAGTGAAACACCAGCGCCGCCTCGGGGTTGACGTCCAATTCCCGCCCTTTTTGGCTGTCCATGTTGGTGTAGAAAACGAATCCGCGCTGGTCGACGCCCTTCAACAGCACCATGCGGGCATTCGGCAGGCCGTCGGCGTCGACGGTGGCCAGCGTCATGGCGGTCGGATCGCGCGGTTCTGCGCTGGTGGCGTCCGCAAGCCAGGCGGTAAACAGCCGCAAAGGGTCGTCCGCCGCCGTGAAATCACCACTCTTTAACCAAGTTGGGTGTTCAATCGAACCAGTGTCAGTCATTCCGTGGAGTGTCCGCGTGCCTGGGTCAAAGACCCGCCTTTCGCGCCAATATAGTGGATGCGCAGGCGCGCGCCTATGGCGCGGGGTTCCGCTGGCGGCGGCACTGACCTTGGGGCTTGCCGCCGGCGGCTGCAGCTTTCCGGTCTCTAATCTGGACTCACTGTTCAGCAACGGCTCGGAAGCTTCCGATCCGACCGGCACGATCACACCACCGCCCGGCGCGCAGTCGTCGAGCGAATTGCCGCCCGACCGCGACCTTGCTTTTGCCCGCGCCGCCGTGCGCGAAGTGCTCCGCCGCGGCGAAAAGGACGGCAGCCAGCCGTGGGAGAATCCGTCGAGCGGTGCGCGCGGTACGGTGACGCCGATCGCCTCGGCCTATACCCAGGACGGCCAGACTTGCCGCAATTTCCTGGCGAGCTACGTCAACGGCGATTCGCAATCCTGGATGCAAGGCGAAGCCTGCAAGCTGCGCGGCGCCTGGGAAGTGCGTTCGCTCAAGCCGTGGAAACGGTCGTAAAACGGCCGGTCTTGGCCGAGCCGCGTTGCATCCGCGCCATTTGGACCCCACATTGAGGTCGAGTAGCCGGTGTTCCGCCGGCTGACAGGGGCTTTTCACAGGAGTTCGGACGCGATGCGTGACCCCTACCAGGTTCTGGGGGTATCGAAGAGTGCGAGCGAGGCGGAAATCAAAAGCGCCTTCCGGAAGCTTGCCAAGAAGCTGCATCCGGACGCCAACAAGCACGACCCCAAAGCCGCCACGCGTTTTTCCGAGATCAATGCCGCCTACGAGATTGTCGGCGACGACAAGAAACGCAAGGCGTTCGACAACGGCGAGATCGACGCCGAGGGCAAGCCGCGCTTCCAGGGCTTCGAGGGCTTCGGCGCGCAGCCGGGCGGCGGCGGCGCCTATGGGCCGGGCGGCGCGCATTTCGAGACCTTCAGCTATGGGCCGGACGGCTTCCAACGCCGCGGCGCGGCCGGCGGCGGTGCCGGCGGCTTCGAGGACCTCTTGCGCGGTATGTTCGGCGGCGCCGCGCGCGGTGGCCGCGGCTTTAGCGCGCGCGAATTCGAGCCGGAGGATTTCGGCGCCGCCGCCGCCGGCCGCGACCTGCATGCGACGCTGACCATCAGTCTGCCGGAAGCCGCCAAAGGCGCCAAGACGCGCGTGCATCTGCCGACCGGCAAGGATGTCGAGGTCAAGATTCCGGCCGGTCTCGTCAGCGGCCAGCAGATCAGATTGAAGGGACAAGGCTGGCCGTCGCCGAGCGGCCATGCCGGCGACGCCCTGATCACCGTCAACGTCGCGCCGCATCCGGTGTTCACGCCGGACGGCGCGGATCTGCGGATCGATCTGCCGATCACGCTTTATGAGGCGGTGCTCGGCGGCAAGGTGCGGGTGCCGACGCTCGACGGCGCGGTCGAGTTGGCGATTCCCCCCGGCACCAGCTCCGGCCGCACCTTCCGCCTGAAGGGCAAAGGCCTCAAATCCAAAACCACGACCGGCGATTTGCTCGCCAGCGTGCGCATCGTGTTGCCGGACAAAGGCGATGACGAGCTCGATGAGCTCATGAAGAAATGGCGCGACGACAAGTCCTACGATCCGCGCAAGGATATCGGCTAAGCCTCACGACTTCTTGCCGCGTCCGCCGTCGATCTGCTCCCAGGCCGCCTTGGTGACTTTCTCGAGTTGGTCGCGGTTGGCCGGCCCGCTCACCACGTAGGCGTGCTTGTCGTCGACCCAATAGAAGGCGGCAAAGCGGTCGCGCTGCTGGTAACGCAACGCCGTCTCCGGCGAGCCCGCAGGCGCCGAATAAATGGTGAAGCGTTCGCCGGAGGCGCCTTCATACATATAGAAAGCGGCGGCGACACCGGTCGGTCCCGGCAACAGCCTTCCGCCGACCAGCTTCAGGCCCATCGCCTGCAGATCGGGAATGTGCTGCTGATAGCCGAGCCGCTTGGTCAGCCACCGCGTCATGTGCGGGCGCTCATTGCCCTGGCACTTCCACCGGATGCCGCACCTCGACCACGTAGAGCTTGTAGGCCTCCAACGCATCGGCGGTGATCGACTCGAAGCTGTTCGGCGAAGCGGTTGCGCCATGCGCGAACCAGCCGACGCCGCCGCCGATCAGAAACGCGGCGAGCGAGGCCGCGGCGGCAAAGCCGAACCAACGACGTCCGGCCGAACGGCCTTGCTGCAGAACTTGCGCGAGCGTCAGACGATCCGGCACCGGCTCGTTGGCGATGTCGGCATAGCGCGCGCGGATCGCCTCGGCTTGCGCCTGCCAGGCGGCGACCAGCGCGGCTTGCTCGGGATGCTCGGCGAGCCAGGCGGCGACAGCCTCCTTGCGGTCGGCCGGCAATTCGCCGTCGATATAGGCGTGCAGCTCGTCTTCGGTTACAGGTTGATCGCGATCGATCATGACTTCACCTTTTTATTTCACGCGGCGCAGCGCCGGGCGCTCGCCATCGAGATAGCTTTTGATCTGCGCGCGTGCCCGCGCCAGACGCGACATCACGGTTCCGATCGGCACGCCCTGCACCTCGGCGACCTCGCGGTAGCTGAGGCCTTCGAGTACGACCAGCAGCAAAGCGGTGCGCTGGTCTTCCACCAGAGCGGCGAGCGCGCGCTCGATGTCGCGCGCGCCGGCTTCCGGTCCGGTGAAATCGGGCGCATCGTTGTCCTCGATCGGCGACATCGCCGGGCGGCGCGCCAGCGAGCGCAGGCGATTGCGGTTGAGGTTAGTCAGGATCGTGTAGAGCCAGCTGCGCACCTCGCCTCCGTGGAACAAATGTTCCGAGCGCAACGCCCGCACCAGCGTGTCCTGCACCAGGTCGTCGGCGATGTCGGCGTCGCGCGTCAACGCCCGCGCGTAACGCCGCAGCGCCGGTATCGTCGCCTCGACATTCTGCTGGAACGTCGCCACGCCGCCCCCTTGACCTCTCAACCATGTTCGGAAAGAAAACCCCGCAAATCTGATCATATTCCCGAAATTGAAATGGATTCGAGCGTAAAAGAGCGGTTATGCCGGCCGTTTGCTTGATGGCCCCTAGACCCTGTGCCATAGGGAGAAAGCCGGCCTTCAACCGGCCAAGAAGACGGGGAGGGGAATGCCTGAAACCTCAAGCATGATGCGCGGTAAACGCGGCCTGATCATGGGCGTGGCCAACAACCGCTCCATCGCTTGGGGGATCGCGCGGGCTTGCCGCGACCACGGCGCCGACCTCGCCTTCACCTATCAGGGCGACGCATTGAAGAAGCGCGTGGAACCGCTGGCCGAGGAAGTCGACGGCATCGTGGTCGGCCATTGCGACGTCACCGAGCCCGCGACCATGGACGCGGTGTTCGCCGCGGTGAAAGCGGCTTGGGGCTCGCTCGACTTCGTGGTGCACGCTATCGCCTATTCGGACAAGGACCAGCTCGTCGGCCGCTACGTCGACACCACCGAGGACAATTTCACCAAGACCATGCTGGTGAGCTGCTATTCGTTCACCGCGGTCGCGCAGCGCGCCGAGAAGATGATGCCGAACGGCGGCTCGATGCTCACGCTGACTTACTACGGCGCCGAGAAATGGATGCCGCACTATAACGTCATGGGCCTGGCCAAGGCTGCGCTGGAAAGCTCGGTCCGTTATCTCGCCGCCGATCTCGGCGTGAAGAAAATCCGCGTCAACGCCATTTCGTCCGGTCCGATCAAGACGCTCGCCGCCTCCGGCATCGGCGACTTCCGCTATATTCTGAAGTGGAACGAATACAACACGCCGCTGCGCCGCAACGTGACGCTGGATGACGTCGGGCAGACCGGCGTCTATTTCCTCTCCGACATGTCGCGCGGCGTGACCGGCGAAATCCATCATGTCGATGCCGGCTACCATATCGTCGGCATCAAGCATCCCGACGCCCCCGACATCGCGGTCAACAAGGAAGAATGACCGGCGTGCAATCCGGTTTGGCCGGCACGACAAGGTAACGTGAGATGCCGCCGCCGACCGTCTACTACATGCGCCATGGCGAAACCGACTGGAACGTGGCCGGCCGCCTGCAAGGCCGCCGCGACACCGCGCTCAATGCACGCGGGCGCGCGCAAGCCATGCATTGCGGTGAGGTTCTGCGCGATCTGTTCGAGCGCGACGGCCGCGATCCCAACACGCTCGACTACGTGTCGAGCCCGCTTGCCCGCGCGCGCACTTACCATGGAGCTTGCGCGCACGGCGCTCGGCATTGCGGCCGACGGCTACCGGGTCGATGAGGCGCTGGCCGAAATCGCGTTCGGCGATTGGGAAGGCTTCACCATCGCGCAATTGCGCGAGCGCGATCCGCAGCGGCTCGCCGCCCGCGAGCACGACAAATGGCATTTCCTGCCGCCGGGCGGGGAAAGCTATCAGATGGTCGGCGCGCGTATGCACGACTGGTACCGGGCGCTCACGCGCGACGTGGTAGTCACCGCGCATGGCGGCACCGCGCGCGGGCTGATGGCCGCGCTCGGCATCGCCAAACCGGCCGCGGCGCCGCTACTCGATATCGAGCAGGGCGTGGTCTATGTATTTCAGGGCGAAAGCCTGACACGCTATGCGTGACGATCCTGCGTGCGGCCCTAGCATGCCGGGATGAACTGGGAAGAAAGTAGCGATGAAACGGCCCGTGGTCGGCGTAATCGGGAGTGCGCACCTTGCCGAAAATCGATTCGCCGCTCAGCGCGTCGGCGAGCGAAACCTGATGGCGGTGGCCGATGTCGCCGGCGCGCTGCCGCTGATCTTTGCCGGCGATCCCGCCATCACGGATATCGACGCCTTGTTGGAAACGGTCGATGGCGTGCTCCTGACCGGCGCCCGCGCCAATGTCCATCCGACGCACTTCGGCGCCGAGGAACATCCAAGCTACGAGCCCTACGACAGGCGCCGTGACGCGCTGGCGCTGCAGCTGGTCAACGCGTGCGTCGAGCGCGGCGTGCCGCTGTTCGGCGTCTGCCGCGGCTTCCAGGAAATGAACGTGGCCTTCGGCGGCTCGCTGCATCCGGAGATCAGGGAGTTGCCCGGTCGCTTGAATCACCGCATGCCGCGATTGCCGACCGGCGAGATTCATCCCGACCAGGAGGTGATCTACGGCGAGCGCCATGACGTGCGCTTGGTGCCGGGCGGCGTTTTCGCAAAGCTGCTGGGTCATGAGACGATTCGCGTGAACTCGCTGCACGGCCAGGGCATTCTCGAGCCGGGCAAGCGCATCGTGGTCGAGGGAGTGGCGGAAGACGGCACCATCGAGGCGATCCGCGTTGCCGATGCGCCGGGCTTTGCCTTGGGCGTGCAATGGCACGCCGAGTACGACCCGCAACGAAACCCCATCAACCGCGCGCTGTTTCAGGCCTTCGGTGCGGCGGTGTCCGAACGTAAGCGCGGCGGTTAAGGGCCCGGCGGCGGCTAATTTGACCGCTGCGGAGGCGCGCTGTACCAACAGCGCGCCAGCGGAAACAGCCATGTCGTTCAATACCTTCGGCCATATGTTCCGGTTCACCAGCTTCGGCGAAAGCCACGGGGCGGCGATCGGCTGCGTGGTCGACGGCTGCCCGCCGCGCATTCCGCTCACGACCGAGGACATCCAGGTCTATCTCGACAAGCGCCGGCCCGGCCAATCGCGTTTCACAACGCAACGGCAGGAGCCGGATGCGGTGAAGATCATGTCCGGCGTGTTCACCGACGAGGCAACCGGTCAACAGGTCACCACCGGCACGCCGATCATGTTGATGATCGAGAATGTCGATCAGCGCTCACGCGATTATTCCGAGATCAAGGACAAATATCGGCCCGGGCATGCCGGCTACACCTACGACGTCAAATACGGCATCACCGATTATCGCGGCGGCGGACGCGCCTCGGCGCGCGAGACGGCGGCGCGCGTTGCCGCCGGCGCGATCGCGCGCAAGATCGTGCCCGGCCTTTCCATTCGTGGCGCGCTCATCCAGATGGGCCCGCACAAGATCGATCGCGCGCACTGGGACTGGAACGAAGTCGGCAATAATCCTTTCTTCTGCCCGGACGCGCAGCAGGCCAAGTTCTTCGAGAGCTATCTCGACGGCGTGCGCAAGGCCGGTTCCTCCTGCGGCGCGGTGATCGAAGTGGTCGCGGAAGGCGTGCCGGCGGGTCTCGGCGCGCCGGTCTATGCCAAGCTCGACGCCGATTTGGCTGGCGCACTGATGGGCATCAATGCGGTCAAGGGTGTCGAGATCGGCGATGGTTTCGCCACCGCCGCGATGAGCGGCGAGGACAATGCCGATGAGATGCGCATGAGGGCAACGATGGCAAGCCAGTGTTCCTGTCCAATCACGCCGGCGGCATTCTCGGCGGTATCTCGACCGGGCAGCAAATCGTCGCGCGCTTTGCGGTCAAGCCGACTTCGTCGATATTGACGCCGCGCAAGACCGTCGACCGCTACGGACGCGACACCGAGGTGGTCACCAAAGGCCGCCACGATCCCTGCGTCGGTATTCGCGCGGTGCCGATCGGAGAAGCCATGGTGGCGTGCGTCTTGGCCGATCACTATCTCATGCATCGCGGCCAAGTCGGCGAGGGGACGGCGTGGCCGTTCCCGCTTCGCTGACGCCGCACGAGAGGTCAACGCGTGTCCGAGAGCCACAACAGAGTTGATGTCGCGGTCAAGGCCCTCGCCAAAGGCGAGATCGTGGTCGTCACCGACGACGACGACCGCGAGAACGAGGGCGATCTGTTCGTTGCCGCCTCGCTCTGCACGCCGGAGAAGATGGCGTTCATTATCCGCAACACCTCCGGCATCGTGTGCGCGCCGCTCGGTGCCGAGCACGCGCGACGGCTGCGGCTCGATCCCATGGTGGCGGAGAACGACGCCCCGCTCGGCACGGCCTTCACGGTTTCGGTCGACGTGCGGCATGGGCTCACCACCGGCATTTCGGCCGAGGAGCGCTGCAACACCGTGCGCGCACTCGCCAACGACAACAGCGGTGCCGCCGACTTCGTGCGTCCCGGCCACGTGTTCCCGCTGTTGGCGCGCCAGGGCGGCGTGCTGATGCGCTCGGGCCATACCGAGGCTTGCGTCGATCTGTGCCGGCTCGCCGGTCTGCCGCCAGTTGGCGTTCTATCCGAGCTGATGAAGGATGACGGCACGGTGATGCGCGGACCGGACGTTGCCGCCTTCGCCGAAAAGCACAAGCTCACACACGTTTCGATCTCCGAGTTGATCGCCTACCGGCAGAACCGCGACAAGCTGGTCGAGCGGGTCGGCGAGTTTCCGGTGTCGTCGGAGATCGGCACGCTCAACGGCTACGCCTATGTCACGCCGTTCGATCGCGTGCATCATATGGCTTTCGTCTACGGCGACATCGGCGACGGCGACAACGTGCTGGCGCGGCTGCACCGCGCGGACGTGATCGGCGACGTGTTCGGCGGCGCCAAGCCGATTCGCGCGGCGCTCGCCCGCTTCAAGACGGAAGGCCGCGGCGTCATCATCTATCTGCGTGACGGCAGCGCCGGCGTGCCGGTGGCCGAAATCCCGCACGAGAGCGACACCGGCACCGATGCCGCTCGCTCCAAGCAATGGCGCGAGATCGGCCTCGGCGCGCAAATCCTGAAAGACCTTGGGATTTCCTCGATCCGCCTGATCGCCTCCAGCCAGCGCACTTATGTGGGCCTGAGCGGCTTTGGCATTGAGATCTTGGCGACCGAGCCGATCGACGGCTGACGCCTTTTTTTTGCCCCGAACTACGCCCTTGCTTGCAGGCACGGGAGACGTGCATGGGGAGACGTGGTTTCACCTGGGCTGCCGTTGGCGCCGTGGTCCTTGTTGCGGTCGCGTTTGCCGCCTGGGCGGCGCCGCATCCGCAACGTTTTGCCGACAAGAGCCCGAACGCCGTTCCGGTCGATGTCGAGCTGATCCTTGCCGTCGACGTCTCCTATTCGATGGACCCGGACGAGCAGGCGCTGCAGCGCGAGGGCTATATCCGGGCGCTCACTTCACCGGAATTCATGCGCGCGTTGCGCGAGGGCGCCAATGGCAAGGTCGCCATCACCTATTTCGAGTGGGCCGGCGAAACCGACCAGAAAGTCATCGTGCCGTGGCGGCTGATCGAGGGGCCGGAATTGGCTGACGCGGTCGCCGCCGAAATCGCGGCCGCGCCCTATCGGCGCGCCTCGCGCACCTCGATTTCCGGCGCGCTCGAATTTGCCAAGCCGCTGTTCGACCACAGCGGCTATCACGGCTTGCGCCGGGTGATCGATGTGTCCGGCGACGGCGCCAACAATGCCGGGCCGCTGGTGGCGCCGACGCGCGACGCGGTGGTGGCCTCCGGCATCACCATCAACGGCCTGCCGCTCATGCTGAAGCGGCCGAATCTCGGCTTCATGGATATCGACAACCTCGACGAATATTACGAGGATTGCGTCGTCGGCGGGCCGGGCGCCTTCGTGGTGCCGATCCGCGAGCGCGAGCAGTTCGTCGAGGCGACCCGCACCAAGCTGGTGCTGGAGATTTCCGGCCGCGAACCGGCGCCGCGCGTCATTCCGGTCTCGGCCGACAAGCCGCGCGTGTCCTGCACCATCGGCGAAGAGAAGTGGCGGCGGCGCTGGGGCGATTTCAATTTCCAGTAATCAGCGCTCGAACTTGCCGACGATCTCCACGTGAAATGAATAGCGGAACTGATCGACGGGGCTCACGCGCGCCGAGCTTGAAGCCGGCGCCGACCAGAATTTTGGCGTCGCGCGCGAAGGTGGTGGCGTCGCACGACACCGCGACCGCCACTGGCACATTGCTCTTGGCGATTTCGCGTGCCTGGGCTTCGGCGCCCTGGCGCGGCGGATCGAACACGACGGCGTCGAAGCCTTTGAGCTCGCTTGCCATCAACGGCCGGCGGAACAGATCGCGCACTGTGCGCCTCCACCGGCTTGAGGCCGCTGGTTTTGGCCGCGGCCTGCTGAAGCGCTTTGATCGCGCCGGCATCGCTGTCGGCGGCGATCACGCGCGCGTTCTCCGCGATGCGCAAGGCAAACGGGCCGATGCCGCAAAACAGATCGGCGACGCGTTTGGCGCCATCCACATGTGCGAGCACCAAATGCGCCAGCACGGCTTCGCCCTGCGCGGTCGCTTGCAGGAAGGCGCCGGGCGACAGCGGTACCTGCACGCGGCCGACTGTCAGCAGCGGCTGCGTCTGTTGCACTACGATTTCGCCGTGGCGGGTGAGGCGGGCGAGCTTGTGCTTTTCGGCGATCCGCGAAAGCGCGGCCATGGTCTGCGCGCTGAGCGCACCGGAGCCGCGCACGTCGATGTCGAGGCCGGAATTGGTGGCGGTCGCTTGGATGTCGAGCGGCTTGTTGGTCGGTTTCAAGCGTTCGGCGATGGCCCAGGCCGCTTGAATGGCGCCATCGAGTCCGGGCGCCAGCACCGGGCAGCGGTCGATGGCGACGATGTGATGGGCGCGCGGCGCGGTGAAGCCGACTTCCAGCAGATCGCCGGTGCCGCGCCGCGCGTGCAGCACCGCGCGCCGGCGGCCCTCGCCATGAGCGTCGATGATGTCGTCCACCGGCGCCAGCAGATCCGCTTGCGCCAACGCCTCGACCACCAGCCCGCGTTTCCACAAATGGTATTCGGCCAGCGACCAATGCTGCATGGCGCAGCCGCCGCATTGCCCGAAATGCTTGCAGATCGGCGTCGCCCGCTCATGGCTCGGCTTGTCGACATGCACCAGATGCCGGCGGTCGGGATGGCCGGCGACCGGCTCGACGGTCACGGTCTCGCCCGGCAGCGCATAAGGCACATAGACCGGTCCATTGGCGGTATCGGCAACGCCGTCGCCGCGGTGGCCGAGGCGGGCAATCGTGAGCTGCTCAGTCACGCATCGCTCCGAGCAGGAACTCGGCATTGCCGTCGCCGCCGGCGATCGGCGAGGGGACAATGCCGATCACGCGCCAGCCGAGCGAGGTCACAAGAGCGGCGATGTCGTCGCACACCGCCGCCTGCACAGCCGGATCGCGCACGATGCCTTTCTTCACCCGCGCCGGTCCGGCCTCGAACTGCGGCTTGATCAATGCGACAACTTGCGTGCGATGCGCGACCAGCTTGAGGGCCGCCGGCAGCACCAGTTTCAGCGAAATGAAGCTGACATCGATGGTGACGAAGTTCGGCGTCGCGCGAAAGCGGGCAGGGTTGCAGGCGCGGATATCGGTCTCTTCAAACGAGACGACCTCCGACCGGGCGCGCAGGCTCTCGTGCAATTGCCCGCGCCCGACGTCGATTGCGTAGACGCGCTCGGCGCCGCGCTCCAGCAGCACTTGCGTGAAGCCGCCGGTGGAGGCGCCGATATCGAGGCAGACGCGGCCTTCGGGATCGAAGCCGAAATGGTCGAGCGCTGCGGCGAGCTTGATGCCGCCGCGCGAGACGTAAGGATGCGCCGGCGTAGCCGTTAAGCTTGCGTCGATTGCGATTTCCTCGGCCGCCTTGCGGACGACCGCATCGTTGGCGCTGACCAGACCGGCTTCGATGGCGGCCTGCGCCTTGGCGCGGCTATCGAACAGGCCGCGCTCGACCAGCAGGCGATCGGCGCGCAGGCGACGTGACATAGAAACTCCGTTATCATGCCCCGCGAAGGCGGGGCATCCGGTCTTCGCAACCGTTTGAGTTTATCGCAATCGCCCTGAATACTGGATCGTCCGCCTGCGCGAACGATTGACGGCGTTTCTGCCTGGCTGCGTCTACGCCAGCTTCACGGTCTCGGCGGCGATGTCCTTGCCCAGCGCTTCGAACACCTTGGCGGCGATGCCTTTGGCGTCCATGCCGGCCTTGGCATACATGGCGTTCGGCGAGTCCTGGTCGATGAACACGTCCGGCAGCACCATGGCGCGCACTTTGAGGCCGTTGTCGAGCATGCCGTGTTCGGCCAGCGTCTGCAGCGCGTAAGCGCCGAAGCCGCCGATGGCGCCTTCCTCGATGGTGATCAGCACCTCGTGCTCGCGCGCCAGCCGCAGCAGCAGGTCGACGTCGAGCGGTTTGGCAAAGCGCGCATCGGCAACCGTGGTCGACAGCCCGAGAGCGGCCAATTCGTCGGCCGCCTTCAGGCACTCGCCCAGGCGTCCGCCGAAGGAGAGCAGCGCGACCTTGTGGCCTTCGCGCAGGATGCGGCCCTTGCCGATCTCCAGCGGCTTGCCTTCCGCCGGCATCGGCACACCCAAGCCTTCGCCGCGCGGATAGCGCAAGGCCGACGGCCGGTCGTCGATCGCCACTGCCGTCGCCACCATGTGGACCAGTTCGGCTTCGTCGGCCGCCGCCATCAGCACGAAGCCGGGCAGGCAGCCGAGGTAGGCGACGTCGAACGAGCCGGCGTGCGTCGGCCCGTCGGCGCCGACCAGACCGGCGCGGTCAATGGCGAAGCGCACCGGCAGTCGCTGGATGGCGATGTCATGCACCACCTGGTCATAGGCGCGCTGCAAGAAGGTCGAATAGATGGTCGCGAATGGTTTGAAGCCCTCGGCGGCGAGCCCGCCGCAAAAGGTCACCGCATGCTGCTCGGCAATGCCGACGTCGAAGCAGCGATCGGGAAACTGCTTCTGGAACAGATCGAGCCCGGTGCCGGACGGCATCGCCGCGGTCACGGCGACGATCTTGTCGTCCTTGCGCGCCTCCTTGATCAGGCTCTCGGCGTACACCTTGGTGTATTGCGGCGCATTCGATTTCGATTTGATCTGCGCGCCGGTCGCGACGTCGAATTTGACCACGCCGTGATATTTGTCGGCGGAGGTTTCCGCCGGCGCATAGCCTTTGCCCTTCTGGGTGACGACGTGCACCAGGATCGGCCCGGCTTCGGCATCGCGCACGTTGCGCAGCACCGGCAGCAGATGGTCGAGATTGTGGCCGTCGATCGGGCCGACATAATAGAAGCCGAGTTCCTCGAACAGCGTGCCGCCGATCAGCAGCCCGCGCCCGAACTCCTCAACGCGTACGGCCTTCTTTTCCAGGAATTTCGGCAAATTGTGTGCGAGCTGTTTGCCGATGTCGAGCATCCTGCGGTAGGCCTTGCCGGAATAGAGCCGCGCCAGATAGGCCGACATGGCGCCGACCGGGGGCGCAATCGACATGTCGTTGTCGTTGAGGATGACGATCAGCCGCGAATTCATCGCGCCGGCGTTGTTCATGGCTTCATAAGCCATGCCGGCCGACATGGCGCCGTCGCCGATCACGGCAATGACGTTGTTTTGCTTGCCGGCGAGGTCGCGCGCCACCGCCATGCCGAGGCCGGCGGAGATCGACGTCGAGGAATGGGCGGCGCCGAACGGGTCATATTCGCTTTCGGCGCGCTTGGTGAAGCCGGACAGCCCGCCGCCCTGCCGCAAGGTGCGGATGCGGTCGCGGCGGCCGGTGAGGATTTTGTGCGGGTAGGCCTGGTGCCCGACGTCCCAGATCAGCCGGTCGGTCGGCGTGTCGAATACCGAGTGCAAGGCGACGGTCAATTCGACCACGCCCAGGCCGGCGCCGAGATGGCCGCCGGTCTTGGCGACGGCGTCGATCGTCTCGGTGCGCAATTCGTCGGCCAGCTGTTTGAGCTGCTCCAACGACAAATTTTTCATGTCGAGCGGCAGCTTGATGCGGTCGAGCAGGGGGGTCTTGGATGCCTCGGACAAAAGCAACTCCGCGAGGTTTATGGGCGCACAAGGCGACAGCCGTAAATTATGGCAGACTTACACCAATTTGGCACCATCCGGCAATTCAGCGGCGCCGGGCAACGCCTTGTTCGGAGCCGGTTTTCAAGACCGGATGCGGCTTTTCGGCATCTGGTTACGATCGCAACCACATCGCCTAGTTGTTCTCGACCGCAAAATCAATCTTTGGCGATGCTGCGCGGGGCCCCTAATCGACGTCGAGCGGCTCGCTGCCGGTCGGTTTGCCCGACGCATCGAGGGTAATCCGCTCCACCCGCGCTTCCGCCTGGCGCAAAAGTTCCTCGCAGCGGGCTTTCAGCGCCTCGCCGCGCTCATAGATCGCCACCGACTCCTCGAGCGGGACTTTGCCTTCCTCCAGGCGCTTGACGATCGATTCCAATTCTTCAATCGCGCGCTCGAAGGTCAGTTTTTTGATGTCGGTAGTGTTGGGTGCTGCCATTTCGGGGTCCCGGCACGATTCGCGGTGGGCATCCTATGCCGTCCGGCGGCGGGGACGATAGCAGGGTCTAGCGAGCCTGGCGACGCTGCCGGTTCCAGCCTGCGGCGGCGAGTATCAGGCCGCGCGGCAGAAGGCGCGGCAGCAGCGTGATCGCGCGGTTGAGCTTGCCCGGCACCACCACGCGGTGGCCGCCCATGAAGCCCTTATAACCGTCGTGCGCCACGCGCTCGGCGCTGCGGCGGAGCATGGTGGGGAAATAGCCGGGTGGGACACCGGCGCGGGTGAAGAATTCGGTTTCGACCGGCCCCGGGCAGAGCACGCAAACCCGCACGCCGTCGGCTTTAAGCTCTTGGTGCAGCGCCTCGCTGAACGAGAGTACATAGGCTTTGGTGGCGTGATAGACCGCCATGCCGGGACCGGGCAGGAAGCCGGCGATGGAAGCGACATTGAGGACGCCGCCGCGATGCCGCGTGATGCTGTCGATCCAGCGCAGCGAGAGATCGGTGAGCACGCGGCAATTGAGGTCGATCATGGCGAGCTCTTTGGCGCGATCGAGTTCGGCGGCATCGCCCATGAGACCGAAGCCGTCATTGTTGACCACGATCGCCGGCTCGAGACCTTTCTGCGCGAGCGCAGCCGCGATGTGTGCCGGCCCGTCCGCGCCGGCGAGGTCGGCGACAATTACAAAGGGGCGGGTATGACCGGCGCCGGCGATTTCGTCGGCAAGTGCTGCGAGCTGCGCCTCCCGCCGCGCCGTCACCACCACCTGATGGCCGTGCGCGGCGAACACGCGCGCCAGCGCAGCGCCAATGCCGACGGAAGCGCCGGTGATCAGGCTCACGGGCTGCATAGGTGACATCGCAAGGCCAATGCTTGACAATTCGACCCTAGCGCAGCGATGGGGACGTGCCTATGGCCGACCTTGAGGAAAAAATTGTCCTGGTGACGGGCGCTGCCGGCGCCATCGGCGCGGCCGTCGTGGCGGCGGTGCGCGACGCCGGCGGCACGGCGATTGCCAGCGATCTTGCCGACCGTCCCGGCATGGATGTGGCGCTCGACGTGACCTCGGAAGCCGACTGGCAGCGCGTTACTGCCGATATCGCGCGCGCCCATGAACGGCTCGACGGTCTGGTCAACGCCGCCGGCATCGTCGCAATCGGCAGCGTGGAAAAGCTCGATTTCGCCACCTGGCGGCGGGTGTTGTCGGTCAATCTCGACGGCGCCTTCCTCGGCTGCAAATACTCAATGCCGCTGCTGCGAAAGAAAGGCGGATCGATCGTCAATCTGTCGTCGGTGTCGGGGCTGGTCGGCGGGCACAATCTCGCTGCCTACAATGCCTCCAAGGGCGGTGTGTCGCTGCTCTCGAAGTCCGTCGCGTTGCACGGGGCGCGGCTTGCGCCGCCGGTGCGTTGCAACGCGATATGCCCGGCCTTTCTGGAAGGGGCCGATGGTCGACCAGATCGCAGGCGGCACGAAAGAACCGGAGACGGTCAAGCGGCGTTTGGCGCTCGACATTCCGCTGCAGCGGCTTGGTCAGCCGGCCGAGGTCGCCGACCTCTGCGTCTTTCTCTTGTCGGATCAATCGGCCTTCATCACCGGCGCCGATTTGCCGATCGACGGCGGACTGACGGCGCGGTGAACCTTCTCACCCCCGCATCAGCGCGGTGACGTGGGCGGCGACCGAGCGCGACAGGCCTTGCAGGTCGTAGCCGCCTTCCAGCAGCGAGACGACGCGGCCTTGCGCGCCGTCGTCGGCGATTTCCATCAGCTTCTTGGTGACCCAGGCGTAGTCGGCTTCCACCAGATTGAGGTTGGCGAGCGGGTCGCGCGTGTGCGCGTCGAAGCCCGCCGAGATCACCAGGATGTCCGGCTTGAAGTCGCGCAGGCGCGGCAGAATGACGGTCTCGAAGGCCTCGCGGAAGGCGTCGCCGCCGTCGCCGGCCGAAAGCGGCGCGTTGACAATGGTGTTGAACTCGCCGCGCTCGCCGATCGCGCCGGTGCCGGGATAAAGCGGCATCTCGTGCGTCGAGCAATACATCACGCTCTTGTCGGACCAGAAGATGTCCTGCGAGCCGTTACCGTGATGCACGTCGAAGTCGATGACGGCCGCGCGCTCGACATCGTAGCGGTCCTGCGCATAGCGCGCAGCAATCGCCGCGTTGTTGAACAGGCAGAAACCCATCGGCCGCGCGGTTTCAGTGTGATGGCCGGGCGGGCGGATGGCGACGAAGGCATTCGCCGCTTTCTGGTTCATCACCTCGTCCACCGCCAGCATGGCGCCGCCGGCAGCGCGCAAGGCGGCTTCGTAGCTGCCCGGCGACATCGAGGTGTCGGCGTCGATATGCACCAGCCCTTCCGGCGGCGAGGCGTCGCGGATCGCCTCGACGTATTCCATCGGGTGCGCCAGCGCGATTGTTTCGAGCGATGCGCGCGGCGCTTCCACGCGCGCCAGCGTCTGGAATTTCTCGTCCTCCAGCGCCTGCTCGATGGCGCGCAAACGATCCGGCCGCTCCGGGTGACCGGCCGGGGTGAGGTGATCGAGACAGGCCGGATGGGTGATGAGCAGGGTGGACATAGGTAAGTTGTAACAGGTCGCGCGGGATGACCGAAACTACTTTATGGCCGCCAAGTTCACACCCTTCGGCAGCGGCAGCGTTTCGGACACGAACAAATCAAGTTTCAGAGGCTGGCCGGGGTCGACGCGGTATTGATCGAAATCGCTGACCCCTTCGCCGGCGAGAAACGTGTCGTCGATCAGGAATTGGCCGGTGAAGCTCACCGGCTTGTGGAAGATGCGATAGGCGGCCTCGGCGATAATCTCGGGCCGGCGCGACATCCGCATCACAGCGTCGCCACCGAGCAAGTTTTTAACCGCAGCGGTCGCGATGGTGGTGCGCGGCCACAGCGCATTGACCGCAACGCGCCCGCGCAATTCGCCGGCCAGCCCCAGCGCCACCAGGCTCATGCCGAACTTCGCCATCGTATAGGCGGTGTGCGGAGCAAACCATTTCTCGGCCATGTCGAGCGGCGGCGACAGCATCAAGATGTGCGGGTTGGCGGATTTCTCCAGATAGGGCAGGGCGTATTTCGACACCATGAAGGTGCCGCGCGTGTTGATGCCCATCATCAAGTCGTAGCGGCGCATGTCGGTCTGCTCAACCGGCGTCAACTGGATGGCGCTGGCGTTGTTGACCACGATGTCGATGCCGCCGAAGTGGCGCGCGGTTTCATCGATGGCGGCCTTGACCGCCGCCTCGTCGCGTACGTCGACGGCGAGCGGCAAGGCGCCACCACCGACCTTGGCGATCAGCGCCGCCGCGGTGTGGATGGTGCCTTCGAGCTTGGGATGCGGCTCGACCGTCTTGGCGGCGATGGCGATATTGGCGCCGTCGGCGGCGGCTTTGAGCGCGATCGCCAGCCCGATGCCGCGCGAGGCGCCGGTGATGAACAGGGTCTTGCCTCTCAGCGACATGGCCGCTCCTTGCGAAGTCGCGTTGTTGTCCTTGATTGGGACAGGCTTATCGCCGCCTGTTGATTTTCCTCAATGCGACAAAGCCCCCAGCCGTCTAGCTTAAACAAAAATCGGAGGCGACGCATGCCAAACGCACTCTCCAAAAACGATCTGCTGGCGCAATTAAAGACGCAAAGCGCAGTCCTTGGTCTCAAGATCCACGATGATGGCGACCAGGAGTTGGTCGGCGAAGTCGAATCGATCGGCGCAAAATGGTGGCTCGGCGGCCGCAAAGTGACCTATCGGATGTCATGCCGTCCCACCGAGGAGGATCACACGCTGCATTTCCGCGAAGCCGTTGCGGAGCGAAGCTGGGGCATCCCGCCGCCGACAATGACCGTCGAGAAGACAACGGTAAGCGGCTGGAAGCGATCCGGCGAGCACAGCGAGACTGCGGTTGGCGGCGGCGGCGCCTTGGACTATGCGCAGGTGCGTGACGCGGTCGAGCGCACGGCGAGCGCCGCGGGCTGGAAATTCCAGTTCGAAGGCGGCCGCATGCCCTGACAAGCGGGCCGTCAGAGCCGCTTGCGGTTGAGGAACGCTTCGAAGGCCGCGCGCGCCTCCGGCGATTGCAGGCGCGTCCTGTAAATCGCGGCTTCCTCGTCGATGCGCGCGACGATCTCCTCGCGTGAGCCGCGCAGCAATTGCCGCGCCTCCAAGACCGCTTGCGGCGGCAAGGCGGCGATTTCCTGCGCGGCCTTCATCGCCTCGGCTTCGACCTGGTCCGGCACGACGATCGTATTAACGAGGCCGGCGGCCTTCGCTTCTTCCGCGTTCATCGGTCGGCCCATCACCAGCAGCGAGAATGCGCGCGCGTGACCCATCATGCGCGGCGCGATGAGGCTGGAGCCGGCTTCCGGCACCAGGCCGAGGGAAACGAACGGCGTGGAAAAGCGCGCATCGGTGCCCGCGACCACATGGTCGCAGTGCATCATCATGGTGGTGCCGATACCGACCGCGTTGCCGCGCACGGCGGCGACCAGCGGCCGCTCGCAGCGCGCCAGCGCGTAGAGGAAGCGCATGATGTAGGGCCCGAGCGCGCCGTCTTCGTTTGAGGCCTTGAGGAAATCGGCAAGATCGTTGCCGGCGGTGAAGGCGTCCGGCTGGCCCGCGATCAGCAGGCAGCGCAATGCCGGATTCTTGCCCACGTCTTCGAACGCGGCCGACATGGCCTCGTACATCGCCATGGTCAGCGCGTTTTTCTTTTCCGGGCGGTTCATGCGCACAATGCGAACCGCGCCTACGTCCCTGACGACGACCAGATTGCTCATGCGCTATTCCGCCAGCGCGGCTTGCGCAGCGGTGATGCTGTCCGCGCCTTCGGTGATGCTGCGCTCGAGGCCGGAGGCTTGCACCGCGATATTCTCGGCAAAGAAGCGCGCCAGCGCGGTGCGCCCGGCGCCATCGCTGCCATCGCGCAACGCAACAAGCGCCTCGCCGGCCAGCATGCAGCCGCCGGCGGCATGGCCGAACATCCGCAGATAGGGCGTCGCGCCGGCGAGCGCCGTATCGGAGTTCTTTTGCGCCAATAGCCAGCGCGTCGCCCGCTCCAGGCTGTCGACTGCTTCGCCGAGCCGCGGCGCGGTTTCGCCGAACGCCGGCGCATTGCTCGCCTTGACGTCGGCAATCGTACGTCTCAGTTCATCGATGTAGAGCGCGACCGTCTTGCCGCCCTCGAGCGGCAGCTTGCGCGCGACCAGGTCGATCGCCTGGATGCCGTTGGTGCCTTCGTAGATCGCGGCGATGCGCGCGTCACGGAAGTGCTGGGCGGCGCCGGTCTCCTCGATATAGCCCATGCCGCCATGCACCTGCACACCGAGCGAGGCCACCTCGATGCCGATATCGGTGGAAAAGGCTTTCGCGACCGGCGTGAGCAGCGAGGCGCGTTCGTGCGCGGCTTGGCGCGCGGCCTCGGTCTTGTCGCGATGCGAGCGGTCGATGGCGACACCCGTCGCATAACAGATCGCGCGCGCCGCGCCGGTCAACGCCCGCATGGTGAGCAACATGCGCTTGACGTCGGGGTAATGGATGATCGTGCCGCCGGCGCCCTGCTTGCGCTCACGCGCATAGGCCATCGCCTGTTGCGTTGCGCGCTCGGCGATGGCGACACCCTGCAAGCCGACCCCCAGGCGTGCCCGGTTCATCATGGTGAACATCGTCGCCATGCCCTTGTGCTCCTCGCCGATGAGGTAGCCGACCGCGCCGCCTTGATCGCCATAGATCATGGTGCAGGTGGGTGAGGCATGGATGCCGAGCTTGTGCTCGATCGAGTGCGCGCGCACGTCATTGCGGGCGCCGTCGGGCATGAATTTCGGAACCAGGAACAATGATATTCCCTTGGTGCCGGGCGGTGCATCGGGCAGCCGCGCCAGCACGAAATGAATGATGTTGTCGGTCAGATCGTGTTCGCCATAGGTGATGAAGATTTTCGAGCCGGTGATGCGATAGCTCCCGTCGCCGGCGCGGGTCGCGCGCGTGCGCAGCGCGCCGACGTCGGAACCCGCCTGCGGCTCGGTCAGCTGCATGGTGCCGAACCACTCACCACTGACCAGCTTGCCGAGATAGGTCGCTTTGAGATCCTCGCTGCCGGCGCGCGCGAGCGTATCGGCTGCGGCCATGGTCAGCAGCGGTCCGATGCCGAAAGCCATCGAGGCCGAATTCCACATCTCGATGCAGGCTGCGTTCAGTGCATGCGGCAGCTCCTGGCCGCCGAAGTCGGCCGGCGCCGCAAGCCCGTTCCAGCCGGCGGCGGCCCAGGCGGTATAGGCCTCCTTCCAGCCCGGCGGCGTCGTCACCGCGCCATCCTTGAAAGGGGCGCCATGCTGGTCGCCGATCCGATTGAGCGGGGCGATCACGTCGGAGGCGAAGCGGCTGGCTTCGACCAGCACGGAATCGACCGTCTCTTCGTCAAGATCGCCGTAAAGGCCCTCCGCCAGCGCCGCTTTGAAGCCGGCGGCGTGCTTGAGCGCGAAAGCGATGTCGGCGACCGGCGCGCGGTAGGTCATGAGCGCTAATCTAGCGAGGGCGGGGGACGGGTCAACGCAGCGCCTTACTCTTTATATATAGGGTAGGCCGGCGCCGGACATTGATCGGACCGGACGTCGTCGCTATGGTCCGCGCGGCCGGCAGGCGCCAAGGCAGAGTTTCCTTGCCGCCGGCTTTTTCGGTTGAGCTTTGGGGCGTAGCCAAGTGGTAAGGCAGCGGATTTTGATTCCGCCATTCGGAGGTTCGAGTCCTCCCGCCCCAGCCAATCTGAAAAATGCTTTGTTATCAATATGTTATTATTGTTAATTCTAACCTATGGTATAGGCTGATGGCATAGTCCCGTAAAACAAACCGCTGGAGCTTTGTCCGCCGTGCACCTATCTTCGTCGCATGAAACCGCACCTTGATCATTTAGCTGCACGCGCCGGCTTGCTCACTGGCAGCGGCTACAACGGTGCGGCGTACTCGGCGCGCGCAGGGAGGAATTTGATCTTGGTCGCGCCATGTGGAGGGTTCCGAATGGTCTGCAATGCCTCGTAAACGTTGGCGTACCCGCCTGTCCCTATCGTAAATTCCGTCCGGTTGGTGTGAGACGCAGAATCGGATGATGCTCTGCGGGATGCGGGATCTCTGCAGAATAATTTTTGGGATTATCGTCGACCTGTGTGTAGCGAAAACCTAGCTCAGCCTGGCGCGCTTAGCTTACGCCCCGCTCAGCCGGTGACTTCGTCGCTCGGAGCGCCGTGCGGAGGAAGCCCGCCAGCAGCAAAGAGACCCAGAAGTTGAGGTTTGGTCCATCTCGAACACTGTAGCGGCTGCAACAAAGCTCGAGCACCTGCGGTTCGATTTGTTGCTTGATCGAAGGGGCGGCCTTTTCCAGCAGTTCGCAGTATGTGGACGGACGGCCGTTCTTGTCGAGGAGCTTACGCCCCGAGGCATCGATGGCGACGTGCTTGGGATAGTCCTCGGGTGGACTGTTCAACAACGGGCTATGGGAGGTTCCGATCGCCAGCACAATGTCGGCCATAATCGCTCCACTTTATCTTCGGGCGGCGTCGAGGCCGCGGAGTTCTTGGGCAATTCCCATAGCTTCTTCGAAGGCGCGGCGCACCTCCGGCGGTTGCCCGTAATGATGGCGGAACCCGGCGAGCCGTTCACGCAGTAGTGGATGTTTGTCGTAGTCGGCGAGGGGCACGCCATCAACATTGTATTTACGCATCACGTCGGGCAGGGCGATGCAGCGCGCCGCCGCGGCATCCCGCACGATGCCCGATGGGTCCTGGCCTTTCGCAACTTTGTCGAGATCGTCGAAGAAGCGTTTGCGCATCATCGTGATGCCGATATCGCTGGAACGCAGGTTTTCCTGGCTGCGGTCGGCGATTGCACCTTGTCCAACCCAACCGACAATGTCCTGATTGATGACGTGGCTGACGATCAATTGGTTGCGTTCGTCGCGGATCGGGCTCACCCAGGTCGGCACGCTGTCCTGCACGTAAGGCTCGCTGCCCTTGGGCACCCGCATGAAGAACCATGCCACGCTCAACGTGTTCTTGTCGTCGATCGGCACCCGCCATTCGAAATGCATTCCGAGGTAAAAGGCGTTCGGCCATAGCGCCACGCGGCCGACTGACCAGTTCACGTCCTTTTCGTCGCCGCCTTCACGAATGCGGCGGTAGATGAAGCCGTGCTCGAACTCGTCGTAGGCGATCTTGAGATGGCGGGCGGCTTGTTTGTCGTCGCCGCGTAGACGCGCGCTCCAGTTCTCGTGCATCCACTCGAAATGCACCGGGTCGATGGAGTTTTCCTGACATTGGAACCAATTGCAGGGAACTTCGGCGAGCACGATTTCGCGGAAGCCATTGGCGAAGGTAAAGGGCTCCCAGACCGGCAACTCGGGTGCCGGCTGCGGGCCCATATAGGCCCACAGCAGGCCAGCGAGCTCGCGCACCGGATAGGCAGCGGCATTGCAGCCGTCGCGACTTTTCGGATTGGGATTGGTGATATCCTCGTAGGGCTGCTCCAGGCATTGCCCGCGCTCATCGAATTTCCAGCCGTGATAGAAACAGCGGATGCCTCGCTCCTCGACTGTGCCGCACGACAAATCGGCACCGCGGTGCGGGCACTGGCGGGCGATAAGCCCAAAGCGGCCGCTGAGGTCTTTGTAGAGCGTCAGGTCCTCGCCGAAGAACCTTACCGGCTTAACCGGATTGTCGTTGAGCTCACTCGCGCCAGCGATCGGCATCCAGTAGCGCCGCAGCAGATTGCCCATCGGCGTACCCGGCCCGACGCGCGTGAGCAGGTTGTTTCTGGCGGCAGTGAGCAAGGCGATTGCCTCCCAGGCAGTCGGATAGCCGTTCTCGCTTGACATTGTGTCGCCTGGCGTGGCCGGCGGCAATGGGCGCGAGCCGAAGCCGGACGATCTCGCTCGTTGGCTCGCGGGCTGACATGGGACCGATGCTCGAACACCGCGTCAGTGCCCGTCAGATCGATGCGCACCGAAGTACCGCTGCCGCCAAAGATGCCGAGGTTGTCCTCGACACGGACATCAATGGCCGGCCAGACGCCTTTAAACCAGCGGAGCAGTTCCTCGCGGCCATCGCCGGTTGCATGATCAAGGGGATCGAGCGGGTGTCAACGACGATCCACTTTAAACTTCGCGGCGTTGAAATTCACCTTCACGGCGGGCGCCAGGATATCCCAGCAAAGATGGTTTCCGTTGACTATGAACTGATCGTTGATACGAACGCCCTCGAAGGGTACCGTGATGGCAAGCCGGGTAAGTCCGACCTGGGCGTTGTGCCGTAGGCGGCGGGGCTCACATTCGTTACACTGTTCTGTCCCGATGTTGCGCCGATGCTTTCCGGCGTCGCTGTCAAATATTTGAAAGACAAAAACAGGAGGAAATACAATGAGGGTAGTCCCAACTCTGGTAGTTCTCGCAGGCGCCACCCTACTGTCGGTCGGCGGTGCGGCTGCGCAGCAGCTTGGCATCGCCACCTCCAATCCCGGCTCGCTTTATCACAGCATCGGCACAGCGATTGCGAAAGCCGCCAATGAGCACGGGCTTTCCGTCACGATTCAGCCCGCCACCAGCCCCAATCAATACCTGCCGGCGGTCAATGCGGGGCAGATCGAGTTCGGCATCGGCAATCTTGAGGAATTCAACTACGCGCTCGAGGGCAAGGCCTGGTTCAAGGGTAGCGCCAATCCGAATCTGCGGGTGGTGGCGCTACTCTACCCGCTCAAAGAGGCGATCTTCGTGCGCAAGGATTCCAACATCAAGAGCATCGCCGATCTCAAGGGCAAGCGCATGACCGCCGGCTTCACCGCCCAGCACACGATCCTGCCGCAGCTTGACGCGATCTACGCCACCGTCGGCCTGACCCGCGACGACGTGGTCAAGGTGCAGGTGCCGAGCGTGGTCGGCGGCGCCAGTGCTTTCATGGCCGGGCAGACCGATGGCTTCATCTTCGCCCACGGCGCCGCCAAGGTGCGCGAGGCGGACGCGGCGGTCGGCGGCATCCGCGCGCTGCCCATCCCCAACACGCCGGAAGCCACCGCCGCGATCAAGAAGCATTGGAAAACCGGCTACCTAGTCGAGATGAAGCCCGGACCGACCAGTCCCGGCGTGCTCGCCCCCGGCTATTTCATCGCTTATCCAATGATCATCTTCTCCAACAAGAATGTGCCCGACGCCGTCGTGGAGAAAATGGCGAAGATCATCTACGAGAACCAGAAGGCAATGGGTCAGGTGTTCGCCCCGTTCAAAGGCTTCAACCCGAAGAAGGACATGATCGGCGACGTGGCGCCGGGCCAATATCACTCCGGTGCGATCAAGTTTTACAAGGAAGTCGGACTGTGGAAGTAGGGCCGGCACCGCGCGCCGATAGGCAGATTGCATGAACTTGCCCGCCGGCGAGGCGCCGGCCCCTCCGGCCTTCGCCAACAAGATCGCGACCGTCGTGGCCGTCGCGCTGACTCTCGGCGCGGCGGGCTGGGCGCTCGAACTACCACAATATCTGTCGTGGTCGCTCTATCCGCAGCAGTTCTTTGCCGTGGCCCTGGGCGCGGGACTGGCGCTCGCCTTCCTCACCATGCCGGCCAAGCGCGGAGCACCGCGCGAGGACGTGCCGTGGTATGACCTCGTTGCCGCGACGCTCGGCTTCCTCGCCGCCTGCTGGATCGCCTATCGCTATCAGGACCTCGTCAACGCGATCTTCGCCCGCCCGGCGGCGGCCTACATCCCCGGCACGATCATCGTGCTGCTGCTGTTGGAGGCGCTGCGCCGCTCGACCGGCTGGGCGCTGGTCATCATCGTCGGCGTGTTCCTGCTCTATGCGCTTTTCGGCAATCACGTCCCCGGCCGCCTCGCTGCGCGGGCGCAGGACTGGCGCGGGCTTGGCGCCTATCTCGCGCTCGACGTGAACGGCATCCTCGGCCTGCCCATGGCCGTGGTGACGACGATCGTCATCGCCTTCATCTTCTTCGGCAACATCCTCAACTCGACCGGCGGCAGCCGCTTCTTCACCGACGTCTCCCTGATCGCCATGGGCCGCCTGCGCGGCGGCCCCATGAAGATCTCGGTCGTCGCCTCCTGCCTGTTCGGCATGATCTCGGGCAGCGCCGTCGCCGACGTGGTTGCCATCGGCATCGTCTCCATTCCCTTGATGACCCGCGCCGGCTATCCCGCACACAAGGCCGGCGGCGTGCAGTCGGTGGCCTCGACCGGCGCGCAACTGATGCCGCCGGTGATGGGGGCGGCCGCCTTCGTTATGGCGGAATTCCTCCAAGTTCCCTATGCCGCAGTGGCGCTCGCCGCGCTGGTGCCGGGCCTACTTTATTACGTGGCGCTGTTCATCCAGGCCGATCTCGAATCGGCGCGGCTCGGCATGCGCGGGCTCTCCGCCGCGGAGATTCCACCGGCGCGCGGCATCCTCACCGGCTGGCCGTTTATTGCCTCGTTCGCCGTGCTCATCGTTGCGCTGTTCCGCTACAACTGGCAGCCGGGACGGGCGGCGCTGGTGGCGGCGGCGACCGCGGCGGTGCTCTCCTATGTCACCGGCTACCAGGGGCGCCGGCCGCAGCTCGACGAGCTTGCCCGCAGCGTCGTGTTGAGCGGCTACGGCGCCGTCGACATCATCCTGATCGGCGCCGGCGCCGGCATCGTGATCGGAGTGCTCAATGTGACCGGCCTGAGCTTCAACCTAACCTACATGCTGGTCCAGGTTGGTGCTTCCAGCGCCGCGCTCTTGCTGGTGCTCTCGGCGATCGTCTGCGTCATCCTCGGCATGGGTCTGCCGACGCTCGGCGTTTACGTCTTGCTGGCGGCGTTGGTCGCGCCGGCGCTCATCCAGCTCGGCGTCAATCCGATGGCGGCGCACCTTTTCATCCTCTACTTCGGCATGATGTCGATGATCACGCCGCCGGTGGCGGTGGCGGCCTTCGCCGCAGCGGCAATCGCCAAAGCCGATCCGATGCGCACGGGATTTGCCGCCATGCGCTTCGGTTGGAGCGCATTCATCGTGCCGTTTCTGTTCGTCGCCTCGCCCAGCTTGATCCTGATCGGAAGGCCGGTAGAAATCGCGCAGGCTATCGTTACTGCCTTCATCGGCGTGTGGCTTGTTTCGATCGGCATTGCCGGCTATTTCGTGCGTCCACTCGGCTGGATGTCGCGCATTGTGTTCGCGATTGGCGGCATCCTCGCGCTGATTCCGGCGGGCGCCGTCACCGGCGGCTATTGGACCGACATTATAGGCGTCGGCATGGGCATCATGCTGATCTGTTACGAAGTTATGCGCCAGCGCATCGGAGTAGCAGTCCTCCGTGACGCCAAAAGAAATACGTCAAGTGCGACCAATTCAACGAGGACGGATCACTGCTAGAGCCGGAACAACCGTTCGGCATTCTTGCCGGCTATGCGCGTAGCCTCGTCTGGCCTCAATGCACGCACCCGGGCCAGGCATCCTGCCATGTCGCCGATATTGTGCGGATAGTCCGAGCCATACAGCACTCGCTCGGCTGATCCCGCGACTGCGATGCACAGTTCGAGCGCACGCTGATCATAGACCACAGTATCGTACCAGATGCGCTGCAGATAAAGGCTCGGCTTATCCTTGATTACCTCCGCGCAGGCCGGAATCATTTCGTGGCACCGGTCGAGCCGGCCGGCAATATAGGGCAGCGTCGCCCCGCCGTGAGCGGCGATCAGCTTCAGGTTCGGATAGGTGTCGATGAAGCCGGCATAGATCATGCGCGCGAAGGCAAGCGTGGTATCGACCATGAATCCAACCGGCGGCACCAATCCGAAGTCCTGCATGTGAAGCTCACGCACGCCCTGCGGTGCCGTTGGATGCACCAGCACGGGCAGCGCGTGCCGGTCAATTTCCTGCCAGACGGGTGCGAATTTCGGGTCGGTCAGGTCATCGCCGTCGATATTGGCCAACACCATGACGCCGACGGCGCCATTCGCTGTTGCACGGGCAAGTTCGGCCTTGGCATCGTCGGCGAACTGCCAGGGGAGCGAGCCAAACCAGCGGATACGGTCAGGCCGCGCGCGCTGCTGTTCAGCCATGGAGTCGTTGACCATGCGCGCCGCCTTCAGGCTGGTGGTGCGATCCCCCCAATAGACGTTGGGCGAGGTGAGTGAAACGATGGCCAAGTCGACCTTCGCCGCATCCATTGCCCCTATCCGCTCATCGTAATCCCACATGCCCGAGAATAGCGTCATGAACGCCGCGCCATCATGAAAGATCGTGTCCTGGCCAGCTTTGGTCTTCTTAATTTCGTACTTGCCGCCACTGGAGCGGCGCATCAGCTCTAGAAAATCGAGCGTCAGCATATGGGTGTGGACGTCAATAACCGTCATACCGTGAGCAGCCCTCATTAACTTGCCCCGGTGCAACGCTAGTTCAGAGCCGGCGACCGGGCAAGCGTGGCCAACGAAGCCGATCGACGTAGCACAACGAGCTACGCAGAGAATTTGAGTTTTCGCCGTTATTGAAGGTTAGTTTACTCCGGTGCACCTCTGTCCCTGTCGTAAATTCCGTCCGTTTGGCGTGAGACGCAGAATCGGATGATGCTCTGCGGGATGCGGGATCTCTGCAGAATAATTTTTGGGATTATGGTCGATCTGTTCCGACCGCGGGCGGCTATGGAAGCCGAGATTCTCGTGTTGCGGCAGCAGATCATCGTGCTGCGAAGGGGCCGGCCCAGTCGGGTGCCATTTTTAGCCGTCGACAAGATGGTTCTAGGTTGGGTCTGCCAGCTGTTTCCGAAAACCCGCGAAGCGCTCGCCATCGTTCGGCCTGAGACCGTGATCCGGTGGCATCGCGCAAGTTTCCGGTGTTACTGACGCTGGAAGTCGAGGTCTCGCCGGGGTCGCCCTGGGGTGCCGGCTGAGGTCCGGCGGTTGATCCGCGAGATGAGCATTGCCAACCCATTGTGGGGCGCGCCGCGGATACATGGAGAACTGCTCAAGCTCGGTATCGATATCGGGCAGACGAGCGTGGCCAAGTATATGGCCAGGCGGAGAAGTCCGCCATCTCAAGGCTGGAAGACGTTCCTTCATAACAATGCCGACGGCATTGCAGCGATGGATCTGTTCGTCGTGCCGACAATCTCATTTCGTCTGCTCTATGGCTTGTTGATCCTAGGGCATGGCCGAAGACGGATTTTATGGCTTGGTGTCACAGCGCATCCGACCGCGGAATGGATCGCAAATCAAATCACTGAAGCTTGCGGATGGGAACAAGCTCCCTGCTATCTGATCCGGGATCGGGATAGAGCCTATGGTGAGATCTTCATCCGAAGACATCGATCAATGGGCATTCGAGATCGACCAACGTCGCCGCGCTCCCCGTGGCAAAATGGATACGCTGAACGGCTGATCGGTTCAATCCGCAGAGAATGCGTCGATCATATCATCGTCATGGGCGAACGGCATCTTCGTCACGAGCTGCTATCGTACATGAAATACTACAATGAGGTACGCACGCACTTGTCCCTAAAGAAGGATGCGCCCGTACCGCGCGCCATAGGGGCCGTCGGTCACATTCTTTGCCGTCCGATCCTAGGCGGGTTGCATCATCAATATGTCCGGATTTAATTTACGACAGGGACAGCATGACGACGTAATGCAGATACGGTCGTTCCGGGGATCGGGAGAACCCGTTTGGGTCAACGCACCTCTCAAAAGTGCGCGCGTTTGTTGGGGACCCGATCCGCGCAGAGCATTAGGGCCAGCGGCCACACCTGCCGCATCAACAGGCCGGACACGTGACCGCACCCGACCAATGCTGCACTACGTCGAAAAAAGCTCTTGCCATGGCGCCGTCCACACGTGACCCAACTGCGACATCCACCGAGGCCTGAACTGGCCGAAATTGGTTGTTCATAAAGCTGCGCGTGCAGCAAATGATCACTTTTTGATTGCTCTTCCAATTCCTTCCCGCTGACGCACCTGTTAGGATTTGCATAAGATTAAACATTGTCGTGGACCGCCCGGGGCGACATGAGACGGCGCAGCAAAGCAGGTGGTAAGCTGACCGAGGGCCGCGGCGGCCGTAGTACAGCGCGGCCGAAGGCTCGCAAAGCACCAACCGCGCCCCCAGCCACTGCCGACCTTGAGGAACAACTCGCCCGGCTAAGGCGCGAGCGCGACGAGGCGCACGAACAGCAGACCGCGACCGGCGAGATCCTGGACGTTATCAGCCGTTCCCCGACTAATCTGCAGCCCGTCTTCGACGCCATCGTAAAAAATGCAGCGCGGCTATGTCACGCCAGCAATGCCTCCTTGTATCGCATTGAGGCCAACCAGCTGTGTCACGTCGCCAACTGCGGAGGCGTGTCAACCGTCAAGCTTGGTGAGACCCGACCCATTACTGAGCGATCATTGAGCGGAAAGGCCGTCATTGTTCGAAGAGTTATTCACATTCACGACGCGCTCGCAGTCGCCGACACTGAGCTCCTAGACAGTCGCGAAGCCATCAAGCGTGAGAAAATTCGAACCTCGCTGGCTATACCGCTCATGCGCGGCGACACGCTGCATGGGGTCATGACCCTACGGCGCAATGTTGTGCGCAACTTCACAGACAAGCAGATCGGGTTGCTGAAGGATTTCGCTGCCCAGGCCGTCATCGCCATCGAGAACACGCGGCTGCTTAGCGAATTGCGCGAGTCGCTGGAGCAACAGACTGCGACTTCGGAAGTCCTGAGCGTGATTAGTACCTCGCCAGGCGAACTCCAGCCGGTGTTCGATACTATGCTCGCTAAGGCGACTGAAATCTGCGAGGCGAGTTATGGCATGATGTGGTTGCGCGAAGGCAATGGCTTTCGCAGCGCCGCGCTGCACGGTCCATTGCCGCCAGAATATGTCGAGCGATGGCGCAGTGGAACGCTTGTCAATGCCGGCCCCGGCACACCGATGATGCGCGTCGCCCTGACGCGACAGCCGGTGCATGTGGCCGACCTGCGGGAAAGCCGTGCTTATCTTGATGGCGACCCATTGCCGGTAGAAGCGGTCGAAGTCGCCGGAATCCGCACATTGGTTTCGGTCCCGATGTTCAAGGCGGGCGAGGTCATTGGGGCCATCACCATCTACCGCAAAGAGGTTCGCCCGTTCACCGACAAGCAGATCGACCTGGTCACCAATTTCGCCAGCCAGGCCGTCATCGCCATCGAGAACGCGCGTCTGCTCACAGAACTGCACCAGCGCACCGACGACCTGACTGATTCGCTGGAGCAGCAGACGGCGACATCGGACGTCTTGAAGGTCATCTCAAGCTCGCCAGGCGAACTTGAGCCCGTCTTCGATGCCATGCTGGCGAATGCAACCCGCGTCTGCGAAGCCACCTTTGGCAATTTCTTCATGCGTGACGGGCCTGTGTTGACTGCGGTCGCGGTGCACGGCGAGCAAAGCTACGCTGACTATTGGCGGCGCAATCCCGTGATCGACCTGCGCGAGCATCCGGGCGTGCCGCTCGACCGCATTCTGCACAGCAGGCAGATCGTCCACATTGCCGATCTTCGGACCGATCCGTCCTACCTCGCGAAGGACGATCGCATGGTCAGTCTCGTCGAAATAGCCGGCGCGCGCACTTACGTGACGGTGCCGTTGCTCAAAGAGGGCGAGCTTGTCGGCGTGATCGCCTTATATCGCCAGGAGGTGCGGCCGTTCAGCGACAAGCAGGTCGAGCTCGTGCAGAATTTCGCGGCGCAGGCCGTCATCGCCATCGTGAACACGCGGTTGCTCAACGAACTACGCGAATTGCTGGAGCAGCAGACGGCCACCGCCGATGTTCTGAAAGTCATCAGCCGATCGACCTTCGATTTGCAGACGGTGCTGGATACGCTGGTTGAGTCGGCTGCACGACTCTGCGAGGCCGATAGCGCGGCTGTCCATCGGCCAAAAGACGGCGCTTACGCATTTGTCGCGAACTTCGGCTTTTCTCCTGAGTACGTGCGATACCTACAAGATCATCCGATCACACCAAGCCGAGGATCCATACTTGGGCGAGCAGTGCTTGATGGGAAAACGGTTCATGTTGCCGATGTCCAGGCGGAACAGGATTACGCGTTGGCCGAGCAGATTAGTATTGGCAAGTATCGTACTGTGCTTGGCGTTCCTTTGATGCGCGAAGGCACCCCAATCGGGATCATCATGTTGACTCGTGGCGTGGTGAGGCCTTTCACCGATAGGCAAATAGAGCTGGTAACTACCTTCGCCGATCAGGCGGTGATTGCCATTGAGAATGTGCGCTTATTCGACGAAGTGCAGGTGCGCACGCGTGATCTGCAAGAGTTGCTTGAGTATCAGACGGCGACCAGCGAAATCCTCACCGTCATCAGCCGCTCGCCGACAGACACCAAGCCTGTCTTCGACATCATTGGTGAGCGTGCAGAGAAACTCTGCGATGCCGAGGTCAGTGTCGTGTCGATGGTCATCGGCGATCTGATTGATCTCGCTTCAGTCCACGGCGTAAGAGAAGAAGGTGTCGAGGCGGTGCGCCGTGCCTATCCGATGCGCCGCGACCATGAGACGATCACCGCGCGCACGGTCCGCACCGGTGGCGTCGTGCACGTGTCTGACGTGCTAGCCGATCCTCTGTACGAAACCAAGAGCGCTGCTCGCACGGCTGGCTATCGCGCCTGCCTCGGTGTGCCAATGGTCCGCGACGGGTGGGTGATCGGAACGATCTTCGTGGCGCGCGCCCAGCCTGGACTTTTCACTGAAACGCAAGTTCAGTTGCTCAAAATCTTTGCCGACCAGGCTGTGATCGCTATCGGTAACGTGCGGCTGTTCGATGAGATCCAGGACAAGAGCCGGCAACTGGAGGAAGCGAGCAAGCACAAATCACAGTTCCTCGCTAATATGAGCCACGAGCTGCGCACGCCGCTCAACGCCATCCTCGGCTATACTGAGTTGATCGTAGATGGCGTCTATGGCGATACGCCAGAGAAAGTGCAGGCAACGCTCAAGCGCATCACCGCCAATGGCAAGCATCTGCTGGGGCTGATCAATGACGTGCTCGACCTGTCCAAGATCGAGGCAGGGCAGCTGACACTCGCGCTCGATGATTATTCCATGAAAGACGTTGTGAACAGCGTCTACGGAGCGGTCGAGCCGCTGGCCGCCGATAAGAAGATCGCATTTAAGACCGAGCTTGCCCCTGACCTGCCGCAAGGGAGGGGCGATGAGCGCCGTTTGACCCAGGTCCTACTCAATCTCGTCGGCAATGCCATCAAATTCACCGACGTCGGCGCGGTAACGATCAAGGCCTCCGCCAGCAACGGCACGTTCTCCCTCGCCGTGTGCGACACTGGCCCGGGAATTTCTGAGGCCGACCAGGCGAAGCTGTTCCAGGAGTTTCAACAAGCCGACAATTCGATTACCCGCAAGAAAGGCGGCACCGGCTTAGGGCTTGCGATCTCCAAGCGCATCGTTGAGATGCACGGGGGGCGAATTGGCTTGGAGTTGCAGGTCGGCAAGGGCTCGACATTCTCGATTACGCTTCCGGTCCACGTTGCGCAGCAGGTCGAACCGGCATGAGCAAGCGCATTCTGGTGGTGGAGGACCAGGAGGATAATCGCCAGATCATTCGAGATATGCTTTCCGTCACGGATTATGTGCTTACCGAGGCTGAGAATGGTGAGGAGGCGCTAGCGGCGGTCGCGAAGGAGCGGCCCGATCTTATCCTGATGGATATTCAACTGCCGATCCTGGACGGCTACGAAACCACGCGACGAATAAAGGCCGATCCGGCGCTCCGCTCGATCCCAATCATTGCGGTCACGTCCTATGCCTTGAGCGGAGAAGAGCAGAAGGCACGGGCGGCTGGCTGCGACGATTATGTGCCCAAGCCATACAGCCCGCGTCAGCTTCTAGCGAAAATTCGCAAGCACCTCTCATAGGTGGGATGTCGCCTTTTGGCACAAAGCGGACATGCAGAATGCGCCAATCATTGTCTGCTTTCGGGGTAAAGCGGACGTCGCGATCTAAAGTGCGTCACATCCGCTTCTGACCCAAAAGCTGCGCTTGCGCTCGGACATGAAAGGGGTTCGCTGAGACAATTTTCTCTATGCGGGAATTGCCCGCGCCGCTGTCATTTCGTCGCTGAAATATCCTAACGAGCGCGTCTGCCCCTCCCGCCATGCGAAGGCTTCGACACCTGACCGGTTGACGACAACTTCGCCAATGACGGCGTCTCCGGCACGTACGATCATGCGATCCTCGGCCAGACCGTGGGCGCACAGAATGGGGATGATTTCGTCCCGCTCGATCTTTCCTCTCGGCGAAGCCAGCAAGCATTTTGCAAGTGCGGTGACGGCGGTCCATTGGCGGCGGACCAGGGCCAACGCGTCGTCCTGCGCTTCGGCAAGGAGTTTTCTGCGTTCCACATCCGAGCTAGTGATCGTGGATGCCAGCGAATTGGCGACCCGACGGTCGGTGGTATCGCCGCTCCAAATGCGGTCGAACACAAATGAAGCTGCCGGACCAGCAAGCGTTTCTATAATCTTTTCACGAGCAAACCTCTTATTGTCGGGTCGCCAGTTCCTACAAATTTGGGATGCGGCGCCTTCAATTTGATCAGATGTCATTCTGCCGCCGTTCCCTGGCGGTAGAGGGTTAAACGAACCGCCGCCATCGGCGTCGAACGCGATCGAAAAATATTCAAGCCCAAGAACCGCCGCAGCGACGCAGTGGCCCCCCTCATGATGGGCGATTTGACGACGGATGTGTGCCCAGTCTTCCCGCGTCTGGGGCAACTTTGTTGCAATGGCATCCAATGGCCAACCCCTTCGCGCGCGCACCGACGCCGCATCGGGCATCCTGTAACATTTACGCATGCCGGAACTCTCGCTGGTAGCGCACGTTGCTCGGTTGGCCGAGTTCTCGCGGCGCCGGCGGTTGCGACTCCGGCGGTCGCAATGGTTGGGTGCTGTCCATGGCGAATTCGCAAATCCTGGCACAAATGGATCGGCCCGGGCAGTCTTGTGAGATACCGGCGTGGTGCTACCGGTGGTATCCATGACACACCTGCTCATACTCGCCATCCACCTGTTGGCCACCATCGCCAAACTCGTGCGCCCGGGCGGAGTACGGGCCATCGTGGCCGAATCCTTGTTGCTAAAGCACCAGCTGCTCATCAGCAGCCGCGCACGGCGACGGGCGCCGAATTTAAATTCGTCCGATCGCTTTATCCTGGGCCTTGGATCACTGTTCGTGCCGCCAGGCCGAATCCCCAAGCTGGCGGTCATCCTGAAGCCCAGAACCTTGTTCAGATTTCACGAGGCACTCAAGAAATGCAAATATCGGTGGCTGTCCTTTCCGAAAATTCCATTCGGCCTAAATTTCGCATAGTACGGTAGAATCATCGCATCATTGATGCCGATGTTTGCAATCCTGCGCGCGCTTGGAATGTTCTTCGCCGACCTGTTCAAGTCGCGGAGGCGGCTTGAGGCTGAGAACCTTTTCCTGCGTCATCAGCTCAACATCGCTTTGCGGCAGGTTCCGCCTCGTCTTCGGCTGCGTAGGGTTGATCGGGCACTGTTTGTATGGATGACACGGCTCTGGCCCGGCCTGCTTGGCATGGCCCAGGTGATTCAGCCGGAGACCATCCGTCGGTGGCATCGCGCCGGCTTCAAAGCTTTCTGGCGCTGGAAATCCCGAAAGCGGGCAGGGCGGCCAAAGATCGATCGTGGACTGCGCGATCTCATTCAACGGATGAGCAAGGAAAACCCGCGGTGGGGCGCGGCCCGAATCCATGGCGAGCTCCTGATGCTGGGGTTTGATGTTGCCCAGTCTACGGTCTCCAAATACATAATGCGGGGTGGGACCCCGCATTCACAAAGCTGGAAGACATTTCTGCGTAATCACGCTGAGGCTATCGTCGCCATCGACATGTGCGTTGTGCCGACTCTGACCTTTGATCGCTTGTTTGCATTCCTGGTTTTGGGCCACGGCCGGCGGCAGCTGTTATGGATAGAGGTAACGCGACATCCAACGGCCGAGTGGCTGGCCCGACAAATCACCGAGGCCTTCCCCTGGGAGTCAGCGCCGGCCTACCTGGTGCGCGACAATGACCGCGCCTACGGACATGTCTTCACGTCCCGGGTGAGGGCCGTGGGTATCCGGGACCGGCCGGTCTCACCCCGGTCACCGTGGCAAAATGGCTATATGGAGCGCCTGATCGGCACTGTGCGCCGCGAGTGTCTGGACCGAATGCTGATCTTTGGTGAGTCGCACCTGCGGCGAGTTCTTGTTTCTTATGCGGCGTATTACAATCAAGTGCGCACACACTTGGCATTACAAAAAGATGCGCCTTTGCATCGAGCAGTCCAGCGATCTGGTGTCATTTTTGCCGTTCCGATCTTGGCCGGACTACATCACCAATACGTCCGGATATGATTTTCGGAAAGGACAGGGAGTTTCACGAAGCAATTTCATTTATGATGCGGAGCGCGGCCGAAAGGGCCTATACTTCCTCGAAATCAATACGCAGCCCGGCATGACCCCGACGTCACTCGCCCCCGAACAGGCGCGCCATTGCGGCATTTTCTTTCCCGAGCTTGTTACGCGGCTGATCAATTGTGCCGCGACAGACGCCTGTCCCTACCGCAAACCCAAAACGGCTGGCGAGGAACTGCGAATCGGGTGATGCTTTCGCCCGATGTTCAATCTTTGCAGACTGGTCTGGTATGCGCTCGTCGGGCGGCTTCGGTCGCGCGCCTCGCTGGAAGCAGAGAACCTGGCGCTTCGCCACCAGCTCAATATTCTGCGGCGCAGGTCACCGATGAAGCTGACTCTCGGCAATATCGACCGGCTGGTATCTGCGAGGTTGTATCGTTTGCCTGTCCTTTCCGAAAATGCCATCCGGTGCAGATTTGCGTTGTGAGGCAGAATCATCACATCATTCGGATCGATGATTGTGATGCTGCATGGGCTCGGAATGTTCGTCGCCGACATGTTCAAGTCGCGACGCAGGCTCGAAGCCGAGAATCTGTTTCTCCGTCATCAGTTCAACATAGCCTTGAGGCGGGCGCCGCCTCGTCTGCGGTTGTACGGTAGTGACCGGGCGTTGTTGGTGTGGATCACGCGGATTTGGTCCGATCTGCTTGATTTGTCCTAGGTGGTGAAGCCGGAGACTATCCTTCGGTGGCATCGCTCCGGGTTCAAAGCTTTCTGGCGCTGGAAATCCCGACATAGGGCAGGGCGGCCGAAGATCGATCGTGAGTTGCGCGATCTCATCGGACGGATGAGCAAGGAAAACCCGCAGTGGGGCGCATCCAGGATCCATGGCGAGCTTCTGATGCTCGGGTTCGAAGTCGCCCAGTCGACGGTCTCGAAATACATGGTGCGGCCTCCGAAACCGCCGTCGCAAAGCTGGAAGACGTTTCTTCGAAATCACGCTGAGGCGATCGCCGCAATTGATATGTGCGTCGTTCCGACGCTGACCTTTGATCTCTTGTTTGCGTTTCTGGTCCTGGGCCATGGCCGGCGACAGTTGCTGTGGTTCGAGGTGACGCGGTATCCGACCGCCGAGTGGTTGGCCCGGCAGATCACCGAGGCGTTTCCCTGGGCATCGGCGCCGGCTTATCTGGTGCGCGACAATGACAGTGCCTACGGACATGTCTTCACGTCTCGGGTAAGGGCGATGGGTATCCGAGATCGGCCGATCTCGCCTGGATCACCATGGCAAAATGGCATTGCGGAACGTCTGATCGACACATTGCGTCGCGAGTGCCTGGACCAAATGGTCATCTGCGGCGAGGCGCACCTACGCCGGATTCTTTCCGCCTATGCAGCGTATTACAATCAAGCGCGTACGCACTTGGCATTACAGAAAGAGGCGTTACGGTCCCCCCGCGCCCGTAGGTCGACCGGCTGTCGCATTGCGCCTCGCGCGCGCGCGTAAGAGCAGCAAGAGTGGTTAACGCGGGATTGTCGGCACGACGAACAGATCCATCGCTGCGATGCCGTCGGCATGGTTATGAAGGAACGTCTTCCAGCCTTGAGATGGCGGACTTCTCCGCCTGGCCATATACTTGGCCACGCTCGTCTGTCCGATATCGATACCGAGCTTGAGCAGTTCTCCGTGTATCCGCGGCGCGCCCCACAATGGGTTGGCAATGCTCATCTCGCGGATCAACCGCCGGACCTCAGCCGGCACCCCAGGGCGACCCCGGCGAGACCTCGACTTCCAGCGTCAGTAACACCGGAAACTTGCGCGATGCCACCGGATCACGGTCTCAGGCCGAACGATGGCGAGCGCTTCGCGGGTTTTCGGAAACAGCTGGCAGACCCAACCTAGAACCATCTTGTCGACGGCTAAAAATGGCACCCGACTGGGCCGGCCCCTTCGCAGCACGATGATCTGCTGCCGCAACACGAGAATCTCGGCTTCCATAGCCGCCCGCGGTCGGAACAGATCGACCATAATCCCAAAAATTATTCAGCAGAGATCCCGCATCCCGCAGAGCATCATCCGATTCTGCGTCTCACGCCAACCGGACGGAATTTACGATAGGGACAGGGCGCGCTAGCCATGGAGTTGACTTCGAAACCTGGGTCTGGCAAATTTTGAACATGCGTTCAAAACGAGTGTTCAACGCCACTGATAGCGCGACCCGAAGGGCCATTACCCAAGCGGCGCGCCGCCGTTTTGCGAGGCATGGCGTTGACCGAACGACCATGCGCGATATCGTCAAAGATGCGCGGATCAGCCTCGGTGCGGTCAATTTTCATTTTGGCTCGAAGCAGGGGCTCGCCAACGAAATCTTCGAGCGCGTGGCTTGCGACGTATGCGAGGCCCGCCAGCGAGAATATGACGCGCTCGAACGCGCGGCGAAGGGCAGGCCTGTGCCGGTGGAAAAGACCTTCCGCGCGCTGTTGCGGCCTTACGTCGATAGCGACGAGGATCAGCGGCTTCTACTGATCTATCTCATTCAACAATTACGTCTGGCTAAGCTCGACCTTGCTCCGGAGGTCGGGCCGCGGCATTTCACCGGCGTTGCGCGGCGAACGGTGTCGCTTCTGAGCAAAGCCGCGCCGCGTCTTTCCGAGCACGACGTTTGGTGGCGTTATTCGCTGGCACTAGGTGCCATTTTGACGATTGTGTCCGATTGCGCGCCCGACAATAGGCTCAAGCGCATTTCGCGCGGCGTGGCGAACGCCGCCGATCGCGCTCTGTTGATCGAGCAGACCATTCGCTTCATCGTCGCCGGTTTCGAACAGCGGGGGGCTCGTCAGCGCGCCGCGAAGAAGTGACCTAGCGAGTTGACAAAGTCGACCGGCAGAAAAGCCGGCGTCGTTTGGGGAGCATGCGCTTGAGCACGTGGCAATTCACCAAAGGTCTGCACGATCTCGGTCGCGGCTGTTACGCCTATCTTCAACCGGACGGCAGCTGGGGCTGGAGCAACGCTGGGCTGATCGCCGATGGCGACGCCAATCTGCTGGTCGACACGCTGTTCGATGTCCCGCTGACGCGCGAAATGCTCGACGCGATTTGCGACGCGGTTCCGACGGCAAAGACTATTAAAACGCTGGTGAATACCCACGCCAACGGCGACCATACCTTCGGCAATCAACTCGTCAAAGATGCCCAAATCATCGCCGCTAAGAGCACGGCCGAGGAAATGCTGGAGCGTCCGCCCTCGAGTACTTGCCGAGCTGGTGCGCAACCGCGATCAGATCGGCGAGGGCGCGCAATTCCTTTTCGAGGTGATGGGCAAAAATTTCCAATTCGAAGACATCGTATACACAATGCCCAACCGCACGTTTGAGGACAAGTTGACCCTCAATGTCGGCAATAAGCGTGTCGAGTTGTTACACGTCGGCCCCGCGCATACCCGCGGCGATACGCTGGTCTACGTGCCCGACGACAAGATCGTGTTCGCGGGCGATATCATGTTTGTCGGTGGCCATCCGGTGATTTGGGCCGGGCCTGTCGGCAATTGGATCAAGGCTTGCGATCTCATTCTGAATTGGGATGTCGACATTGTGGTGCCCGGGCACGGCGCCATTACTGACAAATCAGGTGTCAGGCGCTTCAAGGGCTATCTTGAATATGTCGAGCGCGAAGCACGACGTTACTACGACGCGGGCCTCAGTTACTACGACGCCGCCTGCGAAATTGCGCTCGATCCTTATGCGGATTGGCTCGACCCAGAGCGCATCGTGATCAATGTGGCCATCCTTTATCGCGAATTCGGCGCGCCGGAAACGCCGTTAGGGCCACAGCTTTGGAAGGATATGGCGCGCTTCCACAAGAGAGGCCAATGCGTCTGCGGGCAGGAGCACGCACACCAAGCTTATTAAGTCGCGATCGGCCTGGGGAGGAACCGCGATGAAGCTCGTAACGTTCGAAACCAAGAGCGGAGAACGCCATATCGGGGCGATGACTGCGGGTGGCGACGGCATTGTCGACTTCACGGCCAGCGACAAAGCCTCATTCTTTCGCGACATGCTGGCGCTGATCGACGGCGGCGAACCGGCGCTCGAACGGGCCCGCAAACTGGCTTTGGGACGCGGGGACACCATCATGGTGCCTGCCACCGAGCAACGGCTTTTGGCTCCGGTGCCAGAGCCGCGGCAAATGCGGGACTTCTTGTGCTTCGAACAGCACCTACGGCAGGCGCGCGCCAACCGCTATCTCTTCGGCATAGGCACCGCGCGGCTTGATCCCGCTTCGATCGACGTTCCGAAGGTCTGGTACGAACAACCGGTCTATTACAAATGCAATCGGTTTAGTGTGATCGGTACGGGCCAAGATGTGCTGTGGCCGCGCTACAGCAAAATGCTCGACTATGAACTGGAGTTCGGCATTTTCACCGGCAAACGCGGCAAGAATATTCCGCGCGAGAAGGCCGACAAGTACATATTCGGCTATTGCATCTTCAACGACATGAGCGCTCGCGACGCACAGATCCGCGAAATGCAGGGCCAGTTGGGGCCAGCGAAAGGCAAGGACTTCGATACCGGCAATATCATGGGGCCGTGGCTGGTCACGGCGGATGAAATTGAAGATCCATATAATTTGACGATGGTCGTGCGTGTAAACGGTGAAGAACGGTCGCGCAGCAACAGTGGCGGTATGCAGCATAAGTTCGAAGACATCCTTGCGCACGCGTCCAGCGAGGAGACGCTGATGCCCGGCGAGTTTTTCGGTTCGGGGACAGTCGGGGATGGTTGCGGTCTTGAGCACGGACAGTTCTTGCAACCAAACGATGTGATTGAACTCGAAGTGGAAGGTCTGGGCACGCTGACCAATCGCGTAATTGCCCAGTAACAAGCGGTGTAAGTGGTGACATTCGCCGGCTTTCGCAAACAGCCGGACTCGGCAGCAAGGCTGAACAAATGGGAGGTAGAGGTATGAAAAACATCTTCAAAACCACGGTGGCCATCGGCGTTGCTTTAGGCGCCATTTCCGCAACGGCGAATGCTCAGGAAATCATTAAGCTCACGGTCGTGGCCGGCCATCCGCCGGCGACCTTCGGCGTGAAGCTGTTGCGTGACTATTTTATTCCAGAGGTCGACAAGCGGCTGGCGATCAGCGGCAAATACAAGATTCAGTGGACGCAGGCTTACGCCGGTTCGATCGCCAAACCGCGGGAGGTGCTGGAGACGGTCGAGAAGGGGATCGGCGATGTCGGTTATGTGCCGGCGCTGTTCGAAGCCGACAAGTTGCCGCTCGAGCAAATCACCTATGTGACGCCCTTCGGCACCAACGACCTCGTCAAGCTTATGGAGATTATCCGCCAACTCCGCGAAGCGATTCCGGAGATGCAGGCGGCCTACAAAAAGCACAATCAGATTCAACTGGCCAATGTCGGTGTGGACACATACCACACAGTGACAAAATTCCCGGTCAAAGCGGTCGCAGACTTCAAAGGCCACAAATTCGGAACCGCGGGCCTTGCCTCGCGTTGGCTCGAGGGCAGCGGCTGGGTGCCGGTGAAAGGGGCGCTAACGACCTATTACAATTCGCTGCAAACCGGAGTCATCGAAGGTACCATCGTCTTTGAATTCGGCAATCACGCCCTACAAGTTTTACGAGGTCGCTCCCTATATCACGAGGATTAGTTTCGGCGCGCAGCAGGCGTCCGATCTGACGGTCAACCTGAAC
The DNA here is from genome assembly GCA_963761245.1 of uncultured Alphaproteobacteria bacterium. Taxonomy (GTDB): domain Bacteria; phylum Pseudomonadota; class Alphaproteobacteria; order Rhizobiales; family Xanthobacteraceae; genus Pseudolabrys. Next base: position 18,037 of record CAVXGN010000019.1, on the reverse strand, counting down.
CGCTGGCACAAATTTCCGAAAGAGGTGCGGGACATTTTCGTCGACGTAGCCAAGATCTATGAGCGGAAGGTCGCCGAGGCCTACCAGTCGGCCGGCGAAAAGAGCATGAACTACGCCGCCGAGCATGGCGCCAAGATATCGACCTTGCCGGAAGCCGAGCGCAGGAAGCTCGCCGCTATGTTGCCCAACCTCGCGAAGCAGTGGGCGGCTAATCTAGACAAGAAGGGTCTGCCCGGGACCAAGACGCTCGTCACTTATATGGATTTGTGCCGTAAGGCGGGCATCCACCACGCCCGCGAATGGGACAATGAGTGAGCGCCCTTGGCAAAATAGTTTCGGCGCGCGGCGGGCTCTTCGGCCTTGCGGTCGAAGGGCTCGGCGCGATCGGTACGGTCTGGATATTCTTCCTGATGCTGCTGATTAACGCCGATGTCATCGGTCGCTATTTCTTCAATAGGCCGCTAGAGGGAACGATCGAAATCGTATCAATGTCGATCGTTGGCATCATCTACCTGCAGCTTGGGCAGGCGCTCCGCTGTGAGCGGTTCATTCGCTCGGATAGTCTGCTCGGGCACGTGCTGACCAATAAGCCGCAATTTGGCTACGCTATTCAGGCATTCCATCATCTCGTCGGGGGTGTGTTGCTTGGCATCATGGTCTATTTCTGCATTCCCGAAACGATGAGCGCTTGGGCGCAAGCCGAATATCTCGGTACCGAAGGCGTCTTTGTATTCTACATCTGGCCGATCGACGCGATTGTGGCGCTCGGCGCAACGGTGACTGCCGTTCAATTCATCTTGCATTTCATTCGGGATGTCCGTGTTGCTGCGGGGCAAATTCCGCTTCCGAAAGCGCCCTCTAGGGACTTGGACACTGTTATATGAGTGAAATCCAGATCGGTCTGCTCAGTATTTTCATGATGCTCGTGCTTGTTCAATTGGGCATGCATATCGCTGTTGCGCTTCTTCTACTGTCGTTCGTGAGCGTCTGGGCAATCAAAGGAGACTTCGACATCGCGGGAGGGTTGCTGGCGCTTTCCATGACCAAGAGCGTGGCGTCTTATTCGTTTGGCGTTATTCCGCTATTCGTCGTGATGGGGATGTTCGTCGGCATTTCAGGTGTCGGACGCGATACGTTCGAAGTCGCCGCACAGGTATTCAGGTCAATTCGCGGCGGACTCGGCATGGCGACCGTAGCCGCTAACGCGATCTTTGCCGCGGTCAATGGCACTTCAATTGCGTCGGCCTCCGTTTTTACCCGCATCGCGGTGCCGGAGCTGTTGCGGCTCGGTTATACGCCGCGTTTTGCCGTCGGTGCGGTGGCGGGCAGCTCGGTATTGGGGATGCTGATTCCGCCGAGCTTGCTGCTGATCCTCTACGGCATCATCGCGGAAGTGTCGATTGGCGACCTTTTTACGGCTGGGATCGTGCCGGGCGTCGTTCTGGCGATACTTTTCGCGATCATGATCTGGACGCTTGCGACGTTCTTTCCCAACTTTGTCATGGCCGGTCCGGCAGCGGACAGGCCCCCGGTGACCCAGCATTCCGCGCTAATTCTGCTGACAAAGATGGCGCCTATTTCGCTGCTCATCGTTTTGGTTTTGGGCGGCATTTACGGGGGCGTCTTCACGCCGACGGAAGCTGGTGCGGTTGGCGCGCTCGGGGCCATGTTGCTTGCAATTGCAAGACGCTCGTTGAGTTTCAAAATATTATGGGAGATTTTGATCGAAACGGGACACGTTACGGCGTCGATCTTGTTTTTGCTAGTGGCCGCGCATCTGTATGCCACCATGCTGGCGCTATCGGGCCTGCCTGATTTTCTTGGAGCTTGGATGCAAAAGAGCGGGCTTGGCTTCTACGGCATTATGAGCGTTTATTTGGTGGTGATCATCCTCTTGGGCTGCATTCTCGATTCGGCGTCGATCATGCTTATTCTCTTGCCGTTGATCCTTCCGATTATGTCGGCGCTCCACGTCAACCTCGTCTGGTTTGGTATCATCACAGTGGTGGCGATTGAAATCGGCCTGTTGACGCCGCCGTTGGGAGTGGCGGTTTTCGTTGTCAAGAATAACATGCAAGATGAGCGCGTGACCGTGAATGACATCTTCGCCGGGGCAGCACCTTTTGCGCTTACCATGCTGCTGCTGGTGCTGATGCTGCTGGCCGTGCCGGGTATGGCGACCTTATTGTTGTGAATATCGAGTCCCTTTGTGGCTGTGTGTACCGGAAACCTCGTCCGTATTGCTAGGCAGCCAGAATCACGTAACCTCATTGGGGCATGCTCGCTCTGTGCTGCTTTGTCCTGGCCGTTTTGGTCTCGCCATTCAAGTCGAGAAGCCGGCTTGAGGCAGAGAATGCGGTTCTCCGACATCAGTTGATTGTTCTGCGGCGCAAGGTGCCCGGCCGCGTTCGGCTCACGAACAACGACCGCTGGTTCTTTGTCCAGCTATATCGGTGGTTCCCGTCGATTTTGCAGGTCCTTACGATCGTCCGGCCCGAGACGCTCGTGCGTTGGCATCGGGCCGGCTTTCGCTGCTACTGGCGTTGGAAGTCGCGGCCGCGGGGAGGGCGACCGCAGATCGAGACGGACCTGCGTGCGTTGATCCGGCGAATGAGCACCGAGGACCCGCGCTTTGGGGAGCGCCGCGCATCCACGGCGAGCTGCTTAAGCTCGGGTTTGAGGTCGCGCAGTCGAGCGTCGCCAAGTACCTGGTCAAGCGGCAATGGATCTCCAAGTCAAGGATGGCGCACTTTCCTGCACAATCATGCCCCAGATATCGCCGCCATGGACTTGTTCGTCGTTCCGACCATCGGCTTCGACCTGCTCTATGCCTTCATCATCGTCCGTCTGGATCACAGAGACTTAATCTGGATCAATGTCACAACAAATCCGACGGCGGAATGGATCGCACGCCAATTAGCCGAGGCATTCCCCTGGGATTTGGCGCCGCGCCACCTCATCCGCGATCGGGATCGGATATATGGCAGTATTGTCACACGCCGAATGCGCGCCATGGGCATCCGGGATAAGCCTACTGCTCGAGCCTCGCCTTGGCAGAATGGCTATGCCGAACGTTTGATCGGATCGATCCGGCGCGAATGTGTGGACCACATCGTCGTCTTGGGTCAGGCGCATTTACGCCGCATCCTGCGATGCTACGCACGCTATTACAATGACATCAGAACGCACCGGTCGCTGGACAAAGATGCGCCGGTCTCTCGCCCAGTTCAACGGACTGGAATCATAAGTTCACGCCCGATCCTTGGCGGGCTTCATCATCATTACGTCCGGGTTTAGGTTTTCGGTACACACAGGCGTCTTCTGGAAGCCCGGATGGGTGCAAAGATTATCGATAATATTATTGACAATAAGAATGGGGCGACCTAACGTCCGCCCATGACATTGAATCCGCTTGCGGTCGGGCCGGCGGGTAGCGCGGTCAAACAAGGGCGGTCCACACAGGACGCGATCGAGACGATCGTTCGTGACCTCGAAGACGATATCGTCCTGGGATATCTGCATCCGAGAGAGCGTCTGGTCGAAGACGTACTGATCGCGCGCTTCCAGGCCAAGCGCTACACCGTGCGTGAAGCGCTATTTCGGCTGGAACGGCTGGGCCTGGTGGAGCGGCATGCCAATCGCGGTGCGATTGTTCGCGCACTGCGGCCGTCGGAAGTCGAGGAAATCTACAGCGTCCGTGAGATCTTGGAGTCGGCCGCCAGTCGCGAGGTGCTGCGCCGGGCCACAGCCGACGATATCGAGCGGATCGTCGAAGCGCAGCGCCAGCACGATGCCGCGGTCACGCACGGCGATCCGAAAACGGTGTTCCGGACGAATATTGTTTTTCATCGGACTTTCTTTTCGGCCTGCGGGAACAGCGAACTGCTTGGCGCCATCGAACTCTTCGCTCAAAAGGCTCACCCGATCCGATCAGTTGCTATCGGTCGTCCCGAATACCTCAAGCGCGCGCAAGCCGAGCATTGGATAATCATCGATGCCTTGCGCGACAAGCACGAACAAGAGCTGCTGACGATCTGCCGCGAGCACATCCGCGTGGCGAAAGACGATTACATAAAAGCCTACCGTCGTTGGTTTCCCGGCGAGCTTGCTCGCCCGGACTAGCCTTACAGGTTTTTTGAAAGATTGCGCGCAGATCGGTCCGGTGTGAGTGAAATGTTCAAATGGCTATTCCGTCCGTCGACGACAATTTTGCGCGCAATGAAAAGCTCGCAAGCCATTGGGCGAGAAGCTCGGGCGTGACGACAAGGAATGAATGAAGGAGGAAGCAATGACTGACAAACCAGCAAACGATATCAGCCGTCGAAATTTCATTCGCAAATCGGCCCAGTTTGGCGCGGCCGTGAGCATATTGGGTGCGACCGGAATTCCGCGCGCGCGCGCTGCCGGAAAAACAGAATTAACGTTCTGGACATTCTTGAACCCGAAATCGAAAAGCGGACGCTCGAGAGCGCAGTCCGCAATGATCGCTGCGTTCGAGGAGAAAAATCCGAATATCAAGGTGAACGTTGAGATTGCGCCCTGGCAGACGGTCGATCGTCAACTCATCCAGGCCGTGAATGCGGGTCGCGGGCCCGATGTCGCGGTGTTGTACAGCGGCCGGTTGGGTCAGCATATCGAGGCAGGTTCGATCCTGCCTTTGGAGCCATACGTCTCCTCGTGGTCTGCCGCCCAGAAAGACGACTGGATTGTTCCGTGGGACAGCCTCGTCTGGAACAACAAGAAGATGGCGTTTTTCGCGGACAACCGGGTCATGATCATGGTCTACCGCTCGGATTGGCTGGATCAGGCAGGTGTCAAGACCCCGCCGAAGACCTGGATCGAAACGGCGAAGACGGCAGCCAAATTCACCAAGCCCCCGCAGCAATGGGGTTACATCACGGCGCTGAGCCAAAGCCAGAATGCCGCCGGTCTCGAAGAGTTCTTCGTGCCGATGTTGCTTGGCCTGGGCGGGCAGCTGCTGGGTCCGAACAACGAGCCATATTTCAACAGCCTGGCCGGCCAAGCCTGCATGAGCTACCTGGCGGACCTAGTGCATCGATACAAGGTAACGCCGGAGAACTGCGTTTCGCTCAGCTTCAATAAGCAACAGGACGGAATCGAGGCCGGCAACTATGGCATGGCGGTCTTCGGCAGCCATCGAATCACGACGATACAGAACTCGGGTCCCGCGGGTAAGAAGATCAGAACCGCGCCGGTGCCGTCGGCGGATCCGGATCACCCGTCGCCGGCGATAGCGGCCGGACAGACATTCGCAATTGCGAAGACGTCCAAGAACCCGGATGCCGCCTGGAAGTTCATCAACCACATGATCAGTGCGGATATGGAGCTCATCAATGCCAAGCTGGGCGGGCAGCTCCCGCCGCGGAAATCCGCCTACGGCTCGGAGTGGTTCAAGAAACCCAATGTCGAAGCCGAGCAACTGCTTTCGTGGAAGGAATACATCGTCAAGGCCGGAATACCTTACAAGTTCCCCATCCGGTTCGCCGAAGTATCGCGGCTGCTGGCCAAGTCCGCCGAGCAGGTCGTCGGTCAGGGTCTCATCCCGGCCGATGCGCTGCAACAGGCCGCGCAGGAATGGCATAACAGCTAACGCGTCCTTCAATCGAAGCCACGGGAGCGCCGGTGAACTTATCCAAGCTCACCGGCGATTTCGGCGGCGGCGCGGGTCCAAGTCTCGACAAATACGCAAAGAGGTGAATTGCATGTCGCAAACCGCGAGCGGTGGGGTCATTCGCCGTTCAGAAGAAATTCCGATCGCCGGAGAGTTTGATGTGATCGTTTGCGGCGGCGGCGTTGCCGGCGTCGCGGCGGCTGCCTGCGCGGCGAGGGCCGGCGCGCAGACGCTCCTGCTGGAACGCTCCAATATCTTGGGAGGAACGGCGACCGGCACGCTTATGTCCCTGTCCGTTATCCCTTTTAACAGCGTGCATGGTTTCCCGCGTGAGCTCTATCAGCGAATAGGCGAACGGGGCGGCCTCGTAGAGGCCGAAGTGACGCCGTGGGATCCGGAAGGCTACAAACTGGCGGCCGCGGAGCTCGTTCAAGCCTCGGGTGCAACCCTGCTTCTGAATACGTGGGTGTCGACGCCGCTGGTGGAAGACGGTTGGTTGCGCGGCGTCATCGTGGAGAACAAATCCGGCCGGCAAGCGTATCTTGCGAAAATCGTGATCGACAGCTCTGGAGATTGCGACGTCGCGGCGCGCGCGGGGGGCGCATACACGGTCGGCAGGGAGTTCGGACAAGGCGATGCGGCCGCTTACCGTCATGGGACGCCTGGCGAACGTCAACCTCGTGAAGCTGTCTGAATATGTCAAAAACAATCCGGACGATTTTGGAAAGGACGACAGCCGAAAGGTCGTCGATGTCGATCGCGGGATCGTCCGCATCGACGGGTTCTACAGCGTCGTCGACAAGGGCAAGCACGACGGGATTATAGAGGCGGATGCGCCGGTCAACTATCTCCGCTTCAGCGGAATCGTTCAGGGCGATCCGAGGCACACGGACCTGATCTGCAACAGTACCCGAATATACCGTGTCGACGGTACCGATGCGAGCGCGCTCACCCATGCGGAAATCGAAGGAAGGCGACAATTGAACGGGCTCGTCGAGGCGACCAAGCGTTACCTGCCCGGATTTGAAAAAAGCTATCTGATCGAAACGTCGCATCAGATCGGCGTGCGCGAAACGCGGCGGGTGCAGGGGCTTTATACCCTGACCGATCGGGACATTCTGGAGGGAGTTCTCTTTCGAGGATTCCGTCGCCGCGATGCCAAGCCGCAACTATGGAACAGCCGAGGTTCACGGGCCGGATCCTGGGGAGGGAGGTAAAGGCGATCGCTGGGCAAGGGAGATGTCCCTCAACACGATCTTCTTCGATTTTCCTTACCGCTGCCTGGTTCCGCAGGGGCTTCATAACGTACTGGTCGCCGGCCGCTGCGTATCGGTTTCGCACGATGCCGATCGCTTCGTCCGCAATCAGGTGCCGGCCGCGCTGTCGGGCCAGGCCGCCGGCGTTGCTGCGGCCTTGTGTGTCAAAAGCGGAGCGTCATGCCGGCAGGCGCCGATCAGCGAAATCCAGCATACCCTGCGGGAAAGCGGGGTCTATATTCATCGGAAGGACGTGCCGGAAAAGGCCTACAATTGAACTTGGCGCAAGCGGGCCCACTGCATGCCAAGTGACAGCTAACGAGATAAACAAATGGCAGAAGTCGTTGTTCAACACATTGTCAAACGCTTCGGAACAACGACCGCCGTTCGGGACGTGACACTGGACATCAAGGACGGCGAGTTCGTCGTTCTTGTGGGGCCGTCCGGTTGCGGCAAAAGCACGACGCTGCGGATGATCGCAGGACTGGAGGAAATATCGGAGGGAGAACTTTTCATCGGCGGCGTGCCGATGGTGTCGGTGGCGCCAAAGGATCGCAACGTCGCGATGGTGTTCCAGAATTATGCGCTTTACCCGCACATGACCGTCGAAAAGAACATGTCGTTTGGGCTGCGGTTGCGCCATATTCCGAAAGACGAGATACGGCGTCGCGTTTCCGAAGCGGCCGAAATCCTCGGCATTAGCGATTTGTTGCAGAGACGACCGCGCGAGCTTTCCGGTGGCGAGCGACAACGTGTTGCGATGGGCCGCGCTATTGTCCGGAAACCGAACGTTTTTCTCTTCGACGAACCATTGAGCAATCTCGATGCCAAGTTGCGCGTGAAAATGCGCACCGAAATCAAGCGTCTGCATCAGACGCTGAGCGCGACGACGGTGTATGTGACCCACGATCAGGTCGAGGCCATGACGTTGGCCGATCGGATGGTGGTCATGAACAAGGGGCGGATCGAACAGATCGGTGCGCCGTTGGACATCTACAATTCGCCATCTACCGCGTTTGTCGCGACGTTCGTTGGGTCGCCATCCATGAACTTGTTGCCTTGTACCATTGTCGGCGACGATGGCGGCATCGCGGTCAAGCTGCGCGATGAGGAGTTCGTTCTTCCGGTCCCGGCCGCACGGGTGGCACGGTATGCGCCGCTCAAGGGAAGGCAGATGCGGCTGGGTTTGCGCCCGGAGGATTTTTGCGTTCCGGGCCGGAGGGACGCGGCCGATTGGCCCATAGTGCAGGCGATGGTCGACGTGGTTGAGCCGTTAGGCGTCGAGACGACAGTATTTTTCACGCTCTGTGGCGAGGAAGTCTGCGCGCGTCTCAATCCGGGCTTTCGCGTCGCGCCGCGGGAACAAATTTCGCTGGCGATGAACATGAACAAGATGCATCTCATCGATCCGTCGACGGACGCGATCGTCTAGCGCCTGAAAGGAGCCGGAGGGGACGCAACGTAACGCATGATCCAATGTGGTGTTGTCCGCATCTTTTGGGCGGCGTTGCCGGACCGAACATGCGTCCATTCGGCTCCGATCTCCATCGCTCTCCGCGCGATGGATGTGCGCGCGGCAAAGGAGTTTCGAAAGTCTCTGAAATGCTTGAAGTTGCCGTCATCGCGGATGATCTGACCGGCGCGGCCGAAACCGGTGCGGCATTCCTGCCGGTCTATCCCGACGCGCGTCTGGTCGGCGCCGACGATCTGGCGACGCTTCCAGCGGAGCCGGTGGCGCCGGTTCTGGCGGTGGACACGCACAGCCGGGCGCTTCCTGCCGCACAAGCGCGGCGCCGCGTGGAGTCCGCCGCGGAGCGATTGATGGCGTGGCGGCCTGCTCGGGTTTTCAAGAAGATTGATTCCTCTCTGCGCGGGAATCTCGGCGCTGAAACGGATGCGGTCATCGACACGATGAATTTGCCGATCAGCTTTTTTATGCCGAGTTACCCCAAGATGGGGCGGATCACGAAGGGCGATATTCACTTCGTGAACGGCCAGCCGGTAGTCAACAGTGAGTTGGGGCAAAACGCAAACGAGCGGATGCCGGAAAGTCGTTTGTCGCTGACGGTCGCCGCTCAGAGCCGCCACCCGGTGGGCCGCATCGACTTAGAAACCATCGCGGCGGGCGCGGACACACTGCGACGGGCTGTGGAGCGGCTGGCTGCGGAAGGGATTCGTCACATTGCGTTCGACGGCACCGAACGACGCCATTTGGCGGCGGTGGCGGCTCTGGCATTGAAACACTTTCCGACCGCGTTGTTGGTCGGTTCGGCCGGCTTGGCCACCGCCCTGTGCGAACAATTGCCTCGTGTGGCGGCGCATTCGCCGCAGCCGTTCCCTGCGGTGGCGGGTCACCACCTGATTGCATTGGGCACGGCGTCCGGGCGGGCGCACTGTCAGATCGCGGTCCTGCAGCGAGCTCACCCCGCGGAAGTGGTGATGCTTGATCCCGCGCGCATCGCCGCTTCGGAAGGCGTGCCCGACGCGGCCGCGCTTGCGCGCCTGGTGGAGGCGTTGGCGCGCGGCGACGTCGTGGCGCGCATCGCTGCGCCGAGCAGCAAGGAATGGTGGCGATCGGCACAACAGGTGGTGAACGGCTTCGGCGCGCTGATTGCCGCGGCGGTGGCCCTTATCCGCCCGGCCAGCCTGTTTCTGTCCGGTGGTGATACGGCCTTCTCGGTGCTGCGGCGGCTGCCAGTCCATCAGTTGAAACTGGAGCGCATGATCGTACCCGGACTGGTATTGAGCACCGTTGCCAGCAGTCCGTTTCGCGGCCTGGTGGTCGGTACCAAGCCCGGGGCCTTCGGCGACGACGACGTGCTGCTGGCCTGGCGCCGCGCGTTCGCCTGAAAGGAAGAATGGAAATGACAGCAATGCCTCTTCGCCCTCTCTTGGCAATCACAATGGGTGATCCCGCCGGCATTGGCGCGGAGATCGCTGCGAAAACCCTGGCGGAACGCGAAACCTATCGCCTGTGCCGGCCGCTGATCGTCGGTGACGCCTGTGTCATGAAAGACGCGGTGCGCTTCTGTCATCAGGATTTCGCCATCAACGCCGTTCGGGATCCGGCCGAGGGCCGCTACGCCTGGGGCACCTTCGATGTGCTCGATCTCGGGCTGATGACGCCTGCTGATCACCATTTTAAGATCGTTTCTGCCAAGCAGGGCGAGGCCGCCTACCAATATGTGGCGAAAGCGATCGATCTGGCCATGCGAGGGCTCGTCGACGCCACCGTCACCGGACCGATCAGCAAGGAAAGCCTCAACCTCGCCGGCCACAAATATTCGGGCCATACCGAGATCTACGGCGCCCTTACCGGCACCCGCGACTACGCCATGATGCTGGCCGAGGGAAATTTCCGCGTCGTTCATGTCTCGACCCACGTCAGCCTGCGCAAGGCCTGCGATTTGGTGAAGACGCCGAGGGTGAAACGCGTCATCGAACTGACCGATATGGCATTGAAGCAACTCGGGATCGGCCAACCGCGCATCGGCGTGTGCGGTCTCAATCCGCATTGCGGGGAAGCCCGCATGTTCGGCACCGAGGACGAGGACGAGATCATGCCCGCGGTCGGACAGGCCAGAGCGGAGGGCATTGACGCTGACGGGCCGATTCCGGCCGATACGATCTTCTCGAAGATGGTGGGCGGTCTCTATGACGCGGTTGTGGCCATGTACCACGACCAGGGCCACGTCCCGACGAAATTGCTCGGATTCAAATACGACAAGGCGACCGACTCCTGGACTTCAGATGTCCGGCGTCAACATCACGTTGGGCCTGCCGATCATTCGCATTTCCGTCGATCACGGGACCGCCTTCGACAGAGCGGGTGAAGGCCGTGCGAACCATCAATCCTTGGTCGAGGCGGTGCGTTATGCGACCCAGTTTGCCGCGCAACGGGAAGGCCGAGCGAACCTCGCGGTCAGCGAAGAAATCCCGGGCCGTCCATGAAGGAACTGAATTGCGATCAGCCGACCGCGGGCACGAGTTCAAAGGCGGTCGCCGCGCCGAAGACGCGAGGCCAGCGACTCTTCGGCCTCTGGCTGTTCCTGCCCAGCGTGGCGGTTACATTGTCCTTTAGTCTTTATCCTGTCGCGTACGCCATTTTCACCAGTCTTTATAAAGCGCCCTATATGCATCGGCAGGCTTTCATCGGCCTCGCCAACTACATCCATTTCATTGCCAGTCCGGCGGCGCGGGCCAGTGTCGTTCACTCTCTTGTTTTTGTCTTTGGGTCGCTGGTGCTGACCCTGCCCTTGGGCACGGGGCTCGCCTTGGCGCTGAATAAGCCCTTCATGGGCAAGTCCCTGCTTCAGGCGCTCATCATTCTTCCCTGGGTGATTACGCTTGTCGTCGTCGGCCTGCTGTGGGGCTGGCTCCTCAATCCGCAGTATGGGCTTATCGCGTATATCGGGTCGCTCGCCGGGCTTCAGTTGAGTCCGCTGTCCAACCCGGTCGGCGCAATGATGTCGCTGATAACGGCCAGCATCTGGCAGTCCTATCCGTATGCCTTCCTGCTGGTCCTGGCCGCCTTGCAATCGATTCCCAACGAACTCTACGAGGCCGCAGCCGTCGACGGCGCGCGGGCGTGGCACGCATTCTTTTACATAACGCTTCCCGAGCTGCGCAGCACGCTTCTGGTCGTCATGATCGTGTTGGGGATGCACTATTTCAACGTCGTGACCCTTCCTCTTATCATGACCGATGGCGGACCATTCGGTTCGACCGACATGATCAGCCTGGAGGTGTTTCATCAGGCCTTCACGTCGTATCGAACGGGTTATGCGTCGGCGATCGCGGTCTACATGTTCGTGTTCAATGCGATCTTCTCCGTGATCTATTTCCTCTCGCTGAGGAAAGGCTACGCGGAGGCATAACCGATGAAGACAAGTCGCACGCAATATGCCTTGCAGGCGTTGATGATCCTGTTCGGGGTGGTCTTTTCGCTGTTTCCGATTATTTGGGCGCTGAGCACGTCGCTGAAACCGTCGTCCGAGGCAGTGGCATTTCCGCCGACCATCATACCGCACCACGTGACGTTCGCTCACTATATCAAGGTTTTCGTGGAGTCGGACTTTGCACGCTACCTGCTGAATAGCGCGATCGTTGCCCTTTCGGCCGCCGTCTGCGCGGTTGCCATCGGTGTCCACGCTGGATATGCCGCGGCACGTTACCCATTTCCGGCAAAACGCCTGCTGTTGTTCGTCATTCTCAGCACGATCATGATCCCACTGGTCGTTGTCATGGTCCCGCTTTACATCTTGGCGAGCGAGCTCGGGCTGGTCGACACCTATGCCGCTTTGATCATCGTCTATACCGGATGGCAGCTCCCTCCGGTTGTCTGGTTCATGAGAGGTTTTTTCGAGAAAATTCCAAAGGAGTTAGGAGAGGCCGCATTGGTGGACGGCTGCGGGCATTTGAGCGCGTTCTACCGGGTCATTCTGCCAACATGTCTGCCCGGCATCGCCGCGTCGATGATCATCGTGTTCATCTGGGTGTGGAACGAGTTCATCATCGCGCTGACTCTTACGACCTCCGACTCGATGCGGCTCGCGCCCGTTGGGCTTTACTACTACGTTGGCGAATATGGAATTCAATGGGGAGCCTTAACGGCCGCCGCCATCATTACGATAGGGCCGGTTATCGTGTTCTTTTCATTACTTCAGCGGTATCTGATCTCCGGACTGACGGGCGGCGCCGTTAAGGGGTGATGCCGCAAACCGCGCTTGCCTTTCGAGAGACAATGCCCGCGTTGATCACTTTTGTCACCTCTACGCGCGCGCGAGCCGCCGGCAGGTCGAGCCGTGCTGGCCGCCGGCGCCGATTCCTTTTTGCTAAATCCGGTTCAGGCCGTGGTGCGGCGGTCGAGCGAGCTACGGGGCCGACTCCAAAACCGCCCGATTGCAACAGCACCGATACTGACGGCTTCTCAACTTAAGGGTGCTTGTGGGGATGGTGACATGGCCGGACCTCTGCGGATTTTTAGACCGATGAATGTGCGCTTCTCAAACTCAAGGATGCGCTTTGCGATCTCGCTCGGACGCAAGCTGTCGGCACCATTGCCGTCATGAAGGCGGGTGCACCGGCTGCCGCACCCGATCTCGCCGCCGAATTGGCGGCGCTCAAGAAGGCGCGGCGCAGCGGTGTGCGCAGCATCACCATCGAGGGCTTTTCGACGCAGTACGCTTCCGACGCCGAAATGGCTGCCGCCATCGCCGACACCGAGCGCGAGATCGCCGGCACCACCAAGCCCCGCAACATCATCGTGAGAGCAACGAAAGGTTGGTAAGCCATGTCTAGGACGTTCGTACAACCCGGCAACACCATTGACGCCATCGCCCCGGTGGGCGGCGTCAAGAGCGGCGTTCCTGAAATGCTGGGCAGCTTCTTTGGCGTTCCCGAAGTGGACGCGCTCGAGGGCGAAACATATGCGCTTAACCTGGTGGGCGTGCATCGTCTGCCCAAGACAACGGGCGCCCCGCTCGAGCCGGGCACGCCCGCCTATTGGACGGAAAGCCCCGGCGAGGTTGCCGGTAGCGGTACTACCTTGATCGGCGCTGTCGTCGAACATGCAGGCAGCGACGACACCAGCGTGTTGGTGCGCTTGAACGGCACGACTGCCATGCAGAGCGCGTAAAACCCAACGGCTGGTCTGCGCCGCCCGCCACATTCAGGAATTGTTCTGAGTTCGAGGTCTGTTCCTATAGATCGCGGAGGTACTGGCCTGTTTTGGCCCCTTGTCCCTGCCGTAAATTCCGTCCGGTTGGCGTGAGACGCAAAATCGGATGATGCTCTGCGGGATGCGGGATCTCTGCAGAATAATTTTTGGGATTATGGTCGATCTGTTCCGACCGCGGGCGGCTATGGAAGCCGAGATTTTCGTGTTGCGGCAGCAGATCATCGTGCTGCGAAGGGGCCGGCCCAGTCGGGTGCCATTTTTAGCCGTCGACAAGATGGTTCTAGGTTGGGTCTGCCAGCTGTTTCCGAAAACCCGCGAAGCGCTCGCCATCGTTCGGCCTGAGACCGTGATCCGGTGGCATCGCGCAAGTTTCCGGTGTTACTGACGCTGGAAGTCGAGGTCTCGCCGGGGTCGCCCTGGGGTGCCGGCTGAGGTCCGGCGGTTGATCCGCGAGATGAGCATTGCCAACCCATTGTGGGGCGCGCCGCGGATACACGGAGAACTGCTCAAGCTCGGTATCGATATCGGACAGACGAGCGTGGCCAAGTATATGGCCAGGCGGAGAAGTCCGCCATCTCAAGGCTGGAAGACGTTCCTTCATAACCATGCCGACGGCATCGCAGCGATGGATCTGTTCGTCGTGCCGACAATCTCATTTCGTCTGCTCTATGGCTTGTTGATCCTAGGGCATGGCCGAAGACGGATTTTATGGCTTGGTGTCACAGCGCATCCGACCGCGGAATGGATCGCAAATCAAATCACTGAAGCTTGCGGATGGGAACAAGCTCCCTGCTATCTGATCCGGGATCGGGACCGGGCCTATGGTGAGATCTTCATCCGAAGACTTCGATCAATGGGCATTCGAGATCGACCAACGTCGCCGCGCTCCCCGTGGCAAAACGGATATGCTGAACGGCTGATCGGTTCAATCCGCAGAGAATTCGTCGATCATATCATCGTCATGGGCGAACAGCATCTTCGTCACGAGCTGCTATCGTACATGAAATACTACAATGAGGTACGCACGCACTTGTCCCTAAAGAAGGATGCGCCCGTACCGCGCGCCATAGGGACCGTCGGTCACATTCTTTGCCGTCCGATTCTGGGCGGGCTGCATCATCAATATGTCCGGATTTAATTTACGACAGGGACAGGCGTCTGACCTGACCTGGCTTTTTTAGACCAAGCGATGTGAGAAAATGAGCTTGGAAAGGAGCTTGGGTCATGCCGAAGAAGAGGTTCAGCGCGGAGCAGATCGTGACGCTGCTTCGTCAGATTGAGGTTTTGATGGCGCAGGGTAAATCTGCCCCTGAGGCCTGTCGGGAGGCCGGGATATCGCAGCAGAGTTATTATCGCTGGCGCAAGGAATATGGCGGGCTTGAGATCGATCAGGCGAAGCGGATGAAGGATCTTGAACGCGAGAATGTCCGCCTGAAGCGCCTTGTTGCCGATCTGTCGCTTGAGAAGCAGGTGCTCAAGGACGTTGCCTCGGGAAACTTGTAAGCCCCGAACGGCGCCGGCAGGCCGTTGAAGGCATTCGGGGGAAATACGGTCTCTCGGAGCGTCACGCCTGCCGGATTGTCGATCAGCCACGCGGAACGCAGCGTTACACCACCATTGTTCGTGCTGATGAAGATGCGCTGACGCAGGCCATTATTGCGTTGGCATCGCAGTACGGCCGATACGGCTATCGTCGGATCAAGTCATTGCTGGACGAGGCCGGGTGGAATGTAGGCTGCGATCGGGTGCAGCGGATCTGGCGCCGAGAGGGGCTCAAAGTACCCAAGAAACAAAGGCCGCGAGGCAGGCTCTGGCGCAATGACGGGTCCTGCATCCGGCTGAGGCCGGAACGGCGCAATCATGTCTGGTCCTACGACTTCGTGGAATCCCAGACCCACGATGGCCGCAAGCTACGACTGATGACGCTGATTGATGAGTTCACCCGTGAATGCCTGGCTATCAGGGTGGCGCGCCGGATCAACAGCTTCGGCGTACTGGAGACCATGGCCGACGTCATGCTCATGCGCGGCGTGCCCGAGCACATCCGATCCGACAATGGCGCTGAGATGACGGCGAAGGTCGTGCGCAACTGGCTGACCCAGGTTGGAGCCAAGACCCTGTTCATCGAACCAGGCAGCCCCTGGGAGAACGGCTACTGCGAATCGTTCAATGGAAAACTCCGCGATGAGCTGCTGAACGGAGAAATCTTCTACAGCCTGAAGGAAGCGAAGATCGTCATCGAACACTGGCGAAGGCACTACAACACGATCAGACCACACTCCGCGCTCAACTACAGGCCGCCGGCGCCGCAGACATTCGCGCCCTTGGCTAACCACCTAGATGAGATCATGCCGATGCAGTAATCTCTCTCCCGATGGTACAAAAAAGCCGTCAGGTCAATCTCCTCGCCCTCATCAAGTTGCCATACCGCGTCGAACTTAAATCCGTGCGCAATAATGCTCACCCTAGAAATTTTTTTCTTGCTAATGTTTGTTATAGTGACGGTCATATAACCGCCGGCATCGATTTGCTTATTGATCGGGCCATAAAAAATATTCTGGTCCTCCAACGCCGCCTTCGCAATTTTCTTTAAAGCGCCGCTCGTCTTGCTGCTGAACGGCCGCACTTCGACACGTAAGCGGCGTTGCGTGTCGAAGTACCGATATTTCACCACTAGTCCGATTATTACCGCCGCAATCGGAGCAAAAACCGCCACGATAATCTGCGTCAGTGTCACCTCTCCTCCTCCTCCCAGCCAACGCTCAAAGTTTAGCTTTGACTTGCAGTCCAGGACAGCGCCGAAAGCTGCCGACGTCCACCCCCAAGGTGGCGCAGTTTGGACGCGGGTCTCGACCGCCCAAGAAGCAACACC
Organism: uncultured Alphaproteobacteria bacterium; assembly: GCA_963761245.1. Classification (GTDB taxonomy): domain Bacteria; phylum Pseudomonadota; class Alphaproteobacteria; order Rhizobiales; family Xanthobacteraceae; genus Pseudolabrys. The sequence goes on along the minus strand of CAVXGN010000019.1, from coordinate 1,598 downwards.
CCCCACCTCACCTGGGGACAAAAGCCGAGGCGCGCTACCACTGGACGTGGCCCACTACGACGCGCGCCGGGGCGACGATCGATGCCAACGTGCTGATGCCAGAACGTTCAGATGAACAAGGCCTATGTGATGCACCACGCACTGTCTGGCCTGCCGCCCGAGAGCCTCGAAGTCCTTGAGAATTCGGTGCGACCGAAGTTCAACGCGTATTTCGGGTTCACACAATCTCTATGCAGATCCGTTCCCCACGGCTCCCAATCTTATTTTATCTACCCTAACGACTCTGTCATGTCTGATCTGACAGTGCTCGCCGCGCTATTCGGCGAGACCTATCAGGCCTGTAGCAGCCGCCCCACACTATCGGAGTTCGCAGCGGCGCTGGCTGGTGAAGCTAGCCTCCGGGAAGATTTCCGGCAGATCGTCGACGGACACGGTGATGGCTCGTTCTGGATCTTCAGTCCGAGAGGAACTGGGAGGGTGTCCACCGAAGATGCTGTATCAGTGCACCTCGAACAACTATTACGGACATTACGCAATGGATTTCCTGCACTTCCATTGGCGGTACGACGACCTCTCCGCTCTCGACTATTGGAACGCGCAAGGTTGGCCGACGAATGGGGCCGCGCCGGGGTTCAATATCACCAGCCGGCCCAAGAAGAACTACATTGCTTACCTGGCAGACGGTATAGACTGGAAAGCCGCACGCTTCTGGCAACTAGAAGATCTCAGAATCCTTGTTACACCGTACAGTGTCCTGCGATATTTTCTTCATTTGATCCTTCAACAGCTGCTGAATGGATCCCGCGTAAATATTTTCGGCCAAGCGTCGTGAACACGGCATTCCCTTATCTGACGTAAAGAGCGTTGCATCAACAATTGCGCGCCCGAGCCACCCCCGGCTCGGCCGGCCGGAGAAACGCGCGCGCCGCGCCTGGTGCGCCGACGCCTCGCGGTCAGACGTGCGATCGTCGGCTGCCGGGGTTGTTTCGGAGTTCGCGGACACTGGCCGGCTGCTTGTCCGCGCCCGGCGGGCAAACAGCTCACCAAGGCCGCCGGGTCGGTGGCTGAACCCCACCGCGTCGGCCAATAGGAATGAGATCCTTGTAAGGAAATCTGCAAGCGGCCAACCTTGCCCCATGACCCGGCGCGCCGCCTGCAAACTTGCCCGCCTGCTGCGCGCCCAGGGCTACAGGGTGCGGGTGCGGCGCCACGCGCTTTCGCAGGCGCGCTGCTTTTATACCGTCGAAAGGCTGTAGGCGCTGCCCTTCTATCGGTGCTCACTTTTATTGGTGTTACCGCGGGAGCAGGAGATCTCCGGCGGATCGCGCCAAGGCGCTGGGACGTTAAATCACAGCCAGTGTAATCCGAGCGTCGAAGGCACACCGTTGCGCTCGCCGCGGTGCACCATATTTGGTCGCTTCTCTAATCGGCCGTTCGGGGTCAAGCACTTTCAGACTATCCACCACTGCAGTGTCGATGTCGCTCACGGGCTCGTGCTTCTCTTCGGAATTGGCACCAAGGCCCTTCCATTATGGGATCCGAGGACGAGGCGGAACAATCTATCGGGCGGCCTTACCGTCAGACGAACGGCAGGTTCA